>NZ_JBBHJZ010000023.1:0-334 GCF_037482895.1 Novosphingobium anseongense | reverse complement strand
CATTGACCGAGGCTACGTCGATCATCGTTGGCTCACCTTCCAACAAGCCCGCGCGGTTGGTGGAACGGTGCGCCGAGGTGAGCGGGGTATCGCCGCCTGCTTTCTAGGGGGCCCGGCATTTGAAAAGCCAAACTGGCGCCCGGATGGCCCGAAGGGCGAGGCGCCGCGCGATGAGGTCATGCGCTGCACCTTGTTCAACATCGCGCAGTGTGATGTGCTTCCCCCTCGGTTTTCGGCCCCACTCATCACCAGGGCCTCGTGCGGAGAGCGGATGGGCTTGGAGGAGATCGTCGCCCGATGCGGTCTTGAAATTCGTATCGGAGGTTCGCAGGCC
>NZ_JBBHJZ010000022.1:0-334 GCF_037482895.1 Novosphingobium anseongense | reverse complement strand
AATTGACCGAGGCTACGTCGATCATCGTTGGCTCACCTTCCAACAAGCCCGCGCGGTTGGTGGAACGGTGCGCCGAGGTGAGCGGGGTGTCGCCGCCTTCTTCTTGGGGAGCCCGGTCTTTGAAAATCCAAGCCGGAGCCCGGATGGCCCGAAGGGCGAGGCGCCGCGCGATCAGGTCATGCGCTGCACCTTGTTCAATGTCGCGCAGTGTGATGCGCTTCCCCCTCGGTTTTCGGCCCCGCTCATCACCAGGGCCTCGTGCGGAGGGCGGATGAGATTGAAGGAGATGGTCGCCGGATGCGGTCTCGACATTCGTATCGGAGGTTCGCAGGCT
>NZ_JBBHJZ010000021.1:0-574 GCF_037482895.1 Novosphingobium anseongense | reverse complement strand
TTCTACTCGCTAGATGGGGACTATCTGCAGCTGCCGCCGCGCTCGAGTTTTTCTGGCGCGGATTCCTTCTGTCGCGCGATTTGCCACGAGCTGATCCACGCGACTGGACACATCTCCAGGGTCTCACGGCCCTGCGCCGCTTCCACTAGCTCGGTGAACTTTGTACGCGAAGAGCTCGTTGCAGAACTGGGTGGGGCGTTCCTCTGCGCGATGATCGGCGTGAATCCCGTTGCGCGACACCCCGAGCTCATTGGCTCTTGGTTCGCCCTTTGTCGGCACGATGAATCGGAAATATTCCGGGCGAGTAGCCAGGTGAGCAAGGCCGTCGCATGGATCCTTGGGCGGACAAATGCGTAAGGTCTAAACGCGTGCGAGAGCAGTATCTTCCACCAATAACTGCCGCGGCAAGGCTGGGCATCAAGAATAGGGGGTGGTGATACTACCTGGTCTATTTGACCTTTACCGTGCCGAGATTTCGCGAAAATACCACGTTTTTCGCTGCCGATACCACGTTTCGAGACCACGCTTTGAGTAGACGCGTATAGACCGCTGTGGACGTCCGAATGGCTTAAAT
>NZ_JBBHJZ010000020.1:0-646 GCF_037482895.1 Novosphingobium anseongense | reverse complement strand
CCAGGCGCTCCAGCGCGGCGAGTACTTCTGGGCCGACATAGTGCGCGACGGCATCGTGCTCTACGAGCTGCCCGGCCATCCTTTGGCCACACCAAAGCCGCTGACCAAGTTCGACGCGGTTCGGCAAGCCGAGCGATATTTCGATGAATGGTTTCCTGCAGCTCAGCGGTTTTTAGCCACCGCGAGAGAATGGACGCAAAGAGCCGAAACTGAAATTGGTTGGCGCAAAGACGCAGCATTCATTCTTCACCAAGCTGCCGAGCGAACATTCGCCTGCTTCTTATTAACAGTTAGCTTCTACTTTCCAAGGTCGCACAATATCAAATTTCTCCGTTCGATCTCCGAAGCTAAGGAGCCCAAGCTCATTGAAGCTTGGCCTCGTGATACCAAGCTCGATCGCCGACGGTTTGAACTCCTGAAACGCGCATATGTGGAAGCGAGATACTCGGCCAACTATCATATCAGCATCGAAGACCTCGATGCTCTCTGCAATGCCGTGAAGCGGCTGCAAGATTTCGTCGACCTCGCCTGCAGAGCACGAATTGAGCAGCTGGGCCGCGGCTGAACCGTTGGCGAGAGGCGCCCTCACCCAGCCCTGCCCGAGCGCCCGACGGACTCGTCGTGGGCTCCGGACAGTCCAGTTTCA
>NZ_JBBHJZ010000019.1:0-655 GCF_037482895.1 Novosphingobium anseongense | reverse complement strand
CGAAAAAGCTGGGGTAAAGCGGACGTCTAGCGGCGCCATCCAATCTTAGCTTTTGCCACATATTGTCCGGCTTTCGCGAATGTGAGAGGCAAAGCTATGCGCCCTTGCCGTCGAATCCGTGCCGCACTCCTCGGGCCGCTTTTGCTTTCTGCTGCGTCGCCGGCGCATGCCTGCTGGAATTGGCGACCTCCTGAAGAAAAGCTGGCTCGGGCATACAAACAGGGATTCTTTACAGCGGTCGTTGAGGTCACGATTGTAGATGCGAGATATACTCGGCGACCGATGGCAGATTCGCATCCATGGTCCGCGACAGGATCGGTGCAAACAATACTATCCGGAACTTTCAAACACAGGACGATTATCTTCAACCGGGGTGAAGGAAGTGCAGCCTGCCAAAATGATATCAGAGAAGGCAATGCCCTCCCGAGGCGAGGGACCAAGTGGATCATCTATTATTGGAAATCCGCGTATCGCGGGCAAGCCGTTTGGATCAGTTATCCAGCGGACGTGGCAGCATCTGCGGATCCTGCGTTAGGCCGATCGTTGAGGCTAACCCGTCCCTAAACTCGAATGTTTGATTTCGCTGCCATCATAGAAGATACCACGAACGACAGGTTCTAGATCGCTCCGTCAGTTCGATGAACGTCCGTTTTGT
>NZ_JBBHJZ010000018.1:0-1181 GCF_037482895.1 Novosphingobium anseongense | reverse complement strand
GCGGCTTTCCAAAGAATGAGGATGTTGACACCGCGATAGGGGCGTTGGCTCAAGGCATTACGAGGCACGCCGACCAACGCGTTGCCACGTAGCCCCCATGGCTGCACCCACGGAAGTCGCCCCTGCTTCAACTCGGCGAGAAACCACGCTGTCGGGTAGGTAGAAGAGCTGGTGCCAAGACCATTGCAGGGCCGCAAGTCTGAATGCCTCGAGAGGCAATATGCAGGCTCGTAGGACATCAGACCTCCGAAGCTGCCCAAGAGACCAGACCACAGCAGGTTGCCACATACGCAACCCAATCCCGTATGCCTGCCCCAGGGAGGGGGGTGGGCGGCGAAATGCGACCGGAAAGGCCGGCTGAAGGAGGCGAGCGGCACCCGCAGGGCCGCAACGTAGTGGAGGACGCGGGGCGAAGCCCCGCGTTGCGGCTCGCCGCAGCCGGCCTAGAAGGGAGCGCCGCCCAGACCTCGACCTGGGGTCGGCCTATCAAACAACGCCATCGCGCAGCGATGGCCGCTGCTTCGCCGAGCGACATTCGATGCGATGGCTCGACAAATGACCGTCAGCCGAGCGCGCTAGCCCGTTCACCCAGACATGCTCCCCACATCGTTGACGCTGTCGCAGTGTGGGTCAACAGCCCGTCACCATCCGCAAAGATCACTTCAATTCATGACACGCGCCGCCCGAGATAGATTCACTTCGGAGCAAAATTCCACGTTCGATCCTCCAGGCGAGATTGCATTTTCGCGCGCGTCACACGAGAATAAAGCATGAACTTTACCGCCCCCACTTGCCGAGGACTGACGGACAGAGCGCGCGTTAGGGCCAGCGGCGGTGCGTGACGACCTCTCCCACCTGCCTGAGAAGCAGCAGTCCGAGCTCGCCCGCGCCACAAAGATCCTCATGGAGGAGTTCGAGAAGGCAATCGCGCTCGCCAACTCGGACTGGAAGCGCAACGGCAAGATCCTCAAGGTGATCCTGTTCGGCTCCTATGCGCGCAGCGACTGGGTCGACGACCCGGAAAATGGTTACCAGTCGGATTTCGACCTGCTCGTCGTCGTCAGCCACGAGAAGCTGACCGACATCGCCGAGTACTGGTACATCGCCGAGGACCGCATCCTCCGGGACGAGACCATTGACCGCCAGGTCAACATCATCGTCCACGACCTAAACGACGTGAA
>NZ_JBBHJZ010000017.1:0-1267 GCF_037482895.1 Novosphingobium anseongense | reverse complement strand
TGACGTGACCCCCTGATTTTCCTCCAAGTGTGATTAGAGTCCGGCCTGATAGAAGGACGGACGATGAAGCGTACAAGGTTCTCGGAAGAGCAGATCATTGCGGTGCTGAAGGAGGCCGAGGCGGGAGCCAAGACCGGCGACCTGGCGCGGCGGCATGGTGTGTCTGAAGCGACGATCTACAACTGGCGGGCGAAGTATGGCGGCCTGGAGGTGTCCGAGGCGAAGCGGCTGCGGGCGCTCGAGGATGAGAACGCCAAGCTGAAGCGGCTCCTGGCAGAGGCGATGCTCGACAATGCCGGCCTGAAGGATCTTCTGGCAAAAAATTGGTGACGCCCGCTGCCAAGCGAGAGGCGGTCGCTCGTCTCCAGGCAGCCCTGGGGATGAGCGAGCGGCGGGCGTGCCGTGTCATCGGCGCCGATCGGAAGAGCATGCGCTACCGGTCGCAGCGGGATGATGATGCCGAGCTTCGGTCGAAGCTGCGCGAGCTTGCCCAGCAGCGCCGCCGTTTTGGCTATCGCCGGCTGCACATCCTGCTGCGGCGGGAGGGTGTGGTGATCAACCGCAAGAAGACCCAGCGGCTCTACCGCGAGGAGAATCTAGCGGTCCGTCGAAGGCGCAACCGGCGGCGTGCGATCGGTGCGCGGGCGCCGGCGCCCGTGCTGGCGTTGCCCAACCAGCGCTGGAGCCTCGACTTCGTGCACGATCAGATGGCGTCGGGACGCCGGTTCCGGGTGCTGAACATCGTCGATGACGTGACCCGGGAGTGCCTGCGCGCGGTACCGGACACCTCGATCTCGGGGCGCAGGGTCGTGCGCGAGCTCACCGATCTGATCGCCGAGCGCGGCAAGCCAGGGATGATCGTCAGCGACAACGGCACCGAGCTGACGTCGAATGCGGTCCTTGCCTGGTGCGGGGAGATCGGCGTCGAGTGGCACTATATCGCCCCTGGCAAGCCGATGCAGAACGGCTACGTCGAGAGCTTCAATGGTCGCATGCGCGACGAGCTGCTCAACGAGACCCTGTTTCTGAGCCTCGACCATGCCCGCGTCGTGATCGCCGCCTGGGCGGAGGACTACAACCAAGAGCGCCCGCACTCGGCCCTTGGATATGAGACACCAGCGGCGTTCGCCGCTGAACTGCATAAGCAATGGCCTGCTTCGCTACGCCCTACGGGCTCCGCTGCGCAGGCCATTGCTCAGCCCGCGCTCATGCGCAACAAAGCCGCTGGGCTCTAATCGCTGCTGGTGGAAACCAGGGGGTCACGTCA
>NZ_JBBHJZ010000016.1:0-1773 GCF_037482895.1 Novosphingobium anseongense | reverse complement strand
CGTTAATGGTGAAAACACCGGTAACGAATCGCCATACAGTCGGGTTTCGAGAGCTAAGGGGGTTACCATAATGAAGCAGGTGAGGTTGGTCGCCATGAGCGCGGCGGCATTGGCCGCAGTCTCGATGGCAAGCGCGGCTTCGGCCCAGGAGCTGAAGTTCCAGTTCATCAACCCGTCGTTCGGCGGCAATCCGTTCAACTCGGATCACCTGCTGGCGATCGCCACGGCGCAGCGTCCGGATCGTCCGGCCAGCGAAGACGGCACGACCGGTGAGCTGACCGAGGCGCAGCTGTTCGCCCGCCAGATCCAGAGCCGCCTGCTTTCGGCCCTGTCGTCCTCCGTGGTCGAGGCGATCACCGGTTCGAGCCCCGGCACCACCGGCGAGTTCACCGTGGGCGACCAGAAGATTTCGTTCGAACGCACGCTCAGCGAGATCAAGCTGACGATCTTCGACAACACCACGGGTGAGAACACGGTGATCTCGGTTCCCGTGCTCAACTTCAGCAACCCGACTGCCGCGGCCGCCCTGTCGGCCAGCACGTCGGCCGAAAGCTCGCTCATGGGGGCATCGTCGCTGACCGGCATCTCGTCGGTCGAGGGTTCACTGCTGACCGGCCTGACCGGCCAGTAAACGGGAATTGGGGGGTACCATTATGAACAAGACCGCAATTCTCGCGCTGATGTCGTGTGCGTCGCTCGCGCTCGGTGGCTGTGCCGCCGCGCAGAAGTCGCTGATCGCCACCGCCAGCGAAGCACCGCAGCTCGCCAAGGTCACGTCGAGCCAGCGCGACCTCATCTATCTGCCGCCGCCGCCGGCGCCGGTGCCCATCGCCGTCTACTCGTTCACCGACCAGACCGGCCAGCTCAAGCCCTCGGAAAACATCCAGAGCCTGTCGCGCGCCGTCACCCAGGGCGGCACCTCGATCCTGATCAAGGCGCTGCGCGATGCCGGCAACGGCAACTGGTTCACGGTCGTCGAGCGCGAGCGTCTCGACAACCTGCTCAAGGAGCGCCAGATCATCCGCGAGATGCGGCAGCGCTACCTCGGTGAGCCCGAGACGCCGTCGAACGTCCTGCCCTCGCTGCTCTTCGCGGGCATCCTGCTCGAAGGCGGCATCGTCGGCTACGACAGCAACACGCAGACCGGCGGCCTCGGTGCCCGCTTCCTCGGCATCGGCGGCAACATGCAGTGGCGCCAGAACACCGTCACGATCTCGCTCCGCGCGATCTCGGTGAAGACCGGCGAAGTCCTCGGCAACGTGACGACCAGCAAGACGGTCGCCTCGGTCGCGGTCAACGCCAACATCTTCAAGTTCGTCGCCTTCGACGAGCTGGCCGAAGGCGAAGTCGGCATCTCGGCGAACGAGCCGATGCAGATCGCCACTCAGGCGGCCATCGAGAAGGCGGTCTACGCGCTGGTGCTCGAAGGCGCCCAGCCCGGTGCCCGCCAGCTCTGGAACTTCGCCGACCGCACCGCGGGCGACAAGCTCCTTGGCGAATACCAGGACGAGAAGGCCCGCGCGCTGAGCCAGGCCTGGCGCGATGCGGCTCCGGCCGACCGCCGCCGCGAACGCAACCGCAAGCAGGCCCGCACCCTGACGCCGCCGACCAGCGTCCAGACCGTGCGTCCCGCCACCGCCCAGGCTTCGGTGCCGAAGGCGGCCCGCCCGTAAGGGCAAACGAATTCCGCACGGCCCGGTCGCGGCCGTGCGGTCCACCAACTCGGTCCCGGCCATCGGGGGAGTGCGACCAGTGCACCAGGGGGCAGCCACA
>NZ_JBBHJZ010000015.1:0-1876 GCF_037482895.1 Novosphingobium anseongense | reverse complement strand
GCGGCGACGGCCTGGGCGACGGGCGAGTTCGCGATGTCGCCGGTCGAGAGGCGCAGCGCGACCTCGCCGGCGTCGGGGGCATTGCCGCGCGCGAGCTGCTCGGCGGCGCCGCGCTGGCTGTCGCGCTCGTTGGCGCTGGTCAACAGCGACTGCTCGGCCGAGACCAGTGCCACCGGCGCCGCAGCCTCGACGACGATCGAGCAATCGACCCCCTTGGGCGCGGGACCGCGACCCTGGGCCGCACGGTCGCAGGCATCGACGAGGCCCGGCGGCAGCGAGGCGAGGCCGGTGGGCGCGTTGCGTGTCGAGAGCTGCGAGGTCGGCGCGTTGCCGGCCGAGCGTGACGAGAGCTGGCCGAAGCGCGGATCCTGGCCCGCGCGCGGCGTCGCGACCTGACCCGCGGCGGCGGGCGAGGCGGTCCGGCTGACCTGGGCCATGCCGGTCGAGGGACGCCGGTCGGCATCTCCGATCTGCTCGACCGCGCGGGTGTTCGCGGGGGTGACCTGATCGACGAACAGATCGTTGCGCTGCGCGGACGCCGAAGCGGCACCGATCAGCGCGGCGCCGGCGAGCAGGACGGTTCGCAATCTCATTGCAGGTATCCTCTGTGCAGCTTTTACTGCTGCACCCTAGCGAAGTTCCCATTACCCGTCTGCGTTATCGTGCTCACGCTGCCGGGATTGAACTGCTGCGACACGAAAGCCTCATTGAACGAACCGTTCTGCATAATGTCGCTGACCACGGCGAGGCTCACCGTGGCGACGCTGGCTGCCTGGAGCACGGTGGCATAGTTGCCAACGCCGCCCTTTTGCACGATCGTCGACTTGGCATAGGCCGATCCAGGTGCTTGATAGACATAGGCGGTGTTGCCGTTGCTCAGTTGGCGGATCTTCGATTCCTGGGCCATGCCGCGTTGGTAGACGGTCGCGAAGTTGTCGTCGGCGTCGCCGCCGGGATTGAGTTCGCCCTGGTCGATCTCGCTGAAGCTGCCGCTGTCGAGCACGTCGCCGTCCTGGCGGACGAAGGCCTCGTTGTTGCTGCCCACCTGGCGGGTGATGGCGAGAGCGTAGTCTTCCTGAAGGATGACGCCGCGGTTGCCGAAGCCTTCTTGGTAGAGGATCGCGTTGTTGAAGCTGCCGACGGTGTCGCCGGTCTCGGCGGCGAAGGTCGTGGCGTTGTCGAGACCCTGCTGGATCACGCCGTCGTTGCCGGCGCCGAGCTGATCGATGCGCGCGCGGTTCTGCTCACCCACGCCGGTCGTGGGCACCGTGACCGAGGTGAAGTTGTAGTTGCGCATGCCACCCTGCTGGATCGTGGCATTGTTGACCGCATTGGTGCCGTTGAAGGCCTGCGACGACAGGTCGAAGCTGCGGTGGGTCTGGTTGACCTCGGCTGTGTTCGAATAGAGCTGGCTGCCCGAAGGCGTGGCATAGCCGACCTGGCCGACATAGGCGCGGTTCAGCGATTCCTGGAGCGGAGCGCCGGTATCGGCCTGGCGCACCGAGGCCGAGCTGTCCTCGCCGTTCTGGTTGACGATGGCCCAACCGCGATTGCCGCTGGCCTGGTCGATCCGCGCGAGGTTGCGGCTGCCGTCCTGTTCGACCGCGGACTTGTTGCCCGCCGTCTGGAACTGCAGGCCCGGCACCTGGGTCAGGTTGAAGGTGGCGATGATGTCTTCGGCCGACTTGTCGAAGGCCGCGCGCACGGCGCCCTGAACGTCGCCCTTCTGGACATTGCTGCCGCTGATGAGATCGATGTCGAGCGACTTGCCCAGCGCCGTCTTCAGGACCTCGTCATCGAGGAAGCTCTGCGGTTCGTCGGCGATCTGGATGTCCGTGATCGGCGTCGAGCTGCCGTCGGGGAAGATGACCTGCGC
>NZ_JBBHJZ010000014.1:0-3210 GCF_037482895.1 Novosphingobium anseongense | reverse complement strand
CGGCTTCTGGACGCACGGAATCACCGGAGAGAGAGACCCGGTGACCCAAAACTGCCGCGATGAACCGCGGCATGCGTATGAAACAGGAGAAGAGTATCATGATGAAGAAGCTTCTTATCGGCGCCTCGGCGCTCGCCCTTACCACTGGTGCTGTTCACGCCCAGACCATCACCTTCGGTAAGAAGGCGCTGCCTTCGGCCAGCACCGAAATTGGTTCGCCCACTACCGGCACCAACTACTCGTCGGTCGACCAGAAGGCCAACAGCAACACGGCTGACGTCAATCAGGTCGACGGTTCGCACAACTCGTCGGTCGTGAACCAGGGCACGACGACTGCCGGTTCGGGCAACAACTCGGCCAAGGTCGACCAGAATGGTACGGGCGGCAACGCGGCCAAGATCGTTCAGATCGGTCTCAGCGGTGCAGCCGACAACACCGGCGGCGATGTGACCACCGTTCCGTCGAACCTGCTGAACGGCAAGGCCCAGCACGCTGAAATCGTTCAGACCAACAACTCGTCTTATGCTACCGGCTTCGGCGCCACGGTGCTCAACAACCTGCGTCGCAACGATGCTGTGATTTATCAGGGTCAGGTTAACGCTGGCGGCATCAAGAACTATGCTCGCATCGAGCAGAACGGTCGCGGTAACGACGCTGGCATCCAGCAGGGCAACAAGGCTGACGGTTTCGCCATCGAGCAGGACGGCCGCATGTATGCGACCATCAAGCAGAACGGTGACGACAACTCTGCTGAGACCGCTCAGGGCGAAATCGATCGCTCGGAAATCAACCAGACCGGCAATCGCAACGAAGCCTATGTCAATCAGGACCCGACGATCAGCTCGAATCCGAACGTCGATCGCTACGGCCGCAAGAGCACCGTTGATCAGACCGGCAGCGACAACGATGCCTTCGTCAATCAGCTGGGTAACGAAGCCGAGAGCGATATCGACCAGGACGGCGTCGGCAACATTGCCAGCGTTGATCAGACCGGCAGCGCAGTGGGCGGTTTCGCTGCTAAGAGCGTGATCGACCAGCGCGGGCTCGGCTTCAACGATGCTGACGTGCGCCAGACCTCGAACGCCGATAGCCTCGTGAAGCAGGACGGCCAGTTCAACGAAGCAGACGTTCGTCAGGGCGGTGTGCGCGCTGACAGCGACATCTTCCAGAACGGCTCGCGTCACACTGCGTTCGTGACCCAGGATGCGGATCGCGCCACCAGCGTTGTCACGCAGAACACCGGTTCGGTCCTGCTGGGCGGTAACACTGCTACCGTCACGCAGAATGCCTCCGCCGTGGACGTGGCAAGCATCGTCACGCAGACGGGTATCCGCAACGAAGCTACCGTCATTCAGTCGGGCGTCGGCATTGCTGGTACGGCCACGCCGGTCGAGAGCTATATTGAGCAGGTTGGCGGTTACAACGAAGCCAAGCTGACGCAGTCTGGCGATCGTGCGCTGTCCTCGATCAAGCAGGGCTTCATTCGCGGTCTTACCGACACGGTTACCCCGCTGTCGGCTGAGAACAAGGCAACTGTTACGCAGACCGTTGCAGCCATCGAAGCTAAGAGCGACATTTATCAGAGCGGTTTCCGCAACGTTTCTGTCGTCAACCAGGCTGCCAAGGCTGTGAGCGTGATCGATCAGGTTGGCGACCGCAACAATGCTAACGTGTTGCAGAACTCGGCTTCGCGTAGCGATGTTAAGCAGCTCGGTTCGCGTAACGAAGCGACGGTTAAGCAGCTGGCCGGTTCGAACGGTTCGAAGAGCGACATTCTGTCGAACGGCACCCACAACGTGTCGCTTGTCACGCAGAGCGGCCCGACGGAAATCAGCGAGATCTCGCAGCTGGGCACTGACAACACCGCGGAAGTCACGCAGTCGGGTCTGAACGCCAACAGCAAGATCACGCAGGACGGCGTCTCCAACGATGCAATCGTGAAGCAGGCTGCTGCTAACGTGAAGAGCATTGTCAGCCAGATCGGCACCGACAACCTCGCCACGGTTCTGCAGAACACGATTGCCAACGCTGGATCGTTCAGCACGGTTTCGCAGAACGGCACCGGCAACGTTGCTCTCGTTCAGCAGTAATCTCTAACGTGGGGTGGCTTCGGCCACCCCACCCCTTTCTCGAACCAAGCTGCGGCTTGGCTCTGGAAAGGGCCCGATACCAACGGGGCAAGGCCAAAGGAACAGTGCAATGACTGGCAAGAAACTGGCTAAGGGCTTTCTGGGAATGACCGCCGGCGTGCTCGCGATCGCAGCTGCCAGCTCGGCTTCGGCGCAGAGCTATGCGGACTTTCAGGCCGGCTGCGCCGGCACCGCCAATGTCGCCTGCGTCGCGCAGATCGGCGAGAACAACAACGTCTCGATCGACCAGGTCGGTGCCACCAAGAGCCGCGCCACGGTCTATGTCCGCGGTGACGGAAACGGCACGGGCATGATCGCCGGCGTCGGCCCCGTCGCGCTCAGCAAGGTCGTGCGCTCGGGCGCCGGCCTCGATCTCGATAACGACGGCGTTCCCGGCTATATGGACGGCAACGATTTCAAGAAGAGCGTCGGCGCGACCCCGGCCGGCAGCCTGACCATGCAGACCGGCCTGAAGTCGGGCGTGATCGCCCAGGGCGGCACGAACAACAAGGCGGCGGTCTATATCGTCGGCGACCAGAACGACTTCCACGTCTCGCAGCTCTCGGGCAACAACAGCGCCGAACAGACGATCCTGGGCAACGGCAATGCCGCCATCGCGCTGCAGGGGGGCGCCGACACGGCCTCGCAGACCGTGACCGGCAGCAACAACCTGTCCTATGTCAGCCAGTCGGGCGGCAACAACTGGGCCAAGACCTTCCAGACGGCCTCGTCGTCGGAAATCCTGCTCGAACAGAAGAACGGCAACAATGCGGCCGATCTCTCACAGGTCGGTTCGGACAACAGCATCGCACTGCGCCAGACCGGAGGCGTTTCGGCGTCGATCAGCCAGTTCGGCTCGGGCAAGAGCATCGCGGTCGAGCAGTCGGCAGGCTTCCTGTCTTCGGGCATCGTGATCACGCAGTTCTGATTTGATACCCGCGCCGGTCGGCGCGGTGAATGGAATAGATAAGCGAACCACCCCACCCTTGGGGTACAACAGGAGGTTCACGTGAACAGCAGAGCAAAAACGATCGCGCTCAGCGCCGTATCGGCTCTCGCGTTGGCGGGCACGTCGGCGACC
>NZ_JBBHJZ010000013.1:0-3399 GCF_037482895.1 Novosphingobium anseongense | reverse complement strand
AGGCTTCTGGACGCACGGAATCATCGGAGAGAGAGACCCGGTGACCCAACCCGCCGCTTAAAAAAGCGGCATGCGTATGAAACAGGAGAAGAGTAACATGATTAAGAAGCTTTTGATCAGCGCGTCCGCGCTGGCCCTTTCGACCGGCGTCGTGCACGCACAGGCTGCTGGCCCTCAGATTTTTGGCAAGGTGGCGAACCCGAACCCGAGCACTGAAATCGGCTCGCCCACGATCGGCACCAACTATTCGTCGGTTGTTCAGAATGCGAACAACAACAAGGCCGACGTCAATCAGGTCGATGGCTCGCACAACTCGTCGAACGTGACGCAGGGCACCTCGACTGCTGGTTCGGGCAACAATGGTGCAAAGGTCGATCAGGGCGGTACGGGCGGCAACGCGGCCAAGATCGTGCAGATCGGTCTCAGCGGCGCGTCGGACAACACCGGTGGCGATAACACCAACGTTCCTGCGAGCCTGCTGAACGGTAAGGCTCAGCATGCAGAAATCATCCAGAACAACGGCGGCGCCTGGAGCGGCAACACCAACACGAACAATTCGCGCCGCAACGATGCCGTGATCTACCAGGGCCAGGTTAACGCTGGCGGCATCAAGAACTACGCCCTGATCAATCAGGACGGTTCGGGCAACGATGCCGGCATTCAGCAGGGTGCGCAGGCCGCTGGTTGGGCTCTCGAGCAGGATGGTCGCATGTATGCGACGATCGTGCAGGACGGCAATAACAACACGGCTGAGACCGCCCAGGGTGAAGTCGACAAGTCGGAAATCACGCAGACCGGTGATCGTAACCTCGCCTATGTGAGCCAGGATCCGACCATCAGCGCGAACCCGTCGGTTGATCGTTACGGCCGCAAGAGCGACGTCGATCAGACCGGCGACGAAAACGAAGCCTATGTTTCGCAGACGGGCAACGAGACCGAAAGCGATCTCGATCAGGTCGGTGATGAGAACATCGCCAGCGTCAACCAGAGCGGTAGCGGCGCTTACAGCGTCATCCTGCAGAACGGCGACAATAACGACGCAGACGTTGGTCAAAGCGCTGATGCAGACAGCGATGTCGAACAGCAGGGCGATCGGAACTATTCGCTGGTTCGTCAGGCCGGCAACGGTGCCGATAGCAAGATCCTGCAGGACGGTAATCGCAACGAAGCCGATGTGAGCCAGAGCGGTGCCGACACGGACAGCGATATCGATCAGGATGGTGATCGTAACTACGCGCTGGTCCGTCAGACGGGTGCTCGTGCAAACAGCGAAATCGATCAGACCGGCGACTATCAGTACGCTGATGTTCGTCAGGCTGCTGTGGACTCGAAGAGCACGGTGAACCAGAGCGGCGGTGGTAACTTCCTCGCTGGCGCACACCGTGCGATCGTTCGTCAGAACACTGGTGCCGATGGCGCTGAAAGCCAGATCACCCAGACCGGCAGCTCGTCTGTGTTCGGTGGCAGCACGGCGCTGGTGACCCAGAACCTCGGTGCTACCAACGTTCTCAGCCAGGTTCGTCAGGCCGGTGTTGGCCATCTCGCAACGGTTACCCAGTCGGGTGAAGGCGATACGGCCAATGCTAAGCCTGAGAGCTACATCGAGCAGGTTGGCAGCGCTAACGTCGCTACGCTGGAACAGGCTGCTGGCAAGGCAGACTCGACCATCCGTCAGGGCTTCGTCCGCGTTCCGGGCACCCTGGGCAACCCGGACACGTTCACGTCGAACACCGGTTCGCTGCTGAACGTCGCTTTCGTCTCGCAGACGTCGACTGCAACGAACGCCTCGAGCGATATTGCTCAGAGCGGTCGTGCGAACGTTGCTAACGTTGATCAGCGCGGTGCCAACGGTACCAGCAAGATCGATCAGGTTGGTCGTTTCAACTACTCTGAAGTTACCCAGCTGGCCGGTGCCACGGGCGCCAAGAGCACGATCAGCCAGAATGGCGAGCTGCACTTTGCTGACGTCCTGCAGAGCGGTGCGAACGCCGAGAGCACGATCACCCAGGGTGGTGGTGACCGTAACAATGCGATCGTCGAGCAGGCCGCTGCCAACGTGAAGAGCATCATTGCTCAGACCGGCAGCGACAACTTTGCGACCGTTCTTCAGAACACCATCGCAAACGTTGGTTCGTTCAGCACGGTTTCGCAGACCGGCAACGGCAACGTCGCCAACGTCACGCAGTAATCTCTAAAGCGGGGTGGCTTCGGCCACCCCGCCCCTTTCTCGAACCAAGCCGCGGCTTGGCTCTGGAAAGGGCCCGATACCAACGGGGCCGAAGGCCAAAGGAACAGTGCAATGACTGGCAAGAAACTGGCAAAGGGCATTCTGGCAACGACGGCCGGCGCACTCGCGCTGATGACCGCGAGCCACGCCGCCGCGCAGACCTACGCCGATTTCGCATCGAGCTGCGTCGGCACGGCCAACGTCGCCTGCATCGCCCAGATCGGTGACGGCAACAACACCTCGATCGACCAGTCGAACGCGCAGACCAGCAAGGCGCTGGTCTATATCCAGGGCGACAACAACGGCACCGGCAACGTGGCCAGTGTCTCGTCGGGCGCGCTCACGCGCTACGAGGTCGTCCAGCCGGCGAACAACAACGGCAACAATGGCGGTTCGAACAACGGCGGCTCGAACAACGGTGGCGGCAACGGCGGCTCGAACAACGGTGGTTCGAACAACGGTGGCGGCAACGGCGGCTCGAACAATGGTGGCTCGAACAACGGCAATGGCAACGGCAACAAGCAGCCTGTCGTCGTAACCACCGCTGCCATCGCCATTCCGGCGAACCTGCCCTCGGGCACGATCGTCCAGCGCGGCCCGAACAACAGCGCCGAAGTGCGCATCCAGGGCAGCAACAACGATTTCTACGTCTCGCAGGAAATCGGCGGCAACTGGGCGGCGCAGCGGATCACCGGCAGCGGCAACACCGCCGTGATCATCCAGAACGGCAACGACACCGCCTCGCAGACGCAGATCGGCAACAGCAACGTCGCCTATGTCAAGCAGTCGAGCGGCGCCAACAATGCGACGCTGTACCAGCAGGACGGCACCTCGGAGATCCTGCTCGAGCAGTCGGGCGGCGCCAGCGCCACGCTCTCGCAGTATGGCGGCAACAACGATATCGCGCTGCGCCAGACGGGCGTGGTGACTGCCTCGATCACGCAGTACGGCAACCGTAGCATCGCCATCGATCAGCAGGCCGGCATGGCCGGTGCCTCGGCGATCGCGATCACGCAGTATTGAGCTGAACAGTTCCGCCAGCCGGCGGGGGATGAAGACGACCGAACCACCCCATCCGTGGGGCACAACAGGAGGTTCACGTGAATAGCAGAGCAAAAACGATCGCGCTCGGCGCGGTATCGGCTCTCGCTTTGGCGGGCGCGCCGGCGGCG
>NZ_JBBHJZ010000012.1:2500-5826 GCF_037482895.1 Novosphingobium anseongense | reverse complement strand
GCCTTGGGGCTGGATGTTTTGTTTGTGATGGGTTTTGTGTGTGGTTGCGGGGGTAGGATTTGAACCTACGACCTTCAGGTTATGAGCCTGACGAGCTACCGGGCTGCTCCACCCCGCGTCACCATGTGGGCCTGCGCGTGGCAGGCGGTATAGAAACGCAAAAAGGACCCTTTTGGGGTCCTTCGTGCGGGGCACGAAGGCCCTGACTATGTGAATGGGTATGAACCGTGCCCGCCGGCTTTAATGCCTGGCGACGACCTACTCTTCCAACGCTTGAGCGTTAGTACCATCGGCGCAGTCAGGTTTCACGGCCGAGTTCGAGATGGGATCGGGTGGGTCACTGACGCTATGGTCACCAAGCAATAGAGCTGGCGGACACGGTTTTTAATCGATGCTGGTATTCGATGGCGTTTGTCTGGCTGTAATCGTCGTCCACCGACGAAGCTTGCAGATGCAGGCCTGTCATTGATGGTGGGACTCTCAAGCATGAACAGAGTTATTAGGACTGGTTAGCTCCACACGTTACCGCGCTTCCACATCCAGCCTATCAACGTGGTGGTCTACCACGACTCGATGATACCTTATCTTGAGGGAGGCTTCCCGCTTAGATGCTTTCAGCGGTTATCCCGTCCATGCATAGCTACCCTGCTGCGCGGCTGGCGCCACGACAGGTACACCAGAGGCATGTTCATCCCGGTCCTCTCGTACTAGGGACAACTCCTCTCAAGTATCGACGCCCACGGCAGATAGGGACCAAACTGTCTCGCGACGTTCTGAACCCAGCTCACGTACCACTTTAATTGGCGAACAGCCAAACCCTTGGGACCTGCTCCAGCCCCAGGATGTGATGAGCCGACATCGAGGTGCCAAACGATTCCGTCGATATGAGCTCTTGGGAATCATCAGCCTGTTATCCCCGGCGTACCTTTTATCCGTTGAGCGATGGCCCTTCCACGAGGGACCACCGGATCACTATGACCGACTTTCGTCTCTGCTCGACTCGTCAGTCTCGCAGTCAGGCAGGCTTATGCCATTGCACTCTAACAGCCGGTTTCCAACCGGCCTGAGCCTACCATCGCGCGCCTCCGTTACTCTTTAGGAGGCGACCGCCCCAGTCAAACTACCCGCCACAGAGGGTCCCCGTACCGGCTAACGGTACTGGGTTAGACATCAGAAACAAACAGGGTGGTATTTCACCTATGGCTCCACATCAGCTGGCGCCGATGCTTCAAAGCCTCCCACCTATGCTACACAATTTCTTCCTAATGCCACTCTGAAGCTGCAGTAAAGGTGCACGGGGTCTTTCCGTCTAACCGCGGGTACTCCGCATCTTCACGGAGAATTCAATTTCGCTGAGCATATCCTGGAGACAGTGGGGAAGTCGTTACGCCATTCGTGCAGGTCGGAACTTACCCGACAAGGAATTTCGCTACCTTAGGACCGTTATAGTTACGGCCGCCGTTTACCGGGGCTTCAATTCGGAGCTTGCACTCCTCCTCTTAACCTTCCGGCACCGGGCAGGCGTCAGACCCTATACGTCGTCTTGAAGCCGACTTAGCAGAGTCCTGTGTTTTTGCTAAACAGTCGCTACCCCCTGGCCTGTGCCCCCTGCCAGTGCTTGCGCATAGACAGGGCCTCCTTCTTCCGAAGGTACGGAGGCAATTTGCCGAGTTCCTTCAGGATACTTCTCTCAAGCGCCTTGGTATACTCTACCTGACCACCTGTGTCGGTTTCGGGTACGGTCTATACGGTGGGGCTATTTCCTGGAACCACTTCGAAGCCCCCTCAATCCGATAAGAGGAGACAACACACGTGATCCGTCACACACCACCAGGCCCACGAATATTAACGTGGTTCCCATCGACTACCCCCTTCGGGCTCGTCTTAGGGGCCGGCTCACCCTGCTCAGATTAGCTTTAAGCAGGAACCCTTGGTCTTTCGGCGAGAGGGCATCTCACCCTCTTTATCGCTACTCATGTCAGCATTCGCACTTCCGATACCTCCACGACCCATTACCAGATCGCTTCACAGGCCTACGGAACGCTCCGCTACCGCTCAGTCCGAAGACTGAACCCTAAGCTTCGGTGCATCACTTTAGCCCCGATACATCTTCGCCGCAGGAACCCTTATTTAGACCAGTGAGCTGTTACGCTTTCTTTAAAGGATGGCTGCTTCTAAGCCAACCTCCTGGTTGTTTTGGGATTCCCACATGCTTTCCCACTTAGTGATGACTTGGGGACCTTAGCTGTAGGTTAGGGCTGTTTCCCTTTTGACGACGGACCTTAGCACCCGCCGTCTGTCTGCCGAACTAGACTCGATGGTATTCGGAGTTTGGTTAAGATTGGTAGATCTCGCGACCCCCGCACTCATCCAGTGCTCTACCCCCATCGGCAATCATTCGACGCTCTACCTCAATAGATTTCGCGGAGAACCAGCTATTTCCCGGCTTGATTGGCCTTTCACCCCTAAACACAACTCATCCGAGAATTTTTCAACATTCAACGGTTCGGTCCTCCAGTGCGTGTTACCGCACCTTCAACCTGGTCATGCCTAGATCGCCGGGTTTCGGGTCTAATACATCATACTCAGTCGCCCTATTCAGACTCGCTTTCGCTGCGCCTACACCTAACGGCTTAAGCTCGCATGATACATTAAGTCACTGACCCATTATGCAAGAGGTACGCTGTCACCCCCTAAAGAGGCTCCAACTGCTTGTAAGCATTCGGTTTCAGGTACTGTTTCACTCCCCTCATCGGGGTGCTTTTCACCTTTCCCTCACGGTACTTGTTCGCTATCGGTCATGTACGAGTATTTAGGCTTGGAGGGTGGTCCCCCCATGTTCAGACAGGATTTCACGTGTCCCGCCCTACTCGAGTCCTCATCCATCACTTTCGCATACGGGGCTGTCACCCGCTATGGCCACTCTTTCCAAAGTGTTCTGCTAGTTGAAGATGAGGCACTGGCCTGGTCCGCGTTCGCTCGCCACTACTAACGGAATCTCGGTTGATGTCTTTTCCTCCAGGTACTGAGATGTTTCAGTTCCCCGGGTTCGCTTCACCAAGCCTATTTTATTCAGCTCGGTGATACCTTATCCACCTCACTCACCATGTGATCACTCACACAACGAGAGAAATGGTGAAGGTGGGTTTCCCCATTCGGAAATCGCCGGATCAAAGTTTGCTCACAACTCCCCGACGCTTATCGCAGCGTGCCACGTCCTTCATCGCCTGTACATGCCAAGGCATCCACCAAATGCTCTTACCTCACGCTTGAGAATCCACACCATCAACGACAGGCCTGCATAGAACCTGCGCTGTTTCTAGGTG
>NZ_JBBHJZ010000011.1:0-12892 GCF_037482895.1 Novosphingobium anseongense | reverse complement strand
GGTGGTCTACAGCACAGTCCTCCGGGGGCAGCGCCGCGATGTGAACGCAACCCTTTTCATGTCGTACTGACATGGAGCGAGCCGTTCGTTTCAGGTCATTTGCGTCAGCCTTGCTCGTTTTGCGACACCTGGAGACTACCTAGGTGCCGCATTGGCTTGTGGGATGAAGGAAAGGCAGCTCTTGAGGCGTCGGAACGAACTTCTCCACGTCCGCTTCGTCGACGGAAGACGCCGGAACAGTCTGCCTTACTCGCGCAAATGGATCTGCTGATCAGTTTCAGCCACGCCACCAGAACCGCGTCGATCTTGGTGCCGATCAGGCGGAATGCGATCAGCGGTGACTGCTGTTGTTGCTGGAGCTCCGGAATTGCCTGATAGCCTGTGCCCATGAGACAAATACCCATGACGATACTGACGCTGCTCCTGGCCAGTCCCGCGATCGCGGGCGAGCGCGAGGATCGTGCGATGGACCTGATCGAACAGGCGGTCGAGCTGCCACAGGAGGCTGCACCGCTCACTTCGTACATGCGCTTCTATGCCTGGGCCAAGCCTGGGAGAAAGATATGGGTTTTATATACGCTGGCACTACCGCCCGGCCGAGAATGGGTGGCGAGTGACGCTATGCCGGTGATGACCGTCCGAGACTGCGGGATCATTGTTTTTGACTTCGATCTCAAGCTCAACTCGCCAAGAAAGCCCACGTGTGGAGGCTAAGTTGCAGCGATTGCCGACCGAGCCGAGCCCAGCGAACGAGGACGGGCTCATCTTGCGCGAGTTGCTCGCCGACAATTTTGGCAGCTCTTCCGGCAGGGACGAAGCGCTGGCCGTGGGAGAGGCGGGCACGGTGTATTTATGTCATCCTTTTCTCGTTCACGCGGCTCCACCGCATCGGGGCACAACACCCCGCATGACGGCGCAGGCTCCGCTGATGCCATGCAGCCCGATCTCCTTGTGCCGGGCCGCTGGCGATTCCTCGCCAGTGGAGCAGGCAATCCTGAGCGCGATCTCGCGCACGTAGGTATATAGTTGCCCGCACTATCGGCTTTCCGGATCTGGAAGAAACTGGCCGGGGACCACTGTGCACGCTGTCGCCTCCCGCCACTCCACAGCTGTGACATAAAAATCACATTCGGCAAAAGTCGAGTGACGTGTGGAACGTCGGTTCGGGACTGCTGTTTCCCATGTGCCGCTGATCGTCGATCAGTTAGATATGGGATCTCAAACATGCGAAGAACACTCATCGGGCTCGCGCTCGCCGCCACCACGGCGATCGCTACTCCAGCCTTGGCTCGGGAGAAGGCGCTTTACATCGAACTCGACGGCGGCATCATGTTCGTTGACGATTTCAAGTTTGATCTCAATGGCGTCAATGACGCTGCGAGGCTCAACGCTGATCGTACTGATCTTGGTCTCAAGGTAGACGGCTACGACTTCGGCGGCATTGTCGGCTATGATCTCGGCGCCGTGCGGCTCGAAGCGGAAGCCTCGTATCGCCGGGTCAGGTCAGGCGCACTCACGGTGGCAGGCTTGGGCACCTCGGACACTGCCGGCAACAGCAACGCGCTCAGCTTCATGGGCAATGCGCTGGTAGACTTTGGACCCGATGACGGGCTCCAGGGCTACGTCGGTGGCGGTGCAGGCTGGGCCCGCGTCTCAAAGGACATTCGCACGGTTGCCGGCCCGGTGGTCGACGATTCCGACGGCGGCTTTGCCTGGCAGGCCATTGCCGGCGTTCGCGCTCCGCTGACGCGCACGATCGACGTGGGCATCAAGTATCGCTTCTTCAACGCCGCCAATGTCGACCTTGTCGCGGCAAACGGTGACAATCTCCGCACCCGCTGGCGCTCGCACAGCCTTATGGGCACTTTGACGTTCAACCTGGGAGGCGCACCGGATCCTGTTCAGGAATACGTAGCACCAACTCCGCCCCCGCCGCCGCCGCCGCCCGCGCCCGTTTACGAGCCGGCGCCCCCTCCCCCGCCCGCACAGGTCACTCGCCCGGCCGAGCGTGGCTAAGGCGTGAATTGAGCCTGCCCGCTGAGCAGGAGGGCAAGGTCGTGGCTTAGGCCAGGCTACCTTGTGCCAACGATGATGGCTCCGTCCGCGGGACGGAGCCATTTCGTTATGTTACCTGAGTTGCTTTCGCATGGGTCGAGGCGCCGCCACCGGGCGCTTGGATCTCTGACAAGGTGATCTCGGGTGCGGGCTCGGGAAGGCAGAAAAGCCTAGATTGGAGGGGTTCCCGATCGCGGCGCGGATGCCGTCATGGGAACCTGGCGAAGATCGAGCCCATATGGGTCTGGCGCTAGCGCCATTCGGCCGTCAACGGCTTGGACCGTCAGGTAGGTGATATAGATCGGGACCGGAGCAGGGAGATCGACCTTGACCTCGGGCCGATCAGCTTCTGTTTGAAAATCGCCGCGCATGAGCCAGCGACCAAAGCGTTGCGCGTCTTCAAGCCGGATGCAGCCGCCGCTAAACTGTCGCGCGGACCTCAGCATGAGGTCTTTTTGCGGCGTATCATGCAGGTAGATACCAAGTGGATTGGGGAATTCGAACTTGGCCTTGCCCATGAAATTGCCCCCGTTGGGCAGCTGACGCACGCGGAGGTCGAGGCCGCCCCGTTCGGCGGCGCGCCAGTTGATTGTCGCGGGATCGACGACACCCGGGGTTGCGCTCCAGTCGGAGAGCACCTGGTAGCCGCCGGCTTTGAGATAGCCCACACCTCTACGCACAACGTTGGAAGCAATGTTGTTGGCCACCATCTCCGGTGGGACATTCCAATACGGGTTCGTGATGGCGTAGCGAATATAACCGGCAAGAAGCGGGGTCGGCGTGTTTTTCTTTCCGACGACCACGCGCATAGAGTCGACGGGCTTGCCATCCTCATACATCCAGAGCGTTGCGCTCGCGACATCGACGACGACCTGTCTGCGCGAATTGGGGATTCCCCGAACCCTGGCAAGGCTGCTCACCAGCGCTTTTTTCAGGCTGTCGTCGTACCCTGCCGTCGCCAGATTGCCGCGCAAGGTAGCATAGAGGGGATGCATCCATCGCATCTGCGCCACGTAGTCACCCAGCGAGGCCGCGTTCTGGCCATCTTTCAGGACGTGGTAGGCGGGTACCTGTTGAGGACGCAAATTTGGGTGCTCGTAGGTCATGGCGTCACCTGCGTTCGCCCGGAGCATCTGCACGTAGGTGACGAAGGCATTTGATATGAGGATCTCGGCGCGTGTCACGTCGATCTGCGATCGGCTTTGTGCTGAACCAATTGCCGCGTTCACGGCGGAGAGTCCTAGTCGGGCTGGGTCGATTCCATCGATGCCGGCCGTCGCCATGAGTTCGAGCAGCGCGTTAGCGCCAGCGCCAGGTTGCCCCTGGCTGTCGAGCCACAAGGGACGATAGCCGCGCTCGGCGTAGAACGTGTAGATCTCTCCTCCGGCCTGGCGCGCCATGTCAGCATCAATTTTCGAGTTAGCGCCCGCTGCGACCGGTTCTGCAGCAAGAGGACCCGGCACAAGTGCCCAGGGCAAAGCACCGATCATTGCCCCCGAGGTGAGGACGCGCATAATTTTTCGAAGACCCATGCGCATACCGCTCACTTCGCCTTTCCGTCATCGACCATTCGATGAACGCTCTCGAAGCCCTTCAGGCTATCAAGAATCTTGGGACCAACGCTTGGACGCGGCCCGGGTTTCGCGCGAGCAGGCTCAATACGGGCCCTGACACCGGCTGTGCGTGATGCCAAACCGATCCACGCAGCGCAGACTTTTCTGCCGCAATTAGCCCGGTTCTGGTGCATTTCCGGCTCACCAGACGATTTCGACGACCGTATTGCGAGACGCTCATCGGCCGGCATGCCATCGTTCTGCGTCAGCGTACTGCGCCGCCCCAGATTTTCCGGCCCGAGGCCATCACGTTCGGTGGCGGAAAAATCCTGGGGATCGAGCGCTCGGCCCCTCTTTGTCGATGCAATCCCAGACAGAGTAGTGCGCTCACTTGGGGCTTGCCCCACCCCAGAAGATCGCACCTTCCGTTGGTCGCCTATGTAGGGCCAATAACCCAAAATGTTGGGACAGAGCCGCCACAAGTCTTTTGCTGATAGCGTGGCTACAGCAAGCGGCTGGCTCCTCCCGTGTCGAAGTGACTAAACAGGTCACTCTCGTTATAATGATCCTTAAACCATAATGGGCCGGCTCGTAGGTGAGCAGCCGGCCACGTTATGTTCACGTTTATTCGTCGTTCAGTCCAAAACCAATTTTCAGGATGACTTGGTACCGGTCGATCTTGCCATCGTCGAGCGCGCCGCGGATTTCGGTTACATGAAACCACTGGAGGTTGTTCACAGTTTTACCGGCACGCTCGATAGCTCCGGAAATCGCGTCTTCGATGCTCTCTTTTGAAGTCCCGACGACCTCGATCACTTTAGCAACGTCGTTCATTCTACCCTCCTTGTCTGGTGAGAACGCAACGCGTCAGCCGATGAGGGGTTGCAGCAGGAAGAGAAGCAACCCAGCCGGTCGAGGCTGGCTAAACCCAAGGCAACTCGCAATTCAGTAGACACCTCACTCACGCTTGAACGACCGGCTGGCTTCCAACGATCTGAGGAGGCTATTTGATAACCAGTTGCCTGACCGTCCGTCCCTAGCTTTGCAAAAGGCATCTCAATTCTGGGGGTAGCGCCGAACTTGTGCTCGCCGCAGAACCCGGTCTTCCAGCGAGAAGTAGAGCAAAATCGTTTCGCCGTCGTCCAGGCACGAGGCAGCAAATGCGATGTCGGTGCCGGCGCGCTGCTCGGGCGGTGGCGGAACGAGCATAGGCTCGACGCAGCGGTCGACTATGCTGGAATAATTCTCGTCGAAAGCGATCCAGCCGATCCGCCACCGCGCATCGGCAGTGGCGCCGTTGTAGAACATCACTGGCGGCTGGCCGGGACGTGCAACGATCGGCCCTGTCGACAGGTGCCAATTGTCCCATCCCCTTGCTCGGACGCCGAAGGGATCGGCGATCGATTCCCATGGCCCTTCGGGGCCATCGGCGAGTGCGAGGCCGATGCGCGACGCGCCTTTGCCGTCATATTCACGGGCATACTCGTAGAAGAGGCGCCAACGACCGTCGGCACCTTGGGCTACAGTCGCTTCCTTGATGTTTCCCGCGTCTTGGGGTGCTTTCAGTAACACCTTCTGCTTGCGCAGATGATCGAGGTCAGCCCCTTTGGCGACCAGCAGCGAGCCCTGCGCATGGGCACCATCCACCCCGGTATAGAAAACCAGCAACCCGCCCTTATTTGCGGTAACCACAGTTGGATCCTCGACGCCGCCGGCATCTACCGACTTGGGACCTGGAGCGATCGCGGGCTTCTCGTGCATGGCGAAATGCAGGCCGTCTTCAGCGGTGCCGGCGTAGATAACCCCAGTCGCATCATCCGGCCCCAAAGGATTTTTCAGCACACGTACCAGCAGGTGCTGGCGACCATGCTCTTCCCAGACATAGGGGCTCATCAGGTCATGCCGCGCCAGTAGGCCGTCAGCGCGAGCGATGTCGAGCTTTACGACTTCCACCTTCTCCACGACGTAGTCGATTTGCACGGTCAGGCTCCTTGCGCGACAGTGAGCGACAGCGCGCCGTCGATCACCACTGTCGCACCGGTGATATAGTCAGCCGCAGGCGAGAGCAGATAGAGTACCAGGTCCGCCACTTCCTCGGGCCGGCCAGCGCGGCCCCAGGGGATCGCAGCCGCCTTTCGTTCGAGCTCGCCCGGGTCGTCGAGCGCCGACTGGTTCATCGGCGTTAGAATCATTCCCGGAGCAACGGCATTCACCGCGATCCCGCGCGGGGCAAGTTCGAGGGCCAGCGTCGTGGTGAGCTGCGCCAGGCCGCCCTTGGCACTGTCGTAGTCGGCGCCACCCGCTCGCGGCGCGCGTTCGTGGATCGACGAAATGTTTACGATACGGGCACCGCCCTCGTTCCGTTCCAGGCCGCGGACAAGCCGCCGACAGGTGAGAAACGGACCATGGAGATCAGCACGCAGAACGCGGTCGAACTGGGCCAGGCTCATGTCCTGGAAGGGTATCCCGGTCATGTTGAGCCCGGCAGAATTGATCAGCATCCGCACCGGTCCGAAGACCGCCTCAGCCGCGGTGAACAGCGCCTCGACATCGGCTTCGCTGCTGACATCGGCCTGGCGCGCAATGGCCTTGCCGCCTGCCGCGTTTATCTCGGCGATGACCGCGGCTGCGGCCGCTTCGTCCTCAAACCAGGTCAGCGCTACCGAGGCATGGGCTCGGCCAAGTGCCAGAGCGCAGGCCTTGCCGATACCCGATTCTCCGCCGGTAACAACGGCACACGTCGAAGCGAAATCCATTACGGGAAAACGTGCGGGTTCAGCGCCTGTTTCATGAACTCACCGTAATGTCGGTTTTCGCCGTTAAGCCATTGAGGCAGACTGAAATGGTCGGGAACATCGAAACCATAAGCAGTCTGCTACCGCTTTCACGGTGATCAAGGGACGCAGACCGCTTCAAGCTCCCTATTCACTCAGATCAACGAGCTGCACTCGTCAAGAAACCCGAAAAGAACCCCACATTTGGCATATTCTTTTCGACAGCTCAAAGCCAACACCTAAACGACTTGTTCGCATCCAGAAATATTGATGCCGCCTGATATGCTACACGGCGACCCTACTGCCCTCGCCGTCAAATCTTTCGCATGGTACATTTTACCATCCGGCAAACGCCTTTGTCACGATCTGTTACGAATGCTTGATATATTCGCTGCCCTTTAGGGAATATAATAGACTATACTGCGGCCATTGCGGCCGCAAGCGCCGCCACTCTGGACCCTAATCAGCGCCCCCGGCCTAGCTCTCGATCAGTTCGGTGATCTTGTTCGCCAGTTCGGTCATGACGAAGGGCTTGGTTATCACTTCCATCCCCGGATCGAGATGCCCGTTTCCGACAGCAGCATTCTCCGCGTAGCCCGTTACGAACAGAATTTTGAGGTCCGGGCGACCGAGCCGGGCGGCGTCAGCCACCTGCCGGCCATTCATGCCCCCAGGCAATCCAACGTCGGTGATGAGCAAGTCGATGCGGGCGTCGGACTGCAGGATCTTGAGGCCGGAAGCACCGTCGCCCGCTTCCAGCGCCAAGTACCCGGCTTCTTCAAGCACCTCGACGATCAGCATCCTGACGATCGGTTCGTCGTCGATCACGAGCACGGTTTCCCCAGCTCCCATCGGCTCGATTGCGCCTTCAGGCGGCTGGGACTCGTCGAAGAACTCACCCGTGTAGCGCGGCAGGTAAAGGCACATCGTGGTACCTTTGCCAGCCTCGCTATAGACCCGCACCTGGCCGCCTGACTGGCGGACAAAACCATGGATCATCGACAGGCCCAGGCCCGTCCCTTGGCCGATCGGCTTGGTCGTGAAGAAGGGATCGAAAATCCGATCCGCAATATCCTCAGCGATGCCGGTTCCGGTGTCGGTCACGCAGATCGAAATGTATTGCCCGGACTTCAAGTCGCGTTCGCGTGCGCCGCGGTCGTCGAGCCACTTGTTGGCCGTCTCAATCGTGATGCGGCCGCCATCCGGCATGGCGTCGCGCGCGTTGATCGCGAGGTTGAGCAGCGCGTTCTCCAACTGGGCGGCGTCCACCCGCGTCGGCCACAGACCCGCCGCGCCAACGACCTCCACAGCGATGGCCGGGCCTACCGTTCGGCCGACCAGATCCTCCATGCCATGGACCAGTCGGTTGACGTCGGTCGGTTTGGGATCGAGCGTTTGCCGACGCGAAAAGGCCAGCAGGCGCTGGGTCAGCGACGCCGCCCGCTGCGCCGAGGATTGCGCGCCAGAAATGAACCGCTCGAGACCATCGAACCGGCCCTGCGCCAGGCGCCGTTCGATGATCTCGAGCGAGCCGCTGATGCCGGCCAGAAGATTGTTGAAATCATGGGCGATACCGCCAGTGAGCTGGCCGACCGCTTCCATCTTCTGGCTCTGGCGAAGGGCCTCATGGGCTTCGTTCAGTTCGGCCTCGCGGTCCTTCGCCTCGCTCACGTCGCGGCCCACGGCGATGAAATTGAAACCGTCCGGTTCGGGCGCGACCGTCCACTCGATGGGCTTCCAGACGCCGGCAGAGGTCGCGATCCGGTTCTCGAAACGGGTCGGCAAGCGCGTTTCGGCCATCCGCGCGATCGCTTCCAAGGTCGGAGGCATGTCCTCGGAATGCATGAAGGTGGCATAGCCGCGGGAAAGCAGCTCGCCTTCGGTCCAGCCCAAGACGTGAGTCCACGCGGGACTGACTGCAGACATCATGCCGCTGTAATCGGCCCGCGCCAGCATGTCTTGGGAAAGGCTCCACAACTGGTCACGCTCTGCAGAGCGCGCCGCGACCTGTGCCTCGAGTGTTTCGTTCAGGTGCCGAAGCCGCGCCTCGCTTTCGCGCAAGGCTTGCTCGCTTGAGATCAGTGCGATTTGTTCTTCGGAGAGCCGGCGCTCCAGCAAGACGCGTTCGGTCGTCTCCGGCGTGATGTTGAGCACCGCCGCGATGCTTCCGTCCTCGTCGCGCAGCGGCGAGAGCGAGTAATTGAAGTAGGCGGTTTCAGTACCCCCACCCTCGAGACGTGCCATAATGAAAGGGGAGTTCTCGAAATAGACGGGATCGCCACCCGCACGGACGCCCTCGAACTGGGGTTGGAGCTCTTCCCAGATCTCGGCCCAGACGACGGAGCCGGGTTTACCGAGGGCCGCCGGGTGCTTGGCCGCCAAGATGCGACGGTAGGGGTCGTTGTAAACGAGCGCAAAGTCGGGACCGGACCACAGGCAGATGGGAAAGGGGGAATCGAACATCGACCGCGCCATCGTGCGGATTGCCGGTGACCAGCTGGTGGTCGGCCCCAATGGGCTCTTTGACCAATCGAGTTCGCGCGCAAGAGAACGGACCTCGCCGCCGCCGGCGAACAGTTCAGCCGCGTCCAGGTCGGCATCATTTGTGGAGATCAAGACGCGCCCTCGTTCGCAGATTTCGACAGAAACTCGGCCTTACGGCCAAATTCGTTGCGACGTGAGGCTGGCAGAGTGATCTGGCGCAGCCAGGCCGATTGCAGCGTTGAAATCGCAACGACACAACGGCAGAATGACACGACCGTTCCCGTGCGACAGCCCCGAGACCCTATTGGCGGAGCACTGGATAATGACTTTCTGTGGCAGCTACCAGGGTGCGGTTTTTGCGAGTGAATGGCGGCCTTGTCCGTGACGTCCGTCGCTAATTGGACGGCGTTCGCCCAAGCGCTGATGGATCTCGGCGCTCGAGATCTTAATCCTGTCGAGCTGCTCGATAGCATTTTGGACGGAGCTCCAAAGCACCGTCCCGTTCCTTTCGAAAGTGTCCGTGCTAAGTCTTCAAACGGGATTTTCTCGCCCCTGACCGGCCGAACGGACAGGTCGCTGCTCGCTAATCCGACTGCGCGCAAATCGGGTTCTTAGATCCGACGTCGAGCGTTTACGTCGCGCTTTCCCCCAAATCATCGCTGATCGGCCAGCTTGCCATTACACTTCCGTCTTTTGGATTTTCGATCCTAACTTCGGTGAATGTGCCGATGATGAGACACACTGGACGCTGCTCGAAGCCGCCTAACTGTAGGCACCTCAGGGGACCGCCTTCAGACCCCGCCCGCAAACGACCCAATATCCGGAATTGGAACCCTTTTTGCGGATCAAAATCCTCGCCGTCAGCTCGCTGCACCAACTCGAAAGCGCGAACCTTTGTCTCTTCCTCAGCAGCGGGCCTGGCAATGCCCACCGTAGGGGTCGGTGGGGCCAGTGGAGGTTCAGCTGTATCATCAGTGAGTTCTCGAGCCGATTGGCATGTCGTTGCCGATGACCATGGCCGTGCGATCCAGAAGCCCCTCAAGCCCTTGTCTGCGTCGTCATCGGCAGCGCCGCCATCCGAACCTTGCCACCTGACCGGATCTATCGTGATTTTGAGCTTTCCTGCGGTCGGATCGAACTTCCAGCGCATTGCCCCAGTGCTGACAAGCGCGCCGGGAGCTTCGCATCCGAACGGCAAAACAAGATCAAACCTGCGGCCTGCCGCAGCCGACACTGCGGCGGGTATCGAATTTTTGGACGAGAAAGCGTCGGCTGCCGAAGCCGCTAGCGCCAGTAGGTCAGCCCGGCTGAGTGACGCTGCAACGACGGCCGCCGGAGCTGATACGACGGCTGCGGCCGGAGTTAGTTCGGACGTCGGCATCTTCGGCACGGCCGCGGTTTTGCGCCCGGCAACGAAACCAGCTCCGACAAGTGCGCATCCAACGGCGATACCCGCGGATATCGCCAGACGGCTCGTTCGAGGGGTGGGTTCCCGCATATCGCGTTGCTAGCAAAGATCGCTGGCACGTCCCAGCCCCGCCACCATTTTGAGGACGCCTCGCGTTGACATGGCCCGCAGGTCCGTCAAGTCAGGGTCGATGACGGCCGATCAAATTCTGACGTTGCTGGTACTCGCTGCGGTAGTGGCGGCGCTCATCTGGGACAAGGTGCGCGCCGACGTCGTAGCGCTTAGCGGTGCTGCGATCCTGCTGATGACCGGCGTGGTGCGACCGGTTGAAGTGCAAGCCGCCTTCGCGAGCCCGGCGATCATGGCACTCGCTTCCCTCTTCGTCATTGCCTACGCGATGGAACTGACCGGCCTGCTCGATCGCGCCATCGCCTTGGGAGTAAGCCTTTGCAAGCGCATGGGGACTAAAGGGATCTGGTTGCTGTTGACGATGATCGGCGGCGTCTCGTGCTTCCTCAATTCCACCCCGATCGTTGTGCTCGGTGCGCCTGTAATCCGCGACATCGCCAAAACCATGGGCCAATCGCCAAAGCGGTACCTTATGCCGCTTTCCTACATTACCGTCTTGACCGGGTGCTGCACGCTCATCGGCACGTCCACCAATCTTCTCGTCGATGATATGGCCCGGGTGGCCGGACAACCTCGGTTCGGACTGTTCGAGATAACGCCGGTGGGAGTGCCCGTCGCGCTGGCCGGCGGCCTTTACCTGTTGTTGGTCAGCGGTAGGCTGCTCAGCAAGCAATGGGAAGGAGAACCCAGCGAGCATCAACCCGTCGATCCACGCCAGGTTCATAGCGCCCAGATAGGGAATGCCAGCCTCTTTGCCGAACCCCGTCCGCTGCAACCCATGAAGGCTGGCATCGCCGTCGCAGTGTTCATCGGCGCCATAACCCTGGCAGCCTTGAATGTGGCGCCGATCGCAGCCACGGCCTTTGCCGGCGCCGTTTTGCTGATCCTCCTCAAGGTCATCAGCGCAGACCAAGCCTACTCCGGATTGCGGCCCGAAATCTTGATTCTCATCGCCGGCATGGTCGTAATCGGCATCGGAATGGAACAGAGCGGTCTTGCGGCGCAGGCATCTACCTTGCTCATCTCAGGCGTTGACGGCTTAAGCCCATTGGTCGCCCTGATCGTGTTGTATGTGGTCACGATGATCCTTACCGAACTGCTTTCCAATGCCACCGTGGCCGTGCTCGTAACGCCGATTGCCGTTGCGCTCGCGGAAAGCCTGGCGGTCAGTCCCCGCCCGTTTCTCGTTGCAGTGATGATTGCCGCAAGCGCGGCTTTCGCAACTCCGTTCGGCTATCAGACAAATGTGATCGTCTACCAAATGGCCGGTTACCGCTACATGGACTTTGTGCGCGTCGGACTTCCGTTAAATGCCATCACATGCATCGCGGCAATCATTGCCATCCAATATGCATTTCCATTCTAGCTTTGAATCCGCTTGCTGACACAGAACAGACGGCCTGCTGAGTGCCCCCACGACGCCGGCGGCCTGGGCCGCGGGATGCGCTGCTCCTAAAACGATGAACGTACGGCGCTTCCACGTAGCGGGGATGGCTGGGCCGGCGGCCTTGGCGCATTTGGCGCCAGATCGACCGCGCCTGTTTGTCGCCAATCCATGGCTTGTTGTAGGCTGCAGTATCAATCCTGGCCGACACCGAGGCGTTATCGCCAGTTTTTCGCCTCCACGGGGTGCGCAAGATCGCAACTTGCTGAGCGCCCCGTTTAACGTAGGACTTGCGCCGTCAGCGCGCGGCAGTCGGCATCCCGTGCCTCAGGGCTCTGTTTGCCGGTAAGCGCCCTTCCCACGGCCTTGAGCACATTGCCCAGCGATTTCACGTCTCTTGGAACGGAGATGGACGGCTCACGGATCGTCCCCAATACTGAAACTGAGCCCGGCAACCTGAGCACGGAGTTTCGCTTCGGCGCCCCGGTCAGATTCAGCGCGATCCGTTCTTCGGGAAACGTGACGGAACCGGTAGCGCGGGTCTGGCTTTCGCTGGTGTCGACAATAGCCGTCGAAGCGGTCCCGACGCCTCGGCGCATGTTGAGAAGTATGCCAGCGCAGCGCAATCTAGCTTGCCTATCATCGCTGGTGAAGAGGCCCTTGCCGACGTCGAATCCGAGGAGGCGTGCTAGCTTAGCCGGAAGGCCCCCATCTCGGGCGATCACGCCAATCGTGCCATCCGACTGCCCCACCACCTCACGCAACGTGCTTCCTGTCCCAACAAGGCGCAGGCGCCCATCAACCGTCGCATCAACAGATCCATCGCCGCCTGCGATTGCGTCGATGCTGCTGTCGCGCAGAGCGAGGGCGATCGAGACTTTCGGTTTGGCCTGGCCCTTGCGCTGATCCACACGGATTTCTCCCGCCAGGGTGCCGCGGTTGAGGCGCACGGTGAACGGATTGGCAATCAACAGCCGGTTATCCATCGTTAGAACCCCTTCTGCGCTTCGCAGCCCCACGCCTCCGGCTCCGACGATTTTGTCAATGCGAATGGAAATGCGGCCGTCCGTGTTCTTGATCTTGCCGATGTTGATCCGCGTGTCCG
>NZ_JBBHJZ010000010.1:0-71970 GCF_037482895.1 Novosphingobium anseongense | reverse complement strand
TCCGGAACGATCTTAGGGCCTTCGGCGCGGACAATGGCCGCGGCTTTTGCCTGCCCCGCATCGGTTGACAGATCCGCGAAGTCCAGGCGCGCGAAGCGCAGGTCGCCGTCGAGTTCCGATCGGCCGCTGTTTTTGTCGACGCTCAGGTTTCCGCTGATCTGGCTGCTACCGATCGTTCCCGCCAAACTTCGAATGGTCCAACGCCTGCTTCGATGTGTGACGTCCGCCGCGACATTGACCGGCTGGGTACCCAAGAGGCCCGCTTCGATCACCCGATCAATGAGCTTTAAATCGTTAGCGCGCGCCGAGACCTTCAGGGCCATGTCGGAAGCGTTCAAGGGTCCAGCGGTTGATCCTTTCATCCGCATGTCGATGGCGGGGCCCACGATGTTCGCCTCGAATGACCAAGGTTCATTCTTCGCCTTGATCGGCCCCTGCAAAAATAGGCGGACAGGATTTCCGTCTATCTCGCCGTGGCCCGTCGCGAGCAGCCCGCGCTGGGGATTTATCGTGACGGCTAGCGACATCGAGCGATGCTGCAAATCGTCCCGATAGCGCACATCAGCCTCGACCCTTTCGATCGCAGACAGCGAAATCCCCCCGCCTTGCCCGCCGCCCTTAGGATCGCCATCGCGCCAGTTCACGCGTCGGCTCGCATCGCGCACGAAGTCCAACTTCACGCCGTCGGCCGAAAGCAGTTCTGCATCTAGCTTCCCAACGATGGCAGGTAACATGGCAATGCGAATCCGAAGGGCATCGATAGACGCGAGCTTGCCAGGCCCTGCCCACTTTGCCTGCGGAATCTCCAATCCTCTGACCTGAAAGACTGGGGTGAACGAAAAGGCGATTTCGCGACGGACCGAGCGAATGGTGACGGGCCTGCCAATCTGCTCGCCCAGCTTTCGTTCAGCGATGCCTTTCAGCCATGCAGCCGGAAAGACAGCGATACCTGCGAAAACGGTACCCAAGACGACGATGCCGGTGACTATAGCGACCTTCGTCCGCCGCCCGATGGTGATCATCGCGTGCAAATGCCCGAACGATTGAAACGTTCCGGATCGACGTCCATAGCCGTTTTTCGAAAAGGCGGCAAAAGTCGAGACGGCTGGAACGTCTCGACGATGCAATACAAGGCATTTTTATGCCCGCTATGTTAGAGGACATGCCAGTCTTCCAATCGAAGTGGCGCTTCCCGTCCGACTATCTGAAGCGGCGCTTCGCCGTGTTGCATGATGGTGCGCCGCCGGCCGGTGTGTAATCAACAATAGTGTCGTTGCGTATCTCAATGACAACGCTCAGGCCGTTGCCGACCTCTAGTCCTACCCTACTCATAACATACTGCGTTTCGCTTCTCAGATACGCCGATGCAAAGCACACTATCGAAACATCGCAGCAGGTGTCCCGACGGCTAATTCGAGGCTTCGGTGTCCATACAGGCGAGGTTTCACGTCATCATCAACGGAATGCTAACCTCGACTTGCTGGTTGCAGCTCCGACCATTCCGCACCGCAAACTCTGACGTCTGAGACCGAAAAGCGGCGGGCTTCCACTCGCCGCACTTCGTCTTGACGTCAATAAATCGTAGAGCCGGCTTTGCCATCCTGTCTGCCTAAGGCAGTGGTCAGAGGCAAACAGGTCACCGAGTTGGCCAACGCCTTTGGCCCGCTGGAACCCGATCGAGTGAACGTGCGTTTGAAATCCCGTGCGAAGCCTCCGGCTAATCGCTGGAGGAACTCTTGAAACAACGCGACGACTGGCACCTGACCGACGCGCTCGAATACGAGCACGGCAGGGGAGACCCGTTCGCAGCCGCGGTGCGGGCGACGAGAATGCCCATGGTGATCACCAATCCGGGCCTGGACGATAATCCAATCGTCTTCTGCAACGAGGCGTTTCAGGAGCTGACGGGCTACTCGCGGGAGGAAATTGTCGGCCGCAACTGCCGCTTTCTCCAAGGACCTGATACGGACATGTCCGAGGTCGCACTGGTGCGTGAAGCCATCAGCCGGGGTCACGACATCGCAGTCGACCTTCTCAACTATCGCAAGGATGGGTCGACGTTCTGGAACGCACTCTATCTGTCACCAGTGCGTGACAAGGACGGCATCGTCCGGTTTTTCTTTGCGTCCCAGTTGGACGTTACCGAGCGCATTGAGGCGCATCAGACCGTCAACGACCAGAAGGCCCTCGTCGAACGAGAGGTCGAACGGCGGACAGCGGATCTCCAGGCAGCGCTTGAGGCTAAGACCATTCTGCTTCACGAAGTCGATCACAGGGTGAAGAACAATCTCACCATGATCGGATCGCTGCTGCGGTTGCAGGTTCGCACCATCGACGATCCAGAGATCATGGCAAAACTGGATTCGATGCTGGAGCGCGTGGATGCATTGGCGATCGTCCATCGCCAGCTCTATCAATCCAAGGACATCACACGTTTTGACATCGGCAGCTTTGCGACCAGCCTCGTCACGGACGTGGTCGGCTCCAGCGGCCGGACCAACATCGATCTGCGGCTTGACGCCAGGCCGTTGTTCGTCGCCGCGGCTCACGCATCCGCACTCGGCCTCATTCTAAATGAAATTGTGACCAACGCCCTCAAGCACGCTTTCTCTGACGAAAGACCGGGCTACCTCCATCTCTCCGTCGAGGCCGACGAGACGCGAGGGGTCATCAAGATATGCGATGATGGCCCCGGGCTGCCTTCGACCAAGCGAACAAAGAGCATAGGCATGGCACTCATCACGCGATTGGCTCGCCAAGCTCATGCTCAGGCGGTGTGGAGTAACAACACCCCAGGAACTTGCGTCACCATCACGTTTCCTCGCAGCGAGTTCTCTACATGACGAAGACGATGGAAGTACTTGTTGTCGAGGACGAAATGTTGCTGGTGATGGACATTGAAGCGATGATCGAAGACTCCGGCCATCGTGTAGTAGCAGAGGCCGCTAGCTTGCAGGAAGTCGAAGCGCTTCCGCAAGAGGTCGATCCACAGCTGGCTTTCGTCGACATCCACCTTGCGGATGGCTCAAACGGCCTCGAGGTGTGTGAGGTCATCAAGCGCAGATGGCCCGAAGCACTCATAGTTTTCGTGACTGCCAATGTCGCGATGATCCCCGAAGACTTCTCTGGCGCCCACGGCGTGATAGCCAAGCCCTTTTCGCACGCCGGTATCATGAACGCGCTGCGATATCTCGCGAACGGGGTATTCGATCCGCCACCGACTATCCCAAGGCCCGACAGTCTCTTGCCTTCACCGCATCTCGCAAAGCGTTGGGCCGCATAACCCCCGCGACCTTGCCGCCCATACGGTGCCTTGTCCGCAAGTGCTGCAAGGGGCTGCGCTGTCCCGTCACGAACGGCCGCCTTTTACAAGTTTACGAAAGGCGGCTGGATGGAAGGCAGCTCGACTGCAGTCCCGCGTTTGGTCTAGTCTACGAGGCGTAAGCGTCCGAGCCCTAGTCGCCTGTCGCCCTCGGTAGCGGCATCCAACGCCTCTTCCATTTTCGTCAGGCCAAGCAAGCTCAGTTTTAGAAGGCTGCGGCGCCGATCTTTCTCGTCGCGGCAGCGTTCGATTAACCCCTCAGACTGCAAAACACCGATCCAACGCAGCACGGTCGTAGGCGGGGAGCTCGACCCGGCGCAGACCTGGAAAACGCATGTTTTGCTGCTGGTGCGATGAACGTACAATTCGAGCAAGATATCCCACGCAGGGTTGTGAAAAAGCGGAGAGGCAAAAACGCGGTCGCGAGCCTTGCGCGCTGCTATCCAGGCCAGCGCAATGGTCTGCCTGGCTGGCGCATCATTGCTCTCATCGCTTTGCACACCGTTGAGGGCATGTAGATCAAATCGAATAGCGTTCATATCGTCAGCCCCGGAAGACCCCTGCCTCACACGACGAATCTAACCTCGGTTAGGTTGGTGCAACGGAACGATACCTCGGATTTGGAGATATCCGCGCGGGCGCATTGCGCAGTCCTCGCAAACCCCGATGAATGCTCACATTCACGGAGAAGTTTCATCCGGTTCGTCGGGTGCTGTGCCGGCGAACAGTGCGCTTCAGAAACCAATTCCGATCCCGCCCGTTCTGGGAGCGCTGGGGCGATTGAGAGGATGAGATGAAAACAACAAGCCTGATGGCCGCTCTTGGTCTGGTCGTATCCGCGACAGCTCTGCCCTCCCTGGCTATCGCACAAGGAACCTCTGAAGAAATTATTGTAAGTGGCCGCTATGGTCGCGTCCCGGAGAGCGCTCAGACCGCCTCGCAGGCAGTCAGCTATGCGGACCTCGACCTTAGCACATCGGCTGGTCGAGACGAACTTCGTCACCGCGTCAATCTGACGGCACGTTTTCTTTGCGATAAATTGGGTGAAAGCCCGACAGGCGACAGCCTGGCGCCTTCGTGCCGGCAAGCGGCGGCGCAGGATGCGCTTAAGCGCGTCGGCACTCTTGAGGCAGGGTTTGCGCCCCGTGGAACGGCATGGGTTCGCCCTCCCGCATGGACTGCCCCCTACCCAAATGACTGGGCGACGCGATATCCCTAGCAGCGATGAAGGCTGGCTGATCACTGTTGAACAATCGCGACACCAGTGATCGACCAGAGCGTGAAGGCGACCGGTCGAAATTGCGAAGCCTTAGACTTTCATCTTGCCACCTGCGCCTTCACCTCTTCGTTTCCACCTCGAGTATGTTCCTCAGCAGACCAGCAATACACTTGTCGCGGTCGCATCCCGCCCATCGTCGGCTCACCACCATCTACCTTACCCGCGTCCCGTACAAGGTCGGCCTCGCTTTCCATGCCGCCTGACCCGAAAACTTGGGCGTATCTCAGGTCTGCGCCGCAATAGCCTGAAAGCATGCCACAATTTGTCGTCCGAGATCGTTACCAGACAGCCAGGCCTCCTCGACTGTCGGGCCGGTACACCAGTCGCCGCAAGCCCCAAGACGCTGATCGTGATTCCAACGGGATGACCCGTACAGACCGAAAGGCAGTGCAAAGCGCCATCGGTGAGCCTTGGCAAAAATGATGCCCGGCATCGGATATTCAAGTTCGTTGCCAAACTCCTCCAGTAGCAATTTTGCCACGTCTTCGCGAGGCAACTCAAGATTGGCACGCGACCATTGAGCGCTCGCCTGCAGCACCCAGCATTCGGCCGCACCGCGCCCGGGCTTGGAACTGTTCCGGACGGCGCTTGCTAGGACACCATCACAGGCGAGAACGCTTTCCCGGCTTGCGACAGGAGCCGTGAAGGCGGCCATGACCGACCAGCAGGGGGTTGATCGCACGGCCGCGACATCGCCGGCCCATTCCAGATCATGCAAGGAGAGGAGCGTCGCGGCTTGCTCGGCGGGCACGGCGATAACCATGGCTGCGAAAGGTCCCTCGCGAAAATCGCTCCCGGTCATGTACCAGCTTTCATCCTCGCGTTCGATCCGCTGGACCAATGCGCCGAACCGAGCATCCAGGAACTCGCATTGGCGAGTCACGAGCGCTGCCATAGACGGCACACCGACATAGGCGGCGCTGGGTCCGTTTGACCATGATGCTGTCCAACCGGCATTGCGCCAACGTTCGGCTTGCTCGAAAAACTCAGGCTGCCTTGCGGTGAAATGTGGTGCCCCGATGTCCCACGCCATGTCGTCGATAGTGACGCTGGCCAGGCGTCCACCGGGACGATTACCTTTGTCGACAAGGCTGACGTCGATCCCGTGGTCCGACAAGCGCTGCGCGCAAGCGAGACCGGATATCCCGGCCCCTACGATCCCAACTCGTGTCACTTCGAGGTACCAATGCCAAGGATTGCCAGTGCGGTGTTCCGGCTTATCGCATCGTCCTTGAAACACCCCAGCAGCTTGCTGGTTACCATATTCACGTTCAGAGTGCGGACGCCCCGACTGGTCATGCAGCCGTGACTCGCCTTGACGACTACCGCAATGCCCTGCGGCCTCAGACTAGACCAAAGGCATTGAGCGACTTCCGCAGTCAGCCGCTCCTGGAATTGCAAACGGCGTGCATATCGGTGAAGCACTTGGGCGAGCTCAGAGATGCCGATGATGCGATCGGCCGGGAGATAGGCTATCGAGGCCGTGCCGACGATGGGTGCAAGATGATGCTCGCAGCGCGACTGGAAGGGAATATCGCGCAGTACCACAATCTCGTTGTAGCCCCCCACTTCGCCAAAGGCGGCTTGCAGATGGACCGATGGATCTTCTCGGTATCCCGAGCAATAGTCGCGCCAGGCTCGGCCGACGCGCTCTGGTGTATCGAAAAGGCCTTCTCGGTCTGGGTCGTCGCCTGCCCAGCGCAAAAGTGTCCGGATCGCGTCTTGGACCTCGCCAGGAACCTGCTCGCCCACCGCTTCCGCCGGCGGCAGTAAATCCTCCTGCCTGACGTTTATCATCATTCCCTCGCCCAACAGTCCGGAACGTCGAGGCCTGCAACAGGCGTCGCCGCGGATTGGTCTAGGCGTGGCGAAAGCAGTCTGCGATATGACCATACGTGAAGTGCGAGAGAGGCGGCCCTTCGGACTATGAATCCGGATTACCTGATTTCCCATAGTACGGTTGCGGCTGTGGTCAGCGATCCCCGGCGTGCGGACAATCCGATCGTCGCTTGCAACGAGGCTTTTCTCGAGCTTACGGGCTACAATCGAGAAGAAATTCTCGGCCGCAATTGCCGCTTCCTGCGCGGCGAGCGCACAGAGCCGGCGCAGACAGCGATGCTGCGCGAGGCCATAGTCGCAATTCGGCCGGTCATGGTCGAGCTGATCAACTACCGAAAGGACGGCGCTCCGTTTCGCAATGCGGTCATGGTCGCTCCCCTATTCGACGACGACGGCGAGCTCACCTATTTTCTCGGATCGCAGATGGCGATCGTAGATACTGGCAGCAGCCGGCACGAGCGCGCCCGGCAGCGGATTGGACAGCTGACCGGGCGACAGCGACAAATCCTGGAAGCTATGGCAAACGGAAGGCTCAACAAGCAGATCGCCTTCGACCTCGGACTGACCGAACGCACGATAAAGATGCACCGGGCCGCCATGCTTCGCTCGCTTGGCATTCGAACCGTTGCGGACGCCATACGGGTCGCGATTGAAGCTGGATACTAGGTCGCCTGGCGCGACTTCAATGCACTCGCTCTACCGCAAACTTGGCAAGATCGCGCAGCGGTGACGCTTTCGATCCGAACACCGCCAAGGCCTCATGGCAAGCATTCTTCAGACGGCTAGCCTCTTGCTCTGCGCCGGTCAGCCCCATGATCACCGTTGCGCTTTTGCGTCCGCTGGACTCGTCCTTGCGGAGCCCCTTGCCGACGGCGGCCGGATCGCCGATTCTGTCCAAAATGTCGTCACGGATCTGGAACACGAGACCGAGATTCTCCGCAAACTGTAAAAGCCGGTCCTGCTCGTCAGCGCTACATGGTCCCAGCATCGTCGCAGCCTGGACTGCATAACGAATGAGGGCGCCGGTCTTGCGCGCCTCGCAAGCGAATAGGTCCGCTGCGGTCGGCTCGGCCGGAGGGTAGAGATCCATCATCTGCCCCCCCGCCAGACCGTCCTGACCGACAGCCCGCGTCAGCGCGAGCACAAGCTCGGCGCGGGTGGCACCGTCCGGATGGGACAAGGGATCCGCCAGAATCTCGAATGCGAGCGCCAGCAGAGCATCGCCAGCAAGCAACGCGGTCGCTTCGTCGAACTTGCGGTGGAGCGTCGGTCGACCACGCCGCAAGTCGTCGTTGTCCATGCAAGGCAAGTCGTCGTGGATCAGGGATTGGGCGTGAACGCACTCTATCGCGGCTCCGATACGCAAGGCCTGCGCGTAGGAGCCACCGATCAGATCGGCTACGGCGACGACCAGCAGGGTGCGGAAACGCTTTCCTCCACCAAGGCACGCGTACCGCATAGCTTCTGCAAGTCGGCGGCTGCGCGTCGTCGAGGTGCCTATCGCTGCGCCGAGAACGGCATCGACGTCGCGGCGAACGACCTCGATGCGGTCGCTCAGCGCCGTTGGGAACGATGCGCGATCGATTGTTTCGAGAGAGACCGGTTTGAATCGCGTGGTCTCCTGGACACCAGGAACCTCGACCAGCGAATAGCCTCTGCTGCGGAGGGAGGTGCTGATCGCCTCGACGATCCAGTCCGGGGTCGAGGCTGCCGCCGTCAATCCTATGGTTGTCGCCTTCGCGATGCGTTCGAAAGGCACTTCTGCAGCAACGGCGACCAGAAAGGCTTCTGGGCATCCCGCTGCACGTGCGACCTCTACGAGACGCTGAGCGTTCGATGAGGTCACGTCTCCTGCGACAATGACGACGTCGCATTGCGCAGCCATCGCCTCCACCGCTCTTTGCCGGTTGGTCGTGGCGTAACAGATGTCGCTTGTTCGCGGCCCCACGCAATCGGCGAACCGCGCCTTTATCGCCGCGATCATCTCTTCTGCGTCGTGAGTCGCAAAAGTCGTTTGCACGGCGTAGGCGACGGCGCTGTTTGCGGCGAGGTCGAGAACTTCGAGATCGGCAGGGCTCGCGACGACTGAAATGGCGCCAGCAGGGACTTGCCCGATGGTTCCGACGATTTCCGGATGACCTTGATGGCCGATGAGAAGAATGTGCCGACCAGCACGATACCAGTTTTCGACTTCGGCGTGGACCTTCGCCACGAGCGGGCAAATTGCATCGACCAGCCGAAGGTTTCGGGCTTGTCCTGCGACTTTGACCGAACGCGCACTGCCGTGCGCGGATAAGATCGCTATCGCGCCCTCAGGTACTTCACCGATCTCAGCCACGAAGATCGCGCCGCGACGTTCAAGTCGCTCGACTACCTCTCGGTTGTGAACGATGGCTCGACGCACGAATACCGGAGGACCGAACCTGTCGAGCGCCGCTTCCACGACAGAAATGGCGCGTTCGACGCCCGCGCAGAAACCACGGGGATTTGCCAGAAGGACGCGCCGTTCCTCGCCGATTGGCTGCAACAACGACGAATTTGGGGCTGCGTCAGCCATTTCGGTCTCCTCTCACTTGCCAAACTGCCGATCCCGGCGCGGATTTCCATCCACCCTTTGGGACAGGTTGTTCTGGTCAGGTCTTCGCATACCGCTGAGGTCAAGATCACTCTTTGCAAGGCAACATTCCCATGTCGTCGAAGTCTTCCGCCATTGTCATCGGCTCAGGGTTTGGCGGACTAGCTCTTGCCATCAGGCTCCAAAGCGCGGGCATAGCAACGACTGTCGTGGAGGCGCGCGATCGGCCGGGCGGCCGCGCCTATGCCTGGAAGCACGACGGCTACACCTTCGATGCAGGGCCGACGGTGATCACCGACCCGGCATGCCTGGAAGAGCTTTGGTCCCTGTCGGGGAACAACATGGCGGATGACGTGACGCTGCTGCCTGTCGATCCATTCTACCGGATGATCTGGAATGATGGCACACAGTTCGATTATTCCAATGACGAGGGTCTACTCGATGCGGAAATCGCCAAGCTGGATTCGTCCGACATCGAGGGCTACGCGCGTTTCCTGGAGTATTCCAAAGCCGTCTACGAGGAAGGCTACGTCAAGTTGGGCGCCGTCCCGTTTCTCAACTTTACGAGCATGATCAAGGCTGCCCCCGCACTCGCGCGCCACAAGGCTTGGCGCTCGGTCTATTCCGTTGTCGCCAGCTTCGTCCAAAACGAACAGCTGCGGCAGATCCTGTCTTTTCACACGCTGCTGGTGGGCGGAAATCCCATGCGGACAAGCAGTATCTACGCGCTGATCCATCAATTGGAGAAGCTCGGTGGCGTATGGTTCGCCAAGGGCGGCACCAATGCCCTGATCGATGCCATGGTCGCGCTGTTCCAGAGGCTGGGCGGGATGCTGTTCCTGGGGGAGAAAGTGGGTAAGATTACCCACTCTGGTCGAAGGGTGACTGGCGTCATCACGGAAGCCGGTGTGCATCTGGCGGCAACTATGGTCGCCAGCAATGCCGATTTGGTTGGAACCTACGCCATGATCGGCGAGAGCGACTACGCGAGGCGCAAAGTCGTTGGCCTCAAGCGCAAGCGGTTTTCGCCGAGCCTCTTTGTGGTACATTTTGGATTGAATGGGACCTTTCCAGGCATCGCACATCATTCCATTCTATTCTCAGACAGGTACGGTCCGCTCCTCGAAGATATCTACGATCGAGGCCGGCTCCCCGAAGACCCCTCGATATATCTCCATCACCCTAGCGCCAGCGACCCCGATATGGCTCCTTCAGGAAAGTCGGCATTTTATGCTCTTGCTCCCGTGCCCCATCTCGGTGCCGAGCAGATCGACTGGGAAAGAGAAGGCGCGCGCTATCGAAGCGTCGTACTCGGGCGGGTGAGAGACCTCCTGATACCTGATCTCGACCAACGCCTCGATACATGTTTTCATTATACGCCGCTTGATTTTTCCGCGGATCTCGGCGCTCATCTGGGAAGCGCCTTTAGTCTTGAGCCAATATTGACGCAAAGTGCGTGGTTCCGTGGTCACAACCGAGACGATCACTTCCGCAATCTCTTTCTCGTAGGAGCTGGCACACATCCTGGAGCCGGCATTCCCGGCGTCGTGGGAAGTGCGAAGGCGACAGCGTCACTAATGATGGCCTCTCCGTCCAGTCCCAGCTAATTTAGAAGCTGACGTCAGCTTTGGCGCTCCGAAGAAGACAGTTTCGACTCCAAAATGTTGTTTTGACCCGGGGTAGCTCCCAAATGTGATTGATCGGCTCTAAATTGCAAGCGATCACCTGCGTGCCGCCAGCCTGCCAGCCCCTTCCTTATCACGTCGGGCGGCACGAACATCCGCCCCTCTGACCCCGATTTTGATTATCACTCACTGCGGGCGTCGGTTAGCCTTCAATTCTAAGTAAGCTGTGATTCACGTCGAGACGTCCGGATAAGCGGGGATCTCGCCGGGAAACGAGGGAGTGACATGATCCCGCCGCTCTCTCGATCTTTCGTTCGTGCTTGAACGCGCGCCTGCCAATCTGACGATGCGCTTGTGACGCGAAAGCCTAGGTGAGCAAATGTCCACGCGGCGCGTTTCCACCAGACGAACCTCATATCTGGCCTCGTAACGCGGTGATCCATCCGCGAGGCCTTCAACAGGATTGCAAGCCATGATGCCGACCAAAGCGGGAATTGAACGCGGCGGGATGATCCTGTTTCTCGCGTTGATAACCATCGGCCTGATCGTGGTCGTTTCGGGATTTCTTGGCGCACTATTGTGGGCAACGCTCACCGCTATCCTCTTCCAGCCCATATTTGAGCGGCTCCTGCAAAAATGGCCGGATCGCGAAAGCCGTGCGGCCGGCTTGACCATGTTGATCCTAACGGTCGCCGTCGTAATCCCGCTCTTGGTGGTGAGCAGCATGGTCGTCGACCAGGCAGCCGGCGTGTATCAACAGATGCGCTCGGGCCAGATCGACTTCGGCCAGTATTTTCGACAGGTGCATGACGCCTTACCCGATCGCCTCCGAAACCTGGTCGATACCTGGGGTTTTGGTAGCTTCGAGCGTGCCCAACAACGACTGTCCCAAGCCCTTACAGAGAGCGTGAGCGTCATCGCTCGCCGCGCATTCTCGATCGGCGCCAATGCCGCTGCCTTCCTGCTGACGTTCGGCGTCGGTCTCTACGTCACCTTCTTCCTGTTGCGCGACGGTCGCAAGATCGGACCCGCAATCGTAAAAGCGCTACCCCTCGACGACGGTTTTGCCCCACTTCTGGCGGAAAGGTTTGTCGCAGTCGCCAGAGCGACGATCAAGGGATCGGGACTGGTCGCCGTGGCCCAAGGCGCGCTTGGCGCCGTCACCTTCGCCATCGTCGGATTGCCGGCCGCCTTGTTATGGGGTGTGCTCATGGCCATCGCCGCGCTGTTGCCTGCGATCGGGCCAACGATCGTTTGGGGTCCCGTCGCGCTCTATCTGCTCGCGACGGGCGCATACTGGCAAGCTGGCGTCGTCGTCGGCTCGGGCGTGATCGTAATCGGGCTCGCCGACAACATTCTTCGCCCTCTCCTCGTGGGACGGGACACTGGCGTGCCTGACTGGCTCGTTCTGGTGACCACGCTGGGCGGTATCGAAGCCGTCGGGTTGAGCGGCATCGTCGTCGGACCCATGGCAGCAGCCCTGTTTCTCGCGGGCTGGCAGGCGCTCACCGATGCGAAGGCCCCAAGCCGCACTCCTGCAGCGCGGCCGAGCCAAGAGTGAACGAAGGCGAGTTCTAAAGAGCTCACGAATGTCGCCGTAAGCGCCCATCGTCGACGCCTTGGCGCCGGGGGTGAACGCCCCAGTTCCGCTCGGAATGGCCTGAAACGCGCCTAGCAGGTCACCGCTCACCACCTTCTCCACGGGCAAGGGCTTAGATGTCGGCAAACTGCCGGATACCGCGAGGGTGCCAGCGCCGCAAACCACATCGCGATGACTCATTTCTGCAAGTCAAATCGCTGCTTAATGCCATAAACTGTGGCGACAGCGCTCGCATGAGCACTCGGGCTTTTGAAAAACCAGGCCTCGACGCTGGATTCCGCGCCGCTCATTAGCTCCGCACACTCGGCAACTGCGCGTCGCGGAGAAGCTCGCGAGCGACCATCCTATCTCTTGCGCGCCTTGCGGGCGGCATACCGAGCGTCGCGCGCAGCCTTGAGCTCTTCGGTGGTAGGTAGCTTTGGCCGAGCTGCCTCAGCAGCGGCGCGAGCCTCCTCGGCAGCAGCTGCGGCCGCTGTGGCGGCGTCGCGCTGTGCCTGCTCCATTGCGGCCTTCGCGGCCTCGCGAGCCGCCACAGCGGCAGCGCGCTTCTCGGCTTCACCGGTTTCCTTTTGGCGCCGGCGTTCGGCACGCTCGGCGAGTTCGGCCTCGCTAGGCTTGGGCTTGTTCTTCAACATCTCCAGAGCCTTGATCTTGGCGCTGTTGGCGGCAGCAACCCGGTCATTGAAGCCTGGTTCCTTGTATCCTCGCATCAAATCTTCTCGTTTCGGAATGGTCGTTAGGGGAGGCGGGCTCCTACAGGAAAGTGCCTGCTGTGCACATCTGATGCTGCACCGAAGGCCGTCCGAATGCATCAAAGTGGCGGCGTCCAGCTTCGATTGTAAGAGTGTCGCCTTGGCGCTTGATGAATGGATGCCAGCTATCAGAGAGCTGCCAAGACCGCGGGACGACTCGAATGTCGGCGAAACCTACCTCTTGGAACTATCGCGAGATCGCACCGACTTGCGTTGGCGGCTTGCTCCATCGTCCTGAGGGCCATGGCTACTCACCCAGCTTTCAACCTCAGTTCTACTCCACCGTCCCCGGGATCCATCTCGACGGGGTGGAAACAATCCAGCGCGCATAAGCATCGAAAGGCGGGCGGGACCAATCCCCGTGAGCCCGACGACCTGAAATATCCCAATCATGTCTTCCTGCGTCTCGGTCATTCGTACAAGATAAGGGCGGATCCAAATAGCGCGAGCGCGAGCTAGTAAATTCCCACCGGACTCCGGCTCAAAGCCTCGATCCATACCAATGGACAGCAATCGGCTTCTGACGAACAGGGGCAGTCGGCAGCCAAGGTCTGCAGATTTCGAGGCAGAAACAGGTTCAACTTGCCGTGTCGAGCAAGCCTTGCGTGGATTGCAACCGGCCAATCGGTTTTCGCAATTGCAAAAAGCTGACCTAGGCTAGAAAGGGAAATTGCCTTTCAGGCATCCTCTCCCATAACTATATCGGCTCGGCCTTCCGGCCGGGCCATTTTTTTGGGAACAAAATCTGAATCAATTCACAGGGCTATCACGTCTATTCGTGACGACTGAGGCATTCGCGAATGCCTCCGAGAATATTCATGCGGAAATGCAATTTTCAAATGCCATTTCTCTATTACTTCCAACCTGGATAATCTCTAAATCCCTGATTCCATCCGGTGGCTCACACATCTGACAATTGCTATTTCAACCGAAAAGACGCCCACTTGCTGTTGCCGCATCGCAACATTATTCGTCAAATCTTGAGAAGAAGTGCGCAAGCCTCTTGCCCCAGCAAAGACCGGCGCCTAGCCGGCAGCCGCCCCCGCCACAAAGAAGGGGCATGTTTTCAGGAGTTTATGTAATGCGTACTGTTGTTCTTTCGCTGCTCGCCTCGCTTGCAGTCGCTTCGCCTGCCCTCGCCAACGAGGCGCGCGTCGAGGCCCGCGGCGGCATCATCTGGGACCAGGGTGACGAAGAGGCCATTGCCGGCATCGCCGCGGGCTACGACTGGGATCTGGGTGGCAGCACGTTCGTCGGCGTCGAAGCGTCGGCAGACAAGATCCTGACCGACAACACGCGCGTTGCCTTCGGCTTTGGCGGCCGCCTCGGCGTCAATGGAGGCGAAGCGGGCAAGGTCTATGTCGCGTCGAGCTACAACACCAAGCCCTGCCGCCTGTGCGAGGACTCGGTAAGCCTTGGCGCCGGCTACCAGCACAGCTTCGGCCAGAGCCTCTACGGCAAGGTCGAATATCGGCACTTCTTCGTCGGCAACGGCTTCAGCGATCCTGATGCTGTGGTTGCCGGTCTCGGCGTGAAGTTCTGACACTTTACGATTGAGTATGGATGAAGCCTCCGGGGGCTACGCTTCAGACGGGACGGGCCTCTTCCGAAAGGAAGGGGCCTTTCTTGTACGGACCTGACAACCCGAGCATCTTGAATGCGAGCGGAATGCCCAAATGAACCTTGCCTCGGGTGGTGCCGACGTTCTTGCGTCCTTCCGACGCCAAGCGCTGCCGTCCTCAGGCTAAGAGGTAAGCGGCCGTCTCTCAGCGCAAAAGGCGATCAGAGGACGGCACATGCGCTGGACCTCACGTCTCCTGGAATGACGACCTGCATGCAATAAAGGCGGCGCCCTACGTTCCAACGGGTGGGTCAGGCGGGTCTCTGGGGCCTAAGTTGGGGACACGCCAGACTACCGGGGTAACGGAACCTGACAGCGCCCCCAACCAGACGTACGATTGGCACCCAATATCATCGAAGTCAGCATCAATCTGCACACAGTCGATTTCCACCGACAACGCGCACATGCTGCGCGCCAGGCACGATCACGCGGCCATGGAAACGGGTCGTTCGAGCAACGCCGAGAGGGCTTTTGCCGGAACCGCCTTGCTGATCAGATAGCCCTGGATCATGTCGCAACCCGCTGCGCGCAGGAATGCCATGCACTCAGGATCTTCGACGCCTTCCGCGACGACCTTGAGGCCGAGTTCGTGCGCGAGGTTGATCGTCGATTGGACCAGAACACCGTCGCTCCGGTTCTGATGCGCGAACTGCACGAAGCTGCGATCGATTTTCAACTCGTCGAGCGGAAGCTGCTTGAGATAGCTGAGCGTCGACTGCCCGGTGCCGTAATCGTCGATCGAGATGGCGATGCCCATCGCCTGGAACGACTCCAGCGCCGCGGCCGCTTCGGCTGCATTGGTCATCGCGGCCGATTCCGTCACTTCGAAGGTAAGGACGTGGGGGGCGATGCCGCTGGTTTCGATGAGGCTACGGAGCTCGGCAAGGAACGTCGCGGAATTGAGTAGCTTGGCGGATAGGTTGACGGCAGCCGTCATCGCATGGCCCTGCACTTTCCAGGTGTGAAGATCGCTGATCGTGCGCTCGAGAACGTGGAGCGTTAGTCCGGCAATGCGACCGTTGCGCTCCGCCAAAGGAACGAACAGGTCGGGTCGGAGCGGTCCGCGCGTTGGATGATTCCAGCGCACCAGCGCTTCGACGCTCGCGATCAGGTTGGTCTTGAGGCACAGCTTGGGCTGATAGTGGACGTCGAGCTCGCGATTGGCGATCGCCTCGTCGAGTTCGCCGAGCAGCGAGAGCTCGCGATCGACGGTCTCGTCGTCCTGCGCGTCGTGTACCTGCCAGTTCTGCCCGAGAGCAAGGGCCTGGTCCGCGGCGAGCAACGCACGCGCAATCGTACCGTCTGCATCCTCGTGCGCCCGCGCAGGCGAAAACCCGTAAACGAGCGAGACATCGACGCGGCGGCCGGCGACCTCCACGGGACTGAGCATCAGGGCGCGAAGCGTCGCCAGTGCAATTTCGAGCTGCTCGGCATCGTCGCACTGCCAGGCAAGCACACGGTGCTCGACCCGGAACACGGTCTCTCCGCCGGTCACCATGGCGATGCGCTCGCAAACGCGATGGATCAAGTCCATGGTCGCCCGATCGCCGAGCGCGCTGGCGAGCTTGTCATATTCGGCGAAGCGCGCCGCGACGACGCCCAGTCCCGCATTGGCCCGTACAGCGCCCCGCATCGCATGGCGGTTCGGCAGACCGGTCGCTAGGTCTTCGAACCGGCGTTTGCGGGCAGCCACCAGGATGCGCATGGCATAGGCGGCCGCGCTAAGGCTCGTCAGGGCGATGAGGCCCGGTACGACCGGAAATCGGCTGGCGAGAAACGCACGCGCTATGACCGACAGGCCGAACAGGGCAGCCGGCGCTATGATGACCGCGGCGAACAGGGCCTGGCTCCGCCGCAGATGGAGAATTCCCCAGCCGCAGAGCAGCGCGAAGAGCAGAGGCAGCACCCAGCCGCCTTCCCGCGGGACGCCGGCGCGCAAAGTCTCGGCAGCAATCGCCTGGATCACTACACCCGGGATCACGCCGTAGTTGGGAACGGCATAACGATCTCCCATCTCGATCGCCGTCGCGCCGATCAAGACCCGCTTGCCGGCGATCGCCGCCGGATCAAATCGCCCGTCGCGTATATCGATGAACGAGTGCCGGGGGATCGTCGTGGGATCGATCGCATAGTCGACCGGAAAGTTGCTATCCGCCGCGCCGCCGGAAATTCCGGCGATCATCGCCGAAAGCGAAGGGCGCGGCAGGCCGTCGGTCATGGTCGCGATCGGTGCGCGGCGGACGGCGCCGTCGGCATCTGGCAATATCGAGACAGCGGCGAGCGCGGCATGTTCGCGGAGCGCCGGGATCGGCAGAGAGTCGGTCCAGCCTCCCCGCCCGCCGCCGGCCTTCTGGCCGAACGTGGGCAGGATGACGCTGCTGCCCGGACGCGCCAGCGCAGCGGCGAAAGCGGCATCGTCTTGCGGATCGGAGTGTGACGAGAAGTCCACGTCGAAAGCGATCGACGCGGCGCCCGCGCGGCGCAGCTGATCGACAACCGCGGCATAGTTGCGCCGCGGCCAAGGCCAACGATCGATCGCCGCGATGCTGCGGGCATCGATCTCGACGATATGGAGATCGCCGCTCGCCGGGTGGCGACGCAATTGCGCACTGGCTGCCGACAGCGTGTGCTCGGGCGACCGGGCGAAGCCTGAAAGCGCGGCGAGAATGCCCAGCATCGCGCTGAAGGCCAGGGCGGCAAGACGCCAATGTCGCGCGATAGGGCAGAGCACGGCTGTCACCCGCTCACGTTCCACTGGCAATGCCGTGTCTTACTGGCTGTTGCCATTGCCCTGGCCATTTTCTTTGCCCGAACTGCCAAGTCCGAGCCCGAGCCCATTTCCGCCAACGCTCACCCCCAAGCCGATAGTCAAATCGGTGCTCCCACTCGATCCGCCGTTGCCGTTGTTCTGGCCGTTGGCATTGCCATTGCCATTATTGCCGCTGTTGCCGTTGCCCGCGTTCGTGTTGCCGTTACCGGCGTTCCCGAGCCCGACCTCGACACCAACGTTCCCAACGCCGAGCCCCAGTCCCAGGCCGTTGGTGCCCGAACCGCCTCCATTGCCATTATCCTGGACGTTGGCATTACCAGTGCCACTATTGCCACTATTGCCACTATTGCCACTATTGCCACTATTGCCACTATTGCCACTATTGCCACTGTTGCCGTTACCCGAGTTCGTGCTGTCGTTGCCGGAATTGCCGAGCCCGACCTCCACACCGGCGTTCCCCACGCCAAGCCCCAGCCCGAGACCGTTGCTGCCGGAATTGCCACCATTGCCGTTATCCTGGCCGTTGGCGTTGCCGTTGCCATTATTGCCGCTGTTGCCGCTGTTGCCGCTGTTGCCGCTGTTGCCGCTGTTGCCGCTGTTGCCGTTGCCCGAGTTCGTGTTGCCGGAATTGCCAAGTCCCACCTCGACACTTGGGTTACCAAGCCCGAGCCCCAAACCTGCAGCGTCGTTGCCATTGCCCTGGCCATTACCCTGGCCATTGGCACTGGCATTGCCCTGGCCGGGCGTTACGCCAACAGAAGCCCCCGGAACACCCTGGCTGGCATCGCCGACCGCGAGTTGCGGATTGCCGATCGCAGGGCTGGCCAGCCCAGAATCCTCTCCGCGCCCGAGATCCCGGACTGCGACAGCATCAACGCTCGCGAGTTGAACGACGGCATTCCCGCCCACGAGCCCACCCGTCGCTTGGCCGAGATCCACTGGCTTGGCGATGATGGGGCTCGAAATCACCTGACTTTCGTAGACCTCGCCGCTGCCGATCTCCTGGAGACCGCCATCCGTCAGACCGGCATCGGCCGCATTGGCTTGGGGCTCTGTCGCCTCGCCCGCCGACGCCGGAGCGGCGTCGACCGCAGGCGGCATGTCCCGCTGCGGCGAATCGATCTGACGCGTTTCCTGGCCCTGCACGGTCATGCGGAACAAGTCCGAGCTGCCGACGCTGGCGACCATGCCGGGCCGAATGATCTCGCTAGCTCCCCCGTCGAGCGTCGAGGTCTCGACCGCGCCCTCAACGACCTGCAGCGAGGTCCCCTCTCCCGTGACAGTGATCGAGAAGGTCGTGCCTTTGACCACGGCCGCGAGATAGGGGGTCTGCACGCCGAAATGCGGCGCCCCCTGCTTCTCGATCTGGAAGATCGCGTTGCCCCACTCTTGGACGACCTGGAACAGACCGCGACGCTCGGCAATTGCCGGAACGCGCACACGACTGCCCGGCGAGACCGTGACGAAGTCGCGACCATGGACAATCACCGCTCGCGCACCCGGTGCGGTCGAGACCGTCGCCCCGGGCACGATGCGCGACCCCCTAACGGCCGGCTGCGCCCGCCCCTGCTGCGCGATCGTGACCGAACCGCTGACTTCGCTGACCAGCCAATCGGGGGAAGCAGCATCGGCCCAGGCTGTTTGCGTAAGACAAAGGCCCAGAAGAAAGGTGAACGACTTCAACAATGCGCGCATGATGGACCCTCATCAGGAGCCGGCCGCAATCCCGGCGGTCTCTCCCATTGCGCCGTTTTCTACGCCCTCCGCTGTTGCGTCGCAGTTTGCGCATATGGTTAATTTCGAGCAATTTTGACGAATTCGTAACAGCTTGGCCGCTAGGTCGATGGCCATGAAACGCCCCGCGAGCCTGCGCCGGATTGCCACGCCGACCGCCATGCTGGGCGCACTCTCGCTATGCGTCGTCCCGGCTAAGGCTCAGCCCCAGGGCAGCGACGCCGCGGTCCGCGCGGACTCGACGCTGATCGCCACCGACCGCCAAGGCACTAGCGAGATCGAGCCCCCGCCGCAGGCCTCGGTCGCCATCGAAGCGCCCGACGCGCAGGCGAACGCCCCCACGCACGCGGCGATCTTCGTCGGTGCGATCTCGCTGTCGGGTCTCCAGTCTCTCTCTCCTGCCGACTTCTCCGACATCGTCGCGGCGCGGATCGGTCGGACCTTGTCGCCCGCTGAGCTGAAGCAACTGACCGAAGCGGTCGCCGCACGTCTGCGCGCCAAGGGTTTCGCCTTCGCATCGGCCTGGATCGAAATGCAACGGCTAACCACCGGCATTCTCATCATCAAGGTCGATGAGGGTCGCATCGATGAAGTTCGCTTCACCCGGCCTGCTCCAGCCGCCGTGCGCCGTGCGCTGGCGGCGCTGATCGACGGGAAGCCAGCACGGCTGGCCGAGGTCGAACGCTGCCTGCTCATCGCCGGCGACGTCGACGGCGTGCGCATCGGGGGCAGTCGCTACCTGCGCGAAGGCGGCAAGGGCGTATTGCTGGTCGACGCCAGCCAGGACCGCTTCCAGGCGCGCGTCGCCTTGTCGAACCAGGGAACCCGGCCGATCGGGCATGAGCAGGCGCGGATCGAGGCCGATTTCAACGGCCTGTTCGCGTCCGACGATTCGCTGACCCTGTCCTATTCGACCGCACCCGTGCAACCTCGCCAGCTCCAGTTCGGCTACGCACGCTATGCCAAGCGGATCAGCCCCACGGGCACGGAACTGGCCGTGTCCGGCGCGATCTCGGTTACCCATCCTGGCGCCTATCTTGCCCCCTACGATTTGCGGAACCGTTCGTGGCACGTCGCTGGCAGCCTGATGCAGCCCCTACTCCGCCGACGCCGCGCCAGCGTCTGGCTGGAGGGCGAGCTCGGCTTTCGCGAGCTATCGCAATGGCGGAGCGACCTGCTCATCCGCAATGACAAGGTCGCGACCGCGCGGCTGACTATCTACGGCAACAGCGCGCTGGCGGGAGGGCGTCTGCGCCTTAGCACGACCTTGACCCAAGGCTTAGGCCTGCTCGGCGCCACCCGGCCCGGCGCGCGCCTTGCCTCTCGCGCCGATGCCGATGGCACTTTCACCACTTTGTCCGCCTGGAGCGATTGGACCACCGATCTGGGCGGCAAGTTAAGCCTGAGGCTGGCAGCTGCCGGCCAGGTCGCCTCGCAGCCCCTGCTGATCAGCGAGGAAACGAGCCTCGGCGGTACGGCCTTCCTGCGAGGGTACGACTGGGGAGAGCGTACGGGGGACGAAGGCGTGATGGGCCTGGCGGAACTGCGCTACCTGATCGACCGCCCCTTGGGCCTAGTAAAGCGCGCGCAGATCTATGCCTTCGTCGACGGCGGCAGCCTCTCCAATCAGCAACGAGGCCCCGGCGGCGGCGCACTGGCCTCTGCCGGTGGCGGATTCCGAATGGATGTGGCCCGGAATTTCGGCGCCACCTTCGAACTCGCCGTGCCGCTCAGCGGCCCTCGCTACGATACCGGCGACGAGAGCCCTAAGCTGAATTTCGGACTGATCAGAAGCTTTTGACTGGCGCGCACCGGATTTGGCGGTGCAGATGAACCATCGACCGCTTTGAGAAAAACTGATCGAACCGCCGTGCGACCGCTTTGTCGGTGAAAAACGTTACATCTCCAAGTAAAGAGTCTCTCCAGTCTCCTCGACCCGAAAAGACCCGTCTTTTTGTAAAGTGACGGCCCTACCGTCGGCTAGTACATAGTCCAACTCAGCGTCATTCCGCATTACGATGACAATGTAGAGGTTACCTTCCTCACCTCTAGTTGCTAGCCTGTCCGTAACTCGCCACATTTCACTTCCCAGCTACGCCAAGACGACCGCGTACTCGAGTTTTCATGAAAGGAGCCCCGGGCGGCTGGCTCGGGGCTCCTGTGTTCATCCATGCGAGCTTCCCCGTCCTGGCGAACGGTAAGCTAACGCGGCCTTGCTCGTTTGGGTTCCCGTCCATCGCGCACACGAACTAAGCTTCGTCGCTAAGGGTGAACGACCGACAGCTAAGTCGACGCGTCCTGACCGCACTCGTCTTTCGTGATATACAGACCGCATGTGCAATCTCTCGACCGTTCGTAAGAGCGCCGCCGAAGTCGCCGCGTACTTCAACGTCGCGCCGCCCGACATCGCTGTGTTCAACGCGGCAGAGGAAACCTTTCCCGGCTATCCCGGTATGGTCGTGCGCGAAGTCGATGACAGGCGCCGCCTCGAGACGATGATCTGGGGCTTCCCGCGCCGCCTCAAGACGATGAAGCCTCAATCCAAGCCGCTCAAGGTCAACAACGCGCGTGACGACAAGCTCTACACCGCATTCTGGGAAGACAGCTTCGTCAACCGCCGCTGCCTCATCCCCCTGACCGGCTGGGCGGAAGCCGAGGGCGAGAAAGGTCGGATGACGCGGACCTGGTATTCGCTCCACGATGCGGAGATTTTCGCGGTCGGCGGCATCTGGCGCGATACGATCGAGTGGGGCGAGGCCTATTCAATGGTGATGGTCGATGGGTGCCCGCAGATGTCGGACGTGCACGACAGGATGCCGGTTCTGCTGCGCCCCGACCAGTACGATCAATGGATGCTTGGCTCGCACGAGGAGGCCTTTGGGCTCGTACGAACCTGCCACGATGAACTGCGGGTCGATCGCACGCCCGAACTCTGGACGAAGAGGAGCGCGCCTGGTGGAACCACACTTCTCTAGAGGGCGGCGCCCGGCGCCTCGCCTGCTCGATGCCCTACTGGCGGAGGCCCCTATCGCGGTCTTCTGGGTGTCGTTCTCGCCTATGTCCTGTCATGATGGCCCGGCGCAAGAGCGCGCGATGTCAGGCTGACAACGCCGCCAGGCGGTCCCCGCCACATGCGCGCGCCTCAGGCCCGCACCGCAGGCACGTCAGCAATCCGGGTGGTGTAGTTGGGCGAGCGCGAGTCCGAACGTGCCGCCCAGCCGCGTTTGAAGCCCTGCGTTGCCGGCACCGCGGCGAACTTGCCGAAACGGCCGTTCACCTCGTCCATGGCCGCCATAAGCCGCGCGCGCTTGTCGGTATCACCCTCGAACAGCGTCAGGGGCCGAAGCCGTTCCTCGATCAGGTCCTCGAGCATGATCCCGGCCTTGGTGATGCCGTAGCCCTCGCGCCAGGCGCTCTCCACGCCGCGGCGCGCCAGTGCCAGGATCGCCAGGCCATCGTTGGTCATCGGCTGGGCGCTGAGCGTACGCGTCGCCGAATATTGCGGCCGCTCGGGCTTGTGCGGATTGGTGTGGAAGAAGGCGGTCACGCGGCGCGCGACGAGACCGTGCTGGCGAAGCTTCTCCCCTGCCCGCATGGCGTACTGGGCGACGGCACCCATCAGCGTGTCGATGTCGGTGACCGGCGTGCCGAACGAGCGAGTCACGGCCATGCCCTTGCGCTGCGGTTCGATCGTCTCGACCGCGGCGGCGGGAACGCCGCGCAGTTCGGCGATCAGCCGCTCGAGGACGACTGTGCCGACACCCCGCGCCTGCTTCATGGCCATGTCGCGCAGTTGCCCAGCCGTCCTGATGCCAAGCCCGTGGAGTTTGGCAGCCGTTGCCCGGCCCACGCCCCAGACGTCGGTCACGGCGAAGCGGTCGAGCACCCAGTTGCGGGTCGCCTCGTCGCGCAGATCCGCGACGCCATCGAACAGCGGATTCTTCTTAGCCGCGGCATTGGCGAGTTTGGCGAGCGACTTGGTCGGCGCAATCCCGACGCAGGTCGGGATCGTGGTCCATTCGCGAACCTGCGCGCTCATCGCGCGTGCGTGGGCGACGAGATCGAGATGTTCGAAGCCGGCGAAGTCCACGAAGGTCTCGTCGATCGAATAGATCTCGAAATCGCGCGCAAAGGGCTGGATCGCCGCGACGACGCGGCGCTGCATGTCACCATAGAGCGCATAGTTCGACGAGAGCACGCGGATGCCGTGCGCCTTCACCTTGCCCTGGATCAGGTGGATGGGATCGCCCATCTTGACCCCGAGCGCCTTGGCCTCAGCCGATCGCGCGATCGCGCAGCCGTCGTTGTTCGAGAGCACGATGACGGGCACGCCGACGAGGCTCGCGTCGAAGGCGCGTTCGCACGAGACATAGTAGTTATTGCAGTCGATGAGGGCGACCGGCGCGCTCATGGGTAGCGCCGGGCAAGGCCTGCGAGGACGCCCCAGATCTCGACGTGCTCGTCGACGATGATGTCGGGGTAGCCCTCGGCCTCCGCGACGAGCCAGAGGCGGTCGGCGCGCCGCCGCAGCCGCTTCAATGTCCGGTCGCCATGGACGAGCGCCACGACGATCTGCCCAGGCCGGGGCTTCCTGGCGCGACTGACGACGATAAGGTCACCGTCGTTGATCCCCGCGCCGACCATCGAGCAACCCTCGACACGCATGACGTAGCTCGCGGCCGGGTGCTCGACGAGCCAGTCGCCGAGGTTGATCGGCTCTTCCATGTCGTCCTGCGCGGGTGACGGAAAGCCCGCAGAGGCGCTGACGAGCAGTATCGGCAGCTCGATCGGCGCGAGGTGGATGGGGACGATGTGGAGCATTGGGGCCTGCAGCGAATCAGGGAAACCCGACCTTGGGTATCGCAAGGCTGGGACGACGTCATTGGATTTGTACCTATTTTGTTCTATACCAACCAGCCACCCCGAGTCGGAGAGCTGCCTTGGCCATCACCGTTATTCCCATGCCCAAAGAGCCGCGGCTGTGCGTCGTCGGCGACGTCGAGGCCGACCTTGCGATTCCCGCGGCAGCCCCTCGCCTGCTTGGCGAGATCGAGCTCGTCGACACCTACTGCATCGCGCTTTCGGACGGCTCGCTGGTCCGCGCGCGGCATCATGCCGATCCCCGCTTCGAGATCGTCGTCGAAGGCGCCGGCGCGGTGACGATCGACCGCGCCGGCAAGTCGTTCTCGCTCGACTGGAGCGTCGAATGGGTCAACGTCGCGTCCGATCACGCCTCGACCGCGCTCGCCGAAAAGCGGCCCGTCAGCCTGCCGCTGTTCGATTTCGTCGCGGATGCCGCGGCGTGACCTGTGAGCCGCAACCAAGACGGCCTCAGGGTCGCGACCAACGTCTTCGAGGCAGCCTTGTGGAAGAACAGCGTGCGCGCCGCCTGCTCCTGCGGGCAGACCGCCTGCTTTCAACCGCACGGCCTATGGAATTTGTGCGAGAAGCGGGGCTGGAGCGATGAGTTTCGCGACCTACGCCCTCGCCTCTACTGCTCGCGGTGCTGGCGCGAACGGTATCGCAAAGTCCGCCCGAAGACGATCGAGGCGAGCGACGAGCTTCCCACGATCAAGCTCAAGATGCCCGACGAACGCGAATGGAAGCGCGCGCTGAGCCGCTTCCGGGCCTGAAAGGTAAGAGCCATGGACTATCAGAAACTGGGCGCCGGCGACGGCGAAGACCTGAGCCAGGAAAACGAAATCTCGCTCAAAGTGGCAGATCTCGTCGCCAGGATCATCGTCAGCGGGTCGCTGCCCGGCCTGGCTGGCCGCGACCCCGACGCGGCGATCGATGGCGTGATTATGGCCTTGGCGCTCGTGCTCGAGCAGTCGCCGGAAGGGGCGACGCCACGGGACCTGCGCAAACAGTGCGAGGACTTCGGCAAGCAGCTTCACTACCATGCAAAGCTCTTCCGCGGCGTCTACGAGAAGACCGGTCAGCATCCGATCGAGCAGGTGCTCGGAGATTTCGCTTCGCCGATCGCCAGGACGGCCCACTAGCCATGACGCGCCTCTATGCGCTTCTCGCCCAGGTCCAGGACGTCGCCACTCACTTCGATGCCGAGTGCGGGATTTCGGACTATCAACCGACCGACATCGTCGAAGGCCTGCAAGGGCCGGTCGTCACCCAGCGCGGCGGCGATCGGCAACTCGAGGCTATGCGTTGGGGCTTCCCGCGCATAACCCGCGAGATGCGCGAGCGCGGTGAAGCGGACGACATCATAGGACTCGTCGCCGACCTGACGAACCCGCTCTGGGAAGAGGTGGTCCAGGACATGCACAACCGCTGCCTGATCCCGCTCACGCACTTCGCGAACCCGGCAGGCGATTCCGGCGAGAAGACGCGGACGTGGTTTTCGGTCAAGGAGCAACCGATCGTCGCCTGGGCGGGCTTCTGGGCCGAGACCGAGGAGACGGGTCCCGTCTATGCCGGTATGACCATGACTGCGAATGCGGCGGTCATGACGACCAACGATCGCATGCCGGTCCTGCTGGAACGGCACGAATGGGGCGTTTGGCTCAACGGCGGCATCCGGGACGTGATTGGCCTGCAGTTCGCCCCACCGCTTTCCCCCAAACGCATGCTGGTCAATCGGACCAGGGATCGTTGGCGGAGCGGGAAGCTTCCCTTCGTCGAGCAGCTCACGTTGTTACGACGGCAGAAAAGTTGTGGGGTCCGGACAGTCTGTTCTCAGGCCCATCTGGTGCAAAGCAGACATGCTTCCTTAATGCCTTCTGGTTAGCCCGATGGTTCTAAGCACTCAGAGTTTTGAGAGAAAGAGATTGGCATGAAGGCTCGACAGTCATTCCAAATTCTTCCCGCGTTAGCCGGCCTGATTGCAGCTCCTGCGCTTGCTTGTCAGTCTTACGTGGGCCCGACAAACTTGGACTATGGGGCCCGAGCGGAGACCATAGTGATCGGCCGCATAACCGACTATGAAAAGGTCAACAACACTGCGGGGCTCAGTTTTGGTGCCACCATTCCCCTAAGCATGTATTCGAGAATATTTATATCAGTCGAGCAGGTCCTAGCCGGTCATGCGGATAAATTGATTTCCGCGATTGTAGGCAAGTGGCCTGACGGTGGGTTGGGACCAAGATCTCCAAAGGGTCAAGTTCTGATAGCTTTAGAGGACCTGAGCGTGAGCGGAGGTATTCGACCCCGCCGTGGCCGCGATGGCGCGTTTATCCCAGCTCCACGTTGGGGCCATCTGGCGGTCGTAGAGGAGCCATGCCGCAGCGCTTTTGTCTTCGACGCAGCAAGTGATGAGGCGCATGCCTTCCTTGCCAAGTGGCGACACGCTCACAAATCGGATCGCTCTCTTCACGAGGCACCATAACCGCCCTCATCACAGTATCGCAATTGAAGACAGAACCAGTCGGCAATAGGCAAATTAATGGCCGCTATCGGAGCTCTGAAGCGCCGGCGCGAAGGGCAGATTTGTTGGCAAAGATGTTCAAAAGCTTCGGAAATGGAGAACTTGAAATTACTTCTCTGGAACTCGGACATCGGAATCAACTTACCCCTGATTTACCCACTCAAACCCGTGTTCTAAGTCATCATTTAAAATGAAATGACCTTCATATCCTTTTTGTTTCATTTTCGTCGATATGCAGTCAAGCGCATTGGCATCTCCAAAGTATCCGACTGCCATAATCGCAGGGGTTTCCATCGATTCCGGCCGAAACCCTTTCGATCGGGCAACTTGGCTTAAAATTTCAGTGGTAACGGAACCCCGTTCGGCATAAAAATCATACCATCCGGGTGTGAAAAAAGTTTTTTCTTTAATTATAACCAATGAATATTTTCTTGAATTACAAGCTCGCTCAATTGTGGAGACTAAATAGTTTCTTTTTATCATACGTTCGCTGCTCGACACTAAGTGCATTTCGAAAATTATGAGCGCGATTATTACAAACGCTGCTATATGTATAGCGCATCGCAATAAGCGAAAATTGGCGAAATTTTTTCCTGAAAGTCGCACGATGCACCTCTCGAATCAAAAATATACAATCAACCATGCCGTCTGTTGACGGCATGCGGCTCAGCATGTCGGTCAATATATGGCCGCGCCGACTGCTAATTTGAAACGCGCGATATGCTCTTTTCTCCGCCAATGCTCTTGCCATTCTTGAATGCGCTGACAACGGAATTGCGACGGGATCTTACTTCGATCTGGAGGCACTTTTGTTCATGTCATCTTAACTGCTGGATCTTGTGCGCCCGTCCCGGGGTCGGGAGCGAACCCCAGGCGCTAGGCAGGACGGCAGGCTAGGTCCTCGACTGTGATGACCCTGTCGATCAATCGTTACAGCGTGGAGATTGTGAAGATTCGCGCGTCAGGCATAAGTGAAATCACCGCCACCGTTCAACGAGGCCTCAATGTGGAAAGCGGCATTACTAATCGGCGGCCTGCTTACGAGTAGTGTGGTCCATGCGAAATCGCTTCGCCGCGCCTCGGAGCCGATTGGAGGGCCACGCAGCTGGGAATCACAAAACGATTACCCCTCGCGCGCGATCCGCGAGCAAGTCGGAGGGACAACCAGCTTTCGCCTCACCGTCCGTCCAGATGGCAGCGTTTCTAATTGTGAAATCACCGTATCAAGCGGCCACGAGAACTTCGACCAAGCCACGTGCTGGGCCGCGCTACAACGCGCGCGCTTCGCGCCGGCGAGAGATAAGGCCGGAAGGCCTACAATCGGCACGTTCGCATATTACCGGCAATGGATACCGCCGGTACGTCGATACGAGCATTGATCCATCTGGCGTCCCTGACGATCCCATACTCTGGCTATCGAGGTGCTACCCTCCATCTAATCGCGCTTCTGCTCAGTTGAACGATTGGCCGCTTCCAGGGAACGCTAAAGCACCTCGGTATGTCGGCTGTGTCGGCGATTTCCCCCACGCCGGCCCCCGCCAGCGAATGCGCTCGCTTATCCAGTTCCTTTATAATTGAGCAAGATACGAACTTGGAGATAGGTCCGTTTCGGATTTTTCGAGCCGCTTGGTGGAGATGAGCGCCCTCCATCGCTTTCGAATCCGCGGAGATTTCTACGGACACGACAACGATGAACGAACGGTAGCTTCCGATAATCCGCAGGAAACAATCGAATGGCTGGAATGTCGGCGGCTATCGTCTCGAATTCAAAAAACACGATGAACCTGAATCAACCGATCGTTTTCTGCTGACGACTTGGCCAGTGCCATTTCTTTCGGGGTCTCGACCAAGGTTGAAAGGAAGATCGCCTTGTTGAGCCAGTCGTAGCGGCCAACCGGCGCGGTGAACTCCGGCACGAGACGAAATTTCGGCCATTCACCGTTCCGTCCCGGATACATCAGCCCCCGATTATGGATCAGGATCGTTACGCCATCGTCGGTCTTCAAGCGATAGAGCGCGTCGATGACCTCGACACCATCGGGCCGTGTTACGGGGAAGTCGCCACCACCCGGAACCACGGTGCCGCGGATATTCGGGCCCTCGAAACGGCCCCCGACGATCGGCCAGATCTCGCCGCGGCGACCGTCCTTGCTTTCCGGACTTGGCCCCATCGGCTCGGGCGCGCTGCAGGTCACGACGAGGTTCATGACCAGTTCGGTACGGACCGGATCGAGATCGCGCATCGGGGTTGCAGCAGCGGCTCGACCGGCGGTGGGCACGACGGCCAGCGCCAGGCCGCCACCAGCGGCGGCCAGGACATGGCGGCGGGATAGTTCGGGCATGGTGGACGGTCCTTCGGTCATTTGCGGCGTAAGGGGTCAAGGCGACACGGTTGCTTGAGCACGGTACCGCATGCGGGACGGCCTGTCGGCACCGTGAAGCCGTCAATTAGGCCGAGCACGAGTTGCGACGGGTGCGACGCATCGTGCCAGATGCTGTTTGTCGCGGGCGCGGAATGCGGCGCGAAACCATAGCCGCCCCAGCGGCTCGGCGCATCGATCCATAGCCGCATCCGCGAACCGGCGCGGAAGGCATGACCGAACTTGGGTAGCTCGACCCTCGCCAAGATCGGCACGCCGGGTGTCAGCGCGGTCATCGTCTCGGGCCGGTCGAGCGGCACCGGCCGCAGCGCCGTAGCGCGGCCGTCATCCTGCGCGCGGTTCGAGGCGCGCAGCCAGCCGCGTTGGACGAACATCTCCTGCCCGTCGGGACGCAGTTCGGTCAGGGTGACCTGGAGATCGGTGTCGGTCGCGGTCGAAGAGAGCCAAAGATCGGCGCTGGCAGTGCCGTAGGCCAACAGCGTTTCGCCGAGCGCGGCCGAGGTATAGGCCAGGCTACCGCGTCGCCAATCCGGTGCCAGCGAGCCCCAGCGGTCGCCCTCGGCATCGACGTTCACCGCCGCACCGGCAATTGGATAGATATAGGCGTCGGCGGCGCCCGACCCCTTGCCTTCGGCGACCAGCGCGCCGCCGCCGCTCAGCGCGAAGCGCATCGGCCGGACCGTCGGCGACCAACCTTCGCGCTCGACCAAGAAACCCGGCAACAGCGCTTCCTGATAAACGTGCCCCTCGCCGCTGGAATGGCTCTCCAGCCAGAGCTGCAGCCTCGGCCTGCGTTCGAAGCCGTTCGCCTCGCCCTTCACGAAACGGTCGAGGAAGCCGAGCAGGATCTCGCGGAAGCGTTTCGATTCATAGAGATCGTGGCCACCGTTGGTCTGGACCAGCCAGAGCCGCGAAGGATCAATCGTGTCGTGATAGTGCCCCTCGCGCGAGGTCACGGCCTCGTCCTGGAAAGCCGTCATCGACAGCACCGGCACGGCGATCTGGGCAGTGCGCGCCGCCAGCCGCCGCTGCTCGATGTAGGCGTCGCGCAGCGGGTGGCGGATGATTACGCTCGAAAGGTTCTCGGGCTCGGCAGTGCGGAGGTTCTGGGCCACCTGCGCCAGACAGGCCGCATCGTTCTCGGCCTCGGCGCTGGCGCGGACCGAGGCCCAGCGCGAATGGAGATATTCCCACCAGTGCGCGACGAAGGCCGGCGCGGGGACACCGCCCGGCGCCCAACTGTCGAGCCGGGCATCGGCCATGACCATGCCCGGCGCGATCGCCTTGAGGTTCGGTGGGCGCTCGGCGGCCGTGGCCAGCTGCGACATTCCCGCCCAGGACCAGTTGGCCATTCCGACCGCGCCGTTCGACCAGGGCTGCGCGGCGATGAACTCGATCGCGTCGCGCCCGTCGCGGCCATAGTCGGGGCCGAGGAAATCGAACCGCCCTTCCGAACAGCCCGTGCCGCGGGCGTTGACGCCGAACACCGCATAGCCCCGTTCGACCAGCGCGCGGTCGAGATTGACCGACATGGCGGTATCGTCGGCCATATAGGCCGGGCCGCCGAGCCCGCCGGGATCGTAGCCGCTGTAGTTGACGATCGTCGGAAACGGCCCCTCGCCGCGCGGCAGCAGCACCGAATAGCGCAGCTGGATCCCATCGCGGGTGGTCAGATAGCCGGTCAGCCGCCGAGCCCAGAACGCTTCGTGATGCATTGGCGCCGCCGGCTCGGCAACCGGCGTCTGCGCCGTGGCGGCGCCCGCCAGCAGGGCTGCCATTGCGACACCCAGCAGCCGTCGGTTGCGAGCAAGGATCATCGACCGGGCTGCCAGGCCGAGATCGCCCCCATCGCCGCGATCGTCTCGCCATAGACCGCGTCGTTCTCGGGCGGAAAATAGCTGAGCTTGACGACGACCGTGCGCGTGTCGGGATCGATGTAGATGAACTGCCCTTCGAGCCCGAGCGCATAGAACGCGTTCGAATTGGTCACGGTCCACCACTGATAGCCGTAGCCGCCCATCGGCCCCTCGGCGCCGTGCGGCGATGTGGCATCGGCGATCCAGGCCGCGGGGACGATCTGGCGGCCGTTGGCGCGGCCCTTGTCGAGGATCATCTGGCCAAAGCGGGCATAGTCGCGCGCGACGGCGTTGAAGCCGGCGCCGGTGAACTCGCGCCCCTCGGGCGCGGGACCGTCCATGATGAAGAAGCCATCGGCCTCGGCGCCCAGCGGCTCCCACAGCTTCTCGGCCATGTAGTGGGCGACCGGCCGCTGAGCTACGCGTTCGACCAGCCAGCCGAGCACGGCCGTGTCGATCGTCTTGTATTCGAAGACCTGGCCGGGCGGGTGTGCGCGCTGGATGTCGCGCGCGGCGTCGGCGAAGCGCACGACGTTGCGCACCAGAGCGTTCTCGTGGTTGCGCGCGGCAATGCCGGGATTGTCGAAGTCGTAGCGCTCTTCGTAGGACACACCCGACTTCATCTCGAGCACCTGGCGGATCGTCACGCCGTTGTAGGCACCGGGCTTGAGCTCGGGCAGATACTTGACGATCGGGTCGTCGAGCGAGGCGATGCGCTTGTCGGCCAGCGCCAGCCCGACCAGGGTCGAGGTGAACGATTTGGTCATCGACCAGCCCATGAAGGACGAGGTCGCATCGGTGCGATTGCGATAGATCTCGCTGACGATACGCCCGTCCTTCATCACGATCAGCGCATTGGTGAAAGTGCGGTCGAGGAACTGCTCGAAGCCATAGCGCGCGCCCTGCCACTCGTAGCCAATCGAGACCGGCGCATCGGCGCGCGGCAAGGCCCAGACCGGACCTGATCGGCCGACCTTGCGCGTGTCGAAAAGCGCCGCCATCGTGTGGAAGTAGAAGCTGTTGGCATCGCTCTTGAGCACCTGCCGGCGAACCTGCTGCACGGTCGGTGAGACCGGCGATTCCGCGTCGGCGCGCTGGTCCGCAGTCCGGGCCGGGGCAGCCCCGAGGACTGCGGGATAGGCCGATTTCGGTGCATCCTGGGCCGCTGCGGGGCAGGCAGCCGTCAGCGCTGCGGCCAGCGCGGCCGCACAGGTCATCGTTGTCTTCATGCGAAGCTCTCCAGAATTCGGAAAAATGGGAGGGTTAGAAGCGGACGCCCAGACGCAGGCCGTATTCGCGCGGCGCGCCGTAGAACTCGTTGTCGCCCGAACGGCCGCTGACATAGGTCTTGTCGGTCAGGTTGGTGCCATAGGCCTCGACCCGCCAGCCGTCATGCTCGATGGTCAGCAGCGCCGAGAGCAGGCCGCGGCCCGCCAGCCGGTCACCCGGTCCATAGGCGACGTAGTTGAAGCGCGGCCCGACGTAGCCGAAGTTCACCCGCGGCGTGATCCGCGTCTCGCCCAGATCGAAGCGGTATTCGAGGCCGGCGTTGTAGGTCCACTTCGGCGAATAGAGGTTGGGCCCGCCGCCCGTCGTCGTCGCGAAGGGCGCATAGTCGAAGCAGAACGGCGGATTGGCCGCAACGCCGGCGGGGCATTGCGGCCCGAGGGTGCCCGGCGGCAACAGCCGCGTGTTGATGAAGCTCAGCCCGTCGAGCCTGCTGTCGACATAGCTGACGCCGAGGTCGAGCCCGAGCCCGCCGAAACGCGCCTGAGCCTGGGCCTCCAGGCCCTTGATCGTCGCATGGCCGACGTTCTGCACCGCGTTGACGCCGGTCGCGGGGTCGAGCACGTCGAGCTGGAGGTTGCTATAGTCGTTATAAAAGGCGCCGATCTGGGTGCGCAGGCGACCGTCGGCGAAGGTCGATTTCCAGCCGATCTCATAGTCCCACACGGTCTCGGGCGCGAAGCCCGTCGTGGCCGAGTTGAACCCGCCCGGCTTGTAACCACGCGCGGCGAAGGCGTAGATCAGGTTGTCGGCATCGAGCTTCCAGTTGAGCGCCGCCTTGCCCGTCAGCCGCGCGTCGGAATGCGCGCCCGAGAGATCGGCAACGGGAATGCCCGCGGGCGGAAAACCCGCCTCGCCCGCGCCCAGAATCACCGCGCCGGTGCCACTCGTCTTCACATGCGAATAGCGCAGGCCGAGCTGAAGCTCGAGCGCCTCGGTCATCGCATAGTTGCCCTGGCCGAACACCCCCCAGATGTCGCGTGTCTGGCGCGGCAGGTAGGCGACGTTGGGCGTCGGCGAACGCTGGAGGAAATCGACGTAGATGTCGTTCTTCTGGAAGTAACCGCCCAGGATCCAGTCGAACCGTCCGTCGGTCGGCGAGATCAGGTTGATCTCCTCGCTGTATTGACGGTCGCGCGCCAGATAGTCGACGACCAGGCCGCCAGTCGGCGCGATCGGGATCTGGGTGGCGTCGGTGTCCTGCGAATAGCGGTTGCGCTTGAACTGATAGCCGCTGAGCGAGCGCAAGGTGACGCCGCCGGCGAATTCATAACGCAGCTCGAGCGCGGCCGAGAAGGCGCGCTCGGCCTGGCTTGTGGGCACGTCGTAGCTCAGCGTTCGCTCGTCACCGACCAGGCCAGGCGCGAAGGTCGTGCCCGGCGCGGGGCGATAGGCGAAGCCGCCGCTCTCGGCATTGTGGTACTGGAGCTTGAGCAGCGCCTGGAAGGCTCCCGGCTTCCACAGGATGCCCAGGCGGCCGCCCTGCTCGTCGAGCTTGCCGGCATCGTTATCGAAGGCGCCGACGTCGGTATAGAAGCTGTCGCGCCGGCGCGCGATACCGGCCAGGCGCAAGGCCAAGGTATCGCCGAGCGGCAGGTTGACCGCGCCTTCGGCTTCGAGCCGGTCGTAATTGCCGTAGCTCGCCTGGGCATAGCCGCTGACTGTGCCGAGCTCGGGCGAGGCCGAGTTGACGAAGATCGCGCCGCCGGTCGAATTGTTGCCGACGAGCGTACCCTGCGGACCGCGCAGTACCTCGACCGAGGCAATATCGTAGAATGGCACGGCGCCGACGATCTGCGCCTGGAACAACCCGTCGACATATGTCGCCACGCCGTTTGTGACGCTGGGCAGGTTGCTCGACAGGCCGATGCCACGGATATTGACCGACTGCGTCTCGCCTGCATCGGTGACCGAGAGGCCCGGGGTTGCGAACTGGAGGTCGGCGAGTCGGTCGACCGCCTTGCCTTCGAGCGCCGATCCCGCGATCGCGCTGGCGGCGATCGGCACGTCCTGCAGGCTTTCGCGGCGACGCTGTGCGGTGACGACGATCTCTTCGAGCCGGCCCTCGCTGGCGGCGGTCTCACCGGCAGCGGTCTGCGCCGAGGCCTGCGGCGTCCAACCGGTCGCGGCGGCAATCAGACCCCCGGCCAACAGGCTTGCGGAATTCACCCTCATGTCCTTCGTCCCCTATCCCATGCGCGGGCGTGGCCCCGGCGGCGGCCCTTGATCGGGACGCGATTGCTATGAGATAGATCTATCGGCCGTACCGTCGGCCCCCGCATCTGCCATATGGAATATACGCCGCAGAAATCGTCCGCAGGTGGTCAGCCGTCGCCGCGGCCGATCCGCGCCGACGAGGCCCAGAGCTGCTGGACCAGTTCGGCCTGGCGCCGCGCGCCCGTCTTCGCCAGCACCTGGCGCAGCTGGAACCGGGCCGTGCCAAGGGCGATGCCCCGCCCTTCGGCGAATTCGGCGAGCGACAGGCCGGCGGCGATCGCCGCGGCCAGCCGGCTCTCGGCCGCGGTCAGGCCGAACAGTGCCGCCAACTCGCCGGCATCGAGCACGCCCGCCTGCTCGGGCTCGGTCAGGCTCACCGCGAACCCGTCGGCGCAGGATCGCGGGTCGTTCGCCGAGACAATCGGCGTCACCCGCAGATGGAGCGGCCGGTCGCCAACGCCGCCCAAGGCCACGACCGCCGAGGGCTGGCCACTCTGCGCGATCGCCTCGAAAGCGGCGCGCAGGCGCGACTTGTCGCCGGCGTTGCGGCAGCGCAGCTGGCCGTCACGCAGCGACAGGTGCGGGCTGCGATCGACGATCTCGCTGGCGCGCGGGTTCGCCCATTCGACCTGCTGATCGACATCGCAGACGAGCACCGCCGCGCCGACGCCGTCGATCGCCGACTGCAACTGGCGCGTGCGCGCCGTGGTTCGGTCAATCCGGTCGGCCAGGCTCGCGGCCTGCTTGAAGTGCGGCAACAGCGTCTGAAGGAAGGCCTCCTCGTGTGCCGAGAGATCGCGGAAATCGCCGGCCTTGCGGTGAATTATCAAGGAGAAGTGCTGGCGATCGGGCAGCGGAAAGCCCGCCCAGATCGCGTGGCCCAGGCCGATCCGCGAGAGGCCCTCGTTCAACTGCCCGAGCAGCCGCGGCTCACCCGCGAAGAAGCGCTGGTCGCTGCCGATCGGCGCGGGCTCCATCGCGGGACGCAGGCGAAAGCGCGGATTGTCGGCATTGTTCACCCACTGATCATGCGCCGCCGCGTGATGGCGCGACCAGGCATCACGCGCGGTCCAGAGCTCTTTGAGACGCGCACCCTGTTGCCCGAGACGCTGGACCACCGCGCTTTCGACGTCGAGACTGGCACGGATACGGTCGAGCACGGGCAGCCAGGCCGCCTGCGATCCGGCGGTCGCATAGATCCCGCTGATCAATTCGTTGTCGGGCTGACTCTGCATTCACCTCTCTCCGACCATCGTCGCGTGGTCTGGCCCTGCAATAGCAGACGGGCATTCTCTCAGATAGGTTGGTTTCAGATCCCAGAGCCTTGGGCGCCCCCGGAAATTCCATCTATGAATGGCCGGTTTCAAGGAGCACCGAGGTGATAGGCTATGTCCGGTATGTCGGCGAGGCACGACGCTATTTCCTGAGAATCTTCTCCATCACTTTGCCCTTGGCGAGCTCGTCGATCAACTTATCGAGATAGCGGATCTCTCGCATCGTTGTCTCCTCGACGTTCTCGACCCGCACCCCACACACCATGCCGGTAATCAGCGATCGTGCGGGGTTCATCCGAGGCGCTTTCGCGAAAAAGTCCTCGAATGATGTCTGAGCAGACAATTCTCGATCGAGCGAATCCTGGCTATGCCCCGTCAGCCAGCGGATGATCTCGTCGACCTGGCCTTTCGTGCGCTCTTTCCTCTCTGCTTTCGTGACGTAGAGCGGATAGACACTTGCGACGCTCGTCGAATAGATTCGATGACCTGCCATTTCGCGCGTTCCATCCCATTAGTGTCTGATGGATGATGAGAGAATCGCCGAGGGTCAGCAAGTGACGCGGCAATGGCACCGGCGCGGCCTGCGCGATGAGAGGCCGCTTCAGGTGCACCATCAGATGCGCCACGTCGGCTTTGTCGGCGAGCAGAGCCTCAGTCCGTTGGATCAGGCCCGTAAGTGTGCCGGACGTAGGCCAGATTAAATTTGTGGATCATTGTCGCAAACATCCAAAAACACGGCGCGGCAGCAACTAATCCCAGGAAGAACCAAAGGTCATCTGCGAGTCCCCAACCTATCTGGAAGGCGCGATCGATGATCGCTCCCACCGCTAGGATCCCGAAGAACGCAGCCCAGAGCGGCGTAAAAATGTTCAACATACGGCGCCTCCGCCGATACTGCGCGTGCAGCCGCCGGCTCTGATTTCGGAGGTATTCGGGATCCTGCTTCATAACGCAAAGCTATCTGCCCATCGGGCCTCTTTCCATCTCGATGTGCAATGTCCGGTTTCAGGCTGCATCGATCGCACGACCGATGGCCGAATAGTTGGCGATGACCGCCACGCGTTTTAGACTGCTAAACGCCGCGTTTGCAGTCACTCATGGGGTCAGCGCACTGACTTCCAGCCGCTTGCCGTCATACTCAGTGTAGCCGTGCGACAGCGGCACGCCCGACGCGTCAGGGGTGAACAATATTCTGCTCGGATCGTAGAAGTCGGTGGCCGGGCCAAAGGTCATCGTAAGCTTCATCACCCCCTGCTTCGGGCCGCGCAGCGTGACGTCGGCGGTGTAGGTGGAATTGCCGCGCGGGTTGTTCTGCATCGTCTCGCGGCCAACATAGAGGGCCCGGCCATCGTCGCTGAAGTTCGCGTATGTCTTCTCGATCGTGCCGGCGGGCGTGCGCCGGTAAGTGATGTAGCCCGAGTGTTTGCCGTAGACCTTGACGTCGACGTCCTTCGCCTTGGCGGCATAGCCAGGAACGATCGACAGGTCGCCCGACGCATAGGCCATACGCCGGGGCGTCAGCCGGGCAGCCACGACTGGACCGCGCTTATAGTCGAGCAGGCGCACGGCCTGCATCCGCCTAGGCTGTTCGCCCCGAGCTCCTCGCTGCCCTTCGATCCACATCGCCCTGCTGCTGCTCGGGTGCCACGATAGAGGCGAGGCGAAAACCCAGGCTGGCGAAGTGTTCAAATTCGTACCCGTGTATCCGGGCCGGGTCTTCGACGGCGCGATCTCGATCAGCGCCGGGCCGATGCTGCCCGGACGCTTCTGTCGGACGCCCGAGACCGAATAATTGTAGGCCAGCGAATTGAGACCCATGTTGAGGCTGTCGGGGTATGGCCGCGGCATGAGGCCCAGCAGAGCCAGATCGGTTCCGGCCGAAAACCTGGAACTCATCACCACGCCGAGCCGCTCGTCAGGCGAGAAGATCGTCGTCTCATCATAGCCCGGCGTATCAGTGATCGCTTCCACCTCGCCGCTCTTCAGGTGCAGGACGGTGGAGTCGGCAAGGTCGCGATGCCGCGCACCGGCCAGCGAAATGGCGGTGCCGCCGTGGACGAACTGCTTGACCTCGCCGCCGCGCACGGGCTTCGGCAGCACTCCGTCGGCGTGCCTGGGATCCCTAACGAAGGGATCAACCGTGCTGACAATCCGCGTCTTGATGATGCGGTAGCCGGCCGGAGTCCGCTCCAACTCGCCCGTGAAGACCATCGCAGAGTAATTTGCGAACAGCGTGGTCCACGACACATGTCTGTTGTCGGGAGCGATGATCATTTCCGACCAGCGGTGGCCGATATGATCGCCGGCCGCGACTTCGGCCGGATATTCGACCGGCAGTAGCTTCGCGTCTGTGCAGGTCTCGAGGCTGGTCGAACATTCGATGACATGATCGCCGGTGAAGATGCGCTTGTTGTCGGCGAAGACCATGAAACGGAGACCATTGTCCTTTGGTCGCTCCGGGATCGCTTGCGAGAAGAACGGACGGAAGTTGCCGCCATCATCGTCCTGGGTGGCCAGCATGATCTCGCGCCGCGGCTGCGAGGAATCCTTGGCATAGGACACCAGCACCTTGCCCGACGGCGTATAGGTGCCGGTGCGGAAGCTGAGCGTTGGATCGAAGGGGATGGTGAAGATCTCATAGCGGCCGATCGACGATGCCGTGCCTGCGGCGACCGGGGAGGGAGCGGCCTGCGCGATGTTGGCGCCGGCGGCTGCGGATAGGATGCAAAGTAGCCGGATGCGGCTGGTGAAGGCACTTGATCTCATCTTTGGCTCCTTGATATAAGCTGCTGCTGCGAGTCAGTTCACCCGGCAGGCGGGATTGTTTGCTCGGGGCATGGCAATGAAATTGATGCTGGTCGGGGCGAGCGTGACTTCGCTTCCCCTCGCCCGCTTCGGCTCGATCGCCGGCAATGCGTCTCCCACGGCGAGTGCCAGCGTCTTGCCATTGAGCTGCACGGCCCTACCCAGCAGGTCGGGAGCGGTCAGTGCGTAGAGATCGGCGCCGCGTCCGATCCGAAGGGTTCTGGTCGCGGCCTCAAGGTTGATCGCAAGAAGCGTCACCCCACTCGGCACGCCGCGCTGGCAATGGGCGTAGAGGTGGAAACCGGCTTGGTTCGGGCCGGCGTCGAGCACCCTTGTCCCCATCAGCCGGCGCCACAGCAAGGCGGACCAGTAGCTGGCGTTGGGCTCGAACGTCTTCTCGTCGATCACCCCGTTGCTCCCGCTGATCAGCGCGTGGGTGAACATCGCGTCGAGCCCCTGGCGCGCCAGTCGCGCGTGCGTGTCAGCGAAGCGGAAGACGTCGAGGAAAGCCGGCTGCCAGCGCAGGCCGCCGCAGGCCGCGCCGCCGGTCTCGGTCAGCCAGATCTTCGCGCCGGGCGCATGGCGGTCGCGCAGCGCCTTCTGCGCCTGGAACTCCTTTTCGGGACGCGCCAGCCAGTCATCGCTCAGCGCTCGGTCGGCGCTCATCCCCTGCACCGAGCTCGCTGGTGCGCAGCGCTCGGCCAACGCGGGATAGTAATGGTACGAGACGATGTCGAACTTCGGCGCCGGGCTGGCGGTGGCATAGTCCTCCGAAGTCACCCATTCGATCGACGGGATGCCGCCGACGCCCATTTTGGCCGTGCCGGGACCAGCCAGCTTCGTGCGCGGCGCAGCCTGCGACATGAAACCGCGGAAGGCCGCGAAGTCACGGGCATATTCCTCCGCGGTGTGCCCCTTGGGAATGCGCGGCGGCTCGGGCGCGTTGGGTTCGTTGAACAGTTCGGCCGCGTAGAGTTCGCCGCCGATCGCGCGGGTATAGGCCATCCACGACGCGGCCATCCGGGGCGTCCAGGCATGCGAGACATCGCGCACCCCTTCGCTATTGGTGAACGAGGTCAGGACCTTGGCGTCGACCGCGTGGGCGAAGTCGATCGCGCCTTTCCACGCCTTGCGCGTCAAGAGGACGGTATAGCCTGCGGGCGCGCTCGCAGGGGGCGGCGCGTCGCTGTCGTGGAAGTAGACAGAGTTGGCGGTGGTGCCGCTGTAGCGGATGTAGAGCGGCCCAAGCGCCTTGGTCAGCGTCCGCAACCTGGGGCTGGCCAGGTCGGTGGGTACGCGCGCTTCACGGATCGCCGCGAAATCGCGCTTTCCCGTGTCGGCGGAAGGCATCTCGTCATAGGCCTTCCAAGTCTCACCACCGGTCAGGTGCGAGAAGCCAATCTGAAACGACATGAACCGTTCGTCGATCTCGCGGACTAGCGGCAGGGCGCCTGCGTCGATCGCTACTGGCTGCAATGTCGCGGCCATGCCGCCCGTCGTCGCGATAAGTCCGATACCGATACCCGCCAGTGCCTTGAGGCTCCTCATCCTGTCTCCTTTGCGCTGCATCTCCCGGCGCGTACCTTGCCGCGCCTGACCGGCAAGTCTCGATGCGTCATTCGAACCAGCGGGTTGAGAACGGCCCGGATTTGCGCCTATCTTGCCAGCTCACGCTTCGCGAATTGAAGGAGGACGGTTCGTGAATTGGCTGCGCGGCGCGCTGCTCGAGGCCTGGGGCATGGCGGTGTTTGCCGTCATCGTCGGATTTCTTGGGCCCTTCGGAAGCTACACCGGCAACACGCTGGTTTACCGCGTGCAGACATGGGGCGGGCTTTTGCTGGGCGCTTACGTATTCGTGCGCCCATTGATCTGGGGATCTGACCATCTTGCCCGGCGAACCGACTTGCCGAGGGAAGCACTCGCCTTCTGGAGCGCCGCCGCGATGTCGGTCCCTCTGGCGATGGTCTGGCGAGCGGTCGGCCAGGACGCCTTCCGCGCGCTGAACGGCTACGCCGTGCTAGTGCCCTTCGCCCTCCTCTGCGCGCTGGCGGTACTGGGCGTGACCCGCTGGGCGCACAGCACGAGCCGGCGGCTGCAAATCCGCTCGGCAGGAGCTGCGGTTCCTGCCTTGCCGGAAGAACCGCAGCCGGAGATCGACGGGAACGCCGATATCAAAAACGCGGATGGCGCGCCCAAGCTCATGGCGCGCCTCGGCTCCGCCTTTAGGTTCCCGATCGTCGCGCTTCAAAGCGAGGACCACTATGTCCGCGTCCACGGTGCGAACGGCAGCGAACTGTTGCTGATGCGCCTTCGCGACGCCATCGCCGAAATGGACGGGATACCGGGCGAGCAGGTCCATCGCAGCTGGTGGGTCGCGCGCGACGGAGTGGAAGGACTGGCGAAGTCAGGAAGGGGCTGGACCATCCGCCTCATCAACGGCCAGCTTGCACCTGTGGCACGAGAGTCGGTCGATCGTTTGCGCCGATCCGGATTTCTGCGCGAACTTACAGACGGCTCGATTTAGGAATCAGAGCGCTTCGGCCATTTGCGAACAACGGCGTCGAAAATGAACGGATGGCCGCTTTCAAGGAGCTTGGAGAAGCGCTTGAACGGCGGCAATGTCGGCGATCGCTCACTGTAGGCCTCACTGCTTTCGATGCGCACAGAACCGCGAGGCGAATTGGTCATGACTTCGACATCTTACAATGGTCATCGCGGCCAAGCCGTTCGAGCCATGATATTACTCTTTCAATCCTCGTCAGCCGATGCCGAGCCACGCCGACGCTCAAACACCCTGCCGGTAGACGTTGGCGATATGCGCGCGCGCGAGATCGTCCGCGACGCGATTTGACGCAAGACCATCGTGTCGCGCGCGCTCGAGAACGGATATCAGTCGCGGCGCGATCGCCATGACGCGTGCCTCGACGCCGTCTGCTCGCTCGCCCCGGTATTCGGCACAGACGTTGATGATGCCACCTGCGTTCACGAGATAGTCGGGTGCGTAGACGATGCCGCGATCGCGCAGGAGGTCGCCATGGTGTTCCTCGGCGAGTTGGTTGTTGGCCGCACCGCACACGAGCCCAGCCTTAAGTCTTGGTATGCTGCGCTGATTGAGGACTGCCCCTAGCGCGCAGGGCGCCAGGATATCCGACTTCACCTCGAGGATCTCGTCGACGCCCACTTGAACCGCACCAATCTCTCTGGCGACCAAGGCAGCTCGTTTCTCCTCGATGTCGGCGACGATCAGTTTCGCGCCCTCTCGTGCGAGCAGACGGCACAGCGCGGCCCCGACATTGCCCGTTCCCTGCACCGCCACCGAAGCGTCGCCGAGCGGGATGCCGAGCATCGCACCGGCAGCCTTCATGCTCTCGAAAACCCCCAGTGCCGTCCAAGGCGAAGGATCGCCGCCTGCCCGTCCGCCGACGGCGTCGAGACCTGCCACGAACCGCGTCTGATCGCTTACCACGCCCATGTCGGCGACCGTGGTGCCCACATCCTCCGCCGTAACGTATCGCCCTTCGAGCTCCGCGACGGCGCGACCGAAAGCCGCGAAATAGGCAACCCGATCGAAGGGCTCCTCGGGTCGCAGGAGCACCGCTTTACCGCCGCCAAAAGGCAGACCGGCCAAAGCATTCTTGTAGCTCATGCCGCGAGCCAGGCGAACGGCATCCGCGACGAGTTCCTCGCGCTCCGCGTAGCGCCAGAACCGACAACCACCCGCCGCCGGCCCCAGCGCCGTCGAGTGGATGGCGATCACGCCTTTGAGGCCCGTCTCTCCATCGTCGAGCACGTGCAGGCTCTCAAGGCAGTCTTGGGTGGCAGTTCGAACCATCATTGTTTCCTTTTGCACTCACGGCGTAATCTCAGGCCACCGCGCAGGCCCTCGATGATTTTGCTTGAAATGCAAGTTTTAGCAGATATTGCAGAAACAGCAATTTTTGAGGATCAGATGGTGAAGCTTCTCGCGCGCAAGAAATACGTCGAGCTCACCCAGCCCTTCCGGGTCGCATTCGGCACGATCGCGGGCCTCGACGTCGTGGAGGTCGAGCTTTCGCATGAGGGCGTGGTCGGGCGCGGCGAATGCTGCCCCATGGCCATTTATGGTCAGGACGCCGATACAACGCTGGCAGAGATCGCCGCCATCACCCCGCAGATCGAGAGCGGCGATTTGGACCGCACCTCGCTTCAGAAGGTTCTTCCCGCGCAGTCGGCGCGCAATGCGATCGACTGCGCATTCTGGGATGTCGAGGCGAAGCTGTCCGGCCGATCGGTGTGGGACATCGCCGGTCTCGAAGCTCCCAGCATCATCCCGTCGGATGTGACGATTGGCATCATGACGCCAGAGGAAACCGCCACTTTCGCCGCAGGCCTGTGCGGCGCATCGTCGATCAAGCTCAAGCTCGGCGGCGAGCACGACCTCGAATGCCTGGCCGCGGTCCGGTCGGTCCTGCCAGACACCCCGCTGTTCGTCGACGTCAACGCCGGGTGGACGCTGGATCGCCTCAATGCCCTCGCTCCGCAGCTGGCCGATGCCAAGGTCTTCATGATCGAACAGCCACTCGCGCCACAGGACGATCCGCAGCTCGACGAATACGGCCGCGCGGTTCCGATCTGCGCCGACGAATCTTGCCACGACCGAAGCGATCTCGACCGGCTGGAGGGCCGATACCAGTACGTGAACATTAAGCTCGACAAGACCGGCGGCCTGACCGAGGCGCTCGCCCTGGCCGAGGCAGCGCGGCAGCGGGGCTTCGGCATCATGGTGGGCTGCATGCTCGGGACGGGACTGGCCATGGCGCCGGCCTATGTCCTCGCGTCGATCTGCGACGTCGTCGATCTGGACGCTCCCCTGATCGTCAAGGATCCCGCGCATCGCGGCGTAAAGCACGACGGCCGCCAGCTCCACCAATTCGGCGCGGACCTGTGGGGCTGATCGGCGCCGCCGCAAAGCCGCGCGCAAACCGCTTGCCGTCAATCTAGCCAACACCGAACGCACGGGTTAGGGAATCGTGAGAGGTGACGTCGCAGCAACGGCGGCTCGAGGGTACAATATGCCGGAAACGATCGGTGCGCTTCTGCGGACACTTCGCAAGCGCCGCAAGATGACGCTGGATCGCTTGTCCGAGCTGACCGGAATTTCCCCTTCCTCGCTATCGCGCATCGAGAACACGCAGCTCGGATTGACGCTGGAGAAGGTCGAGCTGCTGGCGAAGGCGCTGGAAATCGCACCCGAGGACCTGATCTCCCGCAATCAAGAAGCGATCGAGCCGAGCCTGGCCGAGCCCTCACCGTCGCGCAATAATGGCTCAAGGCGTTTGATGGTCGACCGCGAACGCACGCGCAAGGCAAGCGCCTATCGCGAGCTCAACACCAAGTATCTCTTCGATCCCGACGCCGAACGCGCGCTGGAATGCATGCAGTGCACGATTCAGTCGATCAGCGTCTGGGATTCGGAATTCGTCCGGCATCCCGGCGAGAAGATCATCTATGTCCTGCGCGGGGACCTGGTGGTTTACTGCGAAGGCCAGCCCCCGCTGATCCTTGAGACGGGCGACGCCGTATTCATGGACGCGAACGTCTGGCACAGCACCGTTGCGGTGCACGGCCAGCCCGCCGAGCTCCTGGTGACCTACTACCACGGACCGCAGGCTCGAGAGGGTGTGTTCGAGACGCAGACGTTCACACCCGAAAGCTGGGCCGCAATTCAGGAAGACTGACGCGCACCGCACGCTTCTGTCCGAAGGCTCGAACCTCCGGACGCCCCCGTTCGCCCGCCTATAAAAACTTGCTTGAAATGCAATTTATTTCGCGATATTGCATATACTGCAAAATCAAGCGCGAACAGACACGCAGAATGTCGGCGCGATTTCGAGCAAACATGGGGGTTATGATGACGTCGATCACGACCGTTAAGTCGCGGCTTTTCCTGGCATCGAGCGCGGTAGCACTGAGCACGATTTCACCCGCCTACGCCCAGCAGGCCCCTGCGGATGACACCGACCATGGGGAGATCATCGTAACAGCGCAGAAGCGCGAGGAGCGGCTGATCGAGGCGCCGCAGTCGATCTCGGCGCTGTCGTCGGCGGCCCTGTCGCGGCTCGCCGCCAAGCAGTTCGTCGACTTCGCCAATACGGTTCCGGGCCTGCAATACACCTCCCAGGGGGCGGGCACGTCGCAGGTGAGCATCCGCGGCATCACGAGCGGTGCCGACGTGTCATCTACGGTCGGCATCTACGTCGACGAGGTGCCCTATGGCTCGAGCTCGGCCTTCGCCAACGGCGCGCGCCGTGCGCTCGACGTCGGGCTGTTCGACATCGATCGCGTTGAGGTGCTGCGCGGGCCGCAGGGCACGCTCTACGGCGCGAGCTCGATGGGCGGCGTACTCAAGTATGTCATGGCCAAGCCGTCGCTCACCGAGTTCGAGGGCAAGGTCCAGGCCGGTGTATCGACGACGCGGCAGGGCGGAACCAGTTACGACGGCTCCGCCGTGGTCAACGCGCCGCTTGTCACCGACAAGGTGGCGGTGCGCGCGAGTGGCTACTACTCGCGCGACGGCGGCTATTTCGACAACGTCGCCACAGGCGAGAAGGACGTCGATCGCGGCAAGGTCTACGGCGGGCGCGTCGACGTGCTGCTCGCCCCCTCGGACGACCTGTCGGTCCGTCTCACCGGCTTTGCCCAGAACATCCGCCGCCATGGCGGCAGCTATGCGAACATCGGCCTCGACGGCGTTCCGGTCGCCGGATATCTCGACCAGGCTCATCCGCTGGCCGAGCCCTTCCGTTCGAACTTCCGCCTCGCAAGCGCGACGATCGGCTACGATCTGGGCGGCGTCACCTTGACCTCGGTGACCAGCTACCAGTCGAACGACACATATGCGACGACCGACGGCTCGGCTGTCTATGCGACTTACCTGCAGGTTCTGGCGAACATCCCGGCCCAGGCCGTGGCCATCGACGAGCTCGCCCGCACGCGCAAGTTCACCCAGGAAGTCCGCCTGGCATCGCCGACGGGCCAGTCCGTGGAATGGCTGGTGGGCGGTTTCTACACACATGAGAAGAGCCTGCTGCGCCAAGTGGCGGACACCTTCGGCGCGGGTCTCGTCCCGCTGCCCGGCGTGAATGCCGTCACGGCGGCGATCGACAGCACCTATGAGGAATACGCCTTCTTCGGCGACCTGACCTGGCACCTGACCGATAAGTTCGACGTGACCGGCGGCCTTCGCTATGCCCACAATAACCAGAAGTTCACCCAGGACGCCTCGGGTATCTTCGTGGTCTCGGCACCCGGCTCCAAGTCGCAGGAAGGCGTCGTCACCTATCTGGCCAATGCCCGCTATCGCTTCAGCAGGAACGCCACGGCCTATGCGCGGTTCGCCACGGGGTATCGCCCGGGCGGCCCGAACTACCGCGTGATCGATCCCGCGACGGGCAACCCCTCGCCCGCGACGTTCGATTCCGATTCGCTCAACAGCTATGAACTGGGGATCAAGGCGGAGACGAGCGACCGCAGTTTCGCGATCGACCTGTCGGGCTATTTCATCGACTGGAAAGACATCCAGCTGCTGAACCCGGTCGCGGGTGTGACGAACTACACCAACGGCGGCGGCGCGCACGTGAAGGGCGCCGAGCTCGTCATGACGGCACGACCTGAGCCGGGCTTCGTCGCCACCGGCAGCTTCGCCTACAACGACGGCTATCTCACCCAGGCCGTACCCGTGCTCGGCGCCAGGAAGGGCGAACGCCTGCCCAACACCCCGCATTTCACGGCAACGATCAACCTCGACTACAGCGTCAACAGCAGCGCCGCCAAGCCGAGCTTCGGCGCGACGGTCCGCTTCGCCACGGACAGCACGGCCAGCTTCGATGCGAGCCCTTCGCTGCGGCAATACCACCTGCCCGATTATGCGACCGTCGATCTGCGCGCGGGCCTGTCGCTCGGCCCTGTCGATGCGCAGGTCTACGTGCAGAACCTGTTCGACACCCATGCTCAGCTGACCGCCCAGACGATCCTCTCGCAGCTCGGCGGCCCCGCCCAGGTTCTGATGCTGCGCCCCAGAACATTCGGCCTGCGGCTGTCGTCGCACTTCTGATCCTCGGGAAGAGCAGCAAGCGGCTGGGAAATCCGATGTCCTTTGAAGCCAGCGTCCCGTCCTATCCGAGCTCGCGGCGCGCCCGCTATTCGCAGGCCATTCTCGTGGCTATCGCCTTTTTCACGGCGATGGACATCTATGTCATCTCGCTGCTGGTCGAGCCGATCAAGCATGACCTGGGCCTGACGGATGTCGAGGTGGGCATCGCGAACACTTCTGCGCTCTATGGCGCCTATGCCTTGTTCTGTATCCCTATGGGCCTTCTCGTCGACCGGTCGAACCGCGTCAGGATGCTGGCGGTCGCGATGGCCATGTGGTGCCTCGGCCTGCTCCTGGCCGCATTCTCGCAGGGGCTCTGGCTGCTGGTCGGCAGCAAGGCGGTGCTGGGGATCGCCAACGCCATGACACTGCCAGCGGCCATGTCGCTGCTGGCCGACTATTTCGCGCCCGAACGGCGGGCTATGGCGACGATGTCCTATGGTCTGGGCCAGGGCTTTGGCCAGGCCGGCGCCGTCTTCATCGGCGGTATCGGACTCGGAGCGCTCACGCGCGCGGCAATGGGCGATCCCGGCTTTCTGTTCGGCCTGGCACCATGGCGGCTTGTATCGCTGAGCTTCGCCGCCGCGGGCGCCTTGCTGATACCGGTGATCCTGACACTGCGCGAACCTCAGCGCATGGAAGGGCGGCAGGCTGGCGGCGGAACGCTTCGCGAACTGTGGGCTTACCGCGACTTCCTCGTGCCGCTGCTGGCCGGCACGACATTCCTTTCGGGCATGTCGACGGGCGTCCTGAACTGGATCCCGCCAGCCCTGACGCGTCTGTATGGCCAGGAGCCAAGCCAATTCGCCGGCTGGTTCGGCACGGTTTCGCTCGTCTCCGTCCTTGCCGGCATGCTGGCGGGCGGCAAGCTCGGCGAACGATTCCACCGGCACGCGGGCCGGGACGGTGTCCTGCGGCCCGCCGCCGTGGCGGCCGCGGTATGCGCTCCAGCGTCATTCATGGCGATGATGCCCGATCTCGCCTGGTTCGCCGCGAGCACGGTCTGCTTCACGATCGCTTATGCCATCGCAATCTCGATCCCCATGATCGCTATCGCGCTTCGAATCCCGAACCAACTGCGCGGCGCGGCGATGGGATTCTATATCGTCACGGTCTCCCTGGCCGGCGTCGTGGCCGCGCCCCTGGTGGCCTGGGTCGGAGCGGCACTAGGGGGCGAGGACATGCTGGGCCGCGGGATGGCCGCGGTCGGCGCGCCTTCGGCCTGCCTAGCCGCGCTGAGCTTCTGGTGGGCCTCGCGGCCGGCGGTGCATGACGAGCTTTCGCACGAAGATCTGGTCGTTGCCCGACGGAGGCCCGTTTGAACTTCTATTCGTTGCAAGTCAGGAGGTCAGCGTGACCGATCCCATTGTGCGCACGCATTTCGACGATTCGCGGGTCGACGCGATATTCTCGGTCGTGGACCAAAGCGCCCTTCCCGGCGCCGCGGTTGCCGTGGCGATCGACGGCGTCCCCGTCTATCGGCGCGGCTTCGGGCTCGCGAACATGGAGCTGCCCGTGCAGCTCGCCCCCGGGATGCGGATGCGGATCGGGTCGACGACCAAGCATTTCACCGCCTTGGCCTACCTGCTGCTCTGCGAGGAGGGACGCGCCGGTCTCGATGACTCGATCGGCGCCCATCTGCCGGAACTCCACCCGGCCAGCCGAAACGTCACCATGCGCCAGCTCATGGGTCATACCAGCGGTATCCGCGATGCCATGGCCGTGTCGCTGGCGACGAACGGCGGCCCGGCCCCGGTCAGCGACGCCGACCTTCTTGGGTATTACACGACGATCGACGATGTCGACTTCGCGCCCGGAACGAGCTGGAGCTACAACAATGGCGGCTACGTCCTGCTGACGGCGGCAATCGAGCGGCTGACCGACGAGCGGCTCGACGACGTGTTGCGGCAACGCATCTTCGAGCCCGTGGGGATGTTCGACACGATGCTACGGCGCCGGGATACCGATTTCGTCCCCAACAGCGCGACGCTGCATTTTCGCCATCCCGACGGATCCTTCTCGCGCGACTACATGGGTGCGGAGATCAGCGGCGCGGGCGGCATCGTTTCGACGATGGACGACATGCTGCGCTGGCTCCGTCACATGGATATACCAACAATCGGCTCCGCCGAAACGTGGCGCGTGATGCGCGAGCCGCATCGGCTGCGGAACGGCAGCGCAACGGTATACGGGCTGGGCCTGGTCTCCGCTCCCTACCGGGGTGTCGAGACGATTTCGCATGGCGGCGGCGTGGTCGCCGGCAACTCGCAGATGATCAAGGTGCCCGCGGCCGGCCTCGACATTTCGATCGCGGTCAACCGCGCCGACGTCAGCGCCGCCGATCTTGCCAATCAGATCATCGACGCTTGCGTCGTAGGCCTCGGCCCGAAGGTCAGCGAGCACCTTGCCGCGCGCAGCGGCATCTTCGCGTCAGCGCAAGGCGATCGCTTGATCGAGTTGCTCGCACATGGTGATCTGCAACTGTTGGCGACCGATGGCGGACCTCCGCTTCCCATTACGGCAGACGCCGACGGCAATCTCCGCTTGCCCGAGATCATGTCCTTCATCCTGCAGAGCGCGCGGGTCCACGAATCCTGCTTGGTGCTGACCGAATTTGGAAACGAAACGAGGTTCGACGAGATCGCGCCTGAACCCGGGGCATCCATCGCAGATCGAGCGGGTCACTATGCGTCACCCGGCGTCGGAGCCTCGGCGAGCGTTACCGAGGATGGAGATTGCCGTCGTCTGACGATCATTGGTCAAAATGGCACCGCATTCTATGATCTCATGCCGATCACCGAACTCCTCTGGAAGGCAAATGCTGCGGGACCATTCACGATGTTTGGCGGCGTCTTGGTCTTTGCGCCAGATGGCCAGAGCTTTGCATTCAACCTTGGGCGCATGAAGGGAATTCGTTTCGCCCGGAGTTCATGAAAAACTTAGATGAACCCGGTGGCATTCCTCCTTTACGATGAGCGCTGCGAACCAACAGAAGGAGCGGGTAAACAACGCAGCAAGCCAAATCGCCGCATCCTAAATTTTTTTGCTTCGACAGCACTGTCTCTACGAACCTCTTCATTTCTTGCTGAACGAATGGCCGCTTCCAAGGACAAGCATCGGCCGCCGAACGGCCGCAATGTTGGCGCGCGCCGCCTGCCCAGCATCAGGATACCTCGTGTTTCGAGAGGGCGGCCCACGACTTAGCCCTTCAGCTACGCAGTGCCGCCTCAAGATTGCCGAGCACGCCTAGCTGCTGCAGCAAGACCGAGGCCGCATTGTAGCAGTGAAAGGACGTGACCTTACCATCCTTGAGATGGAACACATCGCAGCACGGCACGTCCATCCGCTTGCCGGTGGGCCGCAGAGTCCCGCCCGGAAGGGGGAGATCGCCCAAATGTGTGCCTTGGAGCGCGAGCTCGACCACCACCACGTCGCCGGCCACGGTAAGCTCGAACAACTCACGATGCATGTCGGGGAACGCGGCGGCATAGGCATCCAACGGAATGCCGATGTCGCTCCCGTAGTATTTGATCCCGGCCGGGACGTCGAAGAAGTAGCCGTCGTCCGCGAACAGCGATACGAACTTCGCCGTGTCGCGGCTGCCCGCTTCGGCCACGGCATAAAGCGTGCGAATGATCTCTTCGTTGGTAGGCATGATATCGTCCTTTGATGAGAGGTGTCGGACCGGATGAGGCCGGTCCGATGGCAGGTCAGATCTGGACCTGGCCGCCGTCCACGAACAGTTCGATGCCGTTGACGAAGCTCGCCTCCTCCGAAGCGAGGAACAGCACGGCCTTGGCGATTTCCTCGGGCTGGCCGATCCGGCCGGCAGGGATCAGACCGGCCAGGTAGTCCTTGGTGCCCGACGCCGCGTCGCCGCCGCCGAACAGGTGGTCCAGGCCGGCGGTGTCGGTCACGCCGGGGCTCACGGCGTTGACGCGGATGCGGCGATCCTTGAGATCAAGGATCCAGTTGCGCGCGAAGTTGCGCACTGCGGCCTTGGTCGCGGAATAGACGCTGAACGCCGGGGTGCCCGAAACGCTGGTGGTCGAACCGGTCAGAATGACCGATGCCCCGTCCCGCAGCAGCGGCAGCGCCTTTTGCACTGTGAACAGCACGCCCTTCACGTTGGTGTCGAACGTGCGCCGGTAGTGCTCTTCCGTGATCGCTCCGAGCGGCGCCAGTTCGCCGCCACCGGCATTGGCGAACACCACATCGGTGCGCGCGTGCTTCTGCTGGACCGCGTCGTAGAGCCGATCGATGTCCGCGAGTTCGGCCATGTCGCCGCGGACGCCGGTGATCTGGCCGCCGATCGCCTTCACCGCGGCGTCGAGCGCGTCTTGACGGCGGCCGGTGATGAACACCGATGCCCCCTCGTCCGCGAACGCCCTGGCGGTCGCCAGGCCGATCCCGCTGGTGCCGCCGGTGACCACCACGACCTTGTTCTGGAACCTGTTGCTCATCGTCTGTCTCCACGTTGGCGGCGAAGTGCCGCTGCCCGTTTCAAATGCAACTGGAACGATGATGCGTGTAGCCAGCATATGTGGCACTTAGCGTTCTACAGGAGGAACGCTGATACGCTCGGATCTCAACGACTTGGCTTACTTCGCCGAAGTGGTGGCCCACGGGGGCTTCGCAGCTGCAGGCCGCGCGCTGCGCGAACCCAAATCGAAACTCAGCCGGCGTATCGCCGGGCTAGAGACGCGTCTCGGCCTGCGACTGATCGAGCGGTCGAGCCGACGTTTCCGCGTCACCGATACCGGACAGGCCTTCTATGAACGCTGCCGGGCGATGCTGGAAGAGGCGGAACGGGCCGAGGCGCTCGTGATCCAGGCGCAGGCCGAACCCCATGGGCGCCTGCGGTTCAGTTGCCCGGTGGGCATGGTCGAGCCGATCTCCGCCCTCGTCTCGTCCTTTCTGGTGCGGTATCCGAAAGTGCGACTTCAGCTCGTCGCCACCGATCGGGCGGTGGACCTGATCGAGGAACGCATCGACCTCGCCCTGCGCGTCCGAGTGGCGCTTACCAGCGATGCGGCGCTGACCATGCGCTCGCTGGGCATATCGACCCGCATCCTCGTCGCCAGTCCGCAAGTCGCCCGCCAGATCTCCGCGATCGAGCAGGTCCCCGCACTTCCCCTGCTGGCCACCGACGACACCGCCGACGCCGTCGAATGGCACCTGGAAACGGACGACGGAGGCACGCACGCGGTGCGCGGTGAGCCCCGGATGAGCTGCGGCGACATGGCGGAAGTGCGAAACGCCGCCATCCATGGCCTCGGGATTGCACTGCTACCCGACCACGTCTGCCGCGAAGCGTTGCAGGCGGGTCAACTGGTCCGGGTGCTGCCCGCCTGGCGAGGGCAGCGCGGAATCGTGCATCTGGTTTTTACGACACGACGCGGCTTGCCCCCCACGGTGCGGGCTTTCATCGATCACCTTGCTGGGGGCTTTCCCCGCGACATCCTTACGGCCTGAGCAGGCCAGCGCTTTTGGGTGCGCTTATCAGCATTCCGGCGCCAATCATCGCATGCCATATGGGCGCCAAACGCCGGAGTGATGGAAGTAGATGGGGTAACAGGGTCCGATCTTTGCCAGCCTTGCGATGCAAGCCAGGGCTGGCAAAATCAGCTCATGAATGACCGGCAGCTTCCACGAAGCAAATTCGAGCCTCGGAGCGTCGGCTAAGTCGGCGGACGCCGACGGGCGGAAAGCTTGCCCCATTTCGGAGGCAATCGCGTTTCGCCGCCATCTCGCTGAGCGCTAGGGTGGCCTATGCGTAAATTCCCGCTGATCGTCCTGCTCGCCGCTGCTCCGCTCTCCGCAGTTCCGCCTCCACCCCCGGTGCCAGTCACGCTCGAGGCAACCCAAAACTACATTCGCGCGCTCACGAGCAAGGACCGCGACGTATATGATGCATTGTTGGCCGAAGACTTCGTCGGGCACGATGGCCATAGCGAGAAATCGAAAGACCGAGCCACCTGGCTCAGTGAGATTTCAGGCGCATTCGCAAGCCCCGGCTTCCACGTCACCGTCTTGAATGTGTTTCAAGGCGGCCAGATCGTGAGTGGCCAATATCGACAGCGCGCGATGGTGGTTGAAAGGGTGACAAACTTCGCCACTCGGCCAAATGGAGCGCCCGCAGGAGACTGCTGCGTATTCTACCTTACCGAAACCATCACATTCGACGGCGGGCAAATCGACCGAATTGACCGGTCCCCTTTCTTTGAAAATGCACTGTCTAAGTCGGGCGAACGCACCGACCTCAACCGACGGCCTGGAAACTGAACAACCGACCGCTTTTGATCAGCTGAAAAAGGTCGCCGCGGGTCGACTTTGTTGGCGTTGTTGATCGCGACCCTCAAGGCTCAGCAGGCGAACGCGAGCTGCGAGTGCCCGAGGTAGACCAGCCGATAACCACGCACGCTGCGCCCGCCACAAAGCCGAAAGCCAGCAGCGCTACCAAGGGTTGCGTGCCAATCGCTATCGATACCGAACGCCAGCTGTCGCTTGTGCCTCCAATCTGAAATCCAACGATCTGGACGACGATTACGCCCAGCACCACCGCCCAGGGACGGCCCGCGCGCAGATCGCGCCGCCAGAGCCAAAAGGCGATCAAACCTGCAATGACATTGGCCAGTTGGACGCCCCATCCGAAGACGGGGAAATCTTGCGGACCTCGAATAAGAAGACCTGGCACTGTCTTGTTAATCACCCGCCCAAGCACCGGGCTGAGCAGCATCAGCGCGGTCGACAACATATATGCGGAATGCAGCCGCACCTCGCGACGATGTCGTAATGCCATCCCCACTGAATAGAGCACGGTGCCAAACGCCAGCCAGTCGATGAAAGCGAGGGGCGCGCCCCAAAACGCATAAAAAGGATCGCCGGCGGCAGTGCCGACCGCCATCGAATGGATCACGCCCATGGAGCCAGCGCCAAATAGAGGTATCGCTACGAAAGTCGCTTGCCCCAATCTGCGGTGCACGGCGATCTGACCGTGGTGCGGAGTCCAACTCTGCGCGAGAAGCAACAGCATCCACAACGATGCCGTGATCCCATGTATGTGGAATCCTACTGATGCCGTGGATAATATGCTGAAATAGCTACGCCAGAAGGCAAAGATTGTCGCAGCGAGCAGTGCAACGATAAACACCCAGGCATGGCGATACGGCATGCATTCCCCCCGAAATCACGCGACGGGGTTGAGGCTACCATCTTCCGACAGCGCGTCTATCGATCATCCTCATGATGAACGGACGGCGGCTTTGGGCGACCTTCGCTCGGCCTAATTTCGTCAGCTACGTCGGCGGCTGATGCCCTCGCCTCGGCGCCCGGCCGCTGGGGGCCGCTGCCACCCACATTACGGCCGTCCAGCACTTCTCAAAGGGCAACAAATCCGGACATTGCTCACACCAGGGCGTACCATCTAAAAGCGCCCCCATGGCAGCAGGCGCACTCGCATCAGATCTCAACCTAGCGGTGGATGGCGCCCAACATTTTCCTGCGGCTGCGCTGGGCGCATTGCAAGAGATTGGCACAGCGATTGCCGAACTGCCAACCAATCAGGCAGGTGTTCGCATCCATGGCAATTTAGCACTCTCGGCAATGTTAGGCCCTCGCGGCACCATTGGGCGCGTTGCCCACGGACTGCTGGCGCGACCGTGCCTCGCTGCCCGCGCGATCTTGTTCGACAAGACAGCATCGACGAATTGGTCGCTGGCCTGGCATCAGGATCGCACTATCTGCGTGAAGCAGAGGCGCGAAGTTGATGGCTATGGCCCTTGGACAATCAAACGCGGGATGAACCATGTAGCGCCGCCCTATGAGCTTCTCTCACGGATGGTGACGCTTCGTGTCCATCTTGATGACGTGCCGGCGGAAAACTCGCCGCTGCTGATTGCGCCTGGCTCTCACCTCGCGGGAGCGGTGCCGGTTGAGGACTATGCCGTCGTGGTTCAGCAGTTCGGGTCGTTCGCATGCCTGGCTAAAGCCGGAGACATTTGGGCTTACGCGACTCCCATTCTGCATGCATCTGAAGCGACTGCGATGGCCGGGCATCGTCGTGTTCTGCAGATCGACTATTCCGCTGATGACCTTCCCGGAGGATTGGACTGGCTTGGCATCTGACGCCAAAATTTCCGAAATCCGAAGTTCCCGGTGATAGCAAAATTGCAGACATCATCAAACTGTGCCACCCTCCGAACCGTGCCGCCCACGTTCGACTTGATCGTTAGTCCAGACCTCATCCGACCTGACTATGGCTTCTACGCCGTGTTCGTGGGGGCAGGCATCGTACTTGCGACGATGACGACCTTAGCGGTTCGCCTGCATTGGAGATGGCGCAAATATTTATGCGTCTTCGCTCCGTTGTGGATTATCGGCTCCGGCACCCTTCTCTTTTTCGATGCCCGCGACGTCTTGCAAGTTCGAGAACTGGTCAAGCAAGGACATTACTCCGTGCTGGAAGGCTGCCTGCAATCGTTTCACCCGGGTTCCCCTACTGGCTCAAAGACGACCTCCGGACACGAGCATTGGAGCGTGGCCGGTCACGGGTTCGACTACGGCCAAGGACAGGCACTGCCGTACTATCATGCCGTCCAGGCGAGGGATGGCCTAGTTCACTCCACGAGCCGCGTGCGCGTAAGCTTTGTCATCAGTCCATATTACGGAGACGAGAAGATCGTTCGACTCGAAGCGCTCGCTCCGCCATGTCCAGCCGCTCCCGACGAGGGCTGAAGACCGATTTCGAGCTCAGCCTCTCACAGGCCGCCTGCCCGCCCCCGCTGCCCTTCCTTGGCCGAGTGAATGAACGGCAGCTCTCAGGGTGTTCGGGAGGCCGCTCGAACGGCGGCTACGTCGCGGAGACGGATACCACTTTCGGCAGGCGGAGCTTATGTGATCACGCCTTCATGCGAACGCTCGATCGCACGCTTGTATGCATCGCGTCCCATGGTGCGATCAAGGTAGGCTCGTTCGACGTCGCCCAGAGCGATGCCGCAGTTTCTTTGCCCCAAGTTCAAGGCGTACGTCACCGAAATGTCGGCGGCAGTGAATGCTTCGCCCGCGAGATAGGGCGAGCTGGCAAGCCGCCCCCTGACCAGCCGAAGCCGCTTCTGAAATGACTGCAGGCACCACGACGCGCCCCAGTTCTCCCGCTCGGCCTCTGGTGCGAGGAAGCGGCTGACGACGACAGGCATCATCAGGGTCGCGAGGCCGGCTTCGCCCAGATGCAGGAACTGCTGATAGGCGGCGAAGTTCGGATCGTGCGGCGCGGGTGCCAGCGGCGTCGGCCCGTACCGTGCCATCAGATATTCCATGATCGCAATAGATTCGACCATGGCGACATCACCATCCTGAATCGCCGGAATGTAGTCGGCGGGGTTTACCGCCAGGAACTCGGGGTCCTGCTCTCCTGCAAGCATGTCGACCTGCCGCACGTGGTAGGGAAGTCCCATCTCCTCCAGCACCCAGACGACTCGCATCGATCGGGAGGTCTGTCCGCCCCAAACGGTGATCATTCCCACTCCTTTCCAAGCGTCATTGAGGATCAGCGCTAACAATCATTTTATGACATTGTCACACCAGCCAAATACAAATTTCGCCTGACCCAACCCGGCGCCCGGACAGATGGTCTTGTCCGGGCCTTATTGATCTCGCTGACGCAGAGTTCCTGGAACCGCGCCCTCTATCGTCAGCCTGCGACGGATCTTTGCGCATCGGCCGCGGCGAAATGCGCCAGTTGATCGAAGTGCGCCTTCCTGAACGACGGACGATCGGTCATCCGGGCCACGTATCTTTCAGTGGCTGGCCGATCGCCATAGGACCGGACTTTCGGGATGCGCAGAATATCCGCCGTCAGGAGATCCGCAGCGGTGAAACGATCCGCAGCCAGCCACTCCCGCTCGCTCAGGACCGTCTCGAGATGATCGAGGCGGCTTTGCACCCAGCCGTCGAGCCCATTGTCCTTGACGCCCGACAGGCCGAGGAACCACCAGGGCACGGTGACCATCTCGACCGAGTTGAGCGCGGCGATGATCCACTGCAGCGTTTCCGCCTCGCCCGCCGGATCGCGCGGCATCAGGTTTTCGCTCTTGCGGGCGAGATGCAGCAGCCCTGCACCGCTTTCGAACATCTTCAGTTCACCGTCGTCCAGATAGGGCACCTGGCCGAAAGGCTGACGCGACAGGTGATTGGTCTCGCGTCCCTCGAACGGCACCGTCCGCACGGTATAGGCAAGCCCGGCTTCCTCGCAGGCCCAGCGCAGCCGCAGATCGCGCACGAAGCCGCGGGGTCCCTCGGGCACCCAGTCCAACGTCCAGATGGTCAGATCATTGCTCATCGATCGGCATCCCTTCAGTTCACGTGGTCGTGGTCGAGCTGGTGCAGCAGCACCGAATTTCCGTCCGGGTCGAAGCAGGTCATCATCCAGCAGTGCGGCCCTTTGATTAGTGCCTCGCCGGCAAGCCGGACTCCGCTCGACCGCAGCCGGGCGACGAGCGCCTCAATGTCCTCCACCTCGAAGGCGATAGTTCCGCCGGCAGAAGCGCTAGGCGCATCCGAAAGGACCGTCGTGATCGCGAAGCATCCGCCACCGGGCAGATCATACTCGACCCACGGCGTAGTGGGCGAGCTTGCGGTCAGGAGGCCGAGCGGACCTTCGTAGAAGGCGCGCGCCGCCGCCATGTCGGTGACCGGGTACATCGTGAAGGCAACCTTGCGCAGCATGTCCGTTCTCCTTCCGCTGCTCGGCCGCTGGCCGCCTGAAGGTCGGCCCTTGACAGCGGCTCCGCGATTCTCAATACTTCACTATATGGTGAAGTTACCGGAATCAAGTCTCGACCGTACATTCGCGGCACTCGTCGATCCTACCCGCCGGGCGATCCTGGCGCGGCTGGAACAAGAGGACGCGCTCTCGATCACCGAACTGGCGCGGCCCTTCGCGATCAAGATGCCCGCGGTGATGAAGCATCTCGACGTGCTCGGCGATGCAGGCCTGATCACGCGGTCCAAGGAGGGCCGCACCGTCTCGATCCGGCTCGCACCCGAACCGATGGAGGAAGCGATGCGCTGGCTCAGCCGTTACGAACGCTTCTGGTCGGCCAGCCTCGACAGGCTCGCCGCCTTTGCCGAGGCTCAGGAGGCGAAGGCACGCGCGATCGAAACTGGCGGAGCCGAAGCAAAGGAGAAGGATGAATGACGAGCCTTACCCTGGTGCGCCGGATCGCAGCGCGTCCGTCGATCGTGTTCGCGGCCCTCACCGAGCCGGACGGGATCGCTTGCTGGTGGGGCCCGGACGCTGGACCGGTACTGCTCGCCGAGACCGACGTGCGCGTCGGCGGCCGCTTCAAGGTGCGGTTCCGCATGCTCGACGGCAGCGAGCATCAGAGCGAAGGCGAATATCTCGAGGTCGATGAGCCCCGGCGGCTGGTGATGAGCTGGTGCTGGACCACGGGCGGCGAGCCCGAGGAGAACGGCGCCGTCTCGCGCGTCGAGATCGACCTCAAGCCCATCGAGACCGGCACCGAGCTGACCTTCACCCACGCCATGCTCGCAAACGAAGCATCGCGCGCCAGCCACGAGGAGGGCTGGACCGGCGCGCTCGGCAAGCTGGTGCGCCATTTCGCAAGTGAGGAGACCGACGATGAAGCATGAGATCGTATCGCGGGCCGAATGGCTCGAGGCATCGCGCGCGCTGCTCGCGGAGGAAAAGGCCTGGACGCATGAGCGCGACCGGATTTCCGCCAAACGCCGGGCCCTGCCCTGGGTCCGGCTCGACAAGGACTATGTGTTCGAGGGCGCCGACGGCCCCGTCACGCTTGCCGAGCTGTTCGACGGCCGCAGCCAGCTCATCGTCTATCATTTCATGTTCGCGTCCGAATGGCAGGAAGGCTGCACGGGCTGCTCGTTCCTGTCCGACCAGGTCGACGGCGCCCGCCAGCACTTCGAGCACAAGGACGTCAGCTGGGTCGCCGTGTCGCGCGCGCCGATCACGAAGCTGGAAGCCTACCGCAAGCGGATGGGCTGGAGTTTCCGCTGGGTATCTTCGGCGGCGAGCGACTTCAATTTCGATTTCCACGTCTCCTTCACCGAGGAGCAGCGGCGGAACGGCATCTTCTACAATTTCGCGGATCAGCCCGATCCCGAGATCGACGAACTGCCCGGCGCCAGCGTCTTCGCGCTGGGCGAGGACGGCGCGATCTATCACACCTACTCTAGCTACGCCCGCGGCAACGAGACGACGCTGCCGGCCTATGGCTGGATCGACATGGTGCCGAAGGGACGCGACGAAGGCGCCGGCGGCAATCTCAGCGACTGGGTGAAACGGCACGATAACTATCCCGACGACGGCCGTACCCGCGAAATCGCCGCCGCGGGAGCCGGCTGATGCTGTGCTGCGGCCTGCTGGCCATGATCGCGGCCGGCATAGCGGGATCGTGGCGGCGGCTGGGTGCGGCGCGTTGGATCGTGCCGGCGGCGGCCAGCCTGCTGGCGATCCCCGCCCTCGCATTGAGCGTAGGTGGACAGAACGCTCCGCTGAGCCGGGCGGCCATCGCGGCGCACACGATGCAGATACTTTGCGGCCCGGCGCTCGAATAGGAAAGAAGACCGATGAGCGGACAAGCTTTCAGTGCCGGCGGCCTCGCTGCGCTGCACGACACGATCGCGCGCCATGTCGCCAGCGATGCGGCGCCCGGCGCGGTAGGCCTGGTGCATCGCCGCGGCGAAACGCATGTCATGGCGGTCGGGACCACGGCGATCGGCGGCGGTGAACCGATGACGCGCGACGCCATTTTCCGCATCGCCTCGATGACCAAGCCCGTCACGGCCGCTGCGGTGATGATGCTGATCGACGGTGGTCTGATAGCGTTGAGCGATCCGGTCGAGCGCTGGCTGCCCGAACTCGCCGACCGGCGCGTGCTCCGGAGCCTCGATGCCCAGCTCGACGATACCGTGCCGGCCGCTCGGCCGATCACGGTCGAGGACGTCCTGAGCTTCCGGCTGGGCCTTGGCCTCGTCATGGCCCCGCCGGGAACCTATCCGATCCAGCGCGAGATCGAGCGGCTGGGCCTGATGGGCTTCGGTCCGCCCGATCCGGCATCCCCGCTGGATAACGGCGCCTGGATGCGGGGGCTCGGCAGCCTGCCGCTGATGGCGCAGCCGGGCGAGCAATGGCTCTACACCGCGGGGGCGAACGTGCAGGGCGTGCTCGTCGCGCGTGTCGCCGGCATGCCGCTGTCGCGCTTCATGGACGAGCGGATATTCGCACCGCTCGGCATGGCTGATACCGGCTTCTGGACTCCTCCCGCCAGGCAGGGCCGCCTCGTGCCGGCCTACAGCGGCCCGGCCGCGGACCTCATCTGCTACGACGATCCGGCCGCAAGCGACTGGGGGCGTCCGCCGGCCTTCGAAGCCGGCGACGCGGGGCTGGTCTCGACGGTCGACGACTTTCTCGTCTTCGCGCGGATGATGCTGTCGGGGGGCAAGCACGACGGCAGGACGATCCTGTCCGAAGCCTCGGTGGCGGCGATGATGACCGACCATCTCACCGCTGCCCAACGCAAGGGCGGGGCGATGATCCTCGGCGAAGGGCATGGCTGGGGTTACGGCCTTTCGGTCGTAAAAGATGCGGGAGCCGAGAGCCCCAGGGCCGGCGCGATCGGCTGGTCGGGCGGACTGGGCACGTCCTGGTTCAGCGATCCGGCCGCGGACCTGACCGCAATTCTGCTGACGCAGCGCGCGTTCGAGGATCCGAGCGGCCCGCCGATACACCGGGCATTTCAGGCCGCAGCCTATCTCACGCTCGCAGATGAATGAACCGCAGCTTTTGGTGAAGTGGAAGTGCCAGTCGAATGGCCGCTAAGTTGGCGAAAACGGACGGCCCTCCATGAGAACCGCCCGCAAATATCGTTCGCTACGTCGGCGCCTCTCAAAACTGGAAGCTGACGGTCGCCCGCAAGGAATGGAAATCGTAGCGCGTGTCGGACGGGCGCATGTTCACGCCGCCCGCCAGCACGAAGGGATTGGTGGCAGGTGCAGTTCCCTGGCCGACGGCGACGGCATATTTGTTGTCGCGATAGCGGTTGTAGAGATACTCGAGGCCGAGGCTGATGTTGTCGGTGAGCATGACCTCACCGCCGCCTCCGGCCTGCCAGCCCCAGACGCGCTTCTCGTCGCGCACTTCGGTGAAGCTGTTGGCGGTGTTGGTCGTGGCGAAATCGTGGTCGATCTTCGCATAGCTCGCGCCGCCCGTGGCGTAGAACAGGATCCCGCCGCCCGGCGTGTAACCAGCGCGGGCGCGCAGCGAGAGCGCGTTGTCGAGCTGCCGGTCGAACGAATAGCTCGCCGGCGTCGTGCTGAACGCCGAGACGCCGTCGCGCGATTTGTTGCGGCTCACTTCGAACAGGCCGCCCACGACGAAGTTTTCGCCCATGCGCATGTCGTAGCCGATGCGGCCGCCGTACTCGATGTTGTTCCGGTCCTTGCGGCAGCCCGCGCCGGGGTTGTTGCCGAGCGCAACCCCATTGCAGAAGCCGGGACTGAAGGCATCGGCGCCGGCGGCGGTGCGCACGACGTCGCCAAAGCTGCCGTTCCGGCCGTTATCGAACACCACGCCTTCGCCGCCATCATTGTTCTGAGCTGTGGCGCCGACGATGCCCGAGACATAGAGTCCGTCGAAATGCATCGCAGTGTCCTGCGCCGCGTCCTGTGCCAGCGCCGGGCCGGCGACAAACACGACGGTTGTCGCGATAGCGGCGGGAATTAGTGTGAGTTTCATCTGCAAGTCCTCCTATTTTGCATGCCGGGGGCAACCTGCTTGCCGTGGCGATGCGGCGAGTGATGGGTGGGAGCCTTGGCCGGGAGTGCCCCTCAGCTGAATCCAACCCGACAAAAGGTCCCCTTCCTTGTCGGGAAGGGGACCAGTGAGGACCGCGGATCTATGGGTATCGTGTTTTCGCGGTCCTGGGAGGTTTCGGTTACGGCATCAGGACGGTGTCGATCACGTGGATCACGCCGTTGGACTGCATGACGTTGGCCGTGGTGATCATCGCGTGGCCGCCCTTGGCGTCCATCACCATCCAGCCCATGCCCGACTTGCTGAAAGTCAGCGTGCCGCCCTGGACCGTGGTGTAGGTCGCGGTGCCGCCGTGGGCCTTGGCGTTGGAGGCGATATCCTGCGCGGTGATGCTGCCCGGGACCACGTGGTAGGTCAGGATCGAGGTGAGCATCGCCTTGTTCTCGGGCTTGACCAGCGTGTCCACCGTGCCGGCGGGCAGCTTGCCAAAGGCCATGTTGGTCGGCGCGAAGACGGTGAAAGGCCCGGTGCCCGACAGGGTGTCGACCAGACCGGCCGCCTTGACCGCGGCAACGAGCGTGGTGTGGTCGCGCGAGTTCACAGCGTTCTCGACGATGGTCTTGGTCGGGTACATCGCGGCCCCGCCGACCATGGGATTCTTGGCGATCGCGGCGGTGCCAGCGACGGCCATGGAGGCCGCGGCGAGCGCGAAAATTGTCTTGCGGATCGAAGGCATCGTATTCTCCTGAGTTTCCACCCGCGGAGAGATACGGAGTTCCCTTCGGCGCGGATGCGTCAGACCGGAATTAAACTTCCGCTGGCGACGACGGGGCCGGTCGGCTTGCCGCTGGGCGATCCGCCCAAAGGCTCGTCGGTGACGGCCAGCACCGCGTTCGCGTCAACGAGCGCGCGCTGTTCGGAGCTCAGCTTCACCGAGGTTCGGGTTCCGCCGGCCAGCACGCCGAGCGAACGCGGGACGCCGTCGGCCGGGATCAGCCAGAGCTCGGCGCTCCGCCCCGAAGGTACGAGCGCGGCCGCAGCCACGTATATCTCGTGCCGCCCGGAATCGTAAAAAGCGGGGACGGGCGTGGTTCCCGGTTTGGCGGGAGCAAGGCTCGCGACCAATGTCGGCGCGGCGCTCTGCATTGGGATAACCGGTGGTGCGACCTGCGCCGGCCGGAAGACGATAATGCCGGCGAGGACGGCCGCGATCGCGCTCGCCGCCATAGCGAGCGCCGGCCAGAAGCGGCGTGGGGCGCCGGCGGGTGATACAGATGCCTGGACTCGTCCGCCGAGATGGGCGGGCGGCTCCTCCTCGGGCCACTGCGCGAACAGCCCGCCGAAATGCTCGCGCCAGCGCTCGACCTCGCGCGCGAAGCCGGGTTCGGCCAGCACACGGCGCATGGCGGCCGCGCGTTCCTCGCCGTCGAGGACACCCAGCGCCAATTCGGCGGCGGTGATATCTTCTTCGGCGTCAGTCATCGTCGAGGCAGTCCTTGAGCCGGGCAAGCCCTCGCCGCACCCAGCTCTTCATCGTGCCGAGCGGCACCTCCTTGCGCTGGGCCAGTTCGGCATAGGTCAGCCCGTCGAAGAATGCCGCGCGGATGGCGCTCCGCTGGTTGGCGTCGAGCGAGTCGAGGCAGAGGTGCAGACGCCGATCGCTTTCGCCGGCGATGATCGCGTCGTCGGCCGCGATGCCGCCATCGGCAATATCATCGGCCCACTCGAACGGACCGGTCCGGCGCGCGGGGTTTGCACGGCGCCAGTCGATCGCCCGGTTGCGCGCGACCGTCGCGAGCCAGGTGATAGGGCTGGCCCGGCCGGGCTGGAAGCTGCCTGCGCGCTTCCAGATCGTCAGATAGACTTCATGCAACACATCCTCCGCGGCTTGGCGATCTCCGCAGATACGAAAGCAGATACCAAAAAGCTTCGCCGAGGTCAGCGCATAGACGCGCTGGAAGGCCGAACGGTCCTCTTCCCCGGTCCCGACGAGCGCTTCCGTCAGGCGGACGCGCGCGGCATCGCCCGACCCGCCCGACAGATTGTCTTCCGATCTCCCCATGCCGCACGAATAGGGCCTGTCCCGGCCCACACAATCGGATTTCGACGATGCGAAGAACAATCTGTGGCGGCGTCGCCGCGAAGCGTCGGAAAGAATCGCAGGCGGTTTGAAGCTTTTCGCCGGGTGCCTTCGTAGCTTCCCGCGGACGACCCGGCCGGCTCATCGAAGCTGTCAAACCGGGGCGCTCCCACACGACTTCACCCGCCAGTGAATGAAGAACATAAAAGGATGACCGATATGCGCACCATGAACTTGCTCCTGGCCGGAGCGGCCGTCCTCGCCCTCACCGGCTGCGGTTCGACTACCGAGCCGACCGCGCGCGATACCATGGCGCCCGAGGACGCCGCCGCTGAGCCGATGGCCGAGGCATCGATGGCCCATCCGATGGTCGGCGGCGCCGAGATGTTCCCGAACAAGCCGATCGCCGCCAACGCCTCGGCCGCGCCGAACCTCACGACGCTGGTGAGCGCCCTGAAGCAGGCCGGCCTGGTCGACACCCTGTCCGGTCCCGGCCCGTTCACGGTTTTCGCGCCGACCAACGAGGCTTTCGGCAAGGTCGACCAGGCCGCGCTCGACGGGCTGATGAAGCCCGGCATGAAAGACAGCCTGAAGAAGGTCCTCACCTATCACGTCGTATCCGGCAAGATGACCGCGGCCGACCTGATGGCCAAGATCAAGGCCGGCGGCGGCAAGGCGATGCTGTCCACGGTCGAAGGCGAGCCTCTTACGCTGACGATGGACGGCAGCAACGTGAAGATCGCCGGCATGGGCGGCAGCATGGCGATGGTCAGCCAGGCCGACGTGATGCAGTCCAACGGCGTCGTTCACGTCGTGGACGGCGTGCTCATGCCCAAGATGTAAATCCAGCTTGGCGCCGGACCGTGCGGATCCGCGGTCCGGCGCCATCCTCACACATACCGGAGCACCGGCGTTTTTGCGGCGGGCGCTGTAACCGGTGCCGCCGTTCGAACGTATTTCGAGCAACAGCTTTTCAAGGAATCTGCCCATGAACCGTATCGCACCGATCGCCGCCGTCCTCCTCGTCGGAGCCGCGCTGGTTTACGGGACGGCCCCCGGCAGCGCGGCCGAGCGCGCGGTGCTCACGCCGGCCGCCGCCGTTACCGAGCCGGTAGTCGGTCACCGCGAGACGGCGGTTTTCGCCGGTGGATGCTTCTGGGGCGTCGAGGGCGTTTTCAGCCACGTAAAGGGCGTGATCAGCGCGACCTCAGGCTATGCCGGCGGCGCGGCTTCCACGGCGAATTACGAGATCGTGTCCGGCGGAACCACGGGCCATGCGGAATCGGTGCGGATCGTGTTTGATCCCGCGCAGGTCAACTATGCCGATCTATTGCGGATCTACTTCTCGGTCGTGGCCGACCCGACGCAAGTCAACCGGCAGGGGCCGAACACCGGCACGCAGTATCGTACCGCGCTGTTCCCGACTTCGACCGGCCAGCAACGGGTCGCGCAGGCCTATATTGCTCAGCTGACCGCCGCGCGCACCTTCGCCCGGCCGATCGCGACGCGGATCGAGACGGGCAAGGCGTTCTATCCGGCCGAAGAGCACCACCAGGATTTCATGGCTCGCAATCCCGCTTACCCCTATATCGTCGTCAACGATCGGCCGAAGGTCGAAGCGCTGCGCCGCCTGTTTCCAGCGCGCTGGAAGGGCTGACCAGGGTAAGGAAATGGCCTTCACGCTCTACGCCGCGATCATCCCGTCCTACCTGCAAATCCTGGGATCCGTGTCGCGGCTGATCGGGAAGGCCGAAAGTTTCTGCGCCGATGCCGGACTGGCGCCCGAAGACCTGATCCAGGCAAGGCTCGCCGACGACATGCTGCCTTTCGCCTATCAAGTGAGATCGACTGCACGCCATTCGATCGGCGCGATCGAAGGCGTGCGCCAGGGCGTGTTCGCGCCCGACATGTTCACGCCGCCGGCCAGTTTCGAGGGCTTGCGCGAGCGGATCGCCGAAACCATCGCCAAGCTGGAAGCGATCGAGCCGGACGAGGTCGAAGGTTTCATCGGCTGCGACATGCGCTTCGCCTTCGGCGAGCACACGATGGACTTCGCAGCCGAGGACTTCCTGCTCTCGTTCTCGCAACCGAATTTCTATTTCCACGCGACGACCGCCTACGACATCCTGCGCATGAAGGGCGTTCCGCTCGGCAAGCGCGAATTCAACGGCCGCGTGCGCAAGCGCGCCTCGGGTCAGCCGACCTCCTCGACCTGCGGCAGGTAGGCGCCGTAGCCCTGGGCTTCCATGTCGTCGCGGTGGACAAAGCGCAGCGACGCCGAGTTGATGCAATAGCGCAACCCGCCGCGATCGCGCGGACCGTCGTCGAAGACATGGCCGAGATGGCTGTCGCCGTGCGCCGAGCGCACTTCGGTGCGAACCATGCCGAGCGACGCGTCGCGCAGCTCGGCCACGTTGGCCGGCTCGATGGGTTTGGTGAAGCTCGGCCAGCCGCAGCCGGATTCGTACTTGTCGGACGAGGCGAACAGCGGCTCGCCAGAGACGATGTCGACGTAAATGCCCGGCTCCTTGTTATACAGGTATTGCCCGGTCCCCGGCCGCTCGGTGCCGCTTTCCTGGGTGATGTGATACTGCTCGGGCGATAGCGCGGCGATGGCATCGGATGTCTTGCGATAGTCTGCCATGGGGATCTCCTTTGCATTCGAATGTTGGATCGCATCGGCCATCCCGCCAGCCGCTAGGCCGCCATACCACTGATTGCAGGCTGCATCTTCCCACTTCCGGCCGTCCACACACTCTCAATGGTCCGATGAACGAAGGGCAGGTTTCAGAAAGTCATTTTAAGCCGTGGAACGACAGCCATGTCACGAAAGCGGCTGGTCCCGACCATCTTACGCCGTTCTGACGAAGCGCCGGGAATGGCAGCTTGCGCCAAAACCGGCTTGGAACGCGCTCATGGATATGGGTTCGCCTTAAGCAATCCAGCCAAGTGCGCGGCATTGCCGGCGACCATCTTCGCGGTCTCGGTAACCTTGTCGGGCGTTGCCTTCATATCCTTGAAGTCGACCGAGCCCATCGCCTCGCCGACCCAATAGCAGGCGGCAACCGCTGGAATGGTCCAGCCGACATCGTTCAGCGACTGGAAAAGCTGGGCGGAGGAGAAATGCGCGCCATCCTCGTTGCCGACGATCGCAGCGACCGCGACCTTGCCATAGCTCGGCATCCGGCCGGCATTGTCGGTCTCGCTGAGAAAGGCATCCATGCGTTCGAGCACGCGTTTGGCGACGCTACCGATCTGGCCCATCCAGATCGGGCCGCCGAAGATCAGGATGTCGTGCGCGAGGATCTTGGTCCGCAAGCCGGGCCATTCGTCGCCATCGCCTTCGTCGGAGGTGACGCCCGGCTTTATGTCGAGCGCGGCGACCCGCACTGTCTCGCTGATCGTCACATCATGCTTGGCGAATGCCTTCTCGAGCACCGCGATCATGGCGTCGGTCGAACTCTCCTCGCTCGCATCGGCCTTGAGGGTGCAGTTGATGGCAAGGGCTTTGAGGGGCATCGCATCTCTCCTTCGCGTGTCGGGCGCCGCTGGAGGTGCGATCAGCCGTCTGTGCTCCATGAGAACTCTTCGGCCGGGAAAGGGTTCTTCATGGCAAAGGAGACAGCGCGATGACCGAGACCACCGAAATGATCCACGAAGACAAGCTGCCCGGCCACGAGAGCAAGCTTGAACCCAAGCCGGAGTGGCAGCCGCGGTACAAGGGTTCCGATCGTCTCGCGGGCAAGGTCGCGATCATCACGGGCGCGGACAGCGGCATCGGCCGCGCAGTCGCGGCGCTCTACGCGCGCGAGGGCGCCGACATCGCGATCGTATATCTGCTGGAGGATGACGATGCTGCGGAAACCAAGCGGATCGTCGAGGCGGAAGGTCGCAAGGCGATCACGATCCGCGGCGACATCGGCGAGCGCGACTTCGCCGACGAGATCGTGGCCCGGACGGTCGAGGCGTTCGGGAAGATCGACATCGTCGTCAACAATGCCGGCGAACAGCATCCCGACAAGGACATCACCGACATCACCGAGGAGCAGCTTCGCCGCACCTTCCAAACCAACATCTTCGGGATGTTCTTCCTCGTGCAGGCGGCGCGGCCGCACCTCAAATCCGGCGCGGCGATCGTCAACTGCACCTCGGTCACCATGTACCAGGGATCGAAGGAACTGCTTGATTACAGCTCGACCAAAGGCGCGATCACCGCGTTCACGCGCTCACTCAGCGAAAACCTGATAGAGCATGGCATCCGCGTGAATGCCGTCGCGCCTGGGCCGATCTGGACCCCGCTCAATCCCTGTGGCGGGGCCAGCCCGGAGAAGCTGGAGACATTCGGCGAGCAGACCCCGATGGGACGGCCGGGCCAGCCCAATGAGGTCGCGCCCGCCTTCCTGTTCCTCGCCTGCCAGGACTCAATCTATATGTCGGGGCAAGTGCTGCATCCCAATGGCGGGACGATCGTTAACGGCTGAATAAGACGCTTCAACCAAGGCCTTCGTCAGCGAGGGCCTTGGCCACGCTGTCACGCGCTACCAGTCGGTCATAATAGGCTGACAGGCTTGGAGCGATATCCAGCCCGACCTTTGTCTTGGCCCAGAACAGCATCACGAACAGGTAGCAGTCGGCGACCGTGAAGCCATCGCCTAGCACGAACTGCTGCGATGCCAAGGCCTGTTCGAACAGGGACAAGCGCTTGGTCAGCGTCTCTTTCGCGGCGGACTTTTCTTCTTCGCTGCTGCCGGGCATGAAGAACGGCTTGAAACCCTTGTGTAGCTCGGTCGAGATATAGGCGAGCGCTTCGAGGGTGCGAAAGCGGCCAAGGTCGCCTATCGGCATCAGCTTGCCCGCCTTGTCGGCGATATAGCTCAGGATCGCGATATTCTCGGTGAGAACGCCGCTGTCATCGAGCGCGAGCGCGGGTACATAGCCCTTGGGATTGATGGTCGTATAGTCCTTGCTGCTTGCCGTGGTCTTGGACTTCAGATCGACCTGCTCTGTCTCGAACGCCAGGCCGCTCTCGATGAGCGCGATATGGTCGGCGAGGCTGCACGCGCCCGGTGAATAATAAAGCTTCATGCCATCTCTCCTGCGATTATCGGCTGGACGTTTCGAGACTGCGGGCCTTGGCGTCCGCCCAGCGCTTGCCGGCATCGCCGCCCCACAGCAGCCAGGCGATGAAGCCGGCGGACGGATCACCGTCGGAGTTCCACTTGTGCGTTTTCGTGTCCTTGTCGACCGCATGGCGCGCGAAGAAGCTGTGCATCGACTTCACATCCGCTTCGCTCAGGTCCCGCTGCTCGGCGAGTTGGTGCGCGCGATCGACACCGACCTGCGTGCCGCCCCGGTTGAACTTCTCGCGCAGGCGCAGGCCGCGCCGGGCCGCTGACGCCATCCTCAGATTGGGTTTGAAAGTCTTCGCGGTCATCACCGTCACTCCTGTCCGGTTGAGGAACGCCGTCGATGCGGAGAGGGTTTCGCGAGAGCATTGGTGGAAGTTAGCATCGCGAACGAACGATCATCGCCGGCCAAGGCCGGACACCATCCCGTCACGCCTGATGGACGATATTTCGTCGTGCGCGGTCGGCTTTGGCGCATGTCTAATCCCACGCTCGAACCGGACAAGCGCGAGCGGCTGGTCCGGCAACTGATGGCGGCCCGGCGCGCGGTCGCGCAGGCCAGAAGGGCCGGCGACATGGCGACCGAGGATGCAGCCCACGCCGATGTCGACGTGGCGAAACGCGCCTTGGGCGAGCGTGGTCCGGTCTGGTGGAGCGACGGTGCGCCAGATCTCAACCGCCACATGGCGCGCACCGGTCCCTATGCCGACTGGTATGCCGGCCTGAAGGCTGACGACTAGGGCGATCGCGAAGGTCTAGCCGCGCGCTTGCCTGCGGCGGGTTTCCCAGCCTTTCTTTGCGGCGGCCGACCTTTTCTCGTGGCTCTGGGACGAACCGATCTTGCCACCACCCTTGCGCGACGCGCTGTGGTTCTCGGGCTTGCCGCGGCCCGATCCGGATTTGTTGCCGCCACCGGATTCCTTGTTCACCGTCGCCCACGCACGGCGTTCGGCTTCCTTCTTGCCGACACCGCGGTCCTCATAGCCTTCCTCGATATGCTCGGCCTTGCGCTTCTGCTTGTCCGTGTAGCTCGACTTGTCGCCCTGCGGCATCGCTGGTCTCCTGAACACTCGCCCCCGCATTCTGCGAGAACGACCAACCCGCAAATTTGCTTCCTCGCTTCGTCGCGGATGCCGGTACGGGAACCGACGGTTCATGTCTCCGTTCTGAAGAGGAACAATATAGGAACATGAGATCGCCATGACCAAACAGCTGCACAATCCCAAGCTCGACGAGCATCCCGGCTCGAACACCGAAAAGAATCCCGAAGACTGGGTGTCCGGCGATGATCCGATGACCGGGGCGCAGGGCTCCTATCTGACGACGCTGTGCGAGGAGGCGGGCGAAGCGCCGCCGCCTGCCGATCTCAGCAAGGCCGAGGCATCAAAGCGCATCGACGCGCTCAAGGCGAAGCTCGGGCTCGACTGACTGCGGTGGTCAGTTGGTGAGCTGGTCGCGCGCGAGGCAGATCGTCACGACCCGTTCGCCGTCCTGCCACGCCTGTTCGATCGTACCACCGAGCCCATGCAGCGCCGCGCGCATCAGCTCTGTCCCGAACCCCCGATCGCCATTGTCTTCGCTTCCACCGCGTTCGCGCCACGCGATGGTGACGTTCGCTTCCATTGTAGAGATGTCGACCACGAGCCGACCGTCGGGATTGGAGAGAGCACCATATTTCACGGCGTTGGTGGCGAGTTCGTGCAGTAGCAGCGCGAGTGAGGTCGAAGCACGCGCGCCCACAGGTGCGTCGCACTGCGCGACGGTGACCTGACCGTCGTCGCGATAGGGCTCCAGTACCGCACCGATGACCTCGCTCAGCGCCGCACCGGGCTGCTCTTCGCCCGGAAGCCCAAGGACGAGTTGCTGTGCGGCGCCGAGCGCCGTAATCCGGCTGCTCAGGTCGTCGGCGAAGTCATCGACGTCTTCGGCCCGTCGCCGGCCGACGCTGACGAGGCCCTGCACGATAGACAGCAGGTTCTTGATGCGGTGATGCATCTCGCGGACCAGCAGCCGCTGGTCCTCGGCATGACACAGACGCTCGCCGATATCGCGCGCGATCTTTGACGCCCGATGATCGCGCCCGCGGCGTTGCGCACCGGCGAGATGGTGACTTCGATATGCACGGACGCGCCATCACTGCGGCGGCGCACCGTCTCGAACCGGTCGATGCGTTCGCCGGCCCGCAGCTTGCTGATGATGTCCGCTTCCTCATGGAGCCGGTCTTCGGGGATGATCAGCGTGATGGGTTGGCCGATCGCCTCGTTCGCGGTGAAACCGAACAGTCTCTCCGCTCCGGCATTCCAGCTGGTGATAATGCCGTCGAGGGTCTTGCTGAGGATGGCATCGCCGGAATTGTCGACCACCGAGGAGAGCCACAAGCCGGCGTCGAATTTGGGATCGTACATCGTCGATTGGCTCATGTTCTCTCGTTCCCGGAATGCCCGGCAGTCATGTGAAAAACTATGACGGCCGGTGAGCAGAGTCGCCGCAGCACTCGTCGCAAGAACTTAGAAAGATCGACGGGTGACGGCAACGCCTTGGCAGGCTGCCGGTGTCGTGGTTGGTCAGCCATCCTGCTTGCTGCGCTTGCTTGTATTGGCGCCGAAGCGGACCTCTCGTGATCGTCCGATTTTCTCTTTAGCTGACTTTCGAGATCGTGCTCGCGAACGACGGGTTTGTCCCAAAGCAAGTCGCTCCCACCACCGCACCGGTAATATGAATGATCGGCAGGTTTCAGGGAGCCGCTTTGGAGCGCTGAATGTCTAAAATGTTGGCGCTGAGTGACACAGGTGCAGACGAGTCGTTGGCGCTCATTACAGTGACCGTCGCATCTCTCGCTGTTCACGAAGAGGAAGTCTCCAGATGATATGTCTCAACAATGATCTCCGTGATTTTGCTTTCCGCATCGATTGCGTCGGCCGGAGTACCGTCAGGCGATGAAGCCGGCACGTCCAATCCATGGGCTGAATTTTCACGTTCTGTCGCGCGGCGCGGCCCTCCCGCGACTGGCGCAATTGGGACGTTAATCGTCAATCCGGATGGAACGATCGTCTACTGGGCCAAGCGAGGAGATAAAATCAGCAACAGCACCAGGTGCCCCGCCATCTCATCCGTCGCGGAGGGCATTCGAAGCCTTCACCTTCCGGCGCTCTCCCCGAAAACAGACACTATCATTGTTGGCGACGGGACGACGTACAGACTGACCGTCGAGCTTCAGATTGATGGCGACAAGGTCGATATCATTACCAGTGGAAGCGGGCACGTCGGATCGTGGATCGATGCGGCGCTGGCCAAACTGGAGACCTGCTGGCCGAAGATGAACCGTTTCGAGTAGCGGCCTCAGGCATTCCGATTATCGGCATATTCATGCATGGGTCTTCCATGCGTCCCGTGAACAAACGGCGTGTCTTGAGGCTCACAATCGCCCGCGGAGTGGCCAAAAACGTTGCCGCCAGTCGCCCTCACCTAGCCGGCTCGAGCACGGGGCGGCCTGGTCGTGGGCTCCGGACAGTCCGGTTTCC
>NZ_JBBHJZ010000009.1:0-93363 GCF_037482895.1 Novosphingobium anseongense | reverse complement strand
GCACTGCTCGACCTTTCCGACCACCGCGAGCGCACCTGCGCTGAAGCTGCCGACAGCCCTTTGCCCATCGTCGTTAACTGGACAACCTCATGCCTGGGACATTGCCGGAGGAACATTGGCTCCGGGTCAAAGTTCGATGGCAGCGGAAGCACCACGAAAACTGGAGAGCATTTTGAAGGACCTTGTCGCATTCGATCTCGATGGCACGCTCGCCGAAAGCAAGCAGCCTTTGCAGGACGACATGGGTGAAGCCCTGTCGGATTTGCTCGACGTGGCTCATGTCGCGGTCATCTCGGGCGGAGACTGGCCGCAGTTCGAAAAGCAGGTCGCCTCGCGTCTCCCAGCGCGCGCGGACCGGTCGAGGCTCTGGCTGATGCCCACCACCGGAACAAAGCTGTACGTTCACCGCGAGGGTGCCTGGCGGACGGTCTACGCTGAACTGTTCGACGAGGAAGAGAAGGCCCGCATACTGCAGGCTTTCGATCAGTCGCTTGAGGCCACGGGTTTTGTTCCCGAACAGACCTGGGGCCAGCGCATCGAGGATCGTGGCAGTCAAATCACCTTTTCCGCCCTCGGACAGGAGGCGCCAATCGAAGCAAAGGAAAACTGGGATCCCGATTTCTCAAAGCGCAAGGTCATCCAGGCAGACCTGCGGGGTCGTCTTCCAGGTTTGTCCATCAACATGGGCGGAGCGACGTCGATCGACGTGACACGCGAAGGGGTGGACAAAGCCTATGGTCTGAAACGTCTGAGGGACGAGAGCGGCATACCCCTTGCTGCGATGATGTTCGTCGGCGACGCGATTTTCCCCGGCGGCAACGACTATCCTGCCAAGGAGCTAGGCCTGGATACCGTGCTGGTTCGAGACGCGCGGGAAACCCTGTCGGTGATTGCGGCGATCGTCGCGTGCAAGAGGTAAGGTGATGGAGCGGTGCGGCGGCGATCTTGGTCTAAGATTTCACAACGGTGGGTAACGCCGACATTGCCGCCGTTTCCGTTGCATTTCGGCTCGCCTGAAAGCCGTCGTCCGTTCAGCCTGCCGCCCGGGCTTTTGAGCGGACTCGGATGAGCGCGGGGCGGGATGATGCGACTGCTGCCTTTGTTGCCCTGTTTGTCGTTGGTCTTCAATTGGCCTGAACCAATTGCAGCGCAGGTGACTGCCCAGCAAGCTCTTGAGAATGCACATCGGAAGTTGTCATTCGCGTCATGCAAAAGACCTCAAGACTTGAGCGAAATTGTCGTCTGCGCGCCCGACAACGACAAGTTCCGCCTTCCGTTGCCGGTGCAGAGGGAAGTCAATGATGCGCACGATGACAGTGGGCCTCTCAGATTGGCAAGTGACGCAGCGCTTCCGCGCGAATGCGGATTATTTCAGGGGCAACGGCGCTGCAACCTGAGGGAGGCTCGGAGGTTCGGATATGGCGGGGGGAGTGTTCCTCTGAGGGCATTGGTTATGCTCGTAAAGAAGGCCGTCGATCCGCAATCCGAAATCGGACCGCTCAAGGGTTATCCAATCAGTCTGCGCGAGATTAAATGACGCGATTGTCAGGGGCGCAGCCTGGCGGCTCGCGCCGACTTAGTGGACGCCCAAGGACCACGCTATGCGCGATGAAACCGAACATTGCGTGAAACCCGCAACGAGGGTGTGATCCGACAGAAATTCGATCAGCACCAAATCCAACCATATCGCCGGACTGCGTGAGCATCACGAAGCTGCCCGCATGACAAATCCAAGCCGCCGGCGGCACATCGAGCGATGGCTCGTCCGTAATGGTCGATATCTGACTGCTGGCACTGCAGCGTCGACGATCCGATTAGCTTCCTCAGGTTCGCGGTGCTGGCGTAAGGATCGCCTGGCGTGCACTCTCTGCCGGGACGACAGTGGCCGGGGAGTTCAGGTGAATCTATACCGGCGAGGCGCACACGAGTGTCGCCGCAATCGAAGGTATCGCCGTCTAGTATTCTCGGCTGAGAGCAGGTAAAGGCGAGTCCTGTTTCCCCCTTCGCACCAAGAGAGATGTAGCTGATCCCTCCGATCGCCGCAGACAGTGCAAGAAGGGCGATGGCAAATAATTTGAAGTTATAACGCCAGCGACGTCGACGTCTTTGCAGCCTTGGCAAGCCCGGAGCTTGACCGGATAACCGGTTCCTGTTTCTCGGCGGCCGCCGAAGCTTGTGCACGGTGCTCATTCTGAGCGGTATCAATCACTTCCCGTTGCACTGCAAGTTGGCGTCATTCGCCGACATTCCCGAAGTTGCACGGTTCTTCAGTCCTCGTCGTTAGCGGACTTTCATTCAGCGAAGACCGAGACGGTTCAGCTCAAGGTCTCATCTCTAGTGTATCGGCTCAGTGCGATCGGCGCGGTGGCTCAACGGCCACCAAACGTTTTGAGTAGCTTGAGCTGGATTTCGGGCGTTCGCTGTCGAGAAATCGCCTCTTGGGCAAAAGGTGCAATCAGGCGCTGGCGTGTACGCCGAGGGGACCGGAAGGTCGCCGATAGCGACAGCGTCCGGCTGAAGCTGTGGGTATAGGCTAGGCTCGCGTCCCACCAGGCCAGGTCGGTAAGCTGGTAGTCGCGAGAACGACTGTTGTACGACCACTGAAGCTGCGCCACGTCGCCAGGCACAGACCCTCGCTCTGGAAGCGTCCATTCGAGCGTGCCGTTAGTCGTGTAGCGGAAGTCGCTTCGAACCTCGGGACGCCCGAAAGCATCGACCTGATTGCGTTGATTGAACAGATTGAGGCTCGCGCTGACCTTCAGGCGGCGGTTGAGCGGGGTGCTGAGATCGAATTGCACGCCGGCATTTCGGCGGCTGCCCGCATTGACGAAGCTGTAGACGGTCGTTCCCGCCGGGCTCACGTCGTAGGTTCTGTTCCATAGATCGTCGGTGTTGCGCATATAGGCGATTATTCCGGCCTGGGTTTTTCCCGAATGGTACTGCAGGCTCACTTCGTAGGAATGCGTGCTCTGGTCCTTCAGGTTTGGGTTGCCTTGGAAGATGGTCACGGCATCCTCGACCAAACCATATGGGCGCAGAATCTCAAGGCGAGCTCGTTCGATTCTCTTGCTGTAACTGGCGCTCAGATCCAGCTTCCTTCCCAGCCGTTGCTTGGCGTGGAATGTCGGAAACAGATCCGATCGCCTGATCACCATTTCCGCGGTTCCTGGGCTCGAGATGCGGCGGGCATTGTGCTCCACGCGTAGGCCGGGCGTCAGAATGAGATCGCCCAGAGGCTGCTGAAAGGTCGCGTATGCCGCAATCGTGCTGCTCGAGCCGTCGTACGCGTCCGCCACGTCGGGTCCGAGTGTACGGCCGGCGCCGATGCTCGTGAACAGGTAGTCCTGCGTTGTGACGTCGAGCCTCCATGTGCTGCCGATCGACAGGATCTGGCCTGCCGCGGTGGGGCGTTTCCAGTCTATATGTGCATCCACGGAATGCGAAGGCTTGCGAACGTCGGTCCGAAAGAGTCGTCCGTCGCTGAAGCGCGCGTTCGTCACGTCTCGAACGTCGGGGTTCGCATAAAACTGGGCGGAGGCGCTGAGCGTCTCACCCTTGGCAGTCCCCCGATGGAGGATGCTGAAATCGCCCATCAGGTAGCTGGCGACGCTGCTCATGATTCGGTGTTCGTAGAACGAGGGAAAGTCGGCGGTGAGACCGAGGAACTGGCCCTTGTTGGTCACGATGTCGTGACCTCCTCCGCCTCCCAGCTGGGCCGAGATGGTGGTCTTAGGATCGAGATCGTAGGTGACCTTACCGCTCAACCGTCCGACCACGCCTTCATACGAGAACTCACCATCTTCCGAGTTCACGGTTGCAAGGCCGCCGCCTGGGGCTTCGACGGTGCGCAGCTTCTGATAGCGCGAACGTACCATGGTGCCGACGTTGCCGCCCGCCTTGACCTCGTATGCCCACTTCCCCCGTTTGACGTTTACGGTCGTGTCGACGAGGCTATGTCCGTAGCTTGAGGATTGCAGGCTGACGTTGCCCGAGGTGCCTGCCGTTTCGTTCTTGCGCAGAACGACGTTGATGACACCGCCGGTTCCTTCCGCCGAGAACTGCGCGGAAGGGTTGGTCAGGACCTCAATCCGGTCGATGTCGGTGCCGTGAAGCGTACGCAGATACTGCTTGGCGTCGCCGATGTAAGGTCGGCCATTGATGTAGATATTCGCGTTACCGGCACCCAGCAGCAGGATACGGTCATCGGGAGTGACGGTGATCGCGGGCAGCCCTCGCAGCAGTTGCACCGCGTCCTTCTGCGCCGAGTGCGGAGTTTGCTGGACCTGGAAGGTGCGTCTGTCGATCTTCTCGGAGTTCTCGGCCCGCGTGCCGATCACTTCAATGACATCGGCTTGATTTTCGACGGACGCTGTTTCGATCGCTTCGGGCAGGAAGGCTGCTGGCATGTATTCTCCGCGACGACCGAAATCGGTCTATACCAATCTCAAAGGATGGCAGAACACCGGAAAGCTCCAGATATGATCTACCGCGCCGCACGGACGCGTTGGTCGGATACGGGGCTGGTGAGAGATCGTATTTTTCCGTTCCAATAGCGTTTGCCGGTGTCAGCTTTTGGCGGGGGAACGGACTTTCAGATTAGATCGGCGGATGACGGCCATTGAGGTGGATCACCGCCATAATGCAACCTGACACCATTGCTGGTTCTGCCGCGAGATGGAAAGGCGGTTCACGCTGTCGGAACAGATCGCGACTGGGCCGGGCACATCAGTGTGACGGTGCCCGCCGCAAAATCATAGGTGATCGAAGCGCAGTGCCCGATCGTATCCATGCCGATATACAGCCGCTGCTTCGGGACCTTTCGTGTGCTGTCTGCAGTCACCACGATCTCGTCGGCGTCCTGGTCCTCTAGGCGGCTTTCCGCGATGCCTTGGGCATCGCCCATATCTGACACGCGCACCGCAAGATTGCGGATTTCCAGCTCACCGAGCACCAAGGGGCGCGCCATCGCGAGAGAACGAACGGGTCGCGATACGCCATAGAGGATCGGTGCCGCGCGCGCTTCGCCGGCAAACCGTCCTCCATTGGCATCGGCGATCCAGCGCCCGCCGGTGGCGGTTACGAGGCTCTCCACACGGTCGGTGCTGAAGGCCGCGTAGATCTGGTGTCCGCCAACATCCAATCGCACGCTAGTCTGACTGCGGCCTAGTTCCTTATCGAGCGGGAAGGTGATGGCCCGATCACCCGGCTGCGGATCGCGCAGTATGAAGGTTGTCCGCGCGGACGAGAAAGTCTCGGGGCCGGCAATGCCGTCGGCCGCTGCGACAATCTGCCGATTGCTGAAGGCGGTTCGGCGACGGAAGGAGGCGTCTTGTGTGCCGTAGGCAACGTTGTCCGTTCGGAACGCAATCTTCTCCGGGCCGATGACATATACGTAGCCGATCATGCTCGGCTCCAATCCGGCTCGCTTGGCAGCGTCGGCATTCAGTGTGGGCACGGAAATAGCGTCGGGGGCCATATGAAACCGAATGGGCTGATCGTTGATGATAGTGTCGAAGGTTTCGCCGATGCGCATGATGATATCGGCCTTCTCCGGTGCCGAAGCCTTTGCTGACGCGGGCATCGTCATCATGAAAAGCGCGGCGACGGCGAAGGAAGCGCGGAGCATCGTCGGAAATCCCCAAATTGCTACAATCGTAGTTCGTCCAACCGCTACTGAACTTTGGCTTAATGGCAGGCGAGCCAAGGGCGGGTAGCCTTAAATTGGATGTGGGAAACGCCCACTTAGATGACGTTCCGAATCCCCGGAAGGATCCATGGAAGCAGACATTCATTCAGTCCGCCAGGTGGGCGCTCGCTGGCGTTCGAGCGTGCGATGTGCAAAATCAACGTTGTGCGGTACTCCTGTCTCATCGCAGCTTGTTCCGGTTGGATTCTGACCGGGTGTGGCCCCCAAGCAGAACGGGCAGAGGCACCCCCTGAGGCCGAGCGTGGCACCGCCACATTTGCCGATCACCTGTATGCAGGGCGAGACGGCAAAGCCGAGGTCAGGGCAGCTCATGCCGCAGGTATGCAGCCAACACTATATGTCGCGGTGAACAATGGATTGGCTGCGCTTTGGGTGGCGCCCGGTATCCCCGGCCATTGCCAGGTGGGAAACAATTCGTTCGTTAGGTTCGTGCGGATCCGCGAACTAGACTTCGCAGAAAGCGGACCAGCTCATCGGCCAGCGCCGAATGCGGAAAGGTTCGCGACGGAATCCAACCGAACTGTATTCGAAAACGAGACTGCTCGTGTCCAGAAAGTCTGCACCACCGGCGGTGCCGGTTAGCGAGTTGGAACGTTGCCGGAAACGCCGACTTAGCCGCCGTTCGAAGATCGGATGCGGGTCCTCGAAACTCGCCATTGGTTCAGAGTCGCGCCGAGAAATCAGATCTTCTCGAGGAGCACCTGTCCACCGAGCCGCTTGCGCAACTCGAGCCATTCGACAGGGCGCAACTCGCTCACCTCCTTGGCATATGCCGGTCCAGCCGCTCGTTGTCCTTGGCTGGGCGCGCCCTACGTCGCCGCCGTAGAGGCCAATAACACTTACATGGTTTCGCGACTAATATTACTCAACAGTGTTTTGCGACACCCCCGTCACCCATTCAATTCGATTTTCTGAATTTACTTTGTAAGTGATAAGGCTCAGGCCGCCCCCGTATGATTTCCAGCTATATTTCGCGTTGCGTATGGTCGGCTCATCTTGGCACGTATGAAGCTCAAATCCTTGTCGGGCCAACTCGGCATCTAGCCTTGATGCTGGTGAACCTGGAGGGAACTGGCTGTTGAGGCGAGCCACGATGCGCTTGTTGTGTATTGCATTATCAAGACTTTTCCCATGCGGCGGGCCACAAACGAGCCAAACTTTCCCTGCTTGATCCCCTTTATCACGGAGTATCTGCGGAAGTTCCGGCTCCCTGTTGCAGCCGAAAACCAGTGTGGCGAGGAAAAGAGTGGCAATGGATCGCATAAGCTCCACACCGACAGCAGCGACGATGGCGAACCGCTGAGGGTGCCCCCGGAAGCCAAATTTCATCGAGCTCGGTGTCATATATCGCCGCTGCCCCCCGTTTTCTCATCGCGGTCTACCATTGTGATGGCACCTAATTTGCAGTCAATTTCTGTGCGGATGTGGACCTAATTGCGGACGCCGCCGGAGACGAGACGGCTGCGGAAGCGCTGCGCCACGACTGATACGACCGCAATTTCGTCAAACGCCGACTTTGCTGCCGTTCGGATCGCTAAGGCTACACGCCAAAAGCCGCCTTACGTTCACAATCATAACCTCGTCATTCGTCTTATCTGACATTTGCAAGTAGCGAGAGGTAAAGCCTATCGCGGGTAGAGCGCTTTGGAATTCGTCACTTCGCACTCGCCTGTCTTACCCTCTGGGAAAAGAGGGATGAGGAATGGTTTCCGCCGCTGCAGTTCAATCGCCCAAGGGCGCGTTCGCAACCGCTCAAGAGCACTTTGCGCCATCCGCCGGACAGGAGTGGCGCGCCCATTGGACGCTTGTCCTCGCTGCGACGGTGGGGATGTCGTTTCACTCGGTGATGAGCCATGGCTTGGGCTTGTTCATGGAGCCGCTTCAAGCCGAATTCGCGTGGAGCCGTAGTCAGATCTCCCTGGGCCTTACGATTGCCGCCATGCTGTCGCTCCCCCTGTCGCCCGTTGTTGGTGCCATGGTCGATCGCTGGGGATCCCGACGGCTGGCTCTGCCTGGCGTCGTGCTCTCCGCGACGGCGATCGCCTGCTTTGCGACCCTGTCTGGCTCGATCGCGCAGTGGCTTGGATTGTGGCTCGCCTATGCGCTCGTCGCCATGCTGCTCAAGACCACGATCTGGTCGGCAGCCGTATCGAGCACGTTCAGCACCAGTCGCGGGCTGGCGCTCGCATTCGCGCTCTCAGGCACGGCTATCGCGCAAGTAGTGGTGCCTCCCTTGGCGCAGTTCCTGATTGCCAACTACGGCTGGCGGACGGCCTATGCCACGCTCGGCATCGGCTGGGGCGGCTTTACCTTCGTACTGCTCTTCCTGTTCTTCTTTGACGCGCGCGACCGTCGACGGCTGCAGCGCCCCGGAACGACCAGCGAAGTTGCCAGCACGGGATTGGGCTTTGGCGAAGCGTTCCGCACTCCGACGCTAATCCGCATCGCTGGCGCGACACTGATATCGTGCCTGCTCAACATCGCGATCCTGGTCCATCAGGTCCCGATCCTCGTCGAGAACGGCATCGATCGCGCGAATGCAGCCTATCTCGCTAGCCTTGCCGGGGTCGCGGGCATCGTGGGGAAGATCGTCACCGGCTGGCTTCTCGATCGTATCGACGGCGGCTGGGTCGGCGGCCTCAGTCTATCGTTGCCAGCGGTCGGCTTCCTGCTGATCCTGTATCCAACCGGAACGTCGGCGGCCGTGGTTCTGGCGATGATCCTCATCGGGTACGCTGCAGGAACCAGTCTGCAGATCTGCGCTTACCTCACGACGCGCTATGGAGGCATGCGCAACTTCGGCAAGATTTTCGGCGTCATGGCGAGCCTCATCGCTGTCGGCGGCGGCTTGGGGCCGACCATCGCGGCTGCCGTGCATGACGCATTCGGGAACTACGCGCCCCTGCTGCTCGTAGCGATCCCAGCAAGCATCGTTTCGGGACTGCTGATCGTCGGGCTGGGGCCGTACCCCGAATGGACAGAGAAGGAGCCCGCCACATAGGCAAAACCTATCGCTGCGAGCAGCATCGGGCCTAACACCCCCATCGTGCCATCGTTAGCCCTTGCCTCACCAAGGCGCGCGAAGCGCCGGGTTGGGAGAGAGAGGCGCACCATCTGCGATGCCTCTCCCCCGATGCTTGAGGGAGGATCACGATGCACACACTGACCCGTCTGGCTCTTGGCTGCTCGACGTTCGGGCTCGCTATGGCGATGTCGCCCCAAGCCGTCCTCGCACAAGATGGCGCTGCCGGTGAGACGGATGCTGGCGCCATCATCGTTACCGCCCGACGCGTCGAGGAGCGGCTGCAGGACGTGCCGATCTCGATAACCGTGTTCAACCAGCAGCAGTTGACCAACCGCAATGTGACATCGGGCGTCGATCTGGCGATCTACACGCCGTCGCTCCAGGCCAATTCGCGTTACGGCGTCGAGAACACGTCGTTCGCTATCCGCGGATTCACTCAGGAACAGCGCACCACCGCTTCGGTTGCAGTTTATTTTGCCGACGTCGTCGCGCCGCGGGGTGGCGGCGCCACCACCACGGGCGATGGCGCCGGTCCAGGCAGCTTCTTCGATCTGCAGAACGTCCAGGTGCTCAAGGGCCCGCAGGGAACCCTCTTCGGCCGCAACACTACCGGCGGCGCCCTTTTGCTCGTCCCCCAGAAGCCGACCGCCAACCTCGAAGGCTATGTCGAGGGCTCGGCTGGCAACCACGACCTGCGTCGTGTGCAGGGTGTCATCAACATTCCCCTGGGCGAGACAGCGCGCCTGCGCGCCGGCGTCGATAGGCAGGTCCGCGAAGGCTATCTGCGGAACATCTCGGGCATCGGACCCGACGAATTCAACAACATCGACTACGTCGCCGCGCGCGCAAGTCTGAGCGTGGACCTGACGCCCGATCTCGAGACCTATTTCATCGCCAGCTACATGCGTTCGGACACCAACGGGCCGCTGCCCAAGCTCACGTCTTGCTTCCCGGTGGTTCGCGGCGCGCAGAACATTACCGGCGTGCTGTCCTGCGACCAGATCGCGCGGGCATCGGGCCAGGACTACTTCTCGGTCGATAACGGCCTAGCCAATGCCAAACTGTTCATGGAGCAATGGCAGGTCATCAACACCACAACCTGGCAGGCCGGCGACACGCTTACGATCAAGAACATCGCCAGCTATGCGCAGTTGACCAACCGCACTCGGAACGAGGCTTTCGGGACGAGATGGGTGATTCCTGCAACGTTCAATGGCCTTTCGACCGGAGCCAACGCCGGACTCAGCGCCACGTTCGTCAACATTCAGCATGTGCCAGGGCTCAACACGAGCGACCAGTCGACCTTTAGCGAGGAGCTCCAGTTTCAAGGCCGCTCGGCCGACGACGCCCTGATCTGGCAAGCAGGTGCCTATCTGGAACTCAGCGATCCTCTCGGATTGCAGGGCAACCTCAATCCCTCCACTCTGTCCTGTGTAGGCGGCAGCTACGATTGCACGGACGTCGTCGGCGCACTGCGAGGCCGACCCGGGACGGGCGGGTCACTGGGCTATCAGGTCGGCCGCACAGCCTACCGCAACATCGGCGTTTACGGGCAGGCTTCCTACAAGCTCACCCCGCAGCTGCAGGTTACCGGCGGCATCCGTTACACCTGGGATCGGATGCGAAGCACAAACCAAAAAGCCATCTACACCTTCGCGGTGCCCAACGTGGCAGTGGGCCAGTGCACCAACAGCTTGCTGAGAAACCGAGCTTTCACAGATCCGCGGGTCTGTGAAGAGGCGTTCGAGAAGAGCACGAAGGCACCGACATGGCTTATCGGCCTGGACTTCCATCCGGTTGGTGACGTTCTGCTCTACGCCAAGTACAGTCGAGGCTATCGCCAAGGCGGCACCAACCCGTTCTCGGCCGAGGGCTACAACACCTACGACGCCGAACGTGTCGATACCTACGAGGTGGGTGCAAAAACGAGCTGGCGCGGCGCGGTGCCGGGCAGCTTCAACGTCGCCGGCTTCTACAACGATTTCCGCGATCAGCAGGTGCAAACAGGCTTCACCAACAGCCGCGGTCTGATCGCTCCCAACACGGCCATCGTGAACGCAGGCAAATCCCGCATCCAGGGTATCGAGGTCGAGGCGACGCTGACGCCATTCGCAGGATTGAGCCTCAACGGCAGCTATGCTTATCTCGATACCAAGCTTCTTGAGTTCGCGCCGGTTCCCCTGCCGTCAACCCTGATCCCCGGAAGTCTGTTCGATACGCCGATACCGACGAATGCCGTTGGCCAACCACTGACCTTTGCGCCGAAGCACAAGCTCTCGGTCACCGGCATGTATACGCTTCCTCTCCCAGAAAGCTTCGGAAGCCTGACCATCGGCGCGACCTACAGCTACACCTCTGCCCTGCGCGCGACCTATTCGGGAACCCAAGGTCTGCTGCCGCCGACCGACCTGCTCAACCTCAACCTCAACTGGAACGGTGTCGCAGGCAGTCCCATCGATGTTTCGGTCTTCGCGACCAACGTCACGAACGAGCGCTATTTCACGCAGGTCAACGAGCAGTCGAGCTCAGGCTTCGTATCGAAATTCCTGGGAGAGCCTAGGATGTATGGCGTGCGCGTGCGGTATCGCTTCGGCAGCTGATGGCCTAACGTCTCGGCGGGAGAGATCAGTGGCTCGATTTGTCTTGGTTCATGGCGGCGCGCATGGTGGCTGGTGTTGGGTCAAGGTCGCGCGGCTTCTAAGGGCGGCCGGCCATGAGGTTCACACGCCGACCCTGACGGGCCTGGGCGAACGACGGCACCTCCTGTCGAGCGAGACGACACTGTCCACCCATATCGCCGATGTCGTGAACCTGATCGCGTTCGAGGACCTGACCGAAATCATCTTGGTCGGTCACAGCTATGGCGGAATGGTGATTACCGGGGTGGCGGATCAGCTGTCCGATCGAATCGCGGAATTGGTCTACCTCGATGCCGCCATTCCCAATGACGGCGAGGCCCTGGTCGATTGGTCACCGGCGCTGCGAGAGCTCGCTGCGAACGAGATGCGATCGGAAGACGGTGTCGAGCTGGTCCTTTGGCCAGACGCGCCGTCCTTCGCGATCTACGGGGTAACCGAGCCAGAAGACGTCTCATGGCTGCAAGGCAAGCTGACGCCGCATCCCTGGCGATGCTTCGTCGAACCCTTGCGTCTCGGCAATGCGGCGGCAATCCGAGCGCTGCCGCGCACCAACATCAACGCGCCTTCCACCCTGCGGCGACGAAGCGGCGACAGTCTCGCGCGGAGCCTAGACGCCGATCGCGTGTGGGAGATCGATACAGGCCACGACATGATGGTCACCGAGCCGGAGCGCGTGGCGGATCTACTGCTCAAGTTGGGCGTCACCGCGTAGCGATAGGTTTTACCTATCGCTACGAGCATGTATTACCGCATTCTGCCCCGGTGAGGCGTGGAGTAAGGATCGCAAGACCACGATAAGAGAGGATATTGCGATGGGCATTTCGCTTCTGCCGGACAACCCTGCCGCCTGGGCCTGCCGCAGCTGGGAAGAGCTGATGGCGATCCCGCGCGAGGAGCGCGAGAAGCTTCAGCTCGAAGCGGCGAAGATCCAGTTCCACCGCCTGCGCGACCGCATCCCTGCGCTCAAGAAGCTTGCCGACCGCCAGGGCGTCGGTACGATCGACAAGATCGAGGATCTCCTCCCGGTCAGCTTCGATCATCGTGTCCTCAAGAACTATCCGATCCAGATCATCGAGAACCGCGATTTCGCGAAGCTGACGGGATGGCTCGACAAGCTGACCGCGCACGACCTTTCGAAGGTCGATCTGACCGGCCTCAGGACCATCGAGGAATGGCTTGGCCGGCTCGAAGCCTACGGCATGCTGGTGACCTATTCGAGCGGGACCACTGGCAAGCTCTCGTTTGTGCCGCGATCGCGCGACGAGTTCGGACCGTGGAAGTTCCATTTTTTCAACGTCAACTACGCCGCCAGCGGCGTCGATGCCTGGACGACCAAGCTGCCGACGTTCTTCCCCGGTTATCGGGGCGGATATCAGACCATGCTCAAGATGATGAGCCTGTTCAACGTCGAGATGGCCGGCGGCGAAGAGCACTATCACACGCTCTATGATACCCATATCCCGGCCGATCTCATGGCGCTTTCGGGTCGGATGCAGGCTGCCGAGGACAAGGGCGACGTTGCCGCTCTAGGCCTGGACCCGGCCTTGCTCGAACAACGCCAACAGATGCTCGCCCAGGGTCGCGCCAAGGACAGCGATCTTGATGCCTGGTTCGCCAGTCTGATCCAGGAATACAAGGGCCAGCGGGTAAAGATCGGCGGTACTTTCGCGGACATGTTCCGCGTCGCTCGCGCGGGGCTCGAACGCGGGGTAAAATGCGAGTTCGCTCCCGGATCGATCATCTCCGGCGGCGGCGGCATGAAGGGCTACAAGGACGCACCGGACGACTGGGAAGAGCAGATCATGCAATTCTTTGGCGTCGATTTCATGGGCAACCAGTACGGTTTCTCGGAATGCATCGGCAACGCGCCCCTGTGCCGGGCTGGCTTCTTCCATCTACCGCCCTATTCGGTCCCGCTGCTGATGGGAGCCGAAGGCGAAGCGCTTCCGCGCGAGGGTGCGCAAAAGGGCCGCCTGGTGCTCGTCGACCTGATCCCGCAGTCCTATTGGGGCGGTTTCACCTCGGGCGACGAGGTCACAGTCCATTACGACGGCAAATGCGATTGCGGCTGGGATTCGCCGCGTGTGGCCAAGTCCATCCGTCGCTTCGGCGAAAACGAGGGCGGAGAGGACAAGATAACCTGCGCCGGATCACAGCAGGCCTATAACGAATTCATGGAATTCGTGGCGGGAGAAGCGTGATGGATCAGATCCTCGACATCCCGATCATCGCCCGCGGTCGGGTGATCATGCCCGGCGAAGATGCGGTCGAATTCAAGGGCCGCGGCGGCGCCGCCTTCCGCCAGGCCGATCCACACAAGCACGTCCACGATCTGGTTCTCGGCGATACGTCGCGACTGCGCGACCTGCACGATACGCCGATGAAGGACATCATCGACCTCCTGGCCGAACTCGGTCAGCGTCTGTCGCTCGACGACAATCCCTTGATGCAGGAGAGCTTTGCCCTTGCGCTCAAGGCCGGCGGGCTCGCCGAGCCGATCCTGCGCGGGGTCTACGACGCACTGCCGCGGATGTTCGACCCGACGCTCATGACTCAGCTTGTCGAGAAGACCATCGGCCTGGCCTATATCGATGGCTGGGTATCGAGCGGCGGCGACTATGACAGCGTCAGCATCCGCGCGGTCGGCACGCGTCAGCTGCACATCACCGCCGGCAACGTGCCCGTCGTCGCGGCCATGACCCTGGCGCGCGCGGGTCTCACCAAGTCCGACATCCTGATCAAGTCACCGTCGAACGATCCGCTGACCGCCAATGCCATCGCGCGCACTCTGATCGGGCTCGCCCCGGACCATCCGATGACCAGGCATATTGCCGTGGCCTATTGGAAGGGCGGCGACGATTACATGGATTCGCAGATCGTGCGGACCAGCCGGATCGACAAGATTACCGCCTGGGGCGGCATGAGCTCGGTCAAGCATATCCAGAAATTCCTGACACCCGGGATCGACCTGACGGCGCTCAACCCGAAATACTCAATGTCGATGGTCGGCCGCGAGACCTTCGCAAGCGAGGCCGCGATAGACGAATGCGCGATAGGCCTCGCCACGCTGGCCGGTTTCTACAACCAGACGGCCTGCGCCAACACCCGTATCGTCTATGTCGAGAGCGGCACGGATGACGACAGCATCGCCCAGGTCGTCGAACTCGGCCGCAAGATGGTCGCAGCCTATGGTACGATCCCGCCGCTGCTATCGGTGCCGTTCCTGACGCGCAATCGCGAGCTCGAAGCCGAGATGGAAGCCGTGGCGCTCGAGGATGATTTCTACCACGTCGAGGGCGATACGCTGACGGGTGGTTTCATCGTCTCGAAGTTCAACGATCGGGTCGAATTCTTCGACAAGCTCAACAATCGGGTGGTCAATTTTGTGCCGGTCGATGATTTGAGCGACGTCATCAAATGGTGCGACGATACGACGCAAACGGTCGGCCTTTACCCTGAAGAGCGTCGCGCGGGTTTGCTCGACGCCTTTGCACTGGCGGGCGTCCAGAGGCTCGTGTCGCTCGCAGGTGGCGATCCGATGACTGTCTATGCCAACTCACATCATATGCCCCCGGGCTCGCCGCATGACGGCATCGAACCGATGCGGCGCTCCATGCGCTGGGTCGTCGACATGCGCCCGGCGCATCATGCGGCGCACTTGAGCGTGGCAGCCGAGTAACATGGACACACGCCATCTTCGGAGTTTTCTGAAGATTGCGGAGACGCGGTCGATCAGCCGTGCGGCGGAATCGCTGGGCATAGCCCAGCCCTCGCTCAGCCAGCAGCTTTTGCGGCTGGAGGACGAGGTGGGCTTCAGCCTGTTCTGCCGCACACCCAAGGGGGTCGTCCTGACCGAAGCCGGGCGCGTATTCCAGGAACACGCGCGTCAGATCATGACCGCGACCGAACAGGCGATCGAGGACGTCCGTGACCTGACGACCGACGTCAGCGGCGAGGTCGTCCTCGCGGTCCCCTATTCGATCAGCCGGGTCGCAGGTGTTGCCCTGGTCGAAGCGTTTCTCGCCCATGCGCCCCAGGTATCTTTTCGGCTGGTCGAGGCCTTTACTGGACAGATCCGAGGCTGGCTCGATCTCGGCAAGGTCGATCTCGGCATACTGCACGATATGGGACCCGTTCGTCATCTCTCAGCCCGCCGGCTTGCCAGTGAAGAGCTTTTCCTGATCGGGCCGGCGGGCGAATTTGGTACCTTGACCGAACCTTTGCCGGTCGAGCCAGCGAAGCTGGCCGACCTGCCCATGATCCTGCCCGGGCCACAGCACGGCTTGCGGCAGGTGATCGCACGCGAGGCCGATAGGCTGGGAGGCGCTGTGACCGTCGCCCTGGAGCTCGATGCCATGCGCCATCTTGGCGAGCTTATCGCTCGAGGCCACGGCTATTCGATCGCACCGCTCGGCGTGGTGGCGGACGATCTAGAAGCCGAGCGCGTGAGCATCGGACGAATCGGTGATGGAACGATGCGACGCTCCCTCTCGCTGATGCGCAACGCCACGCAGGTCGTCACCCACGCCTCGGTCCGCTGTGAAGATCTGACCGCGAAAGTCCTCACCGGCCTGATCGCAAAGGGGCTTTGGCCAGCGCGAGCCGAACAGTGATTGGACAACCATGACGTATCCCTCAGGACAACTCGATGGCCGCGTGGCTTTGGTCACAGGCGCCGGTCGCGGCATCGGCCAGGAGATAGCCCTGGAACTTGCGCGTCGCGGCGCGAGCATCGTTGTGCACTACAGCGGCAGCGAAGCGGGCGCCCTCGACACCGTTGCACAGATCGAAGCCTTTGGTGGGACAGCAGCCGTCCAACAGGCCGACGTCTCGATACGTAGCGACGTCATCAAGATGTTCGAGGCCATCGACCACATGCATAGTCGGCTCGACATCGTCGTGAATTCAGCTGGTGTGAGCGGCGGTGGCGGGTTAGCCGAACTCGACGAATGGCAGCTCGAGTGGATGCTCGGTGTGAACCTGTGTGGTCCCTTGTTCGTGGCTTCGGAAGCGGCGACGCGGCTCGGCGACGGCGGTCGTATTATCAACCTCTCCTCCTCGCTTGCAGAATATCCGATGGCGGGTGCCGGGGTGTATTCCGCCACCAAAGCCGCGGTGAAAAGCTTCACCGAAAGCTGGTCACGCGAGCTTGGCAAGCGGGGTGTGACCGTGAACACCGTTATACCTGGTGCGACAAGCCCAGGCATGATGGATTCCGCACCCGAAGGTGCTTTCGAGTTCTTCAAAAGTGCGTCGCCTTTCGATCGGGTCGGGCGGGCCGGCGAAATTGCAGCGGTGGTGGCTTTCTTGGCGTCTGCCGAAGCGAGCTGGGTTTCAGGCGCTCACATTCTGGCGAATGGCGCTGCGAACACCTAGGGCTTGTCATTGATAAGGCCGATGTCGCCGACAGAAGCGCCATTGATCTAACCTCTCGTTCGCTCCGATAGCCGCCACCCATTCATCATTCCTTGCGCTTGAAAATCTACGGCTGGGACTGGTCGGCGCACACGCCGGCCAGTCCCGAGATTCCAGTTGCGCCTATATTTGCGCGAGCCCGCCATCAGCGAAAACTTCGCTGCCAGTCATGAAGCTGCTATCTGGCGATGCGAGAAATGCGGCTACTGCGCCGATTTCCGATGGGTCGCCGACATGACCTATTGGGGTGCCGGAGCCCATCTCGATCATTGCATCGCGGCCGACCGCTTCGGCCGCGAGTTCGGTAAGAGTCGGCCCCGGCGAGAGTACGTTCACGCGAATCCCGGTGCCGCGCAAATCCTGTGCCCAGCTCCGCGCGAAGTTGCGCACGGCCGCTTTGGTCGCACTATAGACGCTGAAAGCGGGCGTTCCCATCACGCCCGTGGTCGAGCCGGTCAGGATGATCGATCCACCTGGTCCCATGAGCGGGAGGCCAGTCTGGACGGTGAATAGTACTCCCTTGACGTTGATGTCGAAGGCAGCGTCGTATTGGTCCCGGGTAATATGCCCGAGCGGGACCAGTTCGCCGAACCCGGCGTTTGCGACCAGAATGTCGAGGCTGCCGCGTTCTGCTTTCACTGTCGCGAACAACCGGTCGAGGTCAGCCTGCTCGGTGACCGATCCCTGCACGGCGCGGGCGTTAGGTCCCAGAACCGCTAGCGCTTCGTCCAGCGGACCTTGCCGACGTCCGAAAATGTAAACGAACGCGCCCTCGTCAATGAACCGCTTCGCTGTTCCGAAGCCGATGCCCGTGCCGCCGCCGGTGACGATTGCGGTTTTGCCTTCCAGTCTTTTCATGGCTCATGCCTTTCGAGATTTGAACTGGCACGTAGCTGGCGGCGCACCTACCTATCGACAAGTATGCACCTTTTGGTAAGTAGGATTTTTGTCGAGCACGCCCTCTTGCAACCCCGGTTTCTCCTGCGGCCTGGACGCCACGCTTCGCGTCATCGCAGGCAAGTGGAAGCCGCTGATCATCTACTTCCTGATCCAGGGGCCGAACCGCTATGGCGAGCTCAAGCGGGCGGTTCGCGGCGTGAGCGACAAGATGCTGATCCAGCAACTGAAAGAATTGGATAGCGACGGCATCGTCACGCGCCACGACTATCAAGAAGTTCCACCGCGCGTGGACTACACGTTGACGCCACTGGGCCACAGTCTGGCGGAGGCCCTCACGCCGCTTTGCAACTGGGGAAGCGACAACATGGCCGAGGTCGCGCGTATCTTTGCGGAACGGGAATCTTGGTCCGCTGGCGCACCGGGACCACGCCCGAGTTAGTGATGGGTCGAGCACATTGCGTGGCGTCGGAGCCCGCCGACATCGCCGCCGCTCGGGGTGCTCTTTTTTGCACCTCAATAGACGTCGCACGTTCGTGATCTCGCGCTTGGGTCGAAAATGCGAAGCCGACCTGCCGCATGAGTTCTGCGATGGCGCCTGTAGCGGGCGCCAGCGGTTGGGGAGAAGCCGCCGCGGTTCGCCCATTCCAACCGACCGCATCCCGCGCTAACAAGGCGATATGAAGCCTGACCACACAAAAGCCGTTGAGATCGTTGGGCGAATTGAAGCCGTGCCAGCCATTCTCGAGACGGTATGCGCCGTCACCCGAATGGGATTTGCAGCGGTCGCCAGGGTGACCGAAAGCGAGTGGGTGGCATATGCCGTCCGTGACGAGATCGATTTTGGCCTTCTTCCTGGCGGGGACCTGCAACTCGACACCACGATCTGCAACGAAATCCGCCAGTCTCGGCAGGCCGTCGTCATTCCCGATACCCTGGCCGATCCGGTATACTGCGACCATCACACGCCCAAGATGTACGGGTTTCGCAGCTACGCTTCCTATCCGATCATCCTGTCGAACGGTAGCATGTGGGGCACTCTGTGCGCGATCGATCCCGAGCCGCGCGACCTCGATCGCCCGGAGATCGCGAACCTCTTTCGCATGTTCGCCGACCTGATCGGTTTTCATCTCAATATGACGGGGCTGCTGGATCTTACCGAAGCTAGCCTCAATGCCGAAGCTGAGACAGGTTTGCAGCGAGAACAGTTCATTGCGGTTCTAGGGCACGATATTCGCAATCCGCTGGCATCGGTTCAAGCGGGCATCAGCATGCTCAGGCGCAGGCCTGACGAAGAGCGAACCGACCTCGTTCTCGATCGCATGCAGGCAAGCGTCGATCGAATGGCGCGCCTGGTCGACGACATCCTGGATTTCTCTCGTGGTCGCCTCGGTGAAGGCGTGCCTTTGAAATTCGCCAAAACCGACATTGCAGCGCTCGTTCGACAAGTGGTCGACGAACTGGCCTCCAACCATCCCGATCGTTCGCTCCTGATCGAGGAAGAGGCCCAGGTTTCCGTCGCGTGTGATCCACAGCGCATGGGGCAGTTGGTGTCGAATCTCGTCGCGAACGCCGTCACACATGGCGACAGCGGTGAACCTGTCCGCATTGGCAGCAGAACGAGCGGCAGTGACCTTGAAATCTACATCGCAAATAGCGGCAATGAGATTTCCGATGATGTACGCGAGAAGCTGTTTCAGCCCTTCCAACGAGGCGGCCAGAACGACTCGAATTCGGAAGGATTGGGATTGGGCCTCTACATCGCTTCGGTGATCGCCAAAGCCCACGAGGGCGTGTTGGAGGTATCATCGACGCCCATGGAAACGCGGTTCACGTTCAAGATGCCGCGTTGAGGAAAGTCGTCCGGTTCGCTGTTTTGCGTTGAATTGAAAGGGATTGTCGGAACTGTAAGGCGATCACGCCGTTCGATAGAACCTAGGCATTGATGGGATCGAGAAATCGAAGAGCCGTCGTATTTGGATGAGCTCTCATGGGTCGGGCCGTAAGTTCGAGTAAAAGTGTTGTTCTGGTGGTCGAAGACGAGCCCCTCATCCGGATGCTGGCCGTGGAAATGGTCGAGGACGCTGGCTTCGTCGCGATCGAGGCGGTCAACGCTGACGATGCGATCCTGATACTGGAGGCGCGTTCCGACATTCGCGTCGTGTTCACGGACATTCAGATGCCCGGGAGCCTGGATGGAATGAGGCTTGCGGCCCGCGTTCGCGATCTATGGCCGCCAATAGAAATCATCATCACGTCGGGAAATGTTACCAGGGACAAGGTCGTGCTGCCGTCGCGCGCTCAGTTCGTGCCGAAGCCATATCGCCCAGCGGAAGTGATCGGTCTCCTGGAGCGTATGGCCAGATAGCCGAGATCACCGATCTTTTCGCAAGACGTCCCGATTTTCGTCATTCCTTTCGCCAACGATAGCGATCGTTCGAGCGGAACGATCCCGTTTTCTGGAAGCTCCCCTTCATTCATCAGGCTAAAGCGAGGAATCCAAGCGGCCACCTTTGGCGTTTTGCGGTCACCGAGGCTTGAGTGTGTCGCGATCCATCGGCGCGAGCTTCGCCAATAGCCGGTTCTGCGCAGCGAAAGGCACGTGAGCCTCGCGCATGGCGCGTTGCAGGTTCTCCACGAGCGCGTTGAGATCCACCATCTTGAGGCCGAGATCCTTGTGCGTCGACGCCATGTCCCGCCCACTGTAGTCGCAACCCGCGTTGAGGATGTAGCAGAATTGCTCGTAGAGCGTCCGGCGCAGTCGCACCATGTCGTGCGCCTTGAAAATGGCGGTAGTGCGGTGATCGTTCTCGCTGAGCTCAACCAGTCGTGCCGTTATGCTGCGGATTCCGTCCTGCCCGCCGAATGTCCTCGCCATGGTCTTTCCGCTGAACGGCCGTGCACCGGCATTTGCGTTCGATTGCGTGTATGGGGCCACCGGTGTCTCGCCGGTTGCTGGATCGCGGACCTTCTGTTCGACGCCGAATTCCTTGTCCCAATCGATCGGCGGCTCGGAAGGAGGCGGCGTGGCTTGGGCGGCGAGCAGCAAGAGGAAGGAGAAAGCCATCGGATCGTCCTCAAAATGCGAGCTGGGCTGACAGATAAGCACCGCGCTGACCGCCGAAGGTCGCGATCGAGCCAAGATCGGCATAGGCGCCCGTCAAGGTGACGTTTCGGGTCAGCGCGTAGGCCACGAAAACGTCCTTCGCGTCATTTTCGTGCGCGATCGCTAGATTGTCGGGCTTGGTGCGGTATTCGCCACCGACAACCAAGCGCCGGGAGAGCTGATAAGCGATCGATCCCTCGAACTGCGCCGAATATTTGTCATTGCGATCACTGCCATATCCGAGAAGACCCAGCTGGTTGGCTTTGGTCAGCCGAAACGTGGTGTTGACCAGCAGGCTGTAGCGCAGGAACAGCTTGGTGGCGCTGAGCGTGAAATCGGTGCCGCGGTCATGCCGCGCGCCGACAGCGCGCGCGACGGGGCCGTCGAGATTGCGTTTGTGCTGAACGCCAATGCTTAGTTGCGGGAGCAGGGACTTGCCATACACAGCGTCGCCCAGCAGGCGCAGTTTGGCGCCGTAGATGTCCTGGTTGAGGGTATAGCCCTTGCCGAGGCCAAGCGCCGCGCCGACCATTCGGGTATCGAAATTCTGACGGGCATAGCTGAATTCAAGGCGATCGCCGATGCCGACGGCGATGCCGTGGCTTTCGAGGCCATAGTCGGGCAGCTCGACGACCGTGACATGGCCGGTAATGCCGATCCCCGAGCCGGTTTCCAGGCCGCTGATCGTCGCCCAAGTCGCAAGGCCGCCACCTCCCGAGCCTTCGACAGTCGAGATTCCATTGGTAAGCAGGAGCTTGCCGCCTTCGAACAGATCTTGCGCGTGGGCAGCGCCCGGCACGGAAGAGATGCCAAGGGCCAGCAAGGCGGCCAGGGTGATAGGTCGTCCAAGCATTCGTGCTGAATATTTGGGAGGCATGAGAATAAGGTTAATCGCGCTGGAACGGGCTTGACCCGTTGTTAACGCGTCGCGCGCTAGGCACGAGGCCATGCGCAACCGGGCTTTGATTTCGATACTGGCGAGCTTGGGAGCGATCGTGGCGGCGACGGGCGCGCTCGCGGCCGGCGAGAAGCATGTCAGTGTGCAAGTCGTCGATCAACGCGGCATGCCGATACGCGACGCCGTGGTCGAGATCGAGCGCCCCGCAACCAGCACCGGCGCCTTCAGTTTTCCGTGGCGCAACGCCATGGCGCAGCGAAACCTGGCCTTCACGCCCGGTACACTGATCGTGCCGCGCGGTAGCGTCGTTGCATTTCCCAACCTCGATACCGTCCGGCACAGCATCTACAGCTTCTCTCGCGCAGCCCGCTTCAAGTTTGATCTCTACGGGCGCGACCAGTCGCGCACCCAGCGCTTCGATGTCAGCGGCACGGTCGCGCTAGGCTGCAATATCCACGATCAGATGCGCGGCTACGTGAGGGTCGTGAATACCCCGTTCGCCGCCAAGACCGACCAGAACGGCATCGCCCGGGTCGAGGGCCTGGGAGGCGGGAGCTATCGCGTTACAATCTGGCATCCGCAGCTGCGAGCGCCCAACAATGAGCAGAGCGAGATGCTCAGCGCGCCGGCATCGGGGCAGCCGGTTCGCGCTGCGGTCATTTTGCGATGAAAATTCTGCTGTCTTCGGTGCAACGGTTGTCGCGCCTGTCCTTCACTTCGCTGCGAACGCGCATCGCAGTCGTCTTCATAGCGCTGCTTGGACTGACTCTCTCCGCCTCGCTGGTAGTCGCCGATTTCGGCATCAACGGTCATGGACGCCGCATCGCCGAACGCAACATGGCGTCGAACGCCCGCATCTTCGACGAGCTGATCGAGCAGCGCGACCATCAGATGCGCGGAGCGGCGGTGGTGCTGGCGAACGATTTCGGTTTTCGCCAGGCTTTCGCCACGGGCGACACGACGACGGTCGCCTCTTCGCTGACCAGCTTGCGTGACAGGTCTGGTGCAGGCGCGGCGCTTATCGTCGACCTGAATGCCCAGATCATCTCGAGCGCGGGCACGCCCGCGATCGATGGGACGCTGCTCTGGCCGGCGCTCGACAGCGGCCGCAAAAGCGGCATGATCGACCTTGGCGGAAAACTTTCTCTCGCTGTCGCCGCGCCGATCAACACTCCCGATCTCGCTGGCTGGCTGCTGCTGGTGCAACCGCTCGATGGCAGCGAAATGCGCCAGATGGCGAGACTTGCGGCGATTCCGATCACCGCGCAGGTCCTTACGTCCGACGAGGTCACGGGCGCGCTCGCTACCTTGCCGCTGGGCAAGGTGTCCTCGCGGGCCGGCCGGGGCGAGGAAGTGCTCTACCGGCTCTCGACCGTGCCGAGCCTTCAGGAGGGTCTAAAACCACGCCTGATGCTGCGCCATTCGCTGACCAAGGCGCTTGCCGACTACCAGTCGCTCAAGCACATCCTGGCTGCCATTGCGCTGGCAGGCATCGTGCTGGCCGCCTGGATCGGCACGCGGCTGGCGACGGGCATCACCCGTCCGTTACGCGCGCTGGCCGATGCCACGCGCCGGTTCGCCGCGGGCGAGGTGGCCAAGGTCGAGGTCGACAGCATCGACGAAGTCGGACAGCTCGCCGGAAGTTTCAATGCCATGGTTGAAGCGATAGAGGACCGTGAACGCAAGATCACTCACATCGCGCTGCATGACGGCCTGACCAACCTGCCAAACCGCCGCCTGTTCATCGAGCAGCTCGATCACGCTTTGGAACGTCTGTCCAGCGAGACACGGGCCTTGGTGGCCTTCATCGACCTCGACGATTTCAAGTCGATCAACGACACGCTCGGGCATCCGATCGGCGACGAGTTTCTCAAGGGCATTTCCAGCCGATTGCGGGGCGAATTTCCCAATGCGACCGTGGCGCGGTTCGGCGGCGACGAATTCGGCATCCTGTTCCCAGCCTTGGGCAAAGACGACGACGTCGCCTCGCTCGCGCGCCTGCTCAACGCCTGCTTCGACGAAGATCTGCAACTTACCAGTCACGTGATATCGGCCTCGGCGAGCTTCGGCATCTCGGTCGCACCGGCCGATGGCAAAGACAGTGTCACCCTGCTCAAGAACGCCGACCTCGCGCTCTATCGGGCGAAGAATGACGGCAAGGGCAACTACCACTTCTTCGAAGCATCACTCGACGAGGAGGCCCGTCGACGTCGGCAGTTGGACCTCGATTTGCGCCGTGCAGTGCGTGACGGTGCCTTCGAGCTGTATTTCCAACCGCTCTACAGCTTGCGCGAAGAGCGGCTCAAAGGCTTCGAGGCGCTGATCCGCTGGCATCACCCCGAGCGGGGAATGATCAGTCCGGTCGAATTCATACCGGTTGCCGAAGAGACCGGGCTCATCATCCCGATCGGCGAATGGGTGATCCGCGAGGCCTGCCGTCAGGCCGTGTCCTGGCCGGATGGCATTTCCGTAGCGGTCAACATTTCGCCCAAGCAGTTCTCCAGTCCGGTCCTGTCGAGCATGATCGTCCAGGCGCTCGCAAGCAGCGGTCTGCCCCCCGAGCGCCTCGAACTCGAGATCACCGAAAGCATCTTCATCGCCAATGTGCAGCGGACCCTGGGCACGCTGCACGGCTTGCGCTCGCTGGGCGTTCGGATTTCGCTTGATGACTTCGGCACGGGATACTCGTCGCTTAGCTACCTGCGGTCCTTCCCGTTCGACAAGCTGAAGATCGACCAAAGCTTCGTGCGTGACCTGGGGCAGCAGGCCAACGCCAACGCCATCATCCGTGCCATCACCACGCTTGCCGATGCGCTCGGGATTGAGACCATCGCGGAAGGGGTGGAGGATGCGCAGCAGGCCGAGATTCTCAGAAGCGAAGGATGCCGGCAGATTCAGGGCTATCTGATGAGCCGGCCCGTAGCGTCGAGCGAAGTGCTCAAGCTGATCGCCAGCAATTTCGGAGTGGCGCGGGCACATACCAGCCTCGCCGGTTAAGCTTCCCGTACCATCGTCGCAACTGACCGTGCCTTGCTCTGCGGGCTTGCGTCAGTCTTCTCTGCAGACTTGCCGGTCAAGGCGATCGTTGCAGTCGGCGCGTGAGCAGGGGTTTGCGTTGGAGTCAGCCAACGGTCCCGACGCTGCCAAATCGCCTCGATCTCAATTCTTTCGAAATTCTCAGGGGTTGCTGATCGCGACGAGCCGAAGTTTAATTGCGGCACGACGCATCCTAACCGCTTCGCCATGCGTAGTTCCGCTGGGCTGGGTGCTCAGGAGATTATCTATGCCTTCATTTCGCAAAACCGCTTTCGCGCTCTTGATCGCTTCGGCAGCGATTGCGGGCAACCCGGCCATCGCCAAGAATCCGATGGTGGGCGGAGCGGCCATGTATCCGACGAAGACGATCGTCGAAAACGCGATGAATTCGCGAGACCACACGACTCTCGTCGCGGCGGTCAAGGCAGCGGGCCTTGTCGAGACCTTGTCAGCGGCCGGCCCGTTCACGGTCTTCGCTCCCACCAACGCGGCCTTCGCCAAGCTGCCTGCGGGCACTGTCGATACTCTGGTCAAGCCTGAGAACAAGGCGACGCTGACGGGGATTCTGACCTATCACGTTGTCCCTGGCCGCATCACCGCCCAGCAGATCACGACCGATGCCAGGGCCCATAGCGGTACTGCCACCTACACCACGGTGCAGGGCGGAACGCTGTCGTTCGCGCGGTCGGGATCGGGCTGGAGAATTACTGACGCGAAGGGAGGCCATGCCATGATCACGACGGCCAATGTCATGCAATCGAACGGTGTGATCCACGTCATCGACACGGTCCTTATGCCCTGATGCATTGAACTTGTGGCCGCGAGTGCAACATATGCTCGTGGCCATAGGCATCCTTCTAGACCAATGCTTCCCCAGGGCGTTCGTCCACAGATGGTGCGCGGACCGTATCTGACCATCTCCCTTCAGACACTGGCTCAGTCTTTCCGATCGTCGAATGGGCATGAAACAGTTGCAGCTGGCGCGAGAGGCGCGGCATGAACGGTCCAAATATCGGTGCTTCGCGCTATATCGGTCAGCGGATCCCGCGTAAGGAAGACCCCCGGGCTGCTGACCCGGCGTGGTCAGTTCGTAGACGATATCTTCCTGCCTGGAATATTGGATTGCACCTTCGTGCAGAGCCCGATTGCGCTTGTATCGCCGACATAGCGGTCGCTCGGCTGGGCACAGGCGCTACCTGGAAGCTGCCGCTCATTTAGAAAGCCGAGAGCGCGAACGGCCTGCGAACTCGCCCTAGTTCTTTGATGAGGTGCCGTCGCGGAGAAGCTGTTCAACCTCCCTGATCTTTAATCTGCGATAGAAGCATTGCCGCTGATTAAGTGTCGCCTTGCCATCGAGATAGTAGCCCCAATTCGGAGATCCGGGAAAAGCTGGGGTGACGCTGACGCGATGCGCAATGGTCGAGCATGCCTCGGCAGTCTTCTTGACCTGTTCCCAAGTTGGGCTTGGAGGTGGCTGCGACGCGACCGGCGCGCTGATGGCCGAGCAGTAGACGATAACGTATATCGATCGCATTATCTCTCGGTCCCTCACACGGCAATCCGCCTGCGGTGCTTGCCCAACACGGGATGAATGGTCGCTTTAAGAAGCGACGGTTGATCACTGAAGAGGCCGCTATTGGCATTTTGTGAGCGCTGTGCTCGCACGTGAGCGGAAAAGGGGCGGAACATGAACTATATGGACGGCCTGACGGTTGCGGCCAATTGGGCGACGATACTGACCGCGGCCATCGCTACAGTCGCCTATGGCCGCTTCATCTGCGGGCAGTGGCGGCGACGCAAGTCATTGGAAGCCTACCTGCTAAATGAAAAAATGCGTCGCGACGATGAGGGAAGGCGAAGCGTAATACATTTGATGGCGCATTTGGGCATGACGGAAACCGAGGTTCTTGCCGCTGCTTTTCAGAGCAAAGTCATCACGGTCGTTCCTGGCATGGACGATAGCGGGAGAGCGAGCAGATTGCTCTTCGAGTATGATGGTGATGACTTGCCCATGTCGCGAAAATTCTGAAGTATTGCCGAGACGGGTTAGGGGTGAATGGAAAAGCAAGACGCGCGAAATTGGGGGCTGTTCGTATTGGTCCTCGCGTTGGGTGGTGGCGGAGTTTGGTGGCTCTCGCCTCAGCAGAGAGCCGCGCGCGTCTGTGATGACGCGATCCGCGCCGAGCTCATTGCGCCTTCGACCTATCGCCGGATAAAAACTGGCGAACTGTTCGGTGACCCGCCGTCCATGTCGATCGTGTATGAGGCAAAGAACGCATTTGGTGTTGCGATCGAGCATCGCGGATATTGTAAATTGAATGCAGAAAGATCGGCGGCCACGTGGAGCCAGGCGCTCGACGATCTGATCCGCCGACAGCGTGAATTGCGGTAACGCCGACAAAAGAGGAGTTCGCTTCTCAGCCTTACGCCCCCAGAAGCAGATGCCCCGCCCGATGCTCCCGATCCTTGGAAGGAACCTAGCAAAGGTTAGCGATTTCGGTATCAATTGGTGCATGACGACACAGGATTGGATATGGTTCGTTGTAGGTGAGGGCGTGCTCGTTCTCACCCTGTGGTGGGCATACAAAGATCAATGCATCGGCATCGACGGTGGCTTCGAGTTTCCCCGCGCAACCCGCCCAATCAGATTCTGGCTGTTCACCTCGATTTGCACCGTCATGGCTGTTGGCTGTCCGATTTTGTATAGCCTTTCGTTTCTTGGCTATTAGGGATGGTTTACGACCGATAGCGCCGACATAGGAGACATTCGGCGGTTCAGATGGTTTACCTGAAAGCCGTCCTTCATTCATAGGTTCGAGGAGTAGAGAAATCCGATTGCCTTTGTGACGAAGCTGCTACTCGTCCTCCTGGCTGTGAATGGCCGGTTTCCGATGCAGCAGACGTTCGCGGCGCTCAAACAGTCAGCAGCGCTCTCATCGCGGGCGATCGGTGGATCATCGTGCATCTGTCTCTCCTGAAGGTGCTAGCTTTGAAGCACCAGCAGTCCATCGTTCCCAGACCAACCGATATGACGTGGCCGCAACGCGCAGCCAGCTAAGTGGCGCCTGATTCGGCGGGAGTAACCATTCCATACCATTGTCCGGTAACGGTGCGGATCATTAACATCGACCTATCGTCTGCCTCGGGCTGAAGCCGATAGCGGTCGTGATCGGCATTATTCTGGAGCCAATGCCGCGCCCAGGTCAGCGCCGCAAATTCGCTCTCGACCTCGCCGTTCTTCACCGCGGTGCTGCCGTTGTCCTCGCGCACCAACTTCCATTCCATAGCCTTGAATCTCCTTTCTCGAACTGAAGCGCCGGGTAAATTGACTTCGCCAAACGGCAGGCGGACCGGCACATTCCTGCTTCCGCTCAAGCCACCGCTCGAGCAGATGGCGGGTCACCGGAAATCGATCACGCCATCGACCGCGAGCCATCCGGTGGGGCGGATCATCCCCTCATGCGAAATGCACACGGAGTGAAGCGCGGCCTCGATCTCGCGCTGCCAATGCTGGAGAAACTCAAACAGCACCGGGAAATCAGGCGCTAGATCGTACTCCTGCCAAACGAACAGCTGTAACAGCGAGGGCGCATCGGGACGATAATAGTGAATCTCTGCCGTAGTCAGCCGACGGCCCTCTAGCTGCACGATGAAGTCCCGCTGGCTCATGGCGACGCGCTGAGACCTTCCGCGGGCCTGTCGAGCGCATGCATGGCGGCAAGGATGTCATCGACCGGCACCGCCCGCTTGGCGCCGGGCGGCTTCCGCATTGCGGGCTGGTCACGGACTGCGGATCGATCGGACGCCCAGGATGCAAGAATGGCGCGCTTCACTTCCGGCTCCAGACTGGGATGACGCGCAACATCGAAGGGATGAAGAAAACGGGAAAATGGCTGCGACATGGCCGTGCCTCCTTTCCTAGTGTCGCTCCTTTCGTGCGCGGGACTTTGCCCGTGCGGGTCCAGATTTTGGTTCGACTTTGAGTCGCGTCAAGAGGATTTCTTCATCCTAACCCACTGATAAGGGGGGAATTGCCACTCGCTCAGATCGAGTGCCAATTTTTTTCACTTACCCTCTTGATCACCAAAATCGGTTTTCATATTTCTGCGGCGCTCCTCGCTGAGATGGCGGGGAGATCATCACATCTTGTTTTGCATCTGGAGGTTATGCATGCATTTCCGCCCCTTGCACGACCGTGTGGTCGTCCGCCGCCTTGAGGCCGAGGAAAAGACCTCGGGCGGCATCATCATCCCCGACACCGCCAAGGAAAAGCCGCAGGAAGGCGAAGTCGTCGCCGTCGGCCCGGGCACCCGCGACGATAGCGGGCGGCTCGACGAGACGACGGTAAAGACCGGCGACCGCGTCCTCTTCGGCAAGTGGTCGGGAACCGAGGTCAAGATCGACGGCGAGGATCTGCTCATCATGAAGGAGAGCGACATCCTCGGCGTGATCGAGCCCAAGGCAGAGCTCAAGCAGGCGGCTTGAGGCTGACCTGTCCCACTAACACTCAGGAAGGAATTTGAAGAAAGGAGACAAGGCAATGGCTGCCAAGGAAGTGAAGTTTGCGTCAGACGCGCGTGATCGCATGCTGCGCGGCGTGGATACGCTGGCCAACGCAGTGAAGGTGACCCTTGGGCCCAAGGGCCGGAACGTGGTCATCGAGAAGTCGTTCGGCGCGCCGCGCATCACCAAGGACGGCGTCACCGTCGCCAAGGAAATCGAACTCAAGGACAAGTTCGAGAACATGGGTGCGCAGATGCTGCGCGAAGTTGCATCGAAGCAGAACGACAAGGCCGGCGACGGTACGACCACCGCGACGGTCCTTGCCCAGGCCATCGTGCGTGAAGGCTCGAAAGCAGTCTCTGCTGGCATGAACCCAATGGACTTGAAGCGGGGCATCGACATCGCCGTCAAAGCGGTGGTCGAGGATCTTGAGGCCCATGCCCGGAAGGTCAGCGCCAACAGTGAGATCGCTCAGGTCGCGACGATCTCTGCCAATGGCGACGAGGAAGTCGGCCGCATTCTCGCCCAGGCGATGGAAAAGGTCGGCAACGAGGGCGTGATCACGGTCGAGGAGGCGAAGAGCCTCGCCACAGAACTTGAGACTGTCGAGGGCATGCAGTTCGACCGCGGCTATCTCTCACCCTACTTCGTGACCGATGCCGAGAAGCTCAAGGTCGAGCTCGAGGACCCCTATATTCTCATCCACGAAAAGAAGCTTTCGAACCTCCAGGCGCTCATCCCGCTGCTCGAGCAGGTGGTGCAGTCGGGCCGTCCGCTGCTCATCATCGCCGAGGATGTCGAAGGCGAGGCTCTGGCGACGCTCGTCGTCAACAGGCTACGGGGGGGGCTCAAGGTCGCCGCGGTCAAGGCGCCAGGGTTCGGCGATCGCCGCAAGGCGATGCTCGAGGACATCGCCGTCCTCACGGCCGGCAATGTCGTCAGCGAGGAGCTCGGTACGAAGCTCGAAAGCGTGACGCTTGGCATGCTCGGTCGCGCCAAGAAGGTCATCATCGATAAGGACAACACGACCGTCGTCGATGGTGCCGGAGCCCGCTCGGACATCGATGCCCGCGTCGCGCAGATTCGCGCACAGATCGAGACCACGACGAGCGACTACGACCGCGAGAAGTTGCAGGAACGCGTGGCCAAGCTCGCGGGCGGTGTCGCGGTGATCCGCGTCGGCGGCGCGACCGAGGTCGAGGTGAAGGAGAAGAAGGATCGCGTCGATGACGCACTCCACGCCACCCGCGCCGCAGTCGAGGAAGGCATTCTGCCGGGAGGCGGTATTCCCCTGCTGCGCGCGCTCAAGGCCCTTGGCAACCTCAAGGCGGCGAATGACGACCAGCAGTCTGGCATCGATATTGTCCGCCGCGCACTTCGCGCGCCGGCACGGCAAATCGCTGACAACGCCGGTGAGGATGGTGCCTTCATCGTCGGCAAGCTCCTGGAGAGCGAGGACTACAATTGGGGCTTCAACGCCGCCACCGGCCAATATGAAGATCTGGTCGGCTCGGGGGTGATCGATCCCGCCAAGGTGGTCCGCACCGCGCTCCAGGACGCCGCTTCGGTAGCCTCGCTCCTGATTACCACCGAGGCGCTCGTCGCCGAAGCGCCCAAGGATGACAAGGGCGCAAAGGCCGCGATACCGGAGATGGAGTACTGACACACCAAGGACCCGGCTGCAGCCGGGTCCCATCATCGAACATGAGGAACTCGACGATGAATGACCATTATCTGCGCTACCTCGAGCGCGAACATGCGCGTCTCGAAGCCGAAATTCGCGAGGAGGAGAAGCGTCCCCTTCCGCGCCATTTCCTGATCGGCCGGCTCAAGAAGCTGAAGCTCGCGGTCAAGGACCAGATGGCGGCCTGCTCAGGGCACGAGGCCGAGCGCGAAGCCGCTTGAGCGGAAGTTCGGTGTGGACGATCTGCAAACTTGCCTGCCGCTTCTCGGCAATGAACTTTGCCGAAACTGGTTGGCGCCCAATTCCGTTGCATGATCGTTCGCGCCGTTCGGAAAGCTCGCGAGGATGGACAGGGGAGCTCCGAGGCAGCCGCCGGAGCTCCTTTCTCTTTCCGCAGCAGGGAAAGCTAAGTAACTCGGCCATGCACTGGCGCGTAACAAGACGGCAGCCTGCGGTTAGCGAGAATGGCCGGAGGCACATCATCGTCCAGATGGAGAAGGGCGAGGAAATCGATTTCATTTTGGAGGCTGGTCTGGCGGTGACGTGCCTCCCTGACGGCACCTTTCGTATCGACGAGACGGGCGAAATCATCCGAACCGCTGGCTCGTTGGTAGTCAAAATCGAACGGTTATGACACGGAGTCTTCAGTCGCTCCGCCGTCATCCTGGTCACGCCCGCTGCCCCGGCCCAGCCATCATGAGTTGACACACACTGCCGCAGAATGACTGCCTCGTACCTCCTCCTCACACCGGCATGCATGACAGCCAGACAGCCCATAATGGCGGTTCTCGGGGTCAGCGGCTAGCCCGAGTATTATCAGGATGCAGGCTCTGCGATCGTCCCTTTGATTAGTCCGAACGGCAGGTTCCGCCGCGAACGGACGTTCGCGAGGGCGGCGCTGAGCGACCGGCTCATGGTCGAGACCTGCCGCCTTCGCCGACATAGCTGACGGTGGGGGGATTTTAAACCGGTCATTCATTCAGGCGGCTTGATGCAACCAGCAACGGTGGATGGGAGCGGTCAATGCGCTCCCATCCAACACCTCAGGCTTTTGCAGCCACCGGGAGGCGAAACGGCGCGCCAAGCCTGTTGAAAGCGTTCATCGCCGCGATCGTAATCGTTAGATCAACAAGGTCCTTCGGCATGAAAGCCGCGGCGGCGGCGGCGTAAGCTTCATCGGAGGCATGGGTGGTGCTGACATTGGTCACTTCCTCAGCCCAAGCCAATGCAGCCCGGTACTGGTCGGAAAACAGATGCGGGACTTCGGCCCACACCGGCACGAGGGCCACCTTGTCGATCGCCATGGTCTTCAAGAGATCTCGCGTGTGCATGTCGATGCAGTGAGCGCAGCCATTGATCTGCGACACTCTCAGGAACACCAGGTGCACGAGCTCCTCGGGAAGATTAGTTTCCGAGGTGACATAATGGTGGACACCGAACAATGCCTTGGCACCATCAGGGGCGAATTCGGTCCAGTTCAAACGGCTCATGATCGTCCTTTCCAACCACCGGTCATCGGTGCTTCCAGGTCAAGACGAGATGGCGCGATCATATGTGACATCGCTTCGCTTCATAAAAAAGCGGGCAGTTCTGCCGACATATCCGAGAAAGCGCGGCCGCTCATTTATGAGCGGCAGAGCAGGCCGGTGAGTTCGCAGCCGACGAACAATGACGCATTGGCGATCCTCGCTTTTAGGGGAAGCACCAATTGTGAGATCGCGGCCTTCATCATGATTGCAGGGCGTCGGAGAGGCTAAGGGAACAGCGGCCCGACGAATGGTCCAATTCTCTCCAGGCCGCCGCGAGGGATGTGTGACTACCAAATTCCTCAATAGACACTGCCTGTCGGCGCAGCAGCACCGAAGCGGTGTAGATTAGCTCGCCCTCCACATGCCGGACACCAACGAACGGAAAACCGCGCGCTTTCGCGCTCAAATGACGCACCCCTGTCACCCCATTTCACGAAACAATGTGTAGCCGTTAGGCCGCGGTCGATAGATTTATCAGTTCAGTTTCGCACACAAATCGACCTATCGATCGGAAATGGATTAATTAGCTGAAAGCCGTGAACACCGTGCGAAGGGGGGCATGCATTGCGCTGTGCGACCTCCTCGAGCGCCTCTCATGTCATCCTGCAACGATGTTCTTGGGCGGCGTGCGACGGGAGGCGCTAAATCAACCGAAGGACGAGGGTCTTCGACAAAAAGCGGCCGTTCCAAGATCCATTTCGTTTCCCAGAAAGACGCCGATCTTCAGCGTTTAATCGATGCATGGCGAAGGGACGATCGGCTGTATCCAAGGTGGAATGCGGCCGCTTTGGCATTTTTGGCAAACACCGATAATTATGCCAAGTCGAGTGCTTCTCATAGCGCTTCGACTGGCTGCTTTGAAAGTGGGCCGAGCGATCGGACGTCGGGAGATGGGACGGTGACTTTAACAATTTCAAGGCGTCCGATGCTCGCGGCGGACACGAAATTTTTCGCGGTGACCGCTGTGATCATGGCGATGCTGAATGTTGCCGCTTTTTCGTTCTTCGCGGCGGCAGGTATATCGACATTTAACGCCGCTCCTTACGTGCACATCCACGCAGTTCTCTTTATGGGCTGGGTCTTGCTGTTCGTCTCCCAAGCAATCCTCGGGGCAGCCGGGTCCCTCTCAATGCACCGGAAACTGGGCTGGACTGCCGTAGGTTGGGCGGTCGCGATGGTCATCGTTGGCACCTGCACGACGGTCTGGACGGTACAAAAGGGGGGAGTGCCATTTTTCTTTCTGCCCGCTCAATTCCTCGTGATGAACCCTCTGAGTGTTCTCCTCTTCGCGACATTATTGATTGGTGGCGTGATCAGACGGCGTGATCGCGAATGGCACCCGCGCCTTATTATTTGCGGTATGGCAGCGATCATGGGCCCCGCAATGGGCCGGTTGCTACCGGCGCCCTTATTCATGTACTCAATGCTGACCGTGGTTTTTGTCGGTATGATAGCATTTCCGCTCGCGGGCATAGTCCGAGACAAGCGGAGGTATGGTCGCGTTCATCCGGCATGGTGGGTTGGCTTGGCGTCCATCTTGACGTTGCACGTAGCTACGGAGACCTTAGGACGCAGCACAATTGCTGCATCTCTCTACTCCAGGACGGTCGCCGGAACGCCAGGTGAAGGAGTTCCGGCGCTTGTGCACGAACGTCCACCGTTTTGACTCCATCTCGTGGGGGCCGCTGGACGCCTTCCGCCGACCAAGCCGCCGTTTGTCAGTTCTCCTTAGCTCGCCAAAAGCGGTCATTGATTAAGCTCGGCGGGTGGATCTTGGCCGCCGTCATGACGGCATCGCCAGACGCATCAGAACGGCGCGTGCTAAGCGGGTTCCGCCGCATGAGAGCGGCCCTCTGCGATCAGGTGCACAGAGCGGGAGGTGCCGGTCCGACGTGATCCGATGAACGCCTTCAGCAGCAACGCGCCTGGCTGAAATTTTTTGCTGATGAGGTGCATCTCGCATCTTGAAACTCCCCTCTTCAAAATTAGCTATCGGCTGCCGGATGCCTCGTTCGGGTCCGGTGGACATGGAGGGCACCGGCTCTGTGTTCCGGTGCATCTCACGTCCGAATTGCTTCAAATGGAGGATTTGGAAATGAGAACGAACTTTGACTTTGCGCCCTACCGGCGTTCCACGGTGGGCTTCGACCGCCTTTTCGACCTTCTCGAGAACGGCTCGCGCGCCGACACTGTCGAGGGCTACCCGCCCTTCGATATCGTCAAGGACGGGGAGGATACCTATCGGATCACCCTCGCGGTCGCTGGGTTCCGGCCCGACGAGATCGAGATCGTTGCCCAGCAGAACTTGCTCATGGTCGCGGGCAAGCGCTCGCAGGCAGAGCCCGAAGGCGATTACCTTCACCGCGGTATCGCGACGCGCGACTTCGAACGCCGCTTCCAACTTGCCGATTTCATTGAGGCGGGAGCGGCGAGCTTCGAGCACGGGTTGCTGACGATCGCTCTCAAACGTGTCGTGCCCGAGGCGATGAAGCCGCGGCGCATCGAGATTGGCGGTCGACCGGCCAACGATCGTATCGAGGGCCCCAAGGACAAGACGCGCAACGCGGCCTGATCCCGGAACCATGGCTTGCCGATCTCGCTTTGTGCGGACCGGCAAGCCTAGCCGCGGACCGACCCGTGCGGCCGGCAAATTATAGAGTCAGGAAGAGGAAAGGCAGAAAGGAGGCACGCGCCCATGACCCTCTCCCATTTCAACAGTCCCTTCGACGTTGTCCGCCATCCACAGCTCGAGCCTGAGGTCAAGCGAGCGATCCTGGCGTCCTGGGCTTCGGACGCGAACGCCGTCGAGAGCCGCCCCGATCTTTGACAACCGCCCGAGGCCCCGGGCCCGCTACGGCTCAGCGAGGTCATGGATGCGCTGCGAAATCTCGACAGCGGGCCAGGCTGACGATGCCGAAGGCGTTTCTGGAATATCTGCGGCAGGAGCTTTCGCGTCTCACAGCGGAACTGGATCGCGCGCGATCCCATGGTGCGCCTCGCGACGAGGTGGCGCGGCTCGAAATACTTCGCCGCCTGGTCGACAACCAGATCGAGCAGTGGTCACGCGACTTAGGCGAGGATCGCATGGCGGCCTGACGAGGATGTGAGTTGAGTCTGGCGGGGAGGATTGTCCGTGCCGCCAGACTCCTAGCTTCTCAGCCGGCGATGCCGCGCAGAAGAATGCGGCCTAGCCGTGCCGAGAAGGCGCGAGGGTCGACCGGGAGTTCGCCGTCCGCGACGCGTGCCTCATCGAACAGGAGGTGAGCGGCGTCTTCGCGCAAGTCCTTGTCGCTATCCGCTAGCGCACTGAGACGCGTCACGAGGTCGTGGCGCGGATTGATCTCGAGCACGGGCTTGCTCGACTGGGCGAGCTGGCCCGCATTGGCGAGCAGCCGCTCGAGCTGGCGGTCCATACCGGCGTCAGGTGCGACGAGGCAGACGGCGCTCTCGGTCAGGCGCTCCGATGCGCGAACGTCGGATACAGCGTCACCGAGAGCCTCTTTGACGAAGTCGATGAACGAGGCGACTTCTCTCGAGGTTTCGGCGGCAGTTTGCTCGCCGTCCGGGAGCGGGATGAGGCTGAGATCGGATAGGCCCTGGGTCACCGACTTGAAGGGTTTGCCTTCGAAGTCCACGCCCGAGGAAGCCCAGAAGCTGTCGACCTGGTCGGTCAGCAGCAGCACTTCGACGCCGCGCGCACGGAAGCCTTCGAGCTGCGGGGAGGAGGCCAAGCGGTCGAGATCGGTACCCACCGCGTAATAGATCGCAGTCTGGTTTTCCTTGAGCCCGGCGGCATAGTCCTTGAGCGTGCGCCAATCGTTTCCTGCGGTCGACTTGAAGCGGGTCAGACCAAGCAGCGTCTCGCGGCGGGCGTAGTCTTCGTAGAGGCCTTCCTTCAACACCGCGCCGAAGCTCTCCCAGATCTTGAGATAGCGCTCCTCGTCGGTTTGGGCGAGCTTGTCGAATTCGCTCAGGAGCCTGTTCGTCACGCCCTTCTGGATAGCGGCGAGCACCGGACTTTCCTGGATCATCTCGCGCGACACGTTGAGCGGGAGATCCTGGGAATCGACGAGCCCGCGCACGAAACGCAGATAGCGGGGCAGTATCTGCGCCTCGCCCGTGATGAATACGCGGCGAACATAGAGTTTCATCCGCCCCGTCCGTTCAGGATCGAAGAGGTCGAACGGCTTGGTCTTGGGTACGAAGGCAAGCACGTTGTACTCGTGGGTGCCCTCGGCGCGGTAATGCAGCGTCAGCGCAGGCGCATCGAATTGTCCAGCATTGGTGCGATAGAAGTCGGTGTATTCCTCTTCGCTGATCTCCGACTTGGAGCGGGTCCAGAGGGCCGCGCCGTCAGCGATCTGATCGGGCTCGGCATCGGGTTTCTCGCGCAGGAAAATGGGTACCGGGACATGGCCCGATTGCGCCTTGATTTTACGCTCGACGCTGAAGCGCTGGGCGTAGTCGGCAGCGTCCTCCTTGAGATGGAGCAAGACGCGCGTCCCGCGCGCCGGTGCCGTCTCAGGCTCCGCTTCCCTGATCGTGTAGGTGCCGAGGCCATCGGACGACCAAGCAGCCGCCTCCTCGCTCCCAGCGCGGCGGGACGTTACGTCCACCTTGTCGGCGACCATGAATGCCGAATAGAAACCGACCCCGAACTGCCCGATGAGCTGGCTCCCCTCGCGGTCCTTCCCGGCCGCGAACTGATCCATGAACGCCTTGGTGCCCGATCGCGCGATGGTGCCAAGCGCTTCGGTCATCTCGTCTGCGCTCATTCCGATGCCATTGTCCTCGACCGTCAGCTGCCGCTGGTCCGGATCGAACGTAACGGTAATGCGCGCCCGCGGATCGTCGCCCAGCAGCTCCGGCTTGGCGACTGCCTCGTAACGCAGCTTCTCGCAGGCGTCGGCCGCGTTCGAGACAAGTTCGCGGAGGAAGACGTCCTTATCCGAATAGACCGAGTGCACCATGAGGTGGAGCAGCTTGGAGACATCAGCTTCGAAGGAACGGGTTTCGGGGGCGGCATCGCTCATCGTCGTCATTGGGTAATCGCTCTCCTGTGATCCGCGCGCGGATTTGGTTGGCGCCGTTTGCCATTTCAAGGCCGACGGGCAGAGCGATGAGACATCCTGCTGTTGCGTGGCGTTCCCGCCGACTCTGCTGCCTTCAGGGCACGAATCGGAATGCCCCGATAAGTGTCTTTCATTCAGCTGTGCCGGAGTGCTTCGTGATTGGCTTAGACATTGGTCGCAAGACTGGCCGTTTCGGGTAAGGCCGGTGCGGAATCTTAACGACGGCCATCCAGATGTTGCGAGTTCGAGCTCTTTGCTCGCCCTATGATTGCAGAACCCGCAGGAACGACAATGTTGGCTGTTCACCATAGCTGGAGTGTCAGGGGCTACCAAGCTCCGCTTGCACACGCGCCGCTCAAATCGCTTTTCGAGCTCACGCTCGACGCGCTGCCCGACGGCGTCCTGCTGACAGATCGCGACCGCCACGTCATTTATGCCAATCCGGCCTTCGCCCAAATCTGGAATATCCCCGACGCGCTGATGGATGCCGGCGATGAGACGGCGATGCTCGCTCATGTCGGTTCGATGCTGATCGATCCCCAGGCATTTTTCACAGAAGTCGAACGCGTGCACCCCACAGCCGAGACCCTGACCGACGAGCTGCGCTTCGTTGATGGCCGCATGATTTCGCGCAGAAGCGTGCCATTCCTTGACCATCACCAGTTCGCTGCACGGATCTGGGTGTTCACCGATGTGACCGAGGCCAGGTCGGCACGGCATGACATGCTGACGGGCGTCAAGAACCGCCGCGCCTTCAACGACGAGTTTCCCGGTTTCGTCCGCTGTGCCGCACCCGGCGCGTGGAAATCGGTCGCGCTGATCGATGTCGACAACTTCAAGAAGTACAACGATCACTATGGTCACGCCGCCGGCGACCAGGTTCTGCGCAGCATGGGCGAAATCCTGCGCAAGCACCTCAGTCGGGCCGACGATCTGCTTTTCCGCATAGGCGGAGAGGAATTTCTGGTAGCGCGCTACTGCTGCGACGAGATGGAGATTGGAGAGTTCTTCGAGCGGGTCCGGTTGAGCATCGAGGAACTCGATATCGCTCATCACGGCAATGCGCCCTATGGCAAAGTTACAGCCTCTTTCGGAATCCACTTATTCTGCGGAGCGCAGGAGCCGGAACGGGTCTTCGACTTGGCGGACAAGGCTCTATATACCGCCAAGGCTGCCGGGAGAAATCGAGTAGCGTTTGATTTGTTGGCCTCGCAGTTATCGCCGGCAATCCAGACATGTGGGCGCCCGAGCTAGCGCCCTTGAACCGCCGGGCGTCAATGCAGGGAGCGATTTTTTGGTAGGGAACTCTTTTGGATCGTTCGCCATTCTCAACGTCGGGAAAATCAGTTGCACCGATAACACGGCAAATCGAATGGAGGTTACGATTACCCCGAGCAAAAGAGACCAGTGGGAACAGAAGCGTCTGGAATGGCTGGCACGGGCAAGAGCAGCGGAGCATCCTGCTTTGGTGGATGAGTTTCTGGCGATGGCCGACCGATACGCTAGCGCGCTCCAAGAGTTTGATGAGCCGGAAGCCAAGCTTTCAAATGACTGTTGGTAGCTCGCTTTTGGACCATGTCCGCCGACGTTGCTGACGTTCGCTGGGTCGGACGGATGTCCCAAAACCGGCCTTCCATTCATTAAGGTGGCGAAGACGGCCGAGGCTCTACAGGCGGGTTCGGTTCAACTTGGCCTCGTGATGAAGTGACATCAGGATCCCGAGAAGGATCATGACCGTCATCATCGCGGAACCACCATAAGACATGAGCGGAAGGGGGATGCCGACCACCGGGGCGAGGCCCATGACCATCGATAGATTAATCCCAACATAGAGAAACAGAGTGAAAGACAAGCCTGTGGCTGTCAGCCTCGTGAACACTGACGCTCCCTCCACGCCCAACTTCCAGCCCCACCGGATGAGATAGGCGTAAGCGCATAGAAGGAGGATGCCGCCCAGCATTCCCCATTCCTCGGCCATCGAAGCAAAAATGAAATCGGTATGGCTTTCGGGAAGATACTCCAGGTGACTTTGGGACCCATTTAGGAAGCCTTTCCCAAAGAGACCGCCTGATCCAATGGCAATTTTGGACTGGGTGATGTGATAACCAGTCCCCAGTGGGTCACCTTCAGGGTTCATAAACACTAGCACACGATTTTTTTGATAGTCGTGGAGAAGCGCCCACGCGACCGGCAGCAACGCGAGGACAGCAGCGCCGGCAGCTACGAACCATCTCAATGGTAAACCCGCCGCGAACAGCAACAGAACACCGGCCATCGTGATCATCATGGCGGTACCAAGGTCGGGCTGCAGCATTACCAGCGCTGCCGGGACTGCCACCATCAGAGCGGGCGGAAGAAGCGCTGATGGTGAAGTCGTGAACGCAGGCGGAAGCCGGTGGAAATATTTGGCCAGGCTGAGCACCACGGCGAGCTTCATAAATTCGGAAGGCTGGAGCCGAATGAAGCCTAGGTCAATCCAGCGCTGGGCGCCCATGCCGATCTTTCCGAACAGCTCGACAATGAGCAGGAGCACAAGTGCTATGACGTAGAACGGGTAGGCGATCTCCATCCAGCGGGTAATAGGCACTCTGGAGAGGCCGATCATCACACCGAACAGGATGACGAACCGGATGCCTTGATTGGAAGCCCAGGGAGACAAATGGCCGCCCGCCGCTGAGTAAAGCGTCGCCAAGCCGAAAAGGACTATCGCAACGAGCGTGCAGAGCATGCCCCATGGCAAGGCTTTCAATGATTCAGGCAGGATCGACACGAGCAGCTTTCTGAAAAATATTCGTTCAAAGGATGTGTGGGACTGGCCTAGGGACTGCGGTCACTTCGCGCGCTGCGCCGCACCACCGTATCGCCCAGCCAGTAGTGGTGGGGCCGCGGTAAGACTGAGATAGATGAGAGCGGGCGCAAGCATGCCCCCTGCGGCAGCCAGGCCCCCTGCGGCAGCCCTGCGGGGTAGGATTCGCCTTGACCAGGTCGAGAGCTGACCATCAAGCATCTCGCGCTTGAACTCGAGCCCTACCAGCAAAAAGAACACCGACATCAACCCGTCGTTGATCCAATGCTCGATCGATAAAGGGCCCAGATGAAACTGCAGCATCGCGGCGTAGCCTGGGCCGAGAGGTGAGTTGGCATGTACAAGTGCGAGCGCTGCGGACGCCAACAGCATAAGGCCTGCCGACGACTGGCCGTATAGGAATTGGCGGATCGCGCTCGCGCGAATGAAGCGTTTAAGGGGCAAGGTGGTATCCGGGCGCAGGCAATCTGCGCTGGCGGCCCGACCAGCGAAAAAACCTGCCCGCGCAGCTTTCCAGCGACGAACACCCGTGACCGCTATACAGTTCGAGGTCGTAGAGGCAAGCCAGAGTCGTCTAGACGCTCAATTAAGAGATGAAGGCAGACCTGCCCGCGCGCAAGCAGTTCAAACTTCGATCTTTACGCGGATCGAGCGCCTTCCTGGTGCGGGACAACGCCGCCCTCGAAACCGATCTCCACGTGCAGGGCGAAGCTGTCGATCAGGTTGGTCGACAACCTACTTATATTCGACCACCCTTATACAGGAGCCGCCGCGGGGCAGGCTCAGGAAGATATATCGCGCGTGTGAATGCTTGAGATGTTTCAGAAGTGCCCTGTAAGTACGCCAGTGGCCCTAGGTGTCTTGCGCGCCGCGTAGAAGTGCGCGCGTGAAGCGATCGATAGAAGCGATAAACGTCCCCCAAATCTGCGGGGGTGCAACTCTCAACCCAAGTGAGAACTGGGGGCGGTTACATTTTGTCTATCCTTGGGCGCTTCCGAAGTAATACTCATTAGACGACAGTAACCCGCGTCAACAGCGCTCTCGATGTTCCCGGCATTACTCGCCATTTGGCGGGAGATCCACCTTCATTGCCGACGTAACCACCAAGCGCTGTCTCCAAAATCGACCGTTCTTACAGATCGCTGTACCACGTCGGCGCTCGTGGAAAGCGGCCCTGCGTCCTGGTGGATTCTTCGGCTGGTCTAAAACTTCGTCTCCCACAGTAGCTGCTAGTCAGCTCCATGAAGGGCCGCGCTCGTATCCGCCATGTGGGCGCCCCGCTGACCCATCGGTCGCGGCATGCCTGTCGTCGTATCGAGTGCGGTCTGTCGCTCAATCTCGGCGTTGACGAGCGCGCCGACCAGTACGGCGTAGGCCGAAACATAGAGCCACATCAGCAGGACCGCGACGGCGCCAAGGGAACCGTAAGTGGCATCGTAATTCCCGAAATTTGCCGCATAGACCCCGAACAGAAGCGTGGCCACGAGCCACAGCCCGGTGCCCATTGCGGCCCCCAGGCTCAACCATTGCCAGCGCGCGTCGGACCGATCGGGCGCGAAGCGGTACATGGCGCCCAGCGTGAGGCAACATAGCAGAGCTGCCGTTGTCCAGGCGAGCGCGCGCGAGAGAGGCGCGACGAATGGTCCCGCGCTCCCAAAGAGCGCCTCGGCAAACGCAAAAAGCGCGGCTGAAGCAAGGCCCGCCAGGGCGATGGCGACCGCGGCGACGATCAGCGCCATCGCAACAAACCAGTTACGGACGAGACCGCGCCGGTTCGTTTCTTCGTAGATGACGTTCAGCGCTTCGATCATTGCGCCGGCCGCCCGGCTCGCGCTGAAGATCGACAGACAGATCGCGACGATCAGCGCTATACCCTTCTTCTTGCTGGCGGTTACGAGCAGCGCCACGAGCTGTTCGTTGACGAGCCGGGCCGCGTCGGTCGGGAGCATCTCGATCATGAAGGCCATGTGCCGTCCCACCGCTGCCGGGTCGGCGATGATCCCGTACGACATGACCAAGGCGCCCAGCAGCGGGACGAAGGACAAAAAAGCGTAAAAGGCGATGCCAGCCGACATCAGCCCCAGATGATGGCGATCGCTGTTGAGCCAGACGCGGTGAGCGATCGAGCGCCAAGCATTGACGGGCATGGCCGTGGGCGAAGGCGCCTCAGCACCGCAAAGCGCCTGCTCGCTGGTCGCGGCTACTCCATCGCCTGCCCTGGACTGTGGGCCTGTTGGCGGCGAGACGCTCATGTCCCCGGCGTACCGATCCCGCGAAGCGACTGACCGGCCGTCTCGACGAGGAAAGGCATGGCCGCCAGGCCCACGCTGCAGGCCGCCATCATGGCATATGCGGGTATGAGAATGTCGCCTGTCTCACCGATCGCCCAGGAATTGATGACGGGGGCTGTGCCACCGAATAGCGAGGTGGAGACGTTATAGGAGATCGCGACGCCCGCGAAACGGACGTGTGTCGGAAACATAGCGGGAAAGGTCGAGGAGATCGTCGCGAGCTGGGGGACGTAGAGCAGTCCGAGCAGGACGAAGCCGGCGATCGCGCCAGCAATACCGGTCGCCATCAACTCATATGCGGGTATCGCCATCACCAGAAGGCCGGCGAGCGAGGCCCACCAGAGTGGTTTGCGTCCGAAGCGATCGGACAATGCACCTGCTGCTGGCAAGAAAGGTATCATGAACAGCATACCGACGATGGGCACGTAGAGCGCCTGTTCGGACGTTAGGCCAAGCCGCAGCTGCAGATAGGTCGGCATGTAGCTGAGCAGGGTGTAGTTGACCACATTGAGGGCCACGACGAGCATGCCGAGCACGATCAGCGGCATGCGAAACCGGCGCAGAAGATCACGCAGTTCGCGCAGGTGCCCGCGCTCTTTCGCCCCGATCACCTCGATTTCGCGGAACACAGGCGTGTCCTCGATGCGCGACCGCAAGTAGAGGCCGGCAAGGCCGAGGGGAGCCGCGACGAGGAAGGGCAGGCGCCAGCCCCAGGCCTGCATGGCCGGCTCGCCGAGGACCATCGAACAGCCCAACATCAGCAGGGCGCCGAGCGAGAAACCCGCGAGCGTTCCGACCTCGAGGAAGCTTCCGTAGAACCCGCGATGCTCGTCAGGAGCATATTCGGCCATGAACGTGGCCGCGCCGCCATATTCTCCCCCGGTCGAGAATCCTTGGACGAGCCTGAGCAGCACGAGCAGGGCCGGCGACCAAAATCCGATCGCGGCGTAGGATGGGACGAGGCCGATCGCGAGCGTTGCCGCTGACATGATGACGATCGTCAAAGACAGCACCGTCTTGCGCCCGTACCTATCGCCGAGAGGGCCCCAGAACAGGCCGCCGAGAGGTCTGATGAGAAACGATATCGCGAACGTCGCCAGCGCGAAGAGCGTCGCTTTCTCGGTCGTGCCGGGGAATAGCGCGCCCGAAAGGTAGGCAATTCCATAAGCGTAGATACCATAGTCGAACCACTCGGTGGCATTGCCAAGAGCAGAGGCCATGATCGCGCGATGAAGGGTTGCGCGCGAAGACGGGAGCAGCGGCGAGATCGTGGCACGCTTCATTGGGATATTGCCTCGCTCGGCTGTGTACTGATTTCGTTCTGTCTATTCACGCTGCCGTGGGGCGCGCCTCGCTGCCGCAAATCGCTACCACCGGGGCGCTGATAGAGGCGGAGACCGAACCGCGGCAGGATCGCGAGAAGATGATCGAAAATGTCGGCCTGGGTGGCTTCATAGGCGCCCCATTCAGACGTGTCAGCGAAGCAGTAAACTTCCAGTGGCAGGCCTTCGGGGCTCGGTGCCAGTTGACGGACGATACGTGTCATGTCGGATCGCAAGCCCGGATGACTGGCAAGATAGTGGTCGACATAGGCTCGAAACGTCCCGATGTTCGTCAAAGCGCGACGGTTGATCTTGGCTTCACCGCGATCGTCGAGTTCCGCATTCCAGCGAGCGATTTGCGCGCCCTTGTCCTTCAAGTAAGGACTAAGCGCCTGGAATTGAGCCAACTCCGTCTCGAGATCCTCCGACAGGAAAGCGACGCTCGTCTGGTCCAGCAGGAGTGCTCGCATGATCCGGCGGGCGCCCGTCTCCTTCATTCCGCGCCAGTTCCGAAACGGCTCGACAATGAGGCGGTGTGTGGGGATGGTCGTGATCGTCTTATCGAAATTCTGCACTTTGACGGTGTGAAGCGCGATGTCGACGACGTCCCCGTCGGCATCGAATTGCGGGGCCGCGATCCAATCGCCGACGCGCAGCATGTCGTTCGAGGTGAGCTGGACAGAGGCAACGAGCGAGAGGATCGTGTCCTTGAACACCAGCATGAGAACCGCCGCCATGGCACCAAGCCCCGAAAGAAGCAGCAGAGGTGACTGGTCCATGAGCACGGCCGCGACGAGGATTGTGGCGGCGCCGAACAGGAGGATTTTCGCTACCTGCAGATAGCCCTTGATCGGGCGGCTCGCGGCATGGGGGCGGCGCTGATAGAGCGCGTTCAAGCCGTCGAGCGCGGCGCTCAGTGCGAGGACGACGGCGACGATGATGGCCGCGTGCGCGACATTGCGACCAATTGATATGGCGCCGGGTGGAAGTCGGGGTATCCAGGCGATCCCGCGCGCGACCACGATCGCGGGAACGACGTTGGCGAACCGCCGCGCGACCGGATCGAGATAGACGGTGCCTGTCTCGAGACCGAGCCGGATCAGGACGCGATCGATCAGGCGCAAGATGACGCGCTTGATGAGGACGTTGGCCAGCACCGCGAAGAGCACCAGCGCAGCTGCGCTTGCCATAGTCTGCGTCCAGACCGGCCAGCCTGCAACGAACTCGTTTACGTGCTTCATTTAGCGCCTCGGTTCGCGGGAGATTGGCGCGAGCTTTGCGGTCAGCGGGGTCGTTCGCGGAAGCGGCAGGAAGCGGCGCTGCCGGTCACCGGGAACGGGGGGGGACACCATAAGGCGGTAACTAGCGAAGACTACGACGAGCGCCGCGCAAAGACCGATGAACAGGAACAGACCACGCGGACCGCCAATTTCCATGAATAGCGATGCCGGAACCGGTCCGGCGGCAGCGCCGAGGGCATAGACGAGCACAAGGCCGCCTGTCGCGCTGACCCGCTGCTCGGCGTCGAGATGGTCGTTGGTGTGAGCGACGCACAGCGGATAGAGCGCGAAGGACATGCCGCCGAAAAGCCCGCCTGCGACCATCAGTTCAGTGCGTCCCTGGGCCCCGAGAACGATGGCAAGGCAAATGGCGAAGCTGGCGCCGAAGCAGGCCACGAGCACCTTGCGCCGATCCAGGCGATCGGAAAGTATGCCCAGCGGCCACTGCAGTGCCACCCCGCCAAGGATTGTCGCGCTCATGAACAGGGCGGTGCCCGCATCGGCAAGCCCGGAGCCGCGCGAGAATATAGCGCCCAGACCGTAAAAGGCGCCGAGCATCAGACCCGTTGCGGCAGTGCCGACGGCGCCAAGCGGAGAGGCGCGATAAAGCCGGCCGAGCCGCATGATCCGGCCCTGCGGCATTGGCGGAGCCGGCATGCGCGTCAGGGCCACAGGCAGCACCGCCAATGATAGCAGGATCGAGGCTGCGATGAACGGCATCGATGGCCAGGCGTGGCCGAGATTGAGCAGGAACTGGCCGATCGCTTGGCCTGCGTAAAGCGCGATCATGTAAAGCGCGAGAATGGCACCGCGGTTTGCAGCCTCGGCGCGATCATTGAGCCAGCTTTCCAGGCAGACGAACACGCCGGCCATGCATAAACCGTCGATTAGGCGCAGCAGTGCCCAGAACACCGGATCCAGATTGATCGCATAGGCGATCGAGGTCGCCGAGAATAAGGAGACGAAAGCCGCGAAGGCACGGATGTGACCGACCCGCCCCACGAGACTGAAGGCGAGGATCGAACCGATCGCGAGACCCGCAAAATAGGCCATGGCGACGATGCCGACCACGTAGGCGGGGGCGCCCGAGGCCTGAAGCCTTAGCGCCACGAGCGTGGCCAGGAACCCGCTGCCCATCATCAGCATGAAGATGGCGAGGAGCAAGGTGCCGACGGAGCGAATGTTCTGGAGCATGGTTTTTCGAGACCGGACGGGCCAGTCCGGTCAGCTGTCAGCAGATCGTTGCGATTTCGAGTGGCAGCGACGGCCGCCCTGAAATTATGGGTGCTGCCTTGCGCGCCGCGATGAATTCGGGACGTGGCTCGAGGTCACCCGAAGGAGGTCCAAGCCAGTTCGACACGGCATTGTAGACGATAAAGGCATTGCTGCGGGGGAAAGGCGTGATGTTGCCGTTGGAACCGTGCATGGCGTTGCAGTCGAAGAGGATGACGGTTCCCGGATCGCCCATGGCTGTGCGGATGCCGTTCTCGGCTGCAAGATCGGTCAGCGTTGCGCGATCGGGCACGCCGAGATCCTGCTTGCGCAGCGATGCCCGGTAGTTGTCCTGCGGCGTCTCGCCAGCGCAGGCATGGAAGGCCAGGTGCGAGCCGGGAATGATCATCAGCGGACCGTTGGTCGCATCGTTGGGCGACAGCAGGATCGACATCGACAGAGCGCGCATGCGCGGCATGCCGTCTTCGACGTGCCAGGTCTCGAAATCGGAGTGCCAGTAGAACTCGCGTCCCGCGAAGCCCGGCTTGTAGTTGAGCCGCGACTGATGGACGTAGATCTCGTCTCCAAGCACGAGGCGCGCGATGTCGGCGAGCCGTCGGTCCGCAGCGAGGCGCGCCATGGCCCGGTCCTGGCGATGGACCATGAAGATCGACCGCACCTCGCGCGAGCCAGGCTCGGCAATCACGGTGTCGGGATCGAGCGCTTTGGGATCGGCGAGCAGCGCTGTGCTCGCCTGGCAGAGGGCGGCGACCTCCCCGGTGGTGAAAAGGTCGCCGAGAACGAGATAGCCGTCGCGTTCGAATTGGGTCAACTGCTCCTGCGTGAGCGGCGCGCCTTCATGCCAAGTGCCGTGCACCACGGGATCGACGCGCGGCAGCACAGCCGCTTCGCGGCCGCACCTGGAGGGGTAAGGATCGGCCATTGTCGCTCCTGCGTTGCTGGTGAAAACCGCCGCGTTCACGAGGCGAGAACGGCGGGCAGATAAGCGCCGCTCTCGTCATGGATTTCGCTGCCGGTGACCGGCGGATTGAACACGCAGACGGTGACGAGCTCGGATTCGGCGCGAAGCGTGTGCTGATCGTGCTGGTCAAGCGCGTAGAGCGTGCCCGCCGACAGGGCATGACGCTCACCCGTCGCCAAGTCCTCGACACTGCCCTTGCCGTTGAGGACAAAAACGGCCTCGACGTGGTGGCGATAGTGGAAGGTCCATTCGCCGCCGGCGTGGAGCGTCGTCACATGAAAGGAAAAACCCATGCCGTCCTCGGCGAGAAGCAGGCGGCTGCTTTCCCAGCCCTTGTCGGTGACGTTCCGGTCGGAAGCGCGAATTTCGTGAAGTTTCTTGATCAGCATGGTCGGTCTCCTCAGGCGGCCGCGTCGAGCGGCTGGGTTCCGGTGCTGCGAAAGGCATGCGCTAAAAGGTCGAGCCCGTTCGCAAAGACGTCGTCATCGATCGTGAGGGGTGCCAGGACCTTCACGACCTCGTCGTGCGGGCCGCTGGTCTCGATGACGATACCAAGTTCGAATGCCGCCGCGGTGATCGCGGAGGCGCGCGCTCCCGAACCAACGTCGATCCCGCGTATCATGCCACGCCCCTTGACCTGGGCGGGCACGTCGCAGGCCGCGGCGATGGCCTCGAGTCGCTCGGCGAGGAATTGGCTGCGACGCTGCAGGTCCTGCGAGAAGGCCGGATCACCCCAGAAGTTCCGCAAGCTCGCCGTTGCCGTGACGAAAGCATGGCAATTGCCGCGGAAAGTGCCGTTGTGCTCGCCCGGATCCCAGACATCGAGGTTCGGCTGGATCAACGTCAGGGCGAAGGGCAAACCCATGCCGGACAACGATTTGGCCATCGTGACGATGTCGGGAACTATGGCGGCCTCCTCGAAGCTGAAGAAGGAGCCCGTTCGGCCGCAGCCTGCCTGGATGTCGTCGACGATGAGCAGCGCGCCGTGATCCTTGGCAATCGCCGCGATCTTGCGCAGCCAGCGCGGCGAGGCGACATTGAGGCCGCCTTCGCCCTGCACGGTTTCCAAGAGGATGGCTGCCGGAGCATCGAGACCGCTCGAGGGATCCTCGAGCCGCTGGCGCAGGAGATCGGCCGTGTCGACCTTTGGGCCATAGTAGCCATCGAACGGCTCGTGGCTGACGTGGCTAAGCGGGATGCCCGCGCCGCCGCGCTTGCCGGCGTTGCCGGTGCAGGCGAGGGCGCCCAGCGTCATGCCATGAAAGCCATTGGTGAAGGCGATCACATGGTGCCGGCCCGTCACCTTGCGCGCGAGTTTCAGCGCCGCCTCGACCGCATTTGTCCCTGTCGGCCCGGTGAACATGGCCTTGTAGGACAGTCCGCGAGGTTTAAGGATCGTGGCGTCGAACTCTTCGAGGAAAGTCGTCTTGGCCTCGGTGTGAAGGTCGAGGCTGTGCGCGATGCCGTCCCGCTCAATATAGTCGAGCAGCGCCTTTTTGAGGACGGGGTGGTTGTGGCCATAGTTGAGGGTCGAGCATCCCGAAAGGAAGTCGAGGTAGCGTCCGCCCTGGCTGTCCATCATCCAGGGGCCGCTCGCGCTCGCGAACTCTCGCGGCATGGCGCGCGAGTAGCTGCGAACGCGCGATTCGAGACGGCGATAGAGGGCGGCGTTGGGCTGTGTCGCGGACGGACGAGGGATCGTGTTCATCGAGATTCCTTTCGGGTCGATTGAGTGGGCATGGGGATGGGAAGCGGGCCGATCAAATAGAGATCCTCGCTCTCGTGCCGACCGCCGAAATGGGCGGCGGCGTCGAACCATGGCTCGCGGCGCATGGGAGCGCCGCGCTTAGCTGCGAACTTCTCGAACATGCGTAGCGAGGCCCGGTTCGATGGCGTGACGGAGGTCTTGAGCCACCGGGCATCGGACATATCATTGCGCTCGAACAGCGCCTCCAGCATGGCAACGCCCAGGCCCGCTCCGCGGGCGCGTTCGTGGACGGCCACTTGCCAGACGAAGAGGGCTTCGGGCTGATCGGGCGGGCGGTAGCCCGAAATCCAGCCGTCGATCTCGCCGTCACGTGAAGCGATGATGCAGGTTCCGGCAAAGTGCGTACACTGCAGCAGATTGCAGTAGAGCGAATTGCCGTCGAGCGGCGGGCTGGCTGCGATCAGGGCCGCGACTGCATCGGCGTCGCGCGAGGTTGGACTGCGAAAACAATGGTCCGAGCCGGCGCGCCTGCTCGGTGGGGCGGAGCTGCGGACGGTGCCGTCCGCATGGCCGCTATAAATCAAATGAAATCCCCTATTACTTCAAAGTCGAAAATATATTTTGGAGCTCACTGGCACGAGTCGGTCCAAAGGTGGTCATAAAATTCATATTAAACAAGCGTATATCCTGTTTTCGCCCATTCGAAATATCGGAATGTTGCGTTCATCTCTTTGGAATTCGAAATAATAATCAGATTGGCGCGGGCGCGTTCGGGCGGTAGCTGGAAGCGTGATAGAGCCGCGCACCGAGTCTGCCCTGAGAGCGATACGCCGTCTTCTGCGTTCCGCCGATCTCAGTGAAAAACGCCTGGCAATGGCAACCGGCCTGACCCCTTCGCAGCTTGTCGTACTCCAGGAAGTCGCCCGCGAGGGCGAGGCAACCGCCGGGGGGATCGCAACCGCGGTCCAGTTCAGCCAGGCCACTGTAACGAGCATCGTCGATCGGCTCGTCGAACGTTCCTTCGTCGCGCGAAGTCGCCGTGAGAACGATCGCCGGAAAGTATGGGTGACGATTACCCTTGTAGGCAGGGCGATCCTGTCCTCGGCGCCGGACGTCATGCAGGACCGCTTCCAGGACCGATTTTCGCAGTTACCCGATTGGGAGCAGGCGATGATCGTCGCCATGCTCGAGCGTCTTTCCGCCGTGCTCGATGCCGACAGCCTCGAGGCCGCGCCAGTCATCGATGCGGGCATCATCGATCGCATCGCACCCGACTGAGCGAGGTCGGCGGGCGGCTTGCAGCTCTCGCATCCCCTTCACACCGCTTTGATCGATATTGGCTCGCCCGTTTGCGAGGGGCAATCGGCCCGCGTTGCTGAAGGCGGCCTCCAGGTTGCAGCACGTCCCGCGCGGCATTCTGGCCCCGTGACCACATCTTCGCCGTAATTGCGCTTTCCAATGGCGCTGCGGTCGAGATCGATCGCATCAGTGAAAGGCTTTCGATCCGAGTTTTTTCAGTTTTGGGAGTAATTTATGAGAATGCACCTCACGATCGCGGTCCTGGCGGCAACGATGACGCCAACAGCCGCCTTCGCGCAGGGAGCGCCTTCGGCGCCCGCCAGTCCAACCCTCGCCGCCGGCGCCACGGTTTTTGATCCGCAGGGCGGAGAAGTCGGCAAGATCGTCAGCCAGTCAGGAGACGCCGTCGTCCTCGACACAGGGGCCAACAAGGCGACTCTTCCACGCAGCGCCTTCACTGCTAGCGCCAAGGGCCCCGTGATCAATGCCACCAAGGCACAGCTCGACGACATGGTCGTTGCTGCGGCCGCGAAGACCAATGCCGCACGCGACGCTGCTCTGGTCGTCGGAGCTCAGGTTCATGGCAAGGCCGGCGCAATGATCGGCACGATCAAGGAAGTATCTGGCGATCAGGTGCTCATCGATCGCCCAGAAGGCGCCGTCAGCCTATCCAAGAGCGCGTTCACCGTCGGTGCTGCGGGTCTGACAATCTGGATGACCACGGCAGAGCTGGAGGCAGCCGCAAAATCGGCAGCGTCATCTGTGCCCGGCCAGTAGCACAACGTTTGCATCGGTGGCTCGCGGGGCGTTGCGCCCCGCGGCCCTCGCGGGACAATGTGCGACGAAAATTCCGGATCGGCGCGCCCGCTGATGCAGTTGAGCCATGTGGATATCCGAGGACCGGAGACCTGGCCCGGCTCTCGCGGCGATATTCGCGCCATTATCAATAGGTTTGCCGCCTATCTGCCATGATGGCGGATTGAACGAGAGCCGGCGCTCAGATCTCCGGGCTGTGGCGAACCGTCTGCTCGAACCTTCGTTGGAGCGCCGCGGATTAGAGCGGGATTTGCGTGGCCTGCCGGGCAACGGGATCGAAACCCACGAGCAGGCCACGCCCCGCATGCGTCGGGTTCGCCCTGATAGCTAGCCGGCGCCGACTGTTCAACTGCGCGCTGCGCCGCTGCGGCTCTCGCGCCGTGGTCGCGCGCCTGGGGCCGCGCCATTTGCTGCTGGCGCTCAGGCCCGCCCGGAAATCGGCTCATCCGCTTGTGGTTTGTTGCTTGGTGCCCACGAAGCACGGGGTGATCGCCACCACCGCGGACCTATTGATCCCCGCAACACGATTGCGGGCGAGGGCCCGATTCAGAAGGGGAAGAACGCGTGGATGGCCGCGACACCAACCATCCAGGTGATGAGGTTGAGCGGGATGCCGACCTTGACGAAGTCGAGATAGTTATAGCCGCCCATCTGGTAGACGAGCACGTTGGTCTGGTAGCCGAAGGGCGTCGCAAACGCCGCGCTGCCGGCAATCATGACGGCAACCAAAAAAGGACGAGGGCTCACGTGCAAGGCCTCGGCAAGCGACACCGCGATCGGAGTGAAGAGTACGGCTACCGTCGCATTCGAGAGGAGCTCTGTCGCGAACAGGGTCACGCCGTAGATGATCACAAGAGCCAGGAAGGGGCTCAGTCCGTCGAGTGAATGGATCAGCCCCGCGGTGACCGCGGCTGCGAGGCCTGTGACGTCGAGTGCGATGCCCAGAACCACCATGCCTGCGATCAGCATGAGGACCTCGGGTCTCAGCCCCGAATAGGCCTCTTCTGCCGTCAGCACACGCAGCAGGATGAGGAGGACCGCCCCGGCAAAAGCACAGGCCGCGATCGGGGCGATATCGAGCGCGGCCAGGACGACGACGGTCACGAAAACCGTCGCCGCCGTCGCGGCGGCCGCCGGTCGCAAGCCCGCCTGCTCGGCGAAGGCGGCTGCCATCCCGACCTGGCCCCCCGCAAGACCGGGTTCCGACAGCGCGGAGGCATCGGGCCGCGGCGATGGCTCGGCCTCCGGCTCGGCCCGGATCAGCACCTGGCTGAACAGCATGAGGTAGATCCCGCCCGACAAGGCCACGAGGATGCCGACCGGCGTGATCTCGAAGATGCCGAAGCGTGGCTGTCCGGCGACCGAGGCCATGTCATTGACGAGGAGATTGGTCGAGGTGCCGATCAGCGTGCAGCAACCGCCAAGCACCGCGGCATAGGACAAAGGTATCAGGAAAGGCTTGGGAGAAAGCTGCAGCGACCTTGCAACATCGCGCACCACCGGCGCCCCGAGCACAACGATTGGCGTATTGTTTAGAAAGGCCGAGGCCGCGCCAGCGAGGGCTATCAGCAGCCAAAGTCCCGCCTTGCCGATCTTCTCGCACAGGCGCGTGACGCGTGCGATCGCCGCGTCGAGCAGGCCTGACAGCTCCATGGCGTAGGCAATGACGAAGAGCGAGGCGAGCGCGATAATGGCAGGGCTGGCGAAGGCACTCTGCACTTCGACCGGCCGCACCACCCCCGTCATCAGAAGCACCGCGGCGCCCGTCAGTGCCACGACGTCGGACCGCAATCTATCCCAGATCAGGGCGACGACGACGGCAACGAGCACGACGAGCGTGATCAGCTGGCTCATGGTCATGGGCTGCTTATGATAGGAATTCGGTGCCGCGCCAAGCAATCCGGCTTGCAAAAGTTCAGACCAGGGTCGCAAAGTCCGCGACAATCGTGTTAGGGCATCAGGCATGACGCGATGGTCCGCAACAGCCGCCTTTGTGGCGGTCGTCTGCCTGTTGTCCGCCTGCAAGAAGGGGGACGCGCCGCAAGACCTGCCCACCGCGACCCCCAGCGCTGCAGCACCCACGATCGTACCACCCCTCGTCGAGACACCTCTGGGCCGCGAGGCCTTGCTCCTGGCGATAGCCCGGGCGGCAAGCGACACGGCGCTTGGACGCGATCAGTCGGCAACACAGCGCGACCTCGACGGTTCACGCTTCGCCCTGCGCATGCGGTTCGGCTGCGCGGGGGACGAGCCGGTGCCAGGGCGCCGGCTGACATTCGATGAAACGCGCGGCAAGCTCGAGCTCAGGCTCGACAACGAGATCGGCGCGCAAACGCCGCTTGTCCTCGGCCTGCGTGAAAGTGGCTACGAAGCCGTCGAGGGTTTCTGGGTCCACAGGCCCTGGCTTCTTGACGCCGATTGCCGACAGGCTGCCCCGGGCGCCGAGGCGCCCAGGACCATCGCAGCGCCGTCACCCGGCCCGGAGCCTTCGGGACAACCGCCATCCTTGAACCTCGATGCCGGCGAGACCTCGTCGAGTGAGCGCGAGAGTATCGGCATTGCCCAGTTCTTCACGCCCGACGACGCGCGCACCCATCGGCGGGCCGAGCGCGGATATGCGGTGACAAAGTTGCTTTCCGCGGGCGAAAGCCGGAGCAGCGAAGGGTACGACATCGTCCTCGCCGGACGTCTGCGCCGCTTGGCCAGCGGCCGCGTCATAGCCTGCACCGTGCGCCGTACATCTGCGCCGCCCGACTGCCTCGTCTCGGTGCAATTCGATAACGTCGCCATCGTCAATCCCAGCACAGGCGAGGTCCTCGCCCAGTGGTCTGGCGCCTGAGCACTTCACTGCCCGAGTGAAGGCCATGGCAATTTTGTGTTCAGGGAGTTTGATAACTTGTCCGTCCTGCGATCGATAAGACGCGTCCCCGCCTCCGCGCTGCGAACATTCCTGGGCCACGAAGCCGCCGGCGGTCTGATCCTGATGGCGGCGGCAGCGCTCGCACTGGTCCTCGCGAACAGCGATCTCGCCCCGGCATTCGCTGCCGTCCTCCACCTACCAGTCGGCCCGCTCTCGCTGCTTCACTGGATCAACGATGGTCTGATGGCCGTCTTCTTCCTGCTCGTGGGGCTCGAGATTAAACGCGAGCTCGTCGATGGGCATCTCTCATCCTGGTCGGATCGGGCGCTTCCGTCGATCGCGGCCTTCGCCGGAATGGCCGTTCCAGCGCTGGTTTACCTCGTGATTGTCGGCCGCACACCGGGCCTTGCGCCAGGCTGGGCCATCGCCTCGGCAACGGACATCGCCTTTGCGCTCGGTGTCATGTCGCTTCTCGGGCGCCGTGTGCCCGCATCGCTCAAGCTCTTTCTGACCACGGTCGCCATCGTCGACGACATGGGGGCCGTCGTTATTATCGCCCTGGCCTATACCCAAGCGATCGGCGGCCCGGCCTTATTGGCCGCAGGCATCCTGCTCAGTGTCATGTTCGTTCTCAATCGCGCGGGTGTCACGGCCCTCTGGCCCTACCTGCTTCTCTTCGCGATGCTGTGGGTGGCCGTACTTCTTTCGGGCATCCACGCAACGATCGCCGGCGTCCTTGCGGCGAGCCTCGTGCCCATCCGCGCCAGCCCCGCTGCGCCGGATGCCGAGGATTCGCCATTGCATCGCCTGGAGCACCGGCTCCACCCCTGGGTCGCATTCGTCATCGTGCCCGTCTTCGGCCTGGCCAATGCCGGTGTCTCGCTCGTGGACGTGACGATGGGGGATTTGCTCGCGCCCTTGCCGCTCGCCGTCGCGGCAGGCCTGTTTCTCGGCAAGCAGGTCGGGGTCCTGGGTGCGGTCGCCTTCTGCGACCGGCTCGGACTTGCCTGCCGGCCCGGCCATGCAAGCTGGGTGCAAATCTACGGCACCGCGCTGCTGTGCGGCATTGGCTTTACCATGAGCTTGTTCATCGGCGGGCTCGCCTTCGACAATACCGCGCTCGTCGATGAAGTGAAGATCGGCGTGCTCGGTGGCTCAATCCTTTCCGGCATCGCTGGCTTTCTGGTCCTGCGGTTCGCTTCGCAGCCCAGGATCGGAGAAGCAAAGTGATGTCGAAAGCGCGTTTCAGGCCGCGCCGGGCTCGCGCGCTTCTGAGGCTATATGGTCTGGGGGCCGTGGTCATGCGACGGCGCGCGGCCTTCCTTGGGGGGGCGATCCTCGTCGGCCTTGCAGCGCTGCTATTCGCTCGGCTCGCCGACGCGGCGGGAGAGCTGTTCCATCACATCGTCGCCCGCTGGTGGTGGGCGCCGATGGTGGTGACGCCATTCGGCTTCGTCGCCCTGGTCTGGATGACGCGCCGGATCGCGCCCGAGGCCGCTGGGTCGGGTATTCCGCAGACCATGGCGGCGACCCGCCACCCCGAGCGCGGGATGGAGCATCTGTTATCGGCGCGGACCGTCCTGACGAAGCTCGTCCTCACGATCGCGGCGCTCCTGTGTGGAGCTTCGGTGGGACGCGAAGGCCCGACCGTACAGGTCGCTGCCTCGATCATGGGCCACGCCCACCGGCTCATGGCCGTGCCGATCCGCGCCTCGGTATACATTGCGGGTGGTGCAGCGGGCGTGGCGGCCGCATTCAATACGCCTTTGGCAGGCGTCGCCTTCGCGATCGAGGAGCTTGCCGCCGCCTATGAGCAGCGCATGACACTGCTCGTCATGGCAGCGGTCCTCATCGCCGGCATGGTTAGCCTCGGCCTGGCGGGCGACTACGTCTATTTCGGCGCGATGGGGCAGACACTGACCGTCGGTCAGGCGCTCGTGGTCGCTCCGGTCGCCGGCGTCCTCGGTGGCCTCCTCGGGGGACTTTTCTCGCGCGCCATGCTCGCCGTTGGCGCCTCTCGTGCTCGGCCGCTTGCCTGGCTTCGGGCACATCCGCTGCATCTCGCCGGTCTTTGCGGACTGGTCGTGGCAGCGCTCGGCCTGCTCACAGGGATCACCTGGGGGACCGGCTACGCCACGGCCCATGCGATCATTTCAGGCACGGACGCGCCTTACTGGTTTGGTCCAGCCAAGATGCTTGCGACGCTCGCGACTGCCGTGTCAGGCTTGCCGGGCGGCATATTTGCGCCCTCGCTCTCGGCCGGCACCGGCGTGGGCTATGTTCTGAGCATGCTGTTTCCAGACTGCCCCGCTGGCGCCGTGGTTCTCCTGGGCATGGTAGCCTATTTCACGGGGATCGTGCGCGCGCCGCTCACCGCGGTGATCATCATTGCCGAGACGACCGCCAGTCGCGGGCTGATGATGCCCTTGCTCGCGGCGGCGCTCGTCGCCGATTTCGTTGCTCAGTTCGTGTGTCGCGAGCGCCTCTATCATGCTCTGTCGCTGCGGTTCTCCGCGGATAATGTGCGATGATCGAGCTGAGGCGCGCCGACCAGCAGGGAGAAACGAGGTTTCGTGGCGTCATGTCGCGGCACCATTTCTGCTATGGTCCCTACCAGTCGCCCAACCGGATAAACTGGGGGCGTCTGCGCACTTTCAATCGCCTCGAGGTCGCGCCGGGTGGGGAGCGCGGGCCGAATTTCCTGGGCGCTATGGAAGTCCTGCTGATCGTCGAAACGGGGGCCGCACTCGTCCAGTGTGGCGGCGAGAGGATCCTCGCGCGACCAGGCGAGATCGTCCACTTGCGCATGCGCGGCGGCGATGATTTCGGGCTCGTCAATCGCGGGTCGCAAGTGGCCGGTCTCACAGAATTGTGGCTCACCTCGGACGAGTGGTCAGGGCCTTCGCAAATGTCGCACCAACGGTGGCACCACACCGAGGGCCTTATCGCTTCCTCCAGTGTCGAAGACGCCCCCGCGATTTTGCTCGAAACCGGTGCCAGCCTTCGTTTTGTACAGTCAGAGGCAGCCGGGCGCTTCTGCTCCGTGCCGCTTGGCTCGCGTCATGCCTATATTTGCGCCATGGCAGGGAGCATCCTGGCCTGCGATGTCGAACTCGGCGCGAACGACGCTCTGGCGCTTGCCGATGAGCCTCGGGCCGATCTCACCATGCGTGCTGGAGCGACTTGCCTGGTCCTGGAATGCTGACGCGCGAAAAGGCGGGCGACTTACGCACGCCGACCGAACTGGCGGTGCCGCCGCTGTCGATGTTGCGCTTCGCTTGGGGGTGAACCCATTTTTACTGGTTAGCCCGGCGCAGCGTGCTTTCCCGGACTTCGTTGTCGGCGGATTGTGCCCGCTCGGTTAGTTGCCGTGTTTTCACCGCATTTGCATGGCCTTGGCTGATGGCGCGGCGTGACCACATTTGCCGAACGTTGAACATGCGGGGCGGTAGGTCCCATGGAGAATCGGCAAATGGATGCAGGAGCTGACACCGAAAAGATGGGCGGCGACCGTATTGTCGTCGTCATCGATGGTTCGGCGAACACCGAGATGGCGGTGTGGCTCGGCCGTGACCTCTCTCGCATCTCCAATGTCCCCTGGGAGGCCATCCTTCCCGTGACGCGGTCCGTTGAAACTTCGCGCGACGACGGTCGCGGCGCCGAGGCCCTGACCCTCGCCGTTCGGCTGGGCGCGAGCGTATCGCATGTACCGGCCGCAACGACCGCGGATGCGATCGCGGGGCACATATCGGGCTATTCGCGTCCTCACGTCGTGCTGGCGCTCTCGCCGCGAAGTCTAGTCGAGCGAATGCGCGCTCCCTCGCTCGCGCAAAGCCTCGTCCTGCGTCGCCCTGACTTGGTGGTGCACATGGTCGCCGGTGACGGCGCGCCGCGAAATAGACGGGCGGCGGAATCGCCCCAATCCGCCATCGCCTATGTCGTCGCAGCCTTGGCCGCCTGGGCCATGCTTGCCTTGGTGTTCCTTCTCGAGCGTGCGACGGGTACCAGCTATTTCAGCCTGCTTTTCCTGTTCCCGGTGATCACCGTAGCCGCGCGGGCCGGATTCTGGCCGGCACTTTTTGCCGCATTCGTGTCGGCGGCGGGCTTCAACGTCCTTTTCCTGGCGCCCGTGACCGCCTTCGATCCCTTGGCGGCCCAGACTTGGCTCATGTTCGCAGCCCTTGCCGGCATCGCCCTCTACACATCCTGGCTGACCGGCACACTGCGCGATCGCCTCCTTCTCAGCGACAGGAGCGCTCAGGAGAGCGCGGCGCTTGCCAGTTTCGCCCAGCATCTGACCCGGGTTGCCGACTGGGGAGCGACAGCCCAGGTCGTCGCTCGCGACATCGGAAGCCTGATGCACGTACACGCTCTCGTCGCACGCGAGATCGATGGCCGTCTCAGCGTGATCGCGTCGCATCCCTGTGAGGTCGAGCTCGATCCGCTCGACCACACTGCGCTCGATTGGGTCCGGGAGCGGGGAGAACCCGCCGGGAGCGGGACGGGCAGGATCTCGGAGGCCAGTTGGCAGTTTCATCCGCTCGCGACGTCGCTGGGAACCCTCGCGATCCTCGGCCTCGCCCGCGAGGATGGCCGGGACCCCGTCTCGCCCGAGAGGCGTGTCCTGCTTGCGACGGCGATCGCCCAGGCGGCACTCGCACACGAACGCTTGCGCTTGGAGGACATTGCGCGCGACCAGGCGGACGCGTCTCAAATTGCCGGCACCCATGGATAAATAAGGGGGCCGGGGGAGCAGCCAGTCTTGCAACTCACGCTCGAGAGCCGCCGAGCCTCGACGCGCATCGCCCGGCCGAAAACTTCGCGGACGGCGATCGGCTGGTGATGTGCGAAAGGAACCGGTGGACGACGAAGGGAACCGCCATGCCATGGCCATTGTTCCACACAGGATCGCCGCCGACGAGGATGCTCGCACGGATGATCACCAGGAGCCTCGCTCCAGTGGCGAGGCTCCCTTCCGGCAAAGCTTGGAGGCGGGGCATGTGGCGGGTCATCGCAAAACATGAGGCCATTGGCAGGTCGCAGACCCGTCATACCATCGTCGAGATGGGCGAGGGGGCCGACCGCGACTTCATATTGCAGGACGGCCGCGCTCTCACGCGCCAACAAGATGGAACCTTCCTCATTGCCGAAAACGGTGAAATCCTCAGGCTGTCTTTCCCTATAGTCTAGTCCGCCTCGGGCGGCCGGTTGGATGGCCCGCGTGGCGCAGGCGCGGCACCATCGTCCCCGTATTCTTGGTCAAAAAACCGCACTCGCCGATCGGCTATTTTGGATCCGCCGGCGTCGCCCGCGATCGGAACCGGTCAGGCATGCGGGCTCTCGCTTCACCGCTCCGTCATCGCTTCGCTCAGGATCTTGCGGATCGGTCTGGTCAGATAGTGCCAGACCGTGTCGCGGCCGGTCTGGATTTCCGCTGTTGCGGTCATCCCGGGCTGGATCTCGATCGCCTCGCCAGGCAGGTGCGGCTTCATGACGCGCGTGTCGACTGAACTGTGGACACGGTAGTAGACCTGGTCGCCAGCAGGCGTTCGCTCCGTCAAGGTGTCGGGGCTGACATAGGTGACTTTGCCGATGGCCGAACCGTAGATCGAGCTGTCATATGCGTCGAACTTGACCGATGCTTCTTGGCCCACGCGGATATAGGCGATGTCGCGCGGGCTCATCTTGGTCTCGAGCACCAGCTGGTCATCGCTCGGGACGATCGAGAGTACCTCTTCCGAAGGGCGCAAGACGCCCCCGACCGTGGTCACGCGGACGTTCCTTACCACCCCGTCGACCGGCGAAGCGATTTTGGTGTCGGTAAGCGCGTCGCTGCGCTGGGCAAGCATTTCGCGCGCGGAGACGAGGTCCTCCTCGGTCCGGGTATATTCCGCCTGGAGGTCCTGAATGTACCGATTGCGCACGTTGACCATCTTCGACTGGATGTCGGATACGCCGCGCTGGAGCCGCAGCATGTCCGCGCGGCTGACATCGCCCTGCTTGAGCAGAGGCAGGTTCATGTCGAACTCCTGCTTCATCAAAGTCAGCATAGCCTGCAGCGCTTCCAGGTGATCCTTGAGAGCCTGCTGGCGCTTTTGATAGAGCAGGGTCTGGTTAGCGACGAATTCAGGAAAAGCCTGAACTTCGGACGGGAAGATCAATGGGCGGTCGAACAACTCGGCGTTGATGCGCGCCATCGAGCTCATCAAGGACGCGACCTTCCCGCGCGCGTCGCCGACCGCCGCGGTGATCTTCACGGCATCGAGCTCGACCAGGACCTGTCCTTTGCGGACCCTGTCGCCCTCGCGTACGCGAATGGCCTCGATCTTGCCGCCATCGGTCGTCTGGACGACCTGGACTCGGCCGGTCGGAATGATTTGCCCGGGCGCACGTGCCACTTGGTCAAGCTGGGCCCAGAACGACCAGGCCAGTGCCAACGTGAAGAAGGCGCAGATCATCAGGATGAGCAGGGAGGGCCGGCCAAACCACCGAAGTCGAAGACCTTTTACAGTACTGAATGTCGGATACCCGGCGGATTGCTTATGGTGTCCTTGCAGCAGCATCGCCATCATTCGTTTCCTCGGACTGGCGCGATAGAGCTGGCGGTCCAGTCCGCCTTCGGTCGGTCGAGCTTGGGCCAGCGTGCGGAATTTCGGTTGGCTAAGCGCCGATCGTCAGGCGTGATCTCGTGTCGCCGATGCCTGCGGGCACGCGACCTCTTCGCGGACCGATCGATAGTGTTCGCGCAGCCGGCCGACGCTTTCCATCGCAAAGACCTCGCCGAATTCGGCGAGCGCGATACAGGCACGCTTGTCGTCTTTCAGGCTGTGCATGGCCTGGGCGAGAAAAAGCAGACTGTCGGGCGCGCGCGCGCCTTGCTTGGCGCTCCTGTAATTATCGAGAAACCAGGTCGCCGCCTCGCGCGGCTTGCCCTCGTCGAGGAAGGCGCGGCCAAGCAGGTTCCTGGCGAAGCTGATGCGGCCGTGCCGGGGATATTTGGCGAGAAATAACTTCAGTTGCTGCCGCGCTTCGGGATAGAGACCGGCCTGCCACAAGCGAAACCCATAGCTGTAATCGTCGTCGGCTGGGTCGCTTGTGCGGGGCTTGACGATCGCGCGAACCCGATCGAGCCGATTGGGGGAGGGGCCTGCGGGTGCTGTCGTGTCGACAGCCGTCAGAGCGGGCGGGACCGGTTTCGATGTGGGCAGGGCGGGGACAGCCGTCGAGAGTTTGTCGCCGCGAACTGCCTGCTCGTTCGCGACCATTGCGCTTTCGATCTTTGCAAGCCGCTCATTTACCTCACCCAGCCTGGCCGTCAGCCGCGCGATGTGCCGGCTCGCACTTTCGAGGCGGAGCGAGATATCGGTTGCGGGGTTGCTGGCTGCGCGGCCGGGGACGGTCCTGCGGGTCGGTGCATTGGTGAACTCGGGCGTGAAAATCTTTTCGCCGCCAGCGCCGGGGAAGACCTTGCGCTGCAGGGCGCGGATTTCAGCTTCCATCTTCTGCATCCGCGGCTCGCCGGACCTCTGCTGTCCGAGAGCTGGACTGGCGGCGACGAGCAAAATGGCCGCCAACGGTCGGCAGAACCGAATTCCGGTTCGCAAGGGCGTTGCGGACTTGCCAAACTTCAAGGAAATCTGACCACGCCCGCGGCAGGGCAGGGACGATTCAGCGTTCAAGGAGATACTCCAGCTCGAACCAGCCGAGGAGCATAATCCCGAGCCCAAGGATTGCAGCGATGATGATCAATTCGATTTTGCTGAGTCCGTGCACCTGACATGCTCTTCTTGAAGGACCGCTGACGATCATCAGCGGTATCGTCGCTGCCGCAGTTTGCGGCACCGCTGCGAGGCTGGCGGAACCTGACCCGCGCTTGATCGCGCGTTCTGGTGATCCTTTCCGAGATCCCGATACCCGGTCTGTAAGTTTTGTGTTATCGAATGTTCTGAACCTTAAATTCGGAGTTGCTTAACCGAAATGGATGTACCGACCGCACGCACCTTCCTCGCCGCCGCCGCGACGGGCAGTTTCGTGGCGGCTGCGCGCCGCGTTCACGCCAGTCCGCCGACCGTTACTGAGCGCATAAAGCAGCTGGAGCACGTGCTGGGAGCGAGGCTGTTTGATCGTGATCGCCGCGGTTGCAGGCTGACAGCCACCGGGCGGCGACTTGTCGAACCGGCAAAGGCGATGGTCCGGGCTTGGGATGAAGGATGTGCGCGCGTCGCCCTGCCGCCTACGTTCGAGGCGGTCATCCGGTTAGGAGGGCAGCACGCGCTCTGGCCATCCTTGCTGATACCCTGGCTGGGCGAGGTCCGTGACCAGTTTTCGAGTCTGGCTGTCAGCGCTCTTGCTGCCGCTCCCGCGCAGCTCAACCGTGCCATCGAGGAAGATGAGCTCGACATGGTGTTCCTCTATGATCCCGTTCAGCGCCTTGGCGTGCGCGTCGAAGAACTGGCCCCCGACAAACTCGTGCTCGCGACGGCGCGGCCGGGGTTGGATTGGAAAGAGAACTTCGTGCGTCTGAATTGGGGCAGGAGCGCCAGCGACGCTTTAATGGCCCGGCTCGATGAGTGGCCTTCGGCCGGCCTTGAATTGGATCTCGGGGCCCTGTCGCTGCAGTGGCTCGTCGACATGGGGGCGAGCGGTTTCGTACCGGAACGCATGGCCCGGCCCTATTTTGCCAAGGGCCTGCTGGAGCCAGTCGAGGACATGCCATCGATCGATTTCTCACCCTACGTATGCTGGCGCAGCTCGATGGACGAGGGACTGGCGGCCAGACTGGTGGATCTGGCAAAGCGCGGCATGACGACCTGACGAGGCCTCCGCCCTCGGCGGCTGCGCTCTTCGCCGATCTTGCGTCACCGGTCTAGCCGCCGCCCGCCGCGACTGCCCGCGGGCAGAGCCCGGCCGGCATTTTGCGGCAAGAACTCGATTTCAGGGGTGGGCGTTAGCGGCTGACGCACGGCGCCAACTGGCGGGGGGGTGTCCGAATCCCCTGCTAACCACCGGGGAGAACGCGCTTTTCGTCGAATATCGAAGCGCGATGGCGATATCGAGAAACTACGGTCCGAGCCTGACAGGCCGTGGGAGGCCAGGCTGCGGGACGTCGTCGAGATCGTTGGCATGGGTCGTGCCGTCCTGGACGAGCAGCCGCTGGAGTGCTCGTGGATAGAGGCCGAGCTTGGCCGACACGTGCTTGATCGTGGTGATACTTTTACTCAAATAGTCTTGGACAACGCGGTCTACCTCATCGCTGGTCGAGCTTGCGCCGCGCCTCCCCGAAAACAGGTCGACGGCATGGCAGGCCAGATGCGCGTCGGCCGAGCGGATCGGCAGGGCTAGCGCTGTTGAGCTGCATAGGATGCCTTTGAAGTGACTCTCGAATTGAATCTGCGTGCGAAAAACTGGCGATGGACGGCAGCTTGCGGAATTGAGCTCACTGCGCCGACTGTCGTTGCCGCCGATGGCCCGGTTCCATCACCGGCTGACGACGGCAGTAACTTTGGTAAACCCGAATGGTTGGTTTGGGTATTTTTGCATGGCCGCGGCGTTCCTTTCGACTATTTCGAAGGTCCCAAGGGGGACAGAAGGCAGGCCGTCAGATCCCCGGCCTTGGCTTTTGCGGGCTGCGTCGGACTGGCGTGTGGTTCGGCGCAGCTTCGCGGAGGCGCGGCGCGCGAATTTTGTGACTAGCAAGTGCCGACGATATGCGGCCGAGGCCGATGAAATGCCGGGATTCGAGGACGTTGCCCGCGATGAGACAGGTCGCCTCGGCTCGCCTGTGGTGACTTGTCCCGGCGCCGCCGCGGAGGGGGTAATGTGGGGACTGACACTATGTCTCTCGACGAAAGTGAACTGCGCAGTCATCTCATGGATCTGGTGGGGATCCGCTCCCCTATCGTCGCCGCGGCGCTGTTGCAGCTCGTCGTCGAACTGCGCCTGGCCGAAGTCTTGGATACCAAGGGGCTCGAGCGCATCAAGGAGGCGATAGTCGCTGCCGCGGTGCAGAGGCGCCCATCACATCGATTTGCTGCCGATTTCGAGATGGAGGTGCGGGCAAAGCTGGATCGCCTCATCGCTGGATCCGAAGCGCGAAAAGGCTGAGGTGGCCGAAATACGCTTTCATCGCAACTTCGATGAGCGAATCCGTCCGAGCCTGCCAACATGCCCCATTCCTCGGCCATGGCCGAGAATATGAAATCGGTATGCGACTCAGAGAGATAGTTGAGGTGGCTTTGCGAGCCTTTGATAAAATCTTTGCCGAATAGGCCGGCCGAACCCAGTGCGATCTTGACTGCGTGATGAGGTAGCTCGCTTGGAGCGGATCGCTCTCCGAGTCCATGAACACAAGGACGCGGCGTTTCTGGCGGTCGCGAAGCAGCGACCAGGCGAGCTGAGCAATTGCTAGGACGGCAATCTCGCCGCCCACAAATCGGCGAAGTGGCAGGCCGCCCATGAACATGATGAGCAGGCCCGCCATGGTGATTATAATAATGGCAGTGCCGAGATCGGGTTGCAGCACGACAAGAGCGGCCGGCACGCCGACCATAAGCGCAGGCGCGATGAGGGCCGAGGACGCCACGGTTGCAAGCGGTGGAAGTAACGCCAGGCTAGCAAAGAGGCCTCCTCTCCCACTGCCTCTATGAGTTGCCAGCTAATGACCGGGGCTCACGCCGAGCCACCCAACCATACCGCTTCGTGTTGCAGGCGCCGCTGATAGTCCGGCTCCGCCAAAGCGCGACGCAAGGACTGCGCACGGTTCGTCACAGCCTCTTGATTGAAGCCGTGCAGCTGGCGCTGGGCAAGTAGCTCCAAACGCTCGATGAAGGTTCCGACGGTTGCAAGACGCTCGGGATCCTCGCAGGCGATCGCGATTTCGCCGAGAGCATTCAGGAAATTGAGCGCAGCGACCATGTCGCCGGCACAGTATTGCGCGAGCGCACCGAAACCTCGGTCCATAAAATGGCTGAATGTCTGAGGCCGCGCCACGACCCGCAGCGCTCCGCTTTCGTCCTCGCGCAGATGCGATGGGACGTCTCGGCCTGACAATTCCGTCATAGCAGCGCCGAGCCAGTCCAGGCAGGTCACAGCAGTAAAGGGATCGTTTACTCCCGGAGACAGGGCGCGCGCGGCAATCTCGACCAACTCATCGATGAGGAAGCGCAGATCCTGCAGCGCCGTGCGCTGCGAACCGATGGCGAAGGCGTCCGACAACTTTCGGCAAATATCACCGTCGCAGCCTTCAGGCGGCCATGCTTCCAGCAGTGCACGCCCCCGATGCACAAAGTCGCCTGGCTGATAGCGCAGACGCAAAACGAGGTCATGTTCCGCCGCGAGCGCGAGCAGATCCTCGTCACGCATGACCTGGATATAGCCCGTGCTCCGCGCCGTTACCAGTTTGCCGTTCGAGGCATCCCCATCGCTGGTGTCGCGGCAGAGGGCCGGCGACGTTGGAACGCCCTCTCCGGTTTCGGTACCTTTCGGCTTGCCAACAAAGCGGGGAAAGCGATGTTCGACCTCGTTTAGCAAGAGTTGCCCGACGTCTTCGATCACGCTGTTGATGTGAAGCTTACTTGGAACATGATGGATGAAGAAAATGAGCACTGCGATCGAGCAGATCGCCAGGAGCACTGCGACGAGCAGCGCAACGTTGGGGACGAAACCGACGCCGCCGGCTTCCTCCGGGGAGCGGATCGTGCGCAGGACGATAAGACAATAGAGGAACGTCGCGATGAAGGTTCCCAAGGTCACCTGATTGCCGCGATCGCGCATGAAATTGCTGAGGAGGCGAGGGCCGTACTGGCCCGAGGCATAGACCACGGCGGCTATGGTCACCGAGAACACGGTGCCGGCCACGGTGATCATCGAACCGCCGATGGCCGCAAGAACCTGGCGCGCTCCGCTAGGGCGGGAAGCGTAGAACCAGGCGAAGCGGTCCATCCATGCCGACCCTTCGTGGCTGTCGAGCCAGATCATGCACCCCGCGAGCAGGACGGCAGCACAGGCCATGATCGAAGGCAGGAACCAGTAGCTTTGCTGAAGCATGTCCCTGACACGCAGAATGCGCGCCCTCATGCCGAAGCGCCCTGCGGCAGAGCGGTCCTCGCACCAGCGCTTTGCCTCGATATAACACTGAAACTTCCGTCGGTCTCAAGCACGACAGCGGCGACGGCTGCTAGATCGCCTATCCCCGCGCCGCGAACGGCGGCCTCAATTTCCCCTCGCACGACGCGCTCGTCGCGCAGCGCCTGCTCGATGAATTGGCCATCGCGAAAAAGAATGCGGGGGTTCGATTTCACCAGACGCGAAATGAGCTTGTAGCGTCGGGCACTCAAAGCCACGGCAAGCTGCAACAGTGCCAGCAGGGCAAAGGTCAGCAGACCTTCAACCAGCGCGACGTCCTTGGTCAGGATTACTGTCGCTAAAGTGGAACCTAAGCCAACCGTGACCACGAGGTCGAAGGCGTTCATCTTGGCAAGCGTGCGTTTGCCGCTCAGGCGTAAAATGAGGATCAGGGCGGGATACGATATCACCGCCATGACGATCACGCGTACAAGACCCTGCCACGTATCGAATAGCATTGGCATCCTTCCTCCGTGCCTATCTGCGCAGTTGCTGCGGCCCAAGCCGACGATCACCATGAGGTGCGGCCATGACCAAAAAGCGACCTTGCCACCGAAGACGTTTCCGTTGTCCGGCGAGTGTCCGGCGAGGCGGGGCGAGCACAACGGTCGATAACGAGCGTGTCATCTCGCTGCGGCACGAACATGTCTCAGGACGCAACGTCCCAATGACAGGAAAGTCCCAGAGGAAAGCGACGGGTGCTAATGGTGTCCACTGGGGATCAATTCCGGCGTTAGATCATTGTGATTTCATAATGACATTTCCGACGAAACTATCCGCAGCTCTGCTGGGATCGCTGGTGCTGTTTGGCGGCCCGTACGTCAACGCGGCCCCTGTCTCGGCGTCATCAGGCTCGGTTGCCGATACCGACATGTCGCGGGGTCTTCGTGGTCTTGCTGCCGACGATGCAGCACGACGCCTCTACGAGCACACGGGCTATCGCCGGGTCTGGACCAGCGACGCCGAAGCGGCCCTGATCGCACGCCTCAGCAATCGCCGGATACATGGTCTCGACCATGTGGATTTCGGTCCGATACCCCAACCTGACGACGATCGCCTGACCCGAGAGATTAAGCTCTCCCGCATAGCCTTGGCCTATGCTTCGGCTTTGGCGCAGGGGCTTGTCGATCCCACCAGCCTCCACTCCATCTACACGCTGCCGCGCCCCGATATAGACGTGCCCGAAGCCCTTGCGAACGCGCTGAAGGAGAAACGATTCGCCGCCTGGGTCGACAGCCTGCCGCCGACAGATGCGGAGTACCTCGGGCTGTCGCAAGCCTATCTCGACTACCAGCGGCGAGCAGTGGAAGACGTCAGGGCGCGCTTGCCTGCCGATGGCGTCATCCGCATGGGTGACACCGATCCGCGGATCGATGCCATAGCTGCGCAGCTCATCGCAAATGACTACGTTGCCGCGGAGACCTTTGAGTCGAGCGTCTCTGACGTCCAAGCCTTACCGACCTACACTCCGGCACTCGAAGCCGCGATCAAGCAGGTGCAGCGGGATTATGGGATTGCCGATGATGGGGTAATCGGCCCCGACACATTCGAAGTCTTGAACCTGAGGCCCGCAGACCGGGCTCGCAGTCTGTCGGTTGCCCTCGAGCGGCGCCGCTGGACAACGCGTACGCGGCCTGAGACGCGCATCGACGTGAACATTGCAGCGGCTCGTTTGCGCTATGTGCGGAATGGAGAGCTCGTTGATGAGCGCAAGGTCATTCTCGGAAGCCCTGATCGCGAAACTCCGCTGCTGCAGTCGCCGATGTTCCGGCTCGTCGCGAACCCTAGCTGGACCATTCCAAAGTCGATTCAGAACACCGAGCTGGCCTACGTTGGGAGAGATTACCTCCGCCGCCGAAACATGGTGTTGAGGGGAGGCTGGATCGTGCAAAGACCCGGCCCTGGCAATGCGCTCGGCCAAGTGAAGTTCGACATGCACAACCGCCACGCCATTTACCTGCATGACACCGCCAACCCGGGGCTCTTCGCCCGCAGCGAGCGTTATCTGAGCCACGGCTGCGTACGCGTCGAGAATGCGCTCGAATTCGCCGAGCTCATTGCAAAGGATCAAAACGTCCTGGCGTCCTGGCTGGACGCACGCAACTCGGGGCAAGAACGCTACGTCGATCTGCCCCAAAATATTGAGGTCCGTCTCCTGTACCGCAATGTCTTCATCGATAGCGCTGGCGAGCTCACATTCCGCACTGATCCGTATGGCTGGAACGAGCCGATTGCAGTGCGCCTGGGCTTCGGCGATGGACCCCGGAAACTGCGGCCCATGGTCGATGACCTGAGCCCGTAGCGGCGCCAGTGAATGCATGCGAGAGCTCAAAGTCTGCGACACGTGAGGTCGCCTGCAGATCGGCACTCGCTCGCGCCCTGCCACCGTACGCACACTAGTGGATAGGTCGCAGGGTATCGACGCCGGCCATCTCGTCGGTTTCAGGTCGGGGCGGGGCGCTTCGGCCATCGCGATATGAAGGCAGGACGGGAGCATCGCGTCCTGAGGGAGCGGCCTCGAGCCTTGCGATTTCTCGCTTCATCTCGGCAATTTCCCGCACCTGCGCGTCGATGATCCGATCGGCCAGCAATCGAACGTGGGGATCTCGGATTTTCGTCCGTTCGCTGGTCATAATGGCGATCGAGTGATGGGGGATCATCGCCGCATGTAGCTGAGGTCATCGACGGTGGCCTGGCTGCGAACGAGCCACAGCGACATGGCGAAGACAATCTCAGCGCTCAGGCTGATGGCTATATTCGCCCGGCGATTTTTATACATGCGCCACATGAAAGCGATCATGATCAGCGCCATGACCGCTCCCATCAGGAGCGCCATCCACATTCGGGTCTGGCTGAACGACACGTGCCCCAATGCGTAGGTATTGAGGTACATGAGACCGAACATGACAACGGTGGACGTCGCGATCATAGCCCCGAAGCGACTGTAGCTTATATGCCGGCTCCTTTAAAAGCCAACGCGTCCATTGGGCTTCAGTTGCGGACCAGTGCCGCTGTTCGCGAGGGCGCGACCTAAGCGACATGCGAAAATTGACGCTCGAGCCAGCCGCCGGGACTACCGCTCCTTCGCGGCTACAATGACCAACTTTCCCATGGCGGTAGCACTCGGCGAAGGTCCCACCATTCTGGCTCCCTATCTTGCCACTGAGCACCTTCCTCCGGCCAGGTATCCCGCAGTTCCGCCTCGGCCTTGCGGGCCTCGGCCGCCACGATCTGATCGCTCAGGGCAACCGTCATAAAGTCATGCCAGATTTTGGCCGGTATGCCCCCGCCCGTCACGGTCTTCATTGGGGCTTCGTTGTCGTTTCCGACCCAGACGCCCACAACCAGATCTTCAGAAAAGCCGACGAACCATGCGTCTCGGTGATCCTGGGTCGTTCCCGTTTTGCCGAAAGCCGGAAGCGGCAGTCTTGCCGCGGTTCCGGTGCCGTCCTCTACGACGGCATTTAACATGCCGAGCAGCGCCGCGCGCTCATCGTAACCCATCTCCGTCCGTGCCTGGAAATCATCGTCAGCGGGCATCCCAATGGGCCTTACCGGGTAGGACCCCGCGGCAACGCTAGCGTAGGCTCCAGTAAGTTCGAGCAGCGTGGTTGGTGACGTCCCCAGGGCAATGCTCGGCAAAGGCTTGATGTTGGCGCGCAGGCCAAGATCATGCGCTGCCTGGATGACCTCTTCACGGCCCACCTGTTCCGACAGGCGCACCGCGGCGACGTTGCTCGATTGCGCAAAAGCACGGGTGAGGGGGATTGGACCCGCGTATCGGTTGGAATAGTTTTTGGGCGTCCAGCCTGCGACAGTCAGCGGCCGATCGTTGACGAGCGTCTCGCTGTCGGCACCGTTTCGAAGCGCAGCGAGATACACGAACAGTTTGAAGGCAGAGCCCGGCTGACGCTCTGCCTGGACCGCCCGGTTAAACTGCGAGGTGCGATAGTCTCTGCCCCCGACCATGGCCACCACGGAGCCATCGGTGCGCATGGCGACGAGGGCGACCTGCCCATCCTTCCCAAGGTTGCGGGCCTGCCCGATCGCCTTCGAAACCACGGCCTCAGCGGATCTCTGGAGGTTGCTATCCAGCGTGGTTTTGACGACCATGTGGCCGTAGCCCGTTGTCGCGCCGGCGAGCGCTTGGGGCGCCACCCAATCAGCAAAATAGCCGCCCGACAGAAACGGCAGCGTCGCTTGCGGTTCGGCCGCTATGACACGGTCCGCTTCCTGCCTGGTCAACTGACCGGTTTCGGCCATCGCTGCCAAAACTAATTCGGCGCGCGCCTGCGCATCTGCGAGATGACGCGAGGGGGCAAGTCGAGAAGGCGCGTTGACGACCCCGGCCAGCATCGCCGCTTGGGCTAGGTCGAGTTCTTGCGGACCTCTGCCGAAATAATGCATCGCTGCAGCGCCGAGGCCGTAGGTCCCGTCGCCAAAGTAAGCGCGGTTGAGATAGGCTGAGAGAATTTGCGTCTTGGTGTATTGATGCTCCAGTCGCAGCGTGACGAGGGCTTCGCGGAGCTTGCGGCCAAAGCTGCGATCGCTGCCGACGAAGGCCATCTTGGCCAATTGCTGCGTGATCGTGCTCCCGCCTTGGTCCGCCCCTTCGGTCAGCATGTTCGATGCGGCCGCACGGGCTATGCCGCGAAAGTCGAGACCGCCGTGATTGTAAAACCGCCTGTCCTCAATAGCCACGAAGGGCGCCACCACATGCGGTGGCAATTGTGCGGCGTCGACGGGGGCTTCGCGGTAGGCCCCTTTTCGAGCGAAAGGCTGACCTTGCGCATCCAGAAGGATCAGAGAAGGGCGGATGCCCGTTTCTTGTTCCAATGACAGGCTGGTGCCAAACTGCACCCAGGCCAAGATCGCGAGCAATCCCGTCAATCCAGCCAGCGCAGCGATGCCAATGACTTGCCGGCCATGACCTAGGACGAAAATACGTTGCAATCCAAATCCTTAATTCGCGCCAGTAATACCTGGGGGCAAAGCTTGCCGGTGCAATGACGGTTTACAATTTGCTACAAAACGCTCCGCCGTGCCCTAAGTGTGATGGCGTGAGCTGGCCGCCACATCGCGTGATCTCTTCGATCTCGGACTAAGCACCATCCTACACGCCAGGCTAAACCACTTAGGGATACTCGAGGCGGGCATCAGGTGATCGACCAAGCACTTGGCGCGGCATGCGACCTTCCCACGGCATGCCACTCAGCAACTTCTCCAGATAGCCCGGCATGGTTGGACCTCGCTGTGCGAGCTTATAACTTAAGCGTCAGCTTTATCCGATGGGAATGTTTTCACCTCTTGCATCGGACGGCTGCACCCTGACGCTGGGCGCTGTTCGAGAACCGAATAGCGGGGGGCGTTACCGGCCATGCCGACCGTCGGGATGAGGTCTCTCGACGGGGCTCAGTCCTCATCTGCGACCTTAATATCCTTGCCGAGTAGCGTACGTACGTAAACCCGCTGTACCATCACAAAAACCACTACCGTCAGCGGTGCGGCCAGCAGGACGCCAAGGAAGCCGAATAACACGCCTGCGGCCACTACAGCGAAGAGCAACACGGCTGGCGGAACATCGACCGCGTGCTTCTGGATCATCGGCTGAAGAAAGTTGCCCTGAAGCTGCTGAACCAGCAGAAAGAGGCCTATCGTCCACAGCGCCGTCGCGGGCGATACGGTGAAGGCGAGCAGTACCGCAGGCACGCCCGCGATGATCGGACCGATCATCGGAATCACGTCGAGCAACCCTGCGATCAGGCCAAGGCCGCCGGATGCCGGCACGCCTAGCGCAGTGAGCCCACCCCAGGTGAGTGCTGCTACAACCACCGAAGACACCGCCTGCCCGACCATCCAACCATTCAGGCCGTGCGACGCGTCGTCCAATGCCGTCGCGACCGTAGCTTCGGCACGGCGCGGCATGAGGAGCAGCAACCCGCGACGGTAAACCGCCGGATCGCTCGCGACGAAAATCCCCCCGACGAATACAAGGACGAAATTGGCCAAGCTGTTGCCCAGCGTTAATGCGTAGCCCCCCGCCTGCGAAAGCAATTCGGAGAGGTCGCCGCTGCCTTGCTCCAACATGTCCCGGGCAGGCTCCCCGAGCCCAACCCGCTCCAGGAAACTGCGAAGCTGGTCAATGGCGGGAGGAATGCTCTCATGGATCGTGTCGAACTCACCTGCTAGCTGCGTGCCGAACATGGCGAACACGCCACCGATAACTGTAAGCAGGACTACGACGGACAGCGCCAGGGCAAACCCGCGCCTCATGTGCGTGAAGCGGCGGACCTGACGGGTCATGGCATCGAAGATCGCTGCCAACACAAGCGCCGCGAAGACGAGAAGCAGAAAGCCGCTGAGTTTCACCACCAGCCACGCCACCGAGATAATCGCCACGATCATGACGGTGGCGGCTGCAATCCGTCCGAAGTCCGGCGAGCGATCGTGGCGTTCGTCGCCTTGCGCCATGATCAAGTCCGAGGAGGCTTTTAAGGACATGTTCACAACGCCTCATCTGATTTTGCAAATCGCCGCTGGGCGAAGCGCTCGTTATGAGCCAACCCGTTCGCTAAAGACAGCAACATGTTCGGGCGCCTTAGCCGCACGACTTTCTTCGCGGCCCTCCATCCCAGATCGAAGTCGAACCCGATGGTTCCGGAGCCTCGGTCCGCCGTCACCGCATAGCGTCACTCGTCAACCATTGTCGGCCGAACGGAGAGGCAATTGTAAGTAGGCCCTATCTGTTGCCCCGGGTGGACCCAAGACGTCGAAACGCCTGTAGGGCGTGCGTGCCGCACCCGCCTGCCGCAGATCAACCAGCGGTTCGACCCAGTCCATCGCGCGCTTCTCGCGCTTACGTGGATCGTATTGTTGATTTTGCGGCGTTTGATTGCGGGTACCGCATCAAGGCTACCCATCCGGCGGGTCGCGGCTTGTCGCTGCAGTAAGCGGCCGGTCGTTCAGAGCCTGATCTGCCCATAGTTCGTGTTTGCCATTGCCAGGTGCCTATGCGGGATCAATGATGTGACATGGATTTCATGAAATGGCTGAGCTCGCCAACATAGCCGACATACCGAGGTGATTTAGCGTTCCCTGGAAGCGGCCAATCGTTCAACTGAGCAGAAGCGCGATTAGATGGAGGGTAGCACCTCGATAGCCAGTGTATGGGATCGTCAGGGACGCCAGATGGATCAATGCTCGTATCGACGTACCGGCGGTATCCATTGCCTGTAATATGCGAACGTGCCGATTGTAGGCCTTCCGGCCTTATCTCTCGCCGGCGCGAAGCGCGCGCGTTGTAGCGCGGCCCAGCACGTGGCTTGGTCGAGGTTCTCGTGGCCGCTTGATACGGTGATTTCACGATTAGAAACGCTGCCATCTGGACGGACGGTGAGGCGAAAGCTGGTTGTCCCTCCGACTTGCTCGCGGATCGCGCGCGAGGGGTAATCGTTTTGTGATTCCCAGCTGCGTGGCCCTCCAATCGGTTCCGAGGCGCGGCGAAGCGATTTCGCATGGACCACACCACTCGCAAGCAGGCCGCCGATTAGTAATGCCGCTTTCCACATTGAGGCCTCGTTGAACGGTGGCGGTGATTTCACTTATGCCTGACGCGCGAATCTTCACAATCTCCACGCTGTAACGATTGATCGACAGGGTCATCACAGTCGAGGACCTAGCCTGCCGTCCAGCCTTGCGCCTGGGGTTCGCTCCCGACCCCGGGACGGGCGCACAAGATGCAGCAGTTAAGGTGACATGAACGAAAGTGCCTCCAGATCGAAGTAAAATCCCGTCGCAATTCCGTTGTCAGCGCATTCAAGAATGGCAAGAGCATTGGCGGAGAAAGGAGCATATCGCGCGTTTCAAATTAGCAGTCGGCGCGGCCATATATTGACCGACATGCTGAGCCGCATGCCGTCAACAGACGGCATGGTTGATTGTATATTTTTGATTCGAGAGGTGCATCGTGCGACTTCCAGGAAAAAGTTTCGCCAATTTCCGTTTATTGCGATGCACTATATATATATCAGCATTTGTAATAATAGCGCTCATGATTTTCGAAATGCACTTAGTGTCGAGCAGCGAACGTATGATAAAAAGAAACTCTTTAGTTTCCACAATTGAGCTAGCTTGTAATTCAAAAAAATATTCATTGGTTATAATTAAAGAAAAAACTCTTTTCACACCCGGATGGTATGATTTCTATGCCGAACCGGGTTCCGTGACCACTGAAATTTTAAGCCAAGTTGCCCGATCGAAAGGGTTTCGGCCGGAATCGATGGAAACCCCTGCGATTATGGCAGTCGGCTACTTTGGAGATGCCAATGCGTTTGACTGCATATCGACGAAAATGAAACAAAAAGGATATGAAGGTCATTTCATTTTAAATGATGACTTAGAACACGGATTTGAGTGGGTAAATCAGGGGTAAGGTGATTCCGATGTCCGAGTTCCAGAGAAGTAATTTCAAGTTCTCCATTTCCGAAGATTTTGAACATCTTCGCCAACTTAGCCGCGGTTCACGGCGCCTCACGCGCTCCTTAAAAGCTGCCGTACGTTCACGTTGTTTCGAAGGAGCGATTTGGTCGCTTGACCGCCTATGCCGGGGCCGGTGTTCGCGCCCAGTTCTCTAGGAGTGGGCCGCGTCCCTCGGAATGTCGGCGAGGTACTTGTGGTCACGGATTTCGTCAGCAGGTGCGCTCGACCTTGCTCGACCCGATGCCAAGGAATTGATCCAAGACTTGGCCATAGTTCACAGTTACCGGGCTGCTGGCTTGTGCCGCGCGGTCGAGCAGGGCTTTCTGCCAAGTGGAATCAAGCTCCTGTCTCGACATTTCCCAAGCAAATTTAGAGCCTTCGACGTCAAGACGCGACACGTTCCATCCGATGATGCCGGAAGGCCTGCCCGTCACGACCTCGTTTCCTGATACAGGATCGGTCGCTCGTGTTTCGGTATCGCGTTTGGAAAGGATTGGCGCGTTGGTGGCATCGTCCCACCAGCCTTCCGCTTTCATCCTTGTTTCGAGCTGTTGCTTATATTCGTTCGCCGTGGTCACGACGAACCCGGCTTCCTTCGTCGAAAGCCTTATCGATGAATCGGGGCCTTCCGTTCGGCCGTAAGCGCCGCTGGTACTGGTCAGTTCTTGAAGCTGGTGCCAGGCAAACGAAGTGGATTTCTGATCCAAGAGGTCGGCGGAGAGTCCGCTCAGCATGGGATCGACTATGGTGGCGGGAGCCATGGAAGCGGCAGGCACTGGGCTGGCGGGGTCAGGCTTTGCCTTTGTTTGACCTGCGCTCGCAGTTTGCGATTGAGTTTTGCTGGTCCAGAGATTGCCGCTAAAGGTGGCTGCTCCGCTCAGGCCGCTCGTAAGCATAAACGCAAATCCCGAAATATATCCTTTCATCATCCATGAGATAATTTGGTAAACAAAATGAAAATATCGGGGGTGGGTAAGTCTAACTGGTCATATGAATTGATGCAAAAATGGATATGTTTGGTGCTATGACCGTTATTGTCCCTTATTTTCACAAGATATGAGTGACTTGAGTGACCTTGGTTGAAAGTTCGGTTTCGATCCGGTAGTTCCGTGGTTGCCAGCGGGTTGGGTGTGCTGCGCGTCAGATGCTGGACAAAGCTTTTCGCAATGGGGAGTTTGTTCCGCATTGGTGACTTTGTTGACGGTGGCCTGTCAGGCCTTGGACGAATTAACCGACGATATAGCCGACATAGCCGTCATTCGAGGCAGGTTCTGAGCACCCCAAAACCCGCCGATTACGCACTCGCAAACGAAGCTGGAAAACGGAGAGCACCACGGATACTGCTACTCCATGACTGGCACTTCGAAATCAGGATCACAGGCCGCTGTGGTGGCTGAGATTGGTTCGATGCGGTTCGACGCAGTTGGCCACTTTCTTGGCGATGGTGACTACAAGGCCGACCATCAAGGGGATTTTGTAGGGGCGTTCGCAGACTATTTGGAAGCGTGGTCGCTTCTGGCGACCCCCACTGCCCGATGGTTGGCTGGCTCTGGCATCTTGGACGCCATCGCGGAGTTTGCCACAAAATCGGGTATTGCTGATCTTCAGAAGGAAGCGGCCGCGCTCATCGCCGCGTACGACCAAGAGATCTCGCAGCGCATCGATAAAACCGATGCTCGGTAGCGCTGGTCCGCCTGCGCCGACAAACCCGCCGTTCCCAAACTAAAACCAGAGCTTTGTTAGCGGTCATCCGTTCATTTTATCGTAGCATGTCGATGCTGCCGCAAAGGCGGACGACCGCGTCTTAACCTTCCTCGCGCTCGCGAGAATAGTTTGACGATCTACGCGATCCTCTTCGAGCTTCGGACGTCCAATAAGGCGACCGAACTACAGGTGCCGCCCGCCGTGTACGCCTTCACGCAGGCCCGAGCATCGCCGACGCGGATTGGCAAACGATGTGGCATCAGTCGATCTAGCATTAAAGCTGGACGATTAAGCATAGTCGCGGGCGCGAAGCGCGATAGGTTTCCGCTGACGACGGCGGACAATGGATACCGCTGCAGGGAGAAGCAGGTGGATTGGTCGCTATCCGAGTTTCTGAATCTCATCGAGTTGCGCAGCCAAACCTGGTGCCATGTCGACATGGGGCGATCGGGCGGATTTCGGATACCGCATTCGGAAGGCGTACTGTTCTACGCGGCGCTCGGCGGTGCTGCACGCCTGTCCTGGGGCGTCGGGCAGAGTCTGGATTTGGAAGCAGGAGACGTCGCCATCCTCCTGTCGGGCGTCGCCCATACGATCCGATGCCCCGACAATGAGACCACGGAAGTCCTGACCTTTCTCGCGAGTGGCGAATACGTCGATGCTCCGATGACTTATGCCTTGGGAAAAGGAGTTTCGACGTGCCAGCTGCTGTGTGGCAGGCTCAAGGCAAGATGGCCGACCGCGAAAAGACCGCCGGGCCTTCCGCCGCTCCTGCGCTTCAAGGCGTCGGAGTGCTTCCTCGACCTCGCGGAGGTCTATCGCCTGTCCAAGGCCAGCGGCGGAACCTCGGTCCTTACCCGTGCCGCGATGCTGCTGTTTATCGCGGCCTTCCGCCAGCACCCGGCCTGCACGTCGATCTTTCGCGAATGCGGCTATCGCGAGCCGATCGCCCAGGCCATCAGCTTTATCGAGACCCATCCGTTCAACGAATGGACCGTCGGCCGTCTGGCCCACAAGGTGGGCATGGGTCGATCGAACTTCGCCATGCGCTTCACCGCCGACGTCGGCTGCACGCCGATGGCCTATGTCACCGAGCAACGGATGAAGCACGCCGCCGATTTTCTCAAGCGCACGGATCTCAAAATCGCGGAGATCGCCGAGCGCATCGGCTACCGGTCCGAATCCGCTTTCAGCCATCGCTTCAACGAATATTTCGGCGTCACCCCGGGCACCCTGCGCCACAACTACCGAGAAAAGCTGGTCGCGGCCCACTAGTGCAATCCTGGGGGCTAGGCAGCGCTCCGATACTTTCGGCTGGCTTCGACTCTCCTGAACGCGAGTGAGGCGAATACGGCCGCAGCGCAGAAGGAGAGCATGGCGCCTGCCATCATTGCCCCGTGCGGCCCATGCGTGCGGGCGATCGGTTCTGCCGCGAGGACGCCGAGCGGCGAGGCCAGATGATGTGTCGCCTTGAGAATGCCCACGGCCGATCCCTGGCGTGTCTGTGCCACCCTTTGCGACAGCGCGGTCATGACGTTGGGCATGAACCAGCCGATGCCGAAACCGAAGATCAGCATGCCCGAGACGATCCCGCCGATGCCCGAAGACAGCGACACGACGAGCATCCCCGTGCCGGTGCAGGCAAAGCTGAAGACGAAGGCCGCATAGCTCGAGACCCGTTTGCGCGACCAACCGAAGATCAACGACATCATTGCGCCGATCAGGGAGTCGGCCAGCATGATCATCGACAAGGTCGAGGGGCTGCTCAGGCCGACGTCCCGCGCAACGAAGGCGAGGTATACGGTCGGCAGATAGGTGATCGAGCCGACGGTCAGGGCGAGGGGGAGAAACCACAGCGGAAACCACTTGAATGGATTCCCGCGTGGCGCGCGATCGACTTCCTCAGAGTTTGCCACTGCCGGAACGATCCCGGGCAGGGCGATGGCCGCCAGACCTGAGACGGCGAGGCCGATCGCATAGATCGCGAAGGGCCAGCGCCAGCCGATCTCGCCCAGGACACCGATCAGAGGGAAGATGACCAAAGCCCCCAGCATCGCGGTCGCCATGTGGAAGCCCATCCACTTCGCGCGTTCGATGCCTTCGAGGCGGGTGTTGATCGTCGTCATGCTGATCGTGCCCATGCCGGCAGCTGCGAAACCGACGAAGAGCCGCGAACCGACCAGGGCATAGAGATTGTCTAGGTACAAACCCGCCGTCCCGGCTATGGCGAAGAGAAGGCCGTGAAGGATCAGCAGTGATCGCAGGCCGATCCGATCGATCAGAAAGCCGGTGAGCGGCGCGCCGACGACCATGGCCGCGCCGGCGAAGGGCACCATCATCTTGACGAGCAGCTTCTCGTTCTGCGTCACGGCGAGGGCGCGCTCGATTTCGGGGAGGACCGGCGCGATCGCTGCCATGGCAATCGCCACCATCAGCCCGCCCAGGAGCATGACGATGCGCACCGGGATCGTGATCGGCCGATCGGTCGCGGCCCCTCCCATCGCGTGGCCGCTCATCGTTCGCTTCCTCCCGCCAGATGCCGGGCGCTGCCGCTCGGACGCTGCAGCAGGATCGTGTGCCTGCGCGCGGAGAACAGCCATCGATCCGTGAAGCGGAAGCTGTCGCTGTATTCGCCGAACAGATCGATGCCGTCGGGGATCGTCACGGCGGACATGGCGCAGGTGCTCGACGCTTGGGTCCCATCTACCTCGACGATCAGGTTGTGGATCATCGGCAATATGCGCGCGTTGGGCGAGGTCGCTCCCGCGATATGGCCGATCACCGCATCGCGGCCTTCGAGGCGCTTGTGCAGTTTGAGGCTCATGTCGGCGGGATCGAGCACGTGCATCTCGAACACCGCGTCCTCGGTGAACAGAGCGCAGCAGGCTTGCCCTTCGCCCGATCGGACGTGGAGCGCATAGGTGTGGACGAGATCGGTGATGGCGGCACAATCCCGAAGATGGAAATCGTTCATCCTGGCTTCCGGCAATGTCTTCTCCCACGCTCGCCGCACGGTTCGCGATCGAGCGATGCGTGGGGCCGACACTAGGTCTTCCCGCTTCGGCGACCATGTGCCTAACGCCGTATCGACTGCTCGATCGTCTCTAGCACCGTGATCGTCTGAAATTCCTGCGGCAGCGTTCGGCCTTGCGCCCATGGCCTCGCCAAGCGGGGTTACCGCGCTATCAGTCGGTCGACAGGAGTAGGATATGAGCGACGAGGCAGCGACGGTCAGCGTGATGGAGATCAAGGCCATCACTGGCAAGGCCGAGAAGAGCACGCGGATGAAGCCGTTCCGCTACAAGGCCCCGGAAAACCCCAAGCGCGATCGCGCGCTGGTGCCCTTGGTGAAAACCCAGACGTTGCTCTCGATGGTCCAGGTTTTCCGCGGCGGCGGCGGCGAGCAGGAACTGCACATGCACACGGCCATGGATGGCTTCTGGTTCGTCCTTTCGGGACGCGCGCGCTTCTATGGAGAGGGGGACGAACTCGTGGCCGACCTCGGTCCGCACGAAGGGGTACTGGTGCCCGCCGGCGCCAAATACTGGTTCGAGGCGGGCGACTGCGAGCAGCTGGAGCTGCTGCAGGTGGAATCGATCGATCATCGCCTCAAGAACGAGGTGGTCTACTACGCCGATCGCACGCGCAGTGTGGTCGAGGTCTACGAGCCCGATGGCACGATCATCGCGCCCGGCGTGCGTCTGGGCGGCGGGTGACCGCCGGGTCAGGGAGCCTTGGGGTATTCGATCAGTTCGAACACTAGCCCGTCGAAGCCGTAGCAGTAGGCCGCTGAGAGCCCGTGGCCGCCCATTCCGCGCTGGACCGGATTGGCGGGCTCGAACCCATGGAGCTTCATCCGCGCGATGAAGGCCTCGATATCCTCGACGGCGAGAGCGACGTGCATGTGGCCGGGATCGCAGGGGCGGTGGTTGTCGGCCTGGCGCCCCTCGGGCGCGACATATTGCAGCAGCTCGAAGCGTTTGCCGCCGACCGAGGCCTGGCAAATGACGTTGCGCAGGCCCGGAAGTCCGACCACCGTGCCAATCCTGGGGTCGTCGTAGAGGTGAGGCTCGGTAACTTGCGCCCCCAGCACGTCGCGAAAGAAGGCGATCGCCCTCGTCATGTCCGAGACACTGATGCCGATATGGTCGATGTCGCAGACCAATCCCATGGCTATGGCTCCCTATCGAGCGTGAACACGGGCACCTTCATATCGCCGTGCGGCGTCCAGCCCAAGACGAGCCTGGCGCCGATCGCGACGGCCTCGGCTCGCGCGAGGATCGCCGCCATGATCCGGATGCCGCCCGCATCGGGAAATTCGACGAGACCGGGGATCACGAGCCGCCCGGGGCCGTCATCTGAAAGATCGCGCTGACGCACGATCGTGAAGCTGTAGAGCAAGGCGCGTCCTGCCGCTGCCCAATCGACCGCCTGCGATTGGCACTCAGGACAAAAGGGACCGGGCGGCCAGCGGAAAATCTGGCAGGAGGCGCAGCGCGGCAGGCGCAGCTCCCCGCGCGCGGTCGCATCCCAGAACGGCTGGGTCCAGGGATCGACCGGGATTTCGAGCCGCGAGATGTCGGGGGGCTGGGATAGCTCGGTCATGGTGTCAAACTCCCAGGATCGCCGCGCTCATCGGGATCGGCGCGGGGCCGCCGGTGACGAGGGCTAGGCTCGCGCCCGAGACCTGGTTGGTCGCGGTGCCGCGCAGCTGCTCGACCGCCTCGCGGATCTGCGTCATGCCGATGACGTAGCACTCGGACAGCTGGCCGCCGTGCGGGTTGACCGGAATGGCGCCTCCAGGCCGGATCGCGCCGCTTTCGACGAAGGGACCGCCTTCGCCCTTGCCGCAGAAACCGTAGTCCTCGAGCTGCATAACCACGAGCGGCGAGAAATGGTCGTAGAGCAGCGCCACGTCGATATCGGCCGGCGCGACGCCCGTCTCGCCATAGAGCCGTTCGGCGATCGCGCGAGCACCCGACGAGGCGAACAGGTCGTCGGGCTGGTTCATCCAGAAGAAGGCCCGTCCCCATTCGCGTTTGCCGCCATGGACCGCGCCCAGAATGTCCACGGGCTTTTGCCTGAGATCCCGCGCGCGTTCGGCGCTGGTCACGACGAAGGCCAGGGCCGCGTCGCTCTCGACGCAGAAATCATAGCGGCAGAGCGGATCGGCGAGCATCGGCGCCGCGAAGTAGTCCTCCAGCGTAATCTGCTTCTTGCGGATCGCCTCGGGCCGGCTCGCCGCATAGGCCCGCGAAGCCATGACGACTTCGGCGAACGCCTCGCGCCGGGTGCCATATGCGTGCATGTGTCGCCGGGCGAACAGGGCAAGGGACTGGCCCGGCCCGGTGAGGCCCGAGGTCAGCGAAAGCACCCCCTGCGGCGTCGTGGCGAGGCCCGCGAGCGACTGGCCATAGCGGCTGGCGATCTGCTGGCAGGCGCCGATGCAGATCACCGCCTTGGCCCTGCCGGTCTCGATCGCCATGGCGGCGAGGTCGAGCACGCCGGCCGATCCTCCCCCTTGTCCCGAGACCACCGCGGCGAAGTTCAGTTCGGGCAGGCCGAGCTGCTCGACGATCTGCGCGCCCTCGAAGCCGTAGGAATAGAAGGCCATCCCGTCGATGTCGCGCACCGACAGTCCGGCGTCGGCGACCGCCGCGAGGATAGCCTTGCCGATCATCTCGTAGATCGTCTGCGGCGCCGATTCCCCGCGGAAGTAGTAGGGCGTCGCGCCGATACCGGCGATCGACGCCCTCGGCCCTTTCCGGAGCCGGCTCGCGCGGTCGATCAAAGCTGGAAGCCGAATACGCGCACGGCATTGTCCTGCAGCGCCTTGCGTGCGTCCTCGGGCTTGAGGCCTTCGATCATCTTCGCCGCGACCTTGCGAGAATCCGGCCAGATCGTTGCCGAATGCGGATAGTCCGACGAGAACATCGTGAAGCTCGACAGCCAGGGCCACAGGCCCGTGCCGATCATCTGGTAGCCGGCATAGTCGTCGACGTTGGTCGTGAAGAGGTTCTTGCCGATGAAGTCGCTTGGCGGATGCTTGAGTTTCACGTCGAACCAGCTCGATTGGATCTCCCAATGGTGGTCGAGCGTCTGCACCCAGAACGGCGCCCAGCCGCAATCGACCTCGGCGCCGACCATCTTGAGATTGGGATAGCGATCGAACACGCCAGTGAAGATCAGGTAGGAGAAGGGCCGGATGCAGGAGAAATAGCGCGTGACGATGCCGCCGATCGAGACCTTGTCCGACTGGTAGAAATCCCAATCGGTCTTGTCGGGGGGGCCGCCGTGGTTGCGGTGCATGCACAGCGTCAGGTTAAGCTCGTCTGCGGCCGCGAACATCGGTTCGTAATGCGTCGGGTGATTGTACGGGATCGAGGGCGAGCCGGGAATGTACATGGCCCGCGCGCCCTTCCTCGCAACGCGGCGCATCTCGGCGACGCTCTCCTCGATTCCGACCTCGCAGGGCGCGATCGTCAGGCCACACAGACGCTTGGGATCAGCCGCCTGGAATTCGTCGAGGATCCAGTCGTTGTAGACCTGGATGCCGGTGAGGGCGACCTCCTTGTCCGGATTGGTGTAGAAGGCCGGCGTGAAGCCCGGATAGGTGACCGAGGCGTAGACGCCGTCGAGATCCATGTCCTTGAGGTGATCGGCGCCATCGTAGTTGCCGGTACGCAGCTGCTCGTAGCGCAGACCCGAGATGCGATAGTCCTTGCGATCGAACCCGGCCATCGCTTCGAGGCCATAGGTTCGCTTGGGCGGCGTCTTGCCGTCCATCGACCAGCCTTCGCCGCCATCGGCCCCCTCGATCACCCGTGGGGCCTTGTCCTTGAGGTGCTCGGGAAAGCGATCGACGAACAGGTTGCGCGGTTCGTTGATGTGGTTGTCCGCCGAGATGAGCTTGATGCCAAGCTCGGTCAGGGAATCGCGTTCGGCCAATTGCGTCGCCATCTCTATCTCCCGATATGCCGCGCGCGGTTTGCCGTCGCGCCGTTGTCGCTCATTCTAGGTCAGGCGGCGGCGCGGATACACATCGCGATACGCCGCAATCCGTCTCGATCGTCCTTATGTCGCGCCGGCCGGAGCACGGTCGCGCGCGGCAGCGGCCGGACCGAACGCAACCACGCGCGCTTCGGCCAGCCGCTCGATCGCGGCAGCGTCGTAGCCGAGACTGCCCAGCACCTGCCGCGTGTGCGAACCCATGGCCTCGTAGGGCTTGCCGGCCTCGCAGGGGGTATCGCTGAAGCGCACCACCGGTGCGTGGCGCCAGTATCGCCCGTCGGGCGCCTGGTCTCGAAAGACGTCGCTGCGAGTCATCGTCATGAAGCCGATCGCGCGGGGCTGCGGATCGGAATGGAGGAAGCGCACGTGCGAAGCGGCATCCGCGCGCACGCCGGCGATGCCGCGGTCGGTCAGAAACGCCTCCCAAGCATCGGCGGTACGCACGCGGAACACCGGCTCGAGCTCGGCAGCGAGGGCGTCGCTGTTGTCGATGCGCGCGCGCCAGGTCGCGAAGCGCGGATCGGTAGCAAGGTCGTCGCGATCGAGCGCGGCGCACAGGTCCGCGAACTCACCGTCGAACTGTGCTGCGACGAAGAGCCAGCCATGGGCCGTCTCGTAGAGCCGATAGGTCGCCTCGAGCCCGAGCTGGTCCTGGTCAGGCACGCGGCGGGCGGGCTTTCCCTCATAGCTGAAGGCATCGTCCGAATTGCAGTAGACGTTCGAATTCATCATCGATGTCTCGACGTACTGTCCCTTGCCGGTGAGCACTTTGGCCGCGAGGCCCAGCATCATGCCGGTAGCGACGCCGCTACCGGCGATGGGGTCGGGTGACTGGTCGCCCTTGGGCCGGTTGCCTGCCCCCGACTGGAACACGGAATTCCCCGAGAATGCCCCCATCGTCGGATTGAAGGCCGCGCGAAAACGATCGGGGCCAACCGAGCCGTAGGAGCCGGCATAGACGTAGACGAGATCGGGCTTGATCGCCTTGAGCGTCTCGTAGTCGATGCGCAGCCGCTCGGGCGCGCCCGGCCGGTAATTGTGCATGACGATGTCGGCCTGCCGAACGAGGTCGTAGAAGATCTGCAGCCCCTCCTCGCTCTTGAGGTTCAGGCAGATGTTCTCCTTGCCCTGGAAGGCGCGGATCATGTTTTCATTGGTCGGCATGCGGCGATAGGGATCGCCCGACAAGGGCTCCACCTTGATCACCCGCGCGCCGAGATCGGCGAGCAGCGCGCCGGCGAAGGGTGCTGCGAGCCAGCTGGCGCATTCGAGCACCGTTATTCCCTCGAGCGGCCGCTTGGGATCTCCGCCTCGCGGCTCGACCTTCGGCTTGGGGAGGGGGAGGCGGGCGAGCACGGCTTGCGTGTGCTCACCGGGCAAAGGCGCAGCCTTGCCTATTTGGGCAGGCGTCTGGCTCATCTTGGCGAAAGCGCCCAACTGTTTCATCCGGCCGACACGCGGGTCGTCAATCTCGACGATATGGCCGTTCGCGACGAACTGTTCGTGGCTCAGCGCCTCTTGCGTCGTCTGCATGGTCTCCCCGGCGCAGTCCGGGCTTGCGCGATAGATTTCCCGCCACTCCTGCGCGGTCTTTTCCCTGAAGCGCTCGAAGATCTGGAGGTTGAGCGCGATGCGATCGTCGTGGTCGGGTATGTTCGGTGCATTGCGGTAGCGGTCGTCTTCCCGGATCCACGAGAAGCCTATTGTGTCGATCCAGGCATCGAACAGATCCTGCTGGATGTGCGAATGCATGACCCAGCGACCATCCTTGGTCTCGAGGCAGATCTGGCTCGGATTGGCGGTCTGGGGATCGGATTCATGGCGGTCCGCGGTCAGTTCGCCGCGCGCGACGGCTTCCTTCGAAAGCTCGCCCGGATAGAGATCTGCAGGAATGTCCTGCTCGTCGAACAGGCGCCAGTTGTTGTTGGGCGCGCTGGCGCCCGAGAGGAGGGTGCCTTCAAGCTTCTGTCCCTTGCCCGACATCGACCGGACCCTGAGCGCGGCGACCAAAGCCTGCAGCGTGAACATCGCGGTATGGTAGGACAGGTCGTTCACCGCCCGGAAGGTCGGGCGCAGCTTCTGCCAGCCGATCTGGTCGCGCATGCGCCCCGAGCGGGCGTTGACGATGCCGTCGTAGAGCTTGAGGTCCTTGAGCGGCCCCTCCTGTCCGAAGGTGGTCAACGCGTGGTAGATCAGCGCGGGATTGGCGCCGCGCAGATCTTCGAAGCCGAGCCCGAGTTCGACCGCCTTGCCGGGGCCCAGGCTCTCGATGAAGATGTCGGCGCTCTCGGCGATCTGCCGCGCGTGGGCGCGGCCTTCCGCGCTCGACCAGTCGGGCGCGACGCTCTGCTTGCCGCGCTGCCACAGCAGGTAGGCCGGATGATCCCACATCGGATCGCCGCCCGGCGGCTCGAGCCGGATGACCTCGGCGCCGAAATCGGCCAGGATCATCGTTACCAGCGGGCCCGCCATGCCCTGCGTCAGGTCGACGACGCGAATGTTCTCGAATATCTGGGTCACTGCCTCGTTCCCGAATGCGCCGCCTGATGACGGCTCTCGTCTTGTGCCGCCAAGACTAGGGGTGACCCGGCCCCTCGCCAACGCCGCGAGGCTCTCCAAATCCTGTTGGATCATCCAGCCCGGGGCGGCCGGGCGAAAGCGATCATCGAGACGATCCGGCCTTGCGCGTTCACCAGGAAGTGATCGACCGAGACCAGCACGAAGCGCTCCTCGCCGCCGATCGCCGTGCGCAGCGCCAAAGAGACCATGCATTCCTCCTCGCCGCCCAGATAGGAGACGGCGACGATCCGCGGTTTCATGGCACCGATCCGCTTGGCGTAGAATTCGTCGATCTGGGCGCGGCCGTGCAGCGTGGGCCGCATCGGCTCGAGGAAGGTCGCGTCGTCGGCATAGAGCGCTGCGACCCCGGCATAGTCGCCGGCATTGATCAGCTCGACGTAGCGGCGCGCGACTTCGCAGGCGCGCCCCGGTGGCACGCTGGGCTCTCGCGGCGCGCGAAGGAATACGTCCGAGCCGGGATGGGCTGGGTCGAGCTCTCCCCCTGGGACGATCATGCGCGATTGTGCCATGCCAACTCCTGTAAAACCGAGGCATCCGGCAAGGACGGCCCCGAGCGCTGCCGATCTCTTCATGCCTCTGGGCTCCTGTCCATTCCGGCCGGCGTGCGCGCCGCCTCGAATATCTGCGCGCCCTGCGGCCCGGCGATGAGTTCGGGTACGAGCGCGCCGGGCCGGGCGATCAAGACGTCGTTCCGCGCGAGCGGGCGATCTGCGAGCATCGCGCTTCCTTCGAGCACGAACAGCCCATGCCAGTCGCCGCGACGGCCGGCGGGAAGCGTCTCGCCCGCGGCCAGGACCGTATGACCGATCACGCCTCGCCGCGGATCGCCGGCCTGGCCCAGATCCCAGCGTGCGCCGGGCTCAAGCCGGCCCTTGATCAGCCCTTCGACGCCGTCGACCGGCAGCGACATGCGGCCGTCGTTGCGGCGATTTAGCGCCGAGCGTTCCTTGAATGCGTGCACACCGCCTTGCAGCGTGGGGTGATCGCGATATTCGGGTGAATAGCCGCCCGCATGGGTCGCGAGGTCGGCGAATACCTCGAACATCTGACAGCCCGAGGGTCCGATCAGCAGCGGCCCATATTCCACGCCGTCGGCCGAGATCAGGACGTCGCCCTTTTCCATCCACCAGTCGCCGATCATGCAGGTGCCCTCGAGGATCACCACGGCGATCCAGCAATCGTGCCAGTGCAGCGGCCAGTATTGGTTGGCGGGCAGACGGATGTCGGGGATCAGCATCTGGAAATCGGAAGTCGCGTCGCCGAGCAGCCAGGCATCGGTCCAGACGCGCCCGCCGGGAAAATCGATCAGGACCTCACCGTTGGGGCCGTCACGTCCTCCCGGCTGTATCCGGTCGAGCCAGATCCCCGGAGCGATCTGCACGGGCGCCGGTTTCTCGAAAACGATCGAACGCGGCTGGCTTTGCATGCCGAATTTGGGCGCGCTGTCGGTAACGGTCATCCACGTCCCTTTATCCTCAGACCCCGCATCGATCGTGCGCGTGATCGCAGAATAGCCATCGTCCAAGCATCTGCGAAATGCTTCGAATTCCGATCGACTGCTCGATCGTCCGCAAATTATCGTGGCGATTGCAAAACCGCGGAAGTCTCCCGTGGCTGCTGCAAAGTACGATCCTTCTGCTGGTGCATCCGGACCGGCCGCGGGAACCTTGCTAACGAATTTCGCCTTCGCCACCCGCTGCAGATCAGAAAGAAAAACCGCTGGCGGCAGGAGCGACGAACTTTCGTCTTTCTCTCGCCCGGAAGGTTGAAAACGGGAGGGATCTATGAATTCGACTACCAAATTCTCGCTGTTGCTGGCGAGCGCGCTGCCTGCCCTGATGGCCACGCCCTCCTACGCGCAGAACGCCGAGACCGACGCGAGCGAAGACGGCGCGATCATCGTCACGGCGAGGCGCGTCGAGGAACGCCTGCAGGATGTGCCGATCTCGATCACGGTGTTCAGCCAGCAGCAGCTCGACAACCGCAACATCACCACGGCCAGCGACCTGGGTACCTATACTCCGTCGCTGACCTCCAATAGTCGTTTCGGCCCGGACAAGTCGTCCTTCACCATCCGCGGCTTCAACCAGGACAGCAACACGTCTCCGACCGTTGGCGTCTATTTCGCCGACGTCGTGGCGCCGCGCGCCGCGGCCGGCACGCCATCGGGCAATGGCGCAGGCCCAGGCAGTTTCTTCGACCTGCAAAACATTCAGGTGCTCAAGGGGCCGCAAGGAACGCTGTTCGGTCGCAACACCACCGGTGGTGCGATCCTGCTGGTTCCCAAGAAGCCCACGGCCGATTTCGAAGGCTATGTCGAAGGCTCGGTAGGAAACTACGATTTGATACGCGGTCAGGCGGTCATCAACATTCCGCTTGCCGACACCTTCCGCGTGCGTCTCGGCGTCGACCGGCAGAAGCGCGATGGCTATCTCCACAACCGTTCCGGCGTCGGGCCTGATCGCTATGCGGACTCCAACTATCTGGCGCTTCGCCTCTCAGTGGTCGGCGAGCTGACGCCTGACCTCGAGAATTACACGATCGCCACCTATACGCGATCGAATACCAACGGCTTCTCGTACAAGCTGGCCTCCTGCCAGCGGAACCCCGCACTTCGCACCGGCCGCGCTGCTCTGACCGCGCCGCTGGCCTGTACCCAGATCGACCGGCAGGCAGCGCGTGGCGACGGCTATTATGATATCGAATCGCCCGCGCCAGACCCGCTCAACTTCCTCGAGCAGTGGCAGGTCATCAACACGACGACCTGGCGGGTGAACGACGCGCTGACGGTGAAGAACATCGCCAGCTACAGCGAATTTCGCGAGCGCGTGCGCTACAGCATCGGTGGCGAGTTCTTCATCCCGGCAACTGGCCCGAGCGCTGGCCGCGGTGTCTCGGCGACTATCCTCAACAATGCGCCGAACCAGGAAACCGCAGCGCAGTCGACATTCACGAACGAACTCCAGCTGCAGGGGCAGCATGGCAACCTGACCTGGCAGACTGGCGCCTATTACGAGCAGAGCGAGCCGCTGAGCACCGGCAACACCTCCTATTCGCAATCCTTCATCGAGTGCAGCGACGTCTTCACTCTGCAATGCGTCAACTCGATCCCCGGCCTGTCGGGCGTCAGCCTTGTCTACAACAAGGTCGCTTTCCGGAACATCGGGTTCTACGGACAAGGCACCTACAAGTTCAGCGACAAGTTCGCGGTGACCGCGGGGCTGCGCTACACGATCGACCGAACCACAGGGTCGGGGCGGCGCATCCAGGTGACGTTCCCGACAGCCAATACCCCGCGCGGCGTCTGTGCCAATCCGGCCCTTCCGGTCGGAGCTCCGGGCAGTGTCACGCTCGAGCCGGCCCGTTGCGAGCTCGGCGGCTTCGTCCAGGAATCGAAGCGCCCGACATGGCTGATCGATGCCGAATACAAGCCGAGCGAAGACATCCTGCTCTACGCGAAATATACCCGCGGCTACCGCCAAGGCGGCCTCAATCCGAGCATCATCGGACTGGAGACATGGAATCCCGAAAAGGTCGACACCTACGAACTGGGTGCGAAGACGAGCTTCAACGGCAGGGACTTCTCAGGCTTCGTCAACCTCGCCGGCTTCTACAACAACTTCACCGACCAGCAGTTGACCACGACCGCAGTCGGGCGGGTTCCCGGTATCGCCGGCACGCAAGTCGTCATCAACGCCGGCAAATCGCGCCTCTGGGGCATCGAGGCGGACGGGTCCATGACCCCCTTCCGCTCGCTGCAGCTCGATGTGGGCTACGCCTATCTCAATACGAAACTGCAGGAGTTCGTGCTCCCGCCGTTGCCGGCGAACTCGCCCTATAGTGCGCCTATTCCCCTGACCGTGGGCAATGACCTGCCGCTCAGCCCGCATCATCGGATTACGGGGACGCTCACCTACACGCTGCCGCTCGACGAGAGCATCGGCCGTCTGTCGATCGGCGCGACCTATACCTACACGAGCCGGCAGATCGCCAGTGACTCCAGCCCGCTCGGGCTCCTGCCCAAGCAGGAACTGGTCAATCTCAACCTGAACTGGGCATCGGTCGCGGGCCTGCCGCTCGACGCGTCTTTCTTCGTCACGAACCTGACGAAGGAAAAGTTCTATCTGAACGTCACCAACAACTTCGCCAGCGGCGGCTACGAGGCGATCGCCCCGAACCAGCCCCGAATGTACGGCATAAGGCTGCGCTACCGTTTCGGCATGTGAACCAGACGACCGGTTTTTATTCCCACGGTCGTTTGAAATTGCGCCGGAATTCCCCTGGGGTTCCGGCGACTTCTTTTGCGGTCACGAAAAGGGCGCCGGAAGCACCGGCGCCCTTGTTGTCTGCAGCTAAGCCGTCGGATCAGTAGAAATTGCGCCGCAACACCGTGGCCCGGCCATCTTCTCGCGCCATCGCCATGACATGCGCGCCGGGAAAGGCGATGCGCTCCAATTCGGACGTCGGCACACGCGGCCGGGGGTTCATGTCGCGGATAAAGGTGTCGTCATCGACGTGCACTGTACGAAGGTCGCCGGCATCGGTCCTGATCGTGACGTCACCGCCCTCGACCTTTTCTACAGCGCCGATGACAGGCTGCGGTGCCCAGGCTGGGATCGCTCGGACGTCGAGCGACATTCGGATTTCGTTCGAGGGATTGGGCAGGGTCGCGTGCGCGGTCAGGTAGTTGAAGATCAGAACGTCGCCGACGCGGTAGTCCGCCGCGCGCCAAGCGTTATCGGCGATCACGCCAGCTGGAATGTCATAGCCATCGTCGCTCTCGACGTGGAGCACGCCCCGGCTGTGCGTTCCCGGCGCGACAGCGAAACTCCCCGAGCGCATGTCGACATCCCGGATCGGCATCCAGCAAATCGCAAACTGGATGCCCTCGTTGAAGAATCCGTCCTGATGGCGACCGGCGAACAGGTCCTGGCCCTCAATGACGGGGCCGCTCGGCATGCCGTTGCGATGCGCCGCGATTGGGATCCAGACGGGATCCGCATCGAAAACGTCGCGCAGGATGGCGTTGAGTTCTGGCTGCTTGACGATCTCGTGCCAGACGGGGGTGCCCAAGGCATCTATAGGGCGCCGCGTCTTGGGCTGTTTGCCGGTCCAGGCCGGAACCTCCTGCGCGGGATCGATCAGGTCTTCGGCCGCGAGGGCGCCGCGATACTTCTCGCGTGCCCAGGCGATCAGGTCCTCGTCCATCACGCCGCGCAGGAACAGGACACCGTCCTCTTCCCAGCGCGCGCGCAGTGCCTCGGGCTTGCCGATCAGCGGAGTACTGTCGATCAGAGGTGCGACATCGATCATTTTATCGTCCTGTATCTGTTGCTTGGCCAGATCACTTCGTGGTCAGTTTAAGCTGCAAGCGTGAAAGCCCGCGAATGAGGAAGCTCGGCTCATAGTCGAGACGGTGGTTGCCTCGAGGGCCGTGCACGGCTTCGTCGAGTTCGATCTGCCGGGTATGGGCAAGGAATCGCTCGAGAATCATGCGCACCTCTACCCGCGCGAGCGGAGCGCCCGCGCAGACATGTGCGCCGCGGCCGAAAGCGACATGTTCCTTCACTTTGGGACGGCCAAGAACCAGCGCGTCCGGGCGTTCCCATCGCCGTGGATCGCGGTTCGCCGCGGCGAGGGCGACAAAGATTCGGTCGCCCGGACGGACTTCCAAGCCGGCGATCATCGTCTTGCGGCGCACGAGGCGGGCGGTCATCTTGGACGACCCCTCGAGCCGAAGCACTTCTTCGATGAGATCGGGGATCTGCGCGGGATCGTCGCGCATGGCCTGTTGCAGCTCGGGCCGCTCGACCAGGTATCGCATGGTGTTGCCGAGCAATTTGGCGCTCGTGTCCTGCCCGGCGCCGAACAGGAAGGTTGCAAGCCGAACGATTTCGGCGACCTCGGGCAGGGACCCGTCGGGAAAGGTGGCGGCGGCCAGTTCCGAAAGTATGTCGTCGCGCGGCGCCGCGCGACGGCCGGCGACATATTCGGCGAAATAGCGGCCCATGATGACCAAAGACTGACCGCGCAGCTTCAAGTCCTCGGGATCGAGGCTGCCCGGTGGCGGTCCGGACTTGATCGCTTCCATGAAGATCGATCGGTCCTCGGCGGGTACGCCGAGCAGATCGGCGATAACCAACGTGACGAAGGGCGTGGCGATGTCGCCGATGAGGTCGCACCCGCCCCGTGCAACCGCGTCACGCGCGAGCTCGTCGGCGAATTCGGCGATGAAACGTTCGTTGGCCTTGAGCCGGCTCGGCGTGAACAGCCGGTTGATCAGGGACCGGGAAAACGTATGCTGATCGTCGTCATAGGCGACGAGGTGGGTGCCGCCATAGAACGTGCCGCGGTGCGCCTCGATTTGGGCGGTTATGTCGTCGCCGTCGGGTTCGAAGGCGAGCGGCACGTTCGGGCCCTGCGGAGCGTTTGCGGACGAGAAATCGGCCGTGTTGCGCAGCACTTCGAGTGACTCCTCGAAACCTGTGACGACGACGATGCCATCCGACCGGCGCTGGACCGGCCCTCCTTCACGGACAGCTTCGAAATAGGAATAGGGATCGACGAGAATGGCGTGATCCGTGAAGTAGTCACGCTGGGCTAGGGTTGTCATGGCGCTCCGGCTCTGTGCTTTGAGCGAGCGGTCTAGCGCGAGGCGTTGCTCGGACCACGTCGCGAGCCCCCGAAATTTCGTCGCGAACGTCCTACTTTGCGATGCGCGTGATTTTGCGCCGGCAAACCCGCCTGACAGGTTTTCTGCGACTGAACGCGCCAACATTTCGGCCGTTCAGCATGCCAATTTCGAGCCCTGAAAGCGGAAATTTGTTCAGGCGGTGTCCGTACGCACCACATGATGGTGCCGATCCACGCCTTACGCGAAGATTTCGGCATCGATTGGCCGCGCTCGGCCCATTCGCCGCAGCACAGCAATGTAGATCACGGCTATAGCGGCGCCGGATAGCGCGAAGATCGGAAGCTGAGAAATTGGAACACCGCGCATATGCGGACTCCAAATCGGAGCGATGCCGATGCCGGTGGCGATGCCAGCAAACAAGCAGAGCCAGTTCGATGCGGTCGTGCCCCGCCGTATAACCGGCCATAGCACCGATAGGACGACAGCGGCGGATGGTAGGGCGCTGATCATAACGCCCAGCCAACACGCCATGGCAAGTAGTGCTATTGGTGCTCCCAACGGACGACCGGATGCGGCGACGGCCAGGCCGGCAGTCCAGCAGGCGGTCACTGCCGCGCTGCCGAGCGTTGCAGCTGCTAGGACAGCAAGAACATGCTGTCCAAAGTGGACAGGGCGAGCAAACGGCATGACGTGACTGTATTGCCTCACCCCTTAAGTTCCCCTTCACGCGCTTGCCAAAACCGCCG
>NZ_JBBHJZ010000008.1:0-96756 GCF_037482895.1 Novosphingobium anseongense | reverse complement strand
ACAGGCCGCGGCCCAGGCTCTGCAGAACGCCACGGGCGGCACCGGCACCGGCACCAACGGTGCGCCGGTCATCGTTCCCGGCGGCGGCACTGTCGCACCGCCGACCGGCAACTGATCGAGTATGTTTCGAAGCACAATCCTTAGCAGCGCCATTATTCTCGGCGGTTTAGTTCTAGGCGGCGCAACCAAAGGAAATGACGTGACCGAATGTTGGATCGCCGCGGAGGGGCAACTCTTCGTCGGGCACGTGAAGTCGCCGGCAAGCTTCGTTGCGCGCTATGAATTGATCGGCGAGAAGCGTGGTCCATCCGGTAATTCGGTTGTGCGTCAAGGTGGGCAGGTGACAATTGAGGCGAACAGGCCCGCGCACCTGTCGCAGGTGTCATTTGGCGCTTTAGGCGCGAGTGATCACTATTCCGTGCATCTGCGCGTGTTTGACGGCGAGCAGCTGGTTGGCGAAACCGTCATCCAAAACTAAAGTGACTGTCCACCTGCTTGATTTGCTCCGGTCGACGCGCAGATCCTAGAGAAAGACTGCTGCACGGACGGCTGCCTCTCTTATGCCGCTTCCAGAACGACAATGCGCAGACTGTCGCTGCACAGGCGGCGGCCTATCGGAATATGACGGTGCTTTGGCCAGCGCGACGATATTTTATCCCTTGTGGCAAGGTCGCGTCATTTCTCAGCGCCAAGCGGGCCGATCACCAACACCTATTTGAGATCAGTCAGAACGCTCCATAAAAACTCAGCGACGGGGCCGGCTTCCGCTTTGCTGCGGGCGACCGAAAGTGACGGGTGGAAAGGTATCTCAGGAGCTTGGGCGAACTGGATGAGCCGCCCCGCATCGAGATGTTCTTCAATGTAATGAAGGGGCAACCGGCCCCAACCGCAGCCGTCCAGAACCAGCGCTAGCTGCAGCAGACGGTTTGAGACCGTAATGCACCTGGGCGAGTGGCTGCACTCGTCATGATCATTGTCGCTCGTTAGCAATATCCGGGGCAGCGTTGGTCGTGTATCGCCATGGAAAGAAGCACTGATTGTACAGACGTCGGCAAATTCGATCTCTTTGATGGTCTTCCATTCAAATTGAACCGAGCTTTGATGCAGAACTGTGTCGAGCATCACAGCTGCATGGGCGTGGCCGGCTTCTAAGAGCTCGCGACCAAGACTGCCATCAGCGCCAAGAAGCTCTATTTCAGTCTCCGGGAACCTTCTGGTGACCTGCGAAACGATCGACTGGCACATCGATTGAGGAACCGCGTGGTCGATTGCGATCGCGATCTTTGGCTCGATACCCGTCGCGAGTACACCGGCCAAATTGTACAGCGAGTCGACCTCTGCCAAAACCGAACGGGCTTTCGCTACCAAGGCTTCGCCTTCCCGGGTGAACTGCACCTTCCACGAGGGGCGCACCAATATGGCGATTCCCAACAGCCGCTCTAGTCGCGTAATCGTGATGCTGACTGCAGGCTTTGATTTTCCGTTCAGCTCTGCGGCCTGCCCCATCGATCCCGTATCGAACACCGCAACCAGATCGGCCAGATCCGTGGGCGAGAGATTACGCTGTGGTTTCAAGTGGCCCCTCGGATTCTTCAACTCGCATGCGCCCTATCATTTGAAGGCACAATCTCAAATCTCGTAGTCCGCCCGTGGCCGTGTTGGCAATTTTGCGTGAAGGAATTTATCGACGGTCTGAGGGGCTGCGTTTGAGGTTTGACTAGCGAAGCTGCATGGGACCGATGCGCAGCGAAACGGCGACGGGTAGTCTTGGCGGTCGTGCCAGGTACGCGGGTGTTCTTACCTCGCCGTGAGCCGCGCTCGGGTCATCCCCGCGATTGTGATCCGAAACCCCGCGCTTTATGCAAGTCGAGCTGACAGGCCAGCGCTGTGGCAACGTCGTATGTTCAATCGTGCTTCTCGCGCAGTGGCAGGCAATTTCCGATGATGGGAAGGCGGACGCAGCAGTCGTCGCGTCCCTGCGGCGCTGGGGCACAACAGCGAGCTGTCGGGGATTGAGCGGTGATTGCGCCAGTTGTCCGCGGAGATAAATTGTGTCCCCCGCGGCAAATCAGCGGCCGCCCGGAACCGCCCAAAGACATCGAGAGCGATCACAAACGAGACCAGATTCGTCGATGCCCGCGCTCAGGTGCTGTCGAAAGGCTTGATCAATGGGGTGCAGCGCGAGGCCGAAACACGTTCGGCTGGCGCGATCGGAAGTATCGAAACATGCGCTAGGCAACGTGGAGATCCACCTCGGCGCGACGTGTGAGTAATACCTAAAGCGGGATCGCCCGTTCCAGGCGCAGCGTCGCGGAATTGTGGCAATGTAAAACGCTTCCGAAACATGCATAATTCTCAAAGAAAATGCCCGTTTTCAATGGCATTTGGCGGTCTACTTGTTAACCTCGGTTTTGGAGGGAATCGCCCTCTGGGGCAGATTGGATGCAGCGCGATTTACACAGCGGCGGGGGACAGCCGCCGGATGCTCATGTGGATGAAAATTTAACGTCGCAAAGTGGGTCGACCTGCCCAAATGAGGGTAGCGCTTCTCGGCGGCAGCCTTCAGAAAGTGAAAGACCTGAGGTAATAAAAGACCTTGAGTCGGGAATTCAATTTTTTTCGCGTATAGCCGGTCCTCTCGTGTTGATCGGTGTTCTGATCGCTATATTTCTTATAGTGTTGTAGGTAGCGCGGCTTGATAAACATCGGATACTCTTCTGGGTATCGGCAAAATTTGCGTTGAACTATGCAAATTAGATTTGCGCAGCGCGAGTATGTCGCCGTGGGATTTGCAAGAAGATCGTGATAATGTAGTTTGGCATCGTGGCTATTTTCTGGATTTAAAATAGAATATGGCCGTCGCGCCATAGTGGCGTTTGGGTAGGAATTTATAGGGTTTGACTCTGTGAGCTGCTTTATGAGTTTTGCATGTGGAACTGGCTGAGCAATCCTCAAGCGGCCATCATCATCGCGATGGTTGCCGTGCTTTTCGCAATAAGCGCAATTTTGTTCTCGTTTGCAGGCGCGACATACTCGGTGCGCCTCTCGAAGAGGTCCGCGATGATCTCCGCCCGGACCGCCAAGCAGATCAAGCACGCTGAATTTCGACAGGCCTGGATCCACATCCTGCGCGAACAGATGGCGATTTTCCAAGCAAAGGCATTCCTCCACCCCAACGAGACCTCAAAAAAGGATTCGGTCGCGGAAGCCATGCTGATGATCATGATGCTCGTCGATCGTCGTGACGTGCATTACGCAGAGTTGAAATCGTTGCTTCATCAAGTAATGACCGTAATCAGCCAGCCAGCCGATCCACTCAATCCCTTCAGCGATGGTTTGAACGCTGCATATCTTCCGGACAGACCCTTATTCGAGGCACAGGCTCGTTTTGTTGAGATATGCCAGGACATTTTGAAAACCGAATGGGAAATCACTAAGCGCGATTTATATGCGCTTCGCCCCCAATCCGAAGGCGGTCGTGGCGTTAAAACGTTATGGTCGATCGGACCGATACGCCTGGGGCATGTGCGCAATCAAAGTCCTGGGGGGTAGATAAAGCACTACGGTACGCAGTGCTAAAGTTTGTAAGCGGCGAGCCGGTCGAACGTCGCCCGATGATGATACAGAAAGTCTGACGCTGTGCTCCGGTGCGGAGGACCGACACTTGGCCTTCTCTAAAATAATCGGATCGAAAGAAGCTGCGTGGCGACATCTATAATGCGCTCGGTTGGGACCGGTGCGATCGCGATGAGCTCGGCCAGCCGTTAGCGGGTCACTCGAGGCTCAGCGCCCGAGTTTGAGGAAGCGTTACCGCTCCAGAACCATGTGTCTGATGCCCAGCGTGAGAACTTCGATGAGAGCGTCGGTGTGGGCGTGCGGGGGCGGATAGGCGGTTTCCGCCAACATGTCGGCAACGACAGTGATTGCGGCAACCGCCTTCTGCCCATTGGTGCCGATGTTCCGGACACTTAATTTTCGCCCAAGCTCGCGAAGAGTTTCGGATGCTGCCGTTGTGCGCCGAGCATCGAGATCGGGCTGAAGCATCATGTCCATTTCGACCCGTTTGAGAAGGAACTCGGGCCAGCGCAGATCATGGCTGAGGAGTCGCTGACCCGAGGCATCCTGATAGCTGCAAACGGTTGAAGAACGATTGACGCTCAGGTCCAGGACAAAGTGGTGCAGCAGCCTCACGAGAGCGTAAATACGCTGTCACGCGAGGGATGGAAATTTCATTGAACGGTTCGAGAAAGGGCTTTCGTTAGGAAAGGGAAATCCGCGTCGTGCCTCGACAGCCGAGCGCGGCTTCGCCGCATGAAATAGCGATCCTACTCCATACAGGGCCAGTACAGCCCAGTAGCGTGCTAAAACGCCGATCGGCACGCAGCGAGAGAAATGCGCAGAAGCGCTAGCCTGGCCGGGCGATTCCACGATTTAGTTAGGTCGCCGAAACCTAAGGTTCGTGGATCCGTTGCAAGGTGGTCGCATGAGTGAAGAGGCGTATCACATGTCTCCGGCTATCCGACCGAGGAGAGCAAAATGACCGATATCTCGAGCACTTGGAACGACAGCGCAAACGGCGTGGTTTCTGCGGTTTTCGACACCGATGACGAAGCCCGGGATGCTATCGAAGCTCTGCGGACCGAAGGAGTGAACGACGCCTCGCTGTCATTGATCACGCAACGTCGCGGCACCACCACCACTGCGAATGCCGACGGGGAGGTCGTTGACGAAGAGCACAGCAATTTGCTTCGCGGCATTCTTGGCGGCGGAGCCCTGGGTGCGGGCCTCGGCATCGCAGCTCTGGCAATTCCTGGCGTGGGCCCCTTGGTGGCAGCTGGCGCAATCGCCGCCACAGCGGTTCCAGAAGCTCTCGCCATCGGCGCAGTTGCAGGGGCCGCTCTTGGTACAGCGAACGAAGCCTTGAAAAACCACGGTGTCGCCGACGACGACGTCGAATATTATGGCAACCGGCTGAAGAGCCAAGGCGGGGTACTGGTTACCGTCCATCCTAATGGAGAGGCGAGCTTCCAGCGAGTGCAGCAGATCCTACATGCCAACGGCGGTCACAACGCTGCGCAGCCGCGCGCCGCCTGAAATAATTCGAGGAGGGCGAGGGGTTCAATCCTTCGCCTTCTTAGCGCCGGGATCAAGACACGGCGATGTTTCGCTTGCGCCATGATACCTGTGAACCCAACGGTTCGAGCAGGGACGTGGGGCGGGGGCTGTCGCGAATGTGGTTCAGACAGGGACAAAGAAATCTTTGTCCTGTTCGACGCTATTCAAGGGATTCTAAGCGTTACAGTGTGCGGCGAGCGCGGTCGGGGGCACCCGATCGAGCGCGCCGTCACCGACGTTTTGGAGAGACTGATGGAGCCGGACGATTATCTTCCGATGGTCCTGGAAGAGATTAAGGGGATCATGTCGGCCGATGGAATAGCCCTGTCCCTTCATGCCGATGACGCACCGCCGACAGTCGTCAGCTCCGATTTCGGTGAACTTCTAGATCGCTTCGATTCCCACCGAATCCTATCGACCCAAGGTGTCGACCCGGTGAAGGGGACAAGGCAGCAAAGTTGGCTAGATACAGAGATTGATGACCAAGCTTGGGACGTCATGCAAATCCCTATCAAGCCGGTGCCGGGCCACAGCCGACTTCTTTTGAGCGTATTTTTTCGCGACGCCACGCGGGATAGAAAGGCCGCAGCGGATCAAATCTATGCGCACCGGAGACCGTTTGCGCTTGGCTACTTTCACTTGTGGCAGTTAGCTCGTCAGAAGACACGACAGATCAACGCGTTTCGAACGGCGCTCGACGGCACGGGGATTGCTGTTTTTCTCTTGAACTCTTCGGGCGAGGTACTTTTCTACAATAATGCCGCCGGCGAGATGACGGTGGGGAGCGGATCGCTCGTGATACGCAAGGGCGTGCTCGAGACGACGCATAAAGAGAGCAGGGGGCGTCTGCGCATGGTTCTACACCATGTCGTCGAGATCAACCGGAGGTCGGAAGACGCGGCAGCCTCAGCCAACAAGGCTGTTGTGCTGTCGGTCGACCGCGCAGAACTACCCCCCCTCATTCTGTCGGTCATTCCGGGGGAGCATGCAGCTGTCGATAAAAACGACGTGGCTGCGATTGTCTTCGCGCTGGACCCATCGCGCGAGATCAAGTCAATCCTCGAGCCAATCTGCCGAATCTATAGTCTCTCGCCGGTAGAGACCCGACTAACCTGTCTGCTCGTAAGCGGATCCACGGTGGGAGAGGCCGCGGTGGACATGGGTATTAAAGAGGCGACAGCGCGAGGCTACCTCAAACAGGTTCTGCGAAAAACCAAGACGGAGCGCCAGTCAGATCTGTTGCGGTTGATGTTGACGAGCGCGATACGCATGGCACCCAACATAGTCCCGGAAAGCGTGACGCGCGTTCTTGAAGCTTCAGCCTAGACCAACCGAAGTTGTGATATGGCCTGGTCGTAGCGGGCGCTATCTCAGACCTTCTGCGTTTCGCACATTGTCCGCAATTATGGCGCTTCCAATGCTTCCCCACCAAACATCCATCTCGAGTCCGCCTGCCTCAAGCGCAGCTCGAATGTCGGTTCTAGCCTGAGCTTCTGTCAGTGCAGCGAACGTGCGTCTTGTAAGGCCACTATGAGTCCCGACCACTGCCGCTAGTTCGTCGTTGGGCATCGCCGGTGAATGCCCCCAAGTGTCATGCAACGGCCGCTCGCAAATCGGTTGCGCCGTTACCGTAGGGAGCGAAGATACGCAGATGGCTAGGAGCGGCAGAATCGACATGAGATCTCCCTGTTCATTAACCTCAACAGTTCGAACACCCATCCGTTCCCGTAGCCTTGGACTGGCATTCGCTGTCGGGAGGGCCGCGGGACGGACGGCCAAGGCGAACGAGGACATTAGCAACTAGCGACACGGCTATGACTTGCTGGCAAATTCTGCGTTACGAGTTCCGCCAGCGGCGCTCAGGAGAGCTTTGTCCCTCTCGTCACGCAAATCGACCAAATTCAAACACCGAGCGTTTGGTCTGCCGAAGCAGAGCTGAAAACAACGTTCTGCCAATTTGCGAATCTCAGTCGGAAGGTGGAGGACTGAGATACCAGACCCCGCGTGGCACGGTATGCTCGCACATCTAATGCGGCGATTTCGGGGCACGAAGAAAGTGAGTGTCACCCGCTTCAATGCTGCCCACTCCGAGTGCCCAACCTTTCGAGAATTCCAAATGGCGTCGATTTCGCTCGCTCCACCCTCCACAGAGCGTGATCCATATCCAAAAGAAAACCCCCACCGAAGCGGAGGTAAGTTGGAAAGTAGTCGGTCATCTCAAGTGGGGCGGGGGGAGCCAGAGTTTCGCGACCGTTGCTCAGACTACTCTCGAACGTTGCTTATAGTTCCAAGGTTTCCCCTTTTTTTGTATTCCCGGCATGCGCGGCGGTTATTTGTTGGGGTCATTCCTCACACGATGGCGTGATCGAAAGTGGAAGAGAGCTAAGGACTGGACGGGAGGTTACGGAGGAAGCACCGGCCGACCCGCCTGAAAAATCGAGCCAGCCGCGCTAGATGGGCCGTGGAGATACCGCGCGAGGCCCGGCCCATGACCGGCATATCCGCCGTCATGATGGTTGATATTAACATCGCCCAACTGGTCACGGCGAACGGCGCGTCGCTGGCCCGACGCACGCGCGCTCGCTAGTACCTTGGAGGCAGACCAAATTGATAGGTGGCGATTTGGAACTGCCTTTCCTGCGCGGCCATGTGGAAAGGCTTGACCCCGTTAGGCGTGGAGCGTGTTTCCGCGTCGGCCAGGAAGAACTCCTCCTCGATCCCGAACTGATAGCTCGCTGCCACAGCTAAATCCGATCCCCGCTGTGCGTCACGAGCTCCTCGCGGGCAGCGTGCAGGGCGATCACGCGGGTGCGCGCGTGATGAATTTCATCGACATCAGCAAGCTCGCGTTCGGTCGAGGATGATTTGTCCGCCTCGGCCGTCGCCAGTGCGACAACCGCGCTCCGATAGGCGCCCTCCGCCGAAACGATTGCTGCGTCCAAGGCACTCACGAGATCTTCGGTTGCGACCATTTCATTTTCCTGTTCGAGGTCTTCGGGTAACGCGCGAACGGGTGCGGGGGTGCCTTGCATCATCGAATAGCTGCGTTCAACGCGCAGGGTGTACGCTGACCGATGTCACCACAGGGTCAACTAGGTCCGTCTCGCTCAACTCGAGGCAGTTCGGTGCTGGGCTGGGGTCGCGCTTGCGCAACGAACGACGACTGAAAGAACCTAAACGTCTTAGGCAGTCAGTGGCCACCCATGTCAGTTCGAGTGCGATTGAGGAGAGTTACCGGAGTTGCGGCAAAAACGCCTCATTCGCTATTCACCGGTGAACTTCGCGACAAGCTGCACTAGATCCGCCCAAGACAATCCTCGTCAGTCAGCGATGCTAGAGCGCCATTCAACTCGATAAGAGACGCGGCCAGCAGCTCAGGAATTGGGCCGATCGAGATGGGCAAATGCGATCGTCGTGAATCGCTCAGCGCATTGGGCGGCCTGCTTAATCCGCCACTCGATGTCACTCGCGTTCATCCGGCAACACCGTAAACATTTCCATCCTTATCCGGGATGCCGAGCACGTCGAGAATGCGGTTATAGGCCTCGATTAGATCCGCCGGATCCCGGATCGGAAAGCTCACGCAAGTATCCTTGAGGGCCACTTCGACGTCCTCTTGGGTCGCAGATCGAACGAGCCGGGGAGTGAGCTTGGTCACGATTCTCTTCGCTGAATGGGTCGATGCCGGCTCCACCGATTGTCACGATGTCGAGACAGTCCAATGGTCCATGCCTGGCGTTCGTCAGGAAAACTGGAGGCCTGGGCTAGCGGCCTATTCATGAACTCGCGCCAGAGCTCGAAAAAACTATCGCTGCTCAATCCGCTCGATGCCGGCCCCGAAGTGTTACTTCCCTCGCTGTGCACTCGATCGCTCTCCCATCAGATTGCGTGCGTCACAACGGAGCAACAAGCCCAGGGTTCCGCGCAGACTAGAATCCATCCACCGGTCAGGCCCAGCTGACCGCGTGGACAGCTTTTATGGTCCTGTGGACGTGCAGATCAGGACGCCCAAGCCCTCCAATAGAGGGCGCTCGACCTAACTCTTTAGGATTGCCAAGCAATTCTCAGTTGCCGCCGCCTTTGCTTATGAGCTCGCCTAACTGCCGTGAAAGCGACCTGCCGCTGAAGTGGCTTTCAAGGTTCGCGTAGCCTTCACGTTGCAGGACCTTCCGGATCTCCGTAACCGTTCGGCATTTCCCCTCACGCGCCAGTTCGAAGGCGCGGGCGATCGGATCGTTGGTAGGCAAGTGTTCTCCTAATTAATTCAAGGCGTCGGATGCCCATGAAAGCGGTCGCTGCCGGGTTCTCTCCATTGTGGCAGCACCTCTGCCCTGACCGCGAATCGCTGATGCGCCCCCAGCGGTTCGCGGCTTTCACCCTGAAGGATTGACGACAGCCCAATAGGCTTTTCGGAAAACGGCTCCCTGTCGAAAACCGGAGCTCCTCGTTTCTTCTCGGTCTCCCTTGGAAATCCAAGATCACTTGCCCAGTCGGTACCGACCCCATGAGCAAGCTGGGGCGAACCGGCCGCGGTGCATAGCAACATCAAGCAAGGGTCTCTGCGATCATCCGGCAATTCCTCAAACGGTTTCCAGTCGATGAGTTTCACCTCCATCAACCTTCCTCCAGCGCAGCGTCTATCATACGTTGCCACGCCTTCAGGGCTGTGCCGTCATCGAACCGCATCTCTCGATAAACGGCTTCCAACATCGCCTCGCTCGGCTCTCGAAGGGCTTCCAGGACAGCGCGGGCCTTGCCCACATAGGTGGTCCAGTAGTGGTCGCCGTTGTTCGACAATCCGACCCTATCTGGATCGTGACCCTCGTTATTGCATAGCGACCGCGCGGCCAGTTCAAGCGGCGTCATTGAGCTTCTCCCCAAGGTGACTCGGTTCGCAGAACCGTTTCGCAACTGCTCGGCCCAACGTTACCCACGCGTCGCGGCCCAGCAGGAAACGTTGCCGCTCAGCCTCCGATACTGCTGTGGCAGCTTCACGGTCGCACATCGCTGCCTGTTTAAAGTAGAAGAGAAACTGCTCGTTCGTCATGAGCGCTTAACGCAGCAGCCTCGGGCGGCGTTTCCAAAAACGCGGCAAAGGTCATATCGTGACGGCAAAAATTCCCTCGCTGCAGTGTGGGGCGCAGCGAGGGAACCGTAGGGCCGTCTGTGGGGTCTCCTGGCGGGCCAGGCAGCAGACAACGGCTCAACGTGGGTGCTGAATCCGAAATAGCACCAATCTAGATTAAGGCTGACGAGCCGATGCGGTAAAACGAGCTCACCATCTGCCAGTCAGAGTTAGTCCGTCATCCATGACGACGATTTGGATGAATCCATGTTGCCGAAAACCCGCGCGGATGAGCAATGCGTTGCTCCTTGCAATTATCCCGCTCGCCTCATGTGCGCTTACGGCTGCGCAGAGCCGGAATGCGTATGACTGAGACTCCATACTCTCGAGATGCTGACACAAGAGCCCTCAACGCGCAGATTTGGACGGGCGCTGAAGTGGCAAGACCTAGAAACAGCTCAGCGCCCGAACAGGTTCGCCTGTAGGGCGTTCGGTGGAATCCTCTCGGCAGAGCATGTGAAGCCGCGTATTTCGGCTCGTACCCTTCAATTGCGCGAGAGCGTCTGTCGACCAATCTCGAGCCGACAATCTGTGAGGATTTCACGGGCCTCACGTAATTGTCGATAAGATCGTGGGCGTTAGTCACGACTTCGGGAGGCTGGAAGGGCTCAAGGCTGAAGTCGGGCAGAACTCGGGGACTGGGCTGGGGCGTACGGTCGCAGCGCTACAACCTTGATGTCACCGCGTCCGCTGCCGACAAGGGCGATGGTGTAAAGGCGCTGACAAGCTGCCACGGCGTTTCGCTCGCGGAACCGCGGTGATCGACGACAACTTCGACGATATCGCCATGATCAGGGTCGCGGGGCGCGCAGTCGCGATGGGCCAGGGCGCCTGAAGATGTACGGATGGCGGGGGACGCCGTGACCCTGCTGAGCAGCGAAGACGGGCTTGCCCATGCGATCGATACGACGCTCGATGGCGCGTCCCAAAGTTCATCGCATTCCTAGTCATCTTCACGTCGGGATGATGGGCCAAGCCTGCCGACCGGCTCGAAGTCGCGCCGGTGACCGATGCATGGTCTGACATTGCGGTGGGAACCGCGCGCGACGAGCGTAGTTCGTCCGCATCGGAAGCGCTGTGAACAGGAGTACCGCCGCTTGAAGAAACTCGTCGCCTTTGATCTCGATGGAACCCTCGCTGAGAGCAAGCAGCCGTTGAAAGAGGACATGGGCGAAGCCCTTGCAGACCTGCTGGGAGTCGCTGAGGTGGCAGTCATTTCTGGCGGCGATTGGCCGCAGTTCGAAAAGCAGGTGGCATCCCGCCTGCCTGGTCACGCCGATCTTTCTCGGCTTTGGCTGATGCCGACCACGGGGACGAAGCTCTACACGAATCGTGGCTCGGGATGGGGCGCCGCCTACGCGGAACTCTTCAACGAAGGCCAGAGGGCTCGAATCCTGACCGCATTCGATGAATCACTGGAGGCGACCGGCTTCGTGCCCGAGCGTACCTGGGGCGAACGCATCGAGGATCGCGGTAGCCAAATCACGTTTTCCGCCCTGGGCCAGCAGGCGCCGACTGAGGCGAAGGAGGTTTGGGATCCGGACTTCGCCAAGCGGAAGGTCATCCAGGCGGATCTCCGGACGCGCCTCCCCGGAATGTCGATCAACATGGGCGGGGCCACTTCGATCGACATCACTCGTGAAGGCGTGGACAAGGCCTATGGGCTGAAGCGGCTTCGGGATGAAAGCGGCATCCCACTCGATGCGATGATGTTCATCGGCGATGCGATCTTCCCAGGTGGGAACGACTACCCTGCGAAGGAATTGGGCCTCGACACTGTTCGCGTCCGCGATCCGCAGGAGACGCTATCGGTGATCGCGGCGATCGTCGCCTGTCTCCGTTGAATAATCCTAACTGTCCTGCAGGAGCTAAAAGCGCCGCAAGAGAACTTCCTGAGAATGCGATCCGCGAGCTCGGCTACGATGTGGTCTGGCATGGCCAGAAAAGTTGGAAGTTTGGGACCATGCGGGTTTGCGGGGGGGGGCGAGTGACTATCGGCACGTTTGATATCCTCCCGAATGGTTCCACTCTCGATGTATGCCGACTTATTCAGTGTGCTCCGGGATCTCGTGCCGATCCGGAAGAATGCGTCACCACATCCGGCGGTCGAGGGTGTGCGGAGGAACCAGCAGGGCTACGGGACGCTTCGTCTGCGAATGGAGACGCGCATGCACACTGAAGAAGACGGCACCGAGATCCATCTGAGCAAGACGGAGGCCCGCGCAGGATCGCGAACCAAGGTCAATCGCAACGCTCTCGTCGGCGGCTTAGTCCTGGTGATCGTTGTCTTCACGATCATCCTGGGATTCGGCTTTTTGCAGACTGACAAGACCGGTGCAGACGAGGTGAATGCGCAAAATGTCGCAGCGAGCGATGCGGCGCCCTAGCCAAACGAACGAGTAACCCAAGCGCATTATCGGTCTCGAGCGGTACGCAAGGCGACCTGGATCACCCGCTGTGATCGGGATGCCGGTGCGCACGGCGATGCTGCCTTGTGAGAAAACGATACCGTCGGGTCCTACGAAGCCATCATGTTCTGGTATTTCACTTTCTCGTGCGGCTCAGCGGTTTTGTTGAGAGGCCCTGTCGTGGCACGAACCTGCTCGTCTCGAGCAGCTTGAGCATACTCGGCAAGGAACAGATGACGGCTCGACCAGCCGTAGACACGGCGCGAGGCAAGGCTGATGCCGAAGCCGAAGCCGCCGCCCATGCTTCCGTGGACCATGCGAAATTCGCGTCGGGCGAACGTGGACCTGTCTTGTGGATGACGGGCCACCCGATCTCGACTGCCACATGGCGCGCAATACACCCTATGCCGACTAGCTCGCTCGACTGGGCTGCGCGATACTTCCGCTCCACCGCCGCCTAGCGGGACGGATAACGCGCTCGTGATCGACTACCATCCGCACCGCGCGCTCGCGGACTTCCGGGGGCGAACTTGTTCGTTGTCTTGCTCACACAGGCTCCACATTTTCACGAGTTGGAGCCTCCGGCAAACCCTGGAGGGTTCAGACCGACGGGGATAGCCATCCAAAGCGGCTCGGCAGCAATGGCGGCCGTCTTAATTTTGGGCGAAACGTGGACCGGAACGATATGACAGAGAGCTTCAACCGCTACCACGCCGAGCTGGGCGCTATCTGACGCTCGCAGGATCCGTTGGGGCGACCTGAACGGAAGGCGATTCAGGCAGGCCAGCGGTTGCGACGCGGACTTTCCGGATCTTCCAACTCTAGCCGGCATTGGCATCTGGCGCGCTAGCGCCGGGACAACTCAGCAATCCTTTGCTCGCAAAGCTTCGCGACGATGTCCCGAAGTCGCTTCACCGAGGTGTAAAGCGCACCGAGATTCTCAAGCGAAATGCTGTAATTCGCCGAATAACGCGCCTCAACGTAAGCCCGCTTTAAGAGTTCGAACCGCCGACGATCGAGCTTGGTTCCACTTGGCCACGCTTCGATCAAACGTTGGTCCTTGCCCTCGGAGAGTGAACGCAGAAACTTGATGTTGTGTGACTTCGGAAAATAGAACGTCGTCACCAGCAAGAAGCATGCATAGGTGGTCTCTGCGGCTTGATGGAGATTGAAAGCGGCTTTGTTCAGCCAATCCCGACTGAGGTTGGGCTTTCTAAGAATGTCATGGGTCATCTCAAGCCAATTGTCAGTCGACTCTAGATAACTAAATAAATACCGCTCCGCCATCCTCACTGCGTCGAACTTGGAAAGCGGCATCGGTGCCGTCAAAGGGTGGCCAGGCAGCTCGTAGAGCAGGATTCCGTCCCGAACGATATCCGTCCAGAAGTACTCGCCGCGCTTCAGCGCCTGGTTCACATCGCTGAGGTCGTGAACGATGATGTTGACCTGCCGCCCGATCGCCGCGTCGCGTAGGATCCGATCCTCGGCGATGTACCAGTACTCGGAAACGTCGGTGAGCTTCTCGTGGCTGACGACCACCAGCAGGTCGAAGTCCGACTGATACCCGCTCTTAGGGTCATCCACCCAGTCGCTGCGAGCGTAGGAACCGAAAAGTATGACCTTGAGGATCTTGCCTTCGCGCTTCCACGTAGAGTTGCCCAGGACGATCGCCTTCTCGAATTCCTCCATGAGAATTCGAACGGCCCGCTGAAGCTCGTTTTGCTGCTTAGCCGGCAGATGCGAAAGGTCATCGTGCATGCGTTAGGATGCCAGAAGGTCGATGCGAGCAACCGACGAGAGACCATGCGAGAACATGCCAGATTCTCGCCGCTCGCCGTGCAAAATGCAATGGTGCCGAGCCAGAACTGCATCCGATTTGAGGAGAGGAAGAAGACCCATTCCTTGTGCCGTCCTACTCGGCCATCCATGCCGGAATATCCCTCGGGGCAAGGAGCACGCGCCAGACATCGATGTGATCGTCGCGCTCCAGATAGAAGACCAGATAGGGAAACCTGCGCATCTTCCGGCTGCGCAGGCCAGGAAGGTCCAACTCGTGCGCATACCGCGGCGATCCGGTGCCCGGCCGGCTTCCGATAGCGCGATAGGCCTCCGACAGTGCGTCAATGAATCGCAGCGCGAGGCCTTCCCCTGCCTCGTCGCCATAGTGATCGATCGCCTCCTCGACATCCCGGCTCGCCAGCTCACGAGGAACAACGGGCTTGCCGGTCACTTGCCCGCGCGGTTGCGGACACGATCTCGCAATCCGTCAAAGTACCTCTCGTCCGCGACCTGGCACGGCGCACTCGCCGCTCCATCAAGCAGGAGGCCGCGCAGCTTCTGCCGGTCCTGGTCCTTGCGGATCAGTTCGCGGACATACTCGCTCGACGTACCATAGCCGCGTCCAGCGACCTGCTCGTCCACGAAGGATTTGAGCGTTTCAGGCAGCGAGATGTTCATCGTGCTCATGCTGTTCAGAATAAGGCGATTGGCAAAAATTGGCAAGAACACGTCCCGCCCTCATCACTCTAGCGGCGCGATTTGCGACGATTGCGAGGGACAGCATTGCTCGGCGTCGCCGTGGGCTCGGCGATGACAGTCAGCCGAGGCTCGCGCTCGCGAGCAAGCCAGTAAAGCTTGGCGCCCGCATCCTTCATGGGGAGGCCCATGGTTTTGGAGGCCATCCACTCTGGGACGTGCCAGCTTTCCGGCAATAAGCGAGCTATCGGGCCGGGAATAATCGACCAGACCAGCATTCCGATCGCGACGAAACATGCCGCGTGCAAGTGCTCCTTCCGTTTGTCGCGATGGGCGGCCTGACCGCGCTCTACGATCCCATCGATCCGGCCGACTGCCTGCGCCATCGCGTTCTGCGCTTCGATGAGCATCTGCCGGTCTTCAGCTCTGATCACTTGGCTTAGCGCGACGATCTTCTCGTGCACGGCCTCGTGGGTCAATTTCACCGCAGGGCTGCTCTCGATCCTGGCCAGGCCAGCGCGAATGGATTTCAGCGACTGCTCCATGGCGGAGAGCGTCGGCGTGTAGTCGTGCATGCGGTCGGGCACCGCGGCGAGGTTCTCGACGTGGCGCTTCATAAGGATGACTTCGCGGCGCAGTTCTTGGAAGGCCTGCGACGGGTCGATTTCGGCGATGTCGGTGTCTTGGTGCTGCGTCATCGCAACAAGCTAACGCCCAAGCCCGCGGCTACGCGAGCGGTCGAGCCAGCTTTGGAGTTCTTGAGACAACGATTCCCTCTTGGGCATCCCGATTCCCAGTTCCCTGGCCCGATTTCGAAGCAGCGACTCGATCTGAGGATCGCGTTCGAGGCTTCTCGCCATCCCAGTCATCTGGTCCCGCACGCGCAATGCCGCATCGTGGTGCCCGTCTCGATCGAGCGCCTTGAACTGCCGCGCCTGGCGCTGCCATTCGGCGACGAAGCGGTCGGCGCGCTGAGCGTTGCTGATTCGAATCTCGCTCTCCAGCGCCATGGCACGGATCGCAGCGGCGGTGCGCCCTTTGACAGCATCGGCGAGCAGTTCGGGCGATCGAGTCATCGCGTCGCGCAGATCACGTGCAGCTTCGGGCCGGATAGCATCGAGCGCCTGGATGGCAGCTCGGACCGCCTCGCGCTGATGCGGCAGCTCTTCGAGGCCTTTCTCTCGCATCTGGAAGATGTCGGCGACGGCGCGGGCGTAGCGTTCAACAGCGGGGCCGATCGGCCCCACTTGCGGTCCGGCCGTTGGGCGGGATTTGAGGCGCAGGCCGGCGAATGGATTTCGGGCCGGCGCTCGATCGGCTTCCGGAGCGGCGTTCGGAGCGATGCCGTAGTCGGACGTCATGTCCTTGCCACGCTCGCGGCTGAGCGTGCGGACTAGCTTACCTTCATCGGCGAAGTCGTCGCGACCATAGTGGAGATCGACCCGATCGCGATGGCGCGAAAGCGCGACATAGGCGGCATGCCGATCTAGCCCCGGCGTTGCGAGCACATGGACACGGTCGACGGACATGCCCTGCGCTTTGTGGATGGTCGCAGCATAGCCGTGGTCGATATGAGCATAGTCCTTGATGTCGAAGGCAACGGCCCGGCCGTCGTCGAGCAGGACCGCCATGCGCGCATTGGTCAGGCTCTCAACCGTTCCTAACGTGCCGTTCTTCACGCCAAGCCCACGATCGTTCTTGAGGAACATGATCCGATCGCCCGATGCAAAAGCCCGTTTCCCGCGCTCAGCGCCGATCGTCACATCCTGGCCCAGCGCGCCAGCCGCACTCAGCCGCTCGCGAGCGGCGAGGTTGATATCGCGAACCTCGTCGTTCGTGTGGGTGAGGATGATCTGGCTTGCCTTCGGCTCGACCATCCGATCGCGATCCCATCGATCGACGAGATCGGCCCGCGCCTGGTCACGCGTCTCTGCCGCATGAACAAGGCCAGCTTCCTCGTAAGCACGGATCGCTTCGCCGGTCCGTCCCGTTGCAAGCTGCCGCGTCGCATCGCGCTGCCAGTCCTCGCGCTGCCGGCGGATCGCGGTGATCTCGACTCCGCCGTGGCGCTCGGCGATCGACCGGAAGGCGGCTCCCGCCTCGATTGCCTGCAACTGCTCGGGATCGCCGACCAGCACGACCTTGGCGCTACGCTTCTGTGCTTCGGCGATCAACCGCTCCATCTGGCGTGTGCCGATCATGCCCGCCTCGTCGATGACGAGCACGTTCTTGCTCGTCAGCAGCTCGCGTCCCCGCGCCCACTGATGTTCCATGCTCGCGATCGTTCGCGAGGCGATGCCCGAACCACTTTCGAGGTTCTCGGCGGCAATACCGGAGAGCGCGAGACCCTGGACGCGATAGCCGGCGGCTTCCCATGCCTCGCGCGCGACGCCGAGCATCGCCGACTTGCCGGTGCCGGCGTAGCCAATGACGAGACCCAGATCCTTACCGCGCGTCACATGTTCGAGCGCGCCGCGCTGCTCGGACGAGAGCATCATTCCGCGCGCCGCGGCGCGCGCAAGCGCGATCTCGCGATGGCGATCGGCAACGGGATGATGGCGCCCTTGCGACAAGGCCGTCGTCACCTTCTCCAACCGCCGCTCGGTCTCGATCATCGCGCGCGACGTGAAGCGCTGCTCGCCGCGTCCGTCTTTGCCCAGCGCCACCAGCTCGGGCGCAGCTTTCACCGCGGCCAGGACGCGATCGAATTGCTCCTTCCCGTCGCTGTGGCGATGGACGAAAATTGCGAGGTCGCGTTGGGTGAACGTGGCCTGCTGGTGCGTAATCGCATCGAGCGCGAGCGAAGGCCGCGCGAGTAGCCGCTCCCCATTGGCCTTGGCGATCTCGCGATGCTCGCCAAGGCGCTCGGGCTCCAGACCCTGCTCCGCCATGCGCGAAGCGGCCGGACCGATCTTGTGCTGGGGTTCGAGGTCGATGCCCTGGGCTTCGAGACTGCGATGATCGACGCGCGCGTCGATGTCGAGTTCGGTAAGGCGCTGGTTGACGTGCTCGGCCCAGGCACTGCGCCAATGCTCGAGCAGGTCAGTGCGGTTCCAGTCGCGAACCTTTGCGCTAAAGCCCTCCTCGCCGACTTCGCGCATGGTCAGCATCACATGGGCATGCGGCTTGGGCAGACCATCGGCGCCCATATCCCAATGCACGTTGATATCGGCGACCATGCCGCGCGCGACGAACTCACGGGCCACGAACTCGCGCGCCAGCCGAATGCCCTCGGCCTGGTCCAGCTCGCGCGGGATCCCGAATTCGATCTCGCGGGCGAGCTGCGCGTCCTTGCGGATCTCGGCCGCCTCGACCGCATTCCAGAGCTTCTGGCGGTCGTGCCATTCCTCGAAAGCGCCATCGGGCAGCATCACTTCAGAGTGGATGACGCCGGCCTTGTTGGTGAAGTCATGATGTCTATCGAGCCGCTGGTCGTGCAGCCGCGAGGCCGAACGATAGGCCGCCGCCGCGAGCGCGCTCGATCCGTTGGCGCGCGAGATGACCTTCGCCGTGAAATGGTAGATCGCCATGACGGCGATCCATTTACACCGCAAAGCGCACGTCGGCACGACGTATAAGCGCGCCCTCGAAAGATTTCATCAATCTCGGGACATCGAAGTCTCAAGAGATTTCAGACGGTTGCGACTAATCGAGACAGCCGATAACTGAACGGTCCGCCCACATCAACTGGAGGCCGGACCGATGCGCAAGCCCCGTGACTTCGATGCCGAACTGAAGGCGCTCACTGACAAAGCGCGCCTACTTAAGAGCCGCAAGCAGGGCCAGCTCGGCGAGCTGGTGATGGCAACCGGCGCCGACGCGCTGACGCCTGAAGAGCTGGCTGGCGCGCTGCTCGACGCCGGCGCCACAATCGACACCGCCCGGAAGGAGGCGTGGCGCAAACGCGGCGCCGAGTTCTTTCAGAACGGCGGCGCCGCGGCTCGCCGCGGATCTCGCAAGCTGCAGAGCGGCGCAGCGCCGAACGACGGCGGCGCGTCATCGACTGCAGGCCCAACAGGCGCGCCATGACACCCGGGCATGGCAGGTGAAGAGGCGCGAGCGCACGCGGCATCTGATCGAGCTGGGCGGCCTGATCGTGAAAGCGGGCATCGTCGAACTGGCCGAGGACGATCGCGCCGTGATGCTCGGCTTGCTCATTGAGGCGGCAGCAAAACTGCGTGGCGAGGATCGCGAGCAGTCCCTGACGCTGTGGCGTCGGCGCGGCATGCGTGCCTTTCACGATGCGCCGGGCAATGCGGTGCGGATGATTGGGTCGGATTGAGGAGCGCCAGCTCTTCCAAGGTCAGCGCTTGAAGCAGTTCTCGCGATGCCAGGTCAGAAAGCCTGGATGAGGTCGATCCGAGATCTTTGCGGGCGGCAGAGCAAACCCGCTGCGATTGACCAGTGCGCGGATGCTGTCTGCGTCGTTGGCTTGGCGGCTGATGAGGATCTCCAGATCGTCGCCGAGGCTGATCAGCCCGCGATCGAACATCCAATGCACCGTACCCGACAGGGCGATGCCGTTGTTGACGATGTCGGGCCCGCCGCGTTCGACCGGACGGATGTGCGCGGCTTCAACCTCCGCGCGGCCGCCGCCATTGATCAGCTTGAGTCCGGTGATCGCGCAGCGCGCATCGTAAGCCGTGACGATCCGGCGGCGGAAGAGACGATCGCGCACGATGCGCGATCCCAGATAGGCGACGCGGTCTCGCTCGATTTCGTAGACTAGAGGTATGCGCTCTTCGCGCAGCACGCCGTCCAACTCGCTGTCGACGCGCGGTAGGAAGTCGCCTTCCTCCGCGGTACCAAGGTCGATGATCCGGTTGAAGTCCTCGATCGACAGCGGCCGCACCGCGGACTGCGCGCGACCCGAGATCTTGCCGTCCGTGTTGAGCACCCCGCGCTCGACCAGACCGAGGGGACCGTTGAACGGTACCGGGTTGACGAAGTCGAGATAGGAGCCGGGCTCAATCAGCGCGAGATACATGTCCTTCGCGGTTGGATCGGGCACAACGTCAGCGACGTTTGCGACGGCGAAGTAGCCTTTCGAGGCCCGAACCTTGCTTGGCTCGTAGTAGACAATCCAGTCGCCGATGCAGGCGCTGACGCGGCCGAGATATTGGCGCGGAAACTGATACCGTTCGGCTGGGCTGTCATCGTAGATGGAATCCGACTGATGAATGAAAACGCCCTTGCCCATGGGACATTGATAGCGGCCGCAAAGGCCCGCTGGAATCCCTGATCGTGCCTTTGAATTTCGCGTCCCGCGTAGACCGCATGCGCGGGCATGGTCTCGAAAAAGCCGCCCGATGGCTCGCCATCGGGCGGCGTGATTTTCACCACAGCTATAGGCGTCGCCACCAGGGCTCTGGATCGCGAAACGCTAGCACCAGGATCAGAAGCGCAGCGGCAAATTCAGCCTCGACCTGGCGAACACCGATGCCGTGGCGAGCGGCGAGTTCAGGGTAGCTCCCGTCCTCAAACCGCATGGCCAGGAAGATCGCGCGCTGTCGCTTGGTCATCCGCCGCAACGCGCGCCGGCCCCGCCGTCCAAAGCGACGGGGAGACACGGACCCGGTCATGAGCGTTGCTCCCCGAAGGCCCGGAGATAGTCCGCCGCCTTGCTGGCGAGACTTGCCGCACGAAAGATCGCCCGGTTGTCGGCGCGCAGCACTTCGAGCCATGCACCGATGTAATCCGAATGCCGAACGGTCGGCACGATGCCCAGAGCCGCGCAACTGAACGCGCTACATAGCTCGGCGACGAGCTCTTCGCGCGCATAGGCCGCGCTGCCGAAGGGGCTCCTGAGATCACGGTCCAGCCGGCTGGCAGCACCCGTCCAATGGCCGAGTTCATGCAGCACCGTCCGATACCAGTTGATCTGCTCGGGATAGGACTGCTGATGCGGAACCTCGATCCGATCGCTGCCCGGCATGTAGCAGGCGTGCAGCGTGCCCATCTGGATGTCCGCGCCGGTGGCCGCGATGAAAGCCTCCGCCTGTGGGATCGTCTCGCGATCGCCAAGCGCCGGAACGTCCTGCCCATAGAGTTCATCGGGCAAGCCTTCGCACTGCGCAACGTTGAACACCGTGAAGCGCTTGAGGAAAGCGATCTGCCGCCGCTCCTCGCCCTCGCTTGCGGTCCCGTTCGGATCCTTGGGCGTGAACTTGTCGGCATAGCAAACGGTCGTGCCGTGCTCGCCCTTGCGAATGTGCCCGCCGAGCGCCTGCGCCTGTCGGAAGGTAAGCCAGCGCTGCGCGGTAAAACCCTGCTCGAATAGCGCATGCCAGAGGATCAGGATGTTGATCCCCGAATAAGCCCGCCCGCTGCTGGCATTGCACGGCAGACCGGCAATCGTGACACTGCTGTCCCACGGCTGCACCCATGGCAGCCTTCCGGCTTCCAGCTCTGCGATGATGCGGTTTGTAACTCCGGCATAGAGCGTGTCGATAGGGCGCTGCTCGCCTGCGTGATGCTTGTAGGCCATGTCCATTCCACTCCTTCAAACCACCGCAACCGGCGCCGGAATGGCGGGTGGGCGGCAGGAGAGAACCGACAGACCCGCCAAAGGAGGCGGGGCGCACCCGAAGGGCCGGAACGGAGAGGAGGACCCCGGCGCAGCCGGGGTTGCGGCACGCCGCGGCGGGACTACCGGGTAGCGACGCCCACCCGTCAGACCGATGCCGGAGGCCAACGCCATCGCGCCAAAGGTGCGATGACCATCAGGCCGGATCACCGCCCCGGCGAGGATCGAACGTCAGGGCCGGTCCATCGTCAGCGAATCGGCGGAGAAAACGCCCGAGTCGCGGCTCGGTGGGTCGTTGAATAGAGCGAATCTCTCCCTGAGTGAGGGCGCAGGAGCAGTATAACTTTGTAGCACACCCCAATTCCGAAATATATTTTCGGCCAGTTCACGGCACGGTGTGCAGATATCTGCCGTCACCTACCGACATATGCCGACATGTGCCGACATATGCCGACTCCCTTGTTTAACCAGAACTAGGACTGCGCATTTTGTCTATTGCGTTCTAGCCCGTTGGCACGCAGTCTTGCTCCACGAGCGAGTTCAACAGCTCGCAGGATGTAAGGAGAAATATCATGTCATCCGAAGGGACTGACCGAATTCTTAAGCTTCCTGTAGTCCTCGACCTCACGAGCCTCAGCCGGGCTACGCTCTATCGCAAGATTGAGGCCGGCACTTTTCCTCGGCAAATCAGGCTCAATACCCGGCGTACCGGCTGGCGGGAGTCTGAGGTCAAAGAGTGGATGCGAAACCCGATCTACTATTCGGTCGAGGACTACCGCGCCTCATAGGCAAAGCAATTTTATCTGTGTTCACCGGCAGAGCTACGGCCGCCAGAGATCATGAAGGATCCTCCCATGGACGAAAAAGATAATGCACGGCGATTGACCGTCCGTATCGGCAAAGCTTGCGACATGACCGGGATTGGCCGAACTAAATTCTACGAGCTGATCCACGACGGCGAAATCGAGGTGATCAAAGTCGGAGCGATGACACTCGTTCCAATCGCATCGCTGGAAGCCTTCATCGCTTCGCGACGGATGCAACAGTAATCACCCTGGCGGTCCTGAGTGACGGTGGCCAACAGCTCCTTTGAGATCGCGAGCCCGCTATGACCTGGGGTGCCGCCGGATCGCCCAGACGAGAGTAGACAAACTCGTGATCAATGCGGAAACGGCGACAATCCAATCGGGAATTGCAGCTGTCATAGTCGTGCTCCTTTACGTTCCGTGTAACCTATTTGGTTATATGTAGGAAAACGAAAAGTACGCGCGGCAATCCCTTGAGCGCGGATGGGTCGCGAGGCTGCATTCTTTAGCGAACTTTGGCCTAGGCTATTCGGGTTTGCCCAGGATCGGCCAAGAGATCGGCCAACGAGTATCGAAAGATGCGATGTAAACGCGAGTTTTCAGCAATTTCCTTCGCCCTCGGTACCGGCCACCACGAGACGTTCACGGCGGGGCAGCTCGCGACCAGCTCAAGACATTCAGCGTCATTGATGTGAGCGGCGGCTCTTGCTGAAAGCCGCCCTTCGGGTCGCGCAAACCAGCCGGTTCCCTTTTGGCGAAGCTCTGTCTTTGGCCGTCGCCGTTTCAGCTACCGATAGTCGCGCGGATCGATATCGTCGGCGAACCGCCTCTCCATTTCACCGTAGCCCCCACAAGCTCGGCACTCATCCCGTTTGTTCGCCTTACTCTTGCACAAGGGGCAGACGACGAGCTCGTAGTCGCGGACATCGACGCGATCGAGATAGCGGCGATCGAAGCTGCCCTCTCCTTGGCATGCGGGACAATCTTCACCGCGCAGCTTGCCCAAACCCTTGCAGACCGGACACTCGGCCAACTCATAGTCTTGCAAGTCCACTTCGTCGGCGAAGCGGCGCTGCATGGTGCCTTCACCTCCGCATTCCGGACAATCCGAATGTTCGTGGCGCCCCGATCGCTCGCACAGCGGGCACGCAACGATCTCGTAGCTTCGGACGTCGAGCATATCGAGGTGACGCCGCTCCATGTCGCCTTCGCCGCCGCACGCATGGCACGTCGTGCCCTCGTAATTCCCGGAGCCTTCGCAGATAGGACATTGCACGCGCCGATAGTCGCGAACGTCAATGCGGTCGGCGTAACGCTGCTCCATTGTGCATTCGCCACCGCAGGCTGGGCAAGTCTCACCCTCGTACGCCCCTCCACCGTCGCACAGCGGGCAGTCGACCTTCGTGAATTGGCTAAGGTCCAGCCGCTCCGCGTCACGCTCCTCAATCTCACGATCGCCATCGCAGACCGGGCAATCGTTACCGTCATATCGCCCCGTGGTCTCGCAAAGCGGGCAAGCCACCATGCCGAGAGCCGCGACATATTCGCTGCGGACGGTGCTGGCCGCTGAGAGACGCTGTCTGACCGATCGTTTGCTCTGTGCGAGTTCGCCGATCTTGGCCGACACGGTCTGGAAGCCGTTGTAGCGTGGATCGCTTTTGGACATCGGCGCCAAGGTCGGAAGCTTGTCGAGAATGTCCTTGGCGACCGTTTCGATTGCGCCGACCTGTTCCTGAGTCTTGGCGCTCGCCAGCTGTTTGTTGAGCAGATCGCAGTTTTCCAGCGCTGTGAGTACCTTGAAGCTAAGCGCGGCCTGCATGCGCCACAGCATGACCTTGTAGCGTCGCAAGGACGTCTTGAATCCGGCTACGAATTCGACTTCATCGTCGGCCGGACCGAATAGCCCGCCATCATAGGCCGTATGATGGTTACTGCAGAGCCAGAGCAAATTTTCCGGATGATTGTTGTCAGTCTTGGCGACCGGGTCGAGATGGGCGGCCTCGCAGGTGTCCTTATGACCCTGGCAGATCGCACAGGATCCGTTTGCCTCGTGCTTGATTTCGCGCCGGATGCCCGCCGGTATGACGGGCCGCTGCCCATTCTTGCGGGGCCATGGCTGCTTGAGCCAAGCGTCGAAAGCAAGAACCTCGTCGCGGTCGAAAAAGACCGTCCCATTCTCTTTTTTGGCAACCTTCAGCTTGCGAGCGAGACCGCTCTTCGGGGCATGGCCGGTGAGCCAGCGAAGCAGGTCCGGCGACATGTAGGTGATCGACGCCGCCTCATATTCGCTGATGATGTCGGTCTTCTTGGCCATGACAAACCCCCTGCGCGCGCCGTCGTCGCCTAGTCGCGCAACAACGCGGTCGCGCATCGCGCTTCAGCTAGGAGCACAGCAGGTTTTCATCAACATGTGTCTTGGCGAGTGACATCGGCAAGCGTCGAGCGGTTGTGCTTCGAACCCTTAACTCAAACTTGACGGTTGGATTGACTGCTGACTCGCAAGGCAGCTCGACCCGATCGCCTAGCTGAAAGCCGCCAGTCGCCCAACGGGCGAGCAAGCTAAAGAATCGGAATCTGAATTAATGGCAGAATTCGGGGCGCGTTGGAGTTCCTCCGGATGCCGGCTTTCGACCAAAATACGCCATTCCGATCCAGCGCTTCGTATGGCGGCTCACGCCGAAAGCTGTAGGTAAGGCTACGCGAAGCTGCGGTCGCTTTCGGGAATTCGGGCGAACTGCGCTGAGTTCGCTGTCAGGTGGCTGCGGTGTCGTTGCGCTAGACGTTGATCAGCCGCTCTGGATGTTGCGATCTTCCACTTGAAGGTGGATGGTCCCGACCCGAAATCGGCGACCGCCTCATCGTTCGCAGTGGAGACGTTTACGTGATCAATTTTCCGGGCGAGGCTGGTAACGCCCTCCATAATCAAGCGATGCCAAAGGCGATCCTGTTCGCCCTCGGCAGTCTGGAGCGCGCGGAAGGGCACCGCCGGTCCGTTGATTGGTTCAATGATGAGTGCTTTCGGGTTACCCCAAGAGTGGATCAGTTACAGCTTAGGGAGGTGTTGAAGGGTCTCGTTGCGCAGGAATTTGTCGTTTTCCATAGTGACGCTTTTACTCTGACGGACGCCGGCGAAGCCTATCTGGACGACGCGCGCAAGGCTTGGCCGGAGCTTCAAGAACCGTCCCGCCCAATGAATGACTGACTCTGGGCGGGTAGCCTTCTGCCTGCAAAGGGTGGACGCTGACGGCAGCGTCTCAATGCCCATTGCGCGGCATTTGATTTAGGAGGTGTGGTGTGGGATCTGGATCGAAAGTTGTCGTGAAGGCGCGCGGGTCGACAGGTCCCAAGGCGAAGAAAGGGTCAGGGTCAGAGGAGCCGAAGCGATTGGCGCCGAAGCCCGAAGTGCTTAGGGAACTGTATCTGCTATCGGGCAATAATTGTGCGATGCCGGATTGCGATGGCCTGATTATCGACAGCAGGGGCGTCGTGCTCGGTCATGTCTGTCACATTGAGGCGGCAATGCCCGACGGCGCTCGCTTCAACGGTGATATGACGAACGAGCAACGCCGAGCGGGCGCCAACCTCGTCCTGATGTGCAGTGGACATCACGCGCAGATCGACAGCAAGCAGTACGAGAAGGAATATGATTTTGAGAGGGTCCGAAGGATCAAGCGCGGCCACGAGGCCCGCTTTAAGGGTGTTGGAGATTCCCTCCGACAATCCTTCCGCACCGTCTATTCGGACGCGACCGACCGCCTCAGCCCGACCGGCTCCGGCCTATGCAAACGCTTGGAGCAGGTCCTCCCAGACTGTGTCGTCGATGAGGATGACGCGAAGACCCGCGCCACACAGTTGGGGGCATATGTCGAGCGGATGCGCAAGGTGCCCGAGCCGGAGCGCGACTTCATGTTGGTCGTTATCCGTCGGGCCGCGAAGCTAGGCGGCGCGAACTCCGTCCTCGTGCATGTCGACGACGTGAAAAATGCGCTCGGCGTCCCGGTCACGCGGATGAAAAGCCTTGGTGAGGCGATGGAACGTCACGGCGTAGGCGACATCGACCTCTACTCGACGAACGGGGAGGACGAGCCGCACGTCTGCGTCCGCGCCCATCCGAGTATGTCACGTGGTTCGACATCGTCGGATTCTGTGACAAGTCTGGCGCGGCGCTGGAGGATTTCGTCATCCGGCTGAAATTCGGACTGCTCGATTAACCTGCCCAACTGAAGGCTTGGGCGGCCCCCTATCGCGGCGGAAAGGGTCTTGCCAGCGATGCCGAACGGCGCACAGCATCGGACGTCGGACGGGCAGGAGAGGAGATCGTCGATGCTGTCGAGCGCATGGCCAGCGGCCTGGGCTTTCGCCGCCAAAGGGCTCGCGCTGGTCGTCGGGCTCGTCGCGGCCCTCGTCGGCTGGCGTGCCGCGCATCTCTGGCTGCAAGCGAGCCGGATAGCCATGCCGCCGATCGACCCGCCGCTCGCCTCGATCGATGACGCGCCGGAGCTCCATATCCTGTCTTATTCGGTGCAGCTTAACGCGACCGCCGAGGCGATGCGGCAATCGGGCGCGCTCAATGCGAAGGCAGCGCGCTGGACGTCGGTCGCCGCCCTTCTAACGGGGATCGCGGCGATCATCGCTGCCTTGTGACCCCGCTTTTGCCGATGCACCCCGGTTGCCGACCCGGCTCTCGCCAACAAGGTGCCGCGTCGCTAGCAGCATGACCATGACGACCAAGACCCGCGACGATTTCACAGAATCCACACGCCGCGCGCTCGCGATCCGGGCCGCGCACCATTGCAGCAACCCGCGTTGCCTGAAGCTGACCGCAGGACCGCATTCGGACAGTGCAAAGGGCCTGCAGACCGGCCATGCCGCCCATATCTGCGCGGCATCACCCGGCGGGCCACGCTACGACAAGGATCAGACGCCCGCACAGCGCCGTGCGGCCGCGAACGGGATCTGGATGTGTCGCGAGTGCGGGGTGATCGTCGACACCGATCCGGCCGCCTACACCGTCCTCCAACTGCGCCAGATGAAGGCCGACCATGAGGCTATGATCGGCGAGATCCGGACCGAGGGTTGGTCCAGCAGCATCGAACTCCTTCGGAGCGGACGGGCCGATCCCGCATTCGCCCAGCGGATCATCGCGCTGTTTGAGGATCGGAGTGTTTTCTGGGCGGCGTTCGATGCCGAGTTTCCAGATCGAGTGCGCCGCTCGCTGGATGGCCTTCGCCGTGACCTGACGGCGCTCCGCGGCAAGCGCGTCGCGGGCTCGCCGCTCGACCAGGTCCTCGTCGCACTCGGCAGGACGATCCGGCACTTTTTCGGCGCGGTCACACGCTTCGACATGGATACGCTTCGCTGCGACGGCAACGATCCCGAATGGCTCGCCTTCGAGTCAGCGTTACGGACGCTGCGAAAGGCGATCGGCTTCCAGTTGGCGACGCTCGGCAGTTCCTATGGGATCCCGCTCCAGGGCGAGTTCGCCGAATATCAGGCTGCGCTGGCGAAAGGCGAAAAGTCACCCGCCGCCTAAAAGCCGTTGGAAAAAATGGCCAACGATCCAGCCGAACCCTGGACCAGCAGGGCGGTATCGCAGCGTGGACCTTCGTTGCGGGAGGACGTGATAGGCTTTGGCCTCGATCCATTCATAGCAAGCGCCAACCTACTCAAGTCGTGTGCGAATACGCTCCCTGCCCTTAATGGGACGTGCGGATCCTGAAGATGAGGCCCCCTTGAGCCTCGGGACAGACAGGGCTTTCCGCCGTCATTCATTTGCAGAAAATACTGGGCACCGCTATTGAATGGCGGAGAATTGCCTCAAGCCTCCAGCGCAAGTCCGCCATCGCTCAGGCACTGGAACAAGTGGGGCGCCTGCCGCTTCGCCGTCTTTCGAGCTTCACCCGCCAGGCTGAAGGGCGTGTACATGGTCGTCATCGCCATTATTTGCGAGGATACCCAAGACCGGTCAGCCTTTTAAAGGCCAGTGCTCGTCATATCGAGCCGCAGAGGCGATTGAACGGGAAAGACCCGTTCTGACAGAAGCTGTCGCTCGCGAAGACCTTCGGGAACGGCAGAAATGTCCCACGACCTGTCGAGGCTTCGATTTTGGTCCGGCGGCCATGTCGGCTTAGCATGCGATGACAACTCGCAGCGATGCAGAGAATTCATTATCCTGTTCGGTGATTCGGAGGTTGGCATACGCGAAATTAGGACTCGCACACCTTGCACTTTTTGAGTTGGGGGCCGATCTGGGGGCGGAGCAAAAACGGACTGCCAACTTTTTATAATAATTTCAATTAGAAGCGTCGATCATTTCGATGACCCTAAGCGGCACCATTCCCCCCACATCGCCGGAACGCATCGATGGCTTCCGGTGATCCTGTGGGTCAGGACCAAAGTTTCCGGGCCGCCTCGACGCAGCGCCTTGTCCTCTCGCGGGCGCCCAAGCCCTGCTCGGCCAGCGAGCGCAGCGGGATCTCCAGGCTGACGGTGACATTTTCGGGTACGAGCGCCAGGAATTCGCGCAGTGGCAGTTCGCCCTGGCCGGGGATCATGCGCTCGAACATCGCTTCCTCGATGTAGCTGTCGAAGCGCGGCGTCCAGGGGGCGTCGGCGAGCTGGACGTAACCGATGAGCGCGGGATCGAGCGCGGCGAGGTCCGCCAGCGTGTTGCCCAGGCGAAAGAAATGCATCGAGTCGATCAGCAGCGAGAAATTCGCGGCATTGACGACACGGGCGATCTCGAGCGCCGGTGCCGTGCGGTCGAGCGGGCCGAGCGAGCCCATCTCGGCACTGACCGCGAGCTCCCGTTTGGCCGCCAGTTCGGCGAGCGCGGCGAAGCCGTCAATCGCCTGTGCCATGTCCTTGCCCAGGCTCACGACGTTGATGCGATCACAGCCGAGCTCGGCGACGCGGTCGAGATCGGCAGCGAAGTCGCGGGGGTCGCGGTCCGGCATCACGGCGAAACCCTCGACGATGCCGATCGCGACGCCGCGATCGCGGCAGGCGGCGATCGTCTCGCGGCGCAAAGCGGGATCGTCGCGCAACGACCAGTCGGGGTGACCGTCGGGATTGTATCTCGGCGTTGGCGAGAGGCCGATGCCGACCGAGGTGCAACCGAGATCGGCCGCGAGAGTCACGAATTCGACCGGCGGCATGCCGAACACGCCGAGTCTATCGATGCCTAGCGGTTTCATCGCGGCTCCTCCGTCCGCGGCGATAGTCCGCGTGGCTTCCGCAGTGGTCAATTGCGAAAACCGGGAGGTCCATGCTGGCTTCGCAATTGCGACAGGGCCGGGCATCCGCTAACCGGCTCGCTCCTGCCCCGGAGGAGGCTGCATGAACAAGCTCTATCCCACGGCCGAAGCGGCGCTCGACGGCCTGCTGCGCGACGGTCTTCTGGTCGCCTGCGGCGGCTTCGGCCTTTGCGGCATTCCCGAGCGCCTGCTCGACGCGGTGCGCGACAGCGGGGTCAAGGACCTGACCTTCGCCTCGAACAATGCCGGCATCGACAACGAGGGTATCGGCAAGCTGCTGCGCACGCGCCAGGTCCGCAAGATGATCGCCAGCTACGTCGGCGAGAACAAGGAATTCGAGCGGCAGTACCTGGCTGGCGAGCTCGAGGTCGAGTTCTGCCCGCAGGGCACCCTGGCAGAGCGCATGCGGGCGGGTGGTGCGGGCATCCCGGGCTTCTACACCAAGACCGGCGTCGGCACGCTCGTCGCCGAAGGCAAGGAGGTGAAGGTCTTCGAGGGCGCTAGTGGACCAGAGGAGTACATCCTCGAGCGCGGCATCTTCGCCGACCTGTCGCTGGTCAAGGCCTGGAAGGCCGACGAGACCGGCAACGTGATCTTCCGCAAGACGGCGCGCAATTTCAACGTGCCCGCCGCGACCTGCGGCAAGGTCTGCGTCGTCGAGGTCGAGGAAGTGGTGCCCGCGGGCGCGCTCGATCCCGATGCGATCCATCTGCCGGGCGTCTTCGTCCAGCGGCTGATCGTCGGCAGCCCTTACGACAAGAAGATCGAATTCCGCACGGTTCGCGAAAGGGAGACCGCCTGATGCCCCAAGACGCTATTGGGTGGACCCGCGACGAGATGGCCGCGCGCGCCGCGCGCGAGCTGCAGGATGGCTTCTACGTCAACCTTGGCATCGGCATCCCGACCTTGGTGGCGAACCATGTCCCCGAGGGTGTGACCGTGACCCTGCAGAGCGAGAACGGCATGCTCGGCATCGGCCCGTTCCCCTGGGCCGGCGAGGAAGATCCCGACCTGATCAATGCCGGCAAGCAGACGATCAGCGAGGTCGCGCATTCGGCCTTTTTCGACAGCGCGACCTCGTTCGGCATGATCCGCGGCGGCCATATCGATCTCGCCGTGCTCGGCGGCATGGAAGTGGCCGAGAACGGCGACCTCGCCAACTGGATGGTCCCGGGCAAGATGATCAAGGGCATGGGCGGGGCGATGGACCTCGTCGCCGGGGTCAAGAAGATCATCGTCGTCATGGAGCACAACGCCAAGGACGGCTCGGCCAAGTTCATCCCGGCCTGCACCCTGCCGCTGACGGGCCGGAACGTGGTCGACATGATCATCACCGATCTCGCCGTGTTCCAGCGCGCCGATCACGCCTCGCCGTTCCGGCTGATCGAACTCGCGCCGGGGATCGCTCCGGCCGAGGTTCGCGAGAAGACGACCGCGCACTATCTCGATTGAGGGAGCCCGCCTGCGATGGCCTATACGCTGATCACGGCCAACCGGAACTATTCGAGTTGGTCGCTCCGGCCCTGGCTGCTGATGAAGGCGCTGGGCGTGCCCTTCGCCGATCGTATCGAGCCCTTCACCCAGGCGAGCAATTGGGAAGCGTTTCGCGCCTTCTCGCCGACGGGCCAGGTACCCGTCCTGCTCGATGACGATCGGACCGTCTGGGACTCGCTGGGCATCGTGCTTTACCTTGCCGACCGCCATGACGGCGTGTTCCCCGCCGATCCCGCCGCGCGCAGCTTCGCCCAATGCGCGGTTACGGAGATGCACGGCGGCTTTTCGGCGCTGCGCAACGATTGCACGATGAACGTCGGCGTGCGCGTTCGGCCGCGGCCGATGCGGCCGCAGCTGCTGCGCGAGATCGCGCGCCTGCGCGAGCTGTTCGAGCATGGCCTCGCGCGCTTCGGCGGCCCCTGGCTGGCGGGATCGCATTTTTCGGCGATCGACGCCTTCTTCGCCCCGGTCGCTTTCCGTATTCGCACCTATGGCCTCGACGTTGGTCAGGGGCAGGCCTGGGTCGATGCGGTGCTCGCCCACCCGGCCATGCGCCAGTGGGAAGCCGAGGCCCTGGCCGAGACCTGGCGCGAGGCCGAGCACGAGGCCGAACTGGCCGCGGCCGGGGAAGTCATCGAGGACTTTCGCGCGCATCCCTGACACGGCCGGGCCCGACCGTCTTGCCCAGGTAACTTGCTGCGCGCATAGATCGCGCGACACGATTCCTGGGAGAACCGATCATGGCCGATATTTCCGCAATTCCGCTCAGCCGCATCGACGGCAAGGCCGACACGCTCGGCGCACACGAGGGCAATGTCCTGCTCGTGGTCAACGTCGCCTCGAAGTGCGGCCTGACCCCGCAATACGAAGGGCTCGAGAAACTCTACGCGCAGTACAAGGACCAGGGCTTCGAGGTCCTCGGTTTCCCCGCCAACGATTTTGGCGCGCAGGAGCCGGGCACCAACGAAGAGATCGTCGAGTTCTGCTCCGCAAACTACGGCGTGTCCTTCCCGCTGTTCACGAAGGCCGACGTGACCGGCGAGAACAAGCAGCCGCTCTACCAGGCGCTGACCGCCGCCGTGCCGACCAAGCAGGGCGACGTCGACGGCATGAAGGAGCGCTTCCGCGGCTACGGCATGAACCCGAACGACGATCCCGAAGTGCTGTGGAACTTCGAGAAGTTCCTGATCGGCAAGGACGGCTCGGTCGCGGCTCGTTTCGCGCCGGCGATGACCCCCGACGATCCCGCTCTGGTCGGGGCGATCGAGGCCGAACTCGCGAAGTAATCGCGGCGCGCCCGCGCGCAACATGACCTTTGGCCGCAAGGCCCTGACGCCTCCCGATCGATTGCGATCGGGAGGCGTTTTCGTTGCGGTGTCGATTTTGTGCCATAGTTGTGGAAAAGTATGCTAAAGCCACAGCGCTGACGTCGCCTTCGACGGATAAATAGGCCCGCTGCGGCATCTCCCTTATCCCAAAATAGCTTCACGACGCCGGGATCTGCGAATTGTTCGCGGATGCCCGTCAATTCATTGGGAATAAGGATACCCATATGACTACCGGAACCGTTAAATTCTTCAACGAAACCAAGGGCTATGGCTTTATCGCGCCTGAAGGCGGCGGCACCGATGCCTTCGTTCACATTTCGGCCGTGGAAGCCGCGGGCATGCGCACGCTGCAGCAGGAGCAGCGCGTTTCCTACGATCTGGAAACCGATAAGCGCGGCAAGACTTCGGCCGTGAACCTGAAGGCTGTGTGACGCGAAGGGCGAAGCGTCTTCGGACGCTCCGCCCCGATCGCCCGGCGATCAGGAAGTAGAGAAGACCAAATGCAAGGTTACAAGGAACCCGGGTTTCAGGAGCGGGCGGCTGCCGCCCGACAGGCCCGGAACACGGCACTGGCGGGACTGCGCGCGAAGCCCCCGGTCGACGAGGCGGCTCTGATGCAGAGCCAGGCCCGCCGTCTGGCGAAGGAAGCCGCCGCCGCCGAAAAGCGGATCGCGGCGCGTGCATCGCGCGAACAGGCGCGTCTCGATAAGCAGGAAAGCGTGAGACTGGCAGCCGAAGCGGCTGCGGCCGCGCAGCCCAAGGTGCTTACCGAAGCCGAACGCAAGGCCGCACGCGATGCGCGTTACGCCGCGCGCAAGAGCCGCAAGGCGTGAGGGCGGCTCTGGCCCTGCTCCCGTCGCTCGGTGAGGCAATCGTCCGGAATCGCCGCCCGCGGACCGACAGCATCCGGCCTGCCGCAGGTCTGCTGACGCGCGAACAACTACGACGGATCGTCGCCGACCTCATCGGCTGAATTCGTTCCGGCGCGGGGATCTCACGGTCCCCGCGCATCACTCGAGCAACAAGGAAAAACCCATGTCCCGCACCACGCTGAAACCGTTCCTGATCAACAAGGACGACGAGGGCAATTTTCGCCTGACGGTGCGCGACACGCGCTACAATTCGCAGGGTTATCCGATCGTCACCGCCAAGCTGCAGGACGAGAGCTTCAAGACCGCAGCCGCGGCCAAGGCCTTCGCGCGAACGAATTTCCAAGCCAAGGACGGCGAATACGCCACCAAGTAACGGGCGCGCGTCGCGAGGCGGCTTAGGTAGACTGGCGGAGCGATCCCCGGCTGCCCATATGGATGAGATGCCTCATCGCACGCTCGCTTCGCCCGACACCGCCACTTTCGAACGCCTGGCGCGCGATGCGCTCGACCGCCTGCCCGACCCTTTTCGCGAGCATCTCGGTGACATCGTCATCCGCATCGAGGAATTCGCCGACGACGAGACGCTTGATGCCCTGGGTATCGACAGCGAGTGGGAGCTCACGGGGCTCTACCACGGCCGCCCCGTGGGCGAGCAATCGGTTTGGATGACGGGCGACATGCCGCCCACGGTCACGCTCTATCGCCAGCCGCTGCTGGCCGAATGGCAGGAGACCGGCGTCGACCTCGGTGACCTGATCAACCACGTCGTCGTCCACGAGATCGGCCACCATTTCGGCCTGTCCGACGACGACATGCACAGGCTGGAAGACGACGCGCCCTGAGGCGTGTCGTCGCTATCGGCTTCAGCCCACCGCGGCCTTGAGCTTGTCGACCAGATCGGTCTTTTCCCAAGGAAAGAAGTCGCCTTCGGCCTTGCGGCCGAAGTGGCCGTAGGCGGCGGTCTTCTGGTAGATCGGCTTGTTGAGGCCCAGGTGCGTGCGGATCGCGCGCGGGGTCAGGCCGCCCAGTGCGTCGATGCTCATGATCGCCGCCTCGATCTTGTCGTCGCCGACGGTGCCCGTACCGTGGGTGTCGACATAGAGCGACAGCGGCTTCGACACGCCGATGGCATAGGCCAACTGGATCGTGCAGCGCTGCGCGAGCTTGGCGGCGACGATGTTCTTGGCCAGGTAGCGCGTGATATAGGCGGCCGAGCGATCGACCTTGGTCGGGTCCTTGCCCGAGAAGGCGCCGCCGCCATGCGGGGCCGCGCCACCGTAGGTATCGACGATGATCTTGCGGCCGGTCAGCCCGGCGTCGCCGTCGGGACCGCCGATTTCGAAGCTGCCGGTCGGGTTGATGTGATAGACGGTCTCGGCCGACAGCAGCGCCGCGGGCAGAATATCGGCGATGACGCTCTTCACATAGGAATGAAGCTCGGCTTCCTTCTCGCCCGCGTCATAGCCCTTGCCGTGCTGGGTCGAGACGACGATCGCAGTGCAGGCGACGGGCGTGCTGCCTTCGTAGCGCAGCGTGACCTGGCTTTTGGCGTCGGGCTCAAGGAACGGCGCGGCGCCCGAGTGGCGATCGGCAGCCATACGCTCGAGGATCTTGTGGCTGTAATACAGCGTCGCCGGCATCAGGTCCGGGGTGTCGTCCGCGGCATAGCCGAACATGATCCCCTGGTCGCCGGCGCCTTCGTCCTTGTTGCCCGAAGAATCGACGCCCTGAGCGATATGCGCGGACTGCGGGTGCAGGTTGTTCTCGAAACGCAGTGTCTGCCAGTGGAACCCGTCCTGCTCATAGCCGATGCGCTTCACGGTATCGCGCACCACCTTCTCGACCTCGTCTTTGACGCCGGGAGCCCAGTTGCCTTCGGTATCCATGATGCCCTTGCCGCGGATTTCACCCGCCAGCACCACGAGCTGCGTCGTCGTCAGCGTCTCGCAGGCGATGCGTGCCTCGGGGTCCTTCGACAGGAACAGATCGACGATAGCGTCGGAGATCTGGTCGGAAACCTTGTCGGGATGGCCTTCGGAAACGCTTTCGGAGGTGAAGAGGTAATCGCTGCGCATGGGTAGGATTCCGATATAAAGAATTCTTTATGTGGCTTCCCTCTACCGCCTGGCGCGCTTCAAGGCAATCACCGACAGGACAAGTAGAAATACGGCCCATGCAAGCGGAAGCATGTTGCCCAGTCGGGCGAAGAGCGTCGGCGCATCGGCCGGCGGAACCAGTCCGTCGAGGCGACGTGCGACGTAGCTCGGGACATGCTGGCGGACGATACCGTCGGCGTCGATAACGGCGCTGATGCCCGTGGTCGTCGCGCGCAGCACGGGCAAGCCTTCCTCGATGGCGCGCATCCGTGCCTGGGCCAGGTGCTGCGGCGGTCCCCAGGTGCCGAACCAGCCGTCGTTCGTGGGGTTGAAGATATAGTCGGGCCGGTGCGCGCGATCAGCGACTTCGCCCGAGAAGACGATCTCGTAGCAGAGCTGCATGCCGGCCTTGCCCCAAGGGCCGAAATCGAGCGTGCGCGCACCGGGGCCGGGCAGGAAGTCGAGCGTGCCCGCGACCAGCCGCGACGCGCCGAGCGGTTCGAGCAGCCAGCGCATCGGCAGGTACTCGCCATAGGGCACGAGGTGCGCCTTGGCATAGGATCCGCGGATCGTGCCGCGTTCGTCGATCGCGGTGATGACATTGCGCGCGGCCACGGCCCGGCGACCCTCGAACTCGAGATCGATCGCGCCGGTCAGCAGCAGGCTGCCGGGGCCGATCACGCGGCCGATGCGCCTGCGCGCCTGACCCGCGTCGGCCATATAGGTGGTCTCGCGGTAGAGGTGCGGCGGATAGCCGTCGCGCAGATAGTCGGGCACGCCCGACTCCGGCCAGAGCACCAGGCGGCGGGCGCCGCGCCGCTCGGGTACGGTGTAGCTCGCGGTCTTGAGGAACTGATCCTCCCATTGCCGCGGGTCGTTGAGATCTTCCTGGCGCACGTCGGGCTGGACGAGCGTGAAGGGCAGGGTGCCGCGCGCCTGGCCAAGATCGGCGCGCGGCATTTCCATGGCGAGCGTCACGACCAGTGCGACGGCTATCGCCGGCGCCCAGACGTGCAGGCGGCGTTCAGGGCCGGCGTACCGCGCCATGGCCGGCCAGGTGCGGATCATGCCCGCAAAGATCACGACGAGCCCCGACAGCCCGTAAGTGCCGGTCCAACGCGCGAGCCCGGCGAGGCCCGGCGTGTCGAACGAGCCCAGCAGCACCATCGACAGCGGGTTCCAGGCGAAGCCGGTGAAGACCCAGGCGCGCAGCCATTCGGTGACGATCCAGCAGGCGGCGAGGCCGGGCAGGAGCGCGGCTTCGCTGCGTCGCGCCAGTAACCAGGCGCCGAGCACCGCCAGCAGCGGGTAGACAGCTAGGTAGAGCGAGAGCAGGACCACCGCGATGCCGCCGAGCCAGGCCGGCATGTTGGCCTGATAGGTGAAGGCCGTCGCGATCCAGTTGTTGCCGAGGCTGAAATGCGCGACCCCGAAAAACCAGCCGATCAGCGCCGCATCCTTGGCCGTTCGCGCGCGCGCGGTGAGCTCGATGAGTCCGGCAAAGGCCAGCAAGGTCAGCGGCCATAGCGCGAGCGGCTGGAAGCCGCAGGCGGCGAGCGCGCCGAGCAGCAGCGCGGTCCAGCGCGGGCGGGCCAGAAAAGGGGCGGTCAGGCGGGAGAGCTGCGGCATCGTCGCGGGTTTGTGGCGGCTCGCCGCTTTCTGCGCAAGCGCTGGAACAGGCGCCGAGGGGCCGCATTTTCCCAGGGTAGGAAAACCGCATCCCGGGAGAACTCACTGATGGCTCTAACGGCCCACCTGCCGCACCGTCGGCATTCGCTTTCGCTCGACTCTTTGCGCTCGTCCGCGTCCGGCCGTCGCTCGCCCAGGCGCCTGGCGGGCGAACTTGCGCTCGGTGCCGCCGGCCTCGCGCTCAGCGGCTTCGCGCTCTATTTCCTCAAGGAACGCAGCCAGGAAGAGGCCGAACACAAGGTGGTCGAGCGCGACGGCGCGTTCAGCCTGCGGCGTTACGCGCGCCTGACTATCGCCGAAGTGCGCCGTACCGGCACGCTCGCCGAGGCCATGGATGCCGGCTTCGAGCCGCTCTATGCCTATATCTCGGCAAAGCCCGAGGCGCGCCAGCCGGGTGCGGACAAGGCCGGGATCGCCATGACGGTACCGGTCACGGTCGCTCCGGGAGGCACTTCGGCAGATTGGGCGATCCGTTTCGTCATGCCGCGTGCCTGGAGCCGGAGCAGCCTGCCCGAGCCGGCCAAGGACGTGACGCTGACCGACCTGCCGCCACGCACGATCGCCGCGCTGCGCTTCTCGGGACGCGGCACCGATGAGGACCTCTTGGCGCGCAAGCGTGCCGAGCTGCTGGAAAAGGTTCAGAAGCGCGGCTTGCACACCTTGGGCGAGCCAGAGTTCGCGGCCTACAACGCGCCGATCGTCCCGGGCGCGCTACGGCGAAACGAATGGTGGGTGGAAGTTCAGGCCAAGTAGAACCGGGTCAAATGAAAAAGCCCTCTCCGCGGGAGAGGGCTTTTCCTATCAGCTGACGGTTTCGAGCGTCTCGCCGGCATCGCCGGCGGGCGGCTTGGGCTTGCGCGTGCGGCGGCGAGGCTTGGCCTCTTCCTCAGCAACGGCGGTTTCGGCTTCAGGCGCTTCTTCGCGACCGGCCGAAATGGCCGGCGGCAGCACGCTCGCGTCGAAAGTCGGCGCTGCGTTTTCGGCATCGCTGTCGGCGCGTTCGCGGCGCGGGCGGCGCTCCTCACGACCTTCGCGACGCGGCTTCAGGCCACGCGTCGAACGACCCTCGCGGACGAAGGGGTTCTCCGCCGGCTCGTAAGGCGAGCGCGAAGCTTCGTCGCCACCCGTATCTTCGGCCGTCTCGGCCGCAGGCGCTTCCGGCTCGCGTTCGACCCGTTCGGCGCGATCGTCCCGACGCTGCGGGCGATCTTCACGCTGGGGCCGATCATCCCGTTGCGGGCGATCTTCACGCTGGGGCCGATCATCCCGTTGCGCGCGATCCTCACGCTGCGGACGATCTTCGCGTTCGCGACGATGCGGCTGGTCGTAGGCCGTGTAGTCGTCAGAACCGTATTCGGAGGCGAAATCGCCGTCCTCGCGGTCCGCTTCGGCGCCACCTTCCTGCCACCGTTCGTCGCGCGGACGCCGTTGTTCTTCCTGTCGTACCCGCTGGTCGGCGATCACGCGGAAATAGTGGTCGGCGAACTGAAGATAGTATTCCTCGGTGACACGATCGCCGTTGAGATGCGCGTCGTGAGCGAGTTTACGATACTTCTCGAGAAGCTGCGGCGCATTGCCACGCGCGCGACTATCGATGCGGTTGAGCTGCTGCCCACCGCCCTGACGATTGTTGTTATTGTTACCCCGGCCGCGCCGGCGGTTATTCCCACGATTATTGTTCAAGGGTGATCTTCCTCAAAGCCCCTGGCCACTTCCGGCAAACATCCCGGACGGCATGACGCACGCCACTAAAGCCACGGATCGCATTGGGACCCGTGGTCCCGACATCTGCGCTTGGCGAACGGTTCCTGACCGCAAGCCCTATGCAAATGTAGGAGTTGAACCGGCCGGATGGGAAGCGTGCATCCATCCGCTGGTCACAAGGGGAGATAAGCATCGCGCGGGCAAATGCCAAGCGGAATTTTATTGCTGTTGCGAAAGTTCGACTACGCGCGGTCGCCCGCCGAGATCGCGGTGCAGGCGGTGCGCGAAACCGGCTTCGGCGGCGATCGCGGCGACCGCCTCGGCCTGGGTCGCGCCGATCTCGAGCACGGCCACGCCGCCGGGCGTGAGCAGCGCCGGCAGCTGGGGGATCAGCACGCGATAGGCGTCGAGCCCTTCGGGTCCGGCGAAAAGCGCGCCGTGCGGTTCGTGCGCGTGGACCGAGGGCGCCAAGGGTGCCGCATCCTCGACATAGGGTGGATTGGCGAGGATCAGATCAAACGCCCCGCCGAGTGGTTCGATCCAATCCGGCTGGTCCCAGTCGGCGGCGATCATCCGCGCGCGGTCGGCCAGATGCAGTCGCTCGGCATTGCCCTGGGCCATGGCCAGCGCCTCGGACGATCGATCGATGCCGACGCCCTGTGCCAGGGGCAGGCGGTGCAGCACGGTCAGCAGCAGTGCGCCCGAGCCGGTCCCGCAATCGAGCACGCGCCCGGCATCGGGCCGCGCCGCCAGCGCCGCCTCGACCACGACCTCGCTGTCTCCGCGCGGGATCAGCACGGCAGGGGAGACGCGGAATTCGAGCCCGAAGAACTCCTGATGGCCCAGAATATAGGCGATCGGTTCGTGTCCGCGCCGCCGTTCGAGCAACGCGGCGAAGCTGGCGGGAGCGACGTCGCCTGTGTGACGTAGCAGCAGGTCGGACCGCGACACACCGAGCGCTTCGGCCATCAGCAGTTCGGCATCGAGACGGGGGGTGTCGCTGGTTTCCTCAAGCACCGTCGCGGCGGTGCGCAACGCTTCGTTGATTGTCACGAATCCATCGCGGCCAGGCGCTTGGCCTGGTCCTCGGCGATCAGCGCGTCGATCAGCTCGACGAGCCCCGGGCCTTCGAGGATCTCGGGCAGGCGGTGCAGGGTCAGGTTGATGCGGTGGTCGGTCACGCGGCCCTGCGGAAAATTGTAGGTGCGGATGCGTTCGGACCGGTCGCCCGAACCGACCATGGCCTTACGCGCCTCGGCCTCGGCGCCCTGAACCTCGGCACGGCGCAGGTCGTAGAGGCGCGTGCGCAGAACCTGCATCGCCTTGTCCTTGTTCTTGTGCTGGCTGCGCTGGTCCTGCTGGATGACGACGAGACCCGTGGGCAGGTGCGTCAGCCGCACTGCCGAATCGGTGGTGTTGACGTGCTGGCCGCCCGCGCCCGAGGCGCGGTAGATGTCGATCTTGAGATCGCCCGGATCGATCTGGACGTCGACCTCGTCGGGCTCGGGCAGGACCGCGACGGTCGCGGCCGAAGTGTGAATGCGCCCGCCGCTCTCGGTCACGGGCACGCGCTGGACGCGATGCACGCCGCTCTCGAACTTGAGCTTCGCGAAGACGCCGGTGCCCGCGATGTTGGCGACGACTTCCTTGAACCCGCCGAGCTCGTTGGCGTTGGCCGAGACCATCTCGATCTTCCAGCCCTGCTCCGCCGCATAGCGCTCGTACATGCGATAGAGGTCGGCGGCGAACAGTGCGGCCTCGTCGCCACCAGTGCCCGCGCGGATTTCGAGCATGGCCGGGCGCGCGTCTGCCGAATCGCGCGGCAGCATGGCGATCGAGAGCTTGTGCTCGGCCTCGGGCAACTCGGCCTTGAGGCTGGCGATCTCCTCCTCGGCGAGCGCGCGCATTTCGGGATCGGTCTCGCCCAGCGCCTGCAGGCTGGTCAGTTCCTCGCGCATCGACACGACCGCGCGCGCGGCTTTGGCCACGGGCTCGAGCTCGGCATAGTCGCGGCTCGCGGCGACGAATTCGGCGCCCTCGAGCGTGCCCGAGGCGAGCCGCGCCTCGATCTCGGCGTGGCGCGCGGCGATCTGGGCAAGGCGGGCGTCGGAAACGCTCACGCAGAACCCGTCAGATAGGCGTCGTAGACGCTCTGGATGCCGGCCGTGTTCGCATGAGCTTCGGTGAGCAGCTTGAGCGCGCGCGACGGCGCTCCGTCGCGCAGGTCGAGCGAGACGATCGCCGCGGGTTCCAGCTTGCGTGCGCGGTCGAAGCGCTTCTTCGGGCTGCCCGTCGTCACGAGTTCGGCGGCGATGCCGTTGCGGCGATAGAGCGTGACCAGCTTCAGCGCCTCGGTCTCGAAGTCGCGGTGTTCGGCGACGACGACGACGTCTGGCTTGGCTTCCGTCACGCCCGTCGCATCAGCCACCAGCATCGCCAGCCGCTCGATCCCCGCGGCCCAGCCGACCGCCGGCGTGTGCGGTCCGCCCAGCGCCTCGATCAGGCCGTCGTAGCGGCCGCCGCCGAGTACGGTGCCCTGTGCGCCGAGCCGGTCGGTGACGAATTCGAAGGCCGTGTGGCGGTAGTAGTCGAGCCCGCGCACCAGCGCCGGCGCGCGCGTCCAGGCGACGCCGGCGGCGTCGAGGCCCGCGGTGACCGCGCCGAAGAAGTCCTGCGCCTCGGCCGAGAGATAGTCATCGATCTTCGGCGCGTCGGCGGTGAAAGCCTTGTCCGCGGGATCCTTGGAATCGAGGATGCGCAGCGGGTTGAGCTCGAGCCGCTTCTGGCTGTCCTCGGACAGGTTCGCTGCGTGGCTGCGGAAATAGTCGATCAGTGCCAGTCGCCAGGCCTCGCGGCTCGGTGCGTCGCCGAGCGTGTTGAGCTGCAGGGTGACGCCATCGGCGATGCCGAGTTCCTTGAGCAGCTGGTCGGCCATGGCGAGCAGCTCGACGTCGGTCTGCGGCTCGGCCGCGCCGATGATCTCGGCATCGATCTGGTGGAACTGGCGATAGCGGCCCTTCTGCGGCCGCTCGTAGCGGAACAGCGGGCCGTGCGTCGCGAGCTTGAGCGGCGCGTGCTGCTGCCAGCCGTTGGTCAGGAAGGCGCGCGCCAGACCCGCGGTGAATTCGGGGCGCAGGGTCAGCGATTCGCCGCCGCGGTCCTCGAACGAATACATCTCCTTCGAGACCACGTCGGTGGTTTCGCCGAGCGAGCGCGAGAACACCGCGGTCTTTTCGAAGACGGGCATTTCGGCGCGGCGGAAGCGGTAGAGCTTGCGCACCCGCTCGAAGGTCTCGACGACGCGTGCGAAAGCTTCGGCTTCGGCGCCGAAAATGTCCTGGGTGCCGCGAATGGCCTGTGGCGTATTGCTCATTGGCGCGCGCTTAGCCCCATTTTTCGCGGCAGGAAAGCGTGGCGGGTTCGCATGGCGGGACGGTGGGCAACACTTTGTAACCGGGTGAAGCGTGCCCTGCGCGGGGTCGCGGTTGCGGATATGCGCACTTGCCGCCATGAATGTCAGCATGAGAGGTCTGATACCTGCCGCCGCGCTGATCGCGGCCCTTCCGCTTACCCTTTCCGCCCCCGCCCCCGCCCAGGCCCAAGGCGCGACATCGGCCGGTCCGATCGCCCAACCGATCGTGCGCGCCGTGCCCGATGCGGTCGACGTAGCCTATCCGGGCGGGACGATCCGGCTCGACATCGACGCCAGCGATACCCAGCGCGGCGCCTATCGCGTGACCGAAACGATCCCGCTGGCCGCGGGCACGCGCAAGATCACGCTGCTGCTGCCGCAGTGGCTGCCGGGCAACCACGGTCCGCGCGGGCCGCTGGCCGAGCTTGCCGATCTGCGCTTCACCGTCGACGGCAAGCCCGTCGCCTGGCGGCGCGATCCGGTCGAGGTCTATGCCTTCCATGTCGAACTGCCCGAAGGCGCGAAGGAACTAGTGGTGAAGTTCGTCCACACCTCGCCGCTGCAGACTTCCGAGGGGCGGATCACGGTGACGCAGGAGATGCTCAATCTTCAGTGGGAGAAGATGAGCCTCTATCCGGCCGGGCACTATGTCCGCCGCATCCGCGTCAAGCCGAACGTGGTGCTGCCCAAAGGCTGGACCGCCGCGACCGCGCTCGACGGCCAGGCCGTGTCCGGCGACACCGTTCGCTGGGCCGAGACCGACTACGAGACGCTCGTCGATTCGCCGCTCTTCGCGGGCCAGCATTTCCGCAAGTGGGATCTCGGCCACAAGGTCACGCTCAACACGATCGCCGACGAGCCCGAACTGCTCGCGATCGCGCCGTCGAACCTCGCGCGGCTGACGGCGATGGTCGACGAGACCCTGGCGACCTTCGGCCGTCCAGCCTTCGATCGCTACGAATTCCTCCTGGCCCTGACCGACCGCATGGGCGGCATCGGCCTCGAGCACTTGCGGTCGAGCGAGAACCAGATGGAGCCGCGCAACTTCATCGACTGGGAAGGCATGGACTGGGACCGCAACGTCCTGCCGCACGAGTTCGCGCACAGCTGGAACGGCAAGTACCGGCGCCCGGCGCGGCTGTGGACGCCAGATTACCGTCAGCCGATGCAGGACGACCTGCTCTGGGTCTACGAAGGCCAGACGCAGTTCTGGGGGCTGGTCCACGCGGCGCGATCGGGTGTGCAGTCGCGCGAGATGGTGCTCGGCATGTTCGCCAGCCAGGCGGGCAACTACGCCGAACAGCCGGGGCGCAAGTGGCGCTCGGTCGAGGACACGACCTTCGATCCGGTCTTCGCCGCGCGCAAGCCCAAGCCCTACGGCACGCTCGCGCGCAGCGAGGACTACTACAACGAAGGCGCGCTGGTCTGGCTCGAGGCCGATCAGATCATCCGCGCGGGCACGAGCGGCCGCAAGGGGCTCGACGACTTCGCGCGGGCCTTCTTCTCCTACAAGGGCGACGGGCCGACCGCGACCTACGAGTTCGCCGACGTCGTCGCGACGCTCGACTCGGTCTATCGCTACGACTGGGCCGGCTTCCTGCGCACCCGCATCGAAGGCACGGGCCTGCCCGCGCCGCTCGCGGGGATCGAGAAGGGCGGCTATCGCCTGGTCTGGCGCGACGAGCCCAACGCTTATGACAAGGCGCGGATGGACGATGCCAAGACTCTGAGCCTGACCTATTCGCTCGGCCTGTCGCTCGATCGCGAGGGCACGGTCACCGCGACGCAGTGGGACGGCCCGGCCTTCAACGCGGGTGTCGTTACGGGCGCGAAGATCGTCGCGGTCAACGGGCGTGCCTATGACCACGACAAGCTCAAGCAGGCGATCACCCAGGCCAAGACCGGATCGCGACCGATCGAACTGCTGATCAAGCGCGGCGACCGCTTCCTGACCATGCCCGTGACCTACAAGGGTGGGCTGCGCTGGCCCTGGCTCGAGCGCGCCTCGGCGCGCGGCACGGCGGCACTGGACAGCTTGCTGGCGCCGCGGAGGGGAACGCCGGACAAGTGACCGTCGCGCGCCGATCGCTGGGCAACCGCGTGGCGCCGGCGCGCTTCATCGGCTTCGTGGTGCTGCTCGTTGCCGGTTTCGTGGCGGTGCGTTGGGGTTTCGGCGACGACTGGCAGGATGCCGCCGCCCTGGCCTTCGACGGCGCGGCGCTGTGCTTCCTCGTCTCGCTCGCGCCGCTGTTGCGCGACAGCCGGGCCGAGTCGATGCGGCGCCATGCGGGGGAGAACGACGCCAACCGGCTGATGGTCCTCGTCATCACCTCGCTGCTCACCGTCGTGGTGATGATCGCGGTCAGCGGCGAACTAAGCCACGTCCGCGGGGGCGATCCTTTCGCCGCGGCGAAGCTCGTGGGCACGCTCGTGCTGATCTGGCTCTTCGCCAATTCGGTCTATGCGCTGCATTACGCCCACGACTTCTACCGGCGCGGCGGGCAGGGCGACGATGCACGCGGGCTGGACTTTCCCGGCACCAAGACCCCGACCTATCCCGACTTCGCCTATTTCGCCTTCACTCTGGGCATGACCTTCCAGACCTCGGACGTGGCGGTCACCGCGCCCAGACTGCGTCAGGTGGTGATCCTGCACAGCTTCGCGGCCTTCGTGTTCAACATTGGCGTGATCGCTTTCACGATCAACGTGCTCGGCGGCAGCGGCTAGACGGTGTTCTAGCAGAAAACCGCGCTTTTGACGCGCCGCACGCAAGGTTGCTGTTGCGGCGCAGCACGGCCCCGGCTAGGTGCCCGGCCATGCGTATCGACCTGATCCCTACGGGCGACAACCCGCCCGAGAGCCTGAACGTCATCATCGAAGTGCCCGTCGGCGGCGAACCCGTGAAATACGAGTTCGACAAGGAATCGGGCGCTCTCTTCGTGGACCGCATCCTGCACACGCCGATGCGCTATCCCGCGAACTACGGCTTCGTGCCGCACACGCTCTCGCCCGACGGCGATCCGCTCGACGCGCTGGTCATCGCGCGCTCGCCCTTCGTACCGGGCTGCGTCGTCCGCGCGCGGCCGATCGCGGTGCTGAACCTCGAAGACGAAGCCGGCGGCGACGAGAAGCTCGTCTGCGTGCCCGACGACAAGACCTTCCCCTATTATTCCGACGTCGCCGAGAAGGACGACCTGCCCGGCATCGTCATGGAGCAGATCGAGCACTTCTTCACGCACTACAAGGATCTCGAGAAGACCAAGTGGGTGCGTATCGGCAAGTGGGGCGGCGCCGATGACGCGCGCCGGGTCACGATCGAGGCGATCGAGCGCTACCAGGCCGAGAAGAAGGCCTGAGTTTACGGTTCCTTCCCCGTCCGTGAACGGATGGGGAGGCCGCCACGACGATCAGTCGCCTGCGATCGTCAGTCCGTCTACGCGGATCGTCGGCACGTTGATCGGGCGGAACCATTCGAGATCGTTGGCCGGCGTCAGCGCCGCGAACATGTCGAGCAGGTTGCCGGCGATGGTGAACTCGGCCACCGGGCCGACACGTTCGCCATTCACGATGCGGAAGCCCGAGGCGCCGCGGCTGTAGTCGCCGGTCACGCCGTTGACGCCGTGGCCGATCAACTCGGTCACATAGACCCCGTCCTTGATGTCCGCCATCAGCGCTTGCGGGCTCGCCGTGCCCGCGGCGAGGTGCAGATTGCTGACCGAGGCGCCCGGCGCGCCGCCGTGCCCGCGCGAGGCGTGGCCGGTCGGTGTCAGGCCGAGCTGGCGCGCCGAGGCGCTTTCGAGCAGCCAGGTGGTGATCCGGCCGCCTTCGACGAGCGCGCGGCGGCTGGTCGCCAGGCCTTCGCCGTCGAACGGACGCGAGCGCAGTCCGCGCACCAGATGCGGGTCCTCGATCACGCTGATGCCGCTGTCGAACAACTGCTCGCCGAGCCGTTCGAGCAGGAAGCTCGACCGCCGCGCGATCGACGAACCGGCCATCGCGCCGATCAGATGGCCGATCAGCGTGCCGCCGACGCGCGGATCGAACACCACGGGCATCGCGCCGCTCTTGAGCTTGCCCGGATTGAGCCGTGCCACCGCGCGCTCGCCAGCGATCGCGCCGATTTCCTGCGGGCTTGGCAGGTCGGCGGCGTGGCGCGCCGAGCGCCAGCCGTAGTCGCGCTGCATGTTCGCGCCTTCGCCCGCGACCACGCTGGCCGAGAGCCCGCGGCTGGTCGTGCTATAGGAGCCGGCGAAGCCGTGACTCGTGGCGAGCGCGAAGAGGCCGCGGCCGGCGCTGGCGCCGCCACCTTCGGAATTGGTAACGCCGGGCACCGCACGCGCAGCGTCCTCGGCCGCCTCGGCGATCGCGCGCAGGCTCGGCGGGCTGGGCTCCTCGCTGTCCTCGAGATCGAGCGCGGGGAAGGGGCCGCGCGTCAGCAGCTCTTCGGGGGCGAGCCCGGCATAGGGATCTTCGGGCGCCGCCCGGGCCATGGCGACCGCGCGCGCGGCCAGTTCGTCGAGCGCGGCATCGCCCATGTCGCTCGAGCCGATCGAGGCAGAGCGCGTGCCACTGAATACACGCAGACCGATATGCTCGCTTTCGGAGCGCTCGACGTCTTCGAGCTTGCCGAGGCGGACCTGGATGCTCTCGGAAGCGTCGGCAGAATAGACCGCGTCGGCGGCGTCGGCGCCGGCCTTGCGCGCCCGTTCGATCAGCGCCAGCGCGCGTTCCTGGGCGGCTTCGAGGCTGAGCATTCGGCACTCCTTCAAACGCTTACGACGCGCTGGTGAAGGGGCGGCTCTAGTCCTCGCAGGCGGGAAGGGCAACGTCCGGCGTCATGCGCGCCAGGCAATCATGTCCGCGATCGCGCGCGCGGCTCAGGCGAAGGTCAGAGCCAGCAGCTTGAACAGCCCGGTCAGGGCGAAAGGCAGGCCGATCGCCATGACCCACAGCGCCAGACGATCGCGACGGAAATAGCGTGCCATCGACGGATCGTGCGCCTGGTCTTCGGTCAGGCGGTTCCAGCGGCGCTCGAAACGGCGGCAGGCCGGGATGATCGCGCCGACGAGGACGACGAGCGCCAGGTACGGCAGCAGCGAGGCGCCTTCCGATTTGAGCGCGCCCATCGTGACGAAGATCTGGAGCGCGGTGTAGACGAGGAGGGCATAGGCGATGTTGTCGCTCATCCGGCGGCGCCAGTCGACCGACTTGGCATCGTTCGGACGGGCTTCCGTTTGCGGCGCGATGAAACCGCGCTGCCACACCTTCGCCATTCGCAATCCTCTCTTATTACATCGGAAGCGGAGTAAATCATCGAATCGCCGCTGGATCAAGCAAGTTAACCACACCGCGCCGCAGCCCGTCTATGCAGGGCGGCGATCTGCCATGCATAAAACCTGCCAAGTGGTTAAAGGGCGCTTGCCCATCATCGGCCCGGCCCTTACATCGCGGAGAACATGGCCGACATCATGACGCAGACGGCCTCGCCCGAGGCTGCAAGACAGAACGACAGCGCGGCACCGCCGATCCCGCAGGGCGGGCTCGAGGTGGTGTCGATCGCCAAGTCCTACGACAAACGCGCGGTGCTGACCGACATTTCGTTGTCGGTCGCACGCGGCGAAGTGCTCGGCCTGCTCGGCCCGAACGGCGCCGGCAAGACCACCTGCTTCTATTCGGTAATGGGACTTGTGAAGCCCGACGCGGGGCGCATCCTGCTCGACGGCGTCGATATCACGAGCCTGCCGATGTATCGTCGCGCGGTGCTGGGCCTTGGCTATCTGCCGCAGGAAACCTCGATCTTCCGCGGCATGACGGTCGAGGAAAACATCGGCTGCGTGCTCGAACTGATCGAACCCGACAAGCAGGTCCGCGCGCAGGAGCTCGACCGGCTGCTCGACGAGTTCAGCCTGACGCGTCTGCGCACGAGCCCGGCCATGGCGCTTTCGGGCGGCGAGCGTCGCCGTTGCGAAATCGCGCGCGCGCTCGCGGCCAAGCCCTCCATCATGCTGCTCGACGAGCCCTTCGCCGGCATCGACCCGCTGTCGATCGCGGATATCCGGCATCTGGTGAAGGACCTCAGCAACCGCGGCATCGGCGTGCTGATCACCGATCACAACGTGCGCGAGACGCTCGACATCTGCGATCGCGCCTGCATCGTCTATGGTGGCCAGGTGCTGTTCTCGGGCACGCCCGAGGCGCTGGTCGCCGACGAGAACGTGCGTCGGCTCTATCTGGGCGAGGATTTCACGTTGTGAGGGCGCGCCGGCACGGCGGCTGATCTATGGCGTTGGGGCCCCGCCTAGATCTACGTCAGACCCAGTCGCTGGTGATGACGCCGCAGCTTCAGCAGGCGATCAAGCTGCTGGCGCTGTCCAATCTCGAGATCGAGACTTTCATCGGCGAGGCGCTCGAGGCCAATCCGCTGCTCGATATGGGCGAATCCGCGCCGAACGTCGCCGAAACGGTCGAGATTCCCGAAGAGGCGCGCCGCACGAGCCTCGAAAGCTCGCCGGTCGACGCGCTGATCGGCGAGGGCCGCGGCGCCGACGATCGCCCGCTCGACATCGATCCCGCGACGCTCGACCGCGATCGCGATACGGGCGACCACGACGGCGGCGGCTTCGAAAGCGGCGACTGGGGCGGCGACAGTCGCTTTGCTATGGGCGAGGAAGGTCCCTCGATCGAGGAGCGCAGCAGCAGCGAGGAGACGCTGGCCGAACATCTCGAGGCGCAGATCGGCACGGCGACCGAGGACCCGCGCCTCGCGGCGATCGCGCGCTATCTGATCGGCCAACTCGACGAGGCCGGCTATCTGGCCGTGGCCGTGCGTGACGTCGCCGAGGATCTCGGCCTGGCGCTCACCGAGGTCGAGCAGGGGTTGTTGCTGGTCCAGACGCTCGATCCCACCGGGGTCGGCGCGCGTTCGCTCGGCGAATGCATCGCGCTCCAGGCGCAGGAGGCCGATCGCTACGATCCCGCCATGGCGCGGCTGATCGACAATCTCGATCTCGTCGCGCGTGGCGATTTCGCGCGGCTCAAGCGCATCTGCAGCGTCGACGACGAGGATCTCGCCGACATGCTGTCAGAGCTCAAGGGTTACGATCCCAAGCCCGGCCTGCGCTTCGGTGGCGTGGTGGGCGCGCCGGTGACGCCCGACATCCTGATTTCGGCGCGCGCCGACGGCGGCTGGGACATCGCGCTCAACCAGGCGACCCTGCCGCGACTGATCGTCAACCGTTCGTACTACGTCGAGCTCAAGGGCTCTTGCACCGACAAGCCGTCGAAGGGCTGGCTCTCGGAAAAGCTCGCCGATGCCAACTGGCTGATCAAGGCGCTCGACCAGCGGCAGAAGACGATCCTCAAGGTTTCGGCCGAGATCGTGCGCCAGCAGGACGGCTTCTTCCGTCACGGCGTCTCGCAGCTCAAGCCGCTGACCCTGCGCGCCGTCGCCGAGACGATCGGCATGCACGAATCGACCGTGAGTCGCGTCACTTCGAACAAGTATCTGCTCTGCGATCGCGGAATCTACGAGCTCAAGTACTTCTTCACTTCGGGCGTAGCCGCCGCCGACGGCGAGGGTGCGGTCTCGGCCCAGGCGGTCAAGGCGGCGATCCGCAGCCTGATCGACGCCGAGGATGCCAAGGCGATCCTATCGGACGACGCGCTGGTCGACCTCCTGCGTGCCAAGGGCTTCGATCTCGCCCGGCGCACCGTGGCGAAATACCGCGAAGCGATCGGCCTCGGCAGTTCGGTTCAGCGGCGCCGGCAGAAGGCCCTGGCGGCGGTGCGCTGACAGCGGCGTGGGCCGTTCCCGCAACTACTAAGCCTGCCTATTGTTTGTTCAGCACATTTAGGTTTTATGCTAGGGTTGCTTAGTATAAAAATGTTTTCAGTTGAAAGTATTCTGATAAATTCGGCTCCTCGATAAGAGTCTCCCAAGTATTGGCTTCGGGTGATGATAAGAGAGGAGTGCCATGGCCTATATCGACCACCGGACTGGAGGGAACCAGCGTGTCGTGGCGACGGCTGTAGTGGCCCTGATCCAGGGTGCTGCGATCGTCGCGCTGATCAACGGCTTCACCGTGAAGTTCTTCAAGCCTTCACCGCCCGAGCGCACCGAAGCCGCGCAGATTCCGCTCACGCCTATCCCCCTTCCGCCTCCGCCGCCTGACACGACACTCGAAAAGCCCATAGTCGAACCGAGAATGCCCGTGCCCGACGTCGTCCTGACGCCGCGCCAGATTCCGGCCGATCCCATATCGCTACCGCCGATCCCCGACTTCCCTCCGGCACCGCGTGCCGATCCGATCCCGCAACCTTCGCCAACTCAGACCTTCGCCCCGCGTGCCGCGAAGCCGCGCAACGCGCCGGGTGGCTGGGCGACGACCAACGACTATCCGGCCCGCGACCTGCGCGAAGGCAATCAGGGTGTCACGCGCTTCTCGCTGGCGATCGACGCCAACGGGCGGGTGCAGAGCTGCACGGTGATCACGAGCAGCGGCCATCCGGGACTGGATCAGGCGACCTGCGAAAAGGTCTCGCGTCGTGCCCAGTTCGAACCGGCGACCGACGGTGAGGGCAAGCGCGTCGCTTCGACCTACACCAGCGCCATCCGCTGGCGGATTCCTCAGGACTGAACGATCCCCCTAATCGGACGGTTCTGAGAACATCGGCATCCTCTCCGGCGGTGACGACCGGGGAGGGTGTCGATGGCCAATCGTGAAATCCCGCTCGCGCTAGGCGAGGCGATATTGCGCGAAAGGCACTAAGCCACGGCGCGTTTGCGGGCGAACCACAGGACGTGGATGTCGGCATCGTCCTTGTGTCCGTCGTGGACCTGCATTTCGGCGACCTCGAAGCCGGCCTCGCGCAGCTTCACGGGAAAATGCGTGTCAGGCTCGCAGGACCATACGGCCAAAATACCGTCGTCCTTGAGCGCGCGGCGGGCTGCCGCCAGCCCGCGCGGCGAATAGAGATAGTCGTTCTGCCCGCGGGTCAGGCCCTCGGGGCCATTATCGACGTCGAGCAGAATTGCGTCGTAGCTTTCGATCGCGGCGTTGATCAAAGTGGCGACGTCTTCGTCGACGAGCATGACCCGTGGGTCGTCGAGGCAGCCGGCCGTGAGTTCGGCCATCGGCCCGCGCGCCCACTGGATGATCTCGGGAACGATTTCGGCCACGGTGACGCAGGCATCGCCCTCGAGTTCGGCGAGCGCGGCGCGCAGGGTGAAGCCCATGCCGTAGCCCCCGATCAGCCATTCGGACGCATGCCGCAGGCCCAGCCGGTCGCTGGTCATCGTCGCGAGTGCGATCTCGGAGGCGCTGACGCGCGTGCTCATCAGTTCGTTGTCTTCGAGCACGATCGAGAACTCGTCGTCGCAGCGGATCAGCCGCAGTTCGACGCCGTCGGGCACCCGCGCGCGGCCGATGCATTCGCCGTCGTCGAGCGTCATGACCTCGCCGTCACGCATCGTGCCGTCGCTCGCGCTCTTCACCGCGGACACGCGCGCCAGGGGGAGGGAAGAAAGGGCTGAACCATGATCACGAATGCTCCGGGGCTTGAGCGGGAGCACGATCGTCTGTCTGCCGCGAGCAGGCCGGCGATGGCCTGCGCGAGCCGCCCTAGCGCATCGCGGCGCATCACGCGAACGCATTCCGGTTCTCGGCCGGGCGATTGCCGGTACGCCGCATGCGACCAAGGTCTGACGCAGAACTACGATATTCCCAAGCCCGACGGTGCGGCCTATCTGACAGCTTGCTCGGTAGCGACACACGAGGTGATCGGCTCCGCGAGCCTCCGGCAGGCGTCATGACAGGTACCTATCGTTTCCAGAATGCGGGATCCGACTCGATGGTCGTGCGCATCGAAATGTGGTGCGACGAGATTTGCGTGCCCGTGGGATCGGTGCTCGTGCTTACCTGCCAATCGCCGACCACACTTCATCCGGCGACGATCGAGCGGACCGCGGACGGGCTCGTGTTCTGGCCCGAATGCGCGTCTTATGCCGCCGAACTCGATGGCCATCCTTATCCGCTGCCCTCGCAGGCTTAGGTAGCGCTCAAGTCCCGGCCCAGCACCGCTGCCAGTTCCGCCAGGGCCTGGGCACCGCTGGTGACCTTGATGGCATGCATGCCGAGCGCCGCCGCCGGCTTGCAGTTGATGCCGAGGTCGTCGAGGTAGACGCAGGCCTCGGGCGCGACATTCAGCCTTTCGCACATCAGCGCGTAGATGCGCGGATCGGGCTTGCGCAGGCCGACCCTTGCGCTTTCGATCACCTGCTCGAAATGACCGAGCGCCGCCGCGTAGGACGGTTTCAACGCCGCGCCGGGCTGGCTCTCTTCCGAGAGCACGTTGTTGGTGATGCAGCCGAGGCGATAGCCGGCGCCGCGCAGCGTGCCGAGCGCTGCGACCATCTCCGGCCTGACCGCGCCGGCGATCACCGACAGCACCGCGCGTCCCGACAGCCGGTGGCCGACGGCCTCGCTTTCCGCGGCGAAAAGCGCGTCGAACATGGCGGTGTCGATCTCCGAGCGCTCGAGTTGCGCCCAGGCGTTGTCGTCGGGGTTCGCGGCGTTGACACGGCGGATCAGCCCTGCGGGCAAGCCGCGCTCGGCTTCGAGCCGGGCGAAGCCCTCGAAGGGGCTGGCGGTGATGACACCGCCGAAGTCGAAGATGACGGCTGTGAACGAACGCGACACGACTTGGCCTTTCGGAAGCGGGCCTTTCGGCAGGATTTGATCGCGCTCAAGGCGGAACAGGCCTAATGACGGCTAGGGAGAAAAGAACAACAGGGAGATCGCGATGCGTTCCATCCTCGTCCACGCGGACCGCAGCCCGGCGATGCCGGCCCGGCTCGAGACAGCGCTGGCTTTGGCGCGGGCCGGCGAGGGCCACGTCACCCTCCTCGTCGATACCCCGATCGGCCGCTATATCTCGATGGACCCGATGGGCGGATCCTACGTCGCCTCCGATGCCATGCAGCAGGCGCTCGCCGACGACGACGGCCAGGCCGCGCGGCTACGCGCACAACTTCACGAGGCCGGCCTGCCTTACGACGTCATCCGTAGCGAGGACGAGCCCGTCGCCGCCCTGGCCGTCGCCTCGCGGCTTGCCGACGTCGTGATCGTCTCGCGCACGAGTGCGATCGCGGGCGAGGTCGTCCTGGCGACGCGCACGCCCGTGCTGGTCCTGCCCGATGACAGGGCGCTGTCCGTTCCCGTCGCCAATGCCTGCGTCGCCTGGGACGGCGGCAACGAAGTGGCGGCGGCGTTGCGCGGGGCGATTCCGTTGCTCGCGCGCTGCGCTTCGGTGAACGTGCTCACCGTCGGCGAGAAACCCGGCGGCTTTCCTGCCGCCGATGCCGTGCGCTACCTGGCGCGGCACTCGATAAAGGCGGTGCCGCACGAACTCGTGCGCAAGGGCTCGACCGAGGAGACATTGGCTGCGGCGGTGCTCAGGCTTGGCGGCGATCTGCTGATCATGGGCGCCTATGGACGCAGCCGGATGCGCGAATTCCTGTTCGGTGGGGTCACGCGCTATTTTCTCGAGGATTGCCCGCGCCCGGCGTTGCTGATGGCGCACTGACCTGCCCGACCCGACGAGCGACCAGCGCGGCATCGCGAACGATCGGACGGAATGCTCACCCAGGTAAGCTCCTGACGCAGCGCAGCACGCAGTATGTTGCGAACACCTGAGTCAGTAATAAATGAGACATATTCTCTTATTTATTGGTTATAATTCAATGATATGCCAATGAGCGCAACCATGATTGCATTTTTTGCATCATTAAAAATTCATTTCGCACTTGCACAAAAATGCGATTCGGAACATATAGGACAGGCCTTTCAGGCATCCTCTCCCAAAACTTCCAAGGCCCGGTCGGCAACGACCGGGCCTTTTTTTCGCCCGGCCTCGCCGAGCGCCCCCTTTGCAATCGGAACGTGCAGTTCCTAGCTTGCTGGAACCCCATTCGGGGCATGCCAATCGGGGAACAATCGACATGGCCGATGCTACGGCAAGCGTGGAAGAACGGACGGTCCGGCTGCAGGTCGCAGCCGCGCGCCAGGAGGAAAGCGGGCACGGCATCGCCCGACTGCCCAAGTCGGCGCTCTCGGCGCTCGGCGCGCTCGAAGGCGATGCCCTGGAGATTTCCGGCAAGCGCGTGACCGTCGCGCGCGCGGTCCTCGCTTATGCCGAGGACGAGGCGCTCGAGGTGATTCGCCTCGACGGTCTGCAGCGCGCCAATGCCGAAGTCGGCTCGGGCGACCACGTCACCGTCAAGAAGGCCGAGTCGCGCCCCGCCCAGCGGGTGGTCTTTGCGCCGGCGCAGCGCGAGATGCGGTTGCAGGGCCCCTCGGTGGCGCTCAAGCGTAACTTCTTCGGCCGTCCGCTGCTGGCGGGCGACATCGTCGCCACAGCCGGGCAGCAGCAGGTGCGTGACATGCCGCCACAGGTCCAACGCATGTTCAATGCGCCGGCCTATGCGCTGACCCAGATCCGCCTGACCGTGGTTTCGACGACGCCCAAGGGCATCGTTCACATCGACGAGAACACCGAGGTCGAGCTGCGCGAGGAGTTCGAGGAAGCGAACCTGGGCCGTGCGGGCCTCAACTACGACGATGTCGGCGGCATGGGCGACACGATCCGCCAGCTGCGCGAGATGGTCGAGCTGCCGCTGCGCTATCCCGAGCTGTTCACCCGCCTGGGCGTCGACCCGCCGCGCGGCGTGCTGCTGCACGGCCCGCCGGGCACGGGCAAGACCATGCTCGCACGCGCCGTGGCGAACGAGAGTGAAGCCTCGTTCTTCATCATCAACGGGCCCGAGATCATGGGCTCGGGCTATGGCGAGAGCGAGAAAGCCCTGCGCGAGGTGTTCGAGGAGGCCAGCAAGGCCTCGCCCTCGATCGTGTTCATCGACGAGATCGATTCGATCGCGCCCAAGCGCGAGCAGGTTCACGGCGAAACCGAGAAGCGGCTGGTCGCGCAGCTGCTGACCTTGATGGACGGGCTGCAAGCGCGCTCGAACATCGTCGTCATCGCCGCGACCAATCGGCCCGACGCGATCGACGAGGCGCTGCGTCGCCCCGGCCGCTTCGACCGCGAGATCATCATCGGCGTGCCCGACGAGAAGGGCCGGCGCGAGATCATCGGCATCCACACGCGTGGCATGCCGCTCGATCCTGGCGTCGATCTCGGCGAGCTCGCGCGCACGACGCACGGCTTCGTCGGTGCCGACCTGGCGGCCTTGACCCGCGAGGCGGCGATCGAGGCCGTGCGTCGGATCATGCCCAAGCTCGATCTCGAGGCGCAGACGATCCCGCCCGAAGTGCTCGAAAGCCTCTCGGTCCTGCGCGAGGACTTCGTCGCGGCGCTCAAGCGCGTCCAGCCTTCGGCGATGCGCGAGGTCATGGTCCAGGTGCCGAACATCGGCTGGGACGACATCGGTGGGCTCGACAGCGCGCAGCTCAAGCTCAAGGAGGGCGTCGAGCTGCCGATGAAGAATCCCGAGGCGTTCCATCGCCTGGGCATCCGGCCGGCCAAGGGCTTTCTCCTGTATGGGCCCCCGGGCACGGGCAAGACGCTGCTGGCGAAGGCCGTGGCGAAGGAGGCCGAGGCCAACTTCATCGCGATCAAGTCGTCCGACCTGCTGTCCAAGTGGTACGGCGAGAGCGAGCAGCAGATCGCCCGGCTCTTCGCGCGTGCCCGCCAGGTCGCGCCTTGCGTGATCTTCATCGACGAGATCGACAGCCTCGTGCCCGCACGCGGTTCGGGTGGCGGTGGCGAGCCGCAGGTCACCGGGCGCGTGGTCAACACGATCCTCGCCGAGATGGACGGCATGGAGGAACTGCAGTCGGTCGTGCTGATCGGCGCGACCAACCGGCCGGCCTTGGTCGATCCGGCGCTGCTGCGTCCGGGCCGCTTCGACGAGCTCGTCTATGTCGGCACGCCGAGCGAGGAAGGGCGCGAGCACATCCTCAAGATCCACACGGGCAAGATGCCGCTGGCCGACGACGTGAACCTCAAGGTGATCGCGTCGGAGACCGAGCGCTTCACCGGGGCCGATCTCGAGGACGTGGTGCGCCGCGCCGGACTCATCGCCATCCGCAAGCGCGGTGCGGCGGTGTCGCAGGTGACCGCCGACGACTTCGCCGACGCGCTCGCGGATTCGCGCGCGACGGTGACCGCCGAGATGGAAGCCGACTACGAGAAGATGAAGGGCGAGCTCAAGAAGCGCGCGATGGAAGTCTCGCCGATCGGTTTCATCGCCCCGGGCATGCTCGAATCCACGCGCGAGCGGAAGCACGGGTAGGGCGAAGTAACGCATGCAGAAACGCCGTCCCGGGTTCCGTCCCGGGGCGGCGTTTCTCATTTCTCCAGCAGCCGCGCCAACTGCGCGAGCGCCGTGCCCCAGCCCTCGTAGAAACCCATCTCGTCGTGTTTGCGCGCCTCGGCCTCGGTCTTGTGCAGCACGCGCGCGGTGTAGCGCGTGCCGCCGTCCTCGGGCGTGAAGGTGATTTGCGCCGTCAGCGCCAGCCAGGGGTCCCCCGGCCGCCAGTCCTCGATCAGCGAGGTGGTGAAGGTCAGCTTACGTTCCGGCTCGATCTCCAGGAAGCAGCCCTCGACGTGCGGCTGGAATTCCTCTCCATTCTTGGCGAGGACGCCTTCGCGCATCATCGTCTCGAAGCCGCCGCCGGGGCGCAGGTCGAGCTTGATCACCTTGCATTCGTAGGGTTCGGGAATCCACCACTGCGCGAAGTGATGCGGATCGCTCCAGGCCTGCCAGACCGCGGCGGGCGGGGCCTTGATCAGGCGCGAGATCGTCAGGTCGGCGCTCATTGTCCTTGCTCCTTGTGGATGTGGTTCTCGACATAGGCGGCCAGGCGATCGGCGCGGCCCTCCCAGATCGCACGCTGCTCGGCGATCCAGCTCTCGGCGGCCGCCAGGCGGGCCGGTTGCAGATGGCACACGCGGACGCGCCCGGTCTTGCCCGAGCCGACCAGTCCCGAATCCTCGAGCACCTTGAGATGCTTGAGGAAGGTCGGGAGGCCGATCGCGAAAGGCTGGGCCAGTTCGCTGACAGAGGCCGGGCCGACGATCAGGCGACTGATCACCGCCCGGCGGGTCGGATCGGCGAGGGCGTGGAAGGCCGAATCGAGCGGCGCGGAATTGTTTGCCATATGGCGAACTATTGTTCGACAGTTCTCCATATGGCAAACTGTTTTCGGCGTCGAGCGATCAGGCGGTCTTGAGCGCCTCGGGCATCTCGACGCGCAGCCATTCGACCATCGCCTCGCGCATGGCCAGGCGCAGGCGCGTTAGCGCGGCGGGGTCGGGGGCGCTGAGCACGAGCTTGAGTTCGAGGTGATCGACCTTGAGCTCGGACACCTGCAGCGCGCCAATGCGCTTGTCCCAGTCGGACTGGTCCTTGATCAGCGCCTCGAAGGCGGCGCGGATCGGCGCGATCGCATGGCCGGGGACGATCGGCAGTACGACGTTTCCGGTGAGCCCGCCGACGACGCGCGTCCAGTTCTGGAAGCTGGTTTCGAGAAAGCGCGCGGTCGGCACGATGATCCGTCGCTCGTCGGCCGTGCGGATCACGACGTAGGTCATGCGGATGTCCTCGACGCGCCCGGTCTCGTTCTCGATGACGACGAGGTCGCCGATGCGGATCGGTTCGCTCAGCGCCATCTGGATGCCGGCGATCAGCGACTTCAAGGCCGGCTGCGCCGCCGCGCCGACCGCCAGGGTGGCGACGCCGGCCGAGGCCATCAAGGTCACGCCAACATTGCGCACGCCGGGTATGCCCAGCAGCATCAGCGCCACGGTCACGAAGACGATGACGAAGCCCAGGCTGCGCGAGAGGATCGCGATGCGCGTGCGGCGACTGCGCACGGCGAGTTCGTCGTCGGACAGTTCGGCGCGATCGGACATGACCACGGCGAAAGCCTTGACCAGCGCGAAGGCGACCCAGCCGAGCAGCGCGGGCACGACGAAGCGCGCGACGCTGCCCCAGATCTGCGCGAGCATCGGCTGGTTCTCGGCCGCGAGCGAAATGCAAACCGCCGCCAGCGACCAGCGCAGCGGCTGGCGCAGGCGATCGACCACGACGTCGTCAGAGCGCGTCGGCGAGAGACGCGCGATCCGGTCGAGCACCGCGAAGAGCGCGAAGTGAATGAGGAAGGCGGCAAGCAGCGCGATCCCCGCGACGATCGCCGCGCTGGTACCCTTCTCGGCCCAGTGCAACACCTCGACGATCGTGGGCAGCCTCAATGCGCGGCGCCCCAGCTCCCGCCCACGCCGATCTCGACGCCGAGCGGCACGTCGAGCGTGACCGCGGGCTGCGCCGCTTCGGCCATGACCTGGCGGATCACCGGTGCGGCCTTCTCGGCATCGCCTTCGGGCGCTTCGAACACGAGTTCGTCGTGGACCTGGAGCAGCATGCGCACGTTGCGCAGACCCGCGTCGAGCAGGGCGGGCCCCATCCGCGCCATCGCGCGTTTGATGATGTCGGCGCTGGTGCCCTGGATCGGCGCGTTGATCGCCGCGCGCTCGCTGCCCTGGCGTTCGGCCTGGTTCTTCGAGTTGATCCGCGGGAACCAGGTCTTGCGGCCGAACAGCGTCTCCGAATAGCCGCGTTCGCGCACGGTCTCGAGCGTGTGGACGATGTACTTCTGGATGCCGGGGAAGCGCTCGAAATAGCGGTCGATCATCGCCTGGGCCTCGTCCGCCGGCACGCCGAGCCGGCCGCCGAGGCCCCAGCGCGAAATGCCGTAGAGGATGGCGAAGTTGATCGTCTTGGCGCGGCCGCGCGTGTCGCGATCAACCGTGCCGAACATCTCCTGCGCGGTCCGCGAATGGATGTCCTCGTTCTGGGCGAAGGCCTCCTTGAGCGGGGGCACGTCGGCCATGTGCGCGGCGAGGCGCAGCTCGATCTGGCTGTAGTCGGCGCTCATCAGCACGTGGCCGGGCTCGGCGACGAAGCAGTCGCGGATCTGGCGGCCGATCTCGGTGCGGATCGGGATGTTCTGCAGGTTGGGCTCGGTCGAGGACAGGCGCCCCGTCTGCGCGCCGACCAGCGAATAGCTCGTGTGGACGCGCTGCGTCGCCGGGTTGATCGCCGCCTGCAGCGCCTCGGTATAGGTCGAGCGCAGCTTCGAGAGCTGGCGCCATTCGAGCACCTTGTTGGCGATCTCGGCGCCCTGGCCCGCGAGGCCTTCGAGAATGCCCTGGTCGGTCGAATACTGGCCGCTCTTGCCCTTCTTGCCGCCCTTGTAGCCGAGCTTGTCGAACAGCACGTCGCCGAGCTGCTTGGGGCTGCCGATCGTGAAGGGCTCGCCGGCGAGACCGTGAATCGTGGTCTCGAGCTTGCCGATCTCGATGGCGAACTCGGCCGACAGGCCGGCCAGGCGTTCGCGATCGACCTTGATGCCGTGGCGCTCCATCTGCGCGACCACCGGGATTATCGGCCGGTCGACGCGCTCGTAGACGCGCGTGCCGCCCTCGTCCGCCAGGCGCGGGCGCAGCAGGCGGTGGAGCCGCCAGGTGACGTCGGCGTCCTCGGCGGCATAGCGTGTCGCGCGGTCGAGCGGGACTTCGCCGAAGGGGATCTGCTTCTTGCCGCTGCCGCAGATGTCCTTGAAGGTCAGCGTGGTGTGCGCAAGGTGGCGCGTGGCGAGTTCGTCCATGCCGTGGCCGCCGCCGATGCCCTCTTCGCTGCGCCCGGCGTCGAGCGCGAAGCTGACGATCATCGTGTCGTCGATCGGCGCGACGTGGATGTCGTGCCGCGCCAGGATGTTGATGTCGTACTTGATGTTCTGGCCGACCTTGAGGACGGCATCGCTCTCGAGCAGCGGCCTGAGCAGAGCCAGCGCCTCGGCCCTGTCGACCTGCTCGGGCTTCTCGGCAAACATGTCGGTGCCGCCGTGGCCGAGCGGGATGTAGCAGGCGTCGTTTGGCCCCAGCGCGAGGCTGACCCCGACCAGATCGGCGCGCATCGCGTCGAGTGCGGAGGTTTCGGTATCGACCGCGACCATGCGCGCGGCGAAGGCGCGGTCGATCCAGTGTGCGAGCCGTTCGCGCGTCTGGACGCATTCGTAGGCGTCGAGATCGAGCGCGGGCATGTCGGGCAGGGCCTGGCGGTTGCCGCCGGGAACCACCGGCGCGCCAGCGGTGACCGGCTTGGCCGGATGCAGCTGGGTCGCGCGGTCCGGGCTGCCCGAACCCGTGTCGAGCCGCTTGAGCAGGCTGGTGAAGCCGTGGGTGGACAGGAATGCCGCCAGCGGCTCGGGCGGGATCGTGCCGAGCCTGAAGTCTTCGAGCGGCATCGGCAGGGGGCAGTCTTCCTTGAGCGCGACGAGCTGGCGCGACAGCCGCGCCATCGGCGCCTGCTCTATCAGGCTCTCGCGCAGCTTGCCCGCCTTCATCGTCGGCGCCGCGGCCAGCGCCGATTCGAGGTCGCCGTAGTCCTGGATCAGCTTGGAGGCGGTCTTGGGGCCGATGCCGCGGATGCCCGGTACGTTATCCACCGAATCGCCCATCAGCGCGAGCACGTCGCCGACCTTCTCGGGCGGCACGCCGAACTTCTCGATCACTTCGGGAATGTCGATCCGCGCGTTCTTCATCGTGTCGAGCATGTCGACGCAGCCCGTGCCTTCGAGTCCCGATGCGCACTTGCCGACGAGCTGCATCAGGTCCTTGTCGGACGAGACGATCGTCACGTCCCAGCCCTTGCGCGTGGCTTCGCGGGCATAGGAGGCGATCACGTCGTCGGCCTCGACCCCGGGCTCCTCGATGCAGGGCAGCGAGAAGGCGCGGGTGGCGTCGCGGATCAACGGGAACTGTGGAACCAGATCCTCGGGCGGGGGCGGGCGGTTGGCCTTGTACTGGTCGTAGAGATCGTTGCGGAACGAGATCGACGACTTGTCGAGAATCACCGCGAGGTGGGTCGGCCCGTCGGCCTTGTTGAGGTCGTCGGCGAGCTTCCACAGCATCGTCGTGTAGCCATAGACCGCGCCGACCGGTGTCCCCTGGGGATTCGTCAGTGGCGGCAGGCGATGATAGGCGCGGAAGATGTAGGCCGACCCGTCGACCAGGTAGAGATGCTGCTTGGGCTCCATTTTTTCTACCTAGCGGGTGAAGCCTTGCGGGGGAAGCGCCGGACCGTCGCAAGACGGCCAAATATGGCGGAAATTAGGCGGGAATTGGGCATCGCCGGTCACAACCTCGACACATTCTGCCTGTAAATGCGGCGGCTCGGACAGGCCTGAACAGCGGCCAAAAGTGACTAGATGCTTGCATCGGCACGCCAAGCTGGTTAATTGACGCCCGAAGTCTACTGCTGCAGTAGGCTTTCGGCCCGGCCTTGTGCCGTGCTTGGTCCACTCGCTGTTCAAGGATACCATACATGCGCAAGATCGCTCTCGCTGCTGTTGCTGCCGCCACCGTCCTCAGCCTCTCGGCTTGCTCGAAGGGTTCGGAAGAAGCCGCTACGGAAGCCACCGAAGCTGCTGAAACCGCTACGGACGCTGCTGCGACCGCTTCGGACGCCGCTGGTGAAGCCGCTGCCGCTGCTTCGGACGCTGCTGCTGGTGCGTCGTCGGCCGCTACGGACGCTGCTGCTGCCGCTTCGAGCGCTGCTTCGGAAGCTGCTGCTACCGCTTCGGAAGCCACGAAGCACTAATCTTCGCTCTACAGCGAACGAGTTTCGAGGGCGCGCAGGGCAACCTGCGCGCCCTTTCTCGTTTGTGGGGCTGGGCGGGGCGGATCCTCCCCGGAACGGGGAGGGGGACCGCGACGCGCAGCGGCGTGGGGAGGGGGCTCGCGCCATCGCGCACCCTCTCGTCTGGACGATAGCCCCCTCCACCATGCTTCGCATGGTCCCCCTCCCCGTTCCGGGGAGGATCAATTGTATGAAGTCAGCGTGCCGCGGTGCGGCGCAGGCCCATGCCGTCGGCGCCATAGCCGTCGTAAAGTGCACGGGCGATCGCGGCGATGCGCGCGTCGCGGTTGGGCTTGCCGCCCTGGCCGGTGACGTAGATGGCCACGGCAATCGGACGCCCGTCGGGCATGTGGATGAAGCCGACGTCGCTCGAGGTGTTGTAGAGCGTGCCGGTCTTGTGCGCGACGCGGGCGTCCTCGGGCAGCAGCGCGCGCATGCGGCGCTTGCCGGTGAGGCAGCGTTCCATCGCGCCCATCAGCACCGCGCGGCTCGATGCGCTGAGCCATTCGCCACGATAGATGCCCGAAAGCAGGCGGACCATGGCCAGCGGCGTGGCGGCATCGCGCGTGTCGACCGTCCGCGCGGGATCGACCGCGCCGTCGTCGCGCACCAAGGTGGCGATGTCGCGATCGATGTGGAGATCGTTGAGGCCCGACTTGCGCAGCCAGCGGTTGACCGCCTGCGGCCCGCCGACGACGGCGAGCAGCGCGTCGGTGGCGTTGTTGTCGCTGCGCGTGATCGTCATCTCGATCAGGTTGAGCGCGCTGTACATGCCGCCGGCGCGAACCGGAGCGACCGGCCCGTCGAACTTGCGCGAGGGCACGGGGATCATCAGCGGATACTGGTCTTCGAGACGGAAGCGGCCCTGGTCGACGCCTTCGAGGAACGTGGCGACGATGGCGACCTTGCTGGTGCTGGCCATCGGGAAGGGCTGGTTGCCGAGCACGGCCACACTGCGGCCGGTCGAGAGATCGAGCGCGGCGACGCCGATGCGGCCGCCCTGGGCATTGGCGAGCGCGGCCACCTGGGCCTCGAAGGGCGAGCCGTAGTTGCGCGGCGCGCGCTGCTCGGTACCGAAGGTGGTGTCGAAGGCCGATTGGATCGCGTCGAGGTCACCAGCCGCGGCGGGCGAGAGCGACGCGCCGCAAGCCAGAACCAGGGCCAGGCTGTTGGCCGCCCGACGAGTGAAAATGTTCAAGAAACCCCGCATGACTTCGCCATGATACAACACCGCACCTTTGTATTTTCTTAATGATAAAGTGTTGAGCCGCAAGGATTCCCGCGACGAAGCGAAATTTACCTGCGGGCAACCGTGAAACCGTCGTGCCAAGCGCATGCTTTGGCGACAAAAATCACCTCGCGCACATCACGTTGCGGCCAGGGCCTTGCGGACGTCCTGAACGAAGCTCGTGCGCTTCACCAGCCAGAGGAAGAACTGGCCGAGCCAGCGTCCGCGCCAGCGCATCGGTCGCATCACCTGCAGGAACAGCACGACGCGCGGCTGGCTGGCGTCGTTCCACACTTCGTGATGGAAGGTTTCGTCGAAGATCAGGAATTCGCCCGGCGTCCAGCTGCGCGTCTCGCCTTCGACCTCCATGCGGCAGGCCTCGCGATCCTCGGGCACGATCAGGCCCAGGTGGACGTTGAGCATCGCCTTGGTCAGGCCGCGGTGGCGATGGACGTGGGTGCCGGGCTCGAAGATCGAGAAGAAGGCGACGACGAGGTTGGGCACCTGATCGACCAGCGCGGCGGTCTGTGGACAGCGTGCGCGGTTCGCCTCGGCGCGATAGCCGTAGCCGGTGAAGAAGAAGCTCTTCCAGCGGCCGTCTGGCGCCAGCGTGCGGTGATCGGGAGAGATCCGGCCGAGTGGCGGTACGCTCTCGCGCTCGGCCATCAAGGCCTGCGCCTCGGCCTGGATGACCGGCCACTGCGCGCGTAGACGATCGAGCCCGGGCACCTGGTCTTCGGTGAAGAAGGCCTGGGTGCCGATCAGCGACTGGCGCGCGAGAAAGCGGTTCAGTGGCCAGCGCAGATGCTTGCCGACACGCACGGCGAAGGTCTCCTCCGCCTCGATGTATTTCTCCAAATCCATGGAAAGACGCAGTTCCCTCCGACCCGGCGCCCTATCTACGCAAGGGTTTGTCACATTCAACCTCCGATGCCGCCATTTCGGCTAACCGAAGATGAACGTGGCGGGGCAGACGGCAGCCGAAAAACGCTACCGATCCTCCCCTGCAAGGGGAGGTGGCATCCCGCAGGGATGACGGAGGGGTGTCCCCGTCTCGGAGAGGGTGACACCCCTCCACCACCGACTGCGTCGGCGGTCCCCCTCCCCTTGCAGGGGAGGATCTGCCCAGATGATCACCCAACGAAAAGGGCCGGGAAGGTTTCCCCTCCCGGCCCTCTCGATTTCAGCCTGATCGGCCGGACTTGGCTTGGACTTAGAAGTCCATGCCGCCCATGCCGCCCATGCCGCCGCCGGGCATGCCGCCCAGGGCCGGCTTGTCGTCGGGACGCTCGCTGATCGCGGCTTCCGTCGTGATCAGCAGGCCCGAGACCGAAGCCGCATCCTGCAGCGCGGTGCGGACGACCTTGGTCGGGTCGATGACGCCGGCGGCCACGAGGTTCTCGTAGACGTCGGTCGAGGCGTTGAAGCCCAGGGTCTCATCGTTCTTGTCGAGCAGGCGACCGACGACGACGCCGCCGTCATGGCCGGCGTTCTCGGAGATCTGCTTGATCGGAGCCTGGATCGCCTTGCGGATGATGTCGATGCCGCGAGTCTGGTCCTCGTTCACGCCCTTCAGGCCTTCGAGAGCCTTGGTGGCATAGAGGAGAGCGGTACCGCCACCGGGGACGATGCCTTCTTCGACAGCCGCACGGGTCGCGTGGAGAGCGTCGTCGACGCGGTCCTTGCGCTCCTTGACTTCGACTTCCGAAGCGCCGCCGACCTTGATCACGGCAACACCGCCGGCCAGCTTGGCGAGACGCTCCTGCAGCTTCTCGCGGTCGTAGTCCGAAGTCGTGACTTCGATCTGCGAACGGATCTGCTCGACGCGACCCTTGATGTCGTCGGCCGAACCGGCGCCGTCGACGATCGTGGTGTTGTCCTTGTCGATCGAGACCTTCTTGGCCTGGCCGAGCATCGCGAGCGTGACGCTCTCGAGCTTGATGCCGAGGTCTTCCGAGATCAGCTCGCCCTGGGTCAGCGTGGCGATGTCGCCCAGCATGGCCTTGCGGCGATCGCCGAAGCCCGGTGCCTTGACGGCAGCGATCTTGAGGCCGCCACGCAGCTTGTTGACGACGAGCGTGGCCAGAGCCTCGCCCTCGATGTCCTCGGCGATGATGAGGAGCGGACGACCCGACTGCACCACGGCTTCCAGGATCGGCAGCAGCGCCTGCAGCGACGACAGCTTCTTCTCGTGGATGAGGATGTAGGGGTTGTCGAGCTCGACAATCATCTTGTCGGGGTTGGTGACGAAGTAGGGCGACAGGTAGCCGCGGTCGAACTGCATGCCTTCGACGACATCGAGTTCGAATTCGAGACCCTTGGCCTCTTCGACCGTGATGACGCCTTCCTTGCCGACCTTCTCCATGGCTTCGGCGATCTTCTCGCCGACTTCGGTGTCGCCATTGGCCGAGATGATGCCGACCTGGGCGATTTCCTTGGTGCCCGAAACCGGCTTCGAACGCGCCTTGAGGTCTTCGACGACCTTGGTCACGGCGAGGTCGATACCGCGCTTGAGATCCATCGGGTTGGTGCCCGCGGCAACCGACTTCAGGCCTTCGCGAACGATCGCCTGGGCCAGCACGGTGGCGGTGGTGGTGCCGTCACCGGCCTTGTCGTTCGCCTTGCTGGCGACTTCGCGGATCAGCTGGGCGCCAATGTTCTCGAACTTGTCCTTGAGTTCGATTTCCTTGGCGACGGTGACGCCGTCCTTGGTGATGCGGGGCGCGCCGAAGCTCTTCTCGATCACGACGTTGCGGCCCTTGGGGCCCAGCGTGACCTTCACCGCGTTGGCGAGGGTGTCGACACCGGCGAGAATGCGCTCGCGCGCATCGCGGCCGAATTTCACGTCCTTGGCAGCCATCTGTAATTCCTTCTAAATTTTGTTTCGAAGTGGCGAAATCTCAGGCGATGATGCCGAGAATGTCGCTTTCCTTCATGATCAGCAGGTCCTGACCGTCGACCTTGACCTCGGTGCCCGACCACTTGCCGAACAGCACGCGATCGCCGGCCTTGACGTCCAGCGGCGTGACCTTGCCGTCTTCGGCCTTGGTGCCCGAACCGACGGCGATGATTTCGCCCTCGGCGGGCTTTTCCTTAGCGCTGTCGGGGATGATGATGCCGCCGGCAGTCTTTTCCTCGGCCTCAACGCGGCGCACGAGCACGCGGTCGTGCAGCGGACGAAAACCCATGGGATACTCCCCTCTCTAATCAATGAATCCAGCACTTGGCACTCTCGCATGGAGAGTGCCAGCGGCGGCCATATGGGTCCGCTCCGCAGGAGCGTCAAGCGGACTCTCGGCAAAAATCTTCGGGCCGGGTCGGAGTCAGGACGGGCCGGGGGAGGGCACGGGCACGGGCAGGAGTCCGAGGGCCTGGCGGCGGTGCCAGCGCCAGCCGAGCAGGATCGCCACAGCGGTCAGCCCCGCGGCAAGGCCGATCCACACGCCGATCCCTTCGAGCGGAGTCGCGAAGCCGAGCCAGATGGCGATTACGAAACCGATCAGCCAGTAGCCGCCGATCGCAATGACCATGGGCATGCGCGTGTCCTGCAAGCCACGCAGCGCGCCGGCCGCGACCGCCTGGACGCCGTCGACGAGCTGGAAGGCGGCGGCGACGATAAGGTATTGCACGGCGAAGCCGACGAGCAGCGCGTTGTCCGGCGCGCCGACGTCGACATAGGCCGAGAGGATCGCCTGCGGGAACAGCACCATCGCGCTCGCCGAAATCCCGGCAAAGGCCAGGCACACGGCGACCGCGGCCCAGCCGGCATGGCCCGCGGCGATCGGGTTGCGTGCGCCGAAGTGATAGCCGACGCGGATCGTCGCGGCCTGGCCGACGCCGAAAGGCACCTGGAAGAAGAAGGCGGCGACCTGCAGCGCGACCGTATGCGCGGCAAGCTGGGTCTCGCCGATACGGCCCATCAGGAAGGCCGCGCTCGAGAACAGCCCGCCCTCGGCGACGATCGTCAGCGCGATCGGCACGCCGAGGCGGACAATCTCGCGGAAGCGCTGCCATTCGGGGCGCCACCAGTGGCCGAGCACGTGGTAGCGGCGCAGGTTGCGGTCCCAGCGGATCGCCAGGGCATAGGCGAGCGCGGTGGCCAGTGCGGTCAGCAGGGTCGAGACCGCCGATCCCGCCAGGCCCAGCGCGGGCAGGCCGAAGTGGCCGTAGATCAGCACCCAGTTGCCCAGCGCGTTGACCGCGATGGCCATCGCCGTGACCAGGGTCGCGAAGACCGGCCGGCCCATCGCCGAGACGAACATGCGAAGCACGTTGGTGATCAGCATCGGCACCAGCGAAAGCGAGAGCAGCGCCAGGAACCAGCCCGCGGTCTTCGCGATCGCCGGGTCCTGCCCGGTCAGCAGCATCAGGGCCTCGCCGAACTGGCACAGCACCATGCCGCCGAGACCGCCGATGACCGCGAGCCATAGCGCCATGCGTACCGAACGGCGGATTTCGCGCACGGCATGGGTCTTGCGCCCGCGCTCGGCCGCGATCAGCGGCGCTACCGCGCCGGTCAGGCCCAGGAAGCCGAAGTTGATCAGGCTGAACACCGCCACGGCCAGGCTCGATGCGGCGAGCTGGTGCGAGCCGAGCCGCGCGACGAAGATCACGTCGAGCGCATAGACCGCCATCTGCAACATGTTCGCCAGCGCCAGCGGCCCCGCGAGCCGCAGGGTGGCGCCGAGCTCGACGCGAAAGGGAGAGGGAGCGGCGCTGGCCATGGGCGCGTGGCGATAGGGGAGCGGGGCTGGGGAGGAAAGCGAATCCTTGCCTCGTCGAACCGGGGCGGTAGAGCGGCCGGCAAAGATCGACAGGGAGGTTCCATGCGGCGGGGTACGATGCGATTTGCGGTGTTGGGACTGATCGGCGCGCTATCGGCCTGTGGTGGCCAGAAGGCTGAAGACCAAGGCACCACCGCCGAAGACGCGGCACCCGTCACCACGCCGGCCGATGCACCGCCCGCCGCCTTCATGCAGTGCCGCTCGTGCCACACGGTCGAGGCCGGGCGGAACATCATCGGTCCGAGCCTGCACGACATCGTCGGCAAGCCCGCCGCCCGCGTCGCCGGCTATACCTATTCGAACGCGCTCAAGGCCTCGGGGCTGACCTGGGACGAAAAGACGCTCGACGCCTGGCTCGCTTCGCCGAGCAAGCTCGTACCCGGCAACAAGATGATCTTCGCGGGCCAGTCGAACCCGGCCAAGCGCAAGGAGATCATCGACTACCTCGCCAGGCAGAAGTAGCCTCCTGCGAAAGGGAGAGTTTATGACCGACGAGGAGTTGAAGGACCGGATCGCTATCGGCGACCGGCTGGCCGCCTGCACCCAGGCCGGCGACGCGCGCAAGGCCGACGCCTATGCCGAGTGCTTCGCCGAGGACGGCGTGCTCCAGCTCGACGAAACGATCGCCGGCCGCGAGGCGATCCGTGCCTGGATGCGCGGCCCTTCGCCGATCCCGCCGCCGAAGGGCGAAATCCGGACGGAGCAGAAACCGGTCGGCTTCATCAGCCACCATTTGACGACCTCGAAGGTCGATCTGCTCGGCGACGGCACGGCCAAGGCGCGAACCTACTGGTTGGTAACGAGCGCTGCCGGGCTCGATCACAATGGCTACTACGACGATCTTCTGCGCCAGGAGAACGGCGCCTGGCTGATCGCCCATCGCCGCCCGCGCACCTTGTGGATCAGCCCCGACAGTCTGCTGCGGGGGTAGTTTCCAGGCATAGAAAAAGGGCGGCCCCGATGGAGCCGCCCTTCTCTTTTTCCAATCGAAGCAATCCGAAGATTACTTGATCTCGACGGTGCCGCCGGCTTCTTCGATCTTCTTCTTGATGTCTTCGGCTTCAGCCTTGTTGACACCTTCCTTGATCGCCTTCGGAGCCGACTCAACGAGCGACTTGGCTTCGGTCAGACCCAGGTTGGTGATCGCGCGGACCTCCTTGATGACCTGGATCTTCTTGCCGCCGTCGCCCGTCAGGATGACGTCGAATTCGGTCTTCTCTTCAGCGGCTTCGGCAGCAGCGCCACCGCCAGCGGGGGCAGCAACGGCAACGGCGGCAGCGGCGGAAACGCCCCATGCCTCTTCGAGGGCCTTGGCAAGGTCAGCCGCCTCGAGGACGGTCAGCTTCGACAGTTCTTCAACAAGCTTGGCGATATCGGCCATGATGCTTCACTCCTAGTTGTGGACCCGGGCGACCCGAACGGTCGGCCCGGATAAATCGTGCAGACAGTCTTGCGTCCTGACGGTCGGGATTTCTCCCGAGATCCCTCAGGCGGCATCCTTCGTGGCATAAGCGCCGAAGACGCGCGCCAGCTTGGCCGCCGGAGCGGTTGCGAGCTGGGCGATCTTGGTCGCCGGTGCCTGAACGAGGCCGATCAGCTTTGCGCGCAGCTCGTCCAGCGACGGCATCGAGGCGAGAGCCTGGACACCTTCGGGGGTGAGAACCTGAGCGCCCATCGAGCCACCGACGATCTCGATCTTGTCGGTCGTCTTGGCGAAGTCCACGACTGCCTTGGCAGCAGCGACAGGATCGACCGAAGAGGCGATCGCCGTCGGACCCGTGAAGAACTCGTCGAGCCCCACATAGTCCGTGTCCTGGATGGCAAGCTTGGCAAGACGGTTCTTCGCTACCTTGTAGGTCGCGCCCGCGTCACGGATCTTTCCGCGCAGGACGGTGGACTGAGCCACCGACATGCCGAGGTTGCGGGTGACAACCACCACGCCGACCTCTTGGAAAGTCGCGTTGAGCGTGGCGACCGATTCGGCTTTCTGCGAACGATCCATGCCTTACTCCTTCACAAATGACCGCAGGGATCCCGAGAGGGATTTGGCCCCGGCGGCCGGCTACGTTGTCCGCGCCGATCTCTCGGCGCGGGCGAGTCCGTTGAGGGGGAAGGAGTTTGCGCCGTAGCGCAAAAAGGCGCCGCACTTCCTGGGAAGCGAGGGCCGCTGGAATCTCTTTTCCCCGTCTAGGCTGGGAATTAAGCGAGGAACTCGCACCAGCTGTCTCGGACGGATGATCGGCAGCGGACTGCCGGTCGGTGGCGGCCATTGGCGCAGGCGCCTGGGAAAGTCAAGCGAAACGCCCCGTGGCGGCGTTGCCGTCGGTGCGTCTGCGGTCAGCCGGCTGGCGTGACGATCAGGCGGCGAACCGCAGAGCGGAATGCGGCCAGCAGTCTGTCGGGATCGGCGTCGCGGTCCGCGGTGATGCGGCTCGTCATGCCGTGCGACAGCATGACGATGGCTTCGAGACGGGCATCGACCTCCTCGGTGGGGATCTCGGCGGCGGCCGAGATCAGGCTGTGCCGCATGATCTCGCGAAAACGCCGGTCGATTCGCGCCACGACCTCGGCGACCCGGGGATTGCGACCCGCCTCGGACATGATCTCGAGCGTCAGCGGCGCGCGCACCGGATCGATCCACCAGGCGAATTGTGCGATCCACGTATCGATATCGGCGGTGGCGGCGGGGCGCTTGTCCTGCTCGACCGCCATCAACAGGTGTTCGAAGCCGGCGAAACGTCTTTCGCACAGCGCGATGATGATCGCGTCCTTGCTTTCGAAATACTGGTAGATGTGGCCGACGCTCATCTTCGCCGCGGCGGCGATGCGCGCCATGCTGGCGCCGTGGAAGCCTTCGGCGCGAAAGCAGAGTTCGGCGGCGTCGAGCACCTGCTCCTGGCGCAACTCGGATCGTTCCTGGCGACGCGCCAAGGCTTCAGCACTGCGAACCATCGTTAGCCATCAGTCCTTCGGGCGCGGGGGCAATGCCTCTCCGTAGTCGGAGCGTGGGCGAAGTTGCAAATCTGGGGTGCCGGGGAAGGTCTCGTCAGCCCTCGCGGTCGTAGCCGAGGAGGTCGCCGGGCTGGCAATCGAGCTCGCGACAGATCGCCTCGAGCGTCGAGAAACGGATCGCCTTGGCCTTGCCGGTCTTGAGGATCGAGAGATTGGCCAAGGTGAGGTCGATACGCTCGGCCAGTTCGGTCAGCGTCATGCGCCGGGCATGGAGCAGGTCGTCGAGCCGCACCTTGATGCGGCTCCCTTCGTCGGGCCCGGCCATCAGACCGTGCCTTCCAGGTCTTCGCGCATGCGTGCGCCCTCGCGGAATACGCGGGCGAGAACGAAGAGCAGCAGCGCCATCAATATGCCGCCCAGCCCCGCGCCGAATTCGGGATGGCCGACGATGTTGCGCAGCGAGAGGCCCAGCGAATGCAGCAGCACGCCGATCGGGAACGATACGACCTGGGTCGCCGCGGTGAGCCAGCCCATCCGGGTCAACCTGGCCGCGTTGACCGGTGCGAAGGGATCGCCAAGCGCGACGCTGTCGATGATACGGCGCATGTGGATCAGCGACTGGAAGGCTAGGCCCATAATGCAGGCCGAGAGCACAAGGATTGCGCAGATTTCAGTGACCACGCTGGGGGCTACCGCGTGGCCCGATCGCCGGGTCAGTTCCGCCACCACGCCGTCGCGCCACAGCCCGAGCAGCGGTGCGCCGATCAGCATGGCGAGGCCGGTCAGTGCCAGCAGGATGAGGAGCAGCGAGATCACCCCGCGCGCGGCGGTGAGCAGGGGGTCACGTTTGTGCTTCATGCGGGGCCTTCTCGCTGCGGTCAGGCGACTATCGGCGCGAGTGTCGTCGCCCACAAGAGCATGGCGACATGGGCGGCAAGGGCGACCGCTGCGGCGTGGGGCAGATCGAGCGTCATCGTCGTGCCTCCGCTCAGCCGAGGACGGTCGTCAGGGTCGACAGCCACAGCAGGTTCGACACGTTGATCGCGAGCAGGGCGGCGACGGTGTAGCCAAGGAAGCGGGTCATTGATCGTTCTCCGATATGTTCGATATCGATATTCAATAAGTTGATTCGCCCTTATTGTCAATCGATAATATCGAAAAACGATATGTCTCTAATCGTTTTACGGAAAACGAGCGTCCGGAGTGGGCGGCGCTGATCGCTAAAGCCTGCCCCAAGCGCGGCGAAGGCGGCTCCCGGGGAGGGAGCCGCCTTCTTCGTCCCATCCCCTAAGCGGGGACGGGCACACGCACCTTCAGGCCGTGACCCGCGGGGGAGTTGCGGGGGCGGGGTTGCTGGTCGACGACTTGTAGGTGCGCCAGTCGAACGGCTTGTTCGCGCCATCGCGCTCGTCGATCTCGCGCGACTGAAGGATGATCCGCGCGCGACGCAGGCGCGCCTTGCGCGAGGTGAAGGGGTTGCTCGCATCGGGCGCGGCCGAGACCATGCTGGCAAGCAGCGTGTCGCGTTCTTCGCGGCTCTGAGGAACCGGGCCGTCAAGTCCCGCGGCCGAACGGCTCGTAGCGGGATGGGTGGCCGGGACGAGCTCCTCTTCACCGATCGCGCGGCGAGTTGCGAGCGGCACGGCGGTCGTTTCGGCAACCGTGGCGAAGGCCGGCAGCGGCGCCTCGGGGGCGAGGCCGCCGGTCGGCGCGCTGACCGGCTGTACGGCAACCGGGCGCGGAGCGGGTTCGGCGTAGGCCGTCAGCGGGGGCGCCACCACGGCCTCGTCGCGCTCTTCGACGCGGCGGCGGCGACGCGTAGCGGCATAACCGCCAAGACCCAGGGCGAGGAGCAGCGCGGCGCCGGCGCCGACCACAGCGATAGTGTTGTCGTTGTCGAGGGACTGCGCCCCCTCCTGCGGGCCATTCTGGAGGCTGGCATCCGCAGGCGGGGGCGTCGTCGCAGGCTGCGTCAGGGGAACGGACGCGGCTGGCGACAGGGGGGCTTCGGCAGTTACGGGGACGGCGGGGGCAAGAGCGGCGGGCGTCGTGGAGGCAGGAGCCGCACTACGCGAAGTCGGTGCGGCCTCCGCCGGACGCGAAGCCGGGCGCTCAACGGTACGGCGCGCCGGTGCGGCCTCTTCGACAGTGGTCGCAGCCGGCGGTGTGACGACAGGCGTTTGCTGGACCATTGGCTGCGAAACTATCGCGGGGGCTGCAGCGGTCGGTGCTGCAGGCGCTGGATCCTGGGGCGGCAGTACGATCGTCGGCTGGGCGGCGGTGGGTGTGCTCGCTGCAGGGACGTCGATTACCGGGGCGACCTCTTGGGCCCAGGCCGGGGTGGAACCGAGCACCAGCACGGCACAAATAGCCGTGGTAGCGCGAAGGATGGGGGTGGGTGCGTGTGTCATGCCCTCAAGTTTGGGCGAACACCTGTGCTTGAAAAGCCCCTGTCCTGCGATAAAGCGACGGAACGAGCGGATATCATCGGCGAGTTGATAATATCCGTCCAGAAAATGACATTTTTATCGCGAATAAGGGGTGATCTGTACTGTATTATATTGTGACAGTATTTATATAAGGGGTATATTATAAGATAAGTTAGTCTCGCCATGGCTCAGATTGTTCCGCGATTGGCCGCGCAAATAGCTCGGCTAGCCGATTTGACAAGCCGCAGGGGCAATCCTATATGGCGCTCCTGCCCACCGCTTCGAGCAAGACGAGTCCATGCGCGGGGACTCGCCCACGAAGGAGGCGAATCGGGCATCATCTGACGCGATAGGCTGCAGGCCATGGCGCCCCTTGGGTGGCCGTGTGTCGTGTGGCCTTTTCGCGTCCGATGCGCCACGCCGCGTGTGGCATTCAAGATTCCTTCGCCGGTTTTCCGGCCCGACAACAAGAGGCAAACCTCTCCATGGCGACCAAGCCCATCAGCCAGACCGCTCCGCGCGCTTCGGCCAAGAAGCGCATCCGCAAGATCTTCGGCGATATTCACGAAGTCGTGCAGATGCCGAACCTGATCGAGGTTCAGCGCGAATCCTACGAGCAGTTCCTGCGCTCGAACCCGGCGACCGGATATGTCTCGGGCCTGGAGAAGACGCTGCGCTCGGTCTTCCCGATCCGCGATTTCGGTGGCACCAGCGAGCTGGACTTCGTCCACTACGAGCTGGAAGAGCCCAAGTACGACACGACCGAGTGCCGCCAGCGCGGCATCACCTATGCGGCGCCGATGAAGGTCACGCTGCGCCTGATCGTGTTCGAAGTGGACGCCGAGACCGAGACCCGCTCCGTGCTAGATATCAAGGAGCAGGACGTTTACATGGGCGACATGCCGCTCATGACCGAGAACGGCACCTTCATCGTCAACGGCACCGAGCGCGTCATCGTCTCGCAGATGCACCGTTCGCCGGGCGTTCTGTTCGACCACGATCGCGGCAAGACGCACTCGTCGGGCAAGTTCCTCTTCGCGGCGCGCGTCATTCCCTACCGTGGTTCGTGGCTCGACTTCGAGTTCGACGCCAAGGACATCGTCAACGTCCGTATCGACCGCAAGCGCAAGCTGCCGGTCACGGCGCTGCTCTATGCGCTGGGCCTCGACGGCGAGCAGGTGCTCAACCACTTCTACGATACCGTCGCCTGGCGGCGCGGTGAGGGTGGCTGGCGTCTGCCTTACGCGCCCGAGCAGTGGCGCGGCACCAAGCCGACCTTCGACATCGTCGACGGCAAGTCGGGCGAGGTCATCTTCCCGGCCGGCCAGAAGATCAGCCCGCGCGCTGCGAACAAGGCGCAAAAGGATGGCCTGGTCGAACTGCTGATCCCGACCGAGGAAATCTTCGGCCGCTATTCGGCGCTCGACGTCATCGACGAGAGCACCGGCCGCATCTACATCGAGGCCGGCGACGAAGTCAGCCCCGAGAACCTCGACGCGCTCGACAAGGCGGGCATCGATCACATCGAGCTGCTCGACATCGATCACGTCAACACCGGTCCCTGGATCCGCAACACGCTCAAGGCCGACAAGGCCGAGAACCGCGAGATGGGCCTCGAGGCGATCTACAAGGTCATGCGTCCGGGCGAACCGCCGACGAAGGAAACCGCGGAGTCGCTGTTCGACGGCCTGTTCTTCGACGGCGACCGTTACGACCTCTCGGCCGTGGGCCGCGTCAAGCTGAACATGCGCCTGGGCCTCGACGCCGAGGACACCGTCACCACGCTGCGCACCGAGGACATCCTCGCCGTGGTCAAGGAGCTGGTGAACCTCAAGGACGGCAAGGGCGAGATCGACGACATCGACAATCTCGGCAACCGCCGCGTGCGTTCGGTGGGCGAGCTGCTCGAGAACCAGTACCGCGTTGGCCTGCTCCGCATGGAGCGCGCCGTGAAGGAGCGCATGAGCTCGGTCGACGTGTCGACCGTGATGCCGAACGATCTGATCAACGCGAAGCCGGCCGTCGCAGCCGTCCGCGAGTTCTTCGGTTCCTCGCAGCTCTCGCAGTTCATGGACCAGACCAACCCGCTGTCCGAAGTCACCCACAAGCGTCGTGTCTCGGCGCTCGGGCCGGGCGGCCTCACGCGTGAGCGCGCGGGCTTCGAAGTCCGCGACGTTCACCCGACCCACTATGGCCGCATCTGCCCGATCGAAACGCCGGAAGGCCCGAACATCGGTCTGATCAACTCGCTGTCGACCTTCGCGCGCGTCAACAAGTACGGCTTCATCGAGACGCCGTACCGCAAGGTGCTCGACGGCAAGGTGACCAAGGACGTGGTCTACCTCTCCGCCATGGAAGAGCAGAAGCACACGGTGGCTCAGGCTTCGGCCGAAACCAACGAGGACGGCTCGTTCGTCGAGGAACTGGTCTCCGCGCGTGAAGGCGGCGAATTCGTCATGGCGCCGCGCGATCACGTGACGCTGATGGACGTGTCGCCCAAGCAGCTCGTTTCGGTCGCCGCATCGCTCATTCCGTTCCTGGAAAACGATGACGCCAACCGCGCGCTCATGGGCTCGAACATGCAGCGCCAGGCGGTGCCGCTGGTCAAGGCCGATGCGCCGTTCGTCGGTACGGGCATGGAAGAGACCGTGGCGCGCGATTCGGGCGCGGCGATTGCCGCCCTACGCGGCGGTATCGTCGATCAGGTCGACGCGACGCGTATCGTGATCCGCGCTTCGGGCGATATCGAGCCTGGCCAGTCGGGCGTCGACATCTACACGCTGCAGAAGTTCCAGCGCTCGAACCAGAACACCTGCATCAACCAGCGTCCGCTGGTGAAGGTCGGTGACATCGTCGAGACCCGCGACATCATCGCCGACGGTCCCTCGACCGAGCTGGGCGAACTGGCGCTGGGCCGCAACAGCCTCGTCGCCTTCATGCCCTGGAACGGCTACAACTACGAGGACTCGATCCTCATCAGCGAGCGCATCGTCAAGGACGACGTCTTCACCTCGATCCACATCGAGGAATTCGAAGTCATGGCCCGCGACACCAAGCTCGGGCCCGAGGACATCACCCGCGACATTCCGAACGTCGGCGAGGAAGCCCTGCGCAACCTCGACGAGGCGGGCATCGTCTACATCGGCGCCGAAGTGCACGCGGGCGACATCCTGGTCGGCAAGATCACGCCGAAGGGCGAGAGCCCGATGACGCCGGAAGAGAAGCTTCTGCGCGCCATCTTCGGCGAAAAGGCCAGTGACGTGCGTGACACCTCGCTCCGCTTGCCGCCGGGCGTTTCGGGCACAATCGTCGAAGTGCGCGTGTTCAACCGCCACGGCATCGAGATCGACGACCGTACGCGCGCGATCCAGAACGAGGAAATCGAACGCCTCGCCAAGGACCGCGAGGACGAGCGCGCGATCCTCAACCGCGCGACCTACAACCGCCTGCGCGACATGCTGCTCGGCCAGGTCTCCGCGGCCGTGCCGAAGGGTCTGAAGAAGGGCGTCGAGATCACCGAGGAAGTCCTGGGTGAGGCCGAGCGTCACGAGTGGTGGAAGTTCGCCGTCGCCGACGATGCGCGCCAGGTGCAGCTCGAGGCGGTCAAGTCGCAGTACGACGAGACCGTCAAGTCGATCCAGGAGAAGTTCGAGGATCGCAAGGAGAAGCTCGAGCGCGGCGACGAGCTGGCCCCGGGCGTGCTCAAGATGGTCAAGGTCTTCGTCGCGGTGAAGCGCAAGCTGCAGCCGGGCGACAAGATGGCCGGCCGTCACGGCAACAAGGGCGTCATCTCGCGCATCCTGCCGATCGAGGACATGCCGTTCCTCGAGGACGGCACCCACGTCGACATCGTGCTCAATCCGCTGGGTGTGCCGTCGCGCATGAACGTCGGGCAGATCTTCGAGACGCATCTCGGCTGGGCCGCGCGCGGCCTCGGCCAGCAGATCAAGCATGCGCTCGAGGAATGGCGCCACGCCAACCCGAATCCGCAGGCAGCCGAGCCGCCGACGGCGATCATCGAGAAGCTGAAGGACGTCTACGGCGAGCGCTATCACGCGCAGATAGATGCCCGTTCGCCGACCGAGATCCTCGAGCTGGCCGACAACCTGAAGGCGGGCGTGCCGATGGGCACTCCGGTGTTCGACGGCGCACGCGAGGCGGACGTGTCCGACCAGCTGACCAAGGCCGGCCTGCACACTTCGGGCCAGTCGGTACTGTTCGATGGCCGTACGGGCGAAGCCTTCGACCGCAAGGTGACCGTTGGCATCATCTACATGCTGAAGCTCCACCACTTGGTCGACGACAAGATCCACGCGCGTTCGATCGGGCCCTACTCGCTCGTCACCCAGCAGCCGCTGGGCGGTAAGGCGCAGTTCGGTGGTCAGCGCTTCGGTGAGATGGAGGTCTGGGCGCTCCAGGCCTACGGCGCCGCCTATACGCTGCAGGAAATGCTGACGGTGAAGTCGGACGACGTGGTCGGCCGCACCAAGGTCTACGAAGCGATCGTCAAGGGCGACGACACCTTCGAGGCCGGCATTCCCGAGAGCTTCAACGTGCTCGTCAAGGAAATGCGCTCGCTGGGCCTCAACGTCGAACTGTCGTCGATCGATACCGACGAGGACGACGACGGCATCGCGATCGCGGCCGAGTGAACGATTCGGAGCGCTGCCCATCACGGGCGGCGCTCCACCGTTCGCCGCAGAGATTGACCCTCCAAAGGGACTGAAACCATGAACGACCTGACCAAATTCACCAACCAGATGGCCAAGCCCGAGACTTTCGATCAGATCCAGATCGGTCTCGCCAGCCCCGAGCGCATCCGCTCCTGGTCCTTCGGCGAGATCAAGAAGCCGGAAACCATCAACTACCGCACGTTCAAGCCCGAGCGCGACGGCCTGTTCTGCGCGCGCATCTTCGGTCCGGTGAAGGACTACGAATGCCTGTGCGGCAAGTACAAGCGAATGAAGTACAAGGGCGTCGTCTGCGAGAAGTGCGGCGTCGAAGTCACCGTCACCAAGGTGCGTCGCGAGCGCATGGGCCACATCGAGCTGGCCGCGCCGGTCGCGCACATCTGGTTCCTCAAGTCGCTGCCCTCGCGCATTGGCCTGCTGCTCGACATGCAGCTCAAGCAGCTCGAGCGCATCCTCTACTTCGAGTCCTACGTCGTCATCGAGCCGGGCCTGACCGCGCTCGAGAAGTACCAGCTCCTCACCGAGGACGAACTGCTCGACGCGCAGGACGAGTATGGTGAAGACAGCTTCTCCGCCGACATCGGCGCGGCGGCGGTCAAGAACATGCTGATGAATCTCGACCTCGAGCAGGAGAAGGTCGATCTGCTCGAAGAGCTGGCGACGACCAAGTCCGAGCTCAAGCCGAAGAAGATCATCAAGCGCCTCAAGGTCGTCGAGAGCTTCATCGATTCGGGCAACCGCCCCGAGTGGATGATCCTCGAGGTCGTGCCGGTCATTCCGCCCGAACTGCGCCCGCTGGTGCCGCTCGACGGCGGCCGCTTCGCGACGTCGGATCTCAATGATCTCTATCGCCGCGTGATCAACCGCAACAACCGCCTGAAGCGCCTGATCGAGCTGCGCGCGCCGGACATCATCGTCCGCAACGAAAAGCGCATGCTGCAGGAAGCCGTCGACGCCCTGTTCGACAACGGCCGCCGTGGCCGCGTGATCACGGGCGCCAACAAGCGTCCGCTGAAGTCGCTGTCCGACATGCTCAAGGGCAAGCAGGGCCGCTTCCGTCAGAACCTGCTCGGCAAGCGCGTCGACTATTCGGGCCGTTCGGTCATCGTGACCGGTCCGGAGCTCAAGCTGCACCAGTGCGGCCTGCCCAAGAAGATGGCGCTCGAGCTGTTCAAGCCGTTCATCTACGCACGTCTCGATGCCAAGGGTCTGTCGATGACCCTCAAGCAGGCGAAGAAGTGGGTCGAGAAGGAACGCAAGGAAGTCTGGGACATCCTGGACGAGGTGATCCGCGAGCACCCGGTCATGCTCAACCGCGCGCCGACGCTGCACCGTCTGGGCATCCAGGCGTTCGAGCCCGTGCTGATCGAAGGCAAGGCGATCCAGCTGCACCCGCTCGTCTGCTCGGCCTTCAACGCCGACTTCGACGGTGACCAGATGGCCGTCCACGTGCCGCTCTCGCTGGAAGCCCAGCTCGAAGCGCGCGTGCTCATGATGTCGACCAACAACATCCTGAGCCCTGCGAACGGCAAGCCGATCATCGTGCCGTCGCAGGACATGGTCCTGGGTCTCTACTACCTGTCGATGGACCGCGCCGGCGAGCCGGGCGAGGGCATGCTGCTGGCCGACATGGCCGAGGTGCACCAGGCGCTCGAGGTCAAGGCCGTGACCCTGCACTCGAAGATCATCGCGCGCGTTCCGCAGACCGACGAGAGCGGCAAGGAATACCTGAAGCGCTTCGAGACCACGCCGGGCCGCATGCTGATCGGCGAGTGCCTGCCGCGCAGCCACAAGGTGCCCTTCGAGATCGTCAACCGCCTCCTCACCAAGAAGGACGTGGGCGACGTGATCGACGAGGTCTATCGTCACACCGGTCAGAAGGACACGGTGCTGTTCGCCGACGCGATCATGACCTTGGGCTTCCGCAACGCCTTCAAGGCGGGCATCTCGTTCGGCAAGGACGACATGATCATCCCGGACACCAAGGATGCGCTGGTCGACGAGACCAAGGCGCTGGTGGCTGACTACGAGCAGCAGTACCAGGACGGTCTGATCACCCAGCAGGAAAAGTACAACAAGGTGATCGACGCCTGGAGCCGTTGCGGCGACCAGGTCGCGAACGCCATGATGGAAGAGATCAAGGCGATGCCGATCGACCCGGAAACGGGCCGCATGGCACCGATCAACTCGATCTACATGATGTCGCACTCGGGCGCTCGTGGTTCGCCGACCCAGATGAAGCAGCTCGCCGGTATGCGCGGCCTCATGGCCAAGCCGTCGGGCGAGATCATCGAGACGCCGATCATCTCGAACTTCAAGGAAGGCCTGACCGTCCTTGAATACTTCAACTCGACCCACGGTGCCCGTAAGGGTCTGGCCGATACCGCGCTCAAGACGGCGAACTCGGGTTACCTGACCCGTCGTCTGGTCGACGTGTCGCAGGACTGCGTCGTCGTGATCGACGACTGCGGCACCGAGCGCGCGCTCGAGATGCGTTCGATCGTCCAAGGCGGTTCGACCATCGCCTCGCTCGGCGAGCGTATCCTGGGCCGTACTCTGGCCGAGGATATCGTCGACAAGGAAGGCAACGTGATCGTGCCCAACGGCACGCTGCTCGACGAGCCGACCACGGCGAAGATCGAAGCGACCGGCCTCCAGGCCGCGCGCATTCGTTCGCCGCTGATCTGCGAAGCGACGCAGGGTGTCTGCGGCAAGTGCTACGGCCGCGATCTCGCGCGCGGTACGCCGGTCAACATCGGTGAGGCCGTGGGCGTCATCGCCGCCCAGTCGATCGGTGAGCCGGGTACCCAGCTGACCATGCGTACGTTCCACATCGGTGGCGCGGCGCAGGTCAACGAGACCTCGCACTTGGAATCGATCGCGGACGGCACGGTTCAGTACCGCGACATCCCGACGATCGTCGACAAGCGCAACCGTCGCCTCAGCCTTGCCCGTAACGGTGAGATCGTGGTGTTCGACACCGAGGGCCGCGAGCGCGCGATCCACAAGGTGCCTTACGGTACCCACCTGCTGCACACCGACGGTGCGACGGTGAAGGAAGGCGAGCGTCTGGCCGAGTGGGATCCGTTCACCACCCCGGTCATCACCGAGAAGCCGGGTATCGTGAAGTACCAGGACCTGATCGATGGCCGCACGCTGACCGAGCAGACCGACGAAGCCACCGGCATGACCAGCCGCGTCGTCACCGAGAACCGCGCCGCCGGTCGGGGTAAGAAGGAGGACCTGCGTCCCCGGATCACCCTGCTCGACGAGGCCTCGGGCGAAGCCGCGCGCTACATGATGGCGCCGAACACGACGCTGTCGGTCGAAGACGGTCAGATGGTCGAGGCCGGCGACGTGCTCGCCCGTGCCTCGCGCGAAGCCGCCAAGACGCGCGACATCACCGGCGGTCTGCCGCGCGTTGCCGAGCTGTTCGAGGCGCGCAAGCCGAAGGACAACGCGATCATCGCCAAGATCTCGGGTCGGATCGAATTCGTCCGTGACTACAAGGCGAAGCGCAAGATCGCGATCATCCCCGAGGAAGGCGATCCGGTGGAATACCTGATCCCCAAGTCGAAGGTGATCGACGTTCAGGAAGGTGACTGGGTCAAGAAGGGCGACAACCTGATCTCGGGCTCGCCCGATCCGCACGACATCCTGGAAGTGCTCGGCGTCGAAGCGCTGGCCGAATACCTGGTTGCGGAAATCCAGGAAGTCTATCGCTTGCAGGGCGTTAAGATCAACGACAAGCACATCGAGGTGATCGTTCGCCAGATGCTGCAGAAGGTCGAGATCACCGACGGCGGCGACACCACGCTGCTGCCGGGCGAGCAGGTCGATTACGAGGAAATGCTCGAATACAACGGCAAGCTCGAGACGGGCCTCCGCCCGGCCGAAGGCAAGCCGGTGCTGCTCGGCATCACCAAGGCCTCGCTGCAGACGCGCTCGTTCATCTCGGCCGCGTCGTTCCAGGAAACCACCCGCGTGCTCACGCAGGCGGCGGTCGAAGGCAAGAAGGACTCGCTGATCGGCCTCAAGGAGAACGTGATCGTCGGCCGTCTCATCCCCGCCGGTACCGGCGCGGGCATGAACCGTCTGCGTGTCGCCGCCTCGAGCCGCGATGCCGCGCTGCGCGCGCAGTATCGCAAGCTGCAGGAGCACCTGATCGCGCCCGCAACCGCGGCTGAAGAGCATGCGGCCGAGCTCGCCCAGGGCCCCGAAGCGGCGATCGGCGACGATCCGCTGGCGAGCATGGAAGGCGAGACCCACGGCACCGACGCCGATGCCGGCGACTACCTGCTGAAGGGCGACGAGGCCGAATAAGCCTTTCGCCTCGCTACAAGAACAGGCCCCGCCGGAGCGATCCGGCGGGGCTTTTTCGTGGGCGGGCCGATCGTGGTAGACCGGGGCATGAGCGTGATCCTCGACTCGACGGCGATCGCCGGGCTGGCGGCCTGGTCGGCCCTGGTGTTCTGGCTGGGACGGCTTTCGGCTGCGCGCGGCGCGCGCGACCTGTCGGGCCCACCGCCGAGGCTCGGGGTTCCGGCGCGGCCCGTCGCTGCCACCCGTTTCCCGGCAGACCTCCCGCCCGACAGGCTCGCCGAGATCCGTGACGAGCTTGCGCAGGGCAACAAGATCAATGCGATAAAGTTGATGCGCGACGCCACCGGGCTCGGGCTTGCCGAAGCCAAGCAGGCGGTCGAATCGCTCGAAGGATAGGCCCGCGCAAACTCGTCGCGAAAATACCCCAACTCCCCCTGCGTGACACTATCAGGACATTGTTAACCTTCGTGTGACACATCATGACAGTGATCTGTCGAGTTTTTCCGGGGGGTAGGCTCGCATCGTGACGGTATTTACTATTCGTGCCCACAAGCGTTTCGCGGTTTGTCGCAAGATAAGGCTCGGCAAGTCCGGGCGTCGCGGCGTCGACGGCCTGCTGATCGAACTCTCGCTCGACGGCTGCCGCATCAGCCACGCTTCCAAGACAGACAGCTTTGCGCTCGACGAGCCGATCGTGCTGCGTATCAGCGGTGCCGACCCGATCGAGAGCCACGTGCGCTGGCTGCGCGAAGGCGTGGTCGGCCTGCGCTTCGCCCGCCCGCTGCACAACGCCGGGCTCGAGGCGCTGATCCGGCTCTGCCGCTCGGAGCCGGTCATCACCGCCGCCTGAACCGCTCTTTCCGTCCTGCGTGACACCGCGGTTCGTCGCGGTTAGACTGGTCCCCTTCAAAGGAGACCGGCGCATGAGCGATAACGATCCTTCCGCCCAGCCCGCCCCGCGGGCCGACCTCGGTCAGGGGCCAGCGGCTCCGGCCTCCGATCCTACGGTGACCGGCGGTTTCGAATTCAATCATCCGACGATCATCAGCCTGCTCTATCTCGCCTCGGTGGTGGTCGGGGTGACCGCCATCGTCGGCATCGTGCTCGCCTATGTCTGGAAGGGTGAGGCGCACGAGGCCTGGGAGGCCTCGCACTACCAATACCTGATCCGCACCTTCTGGATCGGCCTGATCGGCAGCGTGATCAGCGTCGTGCTGATGATCGTTGCGATCGGCTTCCTGCTGTTGCTGGCGGTTGGCGTTCTGGTCCTGGTGCGCTGCGTGCTGTCGCTGGTAAACGCGCAGAAGCGCAAGCCGATGCCCAATCCCGAGAGCCTGTTCGTCTAGGGTTCTTCGCGGAAACGCGCGGCTTATCGCGCCGTTTCGGAGGGAAATACTAGCCGCGGGCCGGCGACGAGCGGTGCAGGGTGGTGGCATGAAGGCCGCCATCGCAACGCTCGCTCTGGTCCTCGTGGGGACTGCGCCATCGACCAGTCCGGCCTCCCCGGCCGGCGCCTCGGGCGACCGCGAGGCCGCGCATTTCGCGCCATGCCGTGGCGCTCTGCGCGTGACCTGCGTCGTCGACGGCGACACGCTCTGGTATCGCGGGGTCAAGATCCGCCTTGCGGACATCAACGCGCCCGAACTCTCCGCACCGCGCTGTCACGCCGAGGCGCGGCTCGGCGCGCAGGCGGCCCGGCGCCTGGCGGACCTGCTCAACGCCGGCGGCTTCACCCTGCGGCAAGCCGACCGCGTCGAAGACGCCTATGGCCGCCGCCTGCTCGTCGCCACGCGCGACGGCGAGAGCCTGGGTGCGATGCTCACGGCCGAAGGCCTGGCCGAGCCCTGGCGCGGCCATCGGCGGGCTTGGTGTCGCAGTTAGCGGATCAATCGTCGAACAGGTCCGACAGCCAGTGCTTGCGCTTCTTGTAGGGCTTGTGCTGGCCCTTCCCGTAATCGTCTCGCCCGTGACTGCCATGCCCATAACCGCCGTGATCGTATCCGCGCGGCGCCCAGGGATCGCTGCCGCCGGACTGGTGCAGCGGTGCCGACGGTTGCGGCGCAGCCGCCGGGGCGGCAGCCTGCGGCTCTGGCGCGCTGCGCTCGATGATCTTGTCGAGTTCGCCGCGGTCGAGCCAGACCCCGCGGCATTGCGGGCAATAGTCGATCTCGATCCCCGAACGCTCGCTCATCGCGAGCGGGACGCGGCATACGGGGCACGACATGGCGGCGACTTCGGACTCGGTACGCATCTTGGCTCCTTCGATTTCGCCCCGCCCTCAAGATAGGACCGATGCGCCGGGTTTCCATGGCGCGGCAAATACGGCGCTCTCGCGCAGGTGATGGTGTCGATCGCCGGACGTCCATCCTTCGAGACGATGCTGTTCGACTTCTGGGAATTCGACGCGGCGGGCAAGGTTCGCTCGGTGTTGCAGTTCGCCTACGCGGCGAGGATCGCGAGTGAATTTGCTGCCATGGCGCGTTAGCGCGAACCGGCTTAGACATTGGTCGTAAGTAGAAACGTCAAGGGTTAACTTACCCCGGGATTTACCATGACTTCGTAGAAACCGGTCAAATCGGTCGCGAAGGTGGCAAGTGATGAACAGCGTAAACCAAGCTAATTCGGCGTCTACCAGACTCGACTTCTTCGGCATCTCCGAAGCAGACTATGGTAAATTTCCCAAGCTCGCCAAGCAGATCGACAAGGTCGTTACCAAGGCGCTCGACGATCTCTACAAGAAGATCAAGCAGACGCCTGAAGTCGCGCATTTCTTCACGTCCGATCATGTGATCGAACATGCCAAGAGCAAGCAGATCGCCCACTGGGCCGGCCTGTTCGCCGGGCGGATGGGCCCTGAATATCATGCGAATGCCGAACAGATCGGCATGGTCCACGCGCGTATCGGCCTGGAACCAACCTGGTATATCGGTGGCTATGCGAGCGTGCTCGAGCGCGTGATCAAACAGATCTGCGGCGGCCTGATTGGCGGCACCGCCGGTGCCACCGTCGCCACCCTGGTCAAGGTTGCGCTCGTCGACATGGACATCGCGCTGTCGGCCTATTTCAAAGCCGAGGAACAATCGCGTCTCGCGGTGATCGACCAACTCGGCCAGGCGCTCGCCGAGGTCGCCAATGGCAATTTCTCGGCCAAACTGACTGGCCTGCCCGAGGCCTACAAGCAGATCGAGCGGGATTTCGAGGCGATGCGCGAAGGCATCGACGGCGCGCTGACCGCGGTCGCCGACGGCGCCGGGCGGATCAACACCGGGTCGAGCGAAATCCGCCAGGCCTCCGAAGACCTGGCCCAGCGCACCGAACGCCAGGCGGCCTCGCTCGAGGAAACCGCGACGGCCATGGAAAAGCTGACGGTCGGCGTGCGCGAAGCGGCCGACGGCGCGATGAACATGACCAAGGTCGCGGGCGAAGCCAACAGCGAAGCGCACACCGGCGGCCAGGTCGTCGGCCAGGCGGTCGCGGCCATGGACCGCATTCAGAAGAGCTCGGCCGAGATATCGACGATCATCGACGTCATCGACGGCATCGCCTTCCAGACCAACCTGCTCGCGCTCAACGCCGGTGTCGAAGCCGCGCGTGCGGGCGAGGCGGGCAAGGGCTTCGCGGTCGTCGCCAACGAGGTCCGTCTGCTCGCGCAGCGCTCGGCCGATGCCGCCAATTCGATCAAGGCGCTGATCAACACCAGCGTCGAACAGGTCAGCCTCGGCGCGCAGCTCGTCGACAAGTCGGGCACGGCCTTCGAGGCAATCGCCGCGCGCGTCGGCGATGTCGACAAGCTCGCGACGACGATCGCCGGCCTCGCGCAGACCCAGGCGGTCAATCTCGCGCAGGTCAACGCCGCGGTCCGCGACATGGACCAGATGACCCAGCACAACGCCGCCATGGTCGAGCAGTCGAGCGCCGCTTCGCGCAGCCTCGCGAGCGAGGCGGGCGAGCTGTCGAGCCTGGTCGCCCGCTTCACGCTTTCGGGCGGCGCGCGCCAGGTCACCGCGGCCCCGGCCAGCCAGTCCACGAAGTCGAACTTTGCGCTCATCCGCCAGCCTATGCCGTCGCGTCCGCGCGCGGCGGCGGGCAATACCGCGATCAGCGAGGACTGGAGCGAATTCTGACCTGATCCGCGCGCGACTGGCCTTGCCGGATGCCGGGCGGCGAACGATAAGCCCCGCCATGGGTACCGTGCACAAGTTCAAGCGTCCGCCGAAGAATCGCGGCCAGTTCCGTGGCCAGACCGGCGCTCAGACCGGGGGGCCGCGGCCACCGCGCGATCCGCGTGGTGGTGGCCGGCGCTGGTGGCAGTGGAAATGGCTGCCCCCGCTCGCGGTTCTGGCCCTGGCCATCGGCCTCGGCCTGCTCAGCACCTGGCGCTGACTCCCGAACATGCGATCAGACCGTATGGCCCGCACGCTCGCGGCCTCGATCGCGCGGCGCCAGTCGCGCGGGCTGGTCGATGCCGCCGCGGGCATGACCGACGTGGTGATCCACGGCCGGGTCGATCTCCAGGCCGTCGCCGAAGACATGATCGTCGCCGCGAGCCGCCTGGCCTCGCCCGTGCGGCAGTCGTGGGCGGCATGGTTCACGCTCGACGTCGAGGATCGGCGCGAGCTGCGCCGCCGGGAAGGCCGCCGCCGGAGTCTCGCCGAACAGGCGCGCAGCGACCCGGCCTCGGCCCCCGCCGCCCTGGCACGGCTGCGCATGCGCGAACTCGAGGATTGAGCGGGCAGCCTTCGCCGTTTCAGGCGAGCGTTAGGAAGATCTCGGCCTCGAGCACCCAGTCGGCGTCGAGCCGGCGCCACTTGGCGCTGTAGCTGCCCGACGCGAGTTCGCGCCCGGAGAGGCTGACGCCGCGCCATTGCCCATGCTCGAAGGCGAGCGGCGCGACCGCCGAGGCCTCGATCCGCTCGGGCGTGCGCGTGTAGATCGTGCGGTCGGGCGCGGCGAATTCGTGCTTCCACGACTTGAGCTGCGCCTGCCGCCCCGAAATCACCGCGCTGTCGGTCCCCGCGACGAGCACGACGTCGCGCGCGAGCAGCGGCCCGATCGCCGCGAGATCGGCATCGGCCAGCGCGCGGTTGAACGCGGCGCGGCGCATGCGGATGGCGAGATCGGGCGTGTCCACTTCGAGGTTTAGTCCTTGGGCTTGAGCGTGACCCAGATGTCGACCGGCGCGACGAACTTGCCCGGCGCGGGCTTGCCCACGTCGATTCGCTCGGCCGTGACCAGTTCGCCGGTCTCGAGATTGAAGGAAATCCACGGCTTGGGCATGCGCCCGAAGCTCATCTTCTGGATCGGACGGCCCGTGGCCGTGTTCATGATGGTCGCGATGATACCCATGCGAGGCCGGTAGCGAAACGCGGGGCGGGGCGTCCAGCGGGGGCGGGCAAAGGGTTGTTCAAACTTTGCCGGGAGTGGAGCTGCACCCTTGCGGGTGGCTATTGCGCGATTTGCGGAATGTGGAGGCCCGAGCCGGAATCGAACCGGCGTGCGCGGATTTGCAGTCCGCTACGTCACCACTCCGCCATCGGGCCTCGATCGCGGGAGAGCGCACCTAACAACCTCTGGTTGTCAGCGCAATGGGATTCGGACGGATCAGGCCACGCGCTCGAAGTCGAGGTGGCGGCGCAGCGGGTCGGCGGCGCGCAGGCGGACGCGGATCGTCTCGCCGGGGATCACGCCGGGAGCGGCGACGCGCGCGACGATCGGCAGGTCGGTCAGCTGGATCCGCGCGCCGCTCTCGGCCAGGTCGGTGACGACGGCGCGGAACTGCTCGCCCTCGTGGTTCGCGAGGAGGGCGACTTCGGCGAGGTCGATCACCGCGCGTTCGATCTGGCCGTCGCGACTCTCGGCCTTGGCCATGGCCGCCGGCAGGCGCTCGAAGGCGGCCTGGACTTCCTCGGGCACGGGCTGGCCGTTGGCCACCGCGAGCACGGCCTGGAGCACGTAGCGGTCGGCCAGGCGGCGCAGCGGCGCGGTGCAGTGCGCATAGGTTGCGGCCATGGCGGCGTGCCACGGCGTCTCACCCTCGCGGAACGGCACGTAGGACGCACCGCGGCCCGCGCGGCGGATCGCCAGCATGAAGGCGGCCTCGGCCGGGACGGCGGCGCGCAGCGTCTTCTCGAATTCGGTGAGCGACAGCGCCTCGGGCCAGTCGAGATGGAAGGCGAGCGCGGTGCGGCGCAGCCGGGTTTCCGCGCCGACATCGGGCTCGGGCATGACGCGGAACAGGCCGGTATGCGCGGTGAGCAGCGCGTCGGCGACGGCGAGGTTGGTCGCCAGCGACAGCGCGGCGTTGCGCTCCTCGGCCGGAAGCTGCGGGCGCAGGCGCAGGGTGAAATGGCCGCCGGCGTCGCGCGTGACTTCCTGCTCGGGCGGATCGACGCGGCCGGCGCCGCGACGCTCCTCGGCCGCGGCGATCCGCGCGGCGAGTTCGGCGAAGCCCGCGGGCAGCTCGTCGTCGCGCACCGTCTCGTAGGCGAGCTTGGCACGGCTCTCGATCCTGGCGCGGACCACGCCTTCGAGCTTGACCGAACCGTCGGGGGCGACGCGCGTGGTCAGCACCACGGCGGGGCGCGGGCCGCCCGGGAGCAGGCTCGCGGCCTTTTCGCTGAGCGCGGGTGGATAGAGGTTGGCCTTGCCGTCGGGCAGGTAGGTCGTGGTGCCGCGCTTCCATGCCTCGACGTCGAGCGGATCGCCGTCGGCGACGAACCAGGCGACGTCGGCGATCGCATAATGGAGCAGCAGGTCTTCACCCGCACGCTCGATCGTGAAGGCCTGGTCGAGGTCGGTCGATGTCGCGGGGTCGAGCGTGACGAAGGCGCGATCGGTCCAGTCCGCGTGCTGGCTCGGCGTCCGTGCCGCAGCGGTCTCGGCGGCGGCGCGCACCTGGGGCGGGAGGTCGTCGGGCACGCGGAACTGCGCGCGGATCGCGGCGAGCCCTTCGGACAGCAGGTTCTGGGGATCGCGGAGAGCTTTCATCGCGTGAAAGGAGCCTATCGCTTATGACTTGGCAAGATTGCCTATTGCTCAGGGGTGCGGGCCGCGGGCTATAGCGGGGCGACCGCTTTCAGGAGATCCCCATGAAGACCCGCGCCGCCGTCGCTTTCGCGCCGAAGACCCCGCTCGAGATCGTCGAGCTCGACCTCGAAGGTCCCAAGCCCGGCGAGGTCCTGGTCGAGATCATGACGACGGGCATCTGCCACACCGACGCCTATACGCTCGACGGCTTCGATTCCGAGGGCATCTTCCCCTCGGTGCTCGGCCACGAAGGCGCGAGGATCGTGCGCGAGGTCGGGCCGGGGGTGACCTCGGTCAAGCCCGGCGACCACGTCATCCCGCTCTACACCCCCGAGTGCCGCCAGTGTAAGTCGTGCCTCTCGGGCAAGACCAACCTCTGCACCGCGATCCGCGCGACCCAGGGCCAGGGGCTGATGCCCGACGGCACCTCGCGGTTCTCGTACAAGGGCCAGACGATCTTCCACTATATGGGCTGCAGCACCTTCTCGAACTTCACCGTCCTGCCCGAGATCGCGGTCGCCAAGATCCGCGAGGACGCGCCGTTCGACAAGTCGTGCTACATCGGCTGCGGCGTCACCACCGGCGTCGGCGCCGTGGTCAAGACCGCCAAGGTCGAGCCGGGCGCCAATGTCGTGGTCTTCGGCCTCGGCGGCATCGGCCTCAACGTCCTGCAGGGCGCGCGCATGGTCGGCGCCGACAAGATCATCGGCGTCGACATCAATCCGGCGCGGGAGGAATGGGGCCGCCGCTTCGGCATGACCCACTTCTACAATCCGACGGGCAAGAGTACCGCCGAAGTGGTCGCCGATCTCGTCGCGCTGACCGACGGCGGAGCCGACTATACCTTCGACTGCACGGGCAACACCGAAGTCATGCGCCAGGCGCTCGAGGCCTGCCACCGCGGCTGGGGCGTCTCGACCGTGATCGGCGTGGCCGAGGCGGGCAAGGAGATCTCCACCCGCCCGTTCCAGCTCGTCACCGGCCGCGTCTGGCAGGGCTCGGCCTTCGGCGGCGCCAAGGGCCGCACCGACGTGCCCAAGATCGTCGACTGGTACATGAACGGCAAGATCGAGATCGACCCGATGATCACCCACGTGCTCACGCTCGAGGAGATCAACAAGGGCTTCGACCTGATGCATGCGGGCGAATCGATCCGCTCGGTGGTGGTGTTCTGATGGAGCAGGTCCCGGTCCAAGTCGTATCAGAGACGAAAAGCCACGGCGGCACCCAGGGTGTCTATGGCCACCCTTCGGCCGCGACCGGGACCGAGATGACCTTCTCGGTCTTCGTTCCCGACCGTCCGGAGGGAACGAAGCTGCCCGTGCTGTGGTACCTCTCGGGCCTGACCTGCACCCACGCCAATGTCACCGAGAAGGGCGAGTTCCGCGCGGCCTGCGCCGAAGCCGGGGTGATCCTCGTGGCGCCCGACACCAGCCCGCGCGGCGACGATGTGCCGGACGATGCCGACAAGGCCTATGACTTCGGCCTCGGCGCCGGCTTCTACGTCGACGCCACGCAGGAGCCTTGGGCCCGTAACTACCGCATGCGCTCCTATGTCGAGAGCGAACTGCCCGAACTCATCGCGACCATATTCCCCGCCGACATGGCGCGGCAGGGGATCACCGGCCATTCGATGGGCGGCCACGGCGCGCTGACGATCGCCTTGCGCAATCCCGGGCGGTTCCGTTCGGTCAGCGCCTTCGCGCCGATCGTCAGTCCGCTCAACTGCCCCTGGGGCGACAAGGCGCTCGGCGGCTATCTCGGTCCCGATCGCGCGGCCTGGCGCGAGTACGATGCCTGCGCACTGATCGCCGACGGCGCGCGCCTGCCCAACCTGCTGGTCGACCAGGGCGAGGCCGACGGCTTCCTCGCCGAACAGCTGAAGACGCAGCTGCTGGTCGGGGCCTGTGCCAAGGCGGGGATCGAGGCGGCGATCCGCATGCAGCCCGGCTACGATCATTCGTACTATTTCATCTCCAGCTTCATGGCCGAGCACGTCGCCTGGCATGCGGGGCACCTGCATCGCGGCTGAGCTTGCGTGCGGGAACATCAGGCCGCACTATCTGTTCGAAAACCATGCGTTTGGGAGGAGTTGGCATGATCCTGGGAGCCGTTCTGGCGGGTGGCCAATCCTCGCGCTTCGGGAGTGACAAGGCGCTCGCCGAATTTCGTGGCCACACGCTGCTGGCCCATGCCGTCGACACGCTGTCGGGCTGGTGCGAGCACGTCATCGTCGTCGGTCGCGAGACCGCGCCGGCGCCGACCCTGCCCGACTGGCCGCGCGCCGGCATGGGACCGCTCGGCGGCATCGCCGCGGCGCTCCACCACGCGCGCGACGAAGGCTACGAATTCCTGCTGACCTGCGGCGTCGATTCGCTCGACCTGCCCGAGAATCTGCTCGAACTGCTCACGCCCGCACCGGCCTTCGTCGCCGCGCAGCCGATCATCGGGCTCTGGCCCTCCACCATCGTCGGCACGGTCGAGGATATCCTCCATGCGGAGGGCTCGCATTCGCTGAAGCGGCTGACCGCGGCGATCGGTGCGCGCGCGGTGACTGGTGTTGCCGATCCGGCGAACATCAACACCCAGGCCGATCTCGCCGCGCTGGAGCGCCGGCTGAGCGACTAGGCCGGCTTGCCTCGATGCCAGCCGCATCCTAGAGCTGCGGCCCGCATGGCTACCACCGCGACCCCCGTCTCGCCCGCCCAGGGCAGCACCGCTCCCGACCGTCTCGAAAAGGCTCTGGCCTTCCTGTCGCTGGCCCTGCTCGCGACCGTGCTGACCGCGCTCGTGCGCGGGCAGGGCGACTGGGGTCAGGTTCCGGCGCTGGTCTGGGGCCATCTTGGCCTGATCCTCGTCGCCCTGGCGCTGACCCCGCTGATGCTGCTCCGCCCGCGCGGCGACGGGCTGCACCGCACGCTCGGGACGATCTGGTTCCTGGCCATGTTCTGCGCGGCGGTCTCGTCGTTCGGGATCACCCGCAACGGCCACTTCAGCCCGATCCACCTGCTGTCGATCTTCGTGGTGATCATGGTGCCGATCTCCTGGCGCGCGGCGCGCGGACACCGCGTCGCCCGCCACCGCCGCGTCGTGCGCGGCCTGGTGATCGGCGCGCTGCTGGTCGCCGGGGTCTTCACCTTCCCGTTCGACCGCCTGCTCGGTCACTGGCTGTTCGGCTAAGCGCTTTCGGTCTTTATCTTCGCGGGCTTTTCCAGCGCGCGCTTCAATCCCGCCAGCTTCTCGACCGCGCGCGCTGCGTGCGGACCGATCCAGCGCTCGTGGATATCGTGGATCGGCAGCGGGTTCAGGTGGTTCCAACGCTCGCGCCCGCGTCTTTCGGCGATGACGAGATCGGCGGCTTCCAGCACTTTCAGATGCTGCATGACAGAGCAGCGGTCGAGTTCGGGAAACAGCGTGCAGAGTGCGCCCGTGGTCTGCGGCGTGTCGCGCAGATGATCGAGCAAGGCGCGGCGCAGGGGCGAGGCGAGCGCGCGGAACACCGCGTCTTGGCGTTCGGACGGGGACATGTTATTAATATATAACATATTGGATGGAATCGCAAGGAAGGGCCTTCGCCATGGAGCTCAAGTTCAAGGTCTTCGCGCATGTGTCGCGCCCCAGCCACGACGTGTTCGAGGCCGTGGTCGATCCCGCCCAGCTATCGGGCTATTTCACCACGGGCGGGGCCGAGGGTCGGCTCGAAACGGGCAGCACGGTGACCTGGGACTTCCACGACTTTCCCGGCCGCTTTCCCGTCGAGGTGATCGAGGTCGTTTCCGACCGGAAGATCGTGCTGAAGTGGGAGGCCAACGAAGGCGAGGCACAGCCCGGCTACCAGACCACGGTGACGATGGAATTCACCCCGCTCGACGACGACACGCGCACCTTGGTTTCGATCACTGAGGAAGGCTGGCGCCAGAACGAGGCGGCGCTGGGTTCGTCCTACGGCAATTGCATGGGCTGGTCGCAGATGCTGGCCGCGCTCAAGGTCTGGATCGAGCACGGCATCAACCTGCGCGAGGGCATGTACAAGTAGCCGTCAGGCGCCATCGGCCCCACGATCCCCGGCCCAGCCGTCCCGTGAATGGAAGGGCTCCTACCATTGCTAGCTGGGCAAGCGGCGAACTGCTGATATGCTGGGCACCATGAAGCTGCTTGTCCAAGACGATGCCCTCGAGGTGCCGCGGCGACCTCGCGGACGCCCCAAGCTCGACGACGTGGCCCAGATCGATGCCCTTCTGCTCGACGTGGCGCTGCGCGAGTTCCTCGCCGAAGGCTATGGCGGCACCTCGCTGACACGGATCGTCAAGATCGCCGGCATTTCGAAGACCACGCTCTACACGCGCTATCCGTCGAAGGCCGATCTGTTTGCGGCGATTTGCCGGCGGCAGATCGAGCGGTTCTCGGCCGTGACGGCGCTACGTTCGCCCAAAGGGCGGCTCGATCTCGCCTCGGGGCTCGAAGCCTATGGCAATCGCACGCTCGAGATCAGCCTCGAGGGCGACCTGCTTCACGTCAATCGGCTGATCTACAGCGAATCGGGCCGCTTTCCCGAGCTGGGCCAGGCCGCGGCCGAGCGGACGCAACTCGGCATCGAAGACGTTTCGACCTTCATTCGCACCTGCGCCGATGCCGAAGGTATAGCCTGCCGCGATCCTCAGGTGGTGGCCGCAGCTTTCATCTTCATGCTGCGCGGCTGGTATGTCGACGTGCTGTTGACCAACCGCCATGTCACGGCGCGCGATCGCCAGCGCTGGGTCGCCAGTGCCGTTCGCACCTTGCTGGCGGGCCGCGCCGAATGGTGACGGGCTTGACGGGCCGGAGCCACAGGCTCTAGCAACAAATAGTCGTCACGGTATCATAACCGGACGTTGGGAGAGCGGCGATGATCAGCAACCTACCGGCGCAGTGGGACCTCGAGGCCGACGTCGTCGCGATCGGCTCGGGCATCGGCGGTCTTTCCGCCGCGATCACCGCACATGACCATGGCAGCAGCGCTATAGTGGTTGAGCGCGCGGACAAGGTCGGCGGCGTCACCGCGCTGTCGCTGGGTGAGGTCTGGATCGCGGGGAACCATCACGAGGAGGCGCTAGGCGTCGAGGATTCAGCGGACAGCGGCTTCCGCTACCTCAAGCGCCTGGCGATGGGGTACGGCGACGACGTGGCCATGCTCAACCTGGTCACCAACGCGCCGGTCGCGCTCAAATATTTTGAGGACACGATCGGCCTCAGGATGGAAGCGATCCGCGGCTGTCCCGACTACTACTACGGCACGTCGAACGATGCTGTCCGCGAAGGCCGCCTGCTCGAATGCCTGCCCTTCGAGGCGGCGAGCCTCGGCGAATGGCAGCCCAGGACGCGGATTTCGCCGCTGGTGCCCTATGCGATGACTCATCACGACATGTTCTCGCGCGGCGGAGCGGCCAACATGATGAAGTGGGACTACGAGCTGATGGCCGAGCGGCTGACCCAGGACGTCCGCTGCCTCGGCGCCGGCCTCGTCGCCTATTTCGTCAAGGGCGTGCTCGACCGCGACATTCCGATGAGAACCGGGATCAACGTCGTCGGCCTGATCGGCGACGGCGAGCGGGTCGTCGGCGTCCATGCGATCGAGGATGGCAAGAACATATACGTCAAGGCCAACAAGGGCGTGGTGATCGCGGTCAGCTCCTATGAGCGCAACCAGGCCTTCAACAAGACCGTGGGTTCGTCGCTCGATCTTGAATCGATGGTCTTCTCGACCGTCGACGGCGCGCATTTCCGCATGGCCGGGCCGTTCGGCGGCCGGGTCGCGCGCGTGCCAGACATCACCGCGCTCGGCTTCCACGTCGTCGGCGAGGAAGACGAGGAGGGCAAGCCGCTCTGGCGTTCCGCGCTGCAGCCGATCGGGTTGCCGCACGTCATCGTCGTCAACCGCGCGGGCAAGCGCTTCGGCAACGAGGCGTTCTATCGCGACATCCTCTATGCGGTCGATACGATCCACGGCGGCACCCAGACCCATCCCAACATGCCGTGCTGGGCGGTGCTCGACAGCCAGCAGCGCGAGAAATATCCGTTCGCCAGCGTCATGCCGGGGCAGGAGATTCCCGAGGGCATGGCGATCAAGGCCGATACACTGGCCGAACTCGCGGCCAAGACCGGCATCGACGCCGAGGGTCTCGCCGCGACGGTCGCGCGGTTCAATCACTACGCGGAGAAGGGCGAGGATCCCGATTTCGGTCGCGGCACCCATGTCTGGAGCGCCTGGATGTGCGGCGATCCCTACAACAAGCCGCATCCCAATTTCGGCACCCTGGAGAAAGGGCCGTTCTACGCGGTGCCGCTCCACCGCTTCGGCGGCAGCGCCATTGCCGCAGCGGGGCTGCTCGCCGATCACCACTGCCGCGCGATCGGCTGGGACGACCAGCCGATTCCCGGGCTCTACGTCGCGGGCAATTCGGTGGCGCGCATGGATACCGGCGCGACGATGCAGAGCGGCGTCTCGAACGCGCGCGGCATGACTCACGGCTATCTTGCCGGCCGGCACGCGGCCGGATCGCCGAGCCAGGGCCTGCAGATCGCGATCGATCGCGGTGCGCTCGACGCGGCCTGAAGGTCGGTAAAAGGTTATTCGGGATTAGGTAGTTCTGCCAGCTTGCGTTCCGGGGGAGAATGCGACTCGGGCGAATGGGCCTGATCGGCGAAGACCCGCGTAATCGCGCTCACGGGCCATTCCGCACTCGAGTAATCGCGCCCTCGTGCCAAAGCGCTATTGTGTAGATTCGCGCGGCGTTCACCAATTTATAAGGCATAGCACCGTCCGATTGGCCGACCGGGTTCGGCCGATTTCTCGCGAATTACAGTTGTTTCGGACGATTTTCATGGCGGTTGCCACCAAGCGCGACGCGCATACCAGCGGGCGTCGCGGCGCAGTTCTTTGCGGACTGCGCGCGCCTATGAAAACGGCTCCGGCGCTTCTTTGCACCGTCCGCGCGATAGGTATCAAGCACAAAGTCCGACTTGGCAAGGCCCGAAAGACAGTGCTCCGTCTCCCTGCGACCTATATCGCGCGACCCATTCTTAGTCGTTCCTACAGTATAGTTGCCTCTCGACCCCAACGTGGCCTTAAATAAAACGCCCGATTTTCTGAGAGTATTAGGTTATTTATTTTAACCAATTATTTTAACATTGAAAGACGAGCCGGGTTCTTTGCTTTGCTTTAGGGCGCATTACAGCAACATCAGGTGTTTCAGATTGGAACGGTGCTCTGAAACACTCGTTGCGTCGCACGTCTGACTCGGCTAATCGCAATTTAACGACT
>NZ_JBBHJZ010000007.1:0-102730 GCF_037482895.1 Novosphingobium anseongense | reverse complement strand
TGGCGAGCGCCGACATCACGGCCTGAGACTGTCGGGCACCACGCCGCCGTTGTCGGCAAGTTTTTCCATAACCGCGCGGTGCAGCGCGATGTTCTGCTCGGCGCTGCCGTCGGCGCCGGCAGCGACTCCGAGCTCGTCGCCCAGTTCCTTGCGCGCCGTCAGGCTAGGATCGAGATCGAGCAGTTTCAGCAAGTCGACAATCGACGACTTGTAGTTGCCGCCGTGATCGCCTTTCATCGTGGCCATGGCTTCGAGCACGGCGCCGACATCGACCGGCGTAGGCGCCGGTGCTGTATCGACAGGCGGCGTTGCAGCTGGTGTGGTTGCTGGCGATGCTGCGCTCGGCGCGGGTACCGGGCTCGCTGGCGCCGCGCTCGGTGGGGCAGCCTTGGCGCTATCGTGATGGAAGATCTTGTTGAGAATATTGCCGAAGATGCTCATGCGCGCGCTCCCGAGGTTGCTGTGTCACAGACCGAACGCACGAGCGCCGCGAAAGGTCGCGGAACGTGTGGGGGCTGCCGCTCGTTGAGGTCGAGACAGCCGCGGGCACCGCGGCGAGAGGAGCCTCGAGGACATGAAGAACACCCTGATACTGGCCGCATCGCTTGCGGCAATCGCGCTTGGTGGCTGCAGCAAGAAGGACGAGACCCCGACCGTCGCCACCGACGTTGCGCCCGACGTAGCCGCGAGCGACCCGATGGCCGGCGCAACCGCAACGCCCGCTGCAAGCCCGGCGCAGGCTTTCGCCGACGCTGCGGCGACGAGTGACATGTTCGAGATCGAAACGTCCAAGCTTGCGGCGACCCAGGCCGGCGCGGCCAAGGTCAAGACCTTCGCCGAACAGATGATCAAGGCCCACACGGAATCCACCGCCAAGCTCAAGATCGCCGCGTCTGCCGCTTCGCCCGCCATCACGCCGATGCCGAGCATGACCGCGATGCAGCAGCAGACGCTGGCCGATTTGCAAGGCAAGTCGGGCGCCGACTTCGACAAGGCCTATGCGGCCGCTCAGGTCGACGCCCATCAGATGACGCTCGACGCGCTCAAGGCCTACGCCGCGAGCGGCGAGGCTGCCTCGCTCAAGAGCTTCGCGGGCGGGATGGTGCCGACCGTCACCGCCCACCTCAACATGGCAAAAGCGCTCTGATTGGGCGAAGCTCGGTCGCCTCTTTGCCCGATCGTGGTGGGGCGACCGTTTCTGCACGAAAGCATTTGCGTCCACGCGCGGCGACCATCGCATTCACCGGTTCGTGCGTTTAGGGTCGCAACCGAGGCGGCAATGAGCCTCATGGTGCTGCCGAGCAAGGGAGGTGAGCGGTGACCACGCCTCTGTCCCAATCCTGCGATGCGGGCGTGGCGCGATCGGCGGTCGGGCGCACGACCGCCAATCCGAACTGGACCATCGCGGCGACCATGCTCGCCTCGAGTCTCGCCTTCATCGACGGCTCGGTCACCAACGTCGCGCTGCCTGCGATAGGCAAAGACCTGGGCGGCAGCGCCAGCGACCTGCCCTGGGCGATCAACGCTTATCTGCTGCCCTTATCTGCGCTGCTTCTCATCGGCGGAGCGCTCGGCGACCACTACGGACGGCGACGGGTTCTGATCGTCGGGGTCGCACTGTTCACCCTCGCGTCGATCGGCTGCGCGCTGGCGTCTTCGCTCGCGGCCCTGCTCGCCTCTCGCGGATTGCAGGGCATCGGCGCCGCGCTGCTGCTGCCCAACAGTCTAGGCATTCTCGGCAGCGCCTTCGCAGGCGAGGCGCGCGGCCGCGCGGTCGGCACCTGGGCCGCGGCCGGCGCGATCGCGAGCGCGGTCGGACCACCGTTCGGCGGCTGGCTGATCGATACGGTCGGCTGGCGCAGTATCTTCTATCTGAACGTACCCGTCGCCCTGGGAGCGATCTTCATCTTCCTGCGCTACGTCGCCGAAACCGAACGCAGCGAAGGCACGCTCGACTGGCGCGGCGCCGCGCTCGCGACCGGTGGGCTCGGTCTGCTGACCTGGGCGCTCACATCCTGGTCGACCCGGCACGAGATCTCGGCATTGGTCGGGACTACGATCGCAGCCGGCGTCGCGCTCCTCGTCCTGTTCGTGCTCAATGAGAGGCATTTGCGCGATCGGGCGATGATGCCACTGGCGCTGTTCGCCTCGAAGGCCTTCGTCGGGCTCACGGTGCTGACGTTCCTGCTGTATGGCGCGCTCGGCGGCCTGTTGATGCTCTTGCCCTATCTGCTGATCGTGGGCGGCGGTTACACCCCGACCGAGGCAGGCCTCGCGCTGCTGCCGTTCTCGATCGTCATCGGCGTCACCTCGCGGCTGACGGGACGCCTGACCGGGACGATCGGGCCTAAATGGCCCCTGACGATCGGCCCGATCGTGACCGGGGTGGGTTTCGCGCTTCTCATGCGCGCCGATCCGCAAGCGAGTTATTGGACGAGCGTGCTGCCAGGCATGGCGGTCGTGGCGCTCGGCATGGCGGGCGCCGTGGCTCCGCTGACCACGGCGGTGCTCGCATCTGTCGACGAGCGACATAGCGGGACGGCTTCGGGCTTCAACAGCGCCATCTCGCGCACCGGCGGGCTTATTGCCACGGCGCTCGCCGGGGCCGTGATCTCGCAAGCTGGTGCGCAGCTCGTCGGCGCTTTCCAGGCGGCAGCGCTTGTTTCGGCGGTGTTCGCGCTCGCCGCGGGCCTTACGGCCTTTGTAACGCTCGGGAATGAGCAACGAGGACTGGAGAAGCAGACTGACCCAGCGGACGCGCGCAGAGGCTAGTCGATCCAGAGACCATGCTTGCGATACCGGTCCTCCAGCTGCTCTTCGGCGTGCGCATCAAAGGTCTGCTCGTCGAGACCAATCTCCGATCACACCCATGACGTTTTCGAGCCGAGCATGATGGGGACCGGCGAAGGCGCCTGGAGCAACCCCGCTGTCGATTGCCGGAGCGAACGGTTGGATGAAATCGGGATGATCGGGCGCGAGCATCAAAGCGCTCTAGCGCGGGCGGCGCAGAAGGTTCTCTCGCCGGCACTTGCGGCAACCGTCGCCGTCTTCGATCGAGGCCTGGAAGGCCATCGTCTCACCCGGAACGGTCAGCGGGCCCATGCTCGCGAACGCATCGAACTTGAGCCATCGCCCATTCAGTGAACGACTGCCGCTTTCAGGCCGCGCCTATTCTGGAGCCACCGTCCGCAATGTCGGAGACATCCGCACGAGAATGAATCGTTACCCACGCGACCAAGGTCTAAGGGTTTCCCTTATGCGATGGCGACAGACCAATCCGTTTCGGACATATTGAAACGGTGCCAAGTGCAAAACTGGTCCGCGTTTGGAACGTGGACCTCGTGGAATGTGTGGCCGCCTGGGATGCGGTCGTCATCCGTTTCTTTATGTCCCCCAATCGAGATCTGGAAATCTCCTGCATTCTTGCGGACGATTTCAACCTTGAAGATCAATGCGAGATGGCTGGCGAAGCCATCGACGCGATTAAACGCAAGCTGCTTCGCTCCTTTTAGCCATCAGCGGCCATGCATCCAGACTTGTCCAACCGACATCCCGCGCCGAGCAGGCCTGACTCCCCCTCGCGCATTAGCTGCGTATCGGACTTTTAGCTGGCGGCGGTCACCATGCAGGATTGCCTCGGACGCATGGAAGAGAGGCCTCGCGGATGCCCATCGGCTCGCGCATGACTGCTATGTCGGCGGAACCCGCGCGCAGGTCAGCGGTTTCCCGGCAGAAGGGAGCCAGCCATGCCTCTGAAGCTCAAAGGATCGTGCCGCTGCGGCAAGATTGGCTTTTCCGCCGACAGCCACGCACCAGTTCCGTTCATGCGATGCTATTGTTCGATATGTCGCAAGACTGCGGGTGGAGGCGGATACGCAATCAATCTTCATGCCGACAAAACTAGCCTCAGGATCGAGGGCAAGACGTCCGTATTCCACGCCGAGCTGGACAACAGCAAAGGTCAATGCCGCGTCAGCACGGGGGAGCGGCATTTCTGCAGTGGATGCGCTAGCGCGCTGTGGGTCTTCAGCCCGGAGTATCCCGAGCTCTTTCATCCATTCGCCTCGGCCATTGAAAACGAACTTCCAAAGGCCCCGTCGCTCGTCCACATGATGCTCTCGTCAAAGGCGTCGTGGGTCGAGCCAGACATCGGCCCAAACGACCAGCGTTTCGCAGAATACCCGGACATCACACTAGAGGACTGGCACCGAGCGCACGGCCTTTGGATGGATTAGCGTTCAGCGTCGTTGAGAGCCGTTCTGGCCAACACATGGGGCAGTGAGGCAGCTCAGACGTTCATGAAGGTATGGCCATCAGCCTCATGAAAGTTGGGTGCTTCGAAGATTGCCGGTCTGGCCCGGGAACGGCAGAAATGTCGGCGATCCAGACCCTTGTCCTCATCCGGCCGTCACAATCGAATGTTCAAGTCGAACATCGTCGAGCAGCCGCTCGATCGCGGCGCGTTGCCCATCGGTGCCGCTTAGTCTGACATCCCAGTTGCAGTGGGCATGTGTCTGCGTGTCGCGCACGATCACCTTGCCAAGCGCCCGCTGCCATGTTTGCGAGGTGCCGCCCCTCTCCCGAACAAGGCGGGCGATAATCAGATGTTCGAGATCGGAGGCGGTCATGCCGCGCGCTTAACCGATGTCGCCAGCCAGACAACAGGCGTGCCCGCGCAAGATCGATGGAAAACGTCGACTTTCGAGGATCATCTGCGGAGCGGCAAGTGTCGGGCAGGTCAGGGCGACGCGCCGAACGCTGAGCTGCGCGGTCGATCAGCGCGCAGGTGTTGGAATTTGGTGCAGACCACGGTCCGATCCGAATTTGCTGCCCGCGTCTTCGTGTGGACGGACGTATAGCCGATAAACGCTTGGAAACTCCGCCTGGATATCCTTTTCCATCTGGTCAATCATTCGCTCGACATCGCTTGCCGTCAGGCGATTGTCGAAATCGACGTTAATGGCCGCGACAATCTGGCTCGGAGAATTGTGTATCGTCATAATCTCGCCGATTCCCATCACACCGCTGCGCACTATGGTCCGGCGAATTCCCGCAATTAGCTCGGGGTCAGCGGCTTCGCCGATCAACAGGCCCTTGGCTTCCCGTGCGAGGAATATCGCGACGAAGCCGAGCAGAAGACCGATGAGGATCGACGCGATCCCATCAAAGCGAGGATCGCCCGTCAGCTGCGAGATCGCCAGACCGATGGCTGCAACGACGATCCCGACCATCGCGGCGCCGTTCTCGAGCAACACGATGACAGTCGTCGCGTCCTTGGTCGATGTCAGCGCCTGCCACCAGGACTTGCCTCGCCGCGCGCCATTGAATTCCTTGAAGGCCGCTACGGTCGAGCCGCCTTCGAGCACGAACGCGATCGCGAGGACGCCGTAGGCGACCAGCGGCGCGACAGCCGGTTCGGGCTCGACCAAGTGGACGATGCCCTCGTAAACCGAAACGCCGGCGCCCAGGGCAAAAACGAGCAAAGCGACGACGAAGCTCCAGAAGTAGAGCTCGCGGCCGTAGCCTGCGGGATGCGCCGCGTCGGCGGGCTTGGCCGCACGTTTCTGCCCGTACATGAGAAGAACTTGGTTGGTGCTATCGACGAGGCTGTGCACACCTTCAGTCAGCATGGCCGACGAGCCGGTGATGCCGGCAGCGACGAACTTGGCGACCGCGATCCCGACGTTCGCCGCCAGGGCGATGATCAGGACCTTCGAGTTTTCCGCCTTCATGCCCGGTCAAACGCCCCGCGGACGAAGGAGTTCAAGTCAGGGCGGTATTTGTCTCGCCGGCCTGCCAATGCCGCCAATGCTTGCGGATCAAGGTCCAAGGAGCCGGGCATGTGGCAGCAGGTTGAGAGGGATGAGCACGGACATTCACGATCTTGAGCTGCACATGGCGGTGGCCGCTGCCGCCATGGATCTCAAGGAGGCGCGCGGGAACTGATGCCCGGCCATGTGTCGGCCGCCGGCCTGGCGCTCTGCCTCGCCTTCCTTGGTTTGATGGCTTTGCGCCAGATCGCGGTTCGGCGGCGGCTCGGCCGCCCGACTCTGCCGCGGTCTGCCGGCGAGGACGATGCCCCCTTGCCTACGCGCTATCCATTGCCGGCGTGATGATCAGGGCGTTCGGCATCGTCGTCGCCGGGATGGTCCCGGCGCTGCGACTGGTAATTTAAACGCTCCATGCGACGCTGATCGCCGCGGCCTCGGATAACAGGTAGCTCGAAGCCCGTATCGCACGGCGATATGGGTTTGGGCTCGCCGCCGTTCGATCCGACCGATTTGGATGCATGCTTATCTTCGGTGAGGACAAGGCGGGTCGAACGCCTGCACGGTGTCGTAAGCAACCTTAGCGACCCCGCGTCCGTTCACTCTGCGACCTGCGAACCATTTCGCAGGGGACATCGCGGAGCAGCCACAATCGATATGCACCAAGACCCAGTAGGTCGAGCCTATGAGCTCGCGATCGAAGGGAGCTGCAAAGACTTGAATGACATCGAGCGTCAGCTCCGAGGAGAAGGTTATCTCAGAGCATCAGATCAGCTGACTGGCCGTCTTTTACGCGATCAGCTTGTCGCTGTGATCGATGCCAGACGCCTATTCGAGGCGCGGTCGATCTAACAAGTGCCAAGCTCTCTTGTCGCGCCGATCAGAGGCACCCGGACTTGGATTGTGCTTCAGGCCGCCGGACTGCTTAAGCCGACTCGACCGATAAAGACTGCGTCTGGTCGAGACGATACGACCCTCGCGACGGAATAGATCGATGGCATTGCTAGGCAATACGCCCATCGCGGCAAAGCGACTGCAGCGGGTATCTCAGCGTTTTTGCGCCTTGCGAGCAGTGTAGCGGGCGTCGCGCTCTGCCTCAGCTCTTTCGCAGTCGCCACTTGGGCCAGCCAGCCTCGGCTGCTCGCGCTAGCCCGCCGGCATCGCCTCAAGCCCGCCTGAGCGTTTCTCGCTCGGTTCACTGCTCGTCGCGTTTCCCCGCGAGACCGCGGAACGGGGCCTGACGCCCGGCGTTCAAGCTGCTCCCCATACAAGGAATTTTCCCATGACGGCACACAGCAAGGACGTGAGCGTCCTCAACACCCTGATCGCTACTCTCGTCGACAGCATCGACGGTTATCAGAAGTCAGCAGGCGACATCGACAACCAGGCGCTTGCCGACAAGTTCAACGCGCGTGCGCGCGAACGGCAGTCCGCTGTCACCAAGCTACAGGCCGCGGTGGCCACCGCAGGCGGAAAACCGGAAGATGACGGCACTTTGCTTGGAGGCGCGCATCGTGCGTTCCAGAGCTTGAAGGAGACGGTCATGAGTCGCGACGACAAGGCGATCGTCTCGGAAATTGAGCGTGGGGAGGACTACCTCAAGAGCAAGTTCGAGACGGCCTTGGCCGAAGCCGAACTCTCGCCGGCCGCACGCGATGCCGCCGAGCAAGCTTGGCAGTCAGTGAAGGCCGGTCACGACGAGATGAGCGCCCTCAAGCATTCGATGGGCGACTGATGCTTCTGGCCCGAGCTGGACGCGGTGACTGGCTCGGGCAACTTGTCGAAATCTGAATCGGGGAGCGGCCCTAATGAGCAACATACTCAAGAATGAGGCGCTTCTCGCCGAAGCTGAGGTCACGGGATTGATCGTCCGATCACGCGACGGCGACAAGCTTGGTCACGTAAAATCGCTCTTAGTGAATAAGCAAAGCGGACAGGCGATTTACGCGGTGCTCAGCCTGGGAGGGTTTCTCGGTCTCAACAAGAGCTATTATCCAGTGCCTTTCGAAACCATCGCCTATGGCATAGCAGAGGATGATTACGTCCTCACGATCGACCGCCGACTTCTCGAAGGCGGTCCAAGCTGGGCGAACAACGCTCCCGACTTTGACCAGGCCTATGCCGATCGCGTGTCGAGCTACTATGCCGCTTCACCGCAGATTTGACCGTTGACGTCGCTCGGTCTCGCCGGACCAGAGCCCTACATCCTGTGGCTTACGGGCGCTGGAATATTGATCGCCCTGGTTGCATGGCTGCCGCTCGCCTTAAAGCGCCTGCCACTCTCGCTGCCGATGATCTGTATTGCGATCGGGGCGGGTATTTTCTCTCTTTCCGACGTCGCGATGCGCCCGCTTCCGCAAGCCTACCCATTCATCACCGAGCGGCTCACAGAATTTGTCGTCATCATTGCTCTCATGGGAGCGGGTCTCAAGCTCGACCGGCCCTTCGTGTGGCACAGATGGAGCGTCACTTGGCGACTGCTCATCGTAGCCATGCCACTCAGCATCGGGGCGATAACGCTCGTCGGCGGTCTCGGAATTGGATTGGGATGGACTGCGGCCTTGCTCCTGGCAGCGAGCCTTGCCCCCACGGATCCGGTCCTCGCAGCCGATGTGCAAGTCGGCCCTCCTAGAACCGGACAGGAGGACGAGGTCCGTTTTGGGTTGACGTCCGAAGCCGGGTTCAATGACGGCCTTGCCTTTCCTTTCGTCAACTTGGCGATCGCGCTCGCTGTATCCGAGCAGAGCGGAAAGCCGTGGCTACAGCACTGGCTCCTGCACAGCGTAGTTTGGGAGGTGGTTGCGGGAGCCGGACTTGGCTGGCTCATCGGGCGGTTGTTCGGCTGGCTGACCTTCAAGGTGCCCGCAGAGACCAAGCTGGCCAAGACGGGTGACGGGCTGATCGCAATATCGGCCACGTTCGTCTCCTATGGGATCACCGAAATCCTGAACTGCTACGGGTTCCTGGCAGTTTTCGTGACGGCTCTCGCTCTGCGCAGATCTCATCGGGATCACGATTTCAACTATGAGATGCATGCCATCACCGAGCAGATCGAGCGCCTCGCTATGATGCTCGTTCTTATATTTTTTGGCGGAGCTATAATCGGCGGCCTGCTCGTGCCTCTAAGATTTGAGGACTGGATCGCCGCCGCTGCGATCATTCTTCTGATACGTCCCGCCGCAGGCATGCTGGCCCTCGCCGGCTTGAAAGCCGCCTTTCGCGAGAAGCTCATGCTCGCGTTCTTCGGCATACGTGGTGTCGGCTCGTTCTATTACCTGGCCTATGCTCTCAATCATGTCGACTTGCCGCTCTCGTCGCGGCTCTGGGCAATCGTCGGTCTCGTCTGCCTGCTATCCATCCTGCTCCACGGCCTCACGGTCACGCCGTTGATGCGATCGCTCGACCGCAGCCGAGGACGAAATCCCGATGATCTGGAAATCCCGCCACCCGGTCTACCCGGTCCGGCTGGTCACGAGCGCTTAGGCTCATGATCCATGCTCAAATCGTAAGAGCAATGAGGTGGCCTGCTGAAAAGAGGACTGCGACACGCATCCCAGGTGACCGATCAGGTAGCTTACGACCGACAAATCTGTAGCTGGCCGCTGTAAGGCGAGCCGAATGGTCTTGGCCCGCGCCAATGAGTGCCGCCCTAGCGCCTGTCACGCCGGCTTAGGTGAGGTGCGCAACGACCTGGTGGTCGGAGGAACTATGTGTCTCAGCAGCGATTTAGAGGACACGGCAACCTAAGGCGTTGTCGCACCGGAAGGGGATTTCATGAAAAAGATCATTCTCGGCGCCACGACCCTACTTGCGTGCCTATCTCTGGCTGCGTGCTCGGAAAAGACCCAGGACGCCGCGGAAAATACTGCACAATCTGCAGGCAGTGATGCAGCCGCGGCCGGTGTGGCTGTCGGGAATGCTGCAGAAGGCGCGGCAAACGCGGCTGGCAACGCGGCTGAGCGGGGTGCCGGCGCGGTCGCCAATACCGCCGACAAGGCTGCCGCCGCCACCGATGAAATGGGAGCAAAGGCCGAGGCGGAACGCGCCAAGGTTGAGGCAAGCGCCCACAACGAGAGCGTCGCCGAAGCCAAGAAAGATTAGCGGCGGTTCGAATGGCGGCGGTGGGAGTGGACCCTTGCCGTCGCCGTCTGAATTTCGTCGTTGGCTCGCGTTCCGCGGGTGCGCGCGCCGAAAGCCGCGTCACACTATTGGCAACATCGCAGTGACGAGGAGCGGCTTCAAGGCCTCCGACGTACTCGACCCGGCTATCAAGTCAGCAGACATCGAGAATGTTATGCGGGCTGTCGTCTACCCATGCGAGCGCTCGCGCGATGCGGTTACTTCCATAAAGTGTGCAAGCCTGCGACGGATGAGCGCAACAAGTTTTACGCAAGCCGGAGCGGAAACCCGATGCGCAAGCCAATGACATTCAGGCTTGATTTCGAGCTTTTGGAAAGAGCACGTCGCCACGCCATCGCGGAGAACCGGAGCCTCGCCAACTACGTGGAAACAGCGGTGTTACGTGAAGTAGAACAACGTGACTCAATTCTGAACGGCCAAGCCCGGAAGATCGCCGAGCTTGCGCAAGCTGATACATTCGGAACATAAGCGCCGCCGCGTAGCCGAATAAGCGAGCACCGGGATTTGGCTTCGCATTTGACGTGCTTGAACTGTGGCAATGTCGCTGGCGGCCACCCTCACCACCTTCGCGAGCAGGTCAGCCTCGGCAGGAAACCAACCTGCATCACCGCCTTCCGGACCAAAAAACGAGCACCTTTTGGCCAGCCGAACGTTCCGCTGAAGCGGATACGGATGACATGCAGCTTCCGCGAATACGGAGCCGGTATGAACTTGAACCTCCAAAGCGATGAACTGGTCTACTGGGTTGCCCGCATTGGTTCCGCGGCGCTGATATTGTTGATCGGCCTATGGCTCGCTTACTCTATTTCCAAGGTGGTGCGCACTAAGGCGATAGAAAACCCGAGGATCGACACCACCCTAGGGACGTTTCTGTCCCTGATCATCCGCTACGCGCTGATCATCGTCGTTCTAATCGTAGTCCTTCAGCAGTTCGGCATCCAGACGACCAGCCTGGTCGCCATCCTGGGGGCGAGTGCCCTGGCAATTGGGTTGGCCTTGCAAGGCACGCTCACCAATGTCGCTTCGGGCATCATGATAGCCTTCATGCGGCCTTACCACATCGGCGACTTCGTCGAGATCAACGGCAGAGAGGGTATTGTGTTCGACCTTGATCTGTTCTTCACGAAACTGCGCTCCGAGAATGATCAGATCATCCTTGTTCCCAATGGCCAGGCTGCGTCCAATCCGATCATCAACCACACCCGCAAAGGTATGCGCTGCTGCATCCTTCGTGTGGGGATCGGTTACGAGGACGATATCGATCATGCGCTGCGGGTCCTGAGCGGGATCATGCAGAACGACACCCGTGCCTTGGGTGAACCACCTGCATGGTTTGGCGTTCAGCAGCTTGGTGATTTCGCCGTTACGGTCGAAGGCCGGGTGTGGGTCGCGACGGAGGAACACCGCATATTCAAGGCCGAGATGACCAAGTTGATCAAGGAAGCTTACGACCGTGAGGGCGTGGAGATGCCCTATCCGCATGCGGTGGAGATGAGCAAAGGCGAGGTGCCCCGCCGCGAACCGCCGCTCAAGCAAGCGCCCGCATAAAAGGGACCTTGCCGATCAGTGGTCTACCTCCGACCCTCGTCGATCAATCTGCGTGCATAAATCGGGCTCCTTGAGCGCGAAAGCCATCACATGGTGATCTTCGCTTTGAGGGTGCGCTCGTCAGCTATCGCGGCAGGGCAAGTCCTCGCGGGCTGAATGTGTGGAGGGTGATATAGGCCTCGCTCGCCCCCCCCCCCCCCCGCACGACTGCTACGTCGGCGGGACCCATTCGTCAGCCCTCGCCCGAGTGTGCTGGCGAACGTCCTATTCCTTTGATGTTCCTTGAGCGCCCCCGCCAAGCAAAACCTTGCGAGATTTCAATCTTGCGCACTCGGCAGAATCGAACGCGGATGACAGCTAATCGGTCTCTGTCGCGCTGTCAGGCATAGGCCGGTCCACATCTATCTGTGCTGCGGCCACTTGCGCTGCAGCCAGCAGGCTGTTTCCGGTGCCGGTCGCTGCATCGACCGTCATGGTGACGGCGACACCTCCGGGTCCATCGAGGATGACGAAGCCATCCTCGGCACTCGCCTCGCCGGGCTCTGTGTGGACCTGTGGCACAGCGGTCTGGGATGTCATTATCATACCTTGCTGAGAGGGGATCGCGTCAACGCCGGATCGTCGATGTAGAGGTAGGTCGGGTCGAACTGCCCCCGGACGGCAAGCCGGTTCGGCTGGGGAATTTCGACCAGCGACGACCGGAAGACGCAGAGGCTTTCCTCCCGCAGATGACGCATGACGCGATTGACGTGGACGTTTGTCAGACCGCAGATTTCGGCAATGTCGTTCTGGGTTAGACCCAGGGCAAAGCGGTATCCGTCGCTCAGCCCTGCAGAAACCAGGCGCGCGTTGGTTTCGCACAGGAAGTGCGCGACACGCCCGACCGCGTCGAGCCGGCCCAGGCGGAACAGCCAGGCGCGGTGGATCGCAGCGTCGATCAGCGTGGCGAACCACAGCTTGCGCGCCATGCCGGGCATTTCACGCTCGATGGCTTCGAGTTCGCTATGGGGGACGACCGCTACGGTCACCGAGGTCATGCTCGCGACATCGTGATCGAGCACCTTCAAGGGAAAAGCGTGCAGATCGACGAAGTCGCCGGGCACATGGACTGCAACCAGCTGCCGCAATCCGCTGCGATCATCGATGTAGCGCGACATGAACCCCTCGATCAGCAGAAGGGACTGCGTCAGCCCGTCCCCGGCGCGGACGATCGTCGTGCGAGGCGGGAAGGTCTTGATTTCCCGGATCGCGGTTTCGAGCCGCGCGCGTTCGTGTGCCTCGAGCCGGCACCCGCGTTTGTCGCGAAGGAAACGTTCGGTAAAAATTGGCTGCTCTCTCGGTCGGCCCGGACCGGGCTCAGCTTCTAAACGGGCGGGCGTCCATCGCGTTGCTGCGCGGCCGGCGTCAATCGTCCTGATCCAGGTTAATTTGCGCGCCGAAGCAGCAACTCGCGTACCGCGCGCGGGTTGTCCGGTCGAGTTGCCCGCAAAGAGTGCGGGAGGCTGCGCGGCGCACCGCGCTACGCGCACCATCACCAAAGGATATAGGTCCATGGCCAAGACACCGGCCCCTTCGAAGACGTCGCCCGATTCCCCGGGCATTCTTCCGGCCGACATCGCCGGCGCCGATATCGGCGGCGAGTCCCCGCAGAAGGCCTGCCCCGTGCCTTCCGACGCCGATCTTTCGCACAGCTTCGGCGAAGTGCAGGCCGAAGGCGGCGATGTCCACCAGACCGCCGGCGGCGAAGTGGCGCTCTTGACCACGAGCCAAGGCATCCCGGTCGCCGACGACCAGAACAGCCTGAAGCAAGGTGCTCGTGGCCCCTCGCTGCTCGAAGACTTCCATTTCCGCGAGAAGATGTTCCATTTCGACCATGAGCGCATTCCCGAGCGCGTGGTCCATGCCCGAGGCTATGGCGCACACGGCTTCTTCGAGCTGACCGACAGTCTGGCGGACGTAACGCGCGCCGACGTGCTGCAGCGGGTCGGGGAGAAAACCCCGGCATTCGTCCGCTTTTCGACCGTTGCCGGGTCCAAGGGCTCGCCAGACCTCGCCCGTGACGTGCGCGGATTTGCGGTCAAGCTTTACACCCAGGAAGGCAATTGGGACATCGTCGGCAACAACATCCCGGTGTTCTTCATCCAGGATGCGATCAAGTTTCCCGACCTGGTCCATTCGGTGAAGCCCGAACCCGATCGTGACTTCCCGCAGGCACAGTCGGCCCATGACAACTTCTGGGACTTCATAAGCCTCACGCCCGAGAGCTTCCACATGGTCATGTGGCAGATGTCCGACCGTACGATCCCGCGTTCGCTTCGCACGATGGAAGGCTTCGGCGTCCACACCTTTCGCCTAGTCGATGCCGCGGGCAACTCGACCTTCGTCAAGTTCCACTGGAAACCCAAGCAGGGCCTGCAGTCGGTCGTCTGGAATGAGGCGGTCAAGATCAACGGCGCCGATCCCGACTTCCACCGACGCGACCTGTGGGATGCGATCAATTCGGGCGACTTTCCCGAATGGGAGCTGGGCGTCCAGCTGTTCGACGATGCCTTTGCCGACAGCTTCGACTTCGACGTGCTCGACGCGACCAAGTTGATCCCCGAGGAACTGGTGCCGATCCGTATTGTTGGCCGGCTCGTGCTCGATCGTGTCGTAGACAACTTCTTCGCCGAGACCGAACAGGTCGCCTTCTGCACACAGAACGTGCCGCCGGGCATCGACTTTTCGAACGACCCGCTGCTGCAGGGGCGCAATTTCTCCTACCTCGACACCCAGATCAAGCGGCTGGGCGGTCCCAATTTCACCCATATCCCGATCAACGCGCCCAAGTGCCCGATGGCTCATTTCCAGCAGGACGGGCACATGGCCATGCGCAATCCCAAGGGCCGAGTGAACTACGAGCCCAACAGCTGGGGGCCGTCCCAGGGCGGACCGCGCGAAGATCCGGTGCGCGGTTTCACCAGTTTCGCCGAAGCGGCCGACGGCCCTAAGCAGCGCGTGCGTTCGGAAAGCTTCGCCGATCACTACAGCCAGGCGCGTCAGTTCTTCGTCAGCCAGGCGCCGATCGAGCAGAAGCACATTGCCGACGCGCTCGTGTTCGAGCTCTCGAAAGTGGAACGCCCGGACATTCGCTCGCGCACGGTCTCGCACCTGCTGAACATCGACGTCACGCTGGCAGCGACGGTCGCCGATGGTCTCGGCTTGCCACTGCCTGAGGCCGCCGTCGCCGCGCGTAAGCCGATTGCCGACCTCCCGCCTTCGGATAAGCTGTCGATCGTCAAGAACGGACCGGATAATCTCAAGGGCCGCAAGCTCGGCATCCTCGTGACCGATGGTGCCGATGCCGATGTGTTCAAGGCGCTGCTTGCAGCGGTCGATGCCGAGGGCGCGGTCTATGAAGTCGTGGCGCCCAAGATCGGCGGCGTGACTTTGTCCGACGGCACGACGGTCGCCGCCAAGCACAAGGTGGACGGCGGCCCCTCGGTGCTGTTCGATGTGGTTGCGGTGGTCGTCTCGGCCGCCGGCGCTGCAATGCTGGCCCGCGACGCGGCGGCCAAGGACTTCGTCACCGATGCCTTTGCCCATGCCAAATACATCGGCATCGGTGCCGAGGCAGAGCCGCTGTTCACCGCCGCGGGGATTGCCGAGACCGATCTCGACGAAGCCTGCCTGCCGCTAGGCAATGCCGGCGACGCCGCACCCTTCCTCGAGGCCGCGCACACGCTGCGCCACTGGCCGCGCGAACTGACTGTCGATCTGGACGCCAAGCCGGCGCCGAAGAAGGTCTAACGGCGTAGCGGTGCCTTCGCGGCCAGATCGTTACGGATCGTGGTCGCGGCGACGCCGCCTTCGCCCATGGCGTGACTGATTTGGTCGAGGCCGAGCACGACGTCGCCGGCCGCATAGAGTCCCGGCACGCTAGTCCGCTGATGCGCGTCGACCATCAGGCAGCCTTCGCCGGAGCAATCCGCGCCTAACCGCCCGGCAAGTTCGGAGCGGATGTCCGATCCGAGCGCGGGATAGAGGCTGTCGAACAGGGCTGGACCCTCGGGGAGGTCAAGGACGATCCCGGCGTGCGCGAGGCGAATGGCCGTGACCGGGCCGGCCAGGGCAATCCCCGCCTGCGCCAGCGAGCGCGACTGCTCCGCCGAGAGATCATGATCGGGCCCAGGAGCCACCAGCGTAATGCTCTTGGTGTAGCCGCGCAGGAACAAGGCCTCATGGCACCCGCGATCGCCCGTTCCAAGAACCGCGACCATCTTGTCCGAGACTTCATAACCGTCGCAAATCGGACAATACCGCAGCCGACCGGTGGCCAGGGCTCGGTCATGGCTGGCATCGTCGATCATTTCGGGGCGGCGGTTGACGACGCCGGTGGCCAGAAGGACCGTCCGGCCTGCCAGCGTCCCCGGAGCGTGCCGGGCGACGAAACCATCCGCATTGTGGTCGAGCGCGACGACGGTGTCATGCTCGATTTGTACTCCATAAAGCCGAGCCTGCGCGCGCATGCGGTCCAACAGATCGACGCCGGCGATCCCATCAGGGAAGCCGGCGTGATTGCGCGTGAGTGGAATGAGGGCGGCCCGGCTTTGTCCGGAATCGATAACCGCCACCGACAGGTGGAAGCGGGCGAGATAGATAGCGGCGGTAAGACCCGCCGGGCCTCCGCCGATCACCAGGCAGTCGAGCATGCCGCCCTTGCAGCTTACTTCGGCGCCTGTGCCATCAGCTCGGCCTTGCGGGCGGCGAGCTGCTCGCCCAGGCCTTTGAGGTCGAGGTCACTGTCGCGGCTTTCGGGGAACATCTCGCTTTCCTCCTCTTCGACGTGATGGGCGATATATTCGCCCAGCACCGTCACCTTTGCGTCGAACAGTCTGTCGCCAGCCTTCATCGCCTGGATCTCGGCGATGAGCTGCTTGGCGCTGGCATGTTCGACTTCGGCCTCATCGAGCAAGTCGTCGTCGTCGATCGCCTCGCGCGCCGCGGGATAGTAGATTTCTTCCTCGATCTGCGCGTGAACCGTCAGCGCGAGGCAGATCTTGTCGGCGAGCGCCTGCTTCTCGGCATCGTCCTCAAGGTTCTCGTACTGCTTGAAGAAAGCCTTCACTTCCTTGTGATCGTCCTTGAGCAATTTGATCGCGTCAACGGGACGGGTTGCCGCGCGGGCGGTCTTGCGCCCGACCTTGGATCCGGGCTTCGCCTTGGCGCTGCGCGAAGCGGCAGCCTTGTCGGTAACGGGGGGCTTCGGTTTGGCGGGGGCGGACGTCGCCGATTTGGTCGTGGCCATGGCAGGTCTCCGGTGAAACGATAATCGTTCATCGGGGGAACGCCGCTCGGGAACCGAAGACCCCGCCGCATCGCGGGAATTAACCTCCATCAATACGATAATGGGCCTGCTTCGGCTTTACCCAGGAACGGCGTGCATAACCGGGACGTTCTGTAGAGGTCGGCATCGCGCCGGCCTGGAGCACATGATGAACGATCCCCGCGCGTTCGAAGGCGATTACAATTCCGACGACGAAGAAATCCTGCCCGAAGCCAACGAGGATGAACTCGAAGAGGACGAAGATCGCGAAGCGGTGGAACTCGGCCGTGAAGAGACGCGAGACACCCAGGACGGCGAGGAAAATGATGACGACGAGGATGATGGCGCCTGACGCCATTCGCCAATGGGCAGGATCAGAGGTCCCGCCCATCGGCATTGGTTGCCGCAACACGTCGTTTCACGAGCATCTCCGAGGAGGCGAACATAGTTCTTTTGCAGGTAGTTCGCTCTCGACAGGCCCCGAAGGATCTTCCGACATGACGAGCGATGCAAACCTGGAACAGCGGCAGCACGATGACGCCCCCGCGACCACTTCGAAAACAACCCAGCCCGATCGCGCGCTCTCCGCGGAGGCCGTCACTATCAACCGGCCGGCTCAGGAACTTTACGATTTTTGGCGCGATCCGACGAACCTGATCCAAGTGATGGAGAATATCCTCTCGATCGAACAGATCGACTCCACCCGATCGCGCTGGACCGTCAAGGCTCCGGCCGGCCGTACGGTGAGTTGGGAAGCGGTGATCACGGACGACGTACCTGGCGAGCGGATCACCTGGCAGTCTGCCGAAGGTGCCGATGTCGCGAACAGCGGCCGGATCGAATTCCAGGACGCGGGCGACCGCGGCACGGTGGTGCGCGCCATCATTGCCTACGATCCGCCCGGCGGCGCGATCGGGCAATTCTTCGCCAAGCTCTTCCAGCGCGAGCCGCGGCTCCAGAGCCGGCGCGATCTTCGCCGCTTCAAGCAACTTATGGAAACCGGCGAAATCGCCACGGCGGCGCGAACGCGCGAACAGGTCGAAGAGGAGACCAACTGATGCGCGCGCTCACCTGGCACGGCAAGCACGACGTCCGCGTCGACACGGTCGACGACCCCGAAATCCTCAACCCGCGCGATGCGATCATCAAGATCACTTCGACCGCGATCTGCGGTTCCGACCTCCATCTTTACGACGGATATATTCCGACGATGAAGGCCGGTGACATCCTCGGTCACGAATTCATGGGCGAGGTCGTCGAGACCGGTCCCAAATCGACTCTCCAGATCGGTCAGCGCGTCGTCGTCCCCTTCACCATTGCCTGTGGCTCCTGTTACCACTGCGGCAAGCACCAGTATTCGGCCTGCGACAACGGCAACCCGGCCGACAACCAGGATATCGGCCGAGAGATGTACGGCCAGCCTATGTCGGGGCTGTTCGGTTACAGCCACCTCACCGGGGGCTATGCGGGCGGCCAGGCCGAATATGTCCGCGTGCCTTTCAGTGACGTCGGCCCAATCGTCGTGCCGGACGGGGTCGAGGACGAAAAGGTTCTGTTTCTCTCCGACATCCTACCTACGGGCTGGCAGGCGGCGGAGAATGCCGGGATCGAGCCCGGCGACACCGTTGCGGTCTGGGGCTGTGGCCCGGTGGGCCTGTTTGCCATCCAGTCGGCCATGCTCATGGGCGCTGCGCGGATCATCGCGATCGATCACTTTCCCCACCGGCTCGAACTGGCGAAGAGGTTCGGTGCCGAGACGATCAACTATGAGGAGAGCCAAACCTACGAGGCGCTCATGGACATGACCGGCGGCATCGGTCCCGACGCAGTGATCGACGCGGTCGGCCTTGAAGCCCATGGTTTCTTCGTCGACAACGTCATCGACCAGATCAAGGCCTCGATGTTCCTGGGAACCGATCGCACCCATTCGATCCGCCAGGCGATCCATGCCTGCCGCAAGGGTGGGCGCGTCTCGATGCCGGCCGTCTACGGCGGCTTCGTCGACAAGTTCCCGCTCGGCGCCTTCATGGAGAAAGGCTTGACGCTCAAGACCGGCCAGACCTCGGTCCAGCACTACATGCCCGCTCTGCTGAACGCGATCATGGAAAGCAAGATCGACACCACGTTCCTGATTTCCCACGTCATGGCGCTCGAAGACGCGCCCAAGGGCTACAAGATGTTTCACGATAACCAGAACGAAGTGACGAAGGTCGTGCTCAAGCCCGATTTCGCCGCAGCAGCAGAATAGGACCGATCATGGCCGACAAATTCGCGATTATCACCGGCGCCTCAACGGGCATCGGCTTCGAGCTCGCCTCGCTGGCGGCCGAGAACGGCTACGACATCCTGGTTGTCGCCGACGAGCCGTTGATCGACGCCGCCGCGGCCGATTTTCGCAAGTATGGCGTGGAAGTAACCTCGGTCGAAGCAGATCTTGCAACCATCGAAGGTGTCGAGACGCTGCTCGCGGCGGCGGACGGACGTCATATCGACCTGCTCTGCGCCAATGCGGGACGCGGCCTCGGCCATGCGTTTCTCGATCAGGACCCGCCCGACTGGCGACGCGTGATCGACACCAACATCACCGGCACCATCTTCCTGCTTCAGCGCGTGCTCCAGGAAATGGTCGTGCGCAACGCCGGCAAGGTGTTGATCACCGGTTCGATCGCCGGCTTCATCCCGGGCAGTTTCCAGGCCGTATACAACGGCACCAAGGCCTTCATCGACAGCTTCGCCGACGCCATCCGCAACGAAATCAAGGAATCGAAAGGCGTGACAGTCACGACGCTGATGCCCGGCCCGGTCGAGACCGAATTCTTCGACCGCGCGAACATGCTCGACACTAGCGTCGGCGCCTCAGACAGCAAAAGCGATCCGGCTGATGTCGCTCGTGACGGGTGGGATGCGCTGATGAATGGCGAGGCGCACGTCGTCTCAGGCTGGAAAAACAAGGTTCAGGCCGCACTCGCGCACGTTACGCCGGCTGCGATCCTGGCCGAGCAGCATCGCAAGATGGCGGAGCCCGGGTCGGATAATTCCTGACCCATAAAGTCGAGGTCAGCCGATCGACAATGCTGCTCTTGCGCCATTTACAACTCGACTGTCCGTCTCAGTCTTACGAATGGCACGTTGCGACACCTCAAGGGCAGTCATGGAACGGCAGCCCCTTCGCCGAGATCCACACGAGAGCCAAGCGTGATCACAGCGCCCTCATCTTTGATAGCCGCTACGCCACCTCGTTGAAAATCGTGCGCTAGGTCCGACGCACGAAAGCCAGCGCCCTTTCGCAAATGAAGGGGTCGATAACGCCGAGATGTAGAATTGGGACCCAAGAGGCGCCGGCCCAGCCTGGCTGAGCCGGTCGCACGCCCGACAATCACGTCAGGCCTGGGTTCTCGTCGGGCTGAGAACGATCTCGCCCTCGTCCTCGCCGTCCCAGTAATGGGCACGCTCTCCACTGACTTTGATAAGCACGAGACCGGGCGTGTCTATCCCGTCCGGCCACCAGCGTTCCAGGCCTTTGGTCCAGTGCTCGGCAAACAGGCTCTTGTCTCGAACGAGAGAAGCTTTGCCTCCCACGGCCAGAAAGAAGGGCCGCTGGCCGAGAATACCCGAGCTGCCCTGATAGCCAAGACTGACCTTGGGGTCGGCGCTTATGTCGGCCACCATGAGCGTCGTATCGTCGGCGAAAAACCAAGCGTCGCCGTCATATTCGACCTCCCGGTTATTGCTCATCGGCCGCGAGCCGATCGTGCCGCCCTTCGTGTGGGTTGAAAGCATCGCGAAATCGATGTCCTTCATCTTCTGCGCGAGATCTTCTATGGTCCTGGTCATTGCCGGTCCTTTCCTAACGTTCATCAAGAACGCGCGAGGCGCCGTGCCGGGCACACAGGATCGAAGCCGATGCGATCTGGGCAGCGGGGGCCTCCAAGCTTCCAACCCTTTTGCGCCCGGCCCGGCTCATGCCACCCCCGAATTCGTCTTGGCGCAGCCGTCGCGCCGTGCAGGAACTCGGGACTGCAGCAAGACCCAAACGGATGGCGGCGGTCCGGCAGCGCGTTTTCGCGATCGCAAGTCGGCTAGGTCAGAGGAACCCGCAAGACTACTAGCGCTGAGTCTACCATCACGATCGGAATACAAGTCACAGACCGTCAAACTACAGCTCGACGGCCGCGCTGTTATTATCTGTGCCAAGGTCTGGGTCGCAGCGAGCGCTGAAAGTGATGCTCTTTAGGCGGCTCAGCGCTTGGCCCAGGCAAGTGGAGCTACTCGAATGGTGGCCTCATACCGACGGCCTTGGCGATAGCGAGATCAACTCGTTCGCCCGGTCTCCTCCTGAGGTCGAATTCGTTCCGCTTCGAGTCGTGCCTGAAAGGCTTCGCTGATCGGGCCCACAGCGTCGCCGAAGTGATTTTTCATTGCGAGGATCTGCTCAGCGTCGAACCCCTCGGTCAAGGCGCAATGAGGGCAAGTGAAGCGTGTCGACTCAAGGTCCCGGCCTTGCAAGGGTACCGCGTATCTCTCGCCACCGCATTGGCACGCAGCGTAGACTACAGCGTCATCGGGCATCATTTTCTCCCAGATTAGGCCCTCTCATACCAGAGCCGTCTGAACTGGGGCTGTCGGAGCAGAAATGAATTCCGGCAAGCAATACCGTGCTCGATTTCGGCGACCCTGGCCATCAGGAGCCCGACGCAGATCCCGGTAGACTGCCGTTGATTTATTCTGCCTCGCGCACATATCATCGGTATCTAAGGGCAATGCACCGTAAGCGCCCTTGGCTGAGAGACGATAGCGCTCCCGCTTACCTAGTGGAGCACGATCATGGAAATCATCAGCCGTCTCCAAAAAGTCGGATGCCCATGCAGCGAGACCATCGCATTTCCTAACGGCCTGACATTCCGAAGCTATGCGCGATCTGCGGATATGCCCCGCTGCGCTGAGGCGGCGGTGTGAACCGCGCGATCAACCTCACACTTTCCGAGCGAGTGGTTCGGGACCGATGTAAGGAAAGTGGGATCTCGATCAACATGATTGAGCCCCTTCCCTCAGGTGGTACCCGCCTCGTGTGCGCGACCGCCGGAGGCGCTGACGAAATTAGGCTGCGCCTGCAAGACCACGTCATCAAGGGAACCGTCCGGCGCTTTCCATTCCAGGGCGAAAGAGGGCCTTGGTAACCATAAGGAATTGTCCAGAGGACAGACTGCTCCTCGAACCCGGTCTCAGCCGAATGGGTAAATGTCGATGACGCACCTTTACGATATCCTGGACATCGCTCCCGATGCCCCGATCGAGACCATCAATGCTGCCTATCGACGCGAAGCTAAGCAACATCACCCCGACGTGGGCGGGGACCGTCAGATTTTCGCAGCACTTCAAGATGCCATTGCTGTCTTGCGCGACCCTCGACGAAGGGCTCACTACGATACGACGGGCGAGATCCTTCCCGAGCTCGATACCCTACAGATGGAGGCTATCCAGGCTCTGGTGGAAGCGTTTCACAATACGCTCGCGAGGGAGGAAAGTTCGTTTCACGAGCGCGACATCGTGACGGCTTGCGATGCGTCTCTGGTCGCCGCCGCTGCACGATTGGCGGATGAGTCAGCCAAACTCCCCGCTATGCAGAATAGCGTGGCTGGTGCGATCGAGCGGTTGCTCCACAATGGCATTGGCGAGGACTATCTGGGCACATCCCTTAAGGGGCGGGCAGCCTCGATCGAGAAGCAGAAGGCTAACAACGAACGACAGGCTCTCGTCCTCGCGATGGCGCGTGACATGCTCAAGTCTTATGGCTGGAGGTTCGAGGTCTCGGTGTCCCCGAGTGCTCATCAGACAGACGGGCAAACGGTTTAGACTCCTGTCCGGTGACACTCGCGGACCGGAAAAAAGCGTTGCAGCCGTGATCGGCTTTGCCCGGTTAGCCAGCCCTTCAGAGCGCTGTAAAAAGTAGCCAAATCGCCGATGGCTCTCGTGACGGTATCGATGATTATCTGTTCTTCCTATCAGATCCCAGGCCGCAAGCTCCGCCCGCGAGTCACCCCGTTCGTTCGCCTTAAGGCGAGCGGCGGCTTTCCTTGTTCAGGCGCCGGATGTGCTCGATCCGCTTGCGGACGTCCTGCCTATCCCGCTGCTCGACCGTGGCGTGAAACATGTAGATTCGAACACGAATTCCACCCGCGATGATGACTACGAGCAGACCCCACAAAATATAGAACGAAACAGTATCGGCCATGTCAGCTCCGGATTGCAGCCGACTTCGAAACGCTCGGCCATGAAAAGGGCGGCCAAGATCTATCGTGCGGTTGGCCGGTTATCTTCCCGTTGGAATTCCGCCACCATCGCCGCATCGTCGGGGGTGAGAGGCGGCTTGCCCCCGGCTTCGATCGCTTCTGCTTCTTCGGCTTGGCGAGCCCATGCCTCGGCAGCGACCACGGCAACCTTACGCACGTTGGGCAGGACGGCCTCGACCGCGATCTGCCGGTGGTGGGCTTCACGCGCCCGGCATGTCTGGGCGGAGATGTGAAAGTTCATAGCTCTGACCTGCGGCCTCCTGCCAATACCGTGTGAGCCCAGCACCCGATTGTTTGCAAGGCCGAGAGCGACCAGAATCGAGAGCGCGTTTTTCCCAGTATCTTGGCGTCGCTCTCATAGATGCTCGGTTCCGAACGCAAAAGAGCAGTGTGCAGGACAGCTTCCCGGTCTTTGAGAAGCGCCTCCAGATCGACGGGTTCGATACGGCGATGAACGATCCTGCCGACCGTTTCGACCGGCAGCATCGTCTCCATGCGGCGATAGATCGTCCGATCAATGGCTTCGATCGCTTCCTCATCGATATCGACGCGGTAGATCCCGGCCGGCATAATCTCCTCATGACCTTGCACCTTGAAAGGCGCGGCAAATTTGGCTGACGAAATCTTGGTACGGATTGTCATCGAGCAAGCCCGATTTCGGCAGTCGCGAACGTCAATCGAATGTCCATGATCGCTTCCCAGCTATGAAGGCGGGAGCACAATCGTCTCTCTGTCACGCGACGCCTGAGGCGCATTGCCGGTGATGATCCCTGATACCACGGGCGCCGTTCCAACCCATAACGCTAACTTGCGACTTTCGCGACCTTGTCGCCCTCTACGGCCTGTCGTTTCCATTGAGGGTCAAATCAGACACCGACCGAGGCATTGAAGGAATGGCCGCTTCCGACAATTTCGAGGGTGGCACTTAAGGGTCCGTTATGTCGGCGAACTAAGATAGGAGAACTTTGAACCATTCCGCCATGTCGGACTCAGCTAGAGAGCCCCTCGCCAGCGCCAGAACCATTCGAATGGCTTCGTGAGGTGCAAACACGATTTGCGCCTCGTTCAAGGCGAGAAACAGGCGCGCCAATACCCATGCGGTGCGCTTGTTGCCATCAGCAAAAGGAGAATGAAGGCAGTCGATTAGATTTGGAACTAGCGGATTCCGTTGGCATCAAGCATTTCATCACCAGTCGATTTGAGTTCGGCCGATATCAGTAAAAGAATTAGTCGGACGCAATTTCCGAAGAAAAACGCGCTCGAGCCACCACTTCATTGTCAATGATTGATCAATCGCCATCCGACATTCACGGACCATAGAGAGATTTGAAAGAAAATCACCCGCACTAAAGAAAAATTAAATTCGGTCGAGTGCGACTTTATCATTTCAGGTTCGTTGTCATGGAACCTCAAACGACGCCGTCCAATTCTTGGAGGCGCGTCTTCTGGTAACAACAGGCCAGCATCCAACGAATTGGACGATGCGCGCTTGTAAGGACCAACCTCATGAACCGTAAGATAACCGCTATGCTCGGCGCGACCATGATTTCCATGACAACGCCGGCTGGCGCGCAGATGGCTATGCCTGCAATGCCAAGCAGCCCGGCCGGCATAGACGCGCCTGGCGCTCCGACACTCGGCCTCGACGGCCCGGCGTTCCTAGCGGCGGCATCCGATGCCAATCACTACCAGATCGCAGCAGCGCGCATGAGCCTGACGCGCGCGCAAAGAAGCGACGTCAAGGACTACGCTCGCCGCATGATCGCGGAATCGGAAACCGCCCAGCAGGTGCTGATGGCATCGCTGACCAACGACCAGCGTAAGATCGCCAGACCCAGCACGCAGCTATCGGCCGATCGAAACTCGATGATAGAGATGCTGCGCAAGGCGCCGCGCAGCTCTTTCGACAATCTTTACCTGACCCAGTCAGCTCAGGTGCAGCAAGCAAGCTGGGCGACCCACAAGGGCTATTCGCAAGATGGCGCGGATCAGTCTCTCAAACAGGTTGCCGGCAATGGCGTTCCGATGATCGAGCAGCAGTTGCGCCAGGGCAAGGCGCTGCTGCCCACAGCGCTTTCGGCCAACTGATCGAGGACGAGCGGGGTTCTCTCCCCGCTCGTCGCACACCGCAGGAAATTGATATGGAAAAGACGCACGACGTTTCAGTGCACAGCCTCTGACATTGCGAGTTAGCGGTCGACAAGGCCCGTCACTCCCACCCACCAGGATGGAAATCAGCCATGGCGACGGGACGCGGATTGACACATCCCGGCAAGCCCTCCTCAATTTTAGGCGGAGTGAATTCAATGGATAGCACCCTTATTCTCTTCTTTTCGCTCTTGGCGATAGCCTTTGGCTTCTGGGTGATGGCAGCGAGATACGGCTACCTTTCATTATTGATCAGCCGGAAAAAGCGCGCACTTGTGCTTGCCAAGGAATTGGCACGTCAGAACCCCTAATTCTCAGACAGTTCAATTCAACTCGCTGTCGCATGGACGAATTAAATCGCGTTATTGCGTAATGACCACCCATATTGGGCCGCTGACGCCTTAAGACACAGAGACGTTCGCAGTGTTGCCTGCGCTGCCGGGACTTTATCACGCCCTTACGCTTGATGCTCGACGTGTCTGAAATTGTGCAAGTCGATGACGATCCGCACCTCGACCGCGAAGGCTCAATTTGCAGCACCCTTCAAAGGATCTGCCGCATCGCTTGGGAAGATTGACATGTCAGCGGTCAGGGGCGCCCAAGTCTTACCTAATGGTGAGTATTCTCGCGAGGGAGGCCGGGACGAGTTGCACGGCGGCAATGGCAACTACACGCTGGAATCCGGCGGTGGCGATGACACCCTCGATGGCGGCAGCGGCAACGACGTCCTGAACGGCGAGGATGGCAACGACGTTCTTTCGGCCGGGTCGGGCATCGATACCCTGATCGGTGGCCAAGGGAACGATCTGTTGGACGGCGGCGCGGACAACGACACGATCTTTGGCGACGCCGGCGCTGACGTCATGACGGGCGGCCTGGGCGCCGATCGCTTCGTTTTCAAGGGCGTGGGGGGACGTCATTACCGACTTCCAGGACGGGATCGACCGCATCGTGTTGGAAAAGCTCGGGGTCCGCTCCTATTCGTCGAGCGGCGCCAGTGGCACGGTCTTCGCGCGCGACGAAGCCGACGGCAATGTCCGGATCGACGTCGTGACTTCGGCCGGTATTCGCTTCTCCATCGCGCTCGAAGATCACAGCGGTTCGCTGAGCGCCAAGGCATTCTCGAGCGCCGACTTCGCTTTCGCATGAGCGTGTTCTCGATGACGGGAACCGACGTCTGCCCACTCTGAGTTTAGCAGGCCCGAACTTCTAGCTGAGACCGTTTTCCCGATCCGGACGTTCTGGGACTTCCAGGACGTGCTGAAGGCGCCATTGGCGGCCTGGCGAGATCATCGCTCGAGTGTCATTTAGAGAGCAGCCCAGCCGGTCAAGGCTTGCCAATCGAACCGCTGCTCGTTGGGTCAGCAAAAGCCTCACCAAAGCCTGAACGATCGGCTGCCCCCAACGATTTGGAACGTGCTCGGGAGACTGCTACGTCACCCCTTTCGGCGCCCAGCTTGCCCTCCGGAAAGCGAAGGACGGCGAGCGCATTTTCCTGCAGTGAAAATGTCGATTGTTGGGCTCTGTTGCGTTTGCCGGCTCGCTTCCTTCCGTCCGGGCGTTCAGACCTGCACCAATAGGGTTTCGGAGAATATTGTATGGCGAGCGTGGACAGGTCGGCGATCGTGTTTGGCGCGTCGGGTGGGATCGGCGGGGCATTCGAAGCCGTGCTGAAAGACGAAGGCGCGTTCGCCGAAGTCCGCGGCTTTGCGCGTTCGCGGACCGGAGCAGACCATGTCGATCTGCTCGACGAAGGCAGCATTGCCGCGGCAGCGCAACGGATCGGTGAAGGATCGCCTCCAAGCTTGGTCATCGTCGCCACCGGTTTGTTGCACGAAGGCGGGCAAGGACCGGAAAAAGCGCTGCGCGATCTGGATCCGGCCTGGCTCGCCAAAGTCTTCGCGGTGAACGCGATCGGCCCGGCGCTCGTCGCCAAATATGTGCTGCCACTCCTACCGAGGGGCGAGCGGACCGTATTTGCCGTCCTGTCGGCCCGGGTAGGCTCGATCAGCGACAATCGTCTGGGCGGCTGGCATGGCTACCGCGCTTCAAAAGCAGCGCTCAACATGCTTGTTCGCAATCTGGCGATCGAGGAGCGCCGCCGGAACGATCGCGGGATCGTCGTATCGCTTCACCCGGGGACCGTCGATACCGAGTTGTCCCGTCCGTATCGGGGCAATGTTCAACCTGGACGCCTGTTCGATCCCGAGCGCGCGGCGCTTCAACTTTTGGACGTGATCGAGGAGCTGAAGCCAGCCGACAGTGGCAAGCTGTTCGATTACGAGAAAACGGAAATACCCTTTTAGATGGCGGCACGATCTGATGGGGAAAGGTTAACAAGCCCCCCTTTTACAGACGATCAGTAAATCTGGTGGACGGGCTCCAGCCTCGCCAAGCACACCCTCGAGACTTCTGTGAACATCATCCGAGGATATTTCTCACATGCTCGAACATCCGGCGCGCTGGCTTGGCGCGCCACTCAATTCGGTTTGTGCAAGCCATGCCAAACTCCCTGTCGTCGAGGACAATATCCGGCCTCGTGACGGCAGCTGTATTGGCGAAAACCAATGATCGCCATATCCTGGTCGCCCTCAGTGACTTGCGACGCGCTTAGCAACTTCCCTGGGCCCGCCGGCAAGCGTATCGGCCGTCAGGGCCAGAAGCTGCGCAATCGAGAAGGGCTTGGTCAGGACCTGTATGTGCCCGTATTGAGATGGCAGGGCGGAACGCGAATGGCCCGTGGTCACGGCCCACGGAATACCAAGAGCATCCAACCTGCGTGCCACTGCGAGCGCGGTGTCATCCTCCAGCTGATGGTCGAGTATGGCAGCATCGATCGTCTCGCTTTCGAGCAGAGCAAGAGCGCGCGGCACCGTCTTCGCGGGGCCGAGCACTTCGTGGCCCGCTAGCTGGAGCGCTTCCTCCATGAGGAAACCGTTCAGCACATCGTCTTCGACGATGAGGATGCGAGCGGCTGAGGCCGGATTTCTGTCTTGGGAAGGTGCGGTAAGCATGCCCTTCTCATCTGGCATCAAGCGTCAACGCCACCTTACCGGCCGCTGCCGTTCGCCCGCATGATCCAACGGCTCGGCGAGAGGCGCCCCAAAGCAACGGCCAATCGATCGGAAGCTGTGGCCTGTCATGCGAGTCCAGAGCCCGGTCCGCGGCGGCGCGAGCCGGAACAGAGCGTGTGCCTCGCCCGCTAAGACATTGGTCGCAATCGCCAGGACCGGCGATAGACTCTTCAAGAGCCCCGTCATAATCGGCGCGCGGCGCTGGCGAACTATTCGACCTCCAACGGAAAGCGTCGCCAGACGGCCTTGTTGTGATCCTGATAAGACTGCCCCGCGGGTCCGCACCCCGCGGGGCCGTTCTTGCGCTCGGCTCTGGGCGACGAGGCGTGTGCCAACGCCGGCTCCGTCTATGGGCCCTCGCTTGCCGGACAATCGACGGTCCGGCGATGGGCATCGATGAGCGTTCTCATTTCTTCGCGATCAGCGATGACGGCTTGATCGCCGACGGCATGGCGGGCGAAGGCTGTGTGCCGTGCCGCTCGGCCGCGGTCTGCTTTGCTGACGATATCCCCGCGCGGCGCCCCGCCCACCCGCTTCTTTTTCATTGGCAAACCAGGGATGAACGAGTGGAACAAAGCCAATAAGGATCAGTTACTTCGAAATCCGAACCGCCTGGCCCGTGGCCGGCGTCAGTCTCATCGCAGATGGTCCGGACAGGTTGGAAGGGGAAAAATATGAGATTCACGAAATTTGCGCTCGCCACGTCCGTTGCGGCTCTGAGCCTTGGCCTCGCCGCCTGCGACAGCAAGAAGGAAAACGCAGCGGAAGATCAGGCCGATGCGGTTCGCGCTTCTGCAGAAGCCACCGCGGACGCTATGGAAGCCACTGCGGACAAGAAAGACCCGGTGACCGACGGCAAGGATTCCGCGGCCGAGAACGCGCAGGAAGACAAGGCCGCTGCGGTCCGTGCTTCGGGTGAAGCAAAGGCAGACGCGATGGAAGACAAGGCCGACAAGGCTCACTGATTCACGCAGCGAGTGAACGGGAAGGGCGGCTTCGGCCGCCCTTTTTGGTTTTGGGAGTCATCAATATGGGATGAGCCGGTGCGCTACACGAAAACCGAGGCGTCACGCCCTGCCAAACCGGCATGGGGCAAGAGAGGCGATGGTGAACAATCATGACCGGGGACGCTGAAGTGGAGGTTGCCCCGCGCAGTAGCGAGCGCCATCGTGGCGATGTGGAACAGGTACCCTCGCCTCGCGAAGCCGTGCTGGTCGTCAACGCTCACTCCCGGCGGGGCGAGAAGTTGTTTCAAGCGGCCCGTGACAAGCTGGTGGCCGCCGGCGTGACGCTGACAGAGGCACACGCCGTCCATGATCCGGACGACCTCGTACCCACCGTTCGATCGGCGATCGTGGGCGGCGCACCCATGGTAATCGTGGGGGGAGGCGACGGGTCGCTTTCGAGCACCATCGACGAGTTCGTCGGCAGAAAGAGCGTTTTTGCGCTTCTTCCCCTTGGTACAGCCAACAGCTTTGCCCGCACCCTCGCAATACCACTCGACCTCGATGGCGCCGTCCGCACCATCGCATCGGGCAAGATCCGGCGGCTAGACCTGGGCGTGATCAACGGCGACTACTTTGCCAATGCGGCCGCCCTGGGTCTTTCCCCGCTGATCGGGGAGACGGTGCCACACCGGCTCAAGCGCTACCTGGGACGGATCGGTTATCTGCTCTGGGCTATCTGGTGCCTGACCCACTTCCGCCCGTTCCGTCTCTACGTCGGCGAGGGAGATGATCGTCAATCTTTCTGGGCGAGCGAGGTGCGGGTGTTCAACGGCCGCTTCCACGGCGGCGTGGAGATGCTCGAGAACGAAGCGCTCGACGATGGCGAGATCGTTGTTCAGGCGGTGACCGGCCGCAGCGTGTCTCGCCTTGGCTGGGACTGGTTGCTCCGCTTTTTCAAGCTGTCTCGCCGCGCGCAGGCGGTGCAGGAGTTTCGCGGCAGCCGAATTCTGCTGGACACGAAGCCTCACCTCAAGATCTCCATCGACGGCGAGGTCGTCACCAAGACACCGGCCGTGATAGAAAGCGCCCATCGCGTCATCTCGGTGGTCGTTCCCGGCTCGTCCGACATGTGACGAATGCCCAGCGGAGCGCTTCGCACGATGCGAAGCCGACGAATATCTATGAGAGTACGACCGGCAAGTGTCAGGCAGCCTCTATCGCCCGCGCAGACAGCCCTTCTCCCACGCGTGAACACCCACCGCGATCAAGTCCTTTCCTGCAAAAGCCGGGCGGCGGCTCTGTCGGCGCAATCCACCAATTCTTCTCAGCGGCGGCAACCAGGGTGGCAATCGGGCGGACACCGAACCAGACTTCCTGAAAACCCGATGCGGGCAGCAGCGCCGACGAAACGCGCGCCTGACCGTCAGGCCGCGAGCCTGTTCCGCCCACTGGCCTTTGCCTGGTAGAGCGCCGCATCGGCGCGGCGGAGTGCCCCCAGGAAATCAGCCTCGCCCGATTTGATAGTGCCAAGCCCCAGACTGAGAGACCAGGTCGATCGTGCCTGTGCAGGCTTGAGGCAGGCCATCAGCGTTGCAGCCGCGGGACGAAGGTCGTCCGCACTCGGCAGCAAGATCACGAACTCGTCGCCCCCGACACGGGCGAGCGCGCCGCCGTGAGCGCAGCAAACCCTGGTTGCCGCCTCGGCGATCTCCACCAGCACGGCATCGCCGGCGGCATGGCCCAGCCGGTCGTTGACCGTCTTGAAGTGATCGACGTCGATCGCGATCGCGCCCGCTTGGGGCCGCCAGAGGAACGCCTTCTGCTCGTCCAGACCTGCACGGTTCCAGGCGCCCGTAAGAGGATCGCGCAGCGCCGCCAGTCGCAGGCTTTCCTGGGCGCGATCGAGCGGAATGGCGAGAAGGCCGACATTGAGCACGGGCAGCAGCAGCATGTCCGCGAGCATGGGCACCATGGCGATCGGTGCCTGATATTCGCCCATGATCGGCGTAAGCATGACGATGGCAAAACCTGGCAAATAGCCGAGCATGGCAAAGCCGGCTATGCGTTGGCCTCGCGCGGGACCGCCCAGCATGACGAGACCGCTGGTCAGCATCGCGCCCGCAAGGCCCAATGCGTCGCCGGCTTCGCGCAAGCGCGCCGACAATAGCCCCGCATCGACGAGAAGCGCCGTCACGAGATGCCCGGCAACGGCGAAGGCAACCGGCAGGACCATCCAGGCCTCGAACTGCGGCCGGCCCTCGAAGCGACGCAGTCCCAGGATCGGTACCAGATTGCTGATCGCCAGCAGCGCGAAAAGCGCGCTGCTTCCCCCAAGTCCGGCCTCGCCGCTCCAGGCGAACCCTACGAGCGTGGCGCAGTACAGGAAGGAGCTCGCCGCCCAATAGGCAAGGTGGACTTCGGTTCTGCGGCACAGCCACAGGATCAAGAAGATCGAGCCGCAGGCCAAAGCATTCAGGACGCTACAGAGGCGAAGGGTTTCGATGTCGGGAAGGGTCATATGGATCTCGAGCGGACGAGACATCGCTTTCCCAGACGGTGGTTAAGATTGCCTAAGTCGTGCGGATCGATGTTTCGTCTCGCTCAAGCAGGCGACGAGCCTGCCGTGCTCCGGCTCCCAAGTTCGTCGATGGGACGCCGCGGTCCTGCCCGAGCAAAAAATTCGCGAAGACCGTTCGAGATCGCACGCCGGCACGGCCACCGGATCGCCGCTGTTGCCAGCCAAGCAGACGAGGCCTCACCACGAGATCGATACCGTCCTTGCTAGCCTGTCACGCCCCATGCTGACCAAGTGTTCAGTTTTTCGTTGACACGCCCCGCCACCCGCCACAGTGACACACGGTGGATCACTGAGTGGAGGGAGCGATGGAGCAGCAACCGGTAGCGCTGGAGCGCGACTATTTCACCGACAAGTCGGTATTGCTCGACCCTTACGACTTCTTCGAAGAGATCCGCGCGCGCGGACCGGTCGTACAACTGGAAAGCCGAGATATGCTGTTCGTCACCGGCTTCAAGGAAGCGGTCGAGGTGCTGCTGAACAAGGCTGATTTTTCGTCGATGATCGCCGCGCCAGGTCCGGTGGCACCACTGCCCTTCGAGGTCGATGGCAACGACATCTCGGCCAAAGTCATGGCTTACGAGGAGTCGATCCGCGAACGCGATCTGATGATCAACCAGGACGGCGATTTTCACCAGGCCGCGCGTTCGTTGCTCCATCCCCTGCTCGTCCCTTCGCGACTGAAGGCCAACGAGGCCTATATGGAGAGGCTCGCGGCCGAAATGGTGCGCGAAATGGTCGCCAAGGGCGACTGCGAGACGGTGGGCGAGGTCGCCGTGCCTTACGTGACCTTGGTGATCGCCGATCTGCTCGGCGTGCCGGCCGAGGATCGCCAGCAGTTCCGCGATGTGATCGACCAGGGCCCGCCCCCGGGCAATATGGATGATGCCGAGAGCACTGCGCAGAGCGCAGCACTGACCTTCATGATTGGCTACTTCATGCGCTACCTGGGCGAACGTAGAGCCCATCCGCAAGCCGACGACATCATGACCGTCCTGGCACTCGCCAAGTTCCCCGACGGCTCGCTGCCGCCTTTGGTCGAACCGGCCAAGGCGGCCATGTTCCTGTTTGCTGCGGGTCAGGACACTTCGGCCAAGCTGATCGGCAATGCCATGCGCCAGCTTTGCGAAGATCTAGACCTGCAGGACCGGCTCCGCGCCGATCCGTCGTTGATTCCGGCCTTCCTCGAAGAGATGCTGCGGCTCGAAGGATCGACCAAGATGACCGCTCGGTTGGCTGTGCGCGACACAAAGATCGGCGACCTCGATGTGCCCGCCGGCAAGCGCGTATTTGTCGGTCTAGCAGCCGCTAACCGCGATCCGCGTCGCTGGGATCACCCCGACGTCTTCGTCCTGGGGCGCCAGAAGATCAAGGAACACGTCGCCTTCGGCCGCGGCGCCCATACCTGCGCCGGCGCGCCCCTGGCCCGGGTCGAAGTTCGCGTGTTGTTCGAGCAGTTGCTCGCGCAGACTTCGGCCATAGCGCTGTCCGAAGACCACCACGGGATCGCTGGTGACCGTCGCCTCGACTATGAAGCGAGCTACATCATCAGGGGCCTCGCGAACCTTCATGTGAAGTTGACACCGCGACGGAGCGCTTGAGCATCCGTCGAGCGTCCTTAGGGGAACAGGCCCAGTCCTCCGCCAGGATCTGCCCGCAGATCGGCATCAAGATGGGCAGCTTCCGCCAAGTTCGAGGAGAACTCGATGCGGCAAACAGGGCGGCGAGCACGGACATTGCCCGGCGCAGTGCGATCGTTCGACATCGTGGACGCCAGGCGATGCCTTCTGCAGCGCCAGCGCGCGGGACGCTCGGTGGTCAGGGGTTCACGCCTTCGTGCGAACGCTCCATCGCCCGCTTGTAGGTATCGCGGCGCATAGTGCGCTCGAGGTAGGCCTGTTCCGCGTCGCCTAGCGTGATCCCGCAGTTCCGTTGGCCCAGGTTCAGGGCGTAGGTCACCGAAATGTCGGCGGCGGTGAAAGCCTCGCCCGCAAGGTAAGGGGAGGCGGCCAGGCGCCGACTGACCAGTTTCAACCGCTTCTGGAACGACTGGAGGCACCATGTCGCGCCCCAGTTTTCCCGTTCGGCCTCGGGCGCGAGGAAACGGCTGACGACGACGGGCATCATCAAGGTCGCAAGTCCGGCTTCGCCCAGATGCAGGAACTGCTGGTAGCTCGAGAAGCTCGGATCGTGCGGCGCTGGCGCCAGTGGTGTCGGCCCGTAGCGGCCCATCAGGTACTCCATGATCGCGATCGACTCGACCATGACGACATCGCCGTCCTCGATCGCCGGGATATAGTCGGCCGGGTTGATCGCCAGAAACTCGGGGTCTTGATTTGCCGCCAGCATGTCCACCTGCCGCAGGCGGTAGGGCAGACCCATTTCCTCGAGCAACCAGACGACCCGGATCGATCGCGAGGTCTGTCCGCCCCAAACGGTTATCATCCATCGGCCCTTTCCAAGTATGACGGAGCATCGATCCTAGCGCCCCTCGTACGACCTTCGCACTCGAAGCTTATCCGCGCCATGGTATCTTCTGTGGCCGCTCACCCCAACCACTGCATCCGGTCTACGGACGGATGATGCGTCGCCCTGAGCGAGCGCGGAACACCGCGGCAACGCCGGCCCTGTCGACGGACGTGGACGACAATAGCGGCTCGATGGGGGCGCGGTCTTCAAATCGGCCTCCCCTCATGGGCAAGCCGTGATCGGCGCTAGGCCTTGCGCCGTCGTTTCGGCCTATCGCTTAGCGCAATGCACATTGGCGCATGATCGCTGGTTTTTTCCCAACTCCGCGGTCGGCGATCGACATCGGCCGTGACGAGGCGCGCGGCGGCTTTCGCATTGAGCAAGATATGGTCGATACGCAGGCCGGCATCGCGCTCGAACGACTGCCGCCAGTATTTCCAGAACGTGTAGATCCGCTCCCCGGGATGCAGCGTCCGCAGCGCGTCGGTCCATCCCTGCGCCAGAATGCGCGCATAGGCGGCCCGCACCTCGGGCGCGAATAAAGCATCGTCCCGCCAGCGCTCCGGCGCATAGACGTCGAGGTCGGTCGGCATGACGTTGAAATCGCCGGCGATGACGACGGGTGCGTCCAGCGCGACCAGGGTGGCGAGATGCGCTTCCAAGCGATCGAACCAGCGCAGCTTGAAGTCGAATTTGGTTCCAGGGCGCGGATTTCCATTGGGCAGATAGAGCCCAGCTATGAGAACACCATCGATCGCTGCTTCTATGTAGCGGCTCTGGGTGTCGGCTGGATCTCCCGGCAATCCGCGCCTCGTCTCCTGGATGGTGCCGACACGCGACAGAATTGCAACGCCATTCCAAGCCTTCTGGCCATGCCAGATCGCATCATAGCCAAGGTCCCGGATTGGCCGCTCGGGGAAGCGCTCGTCGGGCGCCTTCAACTCCTGCAGGCAGACCACGTCGGGCTGAGCGAGTTCGAGCCACCGTAGCAGCACCTCGAGGCGGCCATTGACCCCGTTCACGTTGTAGGTCGCGATCCTCACGTCACCCCAGCCGACGACGGTTCGCTTTCACTTTCTTCGAACAGTATCGCAGCGTCCGGTGCGCGATCGTCGCCGGGTTTGATCCGAGACCGCCTGTTACCAGTTCCATCTGAAGGTACGCGACAGCCTCGAATTTTTCGCTGATCATGCGGGTTGCCTCGTGGAAAGCACGCGGTCCACCGGCCGAGAATGTCGCCATGCGCAGGCCGATGACAGCCGCGGTGTCTACGCCCAGAGATACCGCGTCGATACCAAGGCTCATCCAGCCGGTTGGAGCAGTTTCCTGTTTCATGCCTGGTCAACGCCTGGCCGCAGGTTCCGTGCCGGTGATTTTGGCCACGGCGCAGATCGAAAGCGCCGCAGCGGAACAGCCTGAGGGATCGGGGCTTTCTCCAGAAGAGCGGCAAAGGCCGCATCGTCCCCTTTGGGAGAGAGACGCATGGCCGGTTCCACGCCCGACGATCATGAGGAAGCCACCCGGCAAAAGGTACCCGTTCCGCAAGAGGTGCAGGATGCCATCCGGACGCTCATCCAATGGTCGGGAGACGATCCCGATCGCGAGGGATTGCTCGACACCCCTGCCCGGGTCGGTCGAGCCTGGAAGGAATATTGCCAGGGATACAGCGAAGACCCCGCGGTGCACCTGTCACGGGTCTTTCACGAGGTCGGCGGGTACAACGAAATCGTCCTTTGAAGGACATCCCTTTCCAGTCGCATTGCGAGCATCACATGGCCCCGATCATCGGGAAGGCATCCATTGCCTATTTGCCGCGCGATCATGTCGTAGGCATATCCAAGCTCGCGCGTGTGCGCCACGGATTTGCCCAAAGGCTGCAGATACAGGAGCGGCTGACGGCAGAGGTTGCACAGTGCATCTGGAACGGCCTGAAGCCTCAGGCAGTGGCTGTCGTGATCGAGGCCCAGCATGGCTGCATGACGGGACGCGGCGTCCGCACGCCTGGGGTCGGAATGATCACGAGCCGCTTACTGGGTGTGTTCCTCGACAATCCGAGCAGCCGCAAGGAAGTGCTCAGTTTGATGGGCTATTGATTTCAAGCCGTTCATCGTTCGCAAACGCCATGCAGACGAGAGGCAGGCGGCGATCGGGGCCCATAGAGCATAGATCGCCAGGAGCATGACAATAGCGACGGCACAATCTGATGCCCAAGCGGCCAAGCGATCGCCCCAATGCGGGGTCCGCTTGCTGCATGACGGCAAGGACGCTTTCGCTGCCCGCGTTCTGCTGCTGCGCGCTGCTCGGCATACCCTCGATATCCAATATTATATCTGGCACGACGATCTCTCGGGATCGCTGTTGCTCGAGGAGATCGCCTCGGCTGCCGCGCGCGGCGTGAAGGTCCGTCTACTGCTCGACGACAATGGTATATCCGGTCTCGATGGGCGCCTGAGCGCGCTGGCCGAACACAAAAATATCGCGGTTCGTCTTTTCAACCCATTCCCGCTCCGCCGGCTCAAGCCCCTGAGCTGGCTCTTTGCCTTTCGCCGGCTCAATTCGCGCATGCACGCCAAGAGCATCACCGCTGACGGCAAGGCCACGATCGTGGGGGGCCGCAATGTCGGCGACGAGTATTTCGATGCAAAGGCCCAAGGGCTGTTCGAGGATCTCGACTTGCTGGCAGCGGGCCTGATCGCCGGCGATGTGCGCGCGCAGTTCGAGCGCCACTGGCTCAGTCCCGATGCGAAGGTGCTTGCCGAGATCGTGCCCCGCGTGTCTCGCGCAGCCAAGGCCAAGGCCTTGGCGCGGAGCACGCAAAAGGCCCAGAGCGACGCGGCCGAGCGCTATCGCGCGGCGATCCGCGACTTGCCGTTCGTTGACGACCTGCGCGACGGTGACCTCGATCTCGTTGCCGCTCCGCTCCGCCTCAGCGTCAACAGGGCACTGGATAGCCGCGGCGTCGCTGACGCACCTTGCGGTTTGGATGAACTGATGCCCGAGGGCCTTGCCAGACCCCAACGCGAACTCATCCTGATTTCTGGCTATTTCGTGCCGACCCCGCAGGGCACGGCGGATCTGGTCGCTCTCGCCCGGCGCGGCGTAGACCTTCGCGTTCTGACCAATTCGTTTGCTGCGACCGACGTTGGCCTTGTCCACGCAGGCTATGCTCCAGCCCGACGCCCCCTTCTCGAAAGCGGCGTCTCCCTGTTCGAAATGCCGGCCCCTGACGACGAACCCAAGACTGCCCGCAAATTCATCAGGCCAGGATCGACCGGCACGCGCGCGCGCTCGGGACGCTCTCTTCACGCAAAGGTCTATCTCGTCGATCGTCGCTACATCTACATCGGATCGGCCAACTTCGATCCGCGCTCGGTCTGGCTCAACAGCGAACTTGGTATCGTCATCGACAGCCCCGACATCGCCGAGCGCATGTGCGAGGCCTTCCAAGACGCGGCACGAAACAGTTACCGGCTCGCGGTCGATGGCGCGGGCAGGTTGTGCTGGACTGATCAACGCGACGACGATCCCGAGCCAGAATTCACAGAGCCGGCAACCACTCGCTTTAGTCGAAGTCTCGTCGCCCTGCTGTCACGTCTGCCGATCGCCCGCCATCTCTAGTCCCTGACAAAGTGCGGAATGCGGCTCTGCCGGGCCGGCCATTGCGGCTCATCCGATGCCAAGCGACGATCGACGTTTCGATCCTTGGAAGTCCCTTCGCTCGCACGAGGTCCAAGCCTAACGGCGCCATCGCCTTTCCGATGACCGTCCCCGCTGCCTTCCTCCGCCGTGTTCTGCTCGGCCTGTCCCTCGTCAGGCCGGCCCTTTGCCTGGCACCTTCGCGGCCGTGACGACCGGCCCCTCGCCCCGGGCCTTGGGCTGATCAACTGCCGCTTGGCTGCCTCGCAGCTTCCCCCTTCAACCGGTCGCGTCCTGCCCCGATTGCTTTTCGCCGTGGTCGATCTAGTTCGGGTTGCCAGGCTCCTGCGCCGCTTCCGCTTCGGCCGACGAAGGCTTCGCGCCTCCCTGCCTTTGGGCCGCAGGATCCTTGAGCACGCTTTCGGGTCGTTCTTTCAGCCCCTTCCCCTTCGCCACGCGCTCACCCACGGCTTTGGCGACTTGTTTTCCCGCTTGTAGGATTGTCCGGGCCTTGGCCATCTGCTCGTCCTCGAGAGGGCTGGTCCCTCACCTTGCGAACACCCTGCCCCGGTCGATGTATCCCGGCGATAGGCAACATGGGCTGGACCGAGGCTCCACGGCACGATGAGCCGATCGGCTCCTTGCCCAGTACGTCTGCTCAAATTGCCCAAGCATCGTGGACAGCGCCATTCTGCAAGAGCCTCCACCCGCCGGTACCTGGGTTGCCCTACTCACGGCTTCGCCGAAAGCGATCGAAACCGCGGCCGCCCGCCTATCGGGCGCGCGCTACCGGCCGATCCGCCAGTCCGGGACGGGGAAAATTCTGTTCGCGCGCGAGTTTGGCGCCGATCAAAGCTGCCCTCGCCAGTTCGATTTTTCGCATTGCGGGCTTGCGGCCTGGGCTTTCCGCCAGCCAGGCCGTTTCGCCTATTCCTTTGAAACATCGGCAGCGGCGAAGGGTTAGCATCGCGACGGCCGCTCCTTCGCGCGGCGACCCTGGGATGAGGACGCGATGGCGACCGTGTTGACCTATCGAGAGGCTTTGAATCCACTGCACGCCATCCTCCTGGCTTTCCCGGTGGCGCTATTTGCCGGCGCCCTCGTGAGCGACTGGGCCTATCTTGCGACGGCGCAGATCCAGTGGTCGAACTTCTCGTCCTGGCTCAACGCCTTCGGGCTTGTGTTCGGCGGGGCGGTCCTTGCCTGGGGCGTCGTCAGCGCGGTCCTGCGTCCGCGCTCTTGGCGCGGCGGACGCGGTCTGCATCTCGCCGCACTGGCCATCATGTGGGCGTTCGGCTTTCTGAACGCGCTCCTTCATGGCCGAGATGCCTGGTACTCGGTGACAGCGGCCGGGATGATCCTGTCCTTGATCACGGCCGGGGCTGCCTTGCTAGCCGGCTGGACCGGGTTTCGCGGCTTTCCCCGGGAGGAGGCGCTGTGATGGCCCGCTCTCGCATAATCACGCTGACGCTTCTCGTCGGCACGCTCGCGGCCTGCGGCAGCGGCAAGGAGCAAAGCCAGTACGGTCCCGATCCGCGGCTTCCTGGCCAAAAAAGCGGCTTGCTTCCCGACATGTCGATCGCGTCACCCACGGGCTGGGGCAGAGCCTTGCCCAAGGTGCCCGCCGGCTACACCATCACCCCACTGGCGACAGGCCTCAAGATCCCGCGACAGATGATCGTGATGCCCAACGGAGACGTGCTCGTCGCCGAGGGAAGTGGCGCGAGCGCTCCGCCCCTTCGCCCCAAGGACCTTATCGCGGGCCTGATCAAGGCTCGCGGAAAGAGCAAGGTGAAGGGCGGCAACCGCATCAGCCTGCTACGCGACGCCGACGGTGACGGCCGCGCCGACCTCAAGACCGTCCTGCTGGACGGGCTGGACGCACCCTATGGGCTCGCCTTCGTCAATGGAGCGCTTTTTGTCGCCAACCAGGGCGAATTGCTGCGCTATCCCTACCTCGTTGGCCAGACGAAGATCACGGCTCCCGGCGCCAAGGTCACCGATCTGCCTTCGCAGATCAACCACCACTGGACCAAGGCGCTCGCCGCCAGCCCCGATGGCACCAAGCTCTACGTGGGTATCGGATCGAACAGCAATATCACCGAACGTGGTATGGCCGCTGAGGTCGATCGCGCGATGGTCTGGGAGATCGACGCGGCGACCGGGGCGCACCGCCCATTCGCCACCGGGCTGCGCAATCCGACGGCTCTCGCCTTTCAGCCCGGCACAGGGCAGCTGTGGACTACCGTAAACGAGCGCGACGAACTGGGACCCGACCTCGTGCCAGATTATGTGACCTCGGTGCGCGAGGGCGCGTTCTATGGCTGGCCTTACAGTTACTGGGGCCAGCACGTCGATCCGCGGGTACACCCTCAAGATCCCAAGAAGGTCGCCTCGGCGATCGCCCCCGATTATGCCCTGGGATCGCATGTTGCGGCGCTGGGCCTTGCATTTTCAAGCCCAGCGATGGGCGCGCGGTTCGGCGAGGGACTTTTCGTCGGGATGCACGGCAGTTGGAACCGCAAGCCCTTCAGCGGCTACAAGGTGGTCTTCATCGGCTTTGTGGCAGGCAAGCCGACGGGTCAGCCGATCGACGTCGTGACCGGCTTCCTCGATGGCGACAAGGCGCGTGGACGCCCGGTCGGTGTGGCGCTCGACCCGCGCGGTGCCCTCCTCGTCGCCGACGACTTGTCAAACACGGTCTGGCGGATCGCGCCCTCGACACAGCCGCGGCCAGCCACGTCTTCCCCCTCTCCGCCCGCAGGCTGACGACGCAGGCGATTCGCATCGGGCCGCGTCCGGCGCGTCGGATCGACGCGCAGCACTCGTTTCAGCAAACGCGTTGGCCGCCCCTGGAATGTGTTGGCCACCGGCACCATTGCCCTGGCCTGGCGTTGTCCTCCCATTGGGCCGTGCGCGATGTCCGGCCTTCGATCGCGAGGTACCCATGAGCTTCACCGTCAATGGCCAGGACGTGACCACGCCAGACGATCCGCGGATTTCGCTGCTCGATCTCCTGCGCGAGCGGTTGCATCTGACCGGTGCGAAGAAGGGCTGCGATCAAGGCGCCTGCGGGGCCTGCACCGTGCTCATCGACGGCGAGCGCGTGCTTTCCTGCCTCACGCTCGCCGTGCAGTGCGTCGGTCGCGAGATCACGACGATCGAAGGCCTCGGCACGCCGGACGATCTCCATCCGTTGCAGGCGGCCTTCGTGGAGCACGACGGCTTTCAGTGCGGCTATTGCACGCCCGGGCAGATCTGTTCGGCGGTTGGCATGATCGCCGAATTGCGCCGCGGCGGACCGAGCCACGTGACGCGCGATCTCGCCGATGAGGTTCTCACGCTCACCCATGACGAGTTGCGAGAGAGAATGAGCGGCAACCTTTGCCGCTGCGGCGCGCACAACGGCATCGTCGAGGCCATAGCCACGACGTTCGAGGCCTGGGACCACGATCTCCACGAGGCTGCCCGATGACGCCGTTTCGCTATTCTCGCGCTACTGCGATCGACGACGCGCTGGTCCTCGGGGCCGGGACAGGTGTCAAATATCTGGGAGGCGGCACCAACCTCGTCGACCTCATGCGCGAGACAGTCGAGCGGCCCGCCGCTCTGGTGGACGTCTCGGATCTCAGTCGCGAAATCGAGGAACAGGGCGACGGGTCGATCCTGATCGGCGCAGGGGTGCGCAACACCGCGCTTTTGGAACATCGCTCGATCCGCCAGCGCTACCCTGCACTCTCGCGCGCGATCCTGGCGGGCGCGAGCGCGCAAATCCGCAACATGGCGACGGTCGGCGGCAATCTGCTGCAGCGGACACGCTGCGCCTACTTTTACGACGAGGCGGGATCGCGCTGCAATAAGCGAACGCCGGGCCAAGGCTGCGATGCGAGGGACGGGTTCAACCGGATGCACGCGATTTTGGGAGCCTCGGAGGCCTGCGTCGCGGTGCACCCGTCGGACATGGCCGTCGCGCTCGCCGCTTTCGACGCCGAGGTCGAACTTGCCGGCGCGTCGGGCAACCGCCGACTGCCCCTGACCGACCTTCATCGTCTGCCCGGCGACCGGCCGGACATCGAAACCCTGATCGAGCCCGGCGAACTCATCACCGCCGTGCGGTTGCCGCCGCTGCCTTTCGCGAAACGCTCGGCCTATCGCAAGGTCCGCGACCGATCGAGCTATGCCTTCACGCTGGTCTCGGTTGCCGCGGCGCTCGATGTCGAGGATGGCCGCATCCGGGACGTCCGGCTTGCCTTTGGCGGCATCGCACACAAGCCCTGGCGAGCGCGAAAGGCCGAAGCGGCGTTGAGAGGCATGCCGGCTTCCGCCACGACATTCGCCGACGCCATCGACGTGGAGCTCGCAGATGCGCAGCCCCTTCGCGACAATGGCTTCAAGATAGAACTCATGCGGCGCACGGGCGTCGCGGTTCTGGCCGAGCTCGCAGGAGAACCGGCATGAGCGTGATCGAGGACCTCAAGGGCTTGGCCCAAAGCGCGATGCAGGGGGTCATGGCCAAGGCGATCGCGCTGGCGCCCGATAGCTGGGTCCCGGGTGGCGGCGAGCCTGACCCGCTTATTCGCTCTCAGCATGGCCATATCGGCAAGCCGCTGTCGCGCCTCGACGGACCGCTCAAAGTATCGGGCAAGGCGCCTTTCGCTTCCGAGTTCCCGATGGAGGGAATGGTCTACGCTGCCATAGTCTTCAGCACGATCGCCAAGGGACGTATTGGCGCATTCGAGATCGAAGCGGCCAAAGCTGCACCTGGCGTGGTCGCGGTCATGACGCACGAAAACGCGCCGCGCATGAAACCACCGCCCGTCTTCATGTCGGCAGCGAAAGCAGCTGGCGGCGACACCCTTCCCGTCATGCAGGACGACATCGTCCGCTGGAACGGAGAACCTGTCGCGATCGTCCTTGCCGAGACGCAGGAGCAGGCCGATCATGCCAAGTCGCTTGTGGCGGTGACCTACGCGGCAGAGCAGGCGCTCACCAATTTCGGTGAGGCCAAGGCCAAGGGCACCAAGCCCGCCATGTTCATGGGTAAGCCGCTCCACGACGAGATCGGCGACGCGGAAAAGGCGCTCTCCGGTTCGCTTCTGAGCATCGACGCGACCTACACCTCGCCCCGGCACAACCACAACGCGATCGAGCTGCACGGCGTGACGGCGGCATGGGAGGGCGACAGGCTGCGGATCCATGATGCTTCGCAGCTCGTGGCCCACACCGCCTGGTCTCTGGCACAGATATTCGGCCTAGCCGAGGACGCGGTCCTCATCACCTCTCCATTCGTTGGTGGCGGCTTCGGTGGGAAATGCATGTGGCAGCATCAGATACTGGCCGCTGCCGCCGCAAAATTGATCGGGCGCCCGGTACGGCTCGTGCTATCGCGCGAGGGCGTCTATCGTGTCGTTGGTGGCCGCTCGGCAACCGAGCAGCGTGTCGCTCTCGGGGCTGACCGCGACGGCCGGCTGACGGCGTTGATCCATACCGGCACGACCGCCAAGACGGCCGCCAACGTCATGCCCGAGCCCTTCATCCTGCCGACCCGCTCGATGTACGCGGCTCAGACCATGCTGCTCGACGTGCAGACGGTCGAGCTCGATATGCTCTCGAACACGTTCATGCGTGCTCCGGGGGAATCGGTGGGCACCTTTGCTCTTGAGAGCGCGATGGATGAGCTGGCGCATGAACTCGGCATGGATCCGATAGAACTGCGCATCCGCAACGAGCCCACCAAGGATCCGACTACCGGTCTGCCATTTTCCTCGCGCCACTTGGTCGAAGCCTGGCGGCGGGGCGCCGAGCGCTTCGGGTGGGACAGGCGTAACCGTGTCCCCGCTTCCACCCGCGATGGGGAATGGTGGGTGGGTATGGGCTGCGCTGCGGCCACTTATCCGTACTACCGCATGGGCGGGGGTGCCGCGCGGATCACGCTCACCAGCGATGGGCGGGCGCGCGTCGACATCGCCGCGCACGAAATGGGCATGGGCACGGCAACCGCGCAGACCCAGGTGGCGGCGGAGCGGCTTGGCCTGGCCATCGAGAACGTGACGTTCAACTATGGCGATTCCTCCCTGCCAGGCATCGTTCTCGCGGGCGGATCCCAGCAGACGGCCGCGATCGGCGGCGCCGTGGCTGCCGCCCATGAAGCGCTCGTGAAAGAACTCCTTCGCCTTGCGGGCAATGCCTCCCCTTTGGCGGGTCTCAAGCCCAAAGAGGTGATCAGCACCAACGCCGGTCTTGCCAAACGCGAGGAACCTGACCGTCATGAAAGTTACAGGTCGATTCTCGCACGTGCAGGACACGCTTCGGTCAGCGTCGAGGCCAAGGCGCCGCCGCCGCTCGAGACGCAGCACTGGTCGATGCATAGCCACGGCGCCATGTTCTGCGAAGTTCAGGTCAACGCGATAACGGGCGAGCCACGCGTAAAGCGCTTCCTCGGATCCTTCGACTGCGGCCGCATCCTCAATCCCAAGACAGCCGCAAGCCAATTTCGCGGCGGCATCATCATGGGGCTGGGCCTGGCCCTGATGGAGGAAACCCAGTTTGACGAGAGAAGCGGGCGGGTCATGAACCCGAGCCTTTCCGACTACCATGTTCCGGTGCACATGGACGTGCCCGAGATCGACGTCATCTGGACCGACATTCCCGATCCCCATACGCCGATGGGCGCCCATGGCATCGGCGAGATAGGCATAACCGGCACAGGCGCCGCAGTCGCCAATGCCATCTTCAACGCCACCGGCAGGCGTGTTCGTGACTTGCCGATCACCTTGGACAAGCTTCTCTAAGGCCAGGACCATCCCCTGCCCGGCTTTCACCGCAAATTGGTCAACGACCGGACCAATGTGTCCGCTCGCTGTCCAAATGCGGCCGGCGCCGGGCAGACGCTGCGCGAAGCCAGCCGCCGTCCATCATCGAGCCGATGACGCCCAGCGCTTTGGTCTTCAAAAACCCCCTTGCAGACCGCGAAAATCCTTCGCTCTGAACCCGAAACCCAAAGCTGTGCGTTGAGACCAGGTAAGTAGGAGACATCAAATGGTCGATCTCACGCAAATCCACGAGCACATGGAAATCATCGGGGCCGACGGAGCCCATTTGGGCACGGTCGATAAGATCGAGGGCGATCGGATCAAGATGACGAAGGCCGACAGCGGCTCCCACGCAGATCATCACCACTACCTTGCGCAGGGCCTGATCGCTTCGATCGAGGGCAACCAGGTTCGCTTGTCGGCGACGAGCGCCTCGGCGCTCCTGTTCGAAGAAGAGGAAGATGGCGGCGCCCTGTCCGACAAGAACCCCGATTGACGGACGCGCGGGGGCTGCTCCTCGCGAAAAAGCCTGAGGCCGCAACACTGCCCAGAGGTGCCGATCGGTGAACGAACCCGCCATGATCGATATCAACGAAGCGACTGCCGAAGAGCTCGACACCGTGCCGTGCCTCAGCGGTCATGGCTTTGAGATCGTTCGCTACCGAGGTGAACGCGGCGCATTCACCGCACTGCGGCAATTGGACGAAGTGCCCGGCCTGTCGGGTAAAGTCGACGCGAATGCTCCGCTCAAGGTCTGAAGGCCGGTCAGCGTCGACAGGCCGGGGTTTTCGAGAGTCGACGTCGCCGGGGCCGAGCCACGGGCTCGCCGCCGCTTGAACCCGAGCGATCGAGTGATCGATCAGGTCGCACCCACCGACGTCCAACGCCGCCCCTGACGACGACGGTTATCCAGCCGGCTTATTCTTCGAAGACGACTGACACGCCGGGCTTTACCATCTGCGCGAGGCGCGCCGCATCCCAGTTCGTAAGGCGGACGCACCCATGGCTCTCGCTGTGACCGATCGAAGCGGGCTCGCCAGTACCGTGAATACCGTAATGGTCTTTCGAGAGATCGAGCCAGACGACGCCCACGGGACCATTGGGCCCAGGCTTGAGCAAGCGATCGGGCTGCTTGTCGCTCACATCCCAGAACAGCTTGGGATTGTAGTGGAAATCGGGATTGCGGCTTACGCCAAGGATCTTCCAGTTCCCAATGGGTAGAGGATCGTGCTCGCTACCTGTGGTCACCGGGAACTGCGCGAGCAGTTTGTCCGCACTATCGAAGGCGCGCAACGACCCTTTCGATTTCGACACGACGAGTTTGTCTGCCTGCGGCTGCACGGGCGCAACCCCCAGGGCCGCGAGCGTAGCGCTCCAACCACGCTCGTCCGCCTTCAGATTTGCGGTATCGACATCGGCAACGTTGGGGACACGGATGACCGTCCCGGCACCGATCCTCGCGTCCGGTCCGTTGAGGCTGACGATGGTTTCGGGCGTCGTGTGAAAGCGCTCGGCCAGCGCTTCCATGAGATTGCGGTAACCCAGATGATCAAAACCAGCCTGCTTGCCCGATTCCGCCGGCAGATCGGGCACGAATGGTCCCTGGGCAAAACCTTGCGGGATTCGAACCGTCCGCAGGGGCTCGACTGGCGCTCGGCTCAGCGCCGCCCGGGTGGCCTCATCGAGCTTGCCGGACACGGCGAGGTCGTTCGCGGCCTGAAACCCGCGCAACGCCAAGTCGTCGAGGCGCGTGGGCTTTCCATCGATAACGCCCGAAGAGAAGCCCAGCCGATCGAGCGCCACCTCAATCGCAAGGTTGGGCGGCGGCGTGAATGCTCCGCCTGCAGCCTCTACATCCTCGAAGCGCGTGGAGTCTTCCACGATTGCCGGAGCATCGCGTTGCGCGGTTTCTTGATTCTGGGGCGAAGGCTGGTTGCACGCAGCGAGAGGCAGCAAGACGACAATCGAAAGTTGGCGGATTTTCAAGCAGATGCTCCTCGTTGGCGAGATATAACTCGCCTGTCAGGTCGCCTGTTCCCTCAGCCCCTGGATGCGTAGATCATCCGCCCCTCGCCCAGGCGATCGAAGACCTCCGACAAGGACTTTTCGCCGACGGCGAAACACCCTTGGCTCCGGCCCAGCTTTCCGTGGGTGGCGACGACATCGTCATTGGCATACCAGGCGCCGTGGATGACGATGGATCGTGAGAGCGCGTTGCAGTTGGTCCGGTCAAGCCCGAGCAGGCGCTGCGATCGGCCATGCCTGCCCTCGTAATAGTCGGCCGTGACAAAAGCGCCTTCGCTCGACGCGTTTGAATCGAAGGTGTTGGAAAACGTGTGAAGGAAGCCGGTATGATCGGGATCCGAGCCAGAACCGTGGGAAACCCGAAAGCGCGCCCTCTTTCCGTCTGCGACGTCGAATATGTGCAGGCGCGCATCGGACGATGGCGCGGCAAAGTCCACGATAGCGACACGGTCGCGGTGCCGTATTGCGGCTCCATGGTGGTGGAGCGCCACCAGCGCGCGCTCCAAAAGATCGGGATCTAGCCTCGTCAACGGGGCTTTGGGCCTCGCGTCGGCAGGCCTGGGGTGGCCGCGATCGACGAAGCCCGGCCCGAGTGGACGCCAGGTCGATTGCACGAAGCCGGCCACTGTGGCGGCCGATCCCGCACCGATCAGCGCACGACGGGTAACATGAGGATGTCGGTTGAGCATCGCCTGGATATAAGGATGCGGGCGCCCGATTTCAGCGCAGGCGCGCGAGCTCGGGCGCATGCGCGATGCCAGTCGTCCCGTGGGAACAGTTTGTCGCCGCGCAAGGACGAAAGCCGTAACTTTTTTGCTCGATCGCGCGTTTCGACCAGGTACCCTTTGGCGATTGATCAAACCATGAGCATTTTGAACGGTCAGCGTATTCTCGTCCTCGAGGAGCAGGCGTCGATCGGCCGACTGCTCCTGGACATGCTCGAAGCGATGAACTGCCGCGTCATCGGGCCTGCAACGCGCATACCCGAGGCCTTTGCGCTTCTTGTCGAGCACGACGTCGACGCGGCGATCCTCGATGTGAAGATCGAGGGTCAGCCGAGCCTGCCCATCGCGGAAGAGTTGCTGCGCCGCGGTATTCCCTGGGCTTTTGCCAGCGCGAACGAAACCGATGATCTTGCGCACCGATACGAGGACGTGCCGATCATCACCAAGCCGTTCTCCTCTGATCATATCGGCAATGTGCTGAGGTCGCTTCTGGCGCGCAATCGCTCGTAGTCGAGCCAGCACGGCACGGGCTTTCAATCAGAAAGAACGGCAGCACATTCGGCGCAAGCACATCGTGAACAGCGGCAATCAGCGCAACGAGGACCAAGTCGGGTAAACGCCCATCCTGGAAGCAGAAAAATCCGTCGTGAAATTCTTCCGGCGATCAGCAGGCAGCACTCAAGAAAATCGGCTTGGATGCCCTGTGCTGGCCATTGCTCGCACCATGGTCAAAAGCTCGCCGAGTGGCTGGAAGCCCCCCTCTCCCTCACGAGGGATTTGGGGTGATAGGTGACGATCTTGACCCGATCGCCGGACTTTGGAGCACCGCCCTCGTAATCGGGGTTGAGAAGCACGAACAGCGCGCGCGGTGAGGGATCGGCAGTGCGGCGAACGAAATCGTCTAAAGTGTCTTCCCGCCTCGCAACGAGGGTTTGCAGGTAGCGCGGCCGGAGCGCGGCGGCCTGGGCAGGTGAGAGACGACGAAACGATTTTATCAGCGCCTCGAGAGCGGCAGCCTGAGGGTTGGAAGGTGGCGACATCATGATGAAATGATAAGCCTCACCGCCACCCCCGTCGTAAGCAGCTATGAGCAGCGGGAGGGTGCCGTCCTGCACGCGCACTGCCATCTCCAGGACGAGAGCAGGCATGCCGTTGATTTGGGTTGTGGTTTCCTTCCTCACGACCGCTGGCGCATCTCCCATCACCGCATCTGCCACCGCCTGGGCATAGTTGCGCAAGCCGCCCGATGGCAGCCGTCCTCCGCCAAATTCCCCGGACACCCCTTCGGGACCGATGAGCCGAACCGCCTGGGGACTGTTCGCCAGCGAGAAGCCAGTCGGCGCTTCGAACGAGATGCGCATCGCCGGATGCGCAAACCGGCGCCCCAGGACGAACCCTTGCTGCGGATCGTCGCCGAAGAGCAGGCCGTCGACCTGCTCGAGGTATGCTTCGGCCTTCTCCGGCAAGGCATCATCCTTCAGGCCGCTCGCGCGCGCCTTGTCATGGGCTCTGGCTATTCGCTTCTGGGTCAAGGGGTGGCTCGAAGTCCACTCAGGGAGGCTTCGCGCGGCATCCTGGTTGCGGGTCGCATTCATGAAGGCTTCCTGCCGATGCAGAGCCTCAAGCATCTCAGCGGCCGCATATAGGTCATATCCCGCCTTGCGCAGGTAAGCGACGGCCAGGTCATCGGCTTCGTATTCTTGCGTACGGGAGTAACGCAAGCCAAAGTACTGGGCAGCGCGGCCGGCAAACTCGGTCAAACGTTCAGAGCCTGTGAGACTTACGGCGATTACGCCCAGGGTCCGCCAGAGCGAACCTCGTTCCTGCCTTTGTGCATGCCGGGCAGCGATATGACCCACTTCGTGTCCCAGCACCGATGCAAGTTCCGCCTCGTTGCCAACGACCGCCAGCAAGCCTCTGGTGACATAGATAAAACATCCGGGCACGGCGAAAGCGTTCACCACGTCGCTGTTGACCAGGGTGAAGGTGCATTGTTCGCCAAGCCCGGCGCCGGAGGCGATCCGCTCTCCCACTGCGCGCAGGTAAGCACCCTGGCCGCCTTCATAGGCGCCACCTAATTCTGCGAGAAGCTGACGGTGCTGCTCAGCACCGTAGGCACGATCCTCTTGACTGATCGCCTGCTCCTTGTCCGCCGGAGCCTCTTGTGTGCAGCCATGGAGCGCGCCGGCAAGCGCCAGTGCAAAGGCACGGTGCCGCCACCGCCGCGGCCGGGCCACCTTTTCGTCCGTCACGGCAGGAACTGCCGCACGGTTTGTCCGCCTGGGATCGGCTTGCGTCTGAAGGAAGGCAACATCGGGGCTCCTGCTGGTGCATCACCAACGATCAGACTGATAAAGAGTTCTCCGGGCAACAGGCATGGGGCCTCACCAACCAAGCGATCGACTGCGGCCCGATTGTAGGCGGCGGCTGGCAGGAAGCGCGCAACAGACCTTCAAGATCGGCCCCACTGGCGGGAACAGGCCACCTGACGATGCCAATTGTCCCTCGCTTGCCCAAGTGCCCGTTCGCAAGAAGCAGTCAGTATCCCAGCTGCCTGCAGGTCGCGGCGAGGCGCGGAAGCCTGGGATCGGGGAGCCCCTCGGCTATCCATACCCTGACCTTGGCACAATTGGCTCGCGTTCTTGGATTGGTCCCACGCGTGCTCGATTGCTCACGTCGGGCTCGTGACGAGCCGGAGCCTTCGCGCGCAGCTTCATCGACCGCGCTGTTCATCGCCTCGGTCTGCATTATCGGTCCCCAGTCCATCTCCTGGGCACCTGCGGCCGCCGCCGATGAAATTGCGCCAACAATGGCCACGAATTTCCAAAGAGCCACAAGTCGCTTCCGTTCCCGTGAATGCACATCGTTAGGCTGGGTTTGGAAAGCACCCAAGCGGGCTGCGATCACCCGTGCCTGCACGTCGCCGGACGCGCTGCGCCCTCGGACAGTCTGCGTAGCGCCCAGCCGCTTCGCGTGCCGGTCCCCTGCCTTGACGATGCGCGGAAGGTCCCCGACGCGGATCGCCTCGGTGCCTGGCAGCCTATCGAGGCGCGGGCCTGAAGTTGACGAGCGCAGTGCCTTCGATGTCGACTGGCAAGTACAGCCCCTGACCGTAGGCAGCGATGCGTCCCGTCGAGAAGCGATCGATACGTGCGCGTATGACGAACCGCCCCGCCTCCTTGTTCTCGATTGCATGCCGAACCTTTCCGAGCAGATCATTCAGGTCCCGGCTGAAGTTCTGCGTGAGAGAGCCCGCTATCGCGTTCGATACGGCGCTGTTCTGGCCGAGCGCCAGCAGCATGTCTCCTCCGACACCGTTCGTATCGCCGGTGATGGCGAGATCCTCAAAGCGCACGAGCGCCGAGTTCGCGTCGTTGCTCGGCCGGGCGCTCAGCCAAATGCGGCCCTGGGTTTTGCTGACATTCCCCGACCTTTGGGAAGCCACGATCATCACCCCCACGACGATCCGGTTTGCGCGGGTGCCATAGACTTCGACTTTCTCGAACGTCGCATCGACCTCGCCGATTCCAGGCAGGACGAAGGGCTCGCGCGCGCGCTTTTGCAATGCGCGCAAGATGACCGGTTCCAGTTCGCGATAGTCGGCAACCACCGGGACGTGGAAGCGAAGACGGCCATCGCCTTCGAGCGGCGATACGGCCGGGAGCGGGGAGATCGCCGGATCGGCGGGCCGGGTGCCGACGAAGGTTTCGGTGAGCGCGTCCAAACCCAGGTTGAGGCGCAATTTCTGCCCCTGGAACTCATAGCCACCGTAGTGGAGCCGCTGTGGTGTCAGGCGCATCCAAACCGGCGGCCGCTGTCGATTGAGCTCGATAACGGTGAAGCCCTGCCGCCAGAGCGCATCGACCTGCGCCCGGACGTTCATGCGCCTCAACTCCTGCGGAAGCGTCTGCTCGAGCCGGCGGATGACGGGGGCGAGGCGCTCGTCAGCCTTCTCGGTGAACGAAATCCTCTTTCCCAGGAAATCTATCCCTGGGGCGTTCACCCAGTCGTGGTCGAGGCTCACCGTTGCGGCCGGTGACCAATCAGGCTTGAATGCCAGCCTGATCCTCGCGTGGACGACGGCCGAGCCCGTTGCGGTCTTGCCCTTGAGAATGCCGCCGACATCATAGGCACCAATCCTCGCGGCGACTGGAATATCTGCAACGATGTCCTGGCCAGCGCCACGCAGCCTGATCGCGCCGCGCGTGACCGCGCCACGGATCGTACAACTGATGGGGGGCGTCACCTTCAGCTTGCGGCCGAAGACTTTTACGCCTTGCGGGGCGATGCAGCGGTCCGAATGCTGCTCTATCGCCCAAAGCTGACGCGGCAGGGCGCTTTCGACCAGGCGAGCCAGGGAATTCGTATCGACCTCGATCGGCACCGCTAGAAGCGAGGAAACTTTCGGTGAGGGCACTGGCTCATCGGACCGAGGCGGCGCTCCGCTACCCCGGGGCGCACAGCCAGCCGGCGCAAGCGCAAGCAAGGCCACACTGACGATTGCGATCACGCCGGCGCTGCGCCCCTTAGCCCAGCGAGGATGCAAGCGTGACTGAATTGGTCTGTCTCCCGCGCGATATCACATCGGCAATCGCGAAATGCGCCTGGCCCGGGAGCGTTCCAAAACAAGAGGGTGCGGATGGACAGCAACCGAATTTCGACGTGAGAGGCGGCAAACCTCTGCGATCGGAGGAGTGCCGCAAGGATCGCCACGGATCGCGTATCTATCGCGATCGGCAACCCGCCTTGGTGCCACGCCTGTCCTCTGGCCCATGCCTTGAGACAGCAATGGCGCTGGCCTCCATGCAGGGCTTGGCCTACAGCCGCGACGTTGCTGTTTCGGAACGAGAAATCATCATGGCGCTTGTCAAGAAAACGACCCTCGTTTCCCGAAACAAACCAGCGTCGGGTGCGACCGCTCAGGGCGCCGAATCGCTAAAGGTTCAGGCTGCTCCAAGACGACGCGTGGCGGTCCCCTCGACAACTGCGATCGAGAAGATCGACCAGGCGACCCAGGAACTTTCCAGCGGCCTTGCCGAAGCGGCTGCTGCCTCGGCCGAACTTCAACGCGCTGTCGATACGATTTCGAGCGGGGCCGAGGAAGCCGCGGGCGCCGCCCAGGAATCCCTGGGCCTTATCGGTTCGTTGAGCACCAGTTTTCGTGAAGCACGAGAACGCGCGGAAACCGCGCGACGACAGGCAGAGGTGGTTCAGGCATCGTTCGCCGAAATCGGCAGTCAGATCGACAGCTCGATCGCTGCGATCGAACTGACGGCTCAGCGTCAGCTTTCGACCGTCGAGCTAACCGCAGTTCTCGTTTCCACCGCCGAGTATATCGGTGAGATCGGCACGAGCGTTGCCCATATTTCCGATCAGACGAGCTTGCTGGCACTCAACGCTACGATCGAGGCAGCGCGCGCGGGTCACAGCGGCGCCGGCTTCGCCGTCGTGGCCGACGAAATCCGGGCGCTTGCCGAATCGTCGGAGGGCGATGCCCGTGACATCCAGGATCTCGCGTCGGGCATCGCGAGCGACGTCAGAACCATCGCGGACCAGGTTGCCTCAGCTTCCGAGATCGCGGGCTCCGAAGCGAAAGCTGGCAGAGACGTGGTCGAGCAGCTCAAAGCATCGCGCGCCGATCTGGTGCACCTGGGCAAGGGACTTCAGGAAATTCTGGCCACCGCGCTCGAAGCCGAAAGTGCGATGCGCGAGGCGGAACGCGGCGCAGAACAGGTCGCCAGCGCAGCCGAAGAGCAGTCGGCAGCCGCGGCCGAAGCGCAGCAGGCGATCGAACAGCAAAGCGCGTCGCTCGATCAGAGCCAGCAGACGGCCGAATCGCTCGGGACGCTGACCCAGCAGTTGCAAGAGAGCGAAGGCAGTTCAAAGGCGGTAGAAGAGGTAGCCGCGGCAGCCGAAGAGCTCTCCGCAACCGTACAGGAATTGTCGGGTGCGTCGGGGCAAATTCTCGTGGCGCTCGAGCAGATCGGTCGCGGCACGCAGATCCAGGCGTCGGCGACATTGCAGGCCAACAGCGCAATGTCGCAGATCGAAAAGTCGGCCGAACTCGCGCAGGGCCGCGCCGCGTCCGCAGCCGATCAGATCGGCGAAATCGTCGGCTCGGTCAGCGAAGGTCTAAGGACGATCGAGCGCCTTGCCGAGGGGATCGAAAGCTCGCTTGGCTCGGTGAACGCTGTTCTGGATCTGCTTGCCGCGCTCAACACGAAGAGCCGCCGGATCGAGAAAATCACTGACAGTCTGGCGCTGGTGTCCGTTCAGACGAACATGCTCGCGGTGAGCGGCGCCGTGGAGGCAACCCGGTCCGGCGAGGCGGGACGCGGTTTCGCCACGGTCTCGAGCGACATCCGCAAATTGTCGCGTGATGCGGCCGCGAACGCGGAACGCGCGAAAGATTCCATCCGCGTCGTCCAAGACCAGATCGTCGCCGTCCGTCGGGACCTCGATCAGATCGTCGGTGCTTCGGAGTCCGAGATCGCGCGCAACCGCGCGCTCATCGACCGGTTCGGCGTCGTTGCCGCGGATCTGGGGATCGCACAGGCGATGAACGAAGAGATCGCCTCGGGCGCCGAGGATATCTTGCGTTCGGTCCGCGAGATCCGCAGCGGGACTAGCCAGATCGCCGACGCGGCCGAGCTCGCTTCGGGCGCGTCGCGCGAAGCGGCCACCGCGGCGCGGCAGCAGGCACAGGCATCCGAAGAGCTGGCCGCGGCCATCGAAGAGATCGCATCGATCGCCGCCACGCTCGTGAAGCCAGGCAACTGAAACACTTGGAAAATTCATCTGCCTTCAGCGACGCGATGCTGAGCTTCCGCATCGACGGCCAGACTTTCGCGCTGAAGACCGATTTGGTGCGCGAAGTTGCCACGATGCCGAAGATCACGCGCGTCCCGCAAGCGCCTGAAAGCATTCTCGGCCTCGCGAATTTGCGCGGTTCGGTAATCACAGTTTTGTCCGTGGCGCGCCTTCTTCACCGCCCCCAGGGCATTCCCACCAGGATCATCGTAGTCGATGCCGGGGAACGACTCGGCCTGGCAGTGGACGATACCCGCCAGATCGTGGCGGCAGATCAGAGCTCAGATGCGATCGAGATCGACATCGAGAAGCTGCTCGGCCAAGCCATGCCAGCCAGAACCGAGCGATCGGCGCGAGGAGGCGGTGGCGGCCGCGCCTCGCGTGACGAGACGCCCGACGAGATAGAGACGATCGCGCTCGTGGCTTTCGCGATCGGCGACCAGGACTTTGCAATGCCGCTGGCAGCGGTCGAAGAAGTCCTGCGGATGCCTGCCGAAATTGCGGTCATGCCCGATGCGGACGAAGTCGTGATCGGCAGCGCCGCGGTGCGCGGAGAGCTGTTGCCCATTCTCTCCCTGCGCGCCCTGCTCGCCCTCCCCGCGCAGAGCCAGGAGACACGCGCCCGCCTGCTCGTGGTGCGGATCGGGGTCCACCGTGTCGGCCTCCTCGTCGACGAAATGCGCTCGATCCTTCGCGTGCCCGAGACGATGATCGATGCTGTCCCCCAGGTCCTGTCGCGTGGACAGGCAGAAGCTCGAATTCAGGCGATATGCCGCATGAAGGATGGCGAGCGGCTCGTTTCCGTGCTCGCGGCCGACGCCCTGTTGCGCGACGACATCACGGCCCGGCTGCTCAACGGCGGCTCTGCAGAGCAAGGCATTATGGCGCAAAACGAGGTCGAAGCCGACAGTGAGCAGTTCCTGATTTTCCGGATCGGGGAAGAGGAGTTCGGCCTGCCGATCAGCGCTGTTGAGGAAGTGGCGCTATTGCCGGCCAAGCTCACTCCGGTACCCAAGTCGCCAGCTTTCGTCCTGGGGGTGATGAACCTGCGCGGCCAAGTCATCCCGGTCATCGACCAGGCACAGCGCTTTGGCGCGGCGACTGCGAAGGCAGGCCGGCGCCGTGTGATCATCGCGCGCGTAGGCGAACTGCAGGCCGGGTTCATAGTAGATGCGGTTTCAGAAGTCGTTCGCGTTCCGGCAAGCGCACTTCGCCCGGCGCCCGAGTTCGGCAACGAAGAAACGCGTGTGTTCGAGCAGGTCGCCAACCTGGCAGATGAACAGCGCCTCATCCTGATCGTCGATCCGCGCGAATTGCTCGATCGTGCCGAGCAGGACTTTTTGCAGGCGCTCGGCAGGAAGGGTGCAAAGGGCGTCCCGTGATCAGGCTCTTGGTGGTCGACGATTCGCCCCTGATGCGGCGTCTTCTGACGCAGATATTCATGGCAGAGGGCGACTTTGCGATCAGCGTTGCTCGCAGCGGCGCCGAGGCAATCGAGATGCTGACGCAAGTTGCCCCCGACGTTGTCACGCTCGATATCAACATGCCGGGCATGGACGGGCTCGCCTGCCTTGATCGGATCATGGTCACCCGGCCCTGCCCGGTCGTGATGCTATCCTCGATGACGGCAGCGGGCGCCGACGAGACGCTCGAGGCCATGGCGCTGGGCGCGATCGATTTTGTCGCCAAGCCCAAGGGTGCGGTCTCGCTCGAGATCGATGCGCTGGCGCCTGAGCTGATCGAGAAGGTTCGGGCCGCTGCGGCCGCCCGCATCCCGCAAACCCTGCGCCTGCGCGACCGCGTCAGGGCCCGCTCGGCAAGCACCATCAAGAAGCCGAAAAGCACGACGAGCCGACCGCCGACAGCGACACCAATCAAGCGGGCCGATACGGGCATCGTCGTGGTTGGATCCTCGACCGGAGGACCGCCTGCGCTCGACAGGCTGCTGGGCGATCTGCCTGGCGACTTTCCGTGGCCGATCGTCGTGGCGCAGCATATGCCAGCCAGCTTCACCGGCCCGCTTGCGCGCCGCCTCGACAAGCTCTGCGCGCTCGGCGTGCGCGAGGTTACCCGCACCACGCCACTCGAGCCGGGACATGCCTATATCGGCAAAGGTGACGCGGATCTCATTCTGTCGCGACGCAGTGACTCCCTGGTCGTAATTCCAGCGCCGTCCAGTCCCGCACATTTCTGGCACCCGAGCGTTGACCGCCTGATGGAGAGCGCAATCCGACATGTTTCTGCGCAAGGTTTGATCGGCGTGCTGCTGACGGGCATGGGGTCGGATGGCGCAGCGGCAATGAACCAATTGAGGGGACTGGGAGGCTACACGATCGCTGAAGCAGCCGAAACCGCGGTGGTTTGGGGCATGCCGGGATCGCTCGTGGCGCTTGACGGTGCTTGCGCCGTACATCCTCTCGACCAGATAGCCGGCGCGCTAATGGCGCTCGTCGGCCGGTGAGCGGAAAGGACGAACCTCGAGCAACGCATCCCGCGCTAACCGACAAGGAAATCGCCCAGGTCGGGCGCCTGATCTACCGCTGGACCGGAATGATTTTCGGCGAGAACAAGCGCTACTACATCGAGCGGCGAATAGGCGAGCGAATGGCGCGCAGCCGCATGGCGGACGTTGCCACCTATCTGGGATTCGCCGGTTCGCATCTCGACGAGCGCGAAGCGCTGATCAATGCCTTCACGATCAACGAGACCTATTTCTACCGTGAGGAGCACCAGCTTCAGGCGCTGAGTGCGCAAATCCTGCCCGAAATCGTTCGATCGAAACGTCCGGGCGATGCCGTGCGGATCTGGTCGATGCCGTGCTCGACCGGCGAGGAAGGTTATTCGATCGCGATCTGGCTGCTGGAGAACTGGTCGATGGTCGACGCCTATAATGTCGAGATCGTCGGGTCCGATGTCGACACGGCAGCATTGCGGCATGCGCGAGAAGGTCGTTTCGGAACGCGCTCGCTTGCCCGGCTGCCAGCCAAGGTGGTCGACGCCTACTTCGAGGGGGAGCGCGGTCATCGCCGCAAGATCATCGATGACTTGCGCGAATCCGTTCGATTTGCACCGGCCAATATCGTCGATCGTGCCAGCCTCGCCGCGCTCGGCCGCTTCGATGTCATCCTTTGCCGTAATCTGCTGATCTACTTTGACGACGAGGCCCGCCGCCTTGCCGTGAGCAATCTGTATCACAGTCTCAATCCCGGCGGATTCATATGCCTGGGTCACAGCGAGTCGATGACGCGGATAACCGACCTGTTCGAGCTTGTTCGCCTCGAAGGCGCAATCGTCTATCGTAAGCCGTGATGGACGAGCTGCTTGAACAGTTTCTGATCGAAAGCCGCGACCTGATCGCGGCGGCTTCGCGCGATTTCGCGTCGCTTGCTCGAAATCCGCATGGGACCGGCTCGATCGACAGCGCCTTTCGCGCGATCCACACGCTCAAGGGATCTGTCGCGATCTTCGACATGGGTCCAGCCGAGCAGGTTTTGCACGCCGCCGAGGACATTCTCGAACGCGCGCGGAAGGGGACGGCCGAGCTCGACGAAGCGACCGTCGCCTCGCTCGTGGCCTGCCTTGACCAAGTCGATCGATGGGTGGACGAAATCGAGAAGGCAGGCGCGCTGCTCCCCCAGGCGTCCGACCTCGCCGGCCAATTGGTCAGTGGTCTCACCGAGGCCTCGCCGTCGACGCCCGCGGCGGGCCCAATCGCTGAGGCGGCGAACGAGACGTGGGTGGCTGACCTGCTCGCGCGCGAAGCGGCCGCCCTTGCCGGTCCGAACCAGGCGCTCACCGCGTTTCGCTACACGCCTGACGCCGACAGCTTTTTTCGCGGTGACGATCCTCTCGCAGTCGTCGCTGCCGTCCCGGACCTCCTTTCGCTCGCGATTTTGCCCGTGCAAGGCAAATGGCCCGTCGCGGCGGACTTCGAGCCTTTCGTCTGCCTCTCGGTGCTCGAGGGCATAAGCGCGGCGCCGCGCGACAGGGTCGCTGCTGCCTTTCGCCTGATGCCTGACCAAGTGGCGTTTGCAGTCCTCGATCAAAGCTCCGAACAGACAATCGGTCAGAACACCGAGCACGAGGTTCGCGGCAATCGGATACTGCGCGTCGACAGCGAGCGCGTCGATGCGCTCGGCGATGCCCTTGGCGAACTGCTCGTCGCGCTGAACGGCGTGGCACCGCTCGCGGACCACGCGGCGACGTTCGACCGCAGCCTGGCAGGAAAGATACGATCGGTGCAAGCCGATCTGGAGAGAGCCGCGAGCGATCTTCGCACGTCGGTCAATGCCGTGCGGGCCGTACGTCTCGAACCCACGCTCCGACGCGTTCCGCGTCTCGTGCGCGAAATCGCCGAGAGCCTGGGAAAGACGGTCCATTTTGAGATTACCGGCCAGGACATCGAGATCGACAAGCAGATCGCCGATGGCCTGTTCGAACCGCTGCTCCATCTCGTGCGAAACGCCATCGACCACGGGATCGAATGCGGCAACGAGAGGGAGGCTTGCGGCAAGCCCATGGTGGGCCGGGTTTCATTGGACTTTCACCGCGAAGGCGATGCGGTACTCGCGCTTCTGCGCGACGATGGCGCGGGCATGGATCCTGAGCGCATTCGCAAGGTTGCTTCCGAGCGCGGCGTCCTTAGCCCGGAGGCCGCCGAGGCGCTCTCGGACGCTGCTGCGATTCGCCTCATTTTCGCGCCAGGATTCTCGACGGCCGAGACCGTGACGGAATTGTCTGGCCGCGGGGTCGGTATGAATGCCGTGGAAACCGCCGTGGAAGCCTTGCGCGGGACTATCGGCGTCGAGAGCGCGCTCGGTGCCGGCACCACCATCACCATGCGCTTTCCCGCAAATGCGCTCACGCAGCGCCTTCTGGTGATCGAAGCTGGAGGAGAGCGGTACGGTATCTCGCTCGACCAGATCGTCGAGACAGTCGGCGTGGACAATGACAGGTTGCTGCCTGTCGGTAGCGGTTTTGCCTGTGTTCTTCACGGTCGCACGGTGCCCGTCCTTAGTCTCGCAGGCCTCCTGGGCGGCAGGGATCGGGATCAGGCGATCGCGAAGCTGGTCGTCACCCGGTCGGGGGGCGAAGCCGTAGCCTTGCGCGTTGATGGCTTTGGTGAACGCATCGACACGCTGGTGCGCAGGCCGACCGGCATGCTTTCCTCGGTACCCGGCGTTACGGGATCGGCTCTTCTTGCAGACGGCGGGGTGCTCCTCGTCCTCGACCTGCCGGAGCTGGCGGCATGAGCGTGCGGATCGAAAAGGGCGTCGTCTATCTCGAAGGCCGCTGCATGGCAGAAGATGCCGAGTTGCTCCTCGTGGCGATCCAGGAAAATCCGCAAATGCGGGTCGACATCGCAGGCATGCTGCGGGCGCATATGGCGGTCGTGCAGGTGCTTCTTGCGTTCAGGCCGACAATCGTGGGAGAGGCCTCCGACAAATTCCTGTCGCGGCACGTTTTCGGCCCGTTATTCCTGGGCGACAAAATGCCCAAACCTGCCTAGCAAGACCGGACTCGATGGCTCCTGGCCATGAAGAGTTTGGCCGTTTGGAGTCGCCCATGCCCGTTACCGTTCTCATCGTCGACGACAGCAAACTGGCGAGGATCGTGGCCGGCAAGGCGCTGGCAGAGCTGCAGCCGGAATGGAAGAAGATCGAGGCAAGCGGCGCTGACGAGGCGATCGAGAAACTCAAGAGTGAGACGGCCGATATTGCCCTCATCGATTTCAACATGGAGCCAAGGGACGGCCTGGAACTGGCGAGCGAACTGCGTGTTTTGCGCCCCGATATGCCAATCGCGATAATCACAGCGAATATCCAGGACGAGATCATCGCCCGTGCGCGCCAGGTTGGCGCGGCTTTCGTCGCAAAACCGGTCACCGCCGATGCGCTCGAGGGTTTCCTTTCCGGAGCGGCCCTTCGCTTGCGCTCACAGCAAAACTGATGGGCCAGGAATTCGAGGCAATCGTCGGACTCGAGCGCGACGCTCTAACCGAGATCATGAACATCGGCGTCAGCCGCGCGGCTTCCAACCTGCGCAAGATGATCGGCGACCAGGTCCATCTGTCGGTTCCCTCGATTGAGGTCGTCAACCAACGTCGGGCGGCACGATTGATCAGCGAGCGCGAGATCAGCGAGCTCATCGCCGTGCGCCAAGACTTCAACGGACCATTCTCGGGCCGGGCTCTGCTAATCTTCCCCGAGACGAACAGCCTTGAACTGGTCAGGGCCGTGACCGGCGATGCGCTCTCGGCGGACGAGGTGCTCGAAATGGAAAACGAGGCGCTTGCCGAGACTGGCAACATCATACTCAACTCGTGCCTCGCCACGATGGCCAACATGCTCAAGCGTTCGCTGACCATGACCATTCCCGAGATTCTTCGCGGATCGGGCGAGAGTTTGTTTGAAGTCACCGACGAAACCCCGGCCGAGGGGCTCGTGCTGTTCCTGTACATCGACTTCGCGGTCCGGAGGCGAGACATCCGCGGCTACATCGCGATGATGATGGACATCCCATCGTTGGAAATCCTGCGCGAGCTCTTGGCAGAATTCATAGCCCGCGTCGTGGGCGACGACGGCGCAGATGCCTAGTTCGAACGAGATCCGATCGCTCATCGCCGCTACCGGAGCGAGCGGAACGTGGGATTGGGACGTTCCCACCGACACGCTCCGTGCCGATGGACACTTCGCCGAACTGTACGGCATCGATCCGGATCAGGCGCTCGGCGGGGTGCCGTCCCGGACGTTTTTCCAGGCTATTCATGCTGACGATCGCGCCCGCATAAAAATTGCGGTGGCTGGAATTCTGGCCGGAGCGGAGCTGTTCTCCAAAGAATTTCGCGTAGCGGCCCCCGATGGTTCGATCTTGTGGATGCATGCACGCGGGCAAAGTCACCGGGACGAGGCGGACAACGTTGTCCGCTTCTCGGGCGTCCTTGTCGACGTGACCGAAAGGAAGCGTACCGAGGAGCGACTGTGGATCGCGCAGACCGCAGGCGGGGTCGGCACGTTCGAATACATCGATGGCTTTGCAACGGCGATGGTATCCGAGGAGTTCTGTCGGCTGCTCGGGCTTCATCCGACATCGAGCTTGCCGATCCAGACGATCAATGGCGTGGTGCAGCAGGGTCAGCCCCAGCTGATCCCCGACGGGCGCAGCACCACGACGCCCGAAAGTTTGGAAGGCGTGTTTGGGATCGTTCGCAACGACGATGGCGCCTGTCGATGGATTGCGCGCCGCGGGGAAATCTTGCGCGAGGGATCCGGCCACCGGCTCATAGGCGTGATCTACGACGTGACCACGGCAAAGCAGCAGGAAGCCGAGCTACGTCGCTTGAACGACACGCTCGAAGCGCGCGTCCAAGAGGAGCTGGAAACGCGTCGGCACGCCGAGGATGCGCTGCGTCAGGCGCAGAAGATGGAGGCCGTCGGGCAGCTGACCGGCGGCGTTGCCCACGATTTCAACAACCTGTTGATGGCCATCTCAAGCAGTCTGATCCTGCTCAAGAAGCGGGTACCCGAGGATCCTCAGCTTTATCGGATGATCGACAACGCGCTCCAGGGAACCCAGCGAGGGGCCGCACTGACACAGCGTATGCTCGCCTTTGCCCGGCGCCAGGATCTCGTGCCTGAACCGGTGAATATTTCTGCTTTGGTCGAAGGCATAAAAGGGCTGCTCGAGCATACGCTTGGTCCATCGTGGGCGATACAGCTCGAGTTTCCCCACGACCTGCCGGCCGTGGTGGCAGACGCCAATCAGCTTGAGATGGCTATACTGAACCTTTCGGTGAACGCCCGTGACGCGATGACCAATGGTGGTGTGATCCGCATCACGGCCGAGCAGAAGAGCGTCCAAGACGGTGAAATTCCGGATCTCGGCGCGGGCAACTATCTCAGGGTTTCGGTCATCGATGGCGGCGCGGGAATGGATCTGGCGACACTCGAACGCGCGACCGAACCGTTCTTCACGACCAAAGGCATAGGCAAAGGCACGGGCCTTGGCCTGTCGATGATCGACGGCCTTGCCAAACAGCTCCACGGGACCTTCACTCTGACGAGCATTCTTGGAAGCGGGACCACGGCATCGCTCTGGTTGCCTGCTTCCGATGAGGAGGCCGCGTCGCCGGCGGCGCCTTCGCTGACCGGAACGCACGATCCCGCTTGCCCGCTAAAGATAATCGCGGTCGATGACGACGCCTTGATCCTGATGAATACGGTCGATCTGCTGGTTGACCTGGGACACGAGGTCTTTGAGGCGAGCTCGGGTGAAACGGCCCTCGAACTCCTGAGGGAACATCCCGACGTGGATCTCCTGATCACCGATCAGGCGATGCCCCACATGACCGGAACTCAGCTCGTCGAGCAGGCCGTGAAAAACAATGCTGCTCTCGCGGTCATTCTGGCGACAGGCTATGGCGAGGTGCCACATGGATTTGGCGCGAAGATCGTCAAGCTCGGCAAGCCGTTCGATCAAGAAGATTTGGCCAAGGCCGTGTCCAGGGCTTTGCAGCTTTCGAGAAACTGACTGCCACCTCGGCCTCTGTCGCCAAGGCACCTGAGCCTTAACCCGATCGACGACAGAACGTGAAGACACGCAATCAGCAAATTTCCGCCTGAAGCCGGCAGATGTTTGGTCGTTGACGGCTGCTTGTCGCAGATTCGGGCGGCCGAGCTTGAGCGCGTGGGGATCGTTCAATCCCGCAGTTCAAAATCCGCGCCGACCAGGAGATCACCGCCGTCGTCCCGGGAAGCTCTATGGGAATTCCAGACAATGTCAGGAGGCGAACGTCGCAAAGTGCTGTTGACGACCTGGATCGCGCGTGAACTCGACCAAGACGACAAGATTGGCGCGCCAGGCATTCCTTCGAGATGGAGCGTCCCTTGCATGCTCAACGCGCCAACGGCCAGCGCGGCGCCGGACTGCGACAGCTTCGAATGGTCGCGGCCAAAGACTAACCATGGCTTCCATCACGCAAGGCGCATGAGAAAGGCGCCTGGCCGATTAAGAAACGATTGAATGTTTTCAGATAGATCGGTGCCATGGGAGGACGAATTTCGATACGGCGGCATGCAGCCGCGCGCGATTGGGCTCGCACGGTAAGACCGTGGTGGCGGCCCGCGCGCGAATTCGTCCCCTGGCGGTGGACCTGATCGGTGGTCTGGGGTCGCACTTCATCGACGAGTGACAAGGGCAGTTGGCCCGCACTCGCCAATCGCCTCGACGCAATCGCCGGTGCGGCAACGACGGGCGCGCCCTACGCTCGCATCGAAGCTGGAATCCGGACAATCGAGGAACGCGAGGTCCCTCCCGGCGACCGTGCGCACCGGCGTCACGCCGCCAGCGGAATTCCGACACGCGAGCCTTTGCTGCAGAAGATGCGCGAGGACGGCGGCGGTGTGCTCGGCATCATTCGTTTCCTCGATTTCGACCGTCTGTGCGCTTTCGATCCATCGCTCGGTGACCAGCTCCTGCAAAATGTCGCGACACGGGTGCGTGGCATGTTGCCGTCAGAGCGGCTTCTCGCCCATGTCGATCGGGCCGACCTTGCGATCTGGTTCGGTTTCGCGGCGACCGAGGAAGCGGCCGGGCGCGAGATGGAAGCGATCGAATATGCTCTGGGCGAAGCCCTGCGGATCGGCGAGCGCACGATCCTCCCCAAGGTCTCGAGCCAGATCGCATCGGTCGGGAGTGAGGAGCCAGGCACTGCGCTGGCCCGCGCGCTCGCGCGCCTGACAGTCGGCGGCGGTCCGTCGATGACGGCGCCCCAATCCGACATGGAAGGGGGAGACGCGCATGACGATTTCGCATTCGAGCAGGATTTGCGGCTTGCCATGAACCGCAACGAGCTTCGCCTTTGCTATCAGCCGCTCGTCGATGCAGCCAAGGCGCGCGTCTGCGGCGCCGAAGCGCTCCTGCGCTGGCAGCACCCGGGGCGCGGAGCGGTTTCACCGGCGGTCTTCGTGCCGATCATGGAAGCAGCCGGTCTGGCCCATGAATTCGGGCTCTGGTCACTCAATTCGGCAATCCGCGAGGCACGCCGCTGGCAGGGGCTCGGCTTCGGCGATCTGTGCGTCGCGGTCAACGTATCGGGCCATCAACTCGAACGCGACGACTTCCCGGTCCTCGTGCAGCGCACACTTCACCGTCACGCCTTGCCTCCCGGCGCGCTTGAGATCGAACTGACCGAGGGCGTCGCGATGGGGGACTGCGAACGCGCCGCCCGTCTCTTTTCAGAGATCAGGGCGATGGGCGTCGCCATAGCCATCGACGATTTCGGAACGGGCTATTCGAGCCTCAGCACTTTGCGCAAGCTCGCCTTCGACAAGATCAAGATCGACCGGGAATTCGTCACGGAGGTCGATAAGCGCCGTGACAGCCAGGCAATCTGCCAGAGCGTGATCGCCCTGGCGCGTGGCCTTGGCATCCGCGTCCTCGCCGAAGGCGTCGAGCGTCGCGAGGAATATGCCTGGTTACGCGCGCATGGCTGCGGCCTTTTCCAGGGCTTCTACTTTTCCCCCCCGCTCGAGACGGCTGATTTCCTGGCCTACCTCGACGATGCAGCGGGACTTGCCGCCAAGCTCGCGGTCGACCCGCGCCAGGCGCACCAGGCCATTTCGGAGGCACTCTCGGCATGATCACTTACGCGCAGACCGCGCGCTTTGGCGCAGCGATCGGGCTCGGGCTTCTGGCCGCGGCCTGCTCGGGCAACGGATCGCCTCCCCGCTCGACGACGGCGCGCGCGCAGCCGGTTCCGGCAACGGAAGTCGAGGCGATCGCAGGCCTCCTGGAGCGCGGTGACGAGCGCGCCGCCAAAAAACGCCTCGCCGCGGCTCTGAAGAAGGATCCGGGAAACGCCAATCTCATGGTGCTGCGCGATTCGATCGAACGCGATCCCAAGGAATTGCTCGGGCCCAACAGCTATGCCTATACGGTCCAGGCCGGGGATACGATCGGTGGCCTCGCCCAGCGATTCCTCGGAAATCGCCTCAAAGCGCATCAGCTCGCACGGTATAATGGCATCCTGGGAGCAGCGGTCCTCGGCGCGGGCCAGACGCTTCGTATCCCAGGAGAACCTCCCCGGATCGAGCCCGTGCGCCGGCCCGACAGACGCGTCGAGCCACAGGCGACCCCGGCGAGACCCAAGGCCACGCCATCCCGCCCCGCAGTGGCAGCGCCTCCAGCTGGCGCGGTAAACGTGACAGCCGCACGCCAGGCGCGCGCGGCAGGTCTTGCAGCGCTCAACGACGGCAATCCCGCCCGGGCCGTCAGTCTTCTGTCACGGGCTGCTTCGCTGGATCCAGGCAATGCGGTGATCGCGCGCGATCTCGCCCGCGCGCGGCGGATCAACGCCACGGTTCGCGCAAGCCAGTGACGCGCTCGCACTTCCCCGCCCGTCTCAACGGAATTGCACCATGATCATGCTGGGTCGCTACCGCATAGATGCCAAGATCGGCGAAGGCGCCATGGCCGACGTCTATCGCGGACATGACGAGAGCATCGGGCGCGCGGTCGCGCTCAAGGTCCTCAAGGAAGAACTCGCGCGCGATGCCGAACTCTCGGCGCGCTTCATGCGCGAAGCACGCGCCGCCGGCGCGCTCAACCATCCCAACATCGCGACGATCTACGATGTCGGCTCGGTCGATGGGGTCGCCTATATCGCAATGGAGCTCGTCGAGGGGCAGCCGCTCGACGTCGCACTTCAGGCACAGGGTCGGCTGCCCTACGAGCGGGTGCTGAGCCTGGGCCTGCAGCTGGCGTCGGCGCTCGCCTATGCCCATGACGCCGGCATCGTCCACCGCGACCTCAAACCCTCGAATATACTCCTGACCAGCGATGGCCGCACGGCCAAGCTGCTCGACTTCGGCGTCGCGCGGATCGAACGCGACGGCGCCGATCAGGACCTCGCCCGCACGCAGTTTGGCCAGCTCATGGGCACGCCGCGCTACATGAGCCCCGAACAGGCCCTGGGCAATCCCGTGGATCACCGATCTGACCTGTTCTCGCTCGGTGTCGTCCTCTACGAGCTCACGACGGGCAAGGTCGCTTTTCCCGGTACCACGCTCGCAACGCTTGCGATCAAGATCGCCCAGGAGCAGGTCGAGCCGATCGAACGCTCGGCAGCCGACTGCCCGCGCGGCATGACCTTCATCATCGACAAGCTGCTCGCCAAGAAGCCCGAGCACCGTTTCGCGAGCGCGCAAGTGCTCAACGAGGCCATCGCGCGCGAGATTGCCGCACACGGAGACCAGGCCCCGGCGCGGCGCGGCCTGCCCCTGCGCGTCAAGCTCCTGCTGATGACGGCCTGCGTGACCGCGCTGGTTCTTGCAGGAAGCGTCCTTTCCGTTCTCGCGCGCCAGGAGGCGACGCTTCAGCGGATCGCTATCGTCTCGGGCGCCTCGATATCCGATTTCGTGACGCGGAGCAGCGGCGTTATGTTTGCGGAGAATGCGGGGCTCGCGCCCGAGGAGCAAGACTGGACGACGCTCCAGGCCTATGTGGCAAGCGCATCGAAGGATCCCGAGATCCGCTCGATGGTGATCGCCGACACGGCGGGCGTCATCCGCGCCGCGAGCGAGACCGCACTTGTCGGACAGCCACTCGCGCCGGCCCTGGGCGAAGCAGCCATAGCAGCGCCTCGGCCGGACCAGGCGCTGCGGGTGACGCAGGCTCCAGACCGCGGCGATGGTGCCGGATTGCGCTTCGTGCGTCCCGTTCAATATGCCGGCAAGCGGTTCGGCTCGGTCGACATCGTCATCAAGCGTGCGGCGCTCGACCATGCCGTTGCCGACACGCGCGACATGCTGATCCTCCTCTCGCTCGTCGTCATCGGTGTCGTCGCGACCATCGGCTATCTCAGCGGCGCCATGGTAGCCCGCCCCCTCGCGCGGCTCACCAAGGCGCTCGACGAGGCCGCAGACTGCGGTTTCGCGCTGCGCATTTCGCACAGGCGACGCGACGAGTTCGCCGTTGCCTTCGACGCCTTCAACGGCGCCGCGGCCGCGATCGAGCCGCGCCTTTCGAGCGGCACAATGCCAGTCGAGCCCGACGTCGTGATGACGCGCGTCGCGCCCGCGCAGCGGGACGCCGCGTGATGTCGGTCATGTACAAACTTCAGCTGTTCGCCACGTCGAACCCAGCGCAAGTGATCGACGCACGGCTCTTTGCTGAAGGTTCGATGACGATAGGCCGCGATCCGCGCGCGAACTGGTCGATCGACGATCCCGACTGCGCGCTCTCGCGCTGGCACTGCGAGCTGTTCGCCAGGCCAGAAGGCCTCGCCGTGCGCGCGATCGGCGCGAACGGGGTCTTTTACGATGAGGGCGGGGAACGCCTCCCTGACGAGACCGAAACCATGCTGGCGCTGCCTTGCGGCCTCGAACTTGGCGGTTTCCGTCTCGTCGCCAGCCTCGCACCGTTCGAGCGTCAGGAGATCAACCCCAGCTTGACCATGGTCCTGACCCCGCCGGTTGGGACCTCGAGTGAAGTGCCGAGCGATTGGGAAGATGCCGGTTCGCTCATGGACTTGCGCCGGGGTTCGCTGCTCGAGGCTTTCTGCAAGGGCGCCGGCCTCGATTCCGCGCTGCTTTCGAGCGAGGAGCCCGAGGAGATCATGCAGCGCGCCGGGGCGATCTACCGCCAGATGGTGCTAGGGATCGGCGACCTCATGGTCGAGCGCGCCCGCGCGCGGGGTCACTACGACATGAGCCGCACGACGATCGGCGGCATGGGCAACAATCCCTTCAAGTGGGCGCCGAGCCAGCGCCTGGCGCTCGACCTGCTGCTCTCGGGCCCGTCGAGCTTCCTGAGCGGTCCGGCCGCGGTGCAATCTTCGTTTCGCGACATCAAGCGACATCTCATCGCAAGCTTCGCCGGTCTCAAGGGGGCGCTACGAGCTGCCGTCGACACTTTTTCGCCAAGTGAACTGGCCGCTGCCATTCCCGAGAAGACCTCGTTCCTCAAGAATCGCGCGGCGCTCCAGATCGAAGAGGTCGCGCGGCGGCACGAGGATCTCGTCGCACAGCTCGACGCCGGGCTGCAGGGCTCGCTCGATAGCGCTTTCGTGAAATCCTACGATGCCGCCGACGGCGCAGCCCGGCAGGCCTCGTCTTGATCGGCCGCGACCTGCTACGGCGGTGGAGCCGCGAGCCGCGCTCGATTGCGATCACGCCGCGGGTCGCGGCGCGCAGCCATGTCGGCAAGGTCCGTGAGATCAACGAGGATCGTTTCCTCGTGCGGTCTGACCAAGGGCTGTGGGCCGTCGCCGATGGCATGGGGGGGCTTGCCGGGGGCAGCGAAGCGGCGGAAGCGGCGATAGCCGAACTCGCAGCCACGACCGATCACGGCGAGCCGGTCACCGAGAAGGCGATCCTTGCCGCGTTCGATCGGACCAATCGCAAGATACGCGGCGACCTGGGTGACAAGGAGGCACGCTCGGGCACGACGATCGTTACCGCCTGGCTCGAGGGTACACGTCTTACGGTCTTCTGGATCGGCGACAGCCGCGTCTATCTGATCCGCCGGGGATCGGCGCGCTGCCTCACGCACGACCACAGCGTGGTTCAAGACCTGATTGATGCCGGCGAGATCACGCTCGCCGAGGCCGCGCGGCATCCTTTCGCCCATCTCGTAACCCGCGCGCTCGGCGCTGCGCAGAACGTAAAGGCCGACAAGGTCACCATCGACCTCGCTGTGGGCGACCGCCTGCTGCTGTGCTCGGATGGCATATCCCGCTCGCTCGACACCGAGGAGGCTGCCGGGAGTGACGCTTCGCTCACCCTTCTTGCAGACACGCTGCTCGACAGCGCGCTACGGCGCGACGGAAGCGACAATGCGACGCTCGTCGCGATCGAAATCCTTGCCGGTTCGCCGCCCGGTCCTGATGCCGCCCCCGCGACGGTTCCCGCAGCATCATGACGCGCGCACGTTCCACAGATGTGCAGGCGGTCGCCACCCCGCTCGACGACAAGGACGACGAGCGCCGGCTGAGCGATCGGTTCGCCCTTATGTTCAACACGCGATGCCGTACAGGCGATGGTCCGATGCCGGAGGTCTGGCTGCTCGACCTGTCGCGTAAGGGCTGTCAGCTCTTCGGGCGCCAAGGGACGTTTAGGCCTGGTCAGAACGTCATCCTCCTCAATCTGGCCGGGGCCGCGCGCAGCGGCCGCGTCGCCTGGACAGCGCAGATGAAGGCGGGAGTTGAGTTCGATCAGGTTATCTGCGCCGAACTATTGGCTGGAATGCTCGATAATCCATCGATCGCGGAGTGCGAGCGCTCGGAAACCGAACCGATGGAAGACCAGTTCGGACGCAAGCTCGCCCCCCTGCCCCCGCTCGGCCGAGCCTTCCGCGACCGTCGCTGAAGCCGAAGGGCCCGGCGGGCCGGTATACCTGGCCGCAGCAGTCTCCGAGGTCTGGTGGCGTGCAACGCCGGCAATGGCCTCGTGTCGGACATATCGTTGGTCATTTTCGACAGGGTTCAAACCGTCGGTCTCGGCACGCGCTTCGTCGATCTTCGCGCCTCGCCCATACCGCTGTCAGCGATCCGCTCTCGTACTGGAGGTCGGCTCGGAGCAGCACTATCGTCAGGATCGGGTTCCAGGACCATCGAAAGGGTCGGGAGCCTCTTTCCGCTTCGCGCGCTTAACTTCGTGTCACTTCAATCGTGGCTTCATCCAGGAGACGAGCATGAGCATCGAAGGCAAAGCCAAAGAAGCAGCTGGCTATATCAAGGAAGAGCTGAACGAGCACGGCAAGTCGCCCGAAAGTCAGAAGAAAGCCCAAGAAGGCCGCGATCTGCGCAATGAGGGCCGTGTCGAGGACGGCAAGCCGCCGAAGAACGACAAGCCAGGCACCGACGCCTGACGAAATTGGCCTCCGCTTCGGCGGGGGTCATTTCATTCCCGGATCGGTCGGGCGTTTCGAGCTGGATCCATCGAACGCGAAGACGAGACCGGTCCTTTCGCACTCGACCCAACGATGCCGCCACCTTGCCCCTGCATAGGCCCCGCCCTTGCAATTCCGCCTTCGACGAGCGGCATGTCTTAGAACCGGCTCGCGCCTGGTGCCGCGTCCCAGTATCGCCTCGTGGTCCGGTTCTTGGTAGTTTGATTGCCGCATAGCGGCTCCGACCTCGCAGCGCGTTGAGGTCGAAAGGCGGGGATGGAGCAGCCGTTATGCGTAGGCGTAAGGTCCGCCGCTCGCGAGCGCTGCGCGATAGGCCGGACGAGCGTGAATCCTTTCGAGCCAGGCTGCAGTCGCGGGCCGCGTTTCTTCGAGACCAGCCCGCTCCGCCGCTGCCTCAAGCGGAAAGCTCATGATCACATCGGCAGCGGAGAATTCATCGCCTGCAAACCATGCTCGGGAAGCCAGCTCGCTTTCGACGTAGTCGAGATGAACGTCGATCATCGGCTGGATTCGAGCTTGCGCCTGTTTTCCGATCAAGGGGATCTTGCCGAGAACCAATTTGATCAGAAGCGGCGGCATCAACGAGCCTTCAGCATAGTGCAGGAAGAAGCGGTATCGACGCAGGGCCTCGCGACTAGCCGGACTTTCCGGCTGGTCGGCCATCGGCGCGCCGAGCCTGCCTCCTGCGCTCTGGGTAAGATACTCGATGATCGCGCCCGTCTCGGCCACGGTAACCCGCGCGCCGTCGCCATCGTCGGTGATCACGGGGGACTTACCAAGGGGATGCACGGCCTTGAGGGTCTCGGGCGCCAACATGGTCTTGGGATCGCGTTCGTATCGCACGACCTCATAGGGTTCTCCGAGCTCCTCCAGGAGCCACAGGACCCGCTGTGAACGAGAGTTTTCGAGGTGGTGGACGGTGATCATGGATTCCTCCCCGCAAGGTTCGCCTCGCGGCTCACTGCCTGACTGCAACGCGTGCTGGCGCGAGATGTTCACGCGCAGTCGGCCAATGGCGCGGTTTGGAAGCGCCATGGAGCCGGGCAAGCCAATGACCACGCGCCGGCATTCGGATCGGTCTGACCCAAGTCGATGGGATCCAGCCTCACCAACCCGCCGAGAGCAATGTTCGCGCTTCCCGCTCCGGCGCTAGAGCGGAGCCAAGGCGGCCGTGACGAGTTCTCATCGCCATGAACCTCGACTTCACGCAGCACTGTCTTCCTCTCGCCGCGGCCTACGTGCTGGCGCTCCCGATCGGCTGGAATCGAGAAAGAGAGGAACGCAGCGCAGGTATCCGCACCTTCCCGCTGGTCGCCCTTGCAACCTGCGGGCTTATCCAGGCGACCGAACGGCTGACAAAGGACGACGCCGAGGCCATGGCTCGCATCATCGAAGGGCTGATCACCGGCATGGGTTTTATTGGCGGTGGTGCGATCCTGCGTCTCAAGGATTCGGTCCGAGGCACGGCGACTGCGGCGAGCCTTTGGGTCACGGGGGCAATCGGCGTAGCCGCGGGTGTTCAATCCTTCGATGTCGCAATCATGCTCAGCGCCACGACCGTGCTCACCTTGTGGCTACTCAAGCCGCTGAAAAAGTTCACCGGCACGGATCCAGCGGATGAGTAGGGAGGGGTCGCCCGAAGGCGCTCAACCGCCACGCCGATAGCCCGAAAGCAGAGACGTCTTGCGCGCGTACAAATTGTCTTTGTTCGCAATGCCTTGTCCAGTTGAATGCCCAAACCGTGATCCCATATCGTCGGTATCGTTCAACAACGGAAAGGAGGTGGTCTGATGTCTCGTTGTCCCATGCGCCATGCGGCGGAACCGCTGGGCACGACTTCCCCCGCGGGAAGCCTGCTCGTCTGAGCTTTCGCGTGAAGCACGACAATGGAAGGGCCGCTCCCAGCCAGGGGCGGCCCTTCGCGTGTTCGCCGAACCGAGGCGTCTCGCTGTCGCAGCCTTGGCGCGCGCGCAGCGTTCCAAGTTCATGCGCGTCTTCCTCGACTTCGAAGCCTCCTCGCTCGCCGATCGCAGTCATCCTATCGAGGTGGCCTGGGTCTTCGAGGACGGTCGATCGGAAACCCATCTCATCCGGCCTGCGCCAAACTGGACCGACTGGAGCCCTGTCGCTGAGTCCATTCATGGTATCAGCCGCGCGATGCTCGCGCGCGAAGGCGAGCGACACGACGTGATCGCCCGCCGCATGGTCGATGCCCTCGAGGGGCACGACCTGCTCGCCAGCGCGCCGAGCTGGGACGGAAAATGGCTCTCTGCCCTCTTACGGGCAGCAGGCTTGCCACGGCATGCGCTGCGGCTTCGCGGCACCGATGCCGCGATTGCCGAGGCGGCTGCAATGGTGCTTGGTCGATCTGTTCCGGCCAGCTCACTGCGCGAGAGCGTGACAGCGCTCATTCGCGAAGTCCGGCTTGGTGAGGCAATTCCTGCGCACCGCGCCTTGCCCGATGCGCGCGCCGAACGCGGCCGCTGGGAAGCCGTCATGGATCGCGCGAGATCGATGGCGGGCGTGCATGGCTGACATGACACGCGCGGGCGATCATCCCATTACGCCCGATGGCCGCTACTTTGTCATACGCGGACGCCTGTGGCGCATGTCCGATCCCGCGCTGCCAGCCGACGAGCGCGAGCAACTCGTCAAGCGCCTCATGCAGGCGCGTCGCGCCGTCGGTGAGGCGCGGGGCAAGCGTGACGAGGCAGGCGAAGTGGCCGCACGTGCCGAAGTCGACAAGGCCAAACGCGCTCTTGGCGAGCGCGGACCAGTCTGGTGGCGCGATGGGGCGCCCGACTACAATCGTCATATGGCTTGCAACTCGCCCTATTCCGTATGGTTCGCTGCGCTGCTCGGATAGACCCGGAGAACTTGGCGACACGAACGACTCGTCGAATACCGGTAACCCAGACCATCGATCGCTACGCGCTTGCTGGCGTCAGCGCCCCGGCTTCTAGCGCCGTCTTACTGGATATTTTCGGTGACGCGTGGCTGTCCCGTCCGATCGCGCGTTGTCACAAAGCAGCAACAAATAGGACGATCATGCCGCAAATCATGGAAGACCGCGCAGCAACTCTGGAGCGCATGAAATCGCTCAAGATGGCGCGATCGACCCACGCCTACGTGCGGGGAAACACGATCAAGTTCTACGAATGGCTTGCCGGCTCGCGCTCGGCAGCTGAGCTTCCCGTTGGTCCACCCGTCTGGATCTGCGGCGACTGCCACTTGGGAAATCTCGGGCCAGTGGCCGATGCGCAAGGCAGGGTGGAAGTCCAAATCCGCGATCTCGACCAGACCGTCGTCGGCAATCCCGTCCATGACCTGATCCGGCTCGGGCTTTCGCTGGCCAGCGCCGCGCGCGGGTCGGATCTGCCCGGCGTGACGACCGCGCGGATGATCGAGCAGATGGTCGAAGGCTACGACCATGCACTTGCCCTCGGCGATGAGGACGATACGCCTGAGCCGAACACGGTGCGTGCCGTTCGGCGGCGCGCCCTGGGACGACGCTGGCGCCACCTTGCGGCAGAACGGCTTGTCGATATCGAACCTCGGCTGCCCCTGGGCAAGAAGTTCTGGGCGCTCGACGCGGCCGAACGCGACGAGCTCGGCGCGCTTTTCGGGCAGGAGACGGTTCAGGCAGCGATACTCTCGCTCCACGGCCGTGAAGCTATAGATCGCGTCCGCCTGATCGATGCCGCCTACTGGATGAAAGGATGTAGCTCGCTGGGCAGCCTGCGCTTCGCGGTGCTCGTTGGCATCGGAGGCTCGAAGAAGGATCCCGCGCAATACGCGCTCATCGATCTTAAGGAGGCGGTCGATCCGGTCGCTCCCGCAGCCGGCTCGGCCATCATGCCTGCCGGCAATGCAGAGCGGGTCGTAGCCGGGGCACGGGCGCTCGCTCCCAATCTCGGGGAGCGCATGGTCCCAGTTCAACTCCTGGGCAAGCCCATGGTCTTGCGCGAGCTCATGCCACAGGATCTGAAGCTGGAAATCGATCAATTTTCACGCTCGGAAGCGACCAAGGCCGCGCGCTACCTCGCATACGTCGTGGGGGTAGCCCATGCCCGGCAAATGAGCGCGGGCGAACGGCGCGCCTGGCGGCGCGAACTTGTGGCCCGTTCGGCAAGCGAAATCGAGGCGCCATCGTGGCTTTGGAACAGCGTCGTCGATCTGACGGCGACCCACGAAGCGGGTTATCTCGAACATTGTCGCCGCTATGCCTTGGGTGTTGCGTCGTGAGCGATGGGATAAACGCCTGTCCATCCAGTCGGCCAAGGCGATGTCTCACGCGATGTAGCAATGGGCGACCGGATCGCACGCCCCTGCGTTGCAGCACCGGTCCGCCGGGATGCGAAGATGCGTTACCCGGCCACCAAAGGGCGAGCGCCTATTGCGCGCAGCGTGAGGACTGACGCTTGAAGATCGTCAATGGTGCAAGCCTGCAGCCTTGGTCCGGCGGAAAACCCAGACATATCGTGCTTCTGCTGCATGGATTTGGATCCAGCGGCCACGATATGATCGCGCTCGCGCCGGCATGGCAGCAGAGCATGCCGGACGCGCTTTTCCTCGCACCGCATGCCCCGCAGCGATGTGGCATATCGGCAGGCTATCAATGGTGGCCGCTGTCCGACATTTCGCCCCAAGCCCTTGCTCGAGGTGCGGCGTCCGCCGCGCCGTCGATCGACAGCTTCATCGACCGGAAGCTCGACCAGTATGGGCTCGCAGATGCCGATCTTGCCTGCGTCGGATTCAGCCAGGGGGCCATGATGGCCTTGCACGTCGGCTTGCGGCGCAAGAGCGCGTTTGCCGCAATCGTCGGATATTCTGGAATGCTGCCAGGTTCGCTGCAATTGCAGCACGAGATCGCGTCGAGACCGCCGGTGCTGCTTGTGCATGGCGCGCGCGATCCTGTCGTCCCGGTTGCCGCGCTTCACGACGCCGAGCGGGCGCTCAAGCACGTTGGTGTCGAGGTCGAGACGCATGTCTCGGCGAACGTGGGTCATATCGTCGACCCGATTGGCCTGCGGCTCGGTTGCGCGTTCGTCGCACGATCGCTGAACGCCGCCCAAGCACCGCTGGAGTGAAGCAGCTCGGCTCGTCTGCGCCTTGCATGCGGTTCGACGATAGCCTCGGAGCGCCCCTCATCCTGCAGATATGGCGACAACGCGAACCGCGTCCCCAAAACGGACGATGCCTACCTCGCGTCCGTCATCTGCGACACAGATGATGAAATGGTTGAGGTTGAGGGAACCGGTGCGGACCGCCGAGCTGGCGACGTCGCGCGCGCTTGCGAGAGCGCATTCGAGCGCGGCACGATCGTCGGGAAACTCCTGGCCTTCCTCGTCGGGCGCGTTGATGTCGTTGTGGAGGTGGAGAAAATAGCGTTGCATGAACATGCCTAGTCCGTTTTCCCGAATTTGGTTCCGCGCCGCGATGGATTTTCCGCGAACGACGGCAATCCGTTACCCCTCCCCACGCACGGCCCGCCCGCTCGGCGCTGTATGGCCGATCGGCCCCTTATCCGATCAACTGCTCAAGCATCTCAGCTATGCGCCCCATGCGATCCGCCTCTTCGAGCCTCCCCTTGAGAAGCCAACGCCCCTTCTGCTCGACGAGACCGATTTTCCCGGGGTCCGACGTGGCTTTGGCACGCAGTGTCAGGGCGATTGCGGCAGGTCCCGCGTCAATTCGCGCAACCCCCGCCGCGCGTGCCAGGACGACAAGACGGGCGCGCATCAGGAGCTGCTCGGCCGGGCCGGGAAGTGGGCCGAAACGATCGACGAGCTCGTCCTCGAAAGAATCGATGGCGCCAGCCTCGACGAGCCGAGCGAGCCGGCCGTAGAGCCCTAGGCGCAGATCGGGTTCGGGAATCCAGCTTTCCGGAAGCGAGCCTGTCGATCCGATCCGCATTTCGGGCTCCCAGTCCTCGACCGCCTCACCCCGCGTCCTGCGCAACGCATTCTCCAGGAGGTGCTGGTAGAGATCGACACCGATCAGTTTCATGTGTCCTGCCTGGCTCTCGCCGACGAGGTCACCGCCGCCGCGCATATCGAGATCCTGCGCGCTGATCAGAAAGCCTGCGCCGAGCTGGTCGAACGTCGCCAGCGTCCGCAGCCGTTTGAGCGTGCGATCGGCGAGGTCGCCTTCGTCATCGCTCAAGAGGTAGACCTGTCCTCGGCGATTGCCGCGTCCCACCCGGCCGCGCAGCTGGTGCAGTTGCGAGAGACCGAACCGGTCTGCGCGCCAGACGATCATCGTGTTGGCACGCGGGATATCGAGTCCGGCCTCGATGATGTTGGTCGCCAGCAGGATGTCGCCGACACCATCGGCGAAATCGACCATGACGGCATCCACCTCGGTGGCAGGCAACTTGCCGTGCGCCTCGACAACCTCGAGATCGGGCACCAGGCGACGCAGGCGATTGCCGAGCTTTGCCATGTCATCGATGCGCGGAACGACGACAAAGCTTTGACCGCCTCTCGCCTTCTCCCGCTGGAGCGCCGTACGGACGCGCGTCTCGTCAAAGCGATCAACACTCGTGCGGATGGGCTGGCGTTGCGCTGGCGGCGTGGTAATCGCCGACATGGTTTGAAGACCGACGAGCGCCATCTGCAGGGTCCGCGGGATCGGCGTTGCGCTCAAGGTCAGCATATGGATGGAGCCGTCACCGCGCAGGCGTCCCTTGTCCGCGGCGCCGAAACGCTGCTCCTCGTCGATGATCACCAGTCCCAGACGCGCGTAGGAAACCGACTTCGCCATGACGGCACCGGTGCCGATAACGATGCCGATCGATCCATCGGCGAGGCCGGCCTTTACCGTCTTCTTCTCGGCGGCGCTCGTGAGCCGCGACAGGCCCGCGACAAGGATGCCGGTTTCGGCGAAGCGGCGTTCGAAGGTCTCGACATGTTGCCGCACGAGAACGGTCGTAGGAGCCGCGACGATGACCTGATAACCAGCGAGCGCCGCAAGAGCAGCTGCCCGCAGGGCCACTTCTGTCTTGCCGTAGCCGACATCGCCGATAACGAGGCGGTCCATCGGCTTGCCCGTGGCTAGATCGTCGCGAACCGCCGCGATCGCGCGCGCCTGATCGGCTGTTTCATTGAAGGGGAAGCCTGCGACAAAACGCTCGTAGGCGGCTGGGTCGGGATCGAGAATCGGCGCGACAAGACGAGAGCGTTGTTCGGCCAGCGACCGCAGAGCCTGCGCGCTTTCTGCGATGGCCTCGTCGATCACCGCACGACGGGCCTGCCAGGTGCGTCCGTCGAGCCGGTCGAGCGTGACCGCCTCGGGATCGGCACCGTAGCGCCAGAGCCGGCTTGCTTCGTGAAGAGCGATCATGCGGCGGTTTCCGCCGGCATGGGTGAGCACGATCATCTCGTCCTCGCTCGAACCAGGGGCAGCCTCGAGTCCGGCGATAGAGGCGACCCCGTGATCCTCGTGCACGACGACGTCGCCGATACGCATCGCTTCTGCGCCCAGCGCCGAAGTCTGCGAGGCCGGCTGGGGAGCCGCGCCAACGATCGCGCGGCTGCCGAGCAGATCCCCTGCGGCAAGGACGATCGTCGTGTCGTCGACAAAGCCCCGCTCGATCGGAACCTCCAGCCATGCCGCTGAGCCTTCATGCAGAGCGGTGACGCCTCGCCAGCCACTACAGGCCCCGAAACGCAAGCCGAGACGTTTTTCCAGGCGCGGGCGCACGAAGCGCAGATCCCTCGAGCTACCGACCAGCAGCAGCTTGCGGCCTTCTGCGAGCAGGGGTGCCAGGAATTTTGCGCAAGCCGATAGCGGCGCCTGTCGTTCGACGAACCGGGGCACGGCACGTACCTCGCAGAGCGGCGGGTCGATAGCGGCCCAGCCCGCCAGCGCTGCCTGCCAGGCCTCGTCGTCGGTCGCCTCTGCAACGTTCTCGCCGCGACGTGCTGTGTCCTTTGCAAGGGCAATGAAGCGGCGACGGCGCACCTCGGCCTGCGCGGCCATGCCGATGGCGCCGAGCGGGAGATGGGCGAGGACGCTCGTATGGGCGCTGGCGACGGGCTCGGCCGCACGGCCGATTTCCAGCGACTTGCGATCGTCGAGACTACGCTGGCTCAGCGGGTCATAGGATCGGATCGCGGCGATCCGGCCTTGGGCTATCTCCAGCCTTGCGGGATAGTCGGTGTCGGCGGGAAAGATGTCGATGACGTCGCCGCGAACCGCGACTTCGCCCGGTTCATCGACGCGGTCGTCGGCGAAATAGCCGATTTGCTCGAGCATCGCAGCAAAGGTCTCCGCCGCGATTTCATCGCCGACCGCGATTACTGGCGGAGCGCGGTCATAGTCCGATGGGTGCGGATAGCGCTGAGCTGCTGCCTCGCCGCTGAGGATACAGGCGATCGGGCTCTCGGGCCGCTTGGCCACATGTCGTCGCAGCCTGCGAAGAGCCGCGGTCCTGCGACCGATGTTGCCTGGCGAAGCAGGCGCGACATCGCCGGGAAGTGCATCGCTGGAAGGCAGAAATATCACCGGTGCATCGGTGGCAAGAGATTCCAGAATTGCGGCGAGCGCCTGGGCCTGCTGCTCGTCGTCACAGAGGTAGACAACCGTGCGCTTCGTCAGTTCTTCTAAGATACCGAATGCGACAGCGCCGAGGTTGAACTCGGTCATGCGAGCACCAGGCGCGATGGCGGGACCTCGGCCGGCCAGTCTCCAGCAGTGAGTTCTGGAAGCCGGGTGAATGCCTCGGCCGCGATCGCGAGATCGAGACGCTCGCATCCCAGGCGCAGGTCTTCGATCGCCACGGCGCGCAAGCTTTCAGCGATACCGGCCACGCCGCCCGACGCGACGACGACATAGGCGACCTCGCCGCTCGCACAGGCTATCAAAGCTTCGACCGTCCTCCCAACGGCTTCACCGCGACAGTCGTACACCGGCATGCCGGCAAACCCCGTGGCGGTGAGCAAGGTCGTGCTCCTTGCCCGACGGCTCGCGGCCGTCGCCGAAGCGGCGCCGTCCTCATAGGCGCGCTGACGCCCCAGCCAGCGCCAGATTCCTACAACGTTGACGAGGGTCAGAAAGCCGTTGGTCGCGACCAGATTGGCTTGATCCGAGGTGATGCCGATGATCGACCATCCAATCGAACCAAGGGTGAAGACGACGAAGCCCCACCCGGTGACCCGAGCTCCCAGGTTCGCTGCCGTCATCATCGCGGCGATCATGGTCGCAATCGGCGCGATCCAGCTCGCGATTTGAACCAAGTCTCTCTCCCTCGAAGATGCGATCGTTTGCCCAGGCAAACGATCTTCAGAAATCCTGCACGACGGCGGTCGATACGCGGGAAAATGGCTCGATCCGGTCTCGCTTCCGTTACGGCCGGTAAGGGCTAACCGATGGTGGACCCCCGCGTTCCCAGGGTGCCTGGCAAAAGCCAGGCTCCACAGCGGATCCCGGAACTCAGTCGGACGAACGAGGGCGGTGCATCCGCACGTGAATTGGCGGCTTTTCACGTTTTATTCTTGGATTTCAGGCATTCGGCACTCATGCCCTTTGAAATCGAACGCGCGCCCGACAAGAGATCTAGCCACAGCTCGGTGAGCGAGCGTGAAGCCCTCAACTACCTTTCGAGCGCGGTGCTGCTCGTCGATGAGGATGGGATCGTGCGGTTTGCCAATATGCAATCGCGCGACCTGTTCGCGTGCGAGGCCCATCCCGGCGTGGCGCTATCCACGCTGCTGCAGACCCGGGTCGTGTCGGGTATGATCGACCTGGCCGGTCCGAAGGGGACGGGCTGCGACACGAGCCTGCGCTTCACCGATGGACGGTCGGTCTGGGCCGCGGCTCGCCCGGTTCCCAGCGGGGGGTGGTCCATCGTCTTCCAGGACGTAAGGATGGCTCTGGCACAGGCCGAAACCACCGACCCCGTGACGCTGCTCGCCAATCGCGCCTGCCTCAGCAGCACCCTGACCGCCGCCATCGGGGCCGCGTGCGATCCCGTCCTGTTCGCGGTCGGCCTCGATCGCTTTCGGCACGTCAAGGATGCGCTCGGCCATGAGATCGGCGACGCCCTGCTGCGACGCGTAGCCGAGCGACTGACGAGCCTTGCCGATAGCTGCGACCTTGCCGCGCGCGTCGGCGACGGCGAGTTCTTGCTCCTCAAGGCCAGAGCGATGGATGCCGGAGAAACGACAGCCCTCGCCGACCGTATCGTCGATCTTCTGAGCCGCACCTACGCCGTCGAAGGACAGATGCTCAACGTGGTGGCCCACGTCGGGGTCGCCATGGCCTGCCGCGAGATTGCTACGCCGGAAGATTACATCAAGCGGGCCGATCTCGCGCTTGCGCAAGCCCGCAGCGACGGCGTCGGGGTCCGCTTCTACGAGCCGGTTCTCGCCGAGCGAATGGAAGTACGTCGGCGCCTGGAGCTGGACCTGCGCCGCGCGCTTGCGCTCAAGCAGTTCGAGCTCGCCTATCAGCCCCAGATCCACCTCGAGTCCGGGACGATCGGGGGTTTCGAAGCCCTGCTGCGCTGGCGACAGGCCGACGGGAGTTTCGTGTCCCCGGCCGACTTCATACCGATCGCGGAAGAAACCGGCCTCATCTTGCCCATTGGCGAATGGGTCCTGCGAAGCGCGTGCCAGGCCGCCGCGCATTGGTCGCACCCCGCGGTGGTTGCCGTCAATCTGTCACCCGTCCAATTCCGCAACCGCGGACTGACGCAAAACGTAGTCGCGGCTCTGGCGCACGCAGGCCTGCCGCCCGAAAGGCTCGAGCTCGAGATTACCGAAGGGGCGCTACTGGAAGACACCGAGGCGGTGATTGCCACGTTGAAAAGCCTGCGTAGCCTGGGCGTCAAGGTCTCGATGGATGACTTCGGGACCGGCTATTCCTCGCTCAGCTATCTGCGCAAATTTCCCTTTGACAAAATCAAGATCGATCAGTCCTTCGTCCGCGAGCTCGAACATGATGCCGAAGCCCGGGCGATTGTGCGCACCATCGCCGCGCTGGGCTCGAGCCTCGGGATCAAGATCACCGCTGAAGGCGTTGAGACCCAAGGCCAGCTCGAAGAGGTGCGCAGCCATGGCTGCGACTACGTCCAAGGATATCTGACAGGCAGGCCGATGGATGACGCTGCCGCCAGGGCTAGTCTCGCGCGGATAGAAGATCGAGTTCACGGAACATGAGCACTCAGCCCTACCGCCTGGTCTATTACAGCCGCAACCGCATCGCGACCGATCCGGCCGCAGCGATCCGCGAGATCCTCGAAGCCAGCCGTCGCAACAACACGCGTGTCGGCGTGACCGGCGCCCTGATGTTCAACAGCGGTTGCTTTGGACAGATCCTCGAAGGTCCGCGTGAAGCCGTCGAGGCGACTTTTGAACGGATTCAGCGTGATGCTCGGCACGGCGACGTCTCTTTGCTCGATTTCAAGCCCGTCCCAGCGCGCAGCTTCGACGAATGGTCCATGGCATTTGTTGGCGTCCGCAAAGACGACGAAGCGCGTTATGGCGATCTGGGCCGGGAAACCGGTTTCGATCCCTCGCGCATGTCGTCCGACACCCTTTTCGAGCTCCTCCATGGCCTCACCCAAAGCGAAGAGTTCGGTAGCTAGGCGCGAGGCTACGCAAGATCGGACCACGCGGGGGCAGCACAAATGATGGATGCGGCCAGACCGCGGCAATGCTAGTTCGCGCTCATGAAATCCAATGACGCCCCCGGCACAGTACCTTCGCAAGGCAAACCGCGGAGCGACCGAGCGGCGGCCCTCGCCGGCTATGGGATCCTCGACACGCCGCAAGAGCCCGAGTTCGACGACATCGTTCGGTTGGCGGCCGACACGTTCGGCGCGCCGATCGCGGTCGTCAACATGGTCACAGACGATCGTCAGTGGTTCAAGGCCGAGGTCGGAATTGGTCAGCGCGAGCTTCCGCTCGACGTGTCGATCTGTGCCCACGCCATTGCCCTCGACGACTTCCTCGTGGTTCCCGACACACGCGAGGATTCGCGCTTCGACCGCAATCCGCTTGTAACAGGCGAGAATGGGCTGCGCTTCTACGCGGGCGCTATCCTTCGCAGCGCGCATGGCCTGCCGATCGGAACACTGTGCGTGCTCGACCGCGCGCCCCGGCCTCAAGGCATAACGCCCCATCAGCGCCTGGTCCTCGAGGTGCTCGCTCGCCAGGTCATGACCCAGCTGGAGCTACGCAAGGCGCTGGCCTCCCAACAAGCCGGCGCCGCGCAGCTTCGATCGGAAGTGCGTCAGCGCTCGGATGCCGAAAAAGCGCTCGGAGAAGTCGAAGAGCGCCTGCGTCTCGCCAATCGTGCGACGAACGATGCGATCTGGGATTGGGATCTCGTGACCGATCATGTGATCTGGAACGAAGCGCTCGAGACGGCGCACGGCCATCGCCTCGAGGATGTAGCACCAACCGGTGCGTGGTGGATCGCCCAGATCCACCCTCGCGACCGCGACCGGGTCAATCACAGCATTCACGATGCGATCGGGGGCACGGCGGATAGTTGGACCGAAGAGTATCGCTTTGTGCGGGCCGACGGCAGCTACGCGAACATTCTCGACCGAGGACATATCATCCGCGCGCGTTCGGGCGAGGCGGTGCGGATGATCGGCGCGATGCTCGACGTCACCGAGCGTCAGCGGACCCGCGCCGAGCTCGCCATCAATGAAGAACGTCTGCGCCTGGCGACCGAGGCAGCAGAAGTGGGCTTCTGGGATGTCGACGTCGTGCACGACATCCTCATCTGGCCTCCGCTCGTGAAAGGCATGTTCGGCATATCGCCGCAGGTCGAAGTGACGATGGCGGACTTCTATGCGGGCCTTCATCCCGACGACCGGGAAGCCACGATCCAGGCCTTCACGGCCGCCTGCGATCCCGACGAGCGCGCGGTTTACGATATCGAGTATCGCACGATCGGGAAGGAGGATGGCCGGATCCGTTGGATCGCGGCCAAAGGGCGCGGCCTTTTCGAGGCAGATGGTCTGTGCGTGCGCGTGATGGGGACGGCGATCGACGTGACCGAGCGCAAGCGCGACGAGGCAATCCTGCGGAACCTGAACGACGATCTCGAAAGGCGCGTTGCGCAGCAGATCGCCGAGCGCGAGCAAGTCGAGGAAGCGCTTCGCCAAGCACAGAAAATGGAAGCGGTCGGCCAGCTGACCGGCGGCATCGCGCACGACTTCAACAATCTGCTCGCCGGCATCAGCGGCAGTCTCGAACTGATCGACCGCCGCCTGACACAGGGTCGCACCGACGGGCTCGAACGATATTTGAAGGCCGCGCATGAGTCAGCCAACCGGGCCGCCTCGCTGACACAGCGGCTACTGGCGTTTTCGCGGCGACAGACGCTCGATCCCAAGCCGATCGACGTCAACCGCCTCGTCCACGGAATGGAGGACCTCATCGGCCGCACGGTCGGCCCTGCGATCGCAGTCGAGGTCGTTGGCGCGCCGGGGCTGTGGCCGACAAGGGTCGATGCCGCGCAGCTCGAGAGCGCTCTCCTCAATCTCGCGATCAACGCGCGCGATGCGATGCCCGCAGGCGGCAGGATCACGATCGAGACCGCCAACAAGTGGCTTGACGATCGTGGCGCGCGCGAGCGAGACCTCAGCCCTGGTCAATATGTCTCGATCTGCGTGACCGACAGTGGCAGCGGAATAGCCAAGGAAATTGTCGGCCGGATATTTGATCCGTTCTTCACGACCAAGCCGCTGGGCCAGGGAACGGGGCTTGGTCTCTCGATGATCCACGGTTTCATGCGTCAATCGGGCGGCCAGATCCGCGTCTACACCGAGCCGGGCAGTGGGACGACGATGTGCCTTTATCTGCCGCGCCATGCCGGCGCCATCGTGGAAGACGCCGAGGAAGCAAAGAACATCGAAGCGGTGGGCGCCGGCGAGACCGTGCTCGTCATCGACGACGAGCCGACCGTGCGGATGCTCGTGGTCGACGTGCTCGAAGAGGCTGGTTATCAGGCGCTCGAAGCGCCGGACGGTGCCGGAGGACTCAAGATCCTGCAGTCCGATGCCAAGATCGATCTGCTCATAACCGATGTCGGACTGCCGGGCGGAATGAACGGCCGGCAGGTCGCGGACGCGGCGCGCCAGGTTCGCCCGGACCTGAAGGTTCTGTTCATCACCGGATTTGCGGAAAACGCTGCGGTGGGAGACGGACATTTGCCACGCGGCATGGAAGTCATGACCAAGCCCTTTGTGATGGCCGAGCTCGCCGACAAGATTACCGACTTGATCGAGCGCTGAACAAGGGCAGACGGAGGCGGCAAGATATCGTGGTGCAATGGATCGCAAGGCGTTCTGACGCGTTGAGAGAGCACGGTATTTTGCACGAGGTCGAGAACATGAAAGCGCGTGAACGGGTCATCGAGGCTGCCACGGGTCGTACGGATCGCCGGGCGCGCCGAAGCTTTATCCGTTCGCTGGAGGAAACCGCCATTCGCGCGGTGGTCACGGCAACGGTAACCTTCGCGGTGGGTCTGGTACTCAAGAAGATGTTCGAGAAATCTGTCGCAGAGGCCGCGCAGGAAGGTGCGAAATCGGGTGTCAACGAAGAGCTCGCCGAGCAAGGCGCGTAACGTCTCGGCGTTTTACAGCCGGACCTGTCCGCAAGTGCGTCAGCGTGATCGCCGCGATCAGAAATCTTCAGCGCCAGACAAAGCGGATCGTAGCGCGCCAACGGGATAGCATCAGAAACTTCGCCACGGACCGCTCGTTGGAACCCGTGGCGAGCCGACACGGCCAGGCCTTGATGACGGAGAGAACAAATGGAAGCGCACGGGCTGAATTTTGACACCGCCAATCGACATTGGTCGGCGGAGCGCGAGGCCGTCAATTTCTTCGCGCGTCATGATGGGATCGAACTGGAGTTCATTGCCACAAGGGATGCGCTCATTGCCGTGGGAAAGCACACCGCTTCGCTCAATGCGGAATCGGCGCTCCTCACTTTCGACAATTACGAGGATGTGTTCCTGGAAGCAGCAGCGCGGGTTTGGCAGTCCGCCGGGGACAGCAAGCCGGTCTATTTCATCAACGACAGTGATGTGGCTTTCAACGTATGATGGCTTTCCCGTCCTGAGCTATGGGGCAGCGCCAAGACCTGCCGCGCCCTGAGGAATGCGAGCTTCCTCGCGGGTAACTCTTGCTCTGCCAAGGCAGGGGCCATGGATTGCCGGAAGTCGAAAGCCAGCTAGACTAGGGGAATGACCAGCTTCATCCTGAACATCGATGTGCCCGACGTCGAAGCGGGCGTTGCCTTCTACACTTCGGCGTTTGGACTTCGCATCGGGCGCAGATTTGGTCCTGGCTTCGTAGAATTGTTGGGCGCGGAGACGCGGATCTATCTGCTGGAAAAGGCTCCTCGCACCTGCATCGCCCCCGATAGCGGGGATGCACGCCGCTACGATCGGCACTGGTCGCCGATCCATCCGGATTTCGTTGTCGAGGACATCGAGGCCGCGACGGAAAAGGTGCTCCGGGCTGGTGCCACCCAGGAGGGTCAAACCTGCGCGGCACCATACGGCCAGCTGGCTATGTTTGCCGACCCGTTTGGACACGGTTTCTGCCTGATCGAATTCAATGCGCTGGGATACGACGCGCTCATCACGAGCGAGGGTTGTCGTTCAGGCTGAGTAAGGGCGTGGTGGACCATAGACGAACGCGGTGTACCGTCAGGCCTATCGCGACCGCTTTCGTGATCTCCACACGGCGCCCGCCACAAGCGCTCCCCCAACCGACGCTGCAAGGCCGATGCCGGTCGCGACGGCAGAAATCTTGCCGTCGCTTCGGCGAAGGCGAGGTTGAAACCGTCCCAGCAATGGCTTTCGTTTCGAAAAAGCTTCGAACATCTCGCCTGGACCTTCGGGATCAAGAACCTTGTTGTCGGCAAGCCAAGCGCGCACGGCGTCCAGCTCGGGTACCTGATAAGGGCGCAAGGATCTGCCCTCTCCCCGCAATCGCTCTACCGTTTCGATCAGCGACCCTGTTTCGGCGAGCGTTGCACCTACCGTCGCGCCATCCGTGCCCAGATGCTCTGCGAGCAGTGAATTGCGGATCCTTGCGATTGTCCGGCGCTCGTCGATATTGGCATCTCGCGCCGCGTCGATGACGACGTCGCATTCGGTGTCGAGCCGCAGCGACCGGTTGTTGAAGTTGGACGATCCGACGCGAAGCACGTCGTCGTCAAGTACCGTCACTTTGGCGTGGACATAGATCGGCTCACCGCCCTGCGTGTGCGGATGGTACAGTCGCAACCGGCCATACTTGTCGCGTTGCTGCAGGGCCTCGACGAGCCGGGCTCGCGCCGAATCCATGGCAACCGGCTCCAGCCAGCCTTGCGCGCTCGTTGGGTGTACGATGACGAACTCGGGACCGTTCGGTTCGTCTAGGCGCTTCGCGATAGCCTCGGCGACTTTCCGGGATGCGAAGTATTGGCTCTCGGCATAGACCCACCGTTTGGCGCGGGCGATGAGGTCGACATAGAGCGTCTCGATCTGGTGAAGGGCTTCCTGGTCCGACATTTCCGGAACGGTGAGCGCGATACCCACTTCAACATCGGTAAAATCAGGTGCCACGTGCTCAGGCCAGCAATCGCCCATAATATCGATCTGTCCTAGATCGCCGCCGCCCGAAACCTTCCAGCGGCCCCGGCACATATCTCCCAGGGACTTTGCGACCGGTCCTTGCAGCATCGTCGTCGCATCGTGCCACGGACCGTAAGGGGTACCGTCGGGTTCCAGCCTTCGCGGCTCATCGTCGGCGTGGTCGCGCGTGTCCCAGCGATCGGCAGTCATGTCGATTCCGCCGCAGAAGGCTAGGCAGTCGTCGATCACGACCACCTTTTGATGATGCGATCCGGCCGGCGGATGATGCGCGTCGAGGCGCAAATGGATCGACGGGTCACGCATCCACTTCGCGAGCCGAACGAGCGTGCGACCATGAAACAGAGATTTGATGGCACCGGTATCCCAACGAAGGATATAGATGTTAAGTCCCGGCGTGCGTTCGACCAGCCAGGAAAAAAAGGCGCCAACTTCTTGGGGTCCCTCGTCACCGGTGTCATCCCCCAGGCGAATTCGCGCGTCGAAATCCCAGCCCACGAGCAAAATTTGCTTCTTGGCCTTTAGCATCGCCGCACGAGCCGCTTTGAAATAGTCGTCTGCGTCAACGATAACGGTGGCCTGCGTCGCACGCTCGATGCGCCAGCAGTTGCGCCCCAACTCGAGCATTGATTCCTCCGTGATCACCGAAAGGGCATCGCAGGATCGGCCGGGTCTGCCAAGCACGGCTATCGGGCCGCTTCGGCGGCGGCCGCGCATGAGGGTTGATATGCGCATTTCGCGCGCGGCTTTGAATGCCGCTGGTCATGGCGTCTGCTCATGACCCCGGCGCGATGCCGGCGCTTCGCTCGACAACGAGGGTCGTGCGGACAGAAATCGTTCGATCAGCCACCCAGCGTCACCATGACGGGGCAGTGATCCGAGTAATGCTTTTCGCCCTCGGCATAGCGAACTTCCGAAAACGAACGCATGTCGCGGCCCGCGCGGCGGTCGAGCACAACATGGTCGATGAAGCTGTCGAACCGTGGATCGCAGGCCGGCGGAACGCCATCATCGGCGAGGCGCAGATCGGCATTGGCCGGAACGCTGTCGTCGATCGCGGCCCAGACCGCGTCCTTGGGAATCGCCAGACGGCGGTTCCAGTCGCCCATGACCGCAAAACGTTGCGAACCTCTCGCGGCCGCATCGATCCAGGCCTCGAGCGCGGGGACCTGTCGCAGGAACACCGGGCAAGCCTTGGCCCCACCGCCGGTGAAGCAGCCCGATTTGAGATGGACACCCAGCAGCCTGATCGCGGCACGCCCGCGCGGGCGGAGCGTCACGTCGACACCCGAGCGCAACTGTGGATCGCCGAGTTGCAGGCTCGTCACGTCGGGATTGCGATCGAAGGCGATGCCCTTGCGGATCGCGAAGCCGACCGCCTGGCGAATGAAAGGCTGCTCGGGGTGCTGACCGCCGCACGTGCCGGTGGGATTGCCCGCCCGGTTCTCCATGACGATCACATAGCGGGTGGGATCGAAAACCCGCGCCGCGGCCGCCGGGCTCTCGGCTTCCTGGAATGCGACGACATCGGCATCGATCCCATCGGCGATCCGCCGCATCGCCGCGTAGTCGGCCGCCGTCCTGGGCTCGCAACCCGTGCCATCTCTTTCGGCGAGGAATTCGAGATTCCAGCTCGCGAGCTTCAGCGGCGGTGCAACCGGCGCGCGCGCAGTGCGCGGCGGCGCATACGATGCCGTGCAGGCAGCGAGTGAGACGAGCAGGGCGAACGGGGCGGCGAGCAATCGGAGTTTCATGCAGGCCTTCTGGCCGGACCGCGCGGATGGTTCAATTGCTGTCGGCCACCGCCGGGGTCGGCGCCCGATAGAACCAGCCTCCTGCTCTAGCCTTCTCGCCCGGATTGAAGAGACACAGTTTCGGATGCAACTGCGCTCGCGCATTGCGTGACCGAGTTGTAGCTTCGCGTGCCATGAAGGACTGGTACACCGACGAAGAACTCGTCGAGATCGAGCGGACCGAGCGCTGGACCATCATCGACGCCTGGGCCCATGCGTTCATGTTCGGAGCCTTGTGGCTACGAGCATGGGACTTTCTGCCCTGGTCGTGACCGACGAGCAGCACCTGTGGGCCTGCGCTCTCGAAGTCGAGCGGCAGCACGGGAAATCGGCATTTCTGTTCGCATCGATGCGCGCGGACCAGTTGCAGGCCGATGGCGCCTTCGAGGGCGCAAGGGTATGGCGCGCCATTCTCGAGCGCATCGAAGCGCTCGAGCAGAAACCATCGAAACCCGACAACTAGCTCGGACCTTCATCCCCAGTCGCCCGCGCCGTGCAGGACGGGAATGAAAATTATTCCCCCTTCCGATGGCTCACAATTCACCGTGATCGGGGCGCTGTCGCCCATGGCTCCTCGGTCGGTTCTCGCCACATCCCCTCGACCGAAGGTGTGTTCCTAACCGACAGGGAAGCCTCGGCGAGTTCCTGATCGAGCCAACTTGCCGCATCGCCTGCCGCGAGCAGGGCAGGCATGCTGCCATGCGGATCGACGATCGCGTCTGGAGCGACGAGAAAGCCGCTGAAACCAGGCCCTTGTGGACCATTGCGCCAAATTCCTGGCCAGCCGAACAAAGGGACATCATCGGAGCCGAACCAAGTCCGTGTGGCTCGTCCCTCGTACCTGTCAGGTTTTGCAAACGCCTCGATCACGATCACGCAGCGATGTTCTGGTGCCATCAAGGCCTGATAGCGCGGCCAAAGCTCACGAAACCATATCGTTGTCGCCGAACGTCCGGGCGAGGAACATGGATCGGATCCCCCCGGCAATCCCCAAGTCATGGCGATGACGACGCGGCCTCCATCCTGGTTGACGATCGCAAGTCCCGTTCGCCCTGGCCAGACTTCCGCATCCCATTCTGCTGACAAGGGCGTGTGGGCCGCGAATAACTCCTCGACCTCGCGGAGCGATGTCCGGCATCGATAAAGCGCAACCACGCATCCTCCCAGCCAATCTCGATCATCATCCTATCTTCGTTTCTTCTCGAATGTAACTCCTGCGCAAATTCGTTTTGTCTTTAAACAAATTCGACCATCCGCTGACGCGAGTGAATGACTTTCATCGGTTGATGCACCTGACAAAGGAATCAACTGACCGCCAGATTGAGCTCCGTTGGTCAAAACGCTGCCAGGATTTCTGCCAGGATTTTTGTTGTGCTCGCTTCGACGCAGTTGTAGGATCAAAAAACCTACGGATTTCCGTGGGTTCTGGTTGCCTGAGGCGACGCGAAATTGCGATATATCGGTTTTTGGTACCGGCATTCGCAGGTTCGAATCCTGCCGCCCCAGCCAGGCCTCCAAAAATCCGTCGGATTTCCCGAGGTTAGGCTCGCTATTCAGCTCGCCGATCGTCGACGTTGAACTCTGCCTTCGCCAGGATTTTCCGGCTTCTCTTCGGGCGCCAACCCCCGGGTCAAGGCGTGATAATTCAAGCGCTTTTGGCCGCTCGCTCAGCTGAGACAGGCAAGTGCGAAGTCTCCTTCGATCAAGCTGATGGTCGCCCCTGCGCTCGCCTGACATCGCCCCAGAGAGATTCAAAGATTCGAAGCTGTAACCAAGAGGCGTGACTGTGCGCACATGCAACCAGCTTTTCCGTCGCGGAGCCGGCCACTATCACCGCGGCAATCGCCGCTTTGTTTACGATAGTGCGGAGGGAGTCCGCCTAGTGCAGTCCACGATCAGTTTGCGCAGCCAGATGTGTTCGACCGCCGCATGAACCCGCGGATGCCAAGCCATTGAAAGATCAATGTCGGGAAATCGGAACGGTAGCTCGACGATTCGGATCGATGCGCCGAAGCTGAGGGCTACCGTCTCCGGGCAGGTTGCCACCAGCCGGGTCTTCGAGATGATGTTCGGCGCTATCGAGAAATGCGACACGCGCATCACGACGCGGCGCTCGAGCCCCCGCTTGCCTAGGAAATCGTCGATCGGGTTAGGATAGGCCGGTCGGTCGCTCCCAAGGCCAAGATGATCGAGCGAGACGAGCTGCTCTTCGGTCAGATAGTCGCCGATGCCCGCATTTTCGCTGGCACAGATTAGCACGATCCGGTCATTGAGAAGCTTGCGTTGGTGCCATTGCGGAGGCAGCGAACGCAGGCCCCCGATCCGCAGATCGTATCTGCCCACGTCGAGCTCGGACTGGTCGGTCTGCCAATTGGGTATGAGCGCAATGCTCGTGCGGATCTGCGGCGCCTGATCGAGAAGCGCTTCCTGCAGCGCGGGCAGCACAACAAGCCCGGCGTGATCGGTCATACCGAGCTTGAACAGGGTCGATGACCGGGCAGGATCGAAGGCCTCTTTCTCGAACAGCTGGAGCATCGGCGGTAGCACCTGCTCTAGCCGATCGCGCAGGGCCTCACCTTGCGCGGTGAGGACGAAACCGCCGCCCTCCCGGACCAGAAGCCGATCATCGAAGACATGGCGCAGCCTGGCCAGCGTATGACTTAAGGCAGGCTGAGATAGCCCGACCTCGCGCGCGACCTTGCTGAGATTGCACTGAATCAACAGCTTCTGGAGCGCGATCAACGTTCCTATGTCGATCTTACGTATATTCGCGGTGAGAATATCCGGCATGACATCCATGCATTAGACTGAATGGCGCGAAGAGGATAGTTCTATCTCATAGCAAACGCTCGATGAAGCGTGTGAGAGGAACAGCATGAGCCGCGAGACGATGGACCGGACCGGTCCCAAGCCGCTGGAAAGCGTAAGCCCCAGGATTTTAAATCTTTTCGCCAAGCTCGACCGCGTCCGCGACGGGCGCTTTGCAATCAGCATCGAAAAATCGCGGCTGATGACGGCGTCGTTCGAGGCGACCGAGGGGCAACCGCAGGTGATCCGCGTCGCCAAAGCCTTCGACGCCGTCCTGCGCAAAATCCCCGTCTTCATCGAGCCCGACGACCTGCTCGCCGGCAATTTCGCTGCCCGTCCCGGCGCCGTCGAACTGAGCAGCGTCTGGGCGAACTGGGGCACCGAAGAGCTTGACGCGCTCTGCACGGCAGGTTTCGCGGTCGATCCCGAGGACCGCGCGGATATCGCGCGGATCAACGCCTATTGGCAGGATCGCTCGCTGACCTCGCGCATGACCTCGCGCTACGACGACGGGCGGTTGTGGCCCTATGCGCAGCTTGGCGTCGTCCTGCCGCCGTTCCGATCAAAGGCGGAAGGCTGGGGGCCTGGCGGCATGATCGGAAATGGCTGGGGCATTCATCACGAGATCAGCCAGATCATCGGCGTGTTCGACTATGGCCGCGTGCTGCGCGAAGGCCTCGCCGGACTGCTCGCCGAAGCGCGCGGCAAGCTCGCCGAGACTCGATTGACCAGTGCTGACGCGGTGGCGAAGGCAGAATTGCTGCAGGCCATCGTGATCTCGCTCGAAGCGATCGTCCATTTCGCCGAACGCCTGGCAGAAACCGCGGAACGCGACGCCGAGGCCGCTGAAGAACCGCGCCGTACCGAACTCTTGCGCCTGGCGCGGATGTGCCGGCACGTCCCCCTCAACCCCGCACGCGATTTCCACGAGGCGCTGCAGTCGCTGTGGATCGTCTGGCTGATGATCCTGCCCGCGGGAATTCTCTCGTTCGGACGACTCGATCAACTGCTGGGTGACTACTACGAGGCCGATCTCACCGCCCGATCGATCGACGAGCCGCGCGCGCTCGAGCTCCTGCAGTGGCTGCGCATCAAGGATTCGCAGATCGTCATCACCTCGGGCCAAACCCATCGGCAGAAGTATGGCGGTCTGGCGAAGTGGCACAACTGCGTGATCGGCGGGCAGACGGCCGCTGGACGAGACGCCACCAATGCCGTGAGCTTCCTGCTGCTGAAAGCCGCCCGCACCTGCCCCACGCCCCACCCCACGCTGACCATGCGCGTTCACGACGGCACACCCCCGGACCTGCTCGACGCCGCACTCGACCTGATCGGCACGGGTATCGGCCTGCCGGCTCTGCTCGGCGACAATTCGGTCGTCGAATTCCTGACTCGCGAAGGTGTCTCGCAAGCGAAGGCACGCGACTATGCCGTCGCGGGGTGCCTCGGGGTCAACGTGATCGGGCAATCGCGCATGGTCGCATCGCCGATGTTCGTCGCACCGCTGGTGCTGAATTTCGCGCTGCACGGCGGCGTCGATCCGCGCACCGGTACGCAGGTAGGACCCGTCACCAAACCGCTGCCCGCCTGCCGCGACTTCGTCGAGTTCGAGGCCGGCGTACACGCGCAGCTCGCGCATTTCCTCGAACTCCAGGCCGAGTTCAACAACGTCACGATCCAGAGCTATGGCGAGCGCTTTCCCCAGCCCGTGGAATCGGCACTGACCGATGGCGGCATCGGCGCGAGCAAGAATATCCTCGGGCGGACGCTGCCGTTCGAGAACGGCTCGGCGGTCAACCCGATCGGCCTGATCAACGTTGCGGATTCGCTCGTGGCGATCCGCCGTCAGGTGTTCGAGAACAAGGCGATAGATCCCGCGGATCTGCTGCGCCACCTGGCGAACAACTGGGAAGGCGAGGACGGTGCGCGGGCGCGCGCGCTGATGCTGGCGGCACCAAAGTACGGCAACGCCGATCCGATCGCCGATGCTGCCGCAGCCGATCTCTACCGCTTCTGCGCCGAGACGATAACCGCGCTGACGACCACTTACGGCGGCTATCACAAGGCGGGGTCGATCACGATCGGCACCTGCATCATGCCCGGCGGCCGAGCCAGCGGCGCGACGCCCGACGGACGGCGAGCCGAGGAAGGCCTGGCCGACGAATCTCTTTCACCGATGCGCCAGCGCGACAAGGGTCCGCTGAGCGCCATGCTGGACAGCGCGCTCGGCATCGATCAGATCGCCTGGCAGGCCTTGTCGCTCGATCTTCGGCTGGCTCCGCACCTTTTTGCGAACAGGGCCGAACGCGCGCGCGTCGCAGCGATGGTCCGGGACTATTTCGCGCGCGGCGGGAAGCACATCCAGTTCAATGTCGTCGACGACGGCCTGCTGCGCGCGGCCCAGCGCGAGCCTGAACGCCACAAGGACCTGATCGTCCGTATCGGCGGCTGCAGCGCCTATTTCACCCAGCTTCCGCGCGAAACGCAGGACGAGATCATCCATCGCCGGGAATACGACCGTGTCGACTGACGCGGCCTCGATCGAAAGGGCCACCCGCCCCGCGCAGGCGACGTCTGCCCCGGTGGCGCTGTTCCTGCTCTTCGCGCTCAACACTCTGCTTGTCCTGGACAAGATCATCTTCACGGTCCTGCTCGAGCCGATCAAGGCCGAGTTCCAGCTCGACGACTTCCGCCTCGGCCTGCTTGCAGGCGCGGTCTATGCCGTGTGTCTGGGCATCGCGAGCATACCCTTCGGCGTCCTTGCCGACCGAACCAATCGTCGCAATCTCGCGGCGGCATGCCTGGCCTTCTGGTCGGTGATGACTGCGCTTTGCGGCGTGGCGCAATCCTACGCCATGTTGCTGGCCGCACGGCTCGGCGTGGGCATTGGCGAGGCGGGCGGCGGGCCGACAGCCCTGTCGATGATCGCCGATCTCTACGAGCACAAGCGCAGAGCGACCGCGATGGCAATCTTCTCGCTGGGAACCCCCACGGCCGCGCTCATCAACCTGACGATCAACACGCAGATCGCCCATGCCTGGGGCTGGCGCGCTGCCCTGCTGATCGCGAGCGCGCCGGGCGTGATCCTCGCGATCGCGATGATGATGCTGATGTCCGAACCACGGCGAGAAGGCAGCGCGAAACACAATACCGCGCCGCCACTCGCCGGCACCCTGCGGCACATCGCCGCGACGCCATCGCTGACCTGCCTGCTGCTCGGCGGGATGTGTGCCTACATCGTGCTCGCCGGCGTCAGTTCGTGGAATTTCTCGTTCCTCGTGCGAACGCACCACGTCAAACTGAACGAGGTCGGCCCTTTGCTGGGCGTCACCATCGCTGGCGCAGGCCTCGTCGGCATCTACGCCAGCGGACGCCTCGCCGATTTCCTCTCGACCCGCGATGAGCGCTGGCGCACGCGCATCATGGCGCTGACCACTCTGGCGTCAGTGCTGTTCGGCTGGGGCGCTTTCAACGTCGGCGATTGGCATACGGCGGTCGCCTTCACCGCCGGGCTCGCCGCCTGCTCGAGCCTGTGGCTGGCGCCCGGTTACGCGCTGTCGCAAAGTCTCGTGCCGCCGCGCATGCGTGGCACGATCGGCGCGATCCTGTTCATGCTGGCCAATGTCGTCGGTTACGGCCTCGGGCCGCCACTGGTCGGCGCAATCAGCGACGCCCTTGCCGATGCTGGCGGCATCCACTCGCTCAAGATCGCGCTCACCACCGTCGTCACCGCGAATGTCCTGTCCGCCGCGATGTTCCTGCTCGCCGGGCGGACGCTGCGCCGCGACCTCGCCGCCGCCGAAAACAGCACAAAGCCATAAACCAGAACGAAAAACCGGGAGATAAGACATGCAGAACCAACGCCTTCCCCTCGCCTCGCTCGCCGCGCTTTCGCTCGGCCTGATTGCGACCGAAGCCCATGCCCAGGCCGAAGCCACGACCGCGGCCGCTAGCGCCGACCAGGGCATTGCCGAGATCATCGTGACCGCGCAGCGTCGCGAAGAACGTCTCCAGGACACGCCGATTTCGGTCGCTGCGATTTCGGGCGAAGGCTTGCTCGAGCGCGGCGTGACGAACCTCAAGACGATCACCAACTTCGTACCGAACGTCGAGCTGACGACCACCAACCGCCCGACCGCTGGCGGGGCCGCCTATGCCGCCTGGATCCGCGGCGTCGGCACCGGCGACTACGCCTTTCCCACCGATCCGGGCATCGGCATCTACGTCGATGGCGTTTACCTCGCACGCACGCTCGGCGGCCTCCTCAGCGTGGCCGACATTGAGCGGATCGAGGTTCTGCGCGGCCCGCAAGGCACGCTCTACGGCCGCAACACGATCGGCGGCGCGGTCAACGTCGTCACGACCAATCCGAAGCTGTCGGGCGATGCCGAAGGACGCATCACCGCGCGGGCAGGCAACTACGGCCGCGCCGACCTCGTCACCACGTTCAACACGCCGCTGGTCGAAGACCGGATCGGTCTCAAGCTCTCGGCCAGCTATTTCAGCAGCGACGGCTATGGCCGACGCATCTTCACCGGCGAGCGCACCAATGACGAGGACCGTCTCGTACTTCGCGGCGGCCTGCTGTTCCGGCTCGCCGACGGCCTCACCCTCGATGTGCGTGGCGACTACAGCCGCCAGCGCAACACGGGCTCGGTCGCGCAGATCGCAGCGCAGCTGCCGGGCGCCACCCCTGCGCTTGTCGCGCGCTTCAACACGATCGCCGCGCCGGTGCAGAACGCCCAGCTTGGTCTCGCTGCGGGGTCGGTCTACGGTGGCGCTTTCGCGCTGCCAGGCACCTACCGCAGCTTCAGCGCCAGCCCGCTGCAGGACGATTACGACATCGGCGGCGGTCAGGCCACGCTCGCCTGGGACCTGAGCGACGATATCGCGGTCAAATCGATCACCGCCTATCGCAAGCTTCACACCCGCATCCAGGTCGACGGCGACAACAGCCCCTACACGATCTCGACCACCAACGAGACCATCCATGACGAGCAGTTCAGCCAGGAGCTCCAGGTCTCCGGCCAGCTGTTTGACGATCGCGTGAAATTCCTCGCCGGCCTCTATTATTTCAACGAGACCGGAACCTCGGACAAGACCAGCTTCAGCTTCCACGGCGTCTACGAGATCACCGGGCTGGCCTCGGACGCGCGCGACACCTTCACCGCGCAGCGCTACAGGGCGCGGTCTTACGCGGCCTTCACCCAAGAGGACATCACTCTCGTCGACGGGCTCGAGCTGTCGCTGGGCGCGCGCATCAACCACGACGAGAAGGACTTCACCGTCCAGGTCACGCTGCCCCAGCGCGGGGGCGTGACACAGGTACCGCTGCAGACCCGTCGTGCCTCGTGGACCTCGTTCACCCCGCGCGTGGGTCTCAACTGGAAGCCGAATGCGGACACGCTGATTTACGGCAGCTGGTCGAACGGCTTCAAGAGCGGCGGCTTCTCCAACCCGACCGCGACTATGGCCGCGCCGATCTACGATCCCGAAAAGCTGCGCACCTTCGAGCTCGGCGCGAAGACGCAGTGGTTCGACAACCGGCTCACCGTCAATGTCGCCGGGTTCCTGTCGAAATGGCGCGACATCCAGCTCAACGTCATCGTTCCCGGCCCGACCGGCGGCGTCGTCAACCTGACGAGCAACGGCGGCAGCGCCAAGCTCTACGGTTTCGAGGCGGAACTCGTCGCCCAGCCCGTGCGCGGGCTGCGGCTCAACCTTGGCCTCGGCTATACGCACAACGAGTTCACCGATCTCGCCGCCGGCGCCGTCACGGCGGGCATCACGCTCGGCACGAAGCTGCCGCACGTGCCCGAGTGGTCGATCACGCCCGGCATCCAGTACGAAGCCGATACGGGTATCGGCCGGTTCCTGCTGCGCAGCGACCTGTCGTATCGCAGCAACCAGTTCCTGACGATCGCCGATCCCGTTTCGATCCAGAAGGCCTATGCCCTGCTCAGCGCGCGGCTGTCCTTCACGCCGCGCGCGTTTCCCAGCCTCGAGCTCGGCATCGAGGGCTCCAACCTCACCGACCATCGCTATCTCGTCTACCACCAGCAGGCCGCGATCTTCGGTGTAGAGATCAGCCAGCCCGGCGACCCGCGGATGGTCTCGGCCACGGCCACGCTGCGCTTCTGAGGCCGATATGGACTATCGTACGATCTCGCCCAGCCTTCCGCCCGTCTCGATCGTTTCGCTGGGCAGCTGGAACACCTTTTCCCGCTGCACGCCGGACGGTCTCGTCGCTTTGCTGTCGCGCGCCTTCGCGCGCGGCATCAATCTGCTCGATGTGGGTTACTACTGGGACAAGCCCGACACGGAGGATGCCGTCGCGGCAGCTCTCGATCGCATCGGTGCGGCGAGATCGGACTACCTGATCGCGCAGAAGCTGTGGCTCTGGAACTACCCGGAAGAAGGCTTCGAGACCCAGCTAGCGCGATCGCTCGCAAGGCTCGGGCACGATCACGTCGATGTCGTCATGGTTTCGCGACCAACCGGCGAGACCGGCTTCGCGAACTATGTCGCGGAAGTGATCGCTTTGATCTCGAAGGGCATGGCCCGCGCCTGGGGCGTGACCAATTTCCTGCCCGAGCAGGTCGCGGAAACGCTGGCCTTGTGCGATGCCAATGGCTGGCCGCGGCCGTCCATGCTGCAGATGCAGTACAACGTCATGCGACGCGGCATCGTCGAGGGACCGGGGTATGACAAGCTCTGGTCCTCGGGCGGCCCGGGGCTCTGCGCCGCGCACACGATGGAAGGCGGCATTCTTGCCGGGCATCTCGATCGGGATCGGGTCGATCCTCCGGCCATGGCTGCCGGCGTTCGCCCCGTGGGTCGGAACATCGCGCGCGATTCGGGCGGAATCCGCGAAGAGATCCGTCTACGCCAGCCCGCCTTGGCATCATTGGCTGAGGAAATCGGGGCCACGCCAGCACAGCTCGCGCTCGCTTTCGTCGTCGATCACCCAGCGCTGAGCACGGCCCTGATCGGTGTCTCGACCCCGCAACAGCTCGACGAGAACCTCGCCGCGCTCGATCTGGTCTCGCGACTGCCGGAAATCCGTGAAAGACTGGATGCTCTGGCGATTGCGGGTGTCGGCCACCCCAAATTGTTCAATCCGCACAACGACATCTGATCGCATGGAACCCGTGCGCCTCGGTCGATCTGGCCTCAAGGTCTCGCCACTGGCTTTGGGGACGGCCGCTTTCGGCGACCCGTCGCTCCGCGCCTGGAACCTGGGCGAGGAGGCCGCCTCGTCGCTAGTAGCGGCAGCTTTCGATCGCGGCGTAACGCTGTTCGACACGGGAAGCACTTACGGCGGCGGCCTGGCCGAGACGCGTCTGGGCGCGGCGCTCGCGCGGTTGGGCCACCGCCACGACGTGACGATCACGACGAAAATCTTTTTCCCCACCGGCCCCGGCCCCAATGAGCGGGGCCTATCGCGCCAGCATTTGACGAATGTGCTCGACCGTAGCCTGAAACGGCTCGGCACGGACTTCGTGGATCTGTTGATGATCCACCGGTTCGATTCCGGCACTCCGATCGAGGAGACACTCGCAACGCTCGAGCATTTCGTACGGTCCGGACGGGTACGCTATCTTGGCGCATCGTCGATGTCGGCCTGGCGCCTGATGAAGATGTTGAGCCTGCAAGACCGTCAAGGCTTCTCGCCGTTCATTGCCATGCAGGGGCACTACAATCTCGTCTATCGTGAGGAAGAGCGCGAGATGATACCACTCTGCCGTGAAGAAGGGCTCGGATACATGGCGTGGTCGCCGCTCGCCCGCGGTCGGCTCGCCGGACCGCAAGCGGACATCACGAGGCTGCAGGGCGATCCGCTCGCGCGAGCGAGTTTCGATCCGGCGCTCGATCGTCCCGCCCTCGACGCTCTATCCGTCCTGGCCGCAGCCACCGGTCTCGGCCAAGCCGAGTTGTCGCTCGCATGGCTCGCGGGCAAAGGCGTCATTCCGGTCATTGGACCATCCGGGATCGAACAGTTGGATCGCGCGATCGCCGGGGTCCGCCTGGCAAAGGAAGAGCTGTCCTTTGCCAGCGTCGAGAGCGCCTATCTGCCACACGCCGTAATTGGATTCGATCCCAAAGCAGAAAGCGCGTCGGCACCCGACAGCTGATGTTTCAATTTCTGCCGGCATTGCTCCCTGAACAAAGGGCTGCCTTTAAAGCGTCTGAGAAAGCTGCGGAGCGACGGCTTTGTCGGCGTCACCGGCAGGAGGGCCGTCATCGTCTAACAAGACATGTGGCGGGCGTCCTGGATATGAATACACCACATCAAGTCGGCGCGGTTTCGAGGATCTCGACGAAAAACTTGAGAGTAGCCTCGGCAAACGCCCACATATTGGTAACGCGGTCGTCCACACCCGTGCGCAACGTCCGTACCGCGGTGATTGCACCGACGACCGCCATGCAAGTGTGGCCAGCGGGATCGCCGTAGCCGTTGGCGGGTCCTGCAGCACCAGTCTCGGACAGCCCCCAACTCGTCGATCCGTGGCGAGCACGAATCTCGGTTGCGAGGAGGAGAGCATAGGGTTCAGAGCTCGAACGAATTCCGTCGGCCCTCATTTGCCTGATGGAGATGCCGGCTAGTGCTTCGATCGACCGGGCGGAGTAGGTGATCGCGCCGCCGACAAAATAGGACGAGGCTCCAGGCACGGCCAGGAGGCTTGCAGATATCAGACCGCCTGCGGAGGTTTCTCCAACAGCGACAGTTTCCCCACGCGACTTGAGCAGCATGCCGGCGCGAGAGCCCAGCTCAAAAACTTCGTTCATGTCGCCGCTTATCAGTTCTGCAGACCGGCTACTATCAGCGAACTCGAGAGCGGAGCCGAACGGCGGCTACGTCGGCGCATCGAGACGACCGTGCCTGGGCAAGAGCAAAATTCGACTAGTCACATTATTCACCAGCTCGCCCCATCTACAGCTCTGCGGGGTAGCGCTTGCCACAGGCCGGGATCGAACAGCCGAAGATTGATCCCCATCCGGTCGTACCCGGGATCGACAGGGCTCCATTTTGTGATCACACCGCAAGTCCCACAGTGGAACAGCGTCAGTGTCCTGTCTCCGTGGAGGTAGCCAACGCCTTCGCCAATCACTTCGACGCGACTTGGTGAGGCATAAGTCCATAGCGCACCAGTCCGGCGGCAGATCGAGCAATTGCATTCGCTCGCTTCTACCGGATCGTCGTGGATCACGACACGGACATCGCCGCAGTGACAGGTTCCCTCATGACCCATTGGCCCATCTCCCTGTTACCATTGGAGCAACACTTGCATTCCAACGTCCCGCAAACGCACTCATGACGCATGTACGGCCTGTCTCGCGGCGTCCGCCATTGTGCGATACCCTAAGCCGGTCGAATATCCATTTTGTCGGCGAGGGGCGCCCTCACCCAACAAGGGTCGAGCATGCGGCGGCCTGGTTGTGGGGTCCGGACATTCCGCTGTCGGAAGCAAGAAGTTTGATAGCGGCCTTTCGTCCTGGTCCGCCGCCCAGCCGTGATGCGATCAAAAACGGATAGAACCTAGCGAGAAAGGCATGATTGCCTGATGAACACAATTCTCATTCGGCCTGCAAAGCCGACCGACCTATCAGCATTGACCGCATTATACTGGCACTTGGACGCGGCAGCCGAGCGTTGCCCACCTGAAAAAGCAGCATCCGTTTTCGCCCGGTTTGCGCTTTACCAAGGGAGCGCAATCCTCTTGGGGCTGTTTGAAAACGCGCCGGTTACAAGTTGTACTGTCGTAGTTGTTCCCAACCTCACCCATGGCGGAACGCCATACGCTTTGATCGAAAATGTGGTAACCCACGCCGATTATCGAAATCGTGGATTTGGGAAGGCTATTCTGCATGCGGCAGTTGAGCTTGCTTGGGCAGAAGGCTGTTACAAGGCAATGCTTATGACCGGCTCGAAGGAAGCGTCCACGCTCGCGCTCTATGAAGCCGCCGGGTTCGAGCAGTCCAAAACTGGGTTTCAGGTCCGACGAGTTCCAGTCCGATCGGAATGAACGTCGGAGTTTAGAGCCCGCATCTACGGTCGCAAATGACCGCAAAGTCGGCGAGAGGCGCCCTTACCTAGCCCGGCGCGAGCGCACGGCGACTTGGTCGTGGAAGGCGGACGATCAATCACGCCAGTGCTGGACGGCAAAGCTCGCGCACGAAGGGGATCGACAGCGTCTCCTTGCTTGCGGGCATCTGAGGAAACACCTTGAAAGGCGTTAGCCATTGACCCGGTTCGCCTTTAACGAGGTTGTATTTCATGACGCGATTGGCATCGACAGCGAGCAGGTAGGCATTGCGAATTTCGCGCCAGTCCGTCGCGTCGAATTTGGTCGGTTCATTCAGTCGCTGAAGAACTTGCCAGCTTTCACGTTCTTCAACTGCGGAGGGAACGAAGGTATTGTAAGCTTCGGCCACTTCGAAATAGCGGCGTTTATCGCGTAATGACATGTGTGAGAGTGATCCGTCTGCCGTTGCCATTCGCAGCGCGCCTTGACCCGCACTCCAAACGGCCGGTCGACCGATTGGACCGACAATGCCAAGCGGACGTTGATCGTCATGCCGCTTAATCACCTCTCCGATTTCATTCAGTCGGCGATCTACGCACCCCTGAACGACCACTCTGGCTGACATAGCGTCCCACATGCTTTTTACGTCGTCATCAAGTGATTTGCGTTGTTCATCAATATTTCTCTTCCAGTTCCAATCATCGAGGAGTTCTTCAGCTCCTAGCGCAAGCAAAACGCCTAAAACGATGATCCCAACTTCACCGAGAAAACCACGCCACCCATGTATCGGCTTCAGCAAATCAAAACGCATTCTCCATCCCCCCGCTAATTTACGTTGTATCAGGGCGCGTTGCGTCCGCAACAGGGCAGTATGTCGGCAAGGGGGCGTATTCAGATCCTTCGAATGGCGGAACTAACCGGATCGCTCGCATGGGCCCATGGTTAGGTCAGGAGAATTCGGTTGCCTCGCCGTGCGCTGATGGCACCGTCGGCAGCCCGTGGAGTGCCTCATGCGTCCAGTGACCTTCGCTGCCATTCTGATGCGGCAACGCCGCATAATCTGCACGCTCATGACGGACATGTAGCAACGGTGGCGACCGCTCCATGACCTCTGCCACAAAGGAAGAGCACCTCAAGCCGCCGACGGTTGCGCCTCACTACACCTATGGTTCGGCAGCCGGAAAACACGGCGACGTCTGGCCCTGTCGAAAGCTGACCTTCGCCGCCATCGGGAATGGCATGTAAGTCCCAAGGCTGGCAGCTTGGATTCCTCGCTTTGGCCTGATGAATGAAAGGCAGGTTTTAGGGAGCG
>NZ_JBBHJZ010000006.1:0-127048 GCF_037482895.1 Novosphingobium anseongense | reverse complement strand
CAGGCGTTTCCGAGTGAAGCCGTCAATCGGAGTAGACCGATATGGACCGCTGTAGGCGGCCCACTGGCGGAGCGGGTAGTCTGAGCTGAAATCGCGTCCGGGCCGATATCAAGACTGCGCATACATATCATTCGACGTACAGGGGGACGAGTTAGTCAAACACGATCGGCTTCTCCAATCGGCGCGACACGAAACTCCTGATTGACGAGCGGACCGGTCGGGAAGCGATGGCATGGTGCGTGATGCCCATGGCTCACTGTGCCGAATTCCCCATCTGCAATACCTCCACGACATTCCCATCGGGATCTTCGAAGTGACTCGATCTTGCTTGCTGCCCATCGATCTCCTGGTTGAAGCGAGTGCTCAGAAGCTTGCCGCCATTGGCTGCCGCCGCTTGTAAAGTTGCGTTTACATCGCTCACCTGAGCGACGAAGCTGCCTCTCAAGTGGTCTGGCTTATCAGACTGGACGAGGATCATGCCGGGAAGCGCCATGCCGGGAAACATCATGATGCGGACCTTTTCGCCCATCCTTTGTACGGTCGTCATCCCGAAGACGGCCTGATAGAATTTCTCTGCCCGGACGACGTCGCTGGTAAACCAGCGCAGCATCATGACCCGGACCCGAGCGCCAGCCGACGGCGCTGGCGCAGCCACTGATCGCGTCTCAAGGCGTGACGAGGTCTGCGATTGGGCATGAGCGCCAGTTGCGATCAACAGCAGGGGCGCAATGCCAGCCACTAGTGCTTTCATGGGCTTTTCGATCCTCTCGAAATCTATCAGAAGAATTCTGCTTTCAGGTTTGGGCGGGACGCCGCGGTGCCGATGATTTCCGCATCACGGAGCAATTCCGATGCCGTCGGCGTTCTTTCCGGCCGGGATACGCCGGCGAACCTCGCCCGAAGCGAGATCGACGTCGGCGATCGTGCCAGGTCCTGTCTCCGCGACCAGGACGCGCCGGCCATCGCGCGCGAATGCCACGGTCACCTGGATCGCCTCGCGGTGCCCGCTGACTGCGATCGTGCGCAGGGGTTTGCGACTGGCGACATCGAAGACATTCAACGTGCCGGCACCGATGTTCGAGGTGACGGCAGTCTTGCCATCGGGGCTGATCGCCACGCGGATCGCCACCGGATCCGTCGGAAGAGTGGCGACGGTGCGGCCACTGGCGAGATCGACGACCCTCAGGCGCGGCGCGGAATTGTCGCCCACCCAGAGCTCGCGGCCATCGGCCGCGACCGCGAGGCCCTCGGGGTTCCCGCCGACCGGTATGTCGTTCAGCTTCACGCCGCGCTGCAGGTCAATGACGCTGATCGTACCAGCACCCACATTCGCGGCATAGGCGCGGCGCTGGTCGGGAGAAACGGCCACCATGTGCGTGCCAGATTGATCTGTGGCGATCGAGCGTAGCCGCCCGCTGCGCGGATCGATCACCACGACGCTGCGGCTCTTTTCCGCGGCGACCACAAGCCTGCCGTCGCGCAACCAGACGATCCCGTGCGGCGCGCTGTTGGGTGCAATGTCGATCCGCTTGACGAGACGCGCGCGCGCAACGTCGAAGACATCCACGGTGGTACCGCCATAGGCGACGACGGCGGCTTGCCTGCCGTTCGGCGAAATTGCGATCTCGTGCGGAGCCTTTCCGGTGGCAACGCGCGCCCGTTCCGTTCCGCTCGCTAGGTCGAGGAAGCTGACGCTGTCTTCGCCCTTATTGCCGACGAGCAGCGTCTCGGCCGCGGCGATCGATGCGGGAAGGGCCACCGCGATCATCACACCGAGCCATCTGGCGGCGCGGTAACTTGCTTGCATCGCTATCTCTCCCGACCGAGGGCCAAGGTGACCCGGTTATCGTCCCAGGTGTTTGTCGAACCAGTTTGCCAGGTAACGCATCGCGTCCTGCGATTCCGGCGTCTCTGGCGCCGTGCTGTAGCTCTGGTGCCAGCCGCCCTCGATCATGTAGAGCTCGGACTGGACGCCTTGCTTGAGCAAGCTGGCATGCCCCGTGACCACGCCGCTCATTTCCGGCGCGCGCGTACCCGATATCCAAAGGGTCGGCGGATAGAACGTCAGGCTGTCGGGCGTGACCTCCGGGAGCATGTCCCGGCGATCGTAGTCGCTGCCGAAATAGCCGCCCTTGGCGACAAGGGTCGTTCCCGGACGGGCGAAACCGCCGCTGAAATTCCAGATCTCGGAGTCCCCGATCGCCGTCCGGAACGCGCTCGATAGCGGCGCGATGGCGCCGGGCATGGGAAGGCCGTGGCGCTTGAACCAAGGAATGGACTGCAGGGTTACGACGCCGCCCGCCGAGCCACCGAAAATCCCGATGTTGCGCGGGGCATGGGTCTTGAGGACCTCCCGGTAGACGACGCTGAGATCTTCGAGAGCAGCGGGGTGCACGGCTTCTGGATAGAGCCGGTAGTTGATCGCCACGACTTCGATTCCGCTCAGCGATGCAACGGGGATGGCATCGAGCAGGGCGACCGAGGGCCATCCCACCATGAACGAGCCGCCATGGACCTCGATCAGGATCCGCCGCCGGTTCTTCGCGGCCACACCGCCCTTGGGGCGAACACGAATGATTTCGACACCGGCCACGGTTTCCTGCGAGGTCTCGACCGGATAGCGCTCGCGCACGAAGGGAAGCGACTTCTCGAACATCGCATTCACGACCGAGCGCATGGTCGCGACGATCTTGGGATTGGTCGGCGGTGTGATGGTGCCGTTTCCGGGGCCCGCGAGCGAGCGCGCGTAGGTGCGCTTCTGGGCTTCGCTCGACAGCGGCGACGGAGCGTAGACAAAGGCTGGGATATCCAGGCTCGCGGCCGGGAGTTCGGATTTCGGTTCCGCCGTCCGTTCGTCGGCTCGCGCCATGGTCGATCCCACGATGGCAGCCATCATGGCCAGTGCGAACACCGGCTTTGCCTCTATTGCGCGCATCCCATCCCCCGGCCAATTCTGCTGGCACGAGATAAAGCTACGGATCGTAGTGTTAAGTGTCAATGCTCGTGGTTTGCGCCTACCAGGCGGCGGCGCCTCTGATCAGCATGTCCACGGCGGCGTGGGCGAAGCGGCGGGCTTCTTCTTCTGGCCGATCTGCGGTGGGGGCGACGTGTTCGATCCACCCGCACAACATCGTCATCAGCACGGTGGCGACCCGCCGGGGATTGCGAGCTGAAATTCCGCTGCCTGGTCCCAGTTCGCAAATCTCGCGCTCGAGCCCTGCGATCATCTTCGAGTACCCGATCGCCTCATGGCGCTGTTCGGCTTCGTCAGGCCCACTCCAGGCCGTCGACACGAGTGTCCAGAAGGTCTGCACCTGCGGCTTCGTAGCGTGACGAAGCATGTCGGTCGCGAGATGCTTCAGGCGCTGTTCGAGGTCGTCGGCCGCGGTGTGGCTACGGTCGATCTCGCACCAGGCGGCAACCTGTCCGCCAAGTACGGCGCGCAGCAGCGCGCGCTTTTCGGGAAACCGCTTGTACAGCGTGCTCTTGGGAACGCCGGCCTGAGCCGCGATCATTTCCATCGAAGCCCGCTCGTACCCCTCCGACAAGAAGACCTGGGCTGCTGCCTCGCGGATGGTGCGCTCGATTGCAGCGGCTTGATGCGCATTGGGACGGCCACGCTTCGGCTGAAATGGCTCATCGTCGGCGGCAATCACTACGAACTTGGACACGGGTCTTTCCTGCTCTGGCCGGAGCGAATCCCGGACTGCTTTCCATCGCCCGCTCGAAAGGAAAACGCAACGATGCGTCGCTTTGTGGCGTCTCGCGCAGCCCCCGCGTGCGCCGCCCATGACGCGCACGTTACACAAAATTACCAATTAGCCGTTGTTGGCAGGTCGAATTTAAGCGACATAATGTCCCATAAATTTTGGAGAGGTAATCCGTCGTGTCGCGCCTTGCTCATATCGTGCTCATGTCCTTTTTCCTCGCGAGCACCGCGAGCGTGCCATCTCAGGCCGAGACAGCCCTGCCGCCGCCGCCTCGGCCCGAGAGGATCGTAGTTGCATCGCTGCCGCTTCCGCCGACGTCGCCTTCGGACGCACCAGGCGCTTGCACGCGCGCCATCAATCCGCGCGGGACCGGGTGCATGTCCGCCTACTACGATGCGATCATCGAAGGGCCCGCCTACCTCGGCGATGCCAAGCACGTCCTCTTGTCCGTACAGTTCACCGGAGCACCGAGCGCGCCTGATCCAGCGAACATTTACAGCGGTCCGCAGGTCATCGCGATCAAGACCGATGGAACCCAATTCGCCAACGGCGACAGCTGGAAGTGCATCACCTGCGCTATTCCCGACGCGACGCGCAAGCTCGGCAATCTCACCACGCACAGCGCGGGGCAGACGATTAAGGCGGGCGACACCTGGCTCGTCGTCGATCATCCGCAGGCGTTCCCGGGGGATCGCAAGATGCTTGCGGGCACCAACGTGATCGACTGCGGCCCGCACCGGCTCGTCGATGATGCCTGCACGCCCGATAAATTGCGGGTCTATCCCATCCGCTGGAACGTCATGCGCGACGGTTCCGGCAAGGGCGGGGCGATGCGCGAGCTGCGTCTAAATCCCGACGGCATCCACCTTATGTGGAGCCACATGAATGGAACGGGCGCGAATCTCGACCAGCATGGACTGGTGGGAAGGCTGCAGTTCAATCCTGCGCCGAAGGATGGGGAGCCCGCGGTTCCGCGCTACGACCTCGTCGACGCCTATGTGATGACCAATTCGGGCGACCCGACCTTCGCGGCGTTCAGGGTCGATCCGAAGGATCCCGCGCGTCTGATTTCCAATCCGGCCAAGGGCGCGATCGGCGAAGCGCGCGGTTGGACGCGTGACGGCAAGGACGCGGTCGGCATGGGAATTCCTGAAGCCGGCGCGGTCGACATGTATATCACCAGCCTGAGGACCGGTGCGTCCCGGCGCCTCACCAATGCCCCCGGCTATGCCGATCCGATCCTGATGTCGCCCGACGACAAGTGGTTCGTCGTCTTCGACAATCGCGGCGTCGAGCGGCACATGTACTATGCCGGGATGCAAGGCGTGCCGCCGCTCACCGACATGCTGACCCTGATGGTCAAGCTCTCCGACGAATACGGCTATAGGAACGGCCAGCGCCGGTTCTTCCAGCCCTACCTGATCGACCGCTGGGGCGATCGCGGCGGCTACCTCGGCCAGCAGCTCAATCCGGGACCAGGCACACCGGGCAGCGCCAGCGATCCGAACTGGAATGCGCGCGCCGATCCGGCGTGGTCGCCTGATGGCACCAATGTGGTCTATTGGCAGGCGCTCGTGACGGCGCCTGCCTGCGGCGGCGCCAATCCCTTGCCCTGTCCGACATCGACGGAACCGGGCGGCCGGCATTCGCGGCTGATGATCGCGCGCCTGCCCGACCGCAAGCCGCTGCCGCTGGGCCGCGTTGCCAGGCCGGGAAAGATCACCGTGCCCTGGGGCGCGGCCTACAAACCGGGTGATCCGATGCCCGCGCGAATGGGCGTGCCAGAGGGCAAGTTCACGCTGGCCGGGCGAAAGGGCGGCTCGGCTCGCGTCGAAATCCGCAAGACCGGCGGACGCGTCGCGTTCGTTTCCGCGAGCTACGAGGCGTTCACCGACGATGGCGAGCACGTCATCGATGGGACCGAAAGCGCGGCGATGGAAATGAAGGGCGGCAAGCCGCGCATCGTCTGGCACTCGGACATGCGATCGAGCGGCGCGCAGGTCGGCACCAAGAAGACCAGCGAGCCAGGTGGTTTCGTGATCAGTCCGATGGGGGAGCCGCTCGAAGGCGAGCTCGTGACCACGATCGACGGCAAGACCTATCGTCCCGTGCAGAAAGGGACCTGACATCATCGGGCTTGCCCGGCCGGCGCGATACCGCCGGGCAAGCCTGGCGCTGGGGATAGGATCAGACCAAACGATGGTGCCGTTTGCCCTGACGCTCCTTGATCGGTCATACCGCCAAGCATGACCGGCCCGAATCGCGACAACTCCAATGCCGAGCAGGGCCAGGTCACCACGGCCGACCGGGCGAGGCTCAATGCGATCGGCCTAAGGTCGCGAGACGCGCGTGCCAGGCGCACGATCGATCGCTTGCGCGACGGGCTTCTGAGTTTGATCGAAACCTCGACGCTTGAGGCCATAACGATCGACGACATCGTCGAGGCGGCAGGGGTGAGCCGGTCGACCTTCTACCGACATTTCGCGACGAAAGAGGCCTTCGTCGAGAACATCGCCGAGACTGAAATCCAGAACTTCGTCGGCCATACCTTCCCGCTGCTGTCGAGCCACGACAGCTCGGCTGCTTGCATGGCCGTCGTCACCTACGTGGGCGAGCGACGCAAGCTCTGGTCAATCCTGCTGAACGGCGGGGCGGCGGGGTTCATGCGCAGCCAGTTCATCCGGCTGGCGGCGCAGATCGGCCCGGGCCAGCTCGACGATGCGCCTTTGGCGCTCCCGCTCGATCTGGGTGCGGCATTCGGCGTCGCCGCGACGGTCGAAGTCCTGTCATGGTGGTTGCGGCAGGATAAGCCGGTGCCGCTTGAGGACGTGGCGGGCCTGGTGAACCGCCTTGCCGTTCGTCCCGCCCTCGACCCATAGCGGAACCGGGCACAGAGCGATATCTCGACTGCGCTAGCTTGGCCCGCCCGAGAGCATGGGGATGCTGAGGCGTGACAGGATGCGCGAAACCTCATCGACGCCGTGGGCATCGTCCGGTTGCTCCAGCCACCAGCTGATCGTGTCGGCGATCATACCCGTCGTGCAGACGATGCCGAGGTCCCTGGGCAGCCAGCTCTCGGTCGGTGGCATCGCTTGCGCCACCGCACGCGCGCGCCGCAGCCATTCCGCGCGCATGGCCAGACCGGCGCCGCCATTGAGCAGGACCTTCCACAGGTCGCGGTGCTCCTGGACGTAGGCGCAGAGCGCGACGAAGCCCGCGGCATGATCTGCCGCCGCAGCTACCGGCAAGGTTAGCTCGACGAGCGCAGCGATCTGATCGGCTGCGATCTCCTCAAGCAGCGTCTGCTTGCCTTCGTGGTGGCGGAAGAAGGTCGCGTAGTGGACGCCGGCCTCCCGGCAGATGTCCCGCGCCGTGATCTGCTCGAACGAGTGCAGCGCGAGGAGCCGCAAAAGTGCCTCGCGCAGGGCCGTGCCTGTTCGTGCCGCGCGAATGTCCTTGACCATTGACCGTTGGGGCATTTCGCCGTTATGGGACATATTGTCGCATAAGTCGATACCGGATTCGCGGCTGGCTCGTCACGCTGGTCTCGCCAGCCGGGCGAAGTCTCGCGCGACCGGTGCTCGTGAACATGCATGGGAGTTGGAAGATGGTCTCGCTGATCGAACGCGATTATTTCACGGACTACGAAATCCTGAAGGATCCCTATGCCTTCTTCGAGGCGATCCGCGAGCAGGGGCCGGTCTACCAGCCGCCGGGGAAGGACTATTTCATCGTCACGGGCTTCGAGGAAACGCTCGAGGTGCTGCGCGATCACGACACCTTCTCGGCTATCATCGGCCTGCAGGGCGCGGCCATGCCGCTGCCGTTCGTGCCCGAAGGTTCGGATATCACGGCCCAGATCGAGGGCCATCGCATGCAGTTCCTGGGAGGCGACCTGGTCGTCAATCTCGACGACGATGCGCATTCGAACCTGCGCGCCCTGGTCAACACGCTGTTCGTGCCCTCGCGCCTCAAGGCCAACGAGGCGTTCATCGCCGACTATTCCGACCAGATGATCCGTGAGGCCGTGGCGAACGGCAAGGTCGATGTCATCAAGACCATCGCCACGCCTTTCGTCACGATCGTCATCGCAGATCTGCTCGGCGTGCCCGTAGAAGACCGTCAGATGTTCATGGACACGATCGCCATGGCGCCGCCCCCAGGCAGCCTCGACGGCGACAACGACATGAGCGCCGAGGACCACCCCTTCGTCATCATGGGCTCGTATTTCGCCGGCTACATCGCCGACCGCAGCGAAAACCCGCGCGACGACGTGCTGACCGAACTGGCGCAGGCGATCCTTCCCAACGGCGTCAAGCCGCCGATGCAGGACATCGTCCAGCTCGGCATGTTCATGTTCGGCGCCGGTCAGGACACCTCGGCCAAGCTGCTCGGCAACTCGATCAAGTATCTCGTCGAGGATCTCGATCTCCAGGCCCAGCTGCGCGCCGATCCCAAGAAGATTTCGGCCTTCATCGAGGAAGTGCTGCGTATCGAAGGGTCGACCAAGCAGACCGCGCGCCTGGCGCGCAAGGACACCGAGATCGCCGGGGTGAAGATCGCCGCGGGCACCAAGATCCTGGTCGCGCTATCGGCCGCCAACCGTGATCCCAAGCGCTGGGAAAACCCGGCCGAGCTGCAACTGGGCCGCAAGCGCATCGTCGAGCACGCCGCCTTCGGTCGCGGCAAGCACGTCTGCGCCGGCGCTCCGCTCGCGCGCGTCGAAGTGCGCGTCCTTCTCGAGAAGCTCCTGGCCGAGACGTCTCATTTCGAGATCGACCGCGAGAAGCATCCCAATGGCATCGCTGATCTCAGCTACGAACCCAGCTTCATCATCCGCGGCCTCGCCGAACTCCATCTCAAGCTGACCCCGCGCGAAGGTTTCGTGGCGCCCGAGAAGCCCGCTGCGGCGACGAACGGTCACGTCCTCTCGACCGGCGGCAACAGCCTCGAGACGCTGCTCGCGGATCCGGGCGCGAAGGCCGTGCTCGAGAAGCATTTTCCCGGCATCGGGCCGGGGCCGTTCCTGGGGATTGCCAACGGTTTCACCCTGCGCGGTATCGCTAGGCTCGCCTCGCGCCGTTTCCCTGCGCCAGCGCTCGATGCGGCCGATGCCGATCTGCTGCGCCTCGCGCAGGGCGTCGCGATCGACACCAAGGTCACGCTCTCGACCGCAGCGACGCGGGTGGGCGACCTGCTCAAGAACCCGGCCGCCGTGGCCGTGCTTGAAAAGCACTTCGCGGGTATCAGTACCGACAAGCGCATCGGCATGGCCAAGGGCATGACCCTGCGCGCGATGAAGAAGTTCGCGCCCGACCAGTTCACCGACGAAGCGCTCGACGCGCTCGACGCCGAGCTCGCCAAGCTCGCCTGATTTTCAGCATCCTGAGAAAGACCGATCCATGCGCGTAGCCGACGTATCGAACCAGCCGCTTGCCGAACTCAACTCGCTCAAAGGCCGTAACGCCGTCGTCACCGGTGCCGCCTGGGGCCTCGGCAAGGCGGCCGCGCGGCGGCTGGCTGAAGCCGGCGCCAATGTCCTGATCGCCGACATCGATGCGGACGCCGCGGCCAACACGGCCGCCGAACTCGCTGCGGCCCATGGCACCAAGGTCGTCGCGACCGCGATGGATGCGGGCGAAGAAGCGCAGATCATCGCGGTCGCCGACAAGGCCCTCGCCGAATTCGGCCAGATCGACATCTGGGTGAACAACGCCGGCCTGCCTTCTTTCACCCCGCTGCTCGACCTCGAAGTGGAAGAGTTCGACAACATCAGCCGGCTCAACCTGCGGGGCGTATTCGTGGGCGCGCGCGAGGCAGCGAAGCGTATGATCGAGGCGGGCAAGGGTGGCGTCATCGTCAACGTCGCTTCGCTCGCGGGTGTTCGCGGCATTTCGCCCGGCCAGTCGGCCTATGTCGGATCGAAGCACGGCGTTGTCGGCCTGACCAAGACCATGGCGATCGAGCTCGGCACCCACGGCATCCGGGTGCTCGGCATCGCGCCGGGCGTCTGCCTGACCGAGAAGACCGCCTTCCTCGCCGATCTCGACGAGGAAGCGCTCAAGCAGATCCCGATCCCCGGTATCGGCGGCAGTCCCCTGGGCCGGGTCGGCGTTGCCGATGACGTCGCCCGCGCGATCCTGTTCTGCGCCTCGGACATGGCCATGTTCATGACTGGCAGCACGCTGCTGATCGACGGTGGCATCGCCGCCTGAGGCACCGCCGGCCATCTTGATTCGCGGAGTCGAAAACCTCCCGCGCGGGTGCGCGAGAGGCCTGATCCGCCCTTCAAGGGAGATCTCCCATTGACCGAACGAAGCGCTGCGGATGGCTGTCCGCGGCGCTCTTTTGCGTGTTTTTCGTCAATTTCGCCCCTCTGCGTCGGGCTGCAGACCATCGATTGACACTGGTCAATCCAATTTGCTAACAAAGTGGTCAGATATTGTGATTTGACTGATCAGTCTGACACAATGTCAAAGTGAGGGCGCGCGCAAAGCGCTTCGCAACGAAAAGGGGAAGAGGATGGGATCTGTGGGGGCCACGCGGATTCGCGTGTCGAACGAAGCCGTCTTGATCGCGCGAGGCAGGGCCGCGAAACTGCTGGTGGCGACGGCCCTGGCTATACCGCTTCTGTCGGTCCAGGCTCACGCCCAGGCGGCGCCGCACACCGACGATACCGATATGGGCAGCGAGATCATCGTGACCGCGCAGCGCAGGGCCGAACGGCTCGAGGACGTGCCCGCAGCGATCACCGTCGTCTCGGGCAACACGCTGGAGAATGCCGGCGTCACCAATTTCCAGGAACTCGGACAGGTCGCCGCGGGCGCCCAGGTCAACTTCGCCGGGGCTTTCACCCAGCCCACGATCCGCGGCATCACGACGCTGACCAACGGCAACAACGTCGAGAACAATGTCGCTGTCTATGTCGACGGCTTCTACGAGCCGAGCGCGCTCGTCATCAACGCCGATCTTCCGAACCTCGCAGGCATCGAAGTCCTCAAGGGACCGCAGGGCACACTCTACGGGCGCAACGCCACGGGCGGCGCGATCCTGATCAACACGCTGGCCCCTTCGGCCGAGTGGACGGGTAAGGCCCAGCTCACCTATGCCCGCTTCAACGACAAGCGCGCGAGCGCCTATGTATCGGGACCGCTGGCGGACAGCGTGCGGATCGGTCTCGCCGGCTACTATCGCCACACCGACAGCTATATCCGCCTCGCCAATCCGGCGGTGATCGGCGGCAAGCTCGGTCCGGCGACGCCGATCCGCCAAGCCGCGGTGCGTCTCAAACTCGAGGCGGACCTCGCGAGCAACCTGAAGGCGACGCTCGGCTACAACATGGTCCACGTCGATGACGGCCGCACCGACATCTTCACGCCCTACGCGCGCGTCAGTCCCGCGCTGCCGGCGCCGCCGCTGCGCGCGACCGAGCCCTATACCGCCTCGTTCAACGGCGTGACCGAAAGCCCGGTGACCAACCACCAGGGCACGCTCAAGCTGGCCCTCGCGACCGGCATCGGCACGATTACCTCCTACACCGGCTACACCGACAGCAAGCAGCATCTTGAGTTCGATTTCGACGGGACCTACGTCAACTCGACGATCATCGACATCAACTTCCACCAGAAGACCTTCCAGCAGGCCGTCGACTACAACATCGATGCCATCGACGGGCTGAACCTGATCGTTGGCGGCATGTACTACCACGACGACATCGCCACCGATCCCGTGAACCGCACGCTCATCGGCGGCGTTGTCGCGCAGCGCACGATCGGCGGCGTCAAATCGGATGCCTGGGCCGCCTATGCCGACGCGACGCTCGAACTTGCCCAGGGCCTCAGCCTGAGCCTCGGCGGGCGGTACAGCCACGACAAGAAGGACAACGACTACCGCGTGTTCAGCGCCGCTGGTGCGATCGTCACCGATGCGGCCGCGAAAGACAGCTGGTCGAAGTTCACGCCGCGCGCTGCGCTGCGCTACGAGATCGCGCCGCGGACCAATGTCTATGCCTCATGGTCGCGCGGGTATCGCACGGGCACGTTCAACTTCACGCCGCCTGCGATCGTCAGCGAATGGCGTGCCGTCGTGCCCGAGACGATCAGCGCCTACGAGGTCGGGTTCAAGACCGCGCAGGACGGCTATCGCTTCGACATGGCCGGCTTCTACTATGACTACCGGAACCTCCAGGTCGCGACGCTGCTGCGCTCGCCGCTCTGCGCCCCGGTTCCCGCGCCGCCCGCCCTCGACACCTGCAACCAGTTCCTCAATGTCTACCAGAACGCGCCCAAGGCGCGGGTCTACGGCATCGATGGGCAGTTCTCCGCGACACCGGTCGAGAACCTCAACCTGCGTCTCGGCTTTGCCTGGCTCAACGCCAAGTACACCGATTTTCGCGATGCTGTAGGTACCGGCCTCAACGCGGCCACCGGCCTCAACGTCAACAACCAGGTCCAGGACTGGTCGGGGCAGCAGATGGCGCGCGCGCCCGAATTGAGCGGCAACGCGGGTTTCGACTACCTCGTTCCCCAGGGCGAGGGCGGGCTGCGACTGGCGGCGAACGTCAGCTATACTTCGAGCTTCGTCGTCAACAATCCGGCGCTGTTCGGACCGCTCGCCGGCGCTGCCGTCGCCAGTCAGCAGCGCTATCGGCAGGGCGGCTACGCACTGGTCAATGCCAGCCTGACCTGGACCGAGCCATCGGGGCACCTCCATGTCACCGTCTTCGGCCGTAACCTCACGAACCACCGCTACTTCATCACGAAGACCGGCAGCTCGAACGGTGACTACGGCACCTTGGCGGAGCCGGTGACCTACGGGGTCAAGCTCGGCTTCGATTTCTAGCCGGTTCATCGTCGATCCGGATCATGGGAGACCTCGAATGTCGCTGAAGGGCCAGTATCAGAACGGCTATGTCACGCACGACATCGATCGCGCGATGGAGCTCGCGGGAACCTCGTTCAGGCTGGGGCCCTTCAGCGCTTTCGACGTCGAGATGGTGGCGAAAACGCCGACAGGCGAGAAGACCTCGAAGCTGCGCGTGGCGACGGCCTGGGCCGGCGCGACGCAGGTCGAGCTGATCCAACCTGTGGGCGGCTTCGTCGAGCCCTATCTGCCCTTCCTGCCGGCCGACCCTGCCGATGCGGTCCCACGGCTTCATCACATCGCGGTACGCCGGGAAGACCCGGCATCGATGCGCGCAGAGGCCGAAGCGATGGGGCTGCCGCTCGCATTCTCCAGCGAGGGCGCGGGTATCAGCTGCATCTTCCTCGATGCTCGCCAGCGCCTGGGGCACTTCTTCGAATTCGTCACGGCGAGCCCTGAAGGCTGGCAGCTTCTCGGCTGGCCCAAGGGCTTGGTCCTGCCGTGAGCGGCGTTGGCGCGGCGATGGGCGACCTGACCGGTCGTCTCGAAAGAGCCTATGGAACGCGCATCGCCGATGCGCGCTTCGATCTCGGAGGAGCGCTCGAAGAAGTGCTGGCGGGCGTCGGTCTGTCGACGAGCGATGCGGGCGGCAGGGTCGAATGGTCCGGCGCCGACCCCGTGCTCAAGAGCCCGCTACGGCTCGGCGGCGCGGCGACGATCGCGCTGCTGGCGAAATCGGTCGCGGCCGCGGCGATGCACCGCTGGCGCGGTGGGCCGGGGCAGGACCTCGCCATCGATCTAGGGCCGACGCCGCACCGGCTCTGCCCGTTCTACGACGGCAAGTGGGAACTCGTGGGGCGCTATCCGGCCGTGCCGTCGCTCGAGGTGGGCAATGTCATGGGCGCGACCTTCTTTCGCACGCGCGACGGGCGATGGGTGTTGCCGCAGGCGCTTTACCCAAATCTGCGGCTGCGCGCGCAACAGCTGCTCGGCGTGCCGCTGACCTACGAGCCGGTGGCCGAGGCGATCGGCCGGTGGGATGCTCTTGCGCTCGAGAAGGCCGGGGAGGAGGCGGGCATCGTCATGCCGATGGTCCGCAACTTGCCCGAATTCCTGGAAGAACCCCACTATCGCGAGGTTCTGGCCGACATGCCGCTGATCGAGATCACGCGCATAGGCGATTCCGCGCGTGAGCCGCTCCGTCCGTTGGGAGCACAGCCGTTCTCGGGCTACCGCACGCTCGGCATGGGGCACGTCATCGCTGGCGCGGGCTTCGGGAGGTCGATGGCGCTCCACGGCGCCGATGTCCTCAACCTCTGGCGGCCCGGCGAGGGCGAACTCGAGCCGATCTACGCGAGCGCCAATGTCGGCATGCGCTCGACTTGGCTTTTCGCGCGCCACGAGCGGAAACTGCTCGTGGACCTGCTGCAGGGCGCGGACATCTTCTTCCAGAACCGCCGCCTGGCGCAGCTGCGCGACCTCGGCCTCCTGCCCGAAGACGTCGCGCGCGAGCGTCCGGGCATCGTCTATGTGTCGATCTCGCTTCATGGGATGAAGGGCCCCTGGGCGGAGCGTGCGGGCTTCGACCAGACCGCGGGATGCGTGACCGGCGTCATGAGCCTTCAGGGCAGCGAGGACGAGCCCGCGCTTCCGCCGATCGGCGTGGTCAACGACTATCTCGCGGCCTGGCTCGCGCAAGTCGGCGTCGTCGCCGCGCTTCGCCGCCGAGCCGAAGAGGGCGGCTCCTATCACGTGCACGTGTCGCTGACCCGGGCGGCCCTGTGGCTCCTCTCGCTCGGGATTTTCGACAAGGCCTGGGCCGAGCGCACCGCCGACGCGTCCGAAGAGCACCGCTATCGCGATCCGGAAGTCTTCCGCGCGGTCACGCCGATGGGCGACTATCAAGGCGTCACCGACCAGGTGCGGATGTCGCTGACGCCCGGCGCCTACGATCCGGTGCTCATCCCCCGCGGAGCCTCGCGCCCCGAATGGCTCGCCCGCTGACCCTCCGCCTAGGCGGGTTCGAGCTCGTCGATGCACCACTCGATCAGAGCGCGCGTTTCCGCGTGTCCTCCGGCTATGCCAAGCGAGGTCTCTAGACCGAGAATCATACCGATCGAGGACAGCACCATGGTGACAGCGAACGGCGCGACGACCTCGCTGCCCTTCCTGTCGGGGCGCTTGATCAGCCCATTCACCGTCTCCAGTCCCAGCCGGCGGACGCGTTCGCCGAACTCGACCGTGTCGCGGCGGATGACCTCGTTGTGGTTCGCCATGGCCAGGAATTCCATGTTGAGCACCGAATCGTTGGGATCCGAATGAGCCTTCCAGAACGCATGCAGCGGGCGCTCCGATAGAAAGGCGTCCTGCAGCCTGTTCCAGTAACGGCTGATGTGCCGGCGGTAGGTCGCCAGCAGGAGCTCGTCGAGCGTCTCGAAATAGTAATAGACCAGCTGGTGCTTGAGCTCGGCCTTCACGGCGACGGTGCGCGCCGACAAGGCGGCATAGCCGTCCTCGCGCATGACCGCCTCGACCGCGTCCATCAGCACGTTCCGGGTAGCCGAATTCCCCGATCCCAGTCTTCGCGTCGATGCCATTCGCGGCTCTCCAGAGGCAGTAGGTTGCTTGGCAGCGTGGTGCGTCCGAGCTCAACCCCCTGGCGCGCCTTTGTCGTGGATTGACGGCTTGGGCGGCGCTTTGCTAACGAAGTGGTCAGCATGCGTGCGCAGACAAGCAGGCGGCGGGAGGAGAGTAGATCATGAAGGCTATCACGGACGTTTCCGATCGCTCGATCGCGCAATTGGTCTCGCTCGCGGGCCGTTCGGCCGTCGTGACCGGCGGCGGCCGCGGCCTTGGCAAGGCGATCGCGCGGCGCCTGGCCGAAGCTGGCGCGAACGTCCTGATCGGGGATATCGATGCCGATCTGGCGCGCGAGGCCGCCGCCGATCTCGACGCGTCTACTCCGGGCCGGGTCATCGGCACGGCCATGGACGTGTCACGGACCCCCTCGATCGAGGCGGCCGGTGCCCTCGCCGTCGAGACCTTCGGCGCCGTCGACATCTGGGTGAACAATGCCGGGATCTTTCCCGCGGTGCCTGTCGCCCAAATGACCGACGAGCTGTGGGATCAGGTTCTCTCGGTCAACGCGCGCGGTGCTTTCGCGGGGTCTCGCGAGGCCGCGCGGCGCATGATCGCGTCGGAGCGCGGCGGAGTGATCATCAACATCGTCTCCACCGCGGGCTTCAAGGGCGTCGCGCCGGGCCTCACCGCCTACGTGAGCTCGAAGCACGCGGTGCGCGGCATGACGAAGCAGATGGCGATCGAGCTCGCCCCTCATGGTATCCGCGTGCTCGGCGTGGCGCCGACCTATTGCGTGACCGAGGGCAATCAGCTGGCAGCTGCGCAAAATCCCGATCGCACGAGCACGGCCGAGGACATCCCGGCCATGCTGACGAGTCGGCTTGGACGGGTCGGCGTTCCTGACGACATCGCCCGCGTCGTGCTTTTCTGCGCATCGGACATGGCGGTCTTCATGACGGGCTCGACGCTGCTCGTCGACGCAGGCGAGGCTGCCTGATCGCACTTGCTGGTGCTTTACGGGCCTGCTAGTCGATAATTGGACTGACCGATTTGCAAGAGGTCAGGTTCTCGGGGTCCGGAGCTCGCCTGGAAGGCTTTCTCATGCCTGCTCGCAAGTCCTTCGGACCGATCCAAGCAGGAGAGTGATAGATGCGTTCCCTAATCAGCGCCGCCCTGATCGCCATCGCCATGCCGGTTGTCGGCATGGCCGTCCCGGCCGCCGCGGAAGCGCCGGCCGCGGGTGGTTTCTCCGTCGAAACCACCGATCTGGGCACCCTTCTCGACAATCCCGGTGCCAAAGCGGTGCTGGCGAAGCACATGCCCGGCCTCATCGGAAACGAGCAGATCCAGATGGCGCGCGGCATGACGCTCCGGCAGCTCCAGCAGTTCGCGGGCGATGCCGTGACCGACGAGAAGCTCGCCGCCGTCCAGGCCGATCTCGCCAAGCTGCCGAAGTGACATCTAGCGCCTAATCCCGTCCGAAAGCTTTCGGCTTGATTTCACGCTACAAGCCCGGCACATGCTCAGAATAATCTGAGCATGTGCCGGGCTTTCGTTTGCCAAGGAGATGGGGATGGGACTGGGAGGATCATGCCGGGCCGCGAGCGCACGTCGCGTCGCGCTCGCGCTTTGCGGATGTTTCGCCCTGTTGTCGTGGCAGGCGGGAAAGGCGGCCGAACCAGCGGCGGGGGCAGAGGCCGAAGGGATCATATTCGAGCGCCAGCAGATCATGACCAAGCTGGACCAGGACGCCGACAAACTGGGCAAGGTGGTTGCCGGACTGCTGCCGGCGGATCAGCTCGCGCCAGCGGCACGGGCCGTAGCCGAGGGCGCGCGCGAGTCGGTCGAGGCCTTCCAGCAGCATGTGCCCGGGGGCCGCTCCAAGCCGGAGGTCTGGAGCAACAACGCCGATTTCACCGCGAAGATGGAAAAGTTCGCAACCAGCGCCGAAGCCATGGCCAAGGCCGCCGAGGCCGGGGACAAGGGCACCGTGCTGAACCTCATGGTCGATGCCCTGCCCTGCAAGGAATGCCACGACACCTATCGCGAAAAGAAGCGCTCGTGACCCGGGGGCGGATCCTCTCGCGCTGGGCGCTTGTGCTCGCCGCCGGCGCACTCGTCGCTGCGCCCGCTTTCGCGGGCGCAGCCGACCAGGTCCGTGCGCGGATCGCCGGCTTCCGCCAGATCGGCGCGGCTTACAAAGAGGTGACCGATGGCCTGCGCGCCCGCGACCTCACCAAGGTCCGTCAGGCGGCTGGGCAACTCGGCGGGCTCGCGCATGGGCTCTATGGCTGGTTTCCGCGCGGCTCGGGTCCGCAGCCTGGCGTCAAGACGGCGACCAGACCCGAGATCTGGACGCGCGCGCCGCAGTTTCGCGCCGCGCAGGACGGGTTCGCGCGCGAAGTGCAGGCGTTCCAGCGTGTCGCCGCAGGCAGCGACGTTAATGCGATCCGTGCGGAAGCGCGCAAGCTCGGCGGTACCTGCAAGGCCTGCCATGACCAGTTCAAGGTCGCGGGCGACTGAATCCGAATACAAGGGGGAGGGATTTCATGGATCGATCGAGGCGCAGTTTCCTGGCGCTGGCGGCCACCACGCCGCTGGCTTTGGTAGCAGGCGGCGCGGCGCTCGCCAGCGATGTCGCCTGCGACGACCCCGCGAGCCTGCCGCTCAGTTTGCGTAACCGGCGCAAGTCTCTCGGCTTCGTCGAGGTCTCGCCTGATGCCGCGCGCCGCTGCGGGCTCTGTGCCTTCTTCGAGCGCAAGCAGGGTGAGTGCGGGACCTGCCAGTTGTTGAGCGGCGGGCCGGTCACGGCGGCGGGCCTATGCAATTCCTTCGCGGCGAAGGCCGGCTGATGGCGGCGCTGGGTAAGACGCGCGCGGCGCTGCTGGCCTGTGCGGGGGTGGTCGCGGCGGTGCTGTCAGGTGGCGTGCACGCCGAAACCGTGCTGCCGGGGATCGACGACGCGACGGTGCTCTCCGAATTTGGCGGGCGCCCGGCCTTTTCGCCCGACGGCAAGCGCCTGGCCTTCGTCGGCAAGACCTATGGCGATGCCTTCGAGATGGATCTTGCCACGCGCAGGGTCCGCAACCTCACGGCCAACCTTCCGCACCATGGCATCACGCGGATCCAGTATCTGCCCAATGGCGATTTCCTGGTCACGGCGCCGCGCACGAGCCCCGGCACGAATGCCCGCGCCCATCTCGAGATGTGGGTGCTCGATCGCAGCCTGACCAAGGGCCTGCAGCCGCTCGGCGCGCAAGTGTTCGAAGGGATCGCCGTCTCCCGGAAGCGCAATCTCGTCGCCTGGGCGGTGATCGCGCCCGAGCTCAAGCCCGGCGAGCCCTGGCAGATGGGTTTCGCGCGGCCGACCCGACGCTACACGGCGGAGATCGCCTACCGTGCCGGCGTGCCCGTTCTGGCCAACCAACACGAGATCATGGCCAGGCTGCCGGACGAATGCGTGTTCATCGAGCCGCAGGACTTCCGCGATGACGATCGCGAGCTCGTCTACAGCTGCATGGGTAGGATGAATGGTGGCCGTCCGTCGATCTCGGTCATGGGCACGCGGCTGGCCGGCGGCGTGGACACGGTCTATTTCCGCCGCGAGGGCGAATATGCCGAGGTCGAGGGCATCGCGCCCGGCGGCATCTGGTCCACGGTCGAGTGCGGCGTGCAGGACAAGGCGGCCTTGCCCCCGCTCGACATCTGCCGGCTTGAGCTCAAGGCCGGTGGTGGTGGCGTGCTGACGCGTATCGTGCGCGGCGCGGAGCCGGGCCGTGCGCAGGACATCAGCAATCCCGTGGTCAGTCCCGACGGCAAATGGGTGGCGTTCCAACGTTCGATTCGCGACGACCCCGACATCGGCGGCGGCAACGGCGTGTTTCTGCTGAGGCTGCCCTAGGGCTGCGCACCGGACGCACCGATTTGGCAGAAAAGCTCAGTTCCCTTTGAGCATTTGCTTGCCAGGTGCGGTAAAATGCTCAACAGTGCCTGAGCCTGGATTGGTAAGGCCAGATTCGCTCGGTTTTATAGCCACTGCGAACGCGCCATTCGGGCAGGGGGAAGACAGCGCGAGGGGCACGTCGATGCCGATTTCACGGTGGATAGCGAGGACGACGATCGCGGCCGTTGCCATAATGGGCGGCGCCGCGGCTCATGCGCAGTATTATATCGGTCCTGGCTATATCCAGGTGGCCGGCGTCATGGGCGGCGGCAAGGGTCGCGAACATAAGGGCTGGGTGAAGTCCGAGGCGCACTACTGGCGCGCCAAGCCGCCCCGCCGCGAAATCCGCGGGATCACCGGCGCGGCCACGAGCCTGCAGTTCACCAGCTCGCGCGCGCCGGCCAAGGGCCCCGAGGTTCTGACGGTATCCATCAGCAAGTCCGACCCGGCCGTGCCCGGCCTGATGGAACGCTGCCGCAGCGGTGCCCCGGTGCCCGAGATCGTCTTTTCCGAATCTTCCGACCTTGCACGCCATCCACAGGAGCACGGGCCGCGACCGGCGACGGTCCCCGATTTCTATCGCTACCGGCTCAAGGACGTGGGCCTCACCTGCCCGGTCGCCGAAGGCGCGGCCGAGCAGGCTTTCACCTTGCGTTTCAACGATATCGAATGGCTCAACGCTGCGCCGCAGACCAAGCCGATGCCGATCACGGCCGAACCCGCCAAACTGGCGGCCGGACCGCGTTCGGGCTCGACGAGGGTCTTTGCGATCTCATGGTTCGCGCCGATCGCCGACAGCAAGCCTGATCAGTGCGAAAAGGTGAATACCAAGCCCTCGCAGGACGACTACTACGCGCAGATGCCGCCGGAGAAGGCGGCGCGTCAGCGCGCCTTCCTCGCGGACAAGGGCGGCGCCAACACGACGTACCTGCCCTATCGCGGGCCGGACGAGCTCAACGTCATCCTGCTGCCCGGCATCGTTCCCGATCCCGGTTTCGTCGCGCCCAGGGTCGATCAGGTCCGCGGCTTCGACCTCGACGGCGATGACGGCACGGGGCCGACGCCGGCGCATACGCGCAAGCACCGGAATTTTACGTCGCCCGATGGCCGGGGCGGCATCGATAACCAGCTCTTCACGATCCAGGGCTGCATCGCCGGCTGGCGGCGCAACGGCTTCCTGCCGATGATCGGCAACGAGCTGAGACGCGCGGGCGGTCTGTCGATCCTCGTCGAAGTCTCAGGGATCGACGACGCGCGCAACGATGACGACGTCGCGGTCAGCATCTACTACAGCACGGACTCGATCCGTCGCGACGGCACGTCGAAGATCGTCCTGCCCGACTATACCTATCGGGTGAGCGGCGCGACCGAGTTCTCGCAAGACTTCGTCCGCTTCCGGGGCAAGATGGTCGACGGCGTGATCATGACCCAGCCGGTCGACAAGCTGTTCATGCACGAAGGCCCGGCTTCGACCTGGTCTTTGATGAACGCGCGCATGCGGTTGGAATTCTTGGCCGACGGCACGATGAGCGCGACGCTTGGCGGCTACCGCGACTGGCGCGAATACCTCGCGATGGCCTTCTTCCAGTCGTCGGACTACGAGAACACGATCGGCTTCCAGGCGCCGGCCATGTATGCCGCCGTCCGCCGTGCCGCCGATGGCCTCAAGGATCCGGTGACCGGCGATTTCAACGGCATTTCCGCGGCCTATGAGATGGAGGGCGTGCCAGCCTTCATCCCGCCCGGGCAGAGCCGGGAATTGCTCGGCAGGCGCTCGAACGTCGCTGCCCGCAAGTAGGTGAACGCCCCGGATCCGCTCCCGATCGGAGGGGCGGGCCGGCCAGAAACTTTCCAGCCCTGAAGCGCGATCGCCGATCGCGGCGGGCCCTGTCCGGGGCCGTGCGATGGCGGCTGCCTTCCTGCCAGTCCCGTGAAACCGAAAGATCGATCGAAACTGCCAATTACCGAGAAGCAAAAAAGGGGGAATGCATGAAGAACGTCCGTTTGTTTGCCCTGGCGAGCACTTGCCTCGTCGCGTCGGCGCCGGCTCTTGCCCAGAGCAGGGGCGAGGATCCCGAAATCGTCGTGACCGGCTCGCTCGTCCGCGGCGTCGCGCCGGCCGGGACTAATGTCGTCTCGGTCTCGCAGGACGTCGTCCAGTCGAGCGGTGCGACGACGACCGCGCAGCTGCTCCAGACGATCCCGCAGCTCGGCTCGTTCAACGATCTGCTCAAGCAGAATGGCGGCAACAACTTCGTCACCACCAATCGCCCGAACCTGCGCGATCTGCCGGCCTTCACCACCAAGGCGAATTCGGCGACGCTGATGCTCGTCGACGGCCACCGTGTGGTCGGGATGGGCGTATCGGTCACGAGCCCCGACGTCGATATCGTGCCGCCCGGCATCATCGAGCGCGTGGAGATCGTGCCCGACGGCGGTTCGGCGGTCTACGGTTCGGATGCCGTGGCAGGCGTCATCAACTTCATCACGCGCAAGGACATCAAGGGCGTGGAAGCCGATGGTCGCTATGGCTTTGGCGAAAAGAACTACTGGACCTTCGATGCCAACCTGACCGCCGGTCACAGATGGGACGGCGGCGGCGTCTACCTCTCCTACAACTACGCCAAGAACAGCACCTTCCTCGGGCGCGACCGCGACTTCGTGCGGATCTATCCGGCCAATGCCGCCGGGGTCTCGATCCCTTACTCGCAGATCGAATGCCCGGGCAGTACGGTCATCAACCGCATCAACGGCAACATCTATGCGCTTCCCTATGCGCGCGGCGCGGGCGTGCCGGGAACGGCCAACCAGTGCGACCTGTCCGATACGGCCTCGGTCTATCCTGAGAACGAGCGGCATTCGGTCTTCGCGGGTCTCGATCAGCAGCTCACCGACAGTTTGAAGTTCGAGCTGCGCGGCTTCTACACCCACCGCGACACCTATCAGTCGCTGGGCATCTTCCATTCGAACGCAAACGTGGGTCCGACCTTCGTCAATGCGACGCTGACACCGTTTCCGCAGCAGTCGAACTACTTCACCAGCCCCGGCAGTCCCTTCGAGGTCCATCAGGTCAGCTTCGGCTGGGGGGCGGAGAATGCCTTCAATCAGCGGATCGCGCTCGACGCCTGGGGCATCACGCCGACCGCGACGCTCGACATCGGCGACAACTGGCAGCTGCGCACGATGCTGAACTACGGGCAGAGCGAGACCGAGCAGCGCACGACGAACGTCAGCTCCGCGGCCTTGGTCAACGCGATCCGTGCCGGCCTGTTCAATCCCTATGACGTCGGCTCGAGCAATCCCGCCGCGCTCGCAGCCGTCACCAACTTCCAGAGCTACGGCAACACGCGGCAGGAGCAGTTCAACGCGCGCGCGATCGTCGACGGCGATCTCGTTTCCCTGCCGGGCGGCGCCGTCAAGCTCGCCGTCGGCGCGGAATATCTGTACGAAAACGTGCGGACCCGGCGCGGCGACGTGATCCCGGGCTTCGAGACGTCGGGCTATCCGGGGCTCTCGATCAACGGGGCCCTCGTGATCCCGGCGCGGGCGGGGCTACCGCTCGGGGCCGCCAGCCGCGACGTCAAGTCGCTGTTCGGCGAACTGGTCGTGCCCCTGTTCGGCGCCGACAATCGGACGGGCGGATTCGAGGAGCTGACCCTGTCGCTGTCGGGACGCTACGACCGCTACAGCGATTTCGGCGATACTTTCAATCCGAAGGTCGGCCTCACCTGGAAGCCGGCGGATTTCATTCGCTTGCGCGCCGCATGGGGCAAGAGCTTCGCGGCTCCGAGCCTGCTCGACAAGCCCGAGACCGACCCGGCCGCGCTCTCGTGGCAAACCGGCTCGATCTTCGCGTTCCTGGTTCCCACCTCGGTTCTGGTGGCGAATGGCTATCCAGCGCCGACCGGCACGAATTCGAACGGCATGTTCATCCTGGGCTCGCGTCCGGGTATTGGTCCCGAAAAGGCGACGACGCTGTCGCTGGGGGCCGATCTCGAGCCTCTGCCCGGGCTGCGGCTCAGTGGCACCTACTGGAGCATCAAGTATCGCGACGTGATCGCCCAGGCGCCGTTCACCAACTTCCCGCAGTATTTCGCGGGCTTCGGAGGGGTGTCCTTCTTCGTCAACCCGAGCCAGGCGCGGATCGATGCGGCCATCGCCGGCGCGGCTTCGATCAGCGGCACGCCCTGCGCGCCGCAGCCCACCTGCCTCTACATCATCGAGGACAATCGCAAGGACAACCTCGGCCGGTTCAACAATTCGGGTATCGACTTCTCGGCGAGCTATGCCACCGCCACGAATTGGGGCGCGGTCGATTTCTCGGTGAACGGCAACTATCAACTCACGCGCAAGCAGAGCGCGACGGCCACCGCGCCCTTGATCGACTTCCTCAACGCCAACTACAGCCGCCTCAAGGTGCGCACCATGCTCGGCGTGGAGATCGGCAATCTGCGCAGCCAGGTCACCTGGAGCCACTCGCACGGATACAAGCTCAATCCGGTGGTCCCGGCCGCGGGGGGCTTCCCGGCACAGGATCGGGTCGGCGACTACAACGTCTTCGACCTGTTCTTCCGCTATGAGGTCCCGGGCGAGGGCATGCTCGAAAATCTGGCTTTCACGCTGACCGCGAACAACGTCTTCAGCAAGGATCCGCCGGTCTATCGCGCCCAGCAGATCACGCTGTCGACCAACGGTTTCGCCAACGGCAGCACGGTGGGTCGCGTGATCCAGCTCGGCGTGAGCAAGCGGTTCTGAGTGCTCCGAAGCCGGCGCCCTATTGCGGCGCCGGCTTCAGGCTGTCGAGGAACGTCTCGACCACCGCGGCCATCTCGTCGTGGCCGAGCGAGACGTCGAATTCCTTCTCGCGCACGATCTGTCGGGCGATGCCGGCCACCATGATCGTGAGCGCCTTTGGCGGGACGGCGCATTCGATTCCGCGGAGCTGGAAATGGCGCTGGATCCCCTCGGCCTGCAGGTTCCGCATGTCCTCGATGTAGCGCATCATCTCGGCGCGCATATCCTCGCGGCGGATGGCGATATTGCTGAGCTCCATCGCCACCGACATCCATTTGAAAGAGGTCTCGACCTCCCACAGGGCGCGCAGGGGCTCGTCGGAGGCGATGGCTCGGGCCGTGTTCTTCAGGCCCAGCGAGCCGTGCTGGCGGATCAGGGCGAGGACGAGATCCTCGATCGAGCGAAAATAGTAGTGGACCATGTGCGCCTTCACGTCGGCCTTCTTGGCGACGTTGCTGGCGGTCAATCCGGCCGCGCCCTCTTCCTGCAGTACGCCGATCGCGGCCTTGAGGATCGCATCGCGGCCCGCCGAATTCTGCGCGCCGATGCGACGCGTCGATTTGGCGGCGGCGGTCTTCGCGGGGCTTTCCAAGTCGGTGATCCTTCCGATGGGCAATGCCGGTCGCGCCTAGGGCGATCGGGAAAGCGGTGGCAAGGGCAATCTCGTTACTCAGGGGAACATGAGCGCGGAACTCGCCTTGAGCTAAAACATCTTGCGCCCTTTGCGGCAAAAGCTCAGATATGTCTGAGCATACGGCGAGAGCGCCGATTCGAGAAATCTGAGGGATGAGGGGCCTGGACGTGAAGCGGATTCCACCGAAAGTGCGGTTCCTCGGTCTGTCGGGCCTGGCGGCGATCGCGCTCGGCGCGCTCGTCACCAACGCGCCCGCAGAGCCCGTGGCCGCGGGCCATGCCGCGACCGTCATCGCGTCGCCGGAGCCCGACACGATCGGTGGCCTGCCCGGTCTGCGCCGTCTCAGCCAGTCGCAGTACGTCCGTTCGATTGAGCAGATCTTCGGCGAAGGCATCCGCGTGCCGGGGCGCTTCGAGCCGCCACTTCGCCAAGGCCTGATGGCGGTCGGCGACGGGGTGGTCACGGTCTCGCCGTCGGGTGTCGAGCAGTACGAACTGCGGGCGCGCGAGATCGCCGCGCAGGTTCTCGCCGAAGGACGACGTGCACGCGTGCTGTCCTGCGCGCCGCAGTCGCCAGGCGCGTTCGATCGGACCTGCGCGAGTGACTTCCTGAGCCACTACGGCCGGCTGCTCTATCGGCGGCCGCTGACGCGGGCCGAGCTCGATGGTGTGATCGGATTGTCGGAAGGGGCCACGCGGGCCAGCCACGATTTCTACAAGGGGCTGGAAATCGGTCTCTCGCGGATGCTTTCTTCCCCGAAATTCATCTTCCGCGTCGAGGCCAGCGAGGTCGACCCCGCCAGCCCCGCATCGCGGCGTCTCGACGACTACTCGCTGGCTTCGCGGATATCCTTCCTCCTCTGGGACCTGCCGCCCGACGCCGATCTCCTCGACGCGGCCGCACGCGGCGATCTGCGCGACCCGGCGAAGCTGTCTCTCCAGGTCGACAGGATGATGGCCTCACCGCGCTTCGAACAGGGCGTGCGCGCATTCTTCTCCGACATGTTCGGGTTCGAGCAGTTCGACGGGCTGTCGAAGGACCAGGCGATCTATCCCAAGTACAGTGCGGCGATGGCCAAGGACGCACAGGAACAGCTGCTGCGCACGATCGTCGACCTGCTGGTCACGAACAAGGGCGACTATCGCGACCTCTTCACGACGCGAAAGACCTTCCTCAACCGCAATCTCGCAGCGCTCTATCGGGTGCCGGTCGAGGAGGGCGGGGTCGAGGGCTGGGTCCCCCACACTTTCGCGCCATCGGACAAGCGTGCGGGCATTCTGACTCTGGCCGGCTTCCTGATGCTGGATCCGACGCACGAAGGTCGCAGTTCCCCGACGATCCGCGGCAAGACCGTGCGCGAGCTGTTCCTTTGCGAGCCGGTGCCGGCGCCCCCGCCGAACGTGAACTTCGCCGCCGTCCAGAATACCGGCGATCTCGTCCACCGGACCGCGCGCGAGCGCCTTTCTATCCACCAGGAGAACCCGGCCTGTTCGGGTTGCCACGCGATCACCGATCCGATCGGGCTCTCCATGGAGAACTACGACGCGAGCGGTGCCTTCCGCACCCACGAGAACGGCGCCCTGATCGACGCCAGCGGGGTCTACGAGGGCAAGCCCTACAAGAATGTGCTCGACCTCCAGCAGCTCATGCGAGCCAGCGAGAGCGCGTCTACCTGCGTGGTCCAGCGCGCCTTCGAATATGGCGTGGGCCGGACTCTGAACACGAGCCAGGAAAAGTGGCTCGAGCACGCGGTCACGCGCTTCGCCGCCGACCGGTACCAGTTTCCTATGCTGCTGCGTCGCATCGCCACGAGTCCATCGTTCGCCAGCGTCGCAGCCGATGCCCCGCTCGCCCCGAACAAGGTCGTCGCCGCGCGATGAGCGCGGTCCATCTGGGAGGTCCCTATGGCTGATATTTCACGCCGCAATATCCTGAGGGGTGCAATCCGCGGCTCGGCCGTGGCGATGGCGCTGCCGATCCTCGATCTGTTTCTCGATGGCAACGGCGAGGCGATGGCGGCTACCGGCAAGCCGATACCCACCCGCTTCGGCACCTGGTTCTGGGGGTGCGGGGTCAATACCGCGCGCTGGTTCCCCAGCAAGGTGGGCAAGGACTACGACATCAAGGAGGAGCTACGGCCAATCGCGCCGTTCAAGGACAAGGTCACGATCTTCTCCAACCTCAACTGCAATCTCGCGGGCCGGCCCAACCTCGTCCACTGGTCGGGCGTCATGGCGACGCTCTCGGGCGCGGCGCCGCTCGTCGGTGGCCAGCAGGGCGGCACCAGTCTCCTGCCGACGATCGACTGCCTGGTCGCCGATCACATCGGCAAGGGCACGCGCTACTCCTCGCTCGAGGTCGCTTGCACCGGGCAGTCGAGCGTCTCCTATTCGATGCGCACCGGCGCGACGGTCAATCCCAGCGAGGTCGATCCGGTCGCGCTCTATCGCCGGCTGTTCGGCCCCGAGTTCAAGGACCCGAACAAGGCTGAATTCACGCCCGATCCCGCGATCATGCTGCGCGAATCCGTGCTCAGCGCGGTGAAGGAGGATCGCGACGACCTGATGCGCACGCTCGGGGCCTCGGACCGTCAGCGCGTCGACCAGTATTTCACCTCGGTCCGCCAGGTCGAGCAGCAGATGTCGATGATGCTCGAGAAGCCTGCTCCAGCCGAAGCCTGCGTCGTGGCGAAGGAACCCGCCCGGCACGAACTCGGGCCGACCTGGGATATGGCTATGACCAGTCACGACCTGCTCGGCCAGCTTCTCGTGATGGCGCTCGCCTGCAACCAGACGCGCGTGTTCAACGTCGCGCTGTCGAACGCGGGCTCGAACCTGCGCAAGGCCGGCGATCCCGTCTCGCACCACGAGCTGACCCACGAGGAGCCGGTCGACGAGACGCTCGGTTACCAGCCGAAGGCGACCTATTTCGTCGAACGGTCGATGGAGACGCTGGGCTCGATGCTGAAGATGCTCGACGGGGTCAAGGAAGGCGCCGGCACCCTGCTCGACAACACGCTCGTGCTAGCGACGTCGGAGAGCAATTTCGCGAAGATCCACTCGGTCGATAACCTGCCGATCCTCGTCGCGGGCCGCGCCGGCGGCAAATGGAAGTCGGGACAGCACATCGATGGCAAGGGCGATCCGAGCTCGCGGGTCGGCCTGACCATCCAGCAGGTCATGGGAATGCCCGTGGAAACCTGGGGCGAGGGCGGCATGCAGACCTCGAAGCCGATCAGCGAAGTCATGGCCTGAAATAGGCTGGGGGAGAAACATCGTGCGAATGCATCATATCCTGGCCGCATCGCTTTGCGGTGCGGCTGCCGCCGCCTGGCTGGGCGGCGCAGTCGAGGCGCAGGCACAGACGCCTGCCGCGGCATCGGCCGCGGCGCCCAAGCGCGGCGCCGTCATCGGCGCGGCGGTCCATGTCTCCGACCTGCAAAGGTCGCTGAAGTTCTACCGCGATGCTCTGGGCATGCGGGTGATGGCGCAGTTCAGCCCGCCAGGCGCGGCGGACAAGTCGCGTCCCGACACGGTGCTCAATTTCGGCAATGGCCCGGCCGATACCATGTTGATGCTGCTTAGCGATCGGAGCGCGAGCGGGACGCGCCCAATCGAGCACGGGTTCGGCTTCGCGCGCGTCGTGCTGCGGCTCCCCGACCTCCAGGCCGCCAACGCCAGTCTGCGCGCCAATGGTTTCCCCGCAGGGGAGATCAAGGGCGCACATGGCACGGTCACCTTGATGATGCTGACCGATCCCGACGGCTATACTGTCGAGGTCATCCAGGGCTGACGTTCTGGCGGCGGCGCGAGCGCCGCCGCTCAGCGGCCCGCGGCCAGCCTGCTCGCCCGGTCCGGCGGAACGAAGGCTGGCACACCCTCGATATCGAAGGCGGCGGAAATGCCGTTGAATTCGCCGGTCACCGGATCGCGCAGTCCGTCGGCCGCGCGCTTCATGGCATTGTAGATCGCCGGGGCCTGGAGGCCGACCGTGTTCTCGTAGTCGCTGCCCCGGTAGATCTGGAATACGAGCCGCTTGCGCCAGTCGAGATAGCCACCAATCACGCCCTTGATACCGCCCTCGGGCGTGAACTCGAGCCGCATCCGTGGCTTCACGAAGGTCGTCTCGATCCCAGTGACTTCGTGCACGTGTAGCGTGTCGCCGGGATCGGTCTCAATCACGCCGTCCACGATCCTGCCGCGCAGACGCACGAAATCCTGGGTGAATTCCGGGCTGGCGGAAACACGGAACGTGTAGTCGGGCAGCACGACCTTGGCCGGACTGCGACGAAGACCGTCCTCGCTGTAGAACAGGGTCACGCGCACGTCGTCGTCGTTGCGCTCGTCGTCGATACCGCTGATCTCGACGAGCGCGCTCGGCTGGCCGGCCGCGCGCCCCTCGTTGAAGATCATCGGCAGGAAGCCCTTGCGCCGGAGCCCCTCTACGCAGCCCTCCACCGTGAACAGCTGGTTGTCGATGCCGCGGCGTCCGTCGGGCGAGATAAAGTTCTTATGGGCGCGCACCCCGGCAGACGGCGGACCACGGCCATCGTCCCCGTCGAGATCGAAGCCCTTCACGATATCGGCGTGCGGCGCCTGGTGGCCCGGATCGGCGACGATACCCGGTAGCAGATTGACGTCGAGTTCCTCGGGGCCGCGATAGGGCATGCGCTCGGGGCCGACGCCCTTGTCGGCGAGCTCCTTGCGTAGCCGCGCGGCCTTGTCCTCTGGCATCAGCGCGAAATAGTCCGCGGGCGAGGGCTTGCTGTTCATCCGAGGACATTGGTCAGGGGCGGCATCGGTGACCGCAGCGAACCACGAGATCACGAAGGTGCGTCTGTAGCCGGAGAGGCTGGCCGGCTGCAGGATCGCGGGGCGGGCGGCGATGGCACGCGGTTCGGGCTGGGGGCGATGATTGACCCAGCGGATCGCCTCGAACTTCAATCGCAGTGCCTGCTCGGGGGCGTCCACCACAGTCGGACAGTCCAGGGTGACGCCCGAAAGCACGTACTCGTAGAAGTCGGGTACGTCCGCGGGCTTGGGGCCATGTTCCTGCGGATGACGCGCGATCTCGGCAGCCTCGGCATAGCGGACTTCGGCCAAACGTTCGCCGCTGCGGCAACGCGCCATCAGCGCCGGGAGCGACGGGCTGCGTTTGTCGATCGACAGGGTCAGCACGTTCGGACCTTGCGTGGGTGCGGTCGATCCGGAAAATAGGAGGTCGTTCTTGAGCGCGGTGATGCCCCGGATCTCCGGGAGCTTCGGGCGCTCGGTCCAGTAACGGGCCTCGGCGCGGATCCAGTCCCTGTGCGATGGCTCCTTCGCATCGCCGGTCGCGCCGGGGACCAAGAGATAGCTGGGTCCGATGTAGAACTGGGCCGCCGCCGGCCCCGATCCCAGGGTGCTGCCCGCCAATGCCAGCGCAACCAGGCAATTTCGAAAGTGCCTCGCGTGGCTCGTTTTCGGCTTGGCTCTGGCGGCTTGCCTGATCACGATTCTCTCCCGGTAATGTGCTCAGAATAGTCTGAGCATATTACCGGGGACATGCAAATGCTTTTGCGCTGGGCGAGCACCGGCTTCGGCCGAGCCCGGTCGGCAGGGAGCGACGTGCTGCTACTGCCGCATCCGGCTAGGTTTCTAGTGGGGTCGCCCAGCGGGGGCTGACGCAATCCTGGGCTACCGACACGCGCGGTTGGCGGCCGACGGTGCCGCGAGGAACGTGATGCTGGCTGGTGCCAGACTTATATCGCGTCCACTCGCTTTGGTCCCCGGAAGCGTCGGCAGGCGGTCTCCCGCCAAGGCGAGGGGCTTTCCGTTCAGCTTGATCGTCGTGCTCTGCAGATCATCGGCCGAGAGCGCGTAGCGCTGGGCCGGCAATGGCAGCGTGAGATGGGCTTCCTCGGTCCTGTCGAGGTTGATTACGGCAAATGCGACGCCGCCAGAGCGCCCTCGCAAGCAATGCGCGTAGACGTGGAGACCGGGTCTCAACGGGCCTGCGTCGAGCACCACTTCGCCCATCAGGCGGCGCCACAGCACCGCCGCCCAGTAATTGGGACGCGGCGCGAGCGTTTCCTCTTCGATCAGCCCATAGTCGCTGGCGGCCAGGGTGTTGTGCATGATGACGGAGACGCCCTGCTTTGCGAGCCGCCCCATTTGGTCGACGTAGCGGAACGTATCGAGGAAGCTGGCGGCCCAATTGTCACCGCCGCACGAAGCCTGAGCCGTCTCGTTGAGCCAGATCGGCACGCCGGGCATGTGGCGATTGCGCAGGTCCTTGTAGAAGGCCAGGGCCCGGTCCGTTCGAGCAAGCCATTCTTCATCGAGCGCGTTCTGCGGCGAGATGGCGCTGCTGGGCGCCATCCGCGCGCAACGTTGCGAGCGACCGCCGTAGAAGTGATAGGAGAAATAGTCGAAGCTCGCGCGCGGCTCAGCGCTCAGCATCTGCTCGCTGGCAAGGCCGCGACTGTTGAATAGCGCAACCCCCGTTTCCCCGGTCGATCCGGGACCCACGGTCCGGATTTCGGGAGCTTCGTTCTGGATGAAAGTCCGGAAGGCGGCGATGTCGCGCGCGAAATTGCTCGCGTCGTAACCGGCCGGCAGACCCGACGTGGCGCCGAGGTTGGGTTCGTTGATCAGTTCGGCGCTGTGGATCGAGCCCCCTAGCTCGCGTGTGTAGCGTAGAAGCTTGCGCGCTTCGGCGGGCGACCAGATACCGGCGGCATCGCGTGCGCCGACGCTCACCGCGAAAGAGGTGGTGATCCGCCCGTCGACGGCCTTGGCGAAATCCAGGAATCCCGCCCATTGCCGACGGGTCAGGACGTTCTCGAAACCCTTGGGCGGCGTGGCGAGACGGGGACCGTCGTCGTCCTGGAAGAACGTCTTGTTCGCCCAGGAACCGCTGACCCGAATGTAGGCGGGGCCCAGCGCCCTTGCCATGTTGCGCAGACGGACGTTCGATAGTTCCGCGGGCGGTCGCTGACGGAACAAAGATGCTTCGAAGCCGAGGCTGCCCCCAGGGCGTGGTCCTTCGGCTGGTGCCGGGATGCCCGGGTCCTTGTAAGGTGCCCAGAAGCGCCCGCCGACGATCTCGGCCATCTCGATATTGTAGGACTGGAAGCGGGTATCGACGCGTGCAACCGCGTTCATTCCGCGAGGGTCGAGGCGAACGACCGTCTCTTGTGACGAAGCCGGTGCCTCGCTGCTTGCGGCCAGCAGCATGACAGCTCCTATTAAGCGTTGCGTCACTGCGTGCTTGGTCACGTTTCTCTCCCGGTGATATGCAATCTCTTTCGATTGCCATGATGTCTGGACCAGCTTTAGACTTCGGACTCGTTCCTCAGAGCCGCCTTAGATCCTTGAGACTGTCGATATGGGCGTCGATCACCTCGCGCGCGCGCCGCTCGATCAGCGCCTTGCCCTCGGCGTCGGTGATGTGGGGAATCTCGCGCAGCGGAAACAAGGACTGCGGCGGCCAGATGTTCGCGACCCAGCCGCGTCGCCGACGGTACCTGATCCGATAGCCGCGATATTCGTCACAAAAGCGCATCGAGGCCGCTCCCCATCAGCTTGCCTTCCCGATCCGGTTCGCAAACCGACACCGGTGCAGGCATCATCGCGTCTCGCCCCCGACGCGCACGCTCACCCGGACGAAATTTGAACCGTCGTCGACCCGTTCAAAGGGGACGCGCTCCGTCTTTCCGCCATTCCTGATGGCTTGGCCGCCGGGTGCGTATTGCTGAGAAGGGTTTGCCGGACCGATCTGCGCGCGCACAGACAGCCGTCCTTCGGAATCGGTGCGTAGCGTGATCGTTCGCGAGCCGATCCTGACGTGCAGCGGCGTGTCCGGTCGAGCGAGCGGCGGTGTCTGCACGAGGGCCTCGCCGCTGCCGACGATGCTGAATGCACGGGGGCCTGCGACTTCGAGCGCGCTGAATTCGTCGGCCTTGCGTTCGATACGTACGGTCCATCCGTAGAGCGAATAGTCGGGGGCGATCGTGGAGAAAGTGAACGTCCGCGGCGGAGCCGTCGTCGCGGCTGCGGTGCGAAAGTGCTTCATCAGCGAGGGCAGCCAAGCGGCGAGCGCCCGGTTCCAGGTCGGCCAGCTGTGGGTCATGCCCGGATAGACGGTGAAGCCGTGGGCTATGCCGAATTCGTCCAGCCGGCGATGCATCGCGGTCGAGCCCTGGAGGATGTAGACGCCCTCGGGTCTGCCGGTATCGCCGGTGAAGATGGCGACATCGGTGTTCGACAGGTTCTTGGCGAGATCGGGGCCGTTGGCGCCGCGCCATCTCACTTCCTGCATCTTGCGATCGCCCCAGATCAGCCGGCTGATCGGTGCGCCCATACCGTTCCAGTCGCTTGCCGGCTGGAGAATGTCGATGTCGCCTGAGAACGCGGCCGTGGCGCCGATCAGCTCGGGGCGCATCGCCGCATAGCGCAGGCCACCGCCGCCCATCGAGAGGCCCGCGGTTGCCCGGCCGGTGCGTGTCGCGATGGTGCGGAAATTCGCGTCGATCCAAGGGATCAGCTGGTCGAGGTGATAGGACTTCCAGCGCGGTGGACCAAAGGCACCGTCGTTGTACCAGTCGGCGTAGCCCCCCGCGAGGCCGCCCTCGGGCATGACGACGATCAAAGGCAGGCCCTCGGTCAGTTCCTCTGCCTTGCCTTTGCTCGCGGGCGTCGTCCATTCGGTCTGGTTGCCGCCGCCGCCGTGGAAGAGGTAGAGCACGGGATAGCGGCTGGCGGACTTGGGATCGTATCCTGCGGGAAGCAGCACGCGCACTTTGGTCTCACCCTGCGGATTGCCGGGGATGGGGCCGAGGCTTCGAAACGCCAGTAGTGGTGTGCGGAGCGTGTACTCCTTGAGCCGCGGCGAAAGATCGGCTTTGGAGACCAGCGCTGGCAGAGGAACGGCCTGCTCCGCCGGAGCCTGGGCTACGGCCGGTAAGGCTTCGACCAATACGAGCGCCGCGAGCACTATCCGCGCGCCGAGCGACAGTCCTGCGATCATCGTCCTTCCCCTCAAACCTGTTGCCGGTACGGCCAAGGCCGTACCGGCAAGTCGTCGTCAGCGCGCGCCGAACGCGTAGCGCACCAGGAGACCGAACTCGCGTCGCGGCGTGTAGGCGATCTGCTGGTAGCCGGAGGCTGGTCGCCCGAAGGTCGCGGCGACGTTGCCGGAGGAGACCGGAGCGACCGGATTGATCGAGAGCACCTGCTGGGTGTTCAGGACGTTGTTCGCGAAGACCGAGATCTCCCATGCGTTGTCCGACGACCGCACGCCCGCGAAGAGGTTGAGCAGGCTGTACTTGTCGATGACGATGCCCTGGCTCGAGTTCGGGTTGTCCGGATAGTAGACGAAGTTGCCGCGCAGGAAGCCGTCGACCGCACCCGAGATCGGCGCGCTGTATTCGGACTGGGCGGTCAGGTTCCAGCGCGGCGTGCGCGAGATGGATTCGCTCGAGCGACAGCGCGCGACGATCACGCCGGCGTTGACGAAGGCCTGGGTCGTCGGGACGATGGTGTCGACCACCCCGTCGAAGTTGCCGTCGTTGCAGGGGATCAGTGCATCGTCGAGCTGCGCCTTCGACCAGCTGAAACCGAGATCCAGGTTCCAGCGCGGCGTGATCTGGAAGCCCGCCTCGACGTCGATGCCCTTGACCTTGGCCTTGGCGTCGGCGGTGAATTCCGACGACGAGACATTGGCGCCCGCGAGGCTCGTGGTGACCGCGAGATAACGCGTCGCCTGGGTCAGGAAGAAGAAGTTGTCGAAGGTCTGCTTGAACACCGAGACGTTGAGACGCGCGCGGCGATCGAAAAAAGTCGACTTGAAGCCGAGCTCGTAAGTCGTCGAATCCTCCTGGCCGTGGAAGATCAGGTCGTCGATCCCCGCAAGGCTGGGGCCGCCGATCTGGGTGCAGCAGGTCGTGAGGCTGGTGAGGCCGATCTGAGGGCCGGCCGAGCGGAAGGCGGAGCCGACATTCGCATAGACCATGAAGTCCCTGCTGAACTTGTGCGACAGCGACACGTTGTAGAGGAACGGTGTGAACTTCGTCGTCCGATCGACGTTCTGCAGCGTCTGCGACGGGATCGGCAGGTCGCAGACCCCGCTGTAGACGGGACTTGCGACCGCGCCAGCGAGCTGCGGGCTCAAGGCACCGAGGCCGGCGCAGGGGACCAAGCCGCCGGTGGGATTGTTGAGCGCGTTGAAGCCCCCTTGCAGTCCGAGCGTGTAGCGATCGCGCCGCTCGAAATCGATATAGCGACCGCCGGCCGACAGCTCGGTGTTCTCGCCGAGGTGCGCGGTCACGCTGCCGAAGACCGACTTTTCGGTCGCGATCGGCGAGATGGCGATCGCGGTGTTCAGGGTGTAGCGATCGAGCGGTGTTTGCACGACGGGCGCGCCTGGGCGACCGAAAGCGCCAGTCAGGAACGAGGCGACGCCGTTGACCGTCGGTTTCGAGGTTTCCCGGTCATAGAACACACCAAGCGTGTAGTCGAAGATGCCGGCGATGCGTTCTTCCGAGCTCAGGCGAAGCTCTTGCGAGACTTCCTGCGCCGGGGTGTTGGTTGTCTGATAGTACTCGATGCCGGGCAGCACGTTCGCGACATCCTGCGGCGTCCGGCCGGTCGATCGACCGTTCCGGTAGGAGCCGACGTAGCTCAGCTTCTGGCCAGCGAACCGAAGTTCGGCCTGGCCGACCACGAAATCGACGGCGCTGCTGTTCTCGCTCGGGCCATCGGTGATGCCCAGTCGATCGTCGGCGGCGATGACCGGCCCATTGATGCCGTTGCCGTTGCCGACGACCTGGTTGAACGAGCGTGTATCGCGCCACAGACGCTGGTACATGACGGTGGCATTGAAAGTGGAGCTTGGCTCGAAGCGTAGCGTCGCGCGCAGTGCCTCATTCTTAATGTAGGGATCGGCGCGCAGATTCGCGCTGGTGACACCGTTACCTTCGTTGTGATCGACCGCGCCGGCCACGCGCAGGGCGAGCACGCCGGCGATCAGCGGCACATTGATCGCCGCCTGAGCATTGATGTTGCCGCGGTTCGATCCGCTGAGATTCATGAAGCCGCCGACCTCGTCGAGGTCGGGGCGCCGCGACGTGATGGTGATCGCGCCCGTCGGTGCCGAGCGGCCGCGCAAGGTGCCTTGCGGGCCCTTGAGGACTTCGATCTGGCCGATGTCGAACAGCGACTGGGTCACCTCGGGGCCGCGGCCGGTCGGCGCGTCGTTGAGGTAGAACTGGACGACGGGACTGGCGTTCGAATTGAGGAAGGTCGGCACACCGCGCATGCCCGAGCTGGCGCCGAAACCGCCGCTGCCCGAAGAGCCGCCCTCGATGGTGAGGCCCGGGACGATCTGCGCGATGTCGCTGGCATTGTTGATGCGCAGCTTCTGGATCGTCTCGCTCGACACCGCGTTGACGGTCTGCGGCACGTCCTGGAGGCTTTCGTCGCGACGGCGGGCGCTGACGATGATGTCGGCCGTGGGTTCGCTGGCTCCGTCCGCCGCCTCTTGCGCCTGGGCGGGCGCGGCGAGCGAGGAGAGTCCGACGCCCGCGAGCAGGAGCGCTTGTTTCCAATTCATCTTTAGATTTCCCCTCATGGCCGCGCCGACGCGCGGATTTTTCCCTGGGAACGTGCAATCCGGCGGGCCGCTGGTGGCAGCCTCTGACCGATATCTCGATTTACGTTCTATAGTGTTACGTAAAGGGGACTGACCAATTCGTCAATCTGGTTGAATGTGCGGGGCGAGATTGACGGGGGGAGGGGCGGTCGCGCTACAAGCCTGGGCCTCGGCCCTGTCGGCCGTGACGGATCCAAAAAGGGGGCTTGCGCCGAACCGATGGCCGATGCGCACACGGTGAAAAAGCGGATGTCGCGTCCAACCGATGCCCGCGCCATGCGCTCGCGCGAGTCGCTGAGAGCCGCGTTGCTGGAGCTGATCGGGACCCGTCCCTTCGATCACATTGCGATCCGCGACATCACCGCCCAAGCCGGGGTCAGCTATCCGGTCTTTTTCCGACGTTATGCCAGCAAGGAGGAACTCCTCGAGGATGTGGCGACCGAGGAGGTGCGCCAACTGCTGTCTCTGAGCCTTCCGATGTTCGAATCCGAGGCCCAGGTGGAATCGCTCTGGGCTCTGTGCCGCTACGTTGACGAGCATCGTGCGCTCTGGACGCGGCTGCTGACCTGCGGCGCGGCGCCTGCGATGCGCGGAGAATTCTTGCGGATCGCCAAGCAGATCGGCGAGCGAAGCGATTCCTGGCTTCCGGTCGATCTCGCTGCCCCCTTCGTCGTCGGCGGGCTTTTCGAGATACTCGCCTGGTGGCTCGGCCAGCCCGCCGACTATCCGATGGAAAACGTCGTCCGGATCATCGACGCGCTGATCGTGAAGTCGGTCATCCGCCCAGACGGCGTCAACCTGCTGTAGCTTGTGCTGCGCGCTGGGCGATCCGGAGGGGCTGGGGCCAAGCCGACGCGGCGGCAGCACCGATCTCGCTGCGGATATCTTCTCGGCACTTGACTATCGCAGCAGTCCCGCCATGATGCTGACCATTACGTTAGCGCTTCGGGGTCCTGCCAGGGAGCGAGGAGCGCTGCAGAATATCGGCGCGGGCTGCATCCAGTGGATGTCCGAAGGTAAATCTGCCGAATAAGTTCAAATCTTGAAATAGAACTGCGCCATCCATACCGAAATGGATTGGGGTGTGCCATTGCAGGCCGCCTGAATTCCGTGATTGGGCAAGCATGTCGTTGGCTAGGCGAAAAATGCCGCTGACATTGCTCTCCAGTCATCTGGTCGAAAATTTCCAACCGGACGGATTTTTCGTATTGTGTTATAATATATAACACACTTATACGGCGAATCATAGAACGACAAGTGCGGACAGGGAGCGGCGTGCGCGGCCTTTGGCTTGTGCCCGTGAGGTTGAATTCCGGCAATGGAGCAGTTCGCTAGGCCCGTGGGGCGCCAGACCCGGCGTGCCTGAAGGCATGCCGCATGCGCGGCGCATGGCGGACTTGTCCCTGACGGAATGATCGAGCCCCTTTGCCGTTCGGGAAACGATCCAACGGCGAACCGATGTTCGCCCGGCTTCAAGGGGAGAGAGAACATGAAGGCTCATTTTCGGCGCGCCTGGCTGGCTTCGACGATACTGGCGGCCAGCGCGATGGCCGCGGCGCCGGCCTGGGCGCAGAACGCCGCGGGCGAGGGCGGGCTAGAGGAAATCGTCGTCACCGCGCAGAAGCGCGAGCAGAGCCTGCAGGACGTGCCGATCGCGGTCACCGCGATCACGCCCGACAGCCTGCAGGCCAACCGGATCTTCACGGTCAACGACCTTTCGGCGATCGCCCCGGGTGTCACGGTCAAGCCATCGCCGGGCGGTAGCTCGGTGCCCGTCTTCACCATCCGCGGCCAGAGCAGCTTCGGCGTGGTGCCGGGCTCGGACAAGCAGGTCTCGATCTACATCGACGGCGTCTACGTCAGCAGCCCGCGCGGCTCGATCTTCGAGCTGCCCGACATCCAGCGGCTCGAGGTTCTGCGCGGTCCCCAGGGTACGCTGTTCGGTCGCAACGCGACCGCAGGCGCAATCAGCATCACGACGCGCGATCCGAGCGGCGAGGCGCACATCAAGGCCGAAGGCTCGATCGGCAACCGCGATGCCTACCGCTTTCGCGTGACCGCGGATCTGCCGCAGATGGGGCCGTTCAGCGCCTTCGGCAGCTTCGTGCGCAACTACCGCCGCGGCGAGGTGCGCAACGCCGCCGCCGGCCTGATCTGGGATCGCTCGAGCTCGCCCTTCGGCGTCCAGCGCTCGGCAGAATACCTGGGTACGGTCGATTCCAATTCGTACTTCGGTTCGGTCAAGTTCGAGCCCAGCGACACCTTCAAGATCGTCTACAAGTACGACCGCAACGAGGACAGCGGCACGCCCGACGTCACCGGTTTCGTCGGCTATGATCCCAACTTCTCGCAATTGCCCGCGCTCGTCGGGAATATCCTGAAACCGCTCTATGCGAGCCAGAACCTCTATGCCCGGGCCGACGGTAAGCGTCCCGACGTGGCGACCAACGGCTTCGCCGTGCCGCGCACGCAGACCGTCCAGGGCCACAGCGCGACGGCGACCTGGCAGGCCAGCGATAGCCTGACGGTCAAGAACATCTTCGCCTATCGCAAGTCGCAAGTGCTCGGGCCCACGCCGATCGACGGCATCTCGAGCCTGACCTTCACCCAGCCCGCGCTGGTGCCCTATGCGACGCTCGTCGCGTTCAGCTCGATCGGTACGCCCGGCATCCCGAACGCCGCGGCAGCCCAGGCCGCCATCCCCGCTTTCGCGGCGCAGCTCGCGCCTCTGGTCGGCCAGCGCTTCATTCTCGTCGCGGCGCAATCGGCCTCGGTCTCGAAGCAGTGGAGCGACGAACTCCAGGTCAACTTCACCTCGGGCAATCTCAACGCCACGGTCGGCGCGCTGTGGTTCCACTCGAAGGACGTCGCCGGCGGTCCACAGGGCCTGCAGAACACGCTGTCGTTTCCGACCTTCGTGCCGCAGAACGGCAAGATCCCGCTGGGCAACGAGGGCGTCTACAACAACGAGGCGACTTCGATCGCGGCCTATGCGCAGCTCGAGTACAAGTTCACGCCGCAGTTCGAGGTCGTGCTAGGCGCGCGCATCACGCGGGACAAGAAGTCCAGCACTTTCACCTATAACACGCGTGGGCCCACGGGCGTCGTCTCGCCCAACACGGTCATCACGCCGCCCGACTTCAAGAAGACCAAGCCCAACTTCCTGGTCGGCCTGAACTGGACGCCGAACGACGATACGCTGATCTACGGCAAGTTCTCGAACTCGTTCGTGTCGGGCGGCTCGACGGGCGGCATCCCCTACGAGCCGGAGACCGCGAAGTCCTGGGAACTGGGCATCAAGGCTGATTTCCTCGACAACAAGCTGCGCACCAACCTTGCGGTGTTCCACGTCGACTACAATCACTTCCAGCAGTCGCAATCGACCTCGGCGACGGCATCGGCGGCACTCGCGCTGCCGATCCTGACCCAGCTCTACGGGGCCACCATCGCGGGCGAAATGCTGCCCAAGCTCAGCGTCTTCGTCGGCGACCAGGGCAAGGTCCGCGCGCGTGGATTCGAGCTCGAAGTCACCGCCGCGCCCACGCGCGGCGTGACGATGGGCGGCAGCCTCAGCTACACCGACATCTCGTTCCCCTTCGTCGAGCCCGGCGTCCTCGCCGCCAACGGCGGCAGGCTCGACGTGACGGCACGGCCTGCCTGGACCGGGAGCGTCTATGGTTCCTACGAAACCCAGCCCCTGTTCGGCGAAACGACGCTCAGCCTGCGCGCCGACGCCTTCTATCAGGGCGGCATGAGCTTCGCGGGCAACCCGGCGATCCAGATCTTCGACTGGAACCGCGGGGCCGAGAAGGTCGACGGCTACTGGACGATCAACGGCCGCGTCGCGCTGCGCCGTCTCGCGCTCGGCCCCGTGGATGCGGAGCTCGCGCTCTGGGGCAAGAACCTGACCAATCGCCGCGACATGACCACGGCCTTGTTCACGCCTTTCGCGACCTCGGCCAGCTACGTGCCGGCGCGCACCTACGGCGTCGATCTCTCGATCGAGTTCTAAAGAGGTCTCGCGGGTGTCCAGCTCCTCCGCTCCGGGCACCCGCGGGGCATGGCCCAGGTATTTCGTGCCGGCATGGCGGCGATCGAGGAAGGAACGCCGTGAACAGCGCGACGCAGGCTAGAGACGAATGGCGCGAGTACTGGCCACTGGTACTCGCTTCGGCAGCGGGCTTCTCGCTGCACACGGTCTCCTCCTATGTCATCGGCCTCGTGATGGAACCGCTCGAGGCCGAGTTCGGCTGGAGCAGGGCGCAGATCTCGGTGGTCAGCGTGATCCCATCACTGATCATGGTGCTGCTCTCGCCCTCGATCGGCGGCCTCATCGACCGTTGGGGCAGCCGGCGAATGGCCTTGCCCTCGCTCGTGCTCACCGGCGTGGCCCTGGCCCTGGTCAGCCTGGCCAACGGTTCGATGGCGCAATGGTATCTGATCTGGCTGTTCTACGGACTGGTCAGCCTTGGCATCAAGGCCACGGTCTGGACCACTGCCGTGTCCAATGCCTTCACCGCCGCCCGCGGGTTCGCCCTCGGCGTCGTGCTCTGCGGCACGGCCATATCGCAGATTGCCGCGCCGCCGCTGGCGCAGTGGTTGACCGATACCTTCGGCTGGCGTCAGGCCTATCTCTGGATAGGTCTGGGTTGGGCCGCGCCCTGCGTGCTGCTGGCCTTGTTCTTCCTTTACGACCCGCGCGATCGCGATCGCCTGGCCGCTCCGATGGGCGCCGAGCCCGCGAAGCCCGAAATCGCGCCGCCCGGGCTGACCCTGCGCGAGGCGCTGCGCAGCCTGCCGTTGCTGCGGATCGGCCTGTCCACGCTGATCACCATGTTCATCGGGACGGCGATCCTGATCCACCAGGTACCGCTCCTGACCTCGACCGGTGTTTCGCGGGCCGACGCGGCCTGGCTCGCGAGCCTGTCGGGTGCCGCGGCGATCGCCGGCAAGCTTCTGACCGGCTGGATGACCGATCGCTGGAACGCGGGCCTCGTCGGTGCGGTCACGCTGCTCGCGCCGGCTCTTGCCTACCTCATGCTGCTTCAGCCGCAGCAGGCGGCCTGGTGGTACGTCGCGGCGATGATGATCATCGGCTATACGACCGGCACCAAGCTGCAGGTCTGCGCCTATCTGACCGGGCGCTATGCCGGGATGGCGCACTTCGGCAAGATCTTCGGCGTCATGACCAGTCTCGTCGGTATCGGCGGCGGCCTGGGTTCGGTTGCGGCCGGCGCGGTCTTCGATCACTTCGGCAGCTATGGCCCGCTGCTGTGGACGGGCATCGCCGCGAGCCTGCTCTGCGCGGCGCTGATCTTCCGGCTCGGAGCCTATCCGGCGTGGGAGACCCCGCCCCGATGAGGTGGCCGCGAGTTCGCGGCTGACAAGCGCGGGCGTTTTCGCGATAGAGCGGGAGAACCAGCGCGTGCTGGCCGGCGCATTCAGGGAACGATCCGTTTTGGCCCGAGCAAGGACGACGACACCGTCGAAGAGCGGCGACGCGCGGGCACAGCGATCCGCCGAGGCCATGCGCGCGACGTTCCTCGAACTGATCGAACGCAAGCCGCTCGAAGAGATCTCGATCAAGGAGATCACCGATGGTGCCGGTCTCAGCTATCCCACGTTCTTCCGTCGATACGCGACCAAGAACGAACTTCTCGAGGAGATCGCGACCGACGAGGTGCACGCACTCATCTCGCTCGGCCATGCGGCGCTGAACGGGGAGGGGCAAGGCAGCGCCTTCGATCTGTGCAGCTACGTTCATGCCCATCGCAAGCTCTGGACCGTCCTGCTCAACGGGGGCGCCGCGCACATCATGCGCGCGGAATTCGCGCGGATTGCCGAGGAACTCGGGCACAGCGGACCCCGGGCCAATCCCTGGCTGCCCGTCGAACTCGCCGCGCCCTTCGTCACGAGCGGCATCTTCGAGATTCTGGCCTGGTGGCTGCGTCAGCCCGAGGACTATCCGCTGGACGATATCGTCGCGCTGTTCGACGCCTTGATCGTCGATGTCGCCGCGCGGCCGCGCATCGTGCCGGCGCTGAGCCGGGATACGAAGCCGGATCAGCCGTAGCGGACGCCCGCCAGATCCTCGGACCGGCGCCAAACCTCGTCGCGAAGGGCCTGGTCGTCGACGATCTTGGCATATTTGCCGGGGCCGGGGGCACCGCGCATCTGCATGAAGCCCGTGGGGCCGTAGAGACTGCCGCCCGCAGCAACGGGTGAGCCCGCGGCATAGAGGATGGGCTGGGCGCCTTGCGCCGCGGTCTGACCGATCAGTAGGAGGATGATGCGAGTGCTGACGAACCGGCTGACCCCGCCGCCCGTCGCGAACAGGTTGGTGCCGGCAAAGCCCGGATGGGCGGCGAGGCTCTTGAGGCCCCAGCCGGCCGCATTGCTGCGCTCCTGCAACTCACGCGCGAACATCGCCTGGAGCAGCTTCGACCCGCAATAGGCGCGGCCGGGATGATAGCCCTTTTCGCTGCGCAGGTTATCGATGTCGAACTTGGCATAGTGTTGCGCGAGGCTCGTCACGCTGACCACGCGCGGGTCCGATGCCGCGCGGAGCAGCGGCAGCAGTTCGGCCGTCAGCGCGAAATGGGCGAGGTAGTTGACGCCGAACTGCAGTTCGTGACCCTCCTCGGTCAGCTCGAGTTCGGGCGGCGACATGATACCGGCATTGTTGATCAGCCGATCGACCACCGTTTCCTGCCTGCGGAGGCGCGATGCGAATTCGCGCACCGATCGCAAGCTGGCGAGATCGAGCGCTCCGTAGGCGACGTCGGCGCCTGGCACGGTCGCCGCGATCCTCGCGACAGCTTCGGCGCCCTTTCCCGCATCGCGTCCCGCAAGGATGACGCGGCCGCCCGCCCTGGCGAGAGACAGCGCGACTTCGTAGCCGAGGCCGCCGGTGCCCGTGACGACCGACAATGTGCCGGTCTGCGAAGGTGGCCGATAGGTCTGCATTCTGAAAAGTCCTCTTCCTTTGGCTCGCTACGGCCTGTCGCTCATGCCCGTTGTGTTATTTCATATAACACATTATCGTTTCCGTCGAAGCAAATCGATTCGATACGGGAGAAGGATCTTGGGTACCAATTGCGACAAGCTGCTGAGCACGGCTGGAACCGCGCAGGCCTATGCGTCCTATGACGAGGTGCGCGAGGTCCAGGTGGCGGCAATCGCCGAACGGCTGGCCGAGCAGGGCGAGCGGATCAAGCTGGTCAAGTTGCGCGCGGCCGACGCCGGCATCGCCGAGGTCGCGAGCCTCGCCGACGTGGTGCCCTTGCTGCTGCCGCACACGGCCTACAAGTCCTATCCCGAGAGCTTCCTCACCGAGAAGAAGTGGGACCGTCTGACCAAGTGGCTGGGTACCGTCTCGGCCTATCCGACCGACAATGTCGATCTTTCTGCGGTCGAGGATATCGACGGCTGGGTCGCTGCCTGCGGCAAGGCCGGGCATCACGTCTCGTGCTCGTCGGGGACCACAGGCAAGTCGGCGATGCTCGTCGCCTCGCAAGCGGATCTCGATTTCGCGGCCAGGGATGGCGTCGCTGCCGTCCAGTGGGGTTCGGACATCCGTGTAGGCGACATGCGCACCACGGCCGGTGCGGCGGGCGCCGTCGCCTATACGCCGCGCAACACCGCGATGGGCATGGCCATGATGGGCGCCTTCGTCGATCCGGCGGCGCCGCGGTTCAATTCCGGGCTTCCGCCGGTCACGATCGGCTCGATGACCAAGATGATCACGCTGAGGAAAGCGATCGCCGACGGGACGGCCAAGCCGGGCGAGATCGCCGAGTTCGAGGCCGAATCCGCCGGCCGCTAGCAAGCACTCGATGCCGCGCACGAGGGGGCGGTCGACGACATCATCGCCAAGCGCGACCAGCGCCTTTACGTCACCGGCATGTGGGGATCGCTCTATCCCTTCGCCGAGGCCGTGCGCGCGAAGGGCTACAGCGCCAAGGACTTCCATCCCGAGAACGGCGTGTTCCTCGGCGGCGGTCTCAAGCGCGCCAAGTTGCCCGACAACTACCGCGAATACGTCTACGAGACTTTCAATCTCCAGCCGCGCTTCATCTACCAGATGTACGGTATGCAGGAGATCAACACGTCGATGCCGCGCTGCCAGGAAGGCCAGCGCTATCACTTGCCGGCCTGGCTCGTGGCTCTACCCCTCAACAAGGAAGGCGACGAACTCGCGCCGGGTTTCGGAGCAAAGGGTTTCGAGGGCAAGGTCGAAGGACGCGCGGCCTTCTTCGACCTGTCGATGGACGGGCGCTGGGGCGGAGTGATCTCGGGCGATCGCATCGAGATCGATTTTGCCCCTTGCGCCTGCGGCAATGCCTCGCCCTCGATCAAGGACGATATCGCTCGCTACGCAGACCTCGAGGGCGACGACAAGATCGGCTGTGCCGGTACGGTCGACGCCTATGTCCGCGGCCTTTCCTGAACTGGGGCCTATCTTGAACTGCGGCTTCCCTCTGCGTCCTTCCGAAAGAGAATCCATGAACACCGTGACTGATATCGCCGCCGCGACCGAGGCGGATTCCGCACCGTTCTTCATTCGCGGCAAGCTCGTCGAGGGCGCCGAGCAGATCCACCGCTCGCGCGACCTCGGGGTCGACTTCGCGACGCCGAAGATCGATCTCGACAGTCTCGTCCACCCGCGTTCGGAACTGCCGCCGCTGCTCAACACGCCGGTGTCCGAAATTATCGACTTTCTTCACGAAGCCGGACAGCGGCTGGCCGATCCGAACAACCCGCACATCCAGACCACGATCGACCGCATGGCCAAGGTCAGCCTGCAGCCGCGTAAATCGATCGAGTTCCAGCTTAAACACGCAATCGGCTATCTCAACCCGAAGGTCCTGCGCGAACTGGTCGAGCAGAACTTCCCCAATCCCAAGGCGCTCGACGAATGGGTACCGCATACCGACCATACGGGGCGCCGCAGTTTCATCCGCGCCTATGCGCCGCGCCTGATCCATGTCCTCCCGGGCAATGCTCCGACCCAGGGTATTCAGTCGATCGCTCAGTCCGCGCTCGTGAAGTCGGTCTCGCTGTTCAAGATGGCCTCGGCCGATCCCTTCTCGACCGTCGCATTCCTGCGCACCATGGCCGAGGTCGATCCGAACCACCCGGTCGTCCGGTCGATGTCGGCGATCTACTGGCGCGGCGGCGAGGAGAGCGTCGAGCGCGTGCTCTATCGCCCGCAGTATTTCGACAAGCTCGTCGCCTGGGGCGGCGGCGATGCGATCAACAACGTCATGAAGTACGTCGGCCCGGGCTTTCAACTGGTCTCGTTCGATCCCAAGACCTCGATCTCGATGGTCGGCCGCGAGGCCTTCGCGAGCGATGAGGCGATGGTCGAGGCGGCGACGCTGAACGCCGGCGACGTCGCCATGGGCGGGCAGGAACCCTGCGTGTCGAGCCGCTTCACCTTCATCGAGGCGAGCCCCGAGCAAGCCGATCGCTACTGCGAGGTCCTGGCCGAGCAGATCCGGATCGATCGCATGGGCGAGGGCACGCCGCGTCCGCTCGACATGGAGCTCAAGGAGCAGATCGACGTCCTGCGGATGATGGACGACGAATACGCCGTCTTCGGCAAGACTGACGGCCGCGGCGTCGCGATCCGCTCGGAGGAACCGGTCGATTTCCATCCGCTGCGCAAGACCTCGAACGTCGTCTGTGTGCCCGACCTCATGGAAGCGATGAAATACGTCAACGTCGCGACCCAGACCGTCGGCGTCTATCCGTTCGACCGCATGGCCTCGCTGCGCGACCACCTCGCCAGCGGCGGCGCCCAGCGCGTCGTCCGGCTCGGTGAAGCCGGACCCAGCGCGATCGGCAATCCGCACGACGCGATGTACCCATTGCATCGCTTCGTCCACTGGATGGCTAACGAGGACGGTGTCGAACATCGATAAGGGCGGACCGCGATGCGAGGTGGGCCCGCATCGCGGTCGTCTCTTGGCGTGCCTGCGACACGACCTTGATCTTTACGAAACACTTGCCTCATATCGTCGGGCTGCGAGCGTGCCGCGCAAGTTTTGACCAGGGAGAAGGCTGATGACGAACGGGCTGATGGCTTTGAGTTCGCCATCATCGCAGCGGCGCGTTTCGAACCGATGAGCCTGGAAATGGATGGCCGGTCCAAATCTCGCCGTCGGTTCGGGAAGGGCGACGACCCGACCGCTTTCCTGAACGTCATCCCGGTCTTCATCTCGGCGGGCTGACGATGGCATCGGACCTGCGCGCCATCGTCCAACTCGACTGCCATTGCGGCGAGCGTTTCCACATCTCGTTCGATAGCATCCAGGCGCCGATCACCTGCCCCTTATGCGAACATGAGGCGACGCTGGGTGGCAGCGATCTCGAGGCGATCGAGGCGGCGCTTGGTCGCGCGCTCGTCGATGCCCATCGCCGCACGCAGGGCCGACCCGCGAGCGATCGCCGCCTCCATTGACTTGGTGTACTCGGCGTCATGCGCGCCGTTCGGATTGGTGAAGCGGGCTCGAGCGCAATCCGCACGACGCGATCTATCCATTGCCCCCCTTCGCTCGCGCGATGGCCTACGAGAACGGTGTCGAGCGCTGCTAGCGGTGGCTTCGCAGGGTCACCGGGCCGATCAGGCCCGACCGACGCGTCGGGGCCTTCGCCGAATAGGATACCGATGAAACCCAGGTGATCTTCTCGGCCCCGGGCTGCTTGTCGCCGATCATACGGTTGACCCAGAGGTTGGCGACGCGGATCTCGAGCTTGTTGCGTCCGGGACGCATCTGCGCGGAGATGTCGATCCGGTAGGGCGCGTTCCAAGCGTAGCCTGCGTGCTTACCATTGAGGATCACTTCGGCGACCTCGCGGGCTTCTCCGAGATCAAGGAACAGCGGCTGCCCTTTTCTCCAGGCTCGCGGCGCCGTGAAATCCCGGCGGTAGGTCGCGATGCCCGAGAAATACCGGATGCCCGGCGCCGAATGCGTATCGAGCGATGCAAGCGACGGTAGAACGGTCGTCGCCGGAGCTCCGCGTCCGACCTCGAAGGCGACCTGCCATGGTCCGTTGAGCACCGCGAGTTCGCGGGTCTCGACTGCCGGGATCGTCAGCGCGGGTACCGTGGCGGGCTTGCGGAAGACGATGTGGACGGCCTCGTCGGCGCCGAGGGTGAGCGGGACGACGGTCTCGCCTCCCTCGATCCTGTAGCTCAGCGGCCGGACCAGACCGGTTTCGGGCTGGAACAGCTCCGGCACCTTCCCGGCAACCCGAAAGCGCGCCTCGCCAGTCTCGATCCTGTCCTTGCGATTGTTGACAAAGTAGCTGTCGCCCGCGTCCGACTTGCGGTGGAGATAGAGGATCTCGCTATCGGCCTTACCGGCGAAGCTGAAATCGGGTGTGACGCCCATTCGGTCGAGGACCGCGTCGATGTCGGTCGCCGCGACAACGCGGCCCTTGCCGAGCCGGGCCTCGCCGCTCGCTGGCCAGAGGCGGTCTACCAGACTCGCGAATTCGCCAACGTCGGTGGCGAGGCCAGGATCGGCCATCGGTTTCGCCCCCACGACGGTCGCACCGCCCTCGACCAGAGCGGCGAGCTTGCGCAGCACCGCCAGGGTCATGCGATGCGACGCTCCCCCGAGATAGAGCGCGCGGTAGCGTGCGCCGCCCGGCGTCGCGATCTCGGCGCCGTCGTTGCGCAGCACCTCGAGCAAGGCATCGGCGTTGACGAAATCATAGGCGTGGCGTTTGGGCGCGTCCGCAACCGGCTTCTCCCCGAAAAGCGCCGTCAGCGGTGCTTCCTCGCCATAGAAATAACCGACGTCGGCCACGGTTCTGCCTTGCTGAAGCAGCAGCGAATTGCGCGCGATGTAGTCCACCCAGGGGGTGGCGAGCTCGGCCCAGCTCTCGTTGCGGTTGAAGTATTGGCCGAACATGCTGAGCGTGAGACCCGGTTTCCTGTCATCGGTCGGAACGTGCACCGAGGTGTGGATGATCGGGCGATTGATCCCGGTTGCAAACTCGAGATCGACCACGCGCTTGAGGTCTCGTGGTCCGAAGGCCCAGGGGGCCATCAGGGACGTCAGCGATTCCGCGGCGACGAAGGGCTTGCCGTAAATGTTCGCGACCGAGGCGGCGCCGCGCATGTCGGCGAGGTAGGTCGGCTTGGGCCCGGACTTGCGGTCGAAGGTCCAGAGTGCTGCCATGGGAACATCGGCATATCGGCGCATGGCCATGTCGTCGCCGAGATTGGGCCGCAGATCCTCCTGCGCTTCGCCGTAGACGGTCAGGCCGTGCTCATGGGCGACTGCCGCCACGGTCCCGTAGTGCTCGCTTGCCATGAGCTCTGAAAGCGTGCGCCGATAGTCGTAGAGAAAGGCGTCGGTGCGCGCCCGGCTTTCGACGATCGTGCCAGTGAGCGCAGGGAGCCAGGGCAGGGGATCGTAGCCGCGGCGGGCCTTGAACTGGTCGATCATGCGCGGCGTCCAGTTCGCGGCGCCGGCTTCGATCGAATCGGTGAGAAAGGCTCGGACACCGTGCTTGCCGATCAGGTCGGAACCCACCGTGTCGCGGTACAGGCCCAGATAGTGCTCCATGTAGCGACGTACGGCCGCGCCATCGAACTTATCGACTTCAAGACCGGTCGCCTCGACCGGCGCCGGGTGGTTCATCGTGCCGAGCAGCGAATGGCCGATCCGAAGCACGCGCCAGCGCTCATCCTTCGGCAAGCGGGGAGGCGTCCAGGCGAGCGTGCCATCGGCGCGCATCCGTGCGGTGAGATCGATCACGCGGTCGACGGGCACGCCCCGGACCTCCGGAGGAGAGCCGAGCGCGTAATAGTCGCGCGCGATGGCAAAGGCGGCCTTGGTCTCCGCCTGGTCCACTCGCGCCTCGTCGTAGAGCCTGAAGTCCGCGAGTTTCACCGCGCCGGCAGAACCGCCCATCATGGCCGCCGCGCCCGCGCCCAATCCGCTGCCCATGTCGAGGCCGCGAGACATGATGCCCGCGTATTCGGCCGGAATTCCGCTTCCCGAACTTCGCTTGAAGACTACGCGGAAATGCCGTGCCGTGACCGGTGCAAAACTGAGCGTCGTGGGGACGGCCGCGAGCGGAATCTTTGCGATTTCGCGCCAGGATCGATCATCGTCGCTCGCTTCGAGGGCCGGGGCGAAAGCTGCGCCGAACGCGCGGCCGGCGGCGCCGATGGCGTATAGCCGCAGGGCGCTTACGGTCCGCGGGACGGCGTAGTCGGCGACGAGGCTGGGCGGGCTCTGTTCGACGGGGGCGAGCGATATGGCGGAGGTCAGGTCCTCGTCGCCCAGCGGCAGTGGATCGATGCGCGTGCCCGCTCCGTCGCGGTAGGCGACGGACGGAGGAGCAGGATGGGCGGGGATCGGCCAGGCGAGGACGGCGATGTCGCGATAGAACGGTGCTGCGATGGCGGGGCGCTCGCCTCCCACCAGTCCGAGACCGCCACCGGGATCGGCTGGAATCGACTGAAAGGGGCCTGTAACCGTGGGCGGTGACGGGAGCCTTGCCGAGAAGGCTTTGCCCGCCGCGAGTTCGGTTTCGCTCCAGACCAGCTTCTTCATGCCGTCCTCGGGCTTGACCCAGGGGCCGCCCGTTTCGGTGAAGCCGGGTGACGAGGCGATGGCAAGTTCGAGGCCAAGGCGATCGGCCTCGGTTGCGGCGAAGCGGAAGGTATCCCGCCACTCCTGCGACATGTAGACGAGGCGTTTGTCGACGATCTGGGGCGTCGCCATGGCGGCATCGAAATTCTGAGCGCCGGCGATGCCCACGCGCTTCATCCAGGCGAGGTCCTTGGCGATACCGTCCTTCGAGACGTTCCCGTTCATCCAATGCCACCATACCCGGGGACGGGCGCTCGCTGGCGGATCGTGGAAAGCCTCGTCGAGCGATGCGGCTCGCTGTTCGCCGGTAGGCTCACCGGCCGCCGGGACCGGCACTGCTAGCATGGTCGTCGCGCAAATAAGGGCGGCACGGGTCAGCTTGACGAAAGTCGTCAACGGTCGGCTCCCATTCCGAGTTGATCCTCGCGGCCCGGCCCGGTCACCGCGTGAACCTTCCTGCGGCCGCGAGGTCTGCTGGCGACGAGGATGTGCCGAGCCAGACGGTGTATTCGCCCGTTGGCGCGACCCACTTGCCATCGGCTTCGCTCCACACGCCGAGCGGATGGTTACTGGCTTCGGGATCGATCGTGATCGTCACTGTCTTCGACGAGCCCGGCGCGAGTTCAACGCGCTGGAAACCGACTAGTCGCTTGGGGGGCTGAGGCGCTCCGATGACGCTCGCGGATGCGGGCAGCGACAGGTAGGCTTGCAGGACCTCGCCGCCCTTGCGCTTGCCGGTGTTGGTGACCCGCGCCGAGACGCGCCAGACCTTTTGCGAACGGTCGAAAGACAGCGCCCGCTTGCCTACCGCGAAGCTCGTGTAGGAAAGCCCGTGCCCGAAGGGGAAGGCGACGCAGGGATTGCGCCCTTCGACCGGCGTGCAAGCGCCGCTGACGTTCGCGTCGTACCAGCGATAGCCGATTGCCAGTTTCTCCGAATATTCGACGGTTGATCCCTTGCCGTCGGCGTCGGCGGTGCCGGGAAACTGGCTAGGCTTGATGACGTCGAGGAAGCCCTTGCCCGCATAGGGGAAGGTGACCGGCAACTTGCCCGCTGGATCTTTCGCGCCAAACAGGAGGTCGGCGACGATGTTGCCGTCTTCCTGGCCCGGGAACCACACCTCGAGTATCGCGGGGCCCTGCGGTCCGACGAGCGCGGCGTCCATGGCCAGGCTCGCATTGTCCTTGAGTACCAGCACGGCCTTTCGCGCCAGGTCGGTGCCCGACGTCGAGCGCGCCGCAAGAACCGCCTTTATCATGGCCAGCGTCTGGCTGTTGTGGGCGAGGGCTGCTCGCGGGTTCTTAGCGAGATCGAGTACGGCGATCACGTCCGAGCGATCGGCGTACCAGTCCAGACCGTGGCCCTCGGCCGCGGCGCCGGCGAGAGCCTTGCCGTCCGGGCGCGTGAAGGTCGCGCGATCGGCGCCTTCTTCCGAGATGGTTCCGGCCATCATGACGACTGCTTCGGCGCGGGCCGCTTCGGCCAGCACGGCTGCGAAGTCGGTCGTGACGCCGTCGATGGTGGCCGTGCGATTGGCGTCGTCGACGAGGATCAGCTTGATGGCGGCGTTGCCTCCGCGATGGCCCGCGAGCGCGTTTCGGATCCCCTCGATCGGTGTTACCGAATAGTGCGGCGCGACGTCGGAACTGCCGCCGCCCGAACCCATCGGCTTGCCGGCAAGCGCGCCGCCTGCAACCGCCTGTTGGGCATAGACCTGGCTCGCCTTGCCGATGACCACGATCGAGCCGAGGTCGCGGCGCAGGGGTAAGGCGCCGTTGTTCTGGAGCAGCACGGCCGAGCGCGCGCCGATGTCGCGTGCCGTGGCGCCGTGGCCTCTTACGTCGAGCGGTGTCTGCGTGAGCGGGCGATCGAAAATACCGGCCCGGAACATCTGCGTGTATCGGCGCTCGAGCGCCTGGTCGAAGTCCGTGGTTGTGAGATCGCCTTTGGCGAGGGCGGCCTCGAGGCGGGCCGGCGACCACTGGATCGGCTGCGGCATCTCGTTGTCCACCCCCGCCTTCATGGTGGCGACAGTGCTCTTCATCGCGAAGAAGTCCGGCTGGACGTAGCCCGTGAATCCCCAGTCGCCGCGTAGGACGTCCGTCAGGATTTCACGGCTCTCGCAGGAGGACGCGCCGTTCACGTAGTTGTACGCGCACATCATCGACCCGGGACGCGCGTCTTTCACGACCATCTCGAACGGCAGGAAATAGAGCTCGCGCAGCGTCTGGCGATCGACCGTCGTGCCGATCGTCTGCCGGTTCGTCTCCTGTTCGTTGGCGACGAAATGCTTGGGCATGACGATCAGGCCCTTCTCCTGGATCGCGCGCGTTTCGGTCGTCCCCATGATGCCCGCCAGATAGGGATCCTCACCGAAATACTCGAAGTTGCGCCCCAGGATCGGCAGACGCGCGAGGTTGAGCCCCGGTGCCTCGAACACGTGCAGCGCGAGTGCGTTCATCTCGTTGGCGATGACCCCGCCATAGAGGTTGGCGAGAGCCGGATCGAAGGAAGCGGCGACGCCGATCGCGGAAGGAAGGGCGGTGGCCTTTGCCGAAGTCGGATGGGTATAGGCAACCGCCATCGCCGCGCCGAAGATTCCCGCCGTCTTCGCGTCGATCACGCTCGGTGAAACGCAATCGTTCTGCCCGACCCCGACGGGACCATTGGTGATCCTCAAGGTGGGGAGGCCAAGCTCGGGGATGCCGCGCACGTGCCGCGCGCCGAAGCAGTGGGGCAATTCGGGAACGATCTCGGGGCGGTTGCCGGTGAGCTGCTGGAGCTTCTGCTCGTGGCTGAGGGCCGCGACGAGGAGCTTGGCGCGGCGGCGAGCGACGGCCTCGCCCTTATCCGCATCGCGGGCCGCTCGCTGCTCGGCGACCAACGACCTCGTCATCCAAGGGCGAGGCTGCGACGCTGGCGCCGTCTGCGCGTCGGCGATCTGCGCCGCGCCCAAGAGCATCAAGGTGCCCATTCCGGCGGAAATCAAGCCGCGTGCATTGCGATCCATCATCATCTTCCCAGGCTTATATTGGTCAGACCAATTGATTCGGCTGATGGCATCATCTGTCAAGGACCTGGGGCAAGACCCGAAGGCTAGTGTCGGCCACGAATGGCGCTGCGCTTCCTCGGCACGCAGCCTGCGTGCGGTCCGTCGGTTGGTTATGGCAGGGTTGGCCCAACAAAGCGATTCATGATCGCATAGATTTGCGTAACGGCAAGATTCGGGTGTGTGGTGCGCCCGCGGGCGCTTTCTCGGATCGACATCGAGGCGGCCACGCCGCGGCAACGTTCAGTCGTTGCGGTGCGGTTTCCGTGTCCTAGGGCGGGTTGCGGTAGCTGGCCGGGTGACCGAGCCGTTGACCAGGCCGTCGAGGATTTTGGCGATTTCCTTCGGCGAATGATCGTCCGCCGGAACCGAAAGCCACCAGGACAGGGTTTCGACGATGAGTGCGGTGCTGCAAATGATCGAAAGGTCGTGCGGCAGCCAGCTCTTGACGCCTTCGTACTTCGCGGCGACCTCCCGGGACACGCGGATGTAGCGCTCGCGCATTGCAGCGCCAGCGCCCCCCGTCAGCAGAGCGGCCCAGAGCGTCCTGTTCCGGGCGACGTATTCGCAAAGCACGATGTAGCCGTCGAGACTGTGACCGAACGGCAGGGAAACGGCGACGAGGCGATCGATTTCCTCGGTCGCGATTCGGTCGAAGAACGATTTCTTGTCCGCGTAGTGCCGAAAGAAAGTCGCATTGTTGATCCCCGCCTCGGTGGAGATTTCACGAACCGTGATCTCGTCGAAGGGCTTGAGCTCGAGCAGCCGCAAGAGCGCGTCGCGCAGAGCCGCGGCGCTGCGCACGTGACGCGGATCGCTTGCCCTTGACGGTGCGGGGCGGCCGCGACTATGCGACTTGGTATCGCTTAGATTCGATTGGGTTGTACCTCGCTTTGCTGCGGGGCCTGCCTTCGTCGCGGTCACGATGCTGGTTCATCCATGCTGGACAGTGAGACGGCAAGGCTAGGGGCCGCGTCAATCCCTAAGTGGTCGTCGCTTATCTGGGCGTGCGGTCGTCATGGGCTGTCGCGCCGATCCGTCAGTTCCTGGAACCCGTCATGCCCGCATCACCGGGGGTATATCGCGTCGCGAAGATCGTCGACGTCTTCGCATCCGGCCCGCCGCGGCGGCTTTCTTTCGCCGATATCGTGCGCGAGACGGGGCTGAAGCGGGCGACCTGTCACGCGATTCTTGTCGCGATGATCGAGACCGACATGCTGATCAGGGGCGACGACATGAAATATGCTCTTGGCCATGGCCTGGCCCGGATCGGCCTTGCCGCCCGCGATACGCCCGCGCCGCGGCGGTGAGATAGTATCGGCGCCGGCATCGTGGCGATGCCGGCTGCGGTCGGTCGAAGCGCGTCAGGGCCTCAGGACGGGCGCGCAAATCCTCTCCAGCATCGGCACGAAATCCCGGGTCCCACAGGTGCCCGAGGGCTGCCCGAGCCACCAAGACAGAGCCTCTATCACGGAACCGGCCGCGCATGTCGCTGCCAGGCCCCCGGGAAGCGACCTGGCTGCATGCCGTTTTGCATCGGACAAGGTCCGGACGCGCTTGAGCCAGGCCTGGCGCGTGTAGGAGCCCGCCCCTCCATTGAGGAGGACGCGCCAAAGATCCCGCCGCCGTTCGACGTGTCGGCATAGCGCGGCAAGACTGGCCGCTTCGTCGGCATGCCTCGGATAGGGCGGGGCGAGATCCGCGGCCGCGCGGATTTCGTTCGCGGCGATATCATCGAGAAGCGTCTCCTTTCCGGCATGATGGCGAAAGAACGTCGCATAGTGCACGCCGGATTCGGCGCAGATGTCTCGCGCCGAAATCTCCTCGAAATGCTTCGTTTCCAGCAGCCGTAGTAGCGCATTCTCTAGGGCTGAGCCCGATCGCACGGCACGTGCATGTTTAGCGCTTGACGCCACCCTTGGCTCCTAACTATGCGACTATGTATCGCATAGTCGCAGATTCGACCGACTGTCCACCCTCGCGTTTCGAGCGGCTTTCCGGACATTCGGCTCGGCGACCGGAGAGGAGAGCAAATCGTGACGCAGTTGATCGAGCGGGACTATTTTTCCGACCACGAGGTCCTGCGGGACCCCTACGCCTTCTTCAACGCGATCCGCGAGCAGGGTCCGATCTATCGGCCGCCGGGCAAGGATTATTACATCGTGACCGGCTTCCAGGAGGCGCTCGAGGTTCTGCGTGATCACGACGCCTTTTCCGCGATCATTGGCCTCCAGGGCGCATCGGCGCCGCTTCCGTTTACGCCGCATGGCTCGGACATCACCGCCCAGATCGAGGCGCACCGCACCGACTTCGCCGGCGGCGATCAGGTCGTCAATCTCGACGACGAGCCGCACACCAAGCTGCGTGCCTTCATCAACACCCTGTTCGTGCCGTCCCGGCTCAAGGCCAGCGAGGCCTTCATCGAGGACTATTGCAACGAGATGGTCGGCAAGGCCGTGGCGGATGGCGGCGTCGAGCTGATCGGCAAGATCGCGACGCCTTTCGTCACCCAGGTCGTCGCCGATCTGCTGGGCGTGCCAAAGGAAGACCGCCAGCTGTTCATGGATGCGATCGCCAGCGGTCCCATTCCCGGCGCACTAGACGGGACCGATCCGATGTCGGGCGGCGCCGAGCATCCCTTCGCGATCATGGGCAAGTACTTCTACGGCTATCTCGCCGATCGCCGCGCCAATCCCCAGGACGACATCCTGACCGAATTCGCCCATGCCAAATACAACGATGGCACGACGCCCGAGATCTACGACCTCGTCCAGCTCGGCATGTTCATGTTCGGCGCCGGCCAGGATACCTCGGCCAAGCTGCTCGGCAATTCTATGAAGTACCTGGTCGAGGATCAGGAACTCCAGAGCCGCCTGCGCGCCGAACCCAAGCTCATCGGCGCCTTCCTCGAGGAGGTCCTGCGGATCGAGGGCTCGACCAAGCAGACGGCGCGCCTCGCGCGCAAGGACGCCAGGATCGGCGACGTCGAGATCCCGGCCGGGACCAAGATCCTCGTTGCGCTGTCGGCCGCCAATCGCGATCCGCGGCGCTGGGACGATCCCAACGAGCTGGTCATCGGCCGCAAGAAGGTGGCCGAGCACGTCGGTTTCGGCCGTGGCAAGCACGTCTGCGCCGGCGCGCCGCTCGCGCGCGTCGAGGTCCGCGTGATCATGGAGAAGTTCCTGGCGATGACCTCGAAGATCGAACTCGACCTCGAGAAGCATCCGAACGGCGTTTCCGACCTCAACTACGAGCCCAGCTTCATCATCCGCGGTCTCGAGAGGATGCACATCAAGCTGACGCCGTCCGAAAGTTTCGCTGCGCCTCGACAGGGAGCCTGACCATGGCTGTTCGCGACGTTTCCACACGGACCCTGACCGATCTCATCTCGCTCAAGGGCCGTAGCGCCGTGGTGACCGGCGCGGCCTGGGGCCTCGGACGGGCGACCGCCTTCCGGCTGGCCGAGGCCGGCGCATCCGTGCTCATCGGCGACATCGACGCCGAGAAGGCGGCCGCCACGGCAGCAGAGATCTCCGAAGCGACGGGCGCTAGGGTGCTCTCCGTCTATTCGGACGCCGGCGACAGCGGTTCGGTCGTCGCACTGGTCGACGAGGCCGTGCGTGTCTTCGGCGGCATCGACATCTGGGTGAACAACGCCGGCCTGCCGTCCTCGGTGCCGGTGTTCGACCTCACCGAGGAAGAGTTCGACAAGGTCGTCTCGATCACTCTCAAGGGCACCTTCGTGGGCGCGCGCGAAGCCGCCCGCCGCATGGTCGAAGCGGGCAAGGGCGGCACGATAGTCAATGTCGCCTCGCTGGCCGGCCTGCTCGGGATCTCGCGCGGGCAGGCGGCCTATGTCGGCGCGAAGCACGGGGTCGTGGGTCTGACCAAGCAGATGGCGATCGAGCTCGGCGCGCACGACATTCGCGTCATAGCCGTCGCACCCGGCGTCTGCCTGACCGAGAAGACGGCCTTCCTGGCCGACATGCCGCCCGAACAGCTCAAGGCGATCGGTATTCCCGGTATCGACACCAGCCGCCTCGGCCGGGTCGGCTCGGCGGACGACGTCGCTCGCGTGATCCTGTTCTGCGCCTCGGACCTCGCCATGTTCATGACGGGCTGTGTGCTACCCGTCGATGGCGGCATCGCCGCCTGAGCTCCGGCGAGGACCGAGCTTCACGTCCGTGCCAGCCGCCCGGCCGCTGGCGCCGGGATGGCTCTCGCATCCGTGAGCGACCGCGCGCAGGATCCGGCTCGGCCACCAGGGTGGCAGTCGACCCGGATCGGGTCGATCGGTGATTTCCTTGGCGGAAAGGGGGCAGCGCCTGGTCGGCCTGCCGCTCACGCCGACCAGACTTGCACTCCCGAGTGGCCTCGCCCCCGCCCGATTCTGGGCTCGGCAGGGGCGAGGTCCGGGCTTTAGCTGGGCCGAGCGATCGCTGCGAGAAGGGCTTGGGCTTTCTCGGCCACGATCTGGGCGGTGTCGCCGGCTCTGTAGAGACTGCCCCCGACCCCTACACCCTCAGCGCCTGCCGCGAGCCAATCGCGAGCATTCCCGGCATCGACCCCGCCGACCGCCCATAGCCCGAAATGCCTTGGAACGACGTCGAGCAGTGCCTTGAGATAGGCCGTGCAGAGAACTCCCGCCGGAAAGACCTTGAGGCGCCTTGCGCCGGAGCCGATCGCCGCAAAAGCCTCGGTCGGGGTCAGGCAGCCCGGCATCACTTCGAGGCCGAGGCCGATGCCGCGTGCGATCACATCGCGGTTCGTGTTGGGAGTCACGAGCAGCTTGGCGCCCGTGTCGGCGAGCTTCCTGACCGAGGCGACATCCAGGACCGTTCCCGCGCCGATTAGCGCGGTATCGCCGAACTGCGCCTGCATCGCGGCGATGCTGGCAAACGGATCGGGTGAATTCAACGGCACCTCGATCATGCGTATGCCCGCTTCCACGAGGGCCGCCGTCACCGATACGGCCTCTTCGGGGCGGATACCCCGCAGGATCGCTATCACCGGAGGGGCGCCGGTTTCGAGAATGTCGTCAATCGTCAGCATCGAGGAGCTCCAATCCGGCAAGGGCGCAAGCGTCGCCCGCCATAGTAATCGCGTGGCTGTCGAACCGGGCTAGAGCGCGAACGTAGCGTTCGCCCAGACCGGCTCCGCCGACCACCGTCATCTTGCGCGGCAAGGGGGCAGATCCGCGCATTTCCGCTATCTCGTTCCCGATCAGAAGACCGGACAAGAAACCGCTCGCCCAGGCGCCACTTCTTCCTTCGCGCAGCTGGGCGGCGCGTGCCTCGAAGAGCTGACCGATCAGAGCCGGCCCGGCGCTACTGCGCGCGAGACCTGCCTCGAAACCTGGCTCGAAGTCCCGGGCCGATGGTTCTCCTCCCGCCGCAAGCAGGCTCGAGCGCGACAGCAGGTCGAAGAGTTCCCCGGTCAGGAACGTCCGAAACCAGACGACGCGTCCATGCTCGACCATGACCCATTTGCTGTGAGTGCCGGGCAGCACCATGAAGTGCGTTCCAGTTCCCAGCTCGGGGTTGAGGGCTATCGCGCCGAACACCTGTGCCTCCTCGCCGCGCATGACGTCCGGGCGCGCGAATTCGTCCTCGCTCGCGAGCCCGGCGCCGATCACGACGGGAATGCCATCGAGATCGGCGGCAAGGGCAGATCGCCGCCAGGCGGCTTCATCGGCGGGACACGACACGTAGGGAGCTTCGCGCAGGCCGCTGCGAGCGCCGGCCATCCCGCAAAGGACGATCCTGGCGGGAGGCGTCTCGCGGCGCCAGGGCGCGATTGCGTGACGCAGCGCCTCGGCGGGTGACACCGTCAGTTGCCCTATGCCCGGACCCTCGCAGCGCTCGCGGACCACGCCGTCTTCGACAAGCCAGAGGCGCATTCGCGTCGTGCCCCAGTCGCCATGGATCTGCCAGGCCGTCATGCGTGCACCGCCGGCATGAGGCGGCCGGGGGCGGGAGCCTCGAAAATGAAGAGCCCGCCGGCTTCGGGCTGATCTTCCAGCGCTTGCGGGCCGAGCCCCACACGGGCGGTCGTCACGAAAGCCGTGGTGAGCTCGGGGCCGCCGAACGCGACTTTCGTCACGCGCGCGCAAGGAAAGCCGACTTCCATCATCAGCGAACCGTCGGGAGCGTAACGCCGCAGGCCCCAGCCGTCCCACAGGGCGACCCAGAGGCAGTCCTCGCTGTCGACCGTGACACCGTCGGGATAGCCCTCGCTCTCGTCGAGCCGCAGGAAGATCTCGCCGGTCGGCGCCGGTCTACCGTCGCGGACCTCGATCCGCCATACGATCCGGCGCCCGGAATCGACGTGATAGAGCGCATCGCCCGCGCGGTTGAACGCCGGGCCGTTGGTGACGGTGGCGCGCCACCCGTGATTTTCCATCTGGTCATTCGCAAAGCTGTGAAGCCCGCCGGTACATGTGCGCTCATCGTCGTCCATGGTGCCGAACCACAGGCGTCCGGCGGCGTCGACGGTGGCATCGTTGGTCCGATTGTGTGCCGGCATCTCGATCACGGCCAGTGGCTCCCCGAGCCTGTGTCCGTCGAAGCTGCGGATCGCATGGCCTGTGCCGACGACGAATTGGCCATCGCGCGCCGGCAGTATGAAGCTCGGCGCGCCGCCGATCTCGATGGTTTCTCTCGATCCGGTCGCTGGTTCGAAACGATGAAGCGTGCCGCGCTTGATGTCGACGAAGCGAAAGGCGCTTTCTTCGGGGCACCAGACGGGACCTTCGGCGAGTTCGGCTCGTAGGGGCCAGGCGAGGCGGGGCTGTATGTCCATTGCCTTCTTCGTGTCATGTCCGTGCAAGTTACGGTTTCGCCTGTCATCTGACCCGCGGCCGCTTGATGCCCTAGGGAGCCGGCCTTCTCAGAAGGCGGAAGCGGACCGTGCGCAGGCTATCGGTAGGAAACAGGCTCCAGCGCTCGTCCCCGTTGAGTGTGCGGCCCGGAACCCAGCGACCTTCGGCGAAGCTGCCCTCGACCGTGGTATCGAGTTCGACCTGTTGTCCCGGAAGTTCGAAGCGGGGCGCCACGTTGCGCCCGACGATCACGAATTCGTCGGCGGCGACCTGCAGGATCAAGGCATAGCCCGGCGACGGCGCCTGGGCGGCGCTGCCTGTGCCGGGTCCGAATGCGCCGGCTGTGGGCGGCGCTGCCTGGAATGCGATGGTGTAGCCGCCGAGGTCGACGCGCTGGCTGCCGTCCGCGGTCAGCCGGATCGCGCGAATGGTCCCGCTTGCCTGGGCGGCGACTATCTCGGGCACCATCGTGTTGAGGGCACGATAGGCCTGGAAGAGTTCCGAGCCCTCGGGCACGTCCTCGATACCGAAGGGTGAAAACCCGACCGCGCGGTACTGACCTAGCGCGAGGAACAGGTTTCCCGCCTCGGGCTTGGCCTCGGGAATGAACACGGGATTGTCGTCGCGCTGGAAGTCGGCGAGCGTTCCCGCGAAGTCGTCGATGTAGATGTCGGGCGCGAGCAGCGCGAGCGAAGGGGCGCCGGCCTTCCACACGTCCATCATGCGGGCAACCGGGCCGCCGCTGGGATAGTCGCCGGGCTCGGGTGCGCGGGCTTGCGGTCCCAGCCAGGCATTGGCGAACATCGGCAGCGGATATTCGCGCGCACCGGCCTTCGCGACCTCGTCCACGTAGCGCGAGAAGCCCCAGGCCATGAACACCTCGTGGGCGGCGCGGTCGTCGCCGAAGACCTCGCGCCAAGTCCCGCTCGTGCGGAAACCGCCGCGCCCCCACAATTGCAGGAGATGCGGTTTCAGCGCGTCGCGCCGCCGCTCGAGATAGGCGGTCAATTCTGCGGGAACCGGGGCCTCCCAGGCGGCCGTCGCCGGAGCGGAGCGGTCACGGCTGTCCGCCAGCAGGCCGACCTCGTTCTCGACCTGGACCATGATGACCGTCTGCTCGCGGTCCACCTGCCTGATGTGCCGCATCAAGGCCGCGAAGGCGCGGGCGTCTGCGCTTGCGAGGTTTTTCCCGAAGGCGCTCAGGGCCGGATTGAACTTGAGAAAGGCCGCCATGCCCATCGCCTTGAAGGCCGGATCGCGGACGGCACGGGGAAAGCGCTGCTCATCGCGCCGCACCCAGGACGGGGCGTAGGTCGATTCCGCGTTCTTGTAGGCGCCGAACCAGATCATCACGAGGCGCTGGTTGCGCTGCCTGGCCTGGCGGATCTGGTCGTCGACTTCCGCGAAGTTGAAGCGCCCCTCCTCGGGTTCGACGAGTTCCCAGCTTGCGGTGCCGATGACGGTCCTGACGCCGTTACGCGCCAGCTTGTCCCAGATGGGCGCCATGTAGGCGGGACTGGAGGCGCTCGAATTGTGCAGTTCGCCGGAGATCAGCACGACGGGCCGACCGTCGAGGTGCAACTGCGTCGTCTCGCCGTTGCGCTTGAAAGCCGGGAGCTCCCTCGCGCCAAGCGTGCCGGCACTCGCAAGCCATACCAGGGCGATGCCCGCCATGACGCCGCGCGCGCACTTACCCCGGATCATCGTCTGCTCCCGTCTCTGAGAATGGGCACAGCTTGTATGACTATCCCTTCGCGGGATTATCTAGAGCTGCTGAGGTTTCCCATAGGTTACGCGATTTATCGGTCAATATGCTCCGACAAATAAATCATACATTTTGCGCGATGGCGCCGCTATGCCCTCGGTTTCGCGACATGGGGGCACTGCCGGTCAGGCATGCCGCGGGGCCGCCTGCGAGGTGCTGCTGAGCCCAGGCACGCGTGCCGGCTCGAGCCGAAGCGAGGGGCGCGTCACGGTTGGCGGAGGGGGTGGATCTGGCGATTTCTGGTTTCATTTGGTCGCAGTTCGGGCAAGGCCCGATCTGACGGCGCCGTGGGGCGGGCCAGCCGCTCGATGGCCGCGGCCGGGCAAGGGAGGCGAGTGAGGGAATGAAACGCGCAAGGGCTGCCCCTTTACCCTCGGAAAAGGGGGGCGGTCTCAAGCTTCACGACCAGATCGCGAACTCGCTCGGGATCAGGATCGTCTCCGGGGCCATTCCCGAAGGCGCGCTCTTGCCGACGGAAAAGGAGGCCATCGACGGATTGAAGGTCTCGCGCACGCCCTACCGCGAGGCCATCCGAAAACTCGTGGGCAAGGGGCTGGTTTCGAGCCGCCCCAACAGCGGGACCCGGGTCAGCCCGCGCCGCTCGTGGGCGCTTCTCGACCCGGAGGTTCTCGCCTGGATGTTCGCCGGCGAACCCTCGGTGCAGGCCGTGAAAGCCCTCTTCGAGCTGCGCATGATCGTCGAGCCGGAAGCGGCGGCGCTCGCCGCCGAGAGGCGCACGACCGAGCAACTCTCGCAGATGGGTCATGCCCTCGAGGAGATGGCCGAGCACGGCTTCAATACGAGCCGCGGGCAAATCGCCGACGGGCAATTCCACGCGGCCATCTTGCAGGCATCGGGCAACGAGTTCCTCATGGCTCTCACCCAGTCGATCACCACTTCCGTCCGCTGGACGACGTTCCTCAAGTGGACCGCGAGCAAGCGGCCCAGGAGCGCGCTGCAACTCCACCGCGAGCTTTTCTCCGCCGTCGTCGCGCAGGACGCCGATCAGGCGAAATCCGTCACCAAAACATTGCTGACCGAAGCTATGGAAGATTCCGAAGCGGCACTCGCGAAATACGGCTGAGGCGCTGGCCCTGACATTCCATCCGCTCATCGTTCGTCCACTTCTTCAAACGAACGCGTCGGTGCGGCCGGGGCCGCACCGACGACTGGGAATGGCCGAACTCAGCGCGAGCCGAAGGCGTAACGGACGAGCAGGCCGAATTCACGCCGCGGCGTGTAGCCGATCTGCTGGTAGCCCGAGGCCGGGCGGCCGAAGGTTGTAGCGACGTTGCCCGACGAGACCGGCGCGACCGGGTTGATCGACAGGACCTGCTGCGTGTTCAGCACGTTGTTGGCGAAGATCGAAGCTTCCCAGGCACCGTCGGCCGAACGCACGCCGGCGAACAGGTTGAGCAGGCTGTACTTGTCGATGACAAAGCCCTGGCTCGAGTTCGGATTGTCGGGATAGTAGACGAAGTTGCCGCGGATGAAGGCGTCGGTCTTCTCCGATATTGGCGCGCTGTATTCCGACTGCGCGGTCAGGTTCCACTGCGGCGTGCGTGCGATCGACTCGCTCGAACGGCAGCGGGCCACAAGCACGCCAGCATTGATGAAGGCCTGTGTGGTCGGGACGATATTGTCGACCACGCCGTCGAAATTGCCGTCGTTGCAGGGGATAAGCGCGTTGTCGAGCCGCGCCTTCGACCAGCTGAAGCCGAGGTCGAGGCTCCAGTTCTTGGTGATCTGGAAGCCGGCCTCGACGTCGATGCCCTTGACCTTGGCATCGGCATCGGCGGTGAATTCCGAGGACGATACGTTGGCGGCGGCGAGGCTGGTCGTCACCGAGAGGTAGCGGGTCGACTGCGTCAGGAAGAAGTAGTTGTCGAAGTCCTGCTTGAAGATCGCGACGTTCAGGCGGACGCGTCGGTCGAAGAAGGTCGACTTGAAGCCGAGCTCGTAGGTCTTCGACTTCTCCTGGCCGTGAAAGATCAGGTCGTCGATCGTGCCGAGATTGGGCCCGCCGAGCTGGGTGCAGCAGGTGGTCAGGCTGGTGATGCCGATCTGCGGGCCGGCCGAACGGAAGGCCGAGCCGATCGTGCCGTAGACCATGAAGTCCGGCGTAATCTTCTGCGACAGCGACACGTTGTAGACGAAAGGCGTGAACTTGCTGCGCCTATCGACGTTCTGCAGTGTTTGCGAGGCGATTGGGAGGTCGCATACGCCGGTGTAGACCGGGCTCGCCACCGTGCCGGCAAGCTGCGGGCTTATCGCGCCGAGGCCGGCGCACGGGATGAAGCCGCCCGTCGGATTGTTCAGCGCGTTGAACCCTCCGACCAATCCTAGCGTGTAGCGATCGCGGCGCTTGAACTCGATGAAGCGGCCGCCGGCCGAGAACTCGGTGCTGTCCGTGATGTGCGCGGTGATCGTACCGAAAGCCGATTTCTCGATCGAAACCGGATCGATCGTGATCGAGGTACGCAGCGTATAGCGATCGAGCGGCTGCTGGACCACGGGCGCGCCCGGCCGGCCGAAGGCGCCGGTCAAGAACTGTGCCACGCCTGAAACGGTCGGCTGCGCGGTTTCCTTGTTGTAGAACCCGCCGACCGTATAGTCGAAGATGCCGGCGATGCGCTCTTCCGAGCTCAACCGCAGTTCGTGCGAGAAAGCCTCGGTGGGCGTGTCGGTGAACTGATAGTATTCGATGCCCGGCAGCACGTTGGCGACGTCCTGGGGCGAGCGGCCGCTCGCTTCGCCCTTGCGGTAGGAGCCGACATAGGTGAGCTTCTGGCCGGCGAAGTGCCAGTCGATCTGGCCGACCACGAAATCAGTCTTGGCGCTGCCCTCGTTCGCGCCGGTGGTGATGCCGCGGCGATCGCCCGCCGCGATCACGGGGCCGTTGATCCCGTTGCCGGGACCGACGAGCTGCGTGAACGACCGCGTCTTGCGCCACAGGCGCTGGTACATGACGGTCGCGGTGAAATCGGAGCTGGGCTGGAACAGCAGGGTCCCGCGGACGGCCTCGCTGCGCACATAGGGTTCGAGGCTGGCGTTGGCGCTGGTCACGCCATTGCCGTCGTTGTGGTCGATCGCGCCGGCGACGCGCAGGGCCAGCACGCCCGGGATCAGCGGCACGCCGACTGCGCCCTGGACGTTGATGTTGCTCTTGTCGGTGCCGCTCATGTTGAGGAAACCGCCGACTTCATCGAGATCGGGGCGCTTGGTCGTGATCGTGATTGCGCCGCTTGGCGCCGACCGGCCGCGCAGCGTGCCCTGCGGGCCCTTGAGCACTTCAATCTGGCCGATGTCGAACAGCGCTTGGGTGACCTCGGGGCTGTTGCCGGTGGTCGCGTCGTTCAGATAGAACTGGACGATCGGGCTGGCGTTCGAGTTGAGGAAGGTCGGCACGCCGCGTATGCCCGTGCTCGAGCCGAAGCCGCCGCTGCCCGAGGACGAGCCTTCGATCGACAGGCCTGGAACGATCGTGGCGATGTCCGAGGCGTTGTTGATGCGCAGCTTCTGGATGACCTCGCTGGAGACGGCGTTGACCGTCTGCGGTACGTCCTGCAGCGTCTCGTCGCGGCGGCGCGCGGTAACGATGATCGTGTTGCCTTCGTCCGAGAGGCCGCCGGTGGCGCGCGTCCCGCTCGCATCTTGCGCGAACGCGGAGCCCGCGCAGGCGAAGAAAGTCACGCCGGCAAGCAAGATAGACCTGTGGTGTCGTGCTATCATTATGTCCCCCTTCCCATGTTGCGCTCCGCGCCGTCGCTGCGGCGTTTGCGGCTTCAAGCTTCGCTGCAGAGATTGTCCGAGTGCAGCGGAATTTGTTCTTTTGCGTTCTAGTCTGTAACGTAAAATGCAATTGGTCTGAGCGTCAACCAGAATCCGTCTGACCAATTTTCGGTCAGCGTTCGGCCAAATCGCTTGGGGCGCCAGGTCGCTTCGTTTCGGACAAACAGACCTTGGCAGAGCCGTGATCGTCCCGTAACAACCGTGCTAACGAATTGGTCAGCATGGCCGGTCGCTTCGGGAGATTTATGTCATGGGTACCGACAGCAGCGTTACCGGCGCCAATCAGCCGGCCATCATCGCGATCTACGATCCATCGACCGAGAAGCAGATCGGAGAAATCCGCGACGGCGGCGCCGCGGCGGTCGATGCGGCGGTCTCCCAGGCGCGCGAGAGCTTCCGTGCCGGCCTCTGGACCGGAAAGCCGCCATCGGAGCGGGCGAAGATCCTCTGGCGTTTCGCAGACCTTATCGAGGCGCGGGCCGACGATCTCGCGGCGATCGATGCGCGCAATGTCGGCATGTCGCACGGCCATGCGCGCAACCTGATGTTCGCCGCGGCCGAGCAGGTCCGCTACTACTCAGGGTGGTGTACCAAGATCTATGGCAAGTCGGCGGATCTGAGTTCGCCGGGCGGCATTACCGGACAGCCGGCACGATATCACGCCTATACGATCAAGGAGCCGGTGGGCGTCGCGGGTTGCATCGTGCCGTGGAACGGCCCCGCGCTCAACGCCGTGATCAAGCTCGCTCCCGCTTTGACGGCCGGAGCCAGCGTCGTGCTGAAACCGGCCGAGGAGACGCCGCTCTCGGCCGATCTCCTGGCGGACCTGCTCGTCGAGGCCGGCGTGCCCGAAGGCGTCGTCAACCTGGTCAACGGCCATGGCCACACCGTCGGCGCGGCCCTGGCCGCGCATGACGATGTCGACAAGATTGCCTTCACGGGGTCGACCGAAGTCGGCAAGCTGATCGTCGGGGCGGCGGCCGGCAATCTCAAGAAGGTGATGCTCGAGCTCGGCGGCAAGTCCCCGGTGCTGATCTTCGACGACGCCGACCTGTCGCAGGCGATCCCCGGCGCGGCGCTCGGCATCTTCATCAACTCGGGTCAGGGCTGTGTCTGCGGCAGCCGCGTCTTCGCCCATCGCAAGGTCTACGATCAGGTCGTCGAGGGCATGACCAAGGCTGCCCAGGCGCTGCGCCTCGGCGGGCCGGCCGACGCGGCCGCCGGTAGGCCCGTCGACATCGGCCCCCTGATCAGCGCAAAGCAGCTCGGCCGGGTCATGGGCTTCATCGACGAGGGCCGCGCCGACGGCGTCGAGATCGTCACCGGCGGGCGCCGCCTCGACCGGCCCGGCTATTTCGTCGAGCCGACGGTCCTCACCGGCGTGCGGCCCGACATGCGCCTCTACCGCGAAGAGATATTCGGCCCCGTCGTCGCCGTCATGCCCTTTGACGACGAGGACGAGGTCGTCGCGATGGCCAATGATTCGATCTATGGCCTCGCCGCGGCGGTCTGGACCAACGACCTCGCGCGCTCGCACCGGCTCGCCAAGCGTCTCGAGGTCGGGACGGTCTGGCTCAACGCGCAGTTCGCCTGGGATCCGGCCATGCCCTTCGGCGGCTACAAGCAGTCGGGCTGGGGCCAGGAGTACGCGATCGAGGGCGTCGAGGCCTACATGAAGACCAAGGCAGTCTACGCCGGCCTCTAGGCGGAAACGACCGTGACCGAGAACCGCGCCGACCATGGGGTTGTCGATGACGAATTGACGGGTCCCTCATCATGGATGGCGAGGGCGCGGCCGGTCGTTTCTGTCGCGTAGGCACCGCACATTGAAGTTGTCGTGTTCGCAGCACGGCCAATTGGAGGCAATACAATGGACTGGAGCAACACTTCGGCGCTCGTCAGCGGCGGCGCCGGCGGGCTGGGCGGCGCGACCTGCCGCCGCCTCGTCGAACTGGGAGCCGCAGTCGTCGTCTTCGAGCATGATGGCGAACGCGCGCGCGCCCTCGCGGACGAGCTCGGTCCGCGCGCCGTGGCCTGCCAAGGAGATCATAACGACGATGCGGCGCTGCTTGCCGCCATCGAGGAGGCGCGCTGCCTCGGGAGCTTCCGGATCAACGTCAATGCCGTCGCCGTCGCGATACCGACACCCCCGACCGCCAGCCCGGATGGCGAGCCGCATGACATGGGCATTTTCCGCACGATGATCGACATGCATCTTAACGGCCCCTTCAACGTCTCGCGCCTCTCGGCGGCTGCCTTCGCCGCGAACGAGCCGGACGCGGACGGCCAGCGGGGCTTGATCATCAACACCTCGTCAACAGCCGCGCTCGATGGTCAGGCGAGGCAGGTGGCCTATGCCGCGGCGAAGGCCGCGATTTCCGGGATGACCTTAGCGATGGCGCGCGATCTTGCGCCGATCGGGGTCAGGGCCTGCGCCATCGCGCCGGGCCCGATCCTGACGCCGAGACTGGCCAGCGCCCCGCCCGAGCTGAAGGCCGAACTGGTAAGGAACGTCGCCTTCCCCAAGCGCTTCGGCCATCCCGAAGAATATGCCACGCTCGTCGAAGCCATCGTGCGCACGCCGTTTCTCAACGGTCAGACGATCCGGCTCGACGGCGCACTCTCCACGCCGCTGACCGAAATGTCGCCATTGAAGGCTTAGCCGCTCCGGCGCGCTTTTGCGCCAGCGCTCTTACGGGAACGGCCTTGCGGAATGCATCGCAGCCGCGTCGACGCGGTCAGACCGCGCTTACCGTTAGGGCGCGCAGACCCAAACAAAGAAGGGGTATCACGAATGTCAGATCAGACCGAACGCCCGGCAAAGGGATCGGGCTACGACGTCGCCGAACGCCACGCCGAGGTCCTGGGGGAAGGCGCCCGGATCCCAGCGCTCACGAATGCCGAGATCGACGACGCCTCCTGGAGGCTCGTGAACACCCTGCGCGCGTCGGCGGGGGCGCCTCCCACCGACGAAATGCCGGGATTCCTGCGCCTGATGGCCAAGCATCCGCCGATTTTCCAGCGGCAAATGGAAATGGGCAACGTCCTGTTCAATGGCCGGATCCCCGCCAGAGAGCGAGAGATCGCGGTGCTTCGTATCTCCTGGCTCGCCGGCGCCGCCGTCGAGTGGGGCGAGCATGTCGAGATTGGCAAGCGTTGCGGTCTGGCAGTCGAGGAGATCGAGCGGATCACCCAGGGCTGGACGGATCCGGCCTGGAGCGCGCACGACGCCGCCATCCTGCGCGCGGTGGACGAGCTCCTGACAGATTTCCGGGTCACGGACGAGACCTGGGCGGTGATCGCGAAGTCCTGGGACGAACAGCAACTCATCGAGCTGCCGATGATGGTTGGCCAGTACCTCACCACCGCGTTCCTTCTCAACTCGCTTCGGGTGCCGCTCGGCGACGGCAACCTGGGCCTCGCCCATCGCTGATCGATCTCGAAGAGGAGTTTTCTGATGTCATCAGTCTTCGGACCGATCAGGCAGATCGGCTTCATGTCGCGCGATATCGATCGCTCCATGCGGCATTTCGTGGACACCTGGGGCGTCGGTCCCTGGTATGTGCTGCGCAACCTGCCCATACCCATGCGGTACAAGGGCGAGCAGACAGATCTCGTGGTCTCGATCGCCATGGCCAATTGCGGCGATCTGCAGCTCGAAATCGTCATGCAGCACAACGATGCGCCTTCGCTCTACCGCGATTCCCTCGCCCGGACGCCGGACCTTCATGTGCAGCATGTTGCCGTCTGGGCCGAGGATCCGGCAGCGGTAGAGGCGGGCGCTCGCGAAAAGGGCTGGCGCTCGGTTTTCGAGACCTTGGCTCCACCGGGGCGCTCGGTCTTCATGATCCATCCCGACGCCCCCGAAGTGTGCATCGAGGTCAGCGACTGCGATCCGTTCAAGGACACAGCGCGCGACGCGATCAAGCAGATCGCCTCGACATGGGACGGCACCGAGCCTGTCCGCGACGGCCTGCCGAACGCGCCGGAGTGATCCCCTCGGCTGAGTGGGCTCGGAAACGAGGCTGACCTCCCGAGCCGATCCCGAAGTTGAAGGCGATCGGCCACAGCGCGTTGCTTGCAGATCAAGGGCAGGGCCTGCGGGTCGCCGCGCGGAAGTCTTCGCTCGAGATCCGACTGCCTTCTTTCCATCGCCCAGGATCGTTTTCGATAGAGGGAGGATTGCCCGGCTGGTGCGCGAGGGGCAGCTCCAGCCCATAGCGGGATTTACGAGACTAAATGTCCCATAAATGTTGACGTGAGCGCGGCGGGAAATTACGCGACTCCCCGTCGCATAAGCGTCCTGCGAGCAAGCAGGGTGCGGGCAGGGCCGCAGTCGGTCCACCAGACCTTCGAACAAGACTTGGCGTACGGAGACATGAGATGAGTAAGGATCGCGTAGTCGTCGTGACCGGCGCCGCCGGCGGAATCGGCCTCGGCATCGCCCAGCGCTTTGCCCGCGACGGTCACCCCACGGCCATGCTCGACGTTCAGGAAGACCTCCTCGAACAGGAAGCCGCGGCGCTGCGCAGCGCCGGCGCGACGGTCTTCACGCGCAAGGCTGACGTGGCCGACCGCGCGCAGGTCGACGCGGCCTATGCGGACATCCGCCGCGAACTCGGGCCGATCGCGATCATCGTCCCGAACGCGGGTATCGCCCCGATGGTGCCTTTCGTCGACATGACGACTGCGCAGTGGCAGCAGGTCATCGACATCAACCTGACCGGTGTGTTTCACACCATCCAGGCCGGCGTGTCCGACCTGATCGCGGCGAAGTGGGGGCGGATCGTTTCGATCTCGTCGCATGCCGGCCAGTCGGGCGGCTTCAACATGGCCCATTACTCGGCCTCGAAAGGCGGCGTGATCAGCTTCACGAAAGGGCTCGCGCGCGAGCTCGCGCCCCTGGGCACGACGGTGAACACGATCGCGCCGTCGGTCTGCGAAACCCCGCAGATGACCCGCGCGATCGAGGCGGGCATGTTCCCGATCGAGGCGATCCTGCCGATGATCCCGATCCCCCGCGCCGGAACGCCCGACGAAATCGCCTCGGCCTGCGCTTTCCTGGCATCGGAAGAGGCGGCCTATATCACCGGCCAGGTCCTGGCGGTGAACGGCGGCATGTACATCTGACCCCTTGAAGCGAATTGCGAGGGTACCCTGTTTTCGTGCAGGAATGGACGAAGCTGTCCGGGTGCAATCGCAATTCGCGGTTCGAAAGTGTCGCGCCGCGTTTCGGTCGCAAAACGCCAGCGAGGAGAGATGGGATGAAAAGCCTGGCGAGAGGCACGATCATGGCCCTGGGCCTGACGGCACTGGCCGCGTCGCCCGCGGCAGCGCGCGACAAGGCGACTTTCGGGCAAGGCGCGCGCTATGTGGCGATGGGCAGCTCTTTCGCTTCGGGATCGGGCGTCGCGCCATACGACCCCGCCGCGCCAGCCCGCTGTCAGCGCTCGACGCAGAACTACGCGCATCAGCTAGCCGCCAAGCGAAACCTCGCCTTGGTCGACGTGACCTGCGGCGGCGCGACCACCGCGCATATCCTGGGGGCCTGGAACGAACTCCCGCCACAGGTCGAGGCCCTGACGGCGGACACGGCGCTGGTGACGATCACCATCGGCGGCAACGACATCGGTTACATCGGCGGCCTGATTGCCGGATCGTGCGGCGGCGATCCGAATTCGGCGGCCGTGGCTCAGCCCTTGTGCCAGATGATCGCGGCTGGCCGGCGCGGCGGCGCCGCGATGCTGACGGCGACCGAAGCGGGCTGGACCAAAGTGGGTGAGGCTCTCGCCGATATCGTCCGGGAAATCCGCCGCCGCGCGCCGCGCGCGCGCATCGTCTTCGTCGACTACCTCACGGTCCTGCCAGATGGCGCCTTGTGCAGCCAGACACCGCTGTCGTTCGAGGCCGCGCGCGGCGGCCGTGCCACAGCCGCGCGTCTCGCGGCGCTGACCGCCTCTGTTGCCAGGCGCAACGGCGCTGAGGTGCTCCCTGTGTCGCGGTTGTCGAGAGGGCGGCATGATGCCTGCGCCGCAGCGCCCTGGATGGCGGGGTTCATTCCGCCGGACGCAAGTCGGGGCTTCGTACCCTATCATCCCAATCTGGCGGGCATGACGGCCGTGGCCGAGGCGCTCGACCGCAGTCTTGGTCGCTAGCGGCCGGGTTCCATCCGGGTGAGGCCTGCGCGCTCATCTCGAAACGACGGGAGAGCGCCACCTTGGTCGATAGGGGCTCCCGGCGATGCCAACGGGGAAGAAGTCATCGCCGGGAGTTTGCCCGACGCCGGGGACATTGGCGTCGGGCTGGGACTTTTGCGGGCCTTTTGGCCCGTCGTCGTCAGAAGAAGAACTGCGCCGATGCGGAGATCAAGCGACCGTAGAGGGTGCGAACGGTGCCGACACCCGACGTCGGAACGGCGCCGCCGCCGGTGTTGACCTCGGTGATGGCCCGCGTGTTGAACAGGTTCGAGGCGTTGAGCCCCAGTTCGATCCGCTCGACCGGACGGAAGCGTGCGAACACGCCGACCGTCGTGAACCCGGGCATCTTCAGGAGATTGACGTCGTCGGCATAGCTCGACGTCTGGCCCAGCACGTTGGCGCCGATCGTGAACTGATCGACGTCGAACTGCGGCGTGAGCGTGTAGAGGAAGGTCGGCTGACGACGCGGTTCCTTTCCGACCAGAGCAGCCTGCTCGGCCGCCTTGATCTCGCCGCCGGTGACGGTGAGGCTGCCGGCTACACTGAACGGACCACGGCGTACGGCACCTTCGAGTTCCGCGCCGTAGGTGCGGTAGGACCGCGACACGAGCGTGGGCGTCTTGATCCCGAGGCTGTCGGCGATCGTCGGCAGGTAGGTTCCCTTGGTGGTGGCGTAAAAGCCGGTCAGGTTCAGCGAGACGCCGTTGTCGCGATACTTGAAGCCCGCTTCGGTCTGTCGAACCGAATCATGACTTGCGTCCTCGTTCAACAGCGCACCCGAGGTCGCGCTGATGGCCGGCGAGAACAGCAGCGCATCGGCACCCGCGCGGCCGCCGAGGCTGTGGCGAGCGAACAGCGAGAACGAATTGCTCACGCGGTAGTTCACGCCCATCGAGTAGGACACGTAGTCGTAGTCGTAGTCGACCGGCTGCGATGAGCTCGGCGCGATGTAGGGCACGCCTAAGACCTGGCCGGTCGAAGCGCCCTGCTCGGCGCGATCGCCGACAGTCGTGCCGTTGCCGTTGACGTCGATCAGCTTGCGCGCGCCAGCCTGGGCGATCGTGCCCGAGACCGAACCGCGATCGTAGCGGATCGAGCCGCCGACCGACAGCTTGCCGGTGTGGAAGTTGAACGAGCCGTAGGGCGCCAGGACGTTGTAGTCGAGGTTTACGCGGCGCTTCTGGTTGAGCGCGTCGTCATAGGCGAACATGCCACCTGCAAAGACGTCCCGGCCCGCCGCGTCCTTGACGGCGATGAGCGAGGAATTGCCGCCGCCAACGATGTCCTGGATGATGACCGAACCATAGTATTCGCGGTCGAGGCTCTGCTGCGAATTGTAGAGGCCCGCCGTGGTGGTCAGGTCACCGCCACCGACTTCCCAGACGCGGCTGACGCGGAAGTCGTTGGTCACGTTGTCCAGGCTGTTGATCTTGGTGTGGCCGATCGTCGTCAGCGAGACCAGGCCATTGCCGCTCACGGTTGCCGGATTGACGGCAGCGCCCTTGTTCGAGCCCGATGCGAAGGACATCGAGCCGCCCGGGACGAAATAGCCGAGGATGACACCGGCGCCGGCCACCTGGATCTGCGGGTCGAGGATGTCGGCCTGGCCGGAATTGTTCGAGTAGCGGAAGCGTTCGGAGAAATTCCACTCGCCGAGCTTGAAGACCACGTCGGTGCCGATGGTCTTGGCCTTGACGCGATAGCCGTCCTGGGCGTTGTTTCGCACGACGTTGCCGGCGGAATCCACCTGGTTCAGGTCCGAGATGTAGCGCGACATCATCGAGTCATCGACCGCGTTGAACTGCGGCAGCGCGCGGAAGATCGGCTTGTCGTTGGTACCGGTCACGGCCATCGGGCTGGCGACGTAGCCGGGGAACTTGTCGTCGAGGACCTTGCCGTAGAAACGGATGTAGCCGCCGTCGAATTCCTTGGTCGCGTTGAGCTTGATCTGGCCGCCACGGGTCGCGGTGTAGCCGGTCTCGCGTGGGCCCTCGCCGCGGCGATAGAAGCCGCCGACGTGGAAGCGCCAGCCGTCGCCGAGGCGATGGCCATAGTCGAAGTCGATGCGATTGCTGTCGTAGTCGATGCCCATCGAAAGCCGGACCGAGCCGCCCTCGACCTCACCCGTCTTGGAGATCAGGTTGATCACGCCGCCAGGTGCGTTCGAGGCGAAGGTCGAAGCCGAACCACCGCGGATCGATTCGACCGAGGCGAGGTTGATGTCCGCACGCACGAACGCGTCGGGGCCCATGTTGGTCAGGTCGCCGAACTCGAGGACGGGTAGGCCGTCCTCCTGGATCTGGACGTACTTGGCGCCGCCGTTGACCAGAGGCAGGCCGCGCACGGTGTAGGCGTTGAGGCCTTCGCCCGCGCCGCCTTCGACGCGGATGCCCGGAACGTTGCGCAGGAGATCAGCGAGCGAAGGGGCCGAGAGCTTCACGACCTCGTTGTCCTTGAGGACGCTCGTCGACGTGGCGCTGTCGAGCGGATCGCGCGCCTTGGCAACGCCCGTTTTCACCGTGGCGTCGTCGTCGTTGGTGCGGCTGGCCTGCCAGGCGGTGGTCGGCTTGGCCTCGTCCTGAGCGAAGGCGGCCGGCGCATAGGCGGCCACGGCCATCACGGCGAGCGAGACGGTGCTCTTGAAAAGGGTACGGTTAAAAATCGTCATGAATGCCCCACTTGATCCCATGTTGCCCCGCTGATTTTTTGCGGGTGGCGGCGATATGTCGGGCGTTGGTTAAAATAGACTAAACCGTATATTATGAAAGCTACGGTGCTGACATCACTGGTCCTGAGCCGCCGCTGGTCGTGCGCAGCTGCGATGAAGGCAGTGCCGCAGCGAGGCACAAGCCATTCAGCCGCGAGAGTTTGGTAGTGATTTAAGACTTTCCCTTGCTCGATCGGATATGCTTTCAGTTCGGCGGTCGGGATGCTGAACAAGCGCCTGGAACGGCCATTTAGAAAGTTGCGATGATAGAGCCGAACCTCCCAGCCGTCGCCGAGGGTAAGACGTCCAAGCCGCGCCGGGGACGCCCAAGCCGCGCGGCAATCGCGGAGATCGACGCACGCATTCTCGAAGCGGCGTGGAAAGCGTTCCTGGCGCATGGGTTCAACGGCACGAGTATGGAGGCCATCGCGAATTGGGCCGGTGTGACGAAGACGACCCTCTACCTGCGGCATGTCGACAAATTGGCGCTGTTGCGCGCCGTAATTACTGATCGGACCGGCAAATGGGGCGAACGCGCCCGACTAACCGATTGGACAACGGGAAAAACACTCGAAGAGCGGTTGGTCCATTATGCGCGGACGATGTTGCGCTGGAGTCAGCATCCAGAGGTCATGGCTACCCGGCGACTCGTGGAGGGTTCTATCGGCGAAGCCGGTGAGATCGCTCGCGAACTCGATCGGGCCTTGCGTGACCCGATGATCGATTTGCTGGTGAAGGAGATCAATTGCCTCGCGACGATTGACGGAACTCCCCCATCGGATCCGCGGGAACTGGTGCGCATTTTCATGGGCATGGTTGATGCCGTGCGGGAAATTGGGGAATCTCAACAGCTTGATTCCGACGCACTCTCGCTCAAGGCAGAGGCCGTGGCAGGTATCCTTTTGCGTGGACGCTCAGCTTGGTGACGTAGCGATTATCGTACCAAGTCCGTGACGTGATCCGCCAACATAGTGGACGTTCGCCAGGTCGGTCGGGAGGAGTGAATCCAGCCATCCGTTCATCCGACAAAAGGGACATTTAGGTGCTCTGAGCGACTGCCCAACAGCGGTTATATCTGAGTAACCTTCGGGTCGGCCTTGGCCTCTTGATTTCGCTCAGGCATACGGAACCCAGCCGGCCGTCGCGCCCAATCTCAATCTGGATAGCGCGGACTTATGTCACTCCTGCTTGGAAAGATGTCCAGTGACCCAGAATATCATCTCGGCATCGCATTTAGCCGGGCGGTGGTGTTATTCTGAGCTCAACTCGCCTCGCGCAGCCAACTGGTACGCTGAGGAATACCTGAGCGACTTGCGAGACTTGGCCGAAAAGGAAAGACAAGGCGTTGCGTTCGCCGATCTCGACGACGAAGAGAAACGCCGGCTCAGGCAAGCTTTAGGCCATTCTGATCGATCCACCTTTTACAAACTGCTGATGCTCTTCGGAGAATTCGTAGAAGGAGAGATGACACATGATGAGATACGGAAGGTTCGCCTAGTTCCATATTTCAATTGCGAGACAGTCGAGGAGTACGATCGGCACCCCGACGCGGATATTGGAAGTGCCCTGCAGAACGTCCAATCCACGAAATACCCTAACAAGGAACCTGTGATCGCCGTTTCCACATTGTTAAATGGCGTAAAATCTCAGGTTCTTCTGGAAGGGACATTCCGCAGCCTTTGGTTCCTACGCTCTGGGCGTCAGGAAATAATAAGGGTCTTTAGGCCTGCAGACCCAGATGAGTTTTGGCCATGGCCTACCTCATAGCGCTGCATCTAATTTCATTCATCGCTTGCCGGGACAAAGTGAGAAATCAACGGAGCCCCCGACTTAGCCGACATTTGACGCCCGATGCTCGCTCCCTAGAAGCGGCCTTTCGTTCAAAGTATCGACTGAGAGCGGAGTTCACGGCCGCTTCCGACGCGCCTTCGCTCGTGCTGCCCTGCGATCTGACCTGTTGCCGGAATAAATCCCACCCTCGTCCATCTCCGCCAAGCTCTTTTGCCTCAGATATGCAGGCCGAAGCCTCGAGGGCAGAAGTATCTCGGCTTTCTCTTGCAGCTCCCTCGTTTCAGCAATGAGGTCTTCGGTCCAGTCGGTAATCTCAAGCAGCATGATGTCCTCGGATCGGCCTACCCTTCCGGTCTGCTTGGACGACGCGTCGAGAGCGATGCCGACGATCCGCTTCGCGCTCCGGTGCTGCATGAGCGCGACCTGACAGTAGGCCTTCAGCATGCCGCCCCGAGCATCGCGATAGTAGTCGTAACCGTGCTCGACGAGCCACTCTCCCCGAAACGCCAACACGAGGAATAGATAGAGGCATTCCGGATCCGCACCACCTTCCGGCGGCATCACCAGGCGCGCGAAACGATCCTGATTGACCTTCTCGGCCTTGAAGTATGCGTCAATAAACGCTCTGCTGAGGCTTCTTCGGACGGTGCGTCGTTCGAGCGCCATCTTCCGCAACGCCCGCTCGGCGAGATGCAACTCCGGCTGCATTCCGGCTATCGCTACCGACGTGCCGTCGAGCAGGTTCTTGGAGAAGCTGCCTATCAGTCGGTCCCAGTCGTAGCTGCTTTGGTTGAATTCGCGCCGGGCTCGCCATTCCGCCGAATTGCGGAATGCCATGTAGTGTCCTGGGGGAAATATCCCCAGCTCGAGGGGGTGCGCGAGGTCCGCGATGTCCGGGATGAACGGGCGGCCCTCTGAGTCGCCGGACATCAGGTAGGCAGCGAGGAGATCGGCCTCGCTCGCCGCCATGCTCACTCGGCAGTCGCGGATCGCGTCAGCCCGTTCTCGGAGATAGGCAACGAAGTCCGATATCGTGTCGAGTTCGCGCATGACAACGGTCAGCGCGTCCATGTCCATGACGTGCACGAAGGCGCCGTTTGGATTGGCGTCTCCGACCATGAACGGATGGAGTCCCCTCGTTATCGGATCAAGGTGCTCGTCACCGCGAAGATGCCCGGTGAGCATGAGCCCGCCGTCTCGGTCGTTCATGTAGCTCCGGCAGGCTTCGCGCGCGCCGCTGACGACCGCGATGCCGTGTACCCTCAGGTCCTCGGGATCGGGGAGCCGAACCGGTAGCCTCGTCCGGCAAGCGGGATCGATGAACACCCGATCCGGATAGCGTCGGAGCCACCGCTCGGCACCCTTGATCTGGTCCACGCTGTGCTGGACCGCTCTCCGATACCAGCGGCGCCAAGCCAAGTCGATTTTGCCTGACGGCCACCGAATGTTCTTGTCGCTGAAGATCAGCAGATCATTCCCGCAGAGGACCAAGAGGTCGCAAAGCTCCTTGCCTTGGCCGTTGCTCAGATCGCGGTCATTGAAGGTGTTCGGATAGGACCACAGATCGAGAAACGTCCTATCGGCCAATTTTGCGAGCGAGCGTTCGGTTGCGGTCGTGCCGGTGCCTCTTATCGTGGGGTCCATCGGCGTGCCTTATTCATCCGGGCCTGCGGCTTCGCAATGTGGTATCATCAACATAGTGGCATTAGAGCAGCGCGTTGCGACCAACGCCAACATAGCTGACGTTCGACGTGTCGATCGATTCACCTGATACCTGCCGATCGTTCACCCGATCTGATATGGCGGGCCACGCCCGACAATGATGAGCACTACATCTACGTACCCATCCGGCGTGCCCCGCCTTGCCGATGAGGTGAGCGACCGGTCTTAAGTGCGCTCGTAAGAGTGCGCTTTGGAGCGGTCGATGGGTCAGATCACAGTGTTTTCCGGGCCGGAGCGCCGCCGCCGTTGGAGCGACGAGGAACGGCTGGAGATCCTCAACCAGGCGTTTGCGCCGGGTGCCTGCGTCGCTGAGGTCTGCCGGCGGTACGATATCTCGTCGGCGCTGATCTACACTTGGCGACGGAAGCTGCGCGATGCTCATGCCGAGCCTGAACCGGACGCTTTGGCGGCCCCCGGTTTCGCCGCGGCCGTGATGATCGAGGATGCGGAGGGCCCGCACGCGGGTGTGCAACCGGCGATCGTCATCGACCTGGCGCGCGGCAAGCGGATCAGCATCTTTGCCTCCGCATCACCAGCGCTGGTGGCCTCGGCGTTGAAGGCGTTGCGATGATCCCTTCGGGTGCGCGGGTGTGGATTGCGATGGGCCACACGGATATGAGGAAGGGGATGCAGGGCCTGGCTTTGCTGGTCCAGCAGGGCCTCAAGCGCGATCCCCATGGCGGCGATCTATTCGTGTTCCGCGGACGCGCCGGATCTCTGGTGAAGCTGATCTGGCACGACGGGATCGGCATGTCGCTCTACGCCAAGCGGCTCGAGAAGGGCCGGTTCGTGTGGCCATCGGCGAAGGACGGGATGGTGTCGCTGACAGCCTCGCAACTGGCCTGCCTGCTCGACGGGATCGACTGGCGGAACCCGCAGTATTCCTGGCGTCCGCAGAGCGCCGGATAACGCGTTCGTTTTCTTCGTCGCCCGCGCATTTTGGGCTTCATTCAGACCCCATTCTGTGATTCCATCGCGGTCATGGAAGCCGCCGTTTCGCCCCTTCCTGACGATATCGAAGCGCTCAAGGCGCTGCTGACGAGCGCGACCCAGCGGGCCAATGAGGCCGAGGCCAAGCTCGCCAACGCCCATGCCCGGGAGAGTGCCACCGAGGCCGTGATCGCGCACCTCAAGCTGCAGATCGCCAAGCTCAGGCGCGAGCAGTACGGCGCCCGCGCCGAGCGCACTCGCCGCCTGCTCGACCAGATGGAACTGCAGCTCGAAGATCTCGAGGCCGACGCCGCCGAGGACGATCTGGCTGCCGAGGTCGCGGCCGAGAAGACCGCTACCGTCACCGCCTTCGAACGCAAGCGGCCGGCCAGGAAGCCGTTTCCCGAACACCTGCCGCGCGAGCGGGTCGTCGTGCCGGCGCCGTGCTCTTGCCCGGCCTGCGGCGGCACCCGGCTGTCGAAGCTCGGCGAGGACGTCACCGAGACGCTCGAGGTGATCCCGCGCGCCTGGAAGGTCGTCCAGACCGTGCGCGAGAAGTTCTCCTGCCGGGACTGCGAGACGATCACACAGCCACCGGCGCCCTTCCACGTTGTGCCGCGTGGCTGGGCTGGCCCCAGCTTTCTCGCCATGCTGCTGTTCGAGAAGTACGGCCAGCACCAACCCCTCAACCGCCAGGCCGAGCGCTTCGCCCGCGAGGGCGTGCCGCTGAGCACCTCGACGCTTGCCGACCAGGTCGGTGCCGCCGCCTTTGCGCTGATGCCGCTCTATCGCCTCATCGAGGCGCACGTCCTCGCCGCCGAGCGATTGCATGGCGACGATACGACCGTGCCGGTCATGGCCAAGGTGAAGACTGATACGGCCAGACTTTGGGTCTACGTGCGCGATGATCGGCCGTTCGCCGGCGCCGATCCGCCCGCGGCGCTGTTCCACTACTCGCGCGATCGCCGCGGCGAGCATCCAAGGGCGCATCTCGTGTCGTGGTCAGGGATCCTGCAGGCCGATGCCTATGGCGGTTACGGCGAGCTCTACGCTCCCGGTCGCTTGCCGGCGCCAGTGCTCGAGGCCGGCTGCTTCGCCCACGCGAGGCGCAAGTTCTTCGAGCTGGCCGACGTTGCCAGCACGACCCGCAAGAAGAGTCGCGGAGAGCATGCCGGCATGATCTACCCGATCGCGCTCGAAGCCGTGCAGCGGATCGATGCCCTGTTCGACGTCGAGCGTGCAATCAACGGCAAAGACGCTACCGACCGGCTCGCGGTGCGCCGCGAACTGAGCGCACCTCTGATGGCCGAGCTCCATGCTTGGCTCACCACCCAGCTCGCCAGGCTCTCGCGCAACCACGACCTCGCCAAGGCTATCAACTACATGCTGCGGCGTTGGGAGGCCTTCACCCGCTTCCTCGACGACGGCCGGGTCTGCCTCACGAACAACGCGGCAGAACGCGCTCTGCGCTGCGTGCCCCTTGGTCGGAAGGCCTGGCTGTTCTGCGGCTCCGATCGCGGCGGCCAGCGCGCGGCCATCCTCTACACACTGATCCAGACCGCTCGCCTCAACGACGTCGATCCGCAGGCCTGGCTCGCGGACGTGCTCGCTCGCATTGCTGAGCATCCGGCCCGCCAACTCGACGTGCTGCTGCCATGGAACTGACAGCCAACCCAGCGCTCGATCACCACCTGATCCGCGCTACGCCGCGGCTTTCACCGGATGGCTACACATCTACGCTGTGGCACTATGATACGCCCGATCGCCGTCCATCAACCAGACGATCGAAGGTCTCCGAGCAATGCTCGAAGCGAGGCCATAAGTTCCGGAGTGATTTGGTCGCCCGGACCAAAGTCCACGGCGAGGGCCCGCGACAAGCACTCTGTGAACGCTGTACAACCAGCAGTCTGGCTCAGGTCCGCAACAAGGCCCTCTCCATCGGCAACAAGCATGGTGCCGACAATTTGCAGGAAGCCAGATGTCGGCTGGATCAACGGACCGACGATCCGCGCGAGATCGTCCAGCGCGATGGCGCCGCCAAGATTCAGCTTGGTGCCGACGAACACCGCCGCGCGATAGATGATGTCGCGCAGGTCTGAAGGAACATCGCCGCGGGGGTCGGTGACGATACGTTCGACCAGCGCCTCCGAGATCGCCTGCCAGTATGCGTTTTGGACGCCGATGTCGGCCACGCTGTTCAGACCGGTCAGGCCCCATGCGAGTGCCGCATCGGCGGGGCTTTCATAGGAGTCTGTGTGGCTGAACCATGCGCGTTCGCGCACTTCGTAGGTTTGCTTCCATAGTTGGGTAAACCAGGCGACCGGATCAGGGACGTTCGCGATCGCGGCACCCACGATGTTGGCCTCGGGCCTGCCCGTCCAGATCGCCTGGTCGCGAGCGGTCTGGGTGACCTGCTGCGCGACAATCCCATTCGAAAGCAGCTTCCCGGCGTCTTCATGGGCGCCGCCTGCAGTCAGGACGGCGGTTTCAGCCAGAACCCGATCGACGCGCCAGAGCGGCTCTTCCTCCATGATCCACTCTTGAACGCCGGCAGATACCGGCGGTGCCGAAGCCGCTAGTGCATCGATCAGCAGGCTCCGCGCTGCTGGCCAATCACTCTCCTCCTGCAAGCGACACGGCAGCCGGTCGCTCCCGTGCCAGATCAGTTGCTGCAGCCACGCCCGTGACAGCCATGGCCAGTCCGGTCGCGACGCCAGTCGCGCCAACAGGGGCTGGATTGCTGCGGTCGCTGCCGGCTTCCCGGATGTGCCCACAAGTTCGGCGACAAGCGGCGCGACTTCGGCGAGCAAGGCGAAGACCGCTGGCGATGCTGGCTGGCCCGATGCGGCGCCGCCGGGCGCATTTTGGTCGCCCAGAAGATTTTCGAGCGTCACCAGATCAAACGGCTTGCACGCCATCACCGAGGCATGGGCGACCATCGCGGGCGTACCGTCGAGCATGCTCATAAAACGCTGAGGCCAAAGATGGCTGACGACCCTGAAGGCCCAGCGGCGATCGATCGGCAACTCATTCGGACCCGGCCACAGATCGCGCGTCCTCAACCGACTCCCGCGCCTTTCGCTCAGCCGGACTGACGGCAGAGACGAGATTTCAGCGATGCGGCTTGCCAGCCGTGCAACGAGTGGATGATCGTCCGGCGCATCGGCAAGACGAGCGATCAGAGTCTGGGTGGGGGGGGCCGCTTGCGTCGATGACATCTCCCAAACGTCGTCGACCACTGCGAACAACTGTGGATGGGTCCCTTGGGCGGCCACCTGAAGTCCCACTTCGTCGAGCAGCGCCACGACAAGGGGGTCGGTCCATAGCGAGCCACCGCCTTCGGGGTCACCCGAGAAGTTGGCGAAGCGCGCGGCCCACTCGCTCAATCCCTTCGCCGCCAGCGCGTCGCGCAAGCTGCACGCATAGTCGGCGTACGATCCGATCTTGATATGGCATGGAAGAATTGCGCGCGGCCAGGGAGATGCAGAGAGCCATGTGAGTGCCGCCGCCAAGGCTGCCTCACAATCGGGCTCTGCCAAGAGTAGGGTATCCATGTGTGTGTCAGACATCGTCGCCGCCTGCGTCTTTCGACCCGCTTGAACCGCCTATTGCGCTCGCGGCACGGCGGAGCAGATCGGCGACGCGATCGCGTATCGTGCGCGGTCGCGACTGTGGCCGGCGCGACCACCAATCCTCAAACGAACCGGCGGCGGAGAAGATCTCGTCGAGAAGCGTGAGAAGCTCGGCGGGCCTCGTCACGCGGGACATGACGCTGACGTCACCTGTCCCGACACCGTTGAACGAATGGCCGCAATGCCAAAGGTCGTCGTCGACACAAAGAAACCGGTCGTGCAAACCTCTTTGCGTCGTCGCGCGCACGTCGATCTTGCCGAAACCGAGAGCCGGCTCTCTCATGGCAACGATCTGCGCGACGAGCTCCTCGCCGGTTAGCATGGTCGCCCCTACTTCGCTGCTCGCTCGCGTATAATATCGCTTAGGCGGGCTGATCAGCCCCTGGATTTCAACGCCTTGTTGCTCGGCTGCGTAGGTGAATTCCTGCAAGTCAGCGGCCACGAGATAGGGATCCACCAGCAATATCCGGCGACGCGCGCGCGCAACGAGCCGTCGGATAAAGAGAACGGCCTCCTCACGCTCATTTTCAAGAACGCGCACGTCATCCCGGTCCCCCCGCGCCTGAAGGGCGCGATATTCGCCAAATCGATCCTGGCGCAGTCGCTGGAGTTGCTCGAGGCGCATGACCGGCGACGTCGTTACGACGGGTTGCTGCACTTCTGGTGGGCGCCAAACTGAAGTGACGAGGGGCCCCGCAACAGTGGAACGTCGGCGGCGCATCGGATTGGCGATGCGTTCGCCGATGGGGACATTGGTCTGCATCGAGAAGCTGCGGAAAAACCAGCCCGGAGGTTCGTCATGCAACAAGCCTCGCCGCGGGCAGACGATCCGGTGGCCAAGTTCTTCGACGCCGCCGGTGATCAACGCGCTGGCCGCGCCGAATGCGTCCGTCACATGTTCGGCATGAAACCCCGCTCCTGCGACGCGCCGCTCGTGGAAGATAATTTTCAGTCCGTCCAGCGTGGCGCCGCGACGGGGACGGCCCGCAACGGTGACCGTCTCCGCGCCGTAGCCGCGCGTCGAAATCCTCGTTCGGCTGGAGCCCAGCAGCGGATTGGGAGCGACAAGTCCGATTCCGCCAAGCCAGTCGTCGTGAGCCAGCAGGTCGAAATGCAGCCTTTCGAGCAGCCAAGACCGGGCGCGCCGATACCGTTCAACGCTCGTCATGCCTTCGGTCATTTCCACGATCGGCGCTGGAAGCGGCTGCATCGATACGAGCCGGTGGAGCCGGGGCATCACATGCCAGGCCGGCGAGAAAGGGACGTCATCGCGCAGGACGAAGCGACGGACCGAGGGCTCGGGAGACAAGATGCCCAGTGAGATATCAGCCGGGGCGCCGGGATGCGCTTGCGTCGGCGCATTCCAGCATGCCTGATACCAGTCGAGCGCTGCGGATATCGGCAGCACATTCCTCGACATATAGAGTCGACCGGGATCGCAATTCATTGCCTGAGCGCCGTTTGGTGGGCTCGGTATCTCAGGAGGCAAGAGTTCGACTGAAGCGAATAGGAGATAATTGGTGCGGTCGCGAGTGAGAGTGGCGATCCGCACCACGCCGCGATCATAGTCGCCATCGATGAGGCCAGCCCAGGCTTCGGAATGCGCTAAGTCGCCAGCAACTTCGTCTACTTCCATTCGGCGCCCCCCTTCCTTTTTCCTTCGACATCGACGCCGGCGGAGCCGGCCCTTGGCCCCGGTCAAGCCGCCACCCCGTGCTCCAACGACAGCTAAGCTACAAGTGAGCGTGACGGGAATCGAAATTCAGCATGAGCAACGCCACGGGAGTATTCGAGGATGGCATGACCTTACAGCACGATATTCCAATAAGAGAGCGCGTCCCGAACTTTCTCTCGGGGGTAGTATTCGCCTGCGTTTTCGAGATCGCGGGCAATCGCGGCCTTGCGATTTCGCGCCTTGGCCCGGATCTTGTCGTTGATTGGGGCTATTCCGGGCACCGAACCCGACGCAGCGTCCCTCCAACTCTCAGGATAGTCGGCGGGATCGAAGGCATCCCCGGTCTGCGGCAGCAGATCGGGGTGATCGCATGACCAGCCGAAGAGGTCTCCGGAACACCGGCGAAGCATTGCCTTCACCTCAGGCATAACATCGGTGAATGCCTTCAGCGGCGTCGGCAGAAGGACCATGTTGGCGATGCAGGAGAAAAAGCGATGATCCTGCACGACCGAGTTGGCTTTCACGAAGGTGGGATCGTCGACGCCCCAGATATGGCAGCACGTCCAGTGCGGCCTTTCTTTGAGAGTGATGCCCATGGCCTCGCATAACGCCTTGTTCGCCTGGGTATTTCCCTCGATTTTGTTGGTGACGTCACCTGACTGGCGGTTGGTGTTTTGCCGGCGAATTGACCAGTTCGCGTTGTAAAGTGCGCCACGCCGCGCAAACTCGGGAAACCATACCGGCAGGAGCCTGAAGGTCTCTGGGTCCACCCAACGCGCAGTTCGCTCGATCAGCGCCGCGATGTTGCGAGTGTCGATGTGACGCTTGAGAACGAGCAAGCCATCTTCCACTTTGTCACTCCCGCTTGTGGACGGCCTTCAGCCGATCACGACCTCTTCGCGCACGCATGACTTGGGGTCGGAAGTCACGACCGACAGGAAGAGGCCATGGGATGCGACGGCTTGCACTACCGCCGTGCCGGGGTGCCTCCATGTCCCGATGGCATCGGCGGCAACTATGCAGAAGCTAGGGTCTATTTTGGTAAGGAGTTCGACGTCGAAATTGCCTTCCGATCCGTGGTGCGGGACGGTCAGCGTGACGACTTCGTCGAGGAGCTTGCGATAATGCGCGAGAAAGCGCTTTCGTCGGGCCTTTTCCTTCAGCGCTGCGTCCCCCGTTCCCAGCCAGGCTATTCCGCCCTTGCCCTGCGCGTTCCAGGTGCCGAATGTCCCATAATGTCCCTCCGGTCGAACGACGCCGTCGGGGAGCGGTCCAGAATACAGGCACATCGAGGTGATGTTGAGGTTCTTCGAGAGGGCAGAATATGCCTGTGTCAGGTCACCCACCCGATTTGTAACGAGATCCCGCAGATTGGCCGGCACGGCCAGCCAGGGCTTCAAGGCCGCAGCCTTTATCTTGGCCTTGGCAGAAACGCCGTGGTTGAGCGCCTTTAGGAGAGCGCGGAAAAACACGGCCTGCTGTGCGTCAACCGCCGGATCGACAAAGGGGGAGAGAAGCCACAATCCCAGGTTGGGATCAATGCTAGGTGAAACCAGCCCAACGCTGTCGGGTAGAGTGACGACGATCGGGCCGGGAAGCGCCGACTCTGCCCGGAGTCTGCCGTTCGGAGAATTGACCCATCCCCGGCCCAGCGGCTTCCAAGTCACCTGACCCTTTTCGTCGCGCAGTCCTTGTATGTCGTGGCCTTCAGGCCCTTCGGGCCTCCCGCCGTCCAGATCCGGGGCGCCGGGACTGTCCGGACCACCGGGAGCCATGAAAAGTATCTGACGTGGACGAAATCCCGACAGCGCCGTTGTCGGATCGATCACGAACTCCCGATAGAAGTCATCAAGCAGCGTTGCAGGGTCTTCGATGGCGTCGCGCGCATAGGCGATCAGGCGATCGGCAACATTGAAGAATGGCAATACGATCGTATCGACCGCAACGCCCTTCTTGATGTCGAGAAGTTGGGTCAAGCCGTTCAGGTGGTCGGCATGGACATGGGAAATGAAAAGAAGATCGAGCTTTGAGCGGGCTCCAATCGACTTGAGATACCCTTTGATGCGATTTGAACGAGCAGCCTGATATTTCGTCATCGCTCCACAGTCATAAACGTATCGAAGTCGCAGCGTACTTCCCTCATGAAGCTCCGCGGCGTGGAAAAAACCTTGACCTACTGCATGCTGTATTCTTGTGTTGGTCAGGCCCATCCAATCCTCCCTCATCGACTGGACGGAGCCGTGACGCTTTAACAACGGTTGGTAAAGAGGCTGGCAAACAAATAACCCGAAAGACCGGGTCGCGAAGCTGCCATGAGGCGGAACGGGAGGTGAGTTCAGGCGAGTGAACTGTACCACGCTGGCGTAGGCAGGGCGGTTTCGGAGCACCAAACGGCGGCAAATGGCGGGCCACGCCCGATGAAGAGTAACCGTCCGGCCTGAGCCGCTTGTCGAGGTTGGGCTGTGAGCTGAAGACGTCCTTAAGGTCGCACACAAGGACGCGCTTAAGGACAGCCATGACGCAGGTAACGGTGCTGACGGGGGCGGGTCGCCGCCGGGATTGGTCGGATGAGGAGCGGCTTGAGATTTTGCGAGAGGCGTTTTCGCCGGGGGCCAAGGTTCAGCACGTTGCTCGGCGCTACGACATTTCTCGTAGCCTCATTTATCAGTGGCGGCGGACGGCTTTGCGCCGCGCGCAGGCAGCCTTTGCTCCTGCGGTGATCGATGATGCCGCGGAGCCGGCCGCTGTCCCCGTCGCTCCTAACGAAGCGGAGGCCGCGATCGTGCTGGAACTGACCGATGGTCGGCGGTTGCGGATTTCCGCATCAACGCCGCCGGCGTTAGCCGTGGCCGCGTTGAGGGCGATGCGATGATCCCTGCAGGCGCACGGGTGTGGATTGCGATGGGGCACACCGATATGCGTCGCGGGATGCAGAGCCTTGCTGCGATGGTGCAGCAGCACTTCCTGAAGGACCCGTTTGCCGGCGATCTCTGGGTCTTCCGGGGCCGCAGCGGCACGCTGGTGAAGATCATTTGGCATGATGGGATCGGCATGTAGCTGCGCTGAACTGCGTTTCGCTCTACGCGAAGCGGCTCGAGAAGGGCCGCTTCATATGGCCCTCGGCGAAGGACGGTGTGGTGTCGCTGACGAGTTCACAGCTTGCCTGCTTGCTCGACGGGATCGACTGGAGGAACCCGCAATATTCCTGGCGTCCGCAAAGCGCCGGATAGCTTTGGATTAGCCCATTTTCGGCTTGCGCGTGAGCGGCGGCGATGATTCACTCAAGGCCGTGGAAGCCGCCGTTTCGCCCCTTCCGAACAACATCGAAGCGCTTCAGGCGTTGCTCGCGATTGCGACCCAGAGAGCGGATGAAGCGGAGGCCGAACTGGCCAATGCCCGTGCTCGGGAGAGTGCCGCCGAAGCGATGATTGCGCATCTCAAGCTGCAGAACGCCAAGCTGCGGCGCGAGCAGTATGGCCCCAGCGCCGAACGCACCGAGCGACTGCTGGCGCAGATGGAGCTCGAGCTCGAAGATCTCGAAGCTGACGCGGCCGAGGACGAGCTCGCCGCCGAAGCTGCCGCGGCGAAGACGTCAACCATCACTGCGTTCGAGCGCAAGAAGCCGGTCAGGAAGCCGTTCCCTGATCACCTCCCGCGCGAACGCGTCGTGGTCCCTGCGCCGTGCTCGTGCCCGGCCTGCGGCGGCAACCGCCTGTCGAAGCTCGGCGAGGATGTGACCGAGACGCTCGAAGTGATCCCGCGCTCGTGGAAGGTGATCCAGACGGTGCGCGAGAAGTTCGCCTGCCGGGACTGCGAGAAGATCACCCAGCCGCCCGCGCCCTTCCACGTCACTCCGCGCGGTTGGGCCGGACCCAGCTTCCTCGCCATGCTGCTGTTCGATAAGTACGGCCAGCATCAGCCGCTTCACCGTCAGGCCGAGCGCTTTGCCAGCGAAGGCGTGCCGCTCAGCGTCTCGACGCTCGCCGACCAGATCGGCGCGGCCTGTCTCGCGCTGACGCCCATCTACCAGTTGATCGAGGCCCACACCCTGGCCGCCGAGCGCCTGCACGGCGACGACACCACCGTGCCGATCCTGGCCAAGGGCAAGACCGTCACAGGGCGATTGTGGGACTACGTTCGCGATGATCGGCCCTTCGGTGGCAATGATCCCCCTTCGGCCATCTTCTATTATTCGCGCGACCGGCGCGGCGATCACCCGAGGCACCATCTTGCTGCCTGGTCCGGGATTCTGCAGGCGGACGCCTATGGCGGCTACAACGAGCTATACGCTCCGAACCGGCAACCGGGGCAGATCCTCGAGGCTGGATGCTTCGCGCATGCCAGGAGAAAATTCTTCGAGCTGGCCGACGTCGATGGCGCGGCGCGCAAGAAGAGCCGCGGCGAGAAGGCCGGGCTCGTCTATCCGATCGCGCTCGAGGCCGTGCAGAAGCTCGATGCCCTGTTTGCGATCGAGCGCGGCATCAACGGCCAGAGCCCGGTCGAACGTTTCGCGGCCCGCCAGGAACTCAGCGCGCCGCTGATAGCCGAGCTCCACGAATGGCTGAACGCACAGCTCGCCCGAATCTCGCGCAACCACGATCTCGCCAAGGCGATCAACTACATGCTGCGCCGCTGGGGTGCGTTCACCCGCTTTCTCGACGACGGCAGAGTCTGCCTATCGAACAACGCCGCCGAACGATCGCTGCGCTGTGTACCCCTGGGACGTAAGTCGTGGCTATTCTGCGGCTCCGACCGCGGTGGTCAACGGGCCGCGGTTGCGTTCTCGCTGATCCAGACCTGTCGCCTCAACGACGTCGATCCCCAGGCATGGCTCGCCGACGTGCTCGCCCGCATCGCCGACCATCCCATTAGCCGGATCAACGAATTGCTCCCGTGGAACTGGCGGACCGATAAGGTCGATCTCGCCGCCTGACCTAACTTTGCCGCGGCCCTCGGCGTATGCTTACGATGAAGATGAGCACTACGTCTACGCTATAGCGCTACGATAGAGTCGTCTCCAAAGAATGAGGAGAAGGGCGCGTAGGGGCCTCTTGCGGCGGGGTGCGGCGCTCGACGGAGTTCGATCGAAGTCGAGGTGGCTCGGCGTCACATGCAAGTCGACTTTGAAACGGTAGAACCTTTCCAGCGCGGGAGTCGGCCAAGGCGGCGAATGGTGAGCGCTTTGCTCAGAAATCGACTTCGATTTCCTCCTCTTCCTCGTTGTCATCCTCGTCGCCTTCATCGTCGTAGCTGCTACGCTCTTCGATTGCATGCTCAACGTCGCCGAATTCATCTTCGTCGAGGTCGCGGAAAACGGATGGCAGTTGAGTAGCATCGAAGATGGAGATGTTTTGACCGATAAGTTCCTCGATCAACGCATTGCGCGGAACGAGAAAGATTCCCTCTGGCCACCCTCTTACCCGCCACTCGAGGAATAGCGGCCAGTAAGGGCCAGAGGCATCTTCCGCGATAATGAGATTCTCTACCTCACCAAAAATTGCCTGATCGACAAGGCCTATTTGCGCGGCAGACAGTAATGCCACGATTGAGATAGCACCGCAGTTTTTCGAAATCTCTGAAGCGATGGAGAGCGGGATCGGAACGCCTAAGCGCAAGGCAGCATAGAGAGCCCAGCAGACCTCACCATCGTTCCCAAGGCGGCCATGTCGGTCAAGCAGTGTAGCAAGGATGCTACCCCATGCTTGGATGTCGAGGTCGCGTTTGGCGAGGTGTCGCCATACAAGGATGCGTGCCACGAAATCGATAGTGTGCCCATAATGTACTGCGGCGCGCTTTAGAAATGGCTCGACCACCTCCCACTGCGCAGCAGGCAGATTGGACTTGTCCAAATAGCGCAGGGTGTACTTCAGAATGCCATCGTCACCGCCCGCCGCTGCGAGAGCGAATGCGTGTTCGAGTGCGGCACGCAGGCGTTCTGATACGCGTCTAGAGGGAGAGGCAAGAGCAAACTCAATTCGGGAAGCAACGTCGGTGGGCCAGCTATCGGAAAAGCGAAAGCTCTCGGAATAAATGTGCGTCTTGGTCTCATTGATGTCGAGTTCGAACGCTCGAATTGCCTCACGATATTTATAGAGTGCCGCCTCAGCTTCGGCGTGTGAGTTAGCGCCGATCCATACGTCATCCACGTGGCGCAAGACCGCGCACCCGGCGGCCCCGCCACGTGCGACAAATTCTTGATCAATAGCGGTGCAGATCACCTCGGCAATGTATCGGGAGGCGTCGGGCCCAACTGGGATCCCGATTGTCTGCCCATCTTGCCCAGCTCGAAGGATGAGATCGAGCCGGTTCATGAAGAGGTTGGCCGAGTTCGCGCGCCGATCGGCTTTGCAAGCCGCCTTACCGTGAAAGGCCCAAGGAATCGAGTGGGTATAGATCGAATGGTAAAATCGTGAGATGTCCGTCTTTGCGACGAAACGGTAAGGCGCGAGCCTCCCAAGGCGGGCAGACTCCAACTCTGAATGCGTCGCGATTTCGACGGCGCGCTCACCATCGGGCGTCACGCGCGGTACAGATAGGCTAAACTGACTTTGTTGGAAGAACCGACTGAGTTCAATTTCCCGATTTGAAATAAACTCTGCTAAATCGTGGCCGGTTTCAGGATGCACGAGTGAAAAAACTCGTCGCGTCATTCCGCGCTTCGATGCGTTGTAGGTAGCCGCGCGAACTGGATCGCGAGACTGGGAATACCAAGTGCGTTTTTGTGCCAGGTAAATGCCAAGCGCCTCCGTCGTAAATGTCGGCGGAAGATTTTCAGGAAGGTAGCCCTTCCTCAACAAATCGTCTTTGATCGGCATCCGTTAATCTACCCCGTCGCCGTCTACCTGCAAAGATTGGGTACGTTTATAATATGTCTCAAAGCTTATCTCGCCACTCGTGCTCGAAGTCGTCTGGCCATGCAAACCAACAATCGAAGCCGGCGCGCGGTCCGTGGGCGTAGTTCCGCCTAGAACGGAACCTCGTCGTCAAAATCGCCATCAAACTGCGGGTTCGGCGTGGGGGCAGCTAGAGCGGCGATAGCTGCTGCGGCGGTAGGCACGTTAGCGGGCTCCGCTGCAATTTGTGCAACGTTTGCATTCGCAGGGACCTGGGCTGAAGCCAGAGTAGCCCGAGCGCGCCGCGCTTTCCAGAAGCTCTGAAATTCTGGGCCTTTTGAGTCTGGCGGATATTCCGGCGGGTGGATGAACAGCGGAACGGGGGCAGGAATATCCGGGCCAATCACGACGGCTTCGCCCGGCGCCAGCATCGGAACAAACTGCGCGGCACCGCGATCGAGATCACCGCAGGCCCGCTCGACCGTCTCACGATCCTGGTCGTTGGTCAGGCGATGGACAAACAACGTACCGAGTTGACTCATGACATCCTGCGGGATGTCGCGTGGACGCTGGGTGGCGAGAACGCACGTCAGGCCATATTTGCGACCTTCCTTTGCGATTAAACCAAAGGAATCTAATTTCACCGCGCTATAATCGTCGCCGACTGAGCGTCCGAGAAACTGATGCGCCTCGTCGAGGAAAACGACGAGCGGTGATGTCCTGAACGCGCCGCCACGCGCCTCCGCCAGTAGGAAGCGACCGATCACGTTGAGCAGGATTTCGCGCGTATTGTGCTCGAACCGCACGTCCTTAAACGAGATGACCGCGATATCCCGGCTGTCATCCGCCAGGAATGCACGGAGTTCCGCGACGAGCGACGTACCGCGCGTCGCGAAAATGCATTCGAGTTCGCGTGACGCGAGAAGGGTGTTGATCCGTGCAATCAGGGATTCACAATAGCCGAGTGAATTCTGATCGGTATTGCCGAACGCGCCGGCATTGTTCTGCGCGCTGCCCCAGACGCACTCATTCTTAACCTGTTCGGCAAGGTTCGCGATGTCGAACGCGCACGCCGGATCATGCAGCTGGGCGGCATGCGCGTGGAGTGCGTTGAAATAAGGCGCCCGTTGCCGCCCTGCCTTCTCAATCAGGCCGTTATTGATGATCAAACCCTGAGGCACCGCCGCACCGACCGCCGTGACGAGCTTGAGACTCTTGATCGCCTCCCGTAGCCGTGGACCTTGACTCTGACCTGATGGCCGGAACAGCGAGAACAGATCGTCCTCGGTGACTTGGCGATAGGGGAAGTGGACCAACTTCGCGGCGCCGACGGCCGCATCGAAGACGAAGACATCGTCGACATTGCCCATGTCGGCGAACTCGCCAGTGGGATCGAGGACGATCGCGCGGCCACCGGCTTTCTTAAGCTGTTGTACCAGCGTGGCGACCGTCCAGCTTTTGCCGCCGCCGGTGGCACCGAACACACCGCAGTGCCGACCGAAGATTTTCTCCGGCGGCAGGCAAACATCGACGCCGTCGGCGGCATCGATTCGGCCAATGCTCAACGTCAGCTCGTCCTCATTCGCGACTGCATTGCGGATGAGCGTGGCTAACTGGCTCGGCTCGGCCAGATACACCCCGTCGCCGATTCTCGGAAAATCCGGCAAGCCGCGCCGCAGTTTGTTCGAGCGTTGCTCGACCGCGGCGAGGAGCTGCACACGACCGATCGGATTGGTGACTGCCGTCGTCCCGAGCGACGGCTCAACCGTGAGCCGCTCGGCATCGGGTATTTTCGTCTCGACGATCCTACCCAGGATCTGAAACCGCTCGCAGTCGACGAAGACGAAATCGCCGACCGCGCCCAGCGAAAGCCCGCGCCGTTCCGGCACCGCTGCGGCGTTGGGCAAATTCATATGCACATACGAGGCCGTCACCTGCGTAATCGTGCCGATGTAGCGATCGGGATTAATCGGATTGACGCGCATCACGCCTTGACGTCCATGCCGTTCCTGAGCGTGCGCACACGCTGCATATGCCGTTCGCGATCGGTCTCGCCGATCAGATCGGGCAAGGCCGGGACCAAGTCCTGGAAGCGACCGTTGATCAGATGGATTCGCGCATCGCCCCCGGCCACCATGTCCTTGAACGCCGCCAGGAACTGGTTTTGGGGTTCCGCCACCGCTGTCAGCGACTGATCTCCTCCGTCCAGATCTGCCGAGGGGATGAAGGCGGGATCGCAGATCACTAGCCGAAGCGACATATTGGCTTCCACCGCTGACAGGATCGGTCGGCTGATATGATCGTCGTTGAACCCGAACCCCGATATCAGCACCGCCGTGTCGGGCTCGCGCAACGCCGCCTGAAATGCGCCAATCATGTCGAGATAGGGCGCTTCGAAGCTTTCCTGATATTTGCTCGAGCGGGGATAGATGAGGACCGGATTGCCCTCGGGGCCGCGCGAGCGGAAAATGTCCGATGCCTGTCTGCGCCAGTCGAGCGAGCCGTGCAGTTTATAGAGATGGAAAACATTCTCGATATAGTCGGGCGCGTCGCGTTGACCCGAACGACGGACAATGTCGAACTCAAAGTGGCTGCGGTCGTAGACCTGATCGAGGCCGTGCGAGAAACCGTCGATGATGGTGAAACGATGCCGGCGGGCTGCTTCCTCGAAGCAGAGATCATAGTTGGTCGTGAACAGCTTCGAGCGCGCCTTACGAACGCCGCGACGCCCGATTTTCTGGATGAGGCTGGCGTGCGCATCGAGATTGGTGGTCCGATCGACGAAGTCGACACGGGCGAGGATCGCCTTCTCGGCCGCCTTCACGAACCCGTCAATTCTCTGATAGGTGGAATCCTCCACGGCCGTCTCGTGCAGTTCGAGATAGAGTTTGCACAGCGTCAGCAGCCGCTCAATATTGTCTTCGATCTTAGCGCTGGCGAACGTATCGCACACAGCCTTGAAGGCTTCAGCGCCGACCTTGGCTTCCACAGCTTTCCACACATCCCACATGCCGGCTGGCGTGAGCTTATCTGCCGGGTTGGAAGCGGCGAACGAAGACCCCGTTCCGGTCAGAACGACAACGTTCGTAGCATTGAGGACGTTTAAGAGACTGCTTTCAACTGCGCGCTGCGTGCCCGGCTCTTCAACACGATCGCCTTCCGCGTTCATCTTGTCCTTGAACGCACGCCAGCCATCGCCGGGGACGAACAGCCGCAGCTGTGTCGCGTCGGCAACCTTGTCATTCCAGTACGTCATCCGCCCCCATACCATCCCTTTTCTGTTCATCTCGGCTCTAGCATCTTTTGAAATGCCCAGCAGCAGTGAATTCGGGCTCGTGCGGCGGGGGATGTTAACGGTCGGCCCTGCGGCGTCTGAAACGTCCGATATCCCAGGCAGCGCTGCTGAAAGGCGACGTTCCGGATCGTCCAACATGGCTGTCTGCTTTGAAGAAGCTAGCGTCCGAAGTTATTCGTGAATCGCGGCCGTAATCAGCTCGCGCTTTATCTCGCGTACTTCGGGGTCCATCGGGATATCATCGAGGCCGGTCGGCTCAGGCAGAATTTCGCAATCCTCGCGCATTCCAAGAACATGCAGTTGCAGTGCTTCGCTCGCCAGAGCGATTGTCTCAGCTATCGTGTCGCCTGCGGTAGCGCAGCCGGGCAGATCAGGAAAATAAGCCCCGAAGCCGCGGTCTCCCTCCTCGATCACAGCAACGTAGGTTATCCGCTTCATCGCTTTTCCAGATCTGGGTTCGATATGAACGTGGGTGAACGTGACTTTGCGTCACATTAACGAGATGGCCTATGGCAGGTCATTGAACTGTGAACGTATATTAAAACGAGCCGTAACTGGCGATGCTATCCCTTGGCGCGGCTTCCAAGAAATCTCTGCCGTCGTAGCTTCGACTGGAATATCCGTGAAGGCCTCGTTGACCTCGGTGGTTTCGCCATGTTCCAGGCGCGACCGCGGTGGCGTTATCTCCAGGCTGGATAGCCGGCGTCCGGATCGGTCGCGAAGCGTCACGACGATTGCTCCCAGCTCTCGTGCGACGTCGCCAACATTGGTGATCGTTCCGCTGACGCTGAAGAACTCGGCTCCGTTCGGCATGACGCGGCGGTCCTGCCGGTTCGCCGGGAAGTTCAAGACGAGGTCTCTGCGAGCATCTTGTTCTTCTCGCAGCGCGGCGGGATCAGGAATGCCTTTGATGCCGGAAAGCTTCCAACGCAGAATGTCGCGCCGAAACATGAGCTCGATCGGATTGTCGCTGTTCGCGGCGATCCGAGCCCGGAAAACGTCAATGCCGCGGCTCGAAACAGTCCAGCCCACAGGTTCATCCGAGCCCGCGCCCAGCGCAGCGTAAGGGCTGCCGGTCAGGATCGTCCGCTGCACCGCGCCAAGATCGAATGTCGAATCCACCATTGCGCTGGCGAGCGCCATGCCGATTGGACTGTTCTGGCCGTCAGATGCACTCCCGCTGCGCCCAACGCGAAGGCGCATCTGATCGCGCAGCGCGGCAAGATCGACGCCCTTGGCAAGTTCAACCGCGTCCTCCTCAATGGCGGCTTGACGGATCGCGGCAATCGTCGCGACCGGTGATCGCCAGTACCATGTACCGACCAGCGCTGCCGCCGCCACATTGAAGCCCAGGATGGTGACCTTGGCCTTTTTGCGCGGGCTCATGAGATGTGTTCGAGGCGAGCGTGGGTGGGGAGATGGATTGCAGCCGATTTCATTGTTGGGTCTGCTCGGACCTGTTCCAGACCTTTTCACTCGCATGGGCGAAGGCAATGGCGACCTCATGCAACTCAGCCACAAGGCTTGGATCAGTACCCTTTTCGGTCGTGTCGATCGTTCGGGCGAGGTGGTAGGCCAGTCCTGTGCTAATGATCAAATGGACCTCGACTGCATCTGGAATGAGACGATTGGCGTGCGTGGCAACCCAGTCATGCTCGGCATCATAACAAGTCTCTCCCACCTCAGCCTTGCAAGTCGGACAGGGCACGGAAAGGGTCATCTGCATTATCTATTTTCCCCAAGGAGCGCTGCATCAGAGCTGATTTGTAGAGTATACTCCGTGGATGTAAAGTCGGCGGAACAACGACATACCGCCCATGTTACGGCGGACATTTGCGACCAACCTCAGGCGATTGCGCAGCGAGCGTGGCCTCTCCCAAGAGGCGCTCGCGGACGCGGCTGGGCTCGATCGCACCTACATCAGCGCGCTCGAGCGCGAGGTCTACAGCGCCTCGCTCGACACGATCGAGAAGCTTGCCGATGTTCTGGGAATTCCCGGCTTCGAGATGTTGCGCGACTGACGGTGGAGCCGCTAGCGGCGGTGCCCCGTTCATCGCTCTCTCGCTGACAAGCCATCCGCAAAGGCCTATTCTCCGTTCATGTCGCTGCTGTGCCTCCTTCGCCGACACCGGCCATCTGCGCCGTCGATGTCGCATGGCAAGCACGGCGGCTATGCAGCTCTTTGCGAGACCTGCGGCGTTCCGCTGGTCCGCGACGAACGAGGACCTTGGCGCGCTGATGAACCGCTGTATCGCCGGCAGGTTCTGCCAGCCTCGATTGGCGAATAGGCGAAGAATCCTCGCGCAGTTAGCTGACCGCGAAGAGCTGCTTCGTGGCGGCCTCGATCTCGACATCCTCGGCCAGCAAGGCCTTCCACTCGGCCGGGATAGCGGTAGCGCCGTAGAGCGCGCCGGCGAGTTGGCCGGTGATGGCGGCGGTCGTGTCGGCGTCGTCGCCGAGGTTTGCGGCTAGGAGGACGGCCTGTGCAAAATTGCCCGTGCGACCCACGCACCAGAGCGCCGCCTCGAGCGAGTGCGCAACATAGCCTGATGAGGCGACTTGATCGCGGGGCATGCCTCGCCACGAGCCACCAATGATTGTCGATATCGTGCGCGAGCACGGCTCCGCGGATAGCTGTACGACCTTGCTGCGCGGCCGGCCGGCGATTGCGTTGGCGAGCACTTCGGCAAAGCCGACGCACGCATCGACGGCCTGGGGCGCGCCGTGGGTCGTGCGGCTCTGCCGCGCGGCCACATCGCGCAGCATGGCGAGATCGTTCCAGTAGCGAACAGCGACGGGCGCCAGGCGCATCAGGCTGCCGTTGCCGGCAGTGCGGGGATTGGTCGAGCCGGCAAAAGGATCGCCGGTCTCCTTCCAGCGAGCCAACGCATTGCGCGTCGTGATGCCGATGTCGAAGCACTGGCCGGTGCACGAATAGGCACCGTTCTCATGCCAATCGACGAAGCGGTTCATCAGGTCGGCTTCATCGAGATCGGGGTACGCGAGCAGGCTATCCATTAGGGCCAGCGCCATGGAGGTATCGTCGGTCCACTGGCCGGGCTTCAGGCGGAACGGTCCACCGCCAACCATGTCAACGAGGCGAGGGGCCTGGTCGCGGGCTTTGAACTCCAGGGTCGTGCCGACGGCGTCGCCGACGGCCAAGCCGAGCATCGCGCCCAAGGCCCGGTCCTCGATTACATTGCGAGATTGCGCGGGTTGCCGCTCGGGGATGCCTGCCAGATCTCGTACAAATTCGAGCTGAGAAGCGGTCTCGATAGCCCCGGGGCGGGCCTGGCGAACCAGGTTGATCGCGTGGTCAGCCCCCATGCCGAGCTCAATCAGGAGGCGCGCTGCCGTCATACCGGCACGGCCGAGCCCGCCTTTGCAGTGAACCAGAACATTAAAGCCATCGCGCAAGATCGCGCGCAGCTCTTCACCCGCAGCGAGCCAGGCTTCCTCGAAGCCACGATCCGGCGTCGAGACGTCACGGATCGGGAGCGGGTACCACTGGATGTGGCGGTCTTGGATCGCCTGCCCGAGACCAGCGACCCCGAGGCTCACAAACTCGTGGTCTTCGAGCAGGGTGACGACGGCTGCCGCATTCCAGGTGCGTATCGCCTCGAGATCGATATCGAGATCGCGATCCCAGTTGCCGGTAAACGCGCCCTGTTGCTTCTTGCCCGGGCAGAACGTGATGCCGATTTTGCCCTGGCCTTCGGCGAACTGGACCTCTGCGATCTGCAGGGGATGGGTGGCGCTGGTTCTCATCGATGTCCTCCTTTGGAAGACGCGGGGCGTCGCCCGCCGTCGACGGTCTTGTCGTCCACAATTCTGAGAAGTCGTCAACAACCGTCTGAAATAAGTCAGGAAAAATTTATCCGACGTCGTTTTATGCGTCCACATTCGAAAAACGTCGCGTTACGTCGAGCGGGTTTTGCGAGTCGGAACGCGCGTCGCGGAGATGGCCTCGGCCGCCGCCCAGGAAGGAAACCAACGATGACGATTTCATGCCTGATCTTGGAATACGGCCGATGATGGCGGGATCGCATCTCGATGCCGAACTTGCCGCGCTTGCCGGAATGAGCATCGACGAGCTGCGTTGCCGATGGAGTGAACTGACCGGCACGCCGGCGCCCAAGATCCAGTCCGGCCTGCTGCACCGCGCAATTGCCTGGGAGATGCAGGCCCAGATCCATGGTGGCCATTCGCGCGGCCTGCGCCAGCACATCGCCGCGGCCGATGGCCGCACGCCCAATCAGCGGGACCTGGCGCCGGGCACGCGCTTCGTGCGCGAGTGGAAAGGCGTCCTTTATATGGTCACGGTCGGCGATGACGGGAAAGTCCACTGGAACGGCAAGACCTGGAACTCGCTGAGCGCCGTTGCCCGCGCCATCACCGGCACGCGCTGGTCGGGCCCGGCTTTCTTCGGCCTGCCGCAGGAGAGCCGCGCGGCATGAAGACGGTTCGCTGTGCCATCTATACCCGCAAGTCGAGCGACGAAGGGCTCGAGCAGGATTTCAATTCGCTCGATGCCCAGCGCGAGGCCTGCGCGGCCTATATCCTGAGCCAGGCTAGCGAGGGCTGGCAGCTCATTCCGGCGCACTATGACGACGGTGGCATGTCGGGCGGCACGCTCGAGCGTCCGGCTCTGCAAAGGCTCCTCGCCGATGTAGCGGAAGGGCAGATCGACATCGTCGTCATCTATAAGATCGACCGGCTGACCCGCTCGCTGCTCGACTTCGCCAAGCTCGTCGAGGTGTTCGAGAAGAAGGGAACGAGCTTCGTGGCCGTGACCCAGTCTTTCAATACCACCAACAGCATGGGCCGCCTGACGCTGAACATGCTGCTGTCGTTCGCGCAGTTCGAGCGCGAGGTGACCGCCGAACGGATCCGCGACAAGCTGGCGGCCTCGAAGGCGAAGGGCATGTGGATGGGCGGCGTCCCGCCGCTCGGCTATGCGCCCGAAGGTCGCAGTCTCAAGATCGTCGAAGCGCAGGCCGAACTCATCCGCGACATCTATGCGCGCTACCGCAAGCTCAAGAACGTGCGGCTCGTCGCGGACGAGCTCAAAGCCGAGGGCGTGTTGATCCCCCCGCGCACGCTCGGTTCGGGACGACAGCTCGGAACCGGTCCGTTCTCGCGCGGGCAGATCTACGCGATCCTGAAGAACCCGATCTATGCCGGCAACATCGCGCACCGCGGCAATGTCCATCAAGGGATGCACGAACCGATCATCGCGCTCGAAGAGTGGGAGGTCGTCCAGCGTCAGCTGGAAGACAATCTACAGGGTGTTCGCAGCTCGAACTCGGCGCACCGAAGTGCGCTAGCCGGGCGCCTGTTCGACGAGGCGGGGGAACCGCTGATCGCAACGCATGCTGCCAAGTCTGGCCGGCGCTATCGCTACTACGTCACGAAGGCGCTTCACCACGGTGAGAGGCGCGGACCCGGTGCCGGCATTCGCGTGCCCGCGGGCGAGATCGAAACCGCGGTCGCCGGTGAACTCGCGAGCCTGTTCGACGATCCGCTTGCGCTCATCGAGCGGTGCCAGCTTCATGTCGAGCCAGCCAAGCTCAATGAGCTGATCCGCTGTTCCGGCGAAATGGCGGACCAACTGCGCGGTGATGCGCTCTGGGACTATCGGGATCTGATGGATCGTATCGAGGTTCATGATGGCCGTATCGATATCGTGCTTGCGACCAAGGCTGTTGGCGATGCGCTTGGTATCCCGCTTTCGCCCCTGGCATCGAAGACCTTCGCGATTTCGAAGGCGATGCAGCTCACACGGTCAGGCCGTGCTGTTCGTCTGATCCATGGTGATGGGGTGCTCGCTTCTAGGCAGCCGACCGATCCAGCCCTGGTGCAGCTCGTGATGCGCGCGCAGAAGTGGTGGTCGATCCTACGGGAGGGAAAGTTGAACACCACCCAGCTCGCGGAACAAGAAGGCGTGGTGCGCACCTACATCGTCCGTGTCGTGCGGATCGCTTTTCTTGCCCCGCAGGTGATTGACGCGATTTTCGCCGGGCGGCTGAAGAACGGAGTGACGGCCAAGATGCTCTACAAACCCGACGTCATTCCGCTGTCCTGGGAGCAGCAGGTGCAACGGTTCGTGGCGACAGGCTAAACGCGGCGATACCCGCGAGGACGCTGTCCCCGCGGGGGCCAAAGTCAGCTCTCAGCGGATCTGCCACCAGTCGGGCCAATTGACCTTGCTGCGGTCCCCGACCGCTCGCAGGATGATCTCCTGCTCGTCGCGCGTGAGTACGCGATCGAGGTGTGCGAACGCTGCTTCGACGAGAGCAGGATCGAGCAGCGTTCGCGTCCGCGCGCGGGTGCTGACGAGCCCAAGGGCATGCAGGTTCTGTGTGATCGAAGTCATTGAGTCCCTCCTCAGCCCTTGATCGGTTCGAGCGGAATGGCGTTGGCGTGTTCCCAACCGGCTTCGTGCAACGGCATGGCATGGCGCAGAAGCAGCGTGGCGATCTTCTGATCCTTCAACGCCATCATCGAAAGCGAGTGCAGCAGCATATCCAGGCGGGTCAGCGTCATCGGCTTCCCGCGGATCGTCTTGGTCAGCGGTGCGAGCAGGAAGTCCTCATGCGGATGCAGGGGGGGCTGCTTGCGGGGCCTCCCGCGGCGATTGCCCGAGACCCCCGCCTTGAACCGCGATGCCCCCGGGCCGCGCAAGCGCATTAGACGAGCGAGCAGGTTCTCCCTATTGCCATCCCACTCGCTGACATTGTGGCGGCCGGCTGCGACGAGATGGTTGGAATCGACGTTGGCGCTGTGCTCACCGGAATCGTTCGTGCCGGCGCGATGTCGCGCAAAGTCGACGACCCAATCCTCGAGAACATTTGGGCGCAGCGACGCAAAACGGCTGTCCGCGATCTCGCCATCGGCTCCGGCCGTCGAAGCCAAGGCCTTGTTGTCGAAGCTCGCGATGCCGAGGATCACCATCGCCAGATCGGCATTGGTCGGTTCCTGCGAAGCGCGACGAGCGGCACGCTCATCGATCAACGGATAACGCTCACGCTCCAGGCGCGCCTTGAGAAGCTGGACAGCGTACTTCAAAAGTTGGCGGATCGCGGTCAGATTACCCTCTGCCGCAGCCTTAAACTGCCGTTTCAACAGCAGGTTGAGCACCGAGTTGCCCTCGACCCCATGGGTGTCCTCGACCAGCAGATCGTACCACATGCCGATATTCTCATACGCGAGCTTCTTCGCGGAGCGATCATTCGGCGTCGCTGCATTGCGCGATGACATGTTCGAATTTCCTCCATCTCCGGGGCGAGGAACGAGATCCGAAGCGGCCCCGACGCGCTTGGACGGGCCAAGGCTGTTGTCACGACCTGCGAGCGGGCAGTCGAGACCGAGTGCTGAGCGACAGCCATCTGTGGAAAACGGGGGGTGGGGCAAAACTCTGGTTGCCACCTGAACGCTCGAAAACAGCGTCTGTTATCGCAAATTCGGAGCCTGTTATGGTGAACTCGAGCCCTGTTATCGCAGTTCTTGGGGCCTGTTATTTTTGGCTCGGCGCGGTTTCTAAATTGAGAGCCGACGCTGAAACGCCGAAGGTTCGGGCGCTATAGGACCGCGCGAGCTTCTCGGTCAGAGGCGGCCTGCCGAATTTTTGAAAAACAGGCCCCGAGAAGTCGCCCTGCTGACGCTCTTCGAAGGCAAAAACGGTACCACTCATATTTGATCGAAGGCCTGCTCGGCCATTTTTGGCGAGAAATCGGCGGGAAAAGCCCGCCCTCCATGTCCCGTTTGAACGGAAATTCGCCAGCGCTTGAGGGGATTTAGGGCACCCCAGAGGGTGGAGTTCGTCCTGCAAGACTGGCGGAGACGGAGGGATTCGAACCCTCGGTACCGGATTTACCAGTACGACGGTTTAGCAAACCGTTGGTTTCAGCCACTCACCCACGTCTCCGGATCGCAGCGGCGAGGGCGCGCTATAGCGAGCAGTTTTGGGGGCGGCAAGGGGGGGCTTCGCGCAATTCGCGTAAATCTCGTCCGGGAACATTCGCGCGGTTGCTGGACTATGGTCGATGCACCTCTACTGTGAGCACTTATGGCCACTTCCAATGCGAAACTCATCGTTCGTCCGGCGCTGTCGGTCGATGCCAAGGCCATCGCCGCGCTGTCGATCAAGGTCTATGGCCGCGCCGATGCCTTCACTGCCGCGCAGATCCGCGGGCTGATCAACAATTTTCCCGAAGGCCAGATCGTCGCCGAATACGAAGGCAAGATCGTCGGCCACTGCGCGACGCTGATCGTCAATTCGAAGCTGGCCTTCGCGCCGCACAGCTGGAACGAGATAACCGGCGACGGCTATGGCCGCGTTCCACCCGACAACGGCGATGTGCTCTACGGCATGGAGGTCTGCGTCGATCCCGACTTCCGTCGCCTGCGTATCGGCGAGCGGTTCTATCGCAAGCGGAAGGAACTGTGCCAGGAGTTCGAGCTCAAGGGTATCGTCATCGTCGGACGCATGCCCGGCTATGCGCGCAAGAAGCGGCAATATCCCGAGCCGCAAGCCTATGTCGAAGCCGTGGTCAACAAACAGGTGCGCGACCAGGTCCTCAACTTCCAGCTCAATCAGGGCTTCAGCCCGCGTGATGTCCTGCCCGGCTATATCCGAGAGGACAAGGCGTCGGGCGGCAACGGCGTGGTCATGTTCTGGCCCAATCCGCTCGCGCCCGAGGAGACCACGGTCAAACTCCACCGCCGCAAGACACGGCTGCCCTCGTCGGTGCGCGTCGCGACGGTCCAGTTCCAGATGCGCCGCATCGCCAAGATCGACGAGTTCGAGGAGCAGGTCGAATACTGGGTCGACGTCGCCGCCGACTACAACGCCGATTTCGTCTGCTTTCCCGAACTGTTCACGCTCGAACTGCTGTCGATCCCCGAGAAGAAGCTCGAGCCGGCCCAGGCGATCGAATGGATCGCCGACTATACCGAGCGTTTCGTCGCCTTCATGGAAAAGCTGGCGGTGAGTTACAACATCAACATCATCGGCGGCTCGCACCCGACGCGGATGGACAACGGTGACATCCGCAACATCGCCTACGTCTTCCTGCGCGACGGCTCGGTCCATACCCAGGACAAGCTCCATCCGACCCCGTCCGAGCGGCGCTGGTGGAATATCAAGGGCGGCCATGGCGCTAACGTCATCATCACCGACTGCGGTCCGATCGGCGTGATGATCTGCTACGATTCGGAATTCCCCGAACTCGCACGGCACCTGACCAACCAGGGCGCTTTGCTGCTGTTCGTGCCTTTCTGCACCGACGAGCGGCGCGGCTACCTGCGAGTGCGTTACTGCTGCCATGCGCGTGCGGTCGAGAACCAGTGCTACGTCGTCACCTCGGGGGTGGTCGGCAACATCCCCAATGTCGAGAACATGGACGTCCACTATGCCGAGAGCGCGATTCTGACGCCGTCGGACTTTGCCTTCGCGCGCGACGGCGTGGCCGCGGACACCGCGCCCAACACCGAGACGATCGCGATCGCCGACCTCAGCCTCGACGACTTGCTGACCAGCCGCCGCTCTGGCGTGGTGCAGAACCTCCACGATCGGCGGTTCGATCTCTACCGGGTCACCTGGCGCGAGAAATAAGAGCGCTTCGACTCGCCTGGCCGCAATTTCGATTCGCCTCGTCGCGGGCGCATTGCGGCGGGGCGGGTAACTGTCTGTTAACCATAATGGGTGCAGGCAGGCCTCACGAATAGGTCCAAGGCAGACTGCCTGGGTACGGAGGCAAGCACGATGGTGCGCAACACTTCTCTCTGGCCGACGGTCATCAGCATCGCATCGGCTTTCGCAATGGCGGCGTCGCCCGTGGCGGCACAGATTCGCTCTGTCGATCCTGATGCGATCGATGGCGATCTATCAGCCCCGCGGAGCGCGCCGGCAGTGCCCGTCGCGGCTCCGGCAGCGCCGACGATCGCGGCCGATCCGGTCTACAACGCGCCGCTGAGCAATCCGGGCGTTCCGGGCGCGGCGCCGACGCTGCCGCCTGTGGCGATCCCGACCAATGGCGGCAACACCTTCCACAAGGACGACCTGATCGGCGCTGCCGAAGGCGTCTTCGGCAAGGGCGCGCAAGGGCTCGCGCAGATGATCGAGGACGTGCTCAAGAAGCAGGGCGAGCCGAACGGCTACATCATCGGCCGCGAGGGCGGTGGCGCTTTCGTCGTCGGTCTGCGCTACGGCTCGGGCACACTTCACCACAAGGTCGAAGGCCAGCGTCCGGTCTACTGGACCGGCCCGTCGATCGGCTTCGACGCCGGCGCCAACGCGGGCAACGCCTTCGTCCTCGTCTATAACCTCTACGACACGCAGGACCTCTACAAGCGCTACGGCGCGGGTGAGGGCCAGGCCTATCTCGTCGGCGGCTTCAACGTCTCCTATCTTCGCCGCGGAAACGTCGTGCTCGTCCCGGTGCGCATGGGCGCGGGGCTGCGGCTCGGCATCAACGCCGGCTACATGAAGTTTTCCGACAAACAGAAGTGGCTGCCGTTCTGAGCCATCACGGCCGGGCCAGGCGGCGTAAGATTACGGCGAATTCATAAATGTAACATTGTCACATGAGCTGTGCCGGCGTAACGGCGATTCATGGCGACGATATATTATCACACCGATTCGCGGCTTCGGCGTTCCCTTCTGGGTGCCGGGGCTGCTTTGTCCGTTCTGCTGGTCCCCGTGGCCGCGCTGGCGCAGGATGCCGCGCCGCCGCCGGGCGATGCCGACCAGACCGGCGAACCCGCCTTCCATCGCGAGAAGAGCACCGAGATCGTCGTTACCGGCGGGCTGCGTAACGCCCGGCAGGACATGCTCTCCGGTGTCGCCGTGGTCCAGGCCGAGGCGCTGACCCAGGCGCTGCGCCCGTCGATCGGCGAGACCCTGGCCCATACGCCCGGCGCTTCCGCGACCTCGTTCGGTCCGACCGCCTCGCGTCCCGTGCTGCGTGGCCTCCAGGGCGAGCGCGTGCGGCTGCTGACCGACGGGCTCGGCGCGATCGACGTGTCGAACACCTCGGCCGACCACGCGGCCGTCGTCAATCCGCTGCTGGCCGAGCGGATCGAGGTCCTGCGCGGACCGCAGTCGCTGCTCTATGGCTCCTCGGCGATCGGCGGCGTGGTCAACGTCATCGACCGGCGTATTCCCGTGACCGTGCCCGACGAGGCGATTCATGTCGGCGCGCTCGCGACCTACGGTTCGGCGGCGAACGAGCGCTCGGTGGCGGGCGCGGTCGACGTGCCCGTGGCGGGGCGCTGGGTGATCCATGTCGACGGCAGCTACACCAAGACCGACGATCTCAAGATCGGCGACTATGCGCTGTCGCCGGCGCTGCGGGCCGAGGCGCTGGCCTCGGGCTTCGCCGACAACGCCGCCGTGCGCGGCAAGCTCCCCAACAGCGCCAGCGAGACCTGGGCCGCGGGTGCCGGCGCCGCTTATATCGACGAGGGTGGCAGCATCGGCATATCCTATGGCCACTACGACAGCCTCTATGGCATTCCCGTGCGCTATGCGACGCAGCCGGGGCAGGAGCAGGAAGCGCCGCGGATCAGCCTCAGGCAGGACCGCGTCGATGCGCGTGCCGAGATCAACGCCGGCGGCGACGTCATCGACAAGATCGCGCTGCGGCTCGGTTATGCCGACTATAGCCATTTCGAGCTCGAGGAAGACGGTGCGATCGGCACGGCCTTCTACAACAAGGGCCTCGAAGGCCGGCTCGAGCTGACCCAGGCCAAGCGCGGGGCCTGGCGCGGCGTCACCGGTGCGCAGTTCTTTGCGCGCGATTTCGACGTGGTTGGCGACGAAGCCTTTCTGCCGAAGAACAAGACCCAACAGCTCGGCCTCTTCACCCTGCAGCAGCTCGACTATGGTGCGCTCAAGGTCGAGGCCGGCGCGCGGTTCGAGCATTCGACGGTCAGTGCCGCGCCCGGCGTGGACCAGCCGCAGTTCTTCACCGGCGAGCGGCGCTTCGATGCCTTTTCGGGATCGTTTGGTGCCTCTTATGCGCTCGCGCCGGGCTGGCGCTTTGGCGTCAATGCCTCGCGCACCGAGCGCGCGCCTTCGGCCGAGGAACTCTTCGCCAACGGTCCGCACGCGGGCACCGAAGCCTTCGAGATCGGCGATCCCGGGTTCAAGAGCGAGCGCGCCTGGAGCGTCGAGGCGATCCTGCGCGGCAGCGGCGACAATTACACCTTCGAGGCCTCGGCCTACCACTCGTGGTTCTCGAACTTCATCTACCAGGACCTGACCGGCGCAATCGAGGACGGCCTGCCCGTCTACCAGTTCCGCCAGGCCGACGCGCGCTACTACGGCTTCGAGGCGCAGGGCTCGTTCGTCCTTGCGCGGATCGGCGATGCCAAGCTCGGCGTCGATGCCCTGGCCGACTATGTCCACGCGACGATCGAGGGTTCGGGGCCGGCGCCGCGCATCCCGCCGCTGCGCGTGCTCGGCGGGGTCTCGTACAAGGCGCGGATATTCGACCTGCGCGGCGAGGTCGAACACGTCACCGCGCAGAACCGCATCTCGCCCTTCGAGACGCGCACTCCCGGCTTCACCCTGGTCAATGCCGAGCTCAACGTGCGGCCTTGGGGGCTCGATCACCCGCTGACCCTGGCGCTGTCGGCGAACAACATTTTCAATGTCGATGCGCGCCGCCACGCTTCGGTGCTCAAGGACTACGCGCCGCTTGCCGGCCGCGACATCCGTGTCACGGCGCGGGTGAATTTCTGAATAGGCGGCCAAAGCCCTTGCCCCCGGCCGCCCCCGGGGGTTAAGGGCGCGCCGTTATGCTTACGAACCTCCAGCGACAGCCCGCCGACGCGCTTCTCGCGCTGATCAAGCTCCACAACGCGGATCCGCGCGCTGACAAGATCGATCTCGGCGTCGGCGTCTACAAGACGGGGCAGGGCGACACGCCCGTCTTCGCCTCGATCAAGGCCGCCGAGAAGAATCTCGTCGAGAGCCAGGAGACCAAGGCCTACCTCGGGCCCGAGGGCGACATGGGCTTCGTCGAGAAGCTGATGCCCTATGTCTTCGGCAAGGACGATCCGTCGCTGGGCGGCCGTATAGAGGGCATGCAGACCCCAGGCGGCACCGGCTCGCTGCGCCTGGCGCTGGCGGTGGTGCACAAGGCTAAGGTGAAGCGGATCTGGATGGGCACGCCCTCCTGGCCGAACCACGCGCAGATCTGCGCGGACCTGGGCCTCGAGCTCAAGACCTTCAACCACGCGACGCCCGAAGGCACCGCCGACATCGAGGCGATCCGCGCGGCGATCGCTGAGGCCGACGAAGGCGACGCCTTCCTGCTGCAGTCGTGCTGCCACAACCCCACGGGCATCGACTATACCAATGCCCATTGGGACGAGATCGCCGGTCTGCTGGCCGGCAAGAAGATCCTGCCCGTGCTCGACCTCGCCTACCAGGGTCTGGGCCAGGGGATGGAAGAGGACGCTTATGGCATGCGCCGCGTGCTCGTCTCGGTGCCCGAGGCGCTGATCGCCTATTCGTGCGATAAGAACTTTGGTCTCTACCGCGATCGCGTCGGCGCGCTCTACATCATGGCGGCGGAAGCTTCGCAGCTCGGCGTGCCGATCTCGAACGCCTATGCCCTCGCGCGCGCCAACTGGTCGCAGCCGCCCGATCACGGGGCCGCCGCGGTCCGCCTGATCCTCGAGGACGAGGCGCTGACCAAGTCCTGGCTCGACGAGCTCGATACGATGCGTGAACGCATGCGCCAAGTCCGGGCCAAGCTCGCCGCGGCGGGCATGGTTGGCGGTGTCGATCTGACCCCGGTTGGCGGCCAGAACGGCCTGTTCTCGATCATCCCCTTCACCCCTGAACAGGTGCAGGCGATGCGCGAGAAGCACGGCATCTACTTCGCGGGCTCGGGTCGCATCAACGTGGCCGGCCTGACCCTCGGCAACATCGACAAGTTCATCGCCGCCACCGCGGACGTGACGTCCTAAATGGACCGGCAGCCGGTCCTCGAAGGGGATCGGCTGCTGCTCCGTCCCCTGCGTCCCGACGATTGGTCAGCGCTCTACGCGGTCGCTTCGGATCCGCTGATCTGGCAAGTCCACCCGCAGCACGATCGCTGGCAGGAGCCGGTGTTCCGCGCCTTCTTCGATCAGGCGCTTGCCGGCGGCGGCGCCATTGCGGTGATCGACAAAAGCACTGGCGCGATCGTCGGCTCGTCGCGCTGGGAGGGCTTCGATCCTGCCGACGGAGGTTCGGTCGAGATCGGCTGGACCTTCCTCGCACGCAGCCACTGGTCTGGTGCCTATAATCCTGAATTAAAACGACTCATGCTCGATCACGCACTGCACTTCGTCGCACGCGCGCGGTTTCGTGTGGGCGAAGACAATGTGCGCTCGCGCCGCGCGATGGAGAAGATCGGCGGGCGGCTGACCAACGGATCGAGTGTGGTCGAGACCGCCAGCGGCCTCGTTCGGCATGTCGTATATGAAATCGACCGCGAGAGTTTTGCGCGAGGTCCGTTAAACGCTTAGCCGCGCAAGCTCTGCATCCGCTGGAGATAACGCGCCAGCACGTCGATCTCGAGATTGACCTGGCTGCCCGCCGCCAGCGCGCCGAGCGTCGTGACTTCGGCGGTGTGCGGGATGATGTTGACCGAGAAGTGGCAGGTGCCGTCGGGCTGGTCGCTGACCTCGTTGACCGTCAGCGAGACGCCGTCGATCGTGATCGAGCCTTTGGCGGCAAGATAGGGCGCGAGCTCGGCCGCGATCTTGAAGTCGATCCGCCGCGAATCGCCGTCGGGGGTCACGCTCAGCACTTCGCCGACGCCATCGACATGGCCGGTGACGATATGGCCGCCGAGTTCGTCGCCGAGCTTGAGTGCGGGTTCGAGGTTGAGTTGCCGGCCTTGTTCCCACCGCCCAGGCACAGTGCGCGCGACGCTTTCGGCCGAGATGTCGACTGCGAACCAGGAATCGCCTTCTATGCCGCCTTTGTCGACCACGGTCAGGCAGGTGCCCGAGCAGGCGATCGACGCACCCATTGCGATTCCCGCGGGATCGAAGGGGCTGGTGATCACCGCGCGCAGGTCGCCCTGCTGGCGGGCTTCGCGGATCGTGCCGACGGCGGTGACTATTCCGGTGAACATGGGGCGTTCTCGTATACTTCCAGAGTGTCGCTGCCAAGCTGGCGGCGGTCGATGAGGTGCCAGCGGTCGTGTGCCTCGGCGAGCGAGCCCAGGCCGATGTCGCCGACCCCTGGCTTGCCACCGCCGATCATGATCGGTGCGCGGTAGATCACGAGGCGATCGACCAAGTCCGCGGCGAGAAAGGCGGCCGCTGTCTGGGCGCCGCCCTCTACGAAGAGGTATTGCACGTTTACCATGCCGGCGATCGCCTGCGGCGAGGGCAGCGCCTGCCAGCCCTCGGGCGCGGCGCCGCGCGTCAGCACCCAGCGTTGCGGGCTGCGCGCTTCGAGCCCGGGCAGTCGAACGTCGAGCCGCGGCGCGTCAGCACGCAAAGTGCCGCCGCCGACGAGGATGGCATCGGCGCGCGCGCGCAGGACATGGCTATGCGCGCGCGCGGCCGGTCCGGTGATCCACTGGCTCTCGCCGCTGGCCAGGGCGATGCCGCCGTCAAGCGAAGTGGCTAGTTTCAAAGTTACATGTGGCCGGCTCTTCGTGCGTTGCGTGAGATAGCCGGCCAGGCTCTCGGTAACTTCAGGCGAGGGGTGAAGTTCGGCGCCTATCCCGGCAGCACGAATCCGCGCGAGGCCCGCGCCGGCGGTACGCGGATCGGGATCCTGACAGCCGAGCACGACGCGCGCCAGGCCCGCCGCGGCGACGAGATCTGCGCAGGCCGGGCCGCGCGGGCTGGCATGAGCGCAAGGTTCGAGCGTGACGTAGAGCGTCGCGCCGTGCGCGGAATCGTCGGCCATCTCGATTGCCATGGCCTCGGCGTGCGGGCGCCCGCCAGCCTGGGTCCAACCGCGCCCGACGACGCGGCCGTCGCGAACGAGAATCGCGCCGACCGAAGGGTTGGGCCGGCTCAGCGGCAGTCCGCGCGCGGCCAAGCTCGCGGCCGCGGCCATCCAGCGCGCATCATCGCTCACTGTTTCGGCGTGTCCTTGGGGAGGTTGAGCTTGGCGCGCTCGCGCGCGGCTTCGGCGGCCTGGTCGGCCTTGGCCTGCTTCTCGATCGCGTCGACGTCCATGCCGCTGGCGCGGCCGATCGTCTTGTACATCTGGCGCACGTCCTCGTCGCGTTTGGCCTGCTCGGCGGCGAGACGCTCCTTGCGGCGCTGGTTGGCGATGTTCGATGCCACGATCTCGGCCTCGGTGCGATGCGGGTCCCAGACCGTGATGTAGGTAACCTTGGGCGGCTTGGGCAGACCGCGCCCGCCCTCGTTCCACATGACCGAGAAGATGGCGACCGTGCAGATCGCTGCGGCGACGCCGATGCGCCAGCGGTTGCTGCCTGCCTGGCGGAACACCTCGGCGAAATCGGCGATCATGCCGCGCGGCGAGGAAACCTGGCTGAGGAAGCTGCGTGACCGAATGAGACCCATGGGGGGCTAGATAGGCGCTAGCGCTGCGGAGCGCTAGCCAAACGCGGCGTAGAGCTTGCGGCCTTCTCGCTTGAGCCAGGCATTGGCTTCGTCGATCGAGCCCTCGAACAATTCGTCGAGCAGCGCATGGAACCGCGGGCTATGGTCGAAGTGGACGAGATGCGCGACCTCGTGCGCGACGACCGAGCGCCGTACGAAATCAGGCGCCATGATCAGCCGCCAGTTGATCCGGATCGCTCCGTCAGGTCCGCAAGAGCCCCAGCGCCGCTGTGCGCTCGTGAGCGCGAGCTTGCGCATGGGCTTGCCGGCCAGCGCGCAGTAATGCGTAAGGTCCTCGGTCATGACGGCGCGCGCTTCACCCTCGAGCCAGCGCTTGAGCCGCGCGGGCAGAGATTCGGCGGGGCCGCCGATGATGATCGTGCGCTCGGCGAGTTCGGGCTTGCGGCGGCGGGCGGGATCATGCGCGATCCGAAGTACGGCGCCGCGATAGGTGAGCATGCCGTCGGGCGCTGGCGCCTGGGCGCGCGGTAGCGCAGCGAGCTGGCTCTCGAGCCAGTCGCGGCGCGCGCGCGCGAAAGCCACTGCTTCGGCGGTGCGGCCCCAGCGCGGGATCGACAGGCGCACTTCGCTGCCGTCAGGCGCGAGGCGTAGGGTCATGCGCCTGGCCTGTGCCAGCCGGCGCACGACGATCGGCAGGACCTGCCCGGCAATCTCGATGGACGGCGTTTCGCGCGGGCTGCGCATCAGCCAGTCAAGCATTGTCATCTTCGTCGTCGGGCCAGACGATGTGGTTCTCGAGGGGTCCGGCGACCTCTTCGCTCACCACTTTGCCGACGATCGAGGCGCCTGCGCTGTGCACCGCCTGGCGATCGCCGCTGACGAGATAATGCCAGGGCGGCAGCGGCTCGCCATCGGCGCGCAGGCGATAGGCGCAGGTGTCGGGCAGCCAGTCGAGCTTGCCTGCCAGGCGCGGCGTCAGCCGCAGGCAGTCGGGCACGAAGGCGCGGCGGTGCTTGTAGTCCTTGCACTGCGCGGTGCCGAGATCGAGCAGCTTGCAGGCGACGTTGGTCGGATAGACCTCGCCCGTGTCCTCGTCCTCGACCTTGTGCAGGCAGCACTTGCCGCAGCCGTCGCAGAGCGCCTCCCATTCGGTGCGTGAGAGCGAAGCGAGCGGGCGTTCCCAGAACTTTGCGGGCTTTACTTCACCCATTTCGCCAGTTCCGCGGCGACGTCCTCTTTGGTCTTATCGACCGGCAGCATGGCGATCGCCTCGCCCTTGCGCCCCATCAGATAGGCCGTGCGGCTGTGATCCATAAGGTAGCCGCCAGGGGTTTCCTTGCCCTTGGCGTGATAGATCGCGAAGCTCTTGGCCGCCGCGTCGATCTGCGCCTGGGTCCCCGTCAGGCCGAGCAGCCGCGGCGAGAAGGCGGCGGCGAATTCGCCGACGATCTCGGGCGTATCGCGCGCGGGATCGATCGTCACGAAGATCGGCTGGACCTGCGCTGCGAGTTGCGGCTGCGCCTTCTCGAACAGCGCGAAGCCCTGCATCATCTTCTGCACGTCGACCGGGCAGGCATCGGGGCAGAAGCTGTAGCCGAAGTAGATGATCCGGTACTTGCCGTCGAAGTCGCTCCACGACACGGCCCTGCCGGTCTTGTCGACGAGCGTGAAAGGCCCGCCGATCGCGGCCCCTTCGAGCGGCGGGCGCTGGGCGGTCTGCTGCGGGGAACCGCCGCCGCTGCAGGCGCCAAGGGCGAGGGGCAGCGCGAGCGGCAGGAAAAGCGCGGTGAGTCCGCGAAATGTCTTGATCATGGCGTGGCGGTTCATGCTCTGCTAAACCGTGCTTCGCAAGGACGAGTTGGCGCGATCGGGAAGCCGCACGCGCCGCTCAGCAGGAGATAACAGGGTGATCAAGGCAGGCAAGTGGCGGGGACGGATGCTCGGCGTCCTGGTGCCGCTGCTCGCGGGGGCGCTGGTGGCAAGCCCCGCACAGGCGCAGTTCTCGGCGGGCTTCAAGTTCCTCGAGGCCGTCCGCAAGAAGGACGGCACCAAGGTCGAGGAGGCGATCAACGAGCCCGGCTCGACGATCGTCAACACGCGTGATGTCACCAGTGGGCAGACTGCGCTGCACATCGTCACCCAGCGCCGCGATCTCACCTGGATGAATTTCCTGATCGGCAAGGGCGCCAACGTCAACGCGCGCGACGCGCGCGGCGTGACGCCGCTGCAACTCGCGACGAGCCTGGGCTTCGTCGAGGGCATCGACGTGCTGGTCGCGAGCAAGGCGCGGGTGGACGAGCCCAACGATGCCGGCGAGACGCCGCTGATCTCGGCAGTGCACCGTCGCGACATCGGTATGATGCGGATCCTGCTCAAGGCCGGCGCCAATCCCGATCGCAAGGATAATTCGGGCCGTTCGGCGCGCGACTATGCCACGATCGAGGGACGTACCGGCCCCATGATCGCGGAGATCGAGGCGAATACCAAGCCGGGCGCGCAGCGCGCCGCCTCGGGCCGTGTCTATGGCCCCTCGTTCTGACGATGACCCTTGCCGATGACCTGACCGTCGACGAACTGCGGCTCGCGCTGGCGCCGCGGATCGCCCAGGCTGCGGTGTTCGACGGCTGGAGCGCCGAGGCCGTTGCCGGCGCGGCGGCGCAGGCCGGCGTCGATCCCGACGTTGCCGCCTATGCCTTTCCCGACGGACCGATGGACCTGATCTCGGCCTGGATCGCCTCGGTCGACGCAGCGATGTTCGCGAAGTTTCCGCCCGAATCCCTCGCCGAACTGCCCGTGCACAAGCGCGTGCGACAGCTTCTGGTGTTCAGGCTCGAGGCGATTGCCGGCATGGAAGAGGCGCTGCGCCGCGCGCTGGCGATCATGGCCATGCCGCAGAACGCGGCACGTTCGCTCAAGCTCGGCTGGGAAAGCGCCGATTCCATGTGGCGGCTCGCGGGCGACACCGCGACCGATTACAACCACTATACCAAGCGTGCGACGCTCGGTGCGGTCTACGCCGCGACGCTCGCGGTCTTCGTCGATGACAAGAGCGAGGGCAAGGCGGAGACGCTGGCCTTCCTCGATCGCCGGCTCGCCGGAATCGGTCGTTTCGAGAAGTTCAAGACGCAGATCCTGCGCCCCGAGGTCGAGCATTTCAGCGTGGCGCGGTTCCTCGGAAGGCTGCGCTATCCGGCGCGCTGAGCGGACACAATTTGTCATATTGCGAACCAGTTGCAAAAACGCATGCAATCTGGCAGCGACCCTCGAATGAGCGAAAGCAACACCTTGGATCTGCTCCCGGTCGGCCGGCGAGCCCGCATCGTCGCGGTCGACTGGTCGCAACTGGTCGATGAGGAAGCGCAGCGCCTGCGCGCACTGGGAATCGACGAAGGCGCGCGCGTCGCGGTCTCGCATCGCGGCGTATTCGGCGGGGCCGATCCGCTCGCGATCATGGTCGGCCGCATGACGGTGGCGCTGCGCCGCGTTCATGCCCAGGCCATGCGCGTGGAGGTGCTCGAGCAGTGAACGTCCATGCAGTGACCCGGCATCGCAGTGCCGCGCTCGTCGGCAATCCCAATGCCGGCAAGAGCGCCTTGTTCAACGCCCTTACCGGCGCGCGCCAGAAGATCGCCAACTATCCGGGCGTCACCGTCGAGCGCAAGTCGGGCCGCCTCGTGCTGCCCGACGGCCAGCCGATCGAACTGACCGATCTGCCGGGCTCCTACGGTCTCCATGCCACAAGCCCCGACGAGGAGGTGACCGCCAAGGTCATCCTCGGCAAGCACGAGGGCGAGGCCTCGCCCGACGTGCTGGTCATCGTGCTCGACGCCTCGAACCTCGAACAGCATCTCGTCTTCGCGCAAGAGGTGATCGCGCTGGGCAAACCCACCGTGGTCGCGCTCAACATGATCGACCTGGCCGAGCGCGACGGGCTGGTGATCGATCCCAGGGCGCTAGAGCAGGCGCTGCGCGTGCCGGTGATCCCGACGGTCGCTGTGCGCCGCCGCGGTCTAGCTGAACTCTCCGCGGCGATCGAGGCGGCACCTGAGCGTGCGCCCGAGCCTCAGCACGCGCACATCACGCAGACCGAGCGGCGCGTTACCGCCCATGCCATCGCCGATGCGGCGATCGTCTCGGAAACCGCGACTCACGCGCTGCATGCCCGGCTCGACCGGGTGCTGCTGAACCCTTGGTTCGGCCCGGCAATCTTCCTCGCGCTGATGTTCGTTGTGTTCCAGGCGGTTTTCGCCTGGGCCGATCCCTTCGTCGGCGCGCTTGAGGACACGGCCGCGGCGATGGGTAATGCAGTGCAGGCCGCTCTGCCCGAGAGCCTGCTGCGCGATTTCCTGGTCGACGGGGTGATCAACGGCGTCGGCTCGGTCGTGGTCTTCCTGCCGCAGATCATCATCCTGTTCTTCTTCATCCTGGTGATGGAAGCCTCGGGCTACATGGCGCGCGCGGCCTTCATCATGGATCGGCTCATGGCCTTCGTCGGGCTGTCGGGCCGCAGCTTCATCCCGCTGCTGTCGAGCTTCGCCTGCGCGATCCCAGGCATCATGGCGACGCGCTCGATCACCGATCCCAAGGACCGGCTGACGACGATCCTGATCGCCCCGCTGATGACCTGTTCGGCGCGCCTGCCGGTCTATGCCGTGATCATCGCCGCCTTCATTCCCAACCGCACGGTCGGACCAGGCATCGGTCTGCAAGGGCTGGTGCTGTTCGCGCTGTTCCTGGCCGGAATCGTCGGCGCCATGGTCGTCGCGCTGATCCTCCGCCGCTCGGTGACCAAGGGCAAGGCCAGCGGTTTCATCATGGAAATGCCCAAGTATCAGCTACCGCGGATCAAGGATCTGGCGATCGGGCTGATGCAGCGCGCCTGGATATTCCTGCGCCGCGCGGGCACGATCATCTTCACGATCACCGTGGTGCTCTGGATGCTGCTGAGCTTCCCGCGCGCCGGCGAAGGGCAGAGCCAGCTCGAGGTCTCGATCGCCGGGCGGATCGCCAGCGGGCTCGAGGTCGTGGTGCGGCCGATCGGCTTCAACCACGAGATGGCGCTGGCGATCATACCGGCGATGGCCGCACGCGAAGTCGCGGTCTCGGCGCTGGCGACGACCTATGCGGTCGGGGCGACCGACGAGGACGCGCAGGCGATGGAACTCGGCGATCGGCTCAAGTCGCGCTGGACTCTGCCTATGGCGCTGGCCTTCCTCGCCTGGTTCGTCTTTGCGCCGCAGTGCCTCTCGACGATCGCCGTCGCGCGGCGCGAGACCAACGGCTGGAAATGGCCGGTGTTCATGTTGGCCTACCTCTTCGCCATGGCCTACGTCGCGGCGGGGGTGACCTACTGGACCGCGGTATGGGCGGGGCTGTAGCTCGTCGGTGAAAAGCGCACCGCGCGGTCTAGCAGCCGCCCGGCGCAGGTATTACCTCCGAGCCTCGAAATTCAAAGGACAGTGATTCGATGGCAGGCAGCGTCAACAAGGTCATCCTGATCGGCAATCTGGGTGCCGATCCTGAGGTGAAGTCGTTCCAAAACGGCGGGCGCATCGCCAATCTGCGCATCGCCACCTCGGAAAACTGGAAGGACAAGAACACCGGAGAGCGCAAGGAGCGCACCGAGTGGCATTCGGTCGTCCTCCAGTCCGAAGGTCTGGTCGGCGTCGCCGAGCGCTTCCTCAAGAAGGGCAGCAAAATCTACATCGAGGGTCAGCTGCGCACGCGCAAGTGGCAGGACCAGTCGGGCAACGACCGCTACACGACCGAGATCTCGGTCGGCATGAACGGCGTGCTGACGATGCTCGACGGCGCCCCGGGTGCTGGCGGCGGCGGTGGCGGTCGCAGCGGCGGCTTCGATGACAGCGGCATGGGCGGCGGTGGCCGGTCCTCGGGCGGCGGCTACGGCGGCGGGCGGTCCGGCGGCGGTGGCGGCGACTGGGGTGGCGGCTCTTCGGGCGGTTCCTCGGGTGGTGGCTCGCGCGGCGGCGCCGGTGGCTTCGCCGACGATCTCGACGACGACATTCCGTTCTGAGGGCATTGCGTCGTCCCCGCGCAAGCGGGGATGACGGTCAATCCTTACCCAGCTTCAAACCCTTGAGCGCCGCGAACGGGCTCACATCCTCGTCCTTTAGCAGCGCGCGCGCGGCATCGGCCTCGGGGCCGGTCAGGAACGGATCGATCGCCAGAGCGACGCTCTGCGCCACGGCTTCGCCGAGATCGACCGTCGTGCCGCTGAACTCGATCTCGTCGAGCTCGTCTTCATCCAATTCGACTTCCTCATCGGGCGCATGCCCAGCGCCGGCCGGCACGAAGCGGAAGGCCAGCGGTTCGCGGATCGCGACGGGCAGGTCCTCGGCCGAAACCGCACAGGCCTGGACGATGTCGGCCTCCAGCGTGCCTTTGGCATTCAAGGCCTCACCGTCGCGCTCGAGCACGACTTCGGCCTCGATCCGATCGATCCGCACGATGTCGAAGCGTTTGGCCAAGGCCTGGCGCTCCGCGGCGTCGGCGACGAGCTTGACGGCGCGGTGATCGAGCTGGCGCACGTCGAACGGGCGGGCGAACTCGCTCATCGTTCGGCGATCCGGCCGGCCAGAAGGTCTTCGGTCGACGTCGCGTTGAGCGCCACCTGGAGCGCGCGCGCGGCCACCGCGACGCGGATCGGTTTCGCGCCCTCGATCAGGGTCATGTTGCGCGCGAGCATTTCGGCCACGGCCGCGTCGCCCTGCGGCAGCACCTCGCGCAGCGCGCCCATGCGCCCGCCGAGCGTGCCCATCAGCTTGCCGATATGCTTGCCGACGAAGATGTCGCCGATGCCGTTCTGGCGCAGTTGTCCGTCCATGTCGTCGACGAACAGCTCGGTCAGTCGCACCGAAGGCTCCATCAGTTCGGACTCACGCTCCATGCGCAACAGGACGAGCGCCAGGACCAGGGTGATCGTGTCGAAGCGGCCCGGTACGGTGTCGGCCATGCCATGCTCGGCATACCAGGCCTTTTCGCGCGCGATTTCCACCACGCGGTGCCACAGCGGACGCAGCGGCGTCAGCGCATCCTGGCGGTTGCTGAAGAGGCGGGAGAGCAGGTTCACGAGAGCAGCCTTTCGTTCAGCGGCAATTCAAGCGGATAAAGCCAGTGCCCCGGGGCAACGCCATTGCGGTGGCGAGCGCGGCAGCCTAAGGCTGCGCCGTTACACGGGGCTACGGGCATATGGCAATCAGATGTCGTGCTCACCAGCCCCAGGGCCATCTAGGCCACCAGATCGGAGTTTCTCAATGCGCGTGAACGGTCGGATGGTGATGCTCGGAGCCGCGACACTCGGACTGGCAGTGCTGGCCGGCGGTTGCTCGTCGATCCGAGATCACCGCGGCTATCTGGTCGACACCGCTCTGGTCGATTCGATCCAGCCGAAGGTCGACAACCGCACCTCGGTGGAAAAGACGCTCGGCCGTCCGACCTGGGTCAGCCAGTTCGGCGCGCAGGACTGGTACTACGTTTCGGTCGATACCAAGCAGGCGGCGTTCAAGCGCCCCAAGACCTATCAGCAGACCGTGCTCCGCGTGCGTTTCGATCCGACGGGCAACGTCGCTGCGATCGATCGCGCCGGCATGGAGAAGGTGGCGCGCCTGAGCCCCGACGGCAAGGTCACGCCGACCTTGGGCCGCGAGCGTAGCTTCATCGAGGATCTGTTCGGCAATATCGGCGCGGTCGGCGTTCCCGGCGCGGGCGGCGGTGCCGGTCCGGCGGGCCCCGGCCCCAACGGAAGCTGATCCGGACGGCAGCTGATTTCCTGCGTCTCTTGACGCCCATTCTCAGCGCCCCATATCCGGCCTCATGGACAATAGCGGGGCGAGCCACGGCCTGATCCAGTGGCACGGGACGACGATCATCGGCGTCAAGAAAAATGGCAGGACCGTCATCGCGGGTGACGGTCAGGTCTCGATGGGCAATACCGTCATGAAGCCGAACGCACGTAAAGTTCGGCGGATCGGTGAGGGCGGAAACGTGATCGCCGGCTTCGCTGGCGCGACGGCCGATGCCTTCACCCTTTTTGAACGGCTCGAACGCAAGCTCGAACAGTATCGCGGCCAGTTGATGCGAGCCGCGGTCGAACTCGCCAAGGACTGGCGGACCGACAAATACCTGCGCAATCTCGAAGCGCTGATGATCGTCGCCGACAAGGAGACCTTGCTGGTGCTTACCGGCAACGGCGACGTGCTCGAGCCCGAGGGCGGCATCACCGCGATCGGTTCGGGCGGTAACTACGCGCTGTCCGCCGCGCGTGCGCTTGACGACTATGAAGACGATGCCGAGAAGATCGCGCGCCGGGCCATGGCCGTGGCGGCGGAAGTCTGCGTCTTCACCAACGACCGCGTGACGGTCGAGACCATCGATTCCTGATCAGGACATTCCCTTGAAAGACTCACTCACTCCCAAGGCGATCGTCGCCGCGCTCGACGAGCACATTATCGGCCAGACCGATGCCAAGCGCGCGGTCGCCGTGGCGCTGCGCAACCGCTGGCGCCGCCAGCGCCTGGGCGCCGACCTGCGCGACGAGGTCACGCCCAAGAACATCCTGATGATCGGCCCAACGGGTTGCGGCAAGACCGAGATCAGCCGCCGTCTGGCCAAGCTGGCCGACGCGCCGTTCGTCAAGGTCGAGGCGACCAAGTTCACCGAGGTCGGCTATGTTGGCCGCGACGTCGAACAGATCGCGCGCGACCTCGTCGAAGAGGCGATCCGGCTTGAGAAGGAGCGTCGCCGCGAGGCCGTGCGCGAGGCTGCCTCGCACGCTGCGATGGAGCGGCTGCTCAACGCGCTCGTGGGCGAGGGCGCCTCGGAAGCGACGCGCCAGTCGTTCCGCCAGCGTGTGACCGAGAACGCGATGAACGACACCGAGGTCGAGATCGAGGTCGAGGACGCGCCCAACATGCCGATGGAGATCCCCGGCATGGGCGGCTCGATCGGCATGATCAACCTGTCGGACATGATGGGCAAGGCCTTCGGCGGTCAGAAGCTCAAGCGCCGCAAGCTCAAGGTGCCCGACGCCTGGGACAAGCTGGTCGACGAAGAGGCAGAAAAGCGCATGGACCAGGACGACGTCGCGCGCGTCGCCTTGGCCAACGCCGAGACCAACGGCATCGTCTTCCTCGACGAGATCGACAAGATTGCCGTTAGCGACGTGCGTGGCGGTTCGGTCTCCCGCGAAGGCGTTCAGCGCGATCTGCTGCCCTTGATCGAGGGCACCACGGTTTCGACCAAGTATGGGCCGATGAAGACCGACCACGTGCTTTTCATTGCCAGCGGGGCCTTCCACCTCGCCAAGCCCAGCGACATGCTGCCCGAACTCCAGGGTCGCCTGCCGATCCGCGTCGAGCTCAAGGCGCTGAGCGAGGAGGACTTCGTGCGGATCCTATCGGAGACGCGCGCCAACCTGATCGCCCAGTACAAGGCGTTGCTCGCCACCGAGCAGGTGACCCTGGACTTCACCGAGGACGCGATCCGCGAGGTCGCGACGATCGCCGCGCAGGTCAACGAAAGCGTCGAGAACATCGGCGCCCGCCGCCTGCAGACGGTGATGGAACGCCTGCTGGAGGAACTGAGCTTCGAGGCCGAGGACCGCATGGGCGAAACCGTCAAGATCGACGCTGCCTATGTCCGCGGCAAGCTCGAGGACCTTGCCAAGGATAGCGACCTGTCGAAGTATATTCTGTGATCATTCCTCCCCGGGCTCTGCTCGGGGAGAAATTGAAAGAACTCCATGTCCATTCCTCCCGACGACAAGCCGATCTACCGCCTGCTCACCGGCAAAGACGATCGTGCCTTCTGCGATCGCGTGTCCGAGGCGCTCGAACAGGGCTGGCGGCTTTACGGCTCGCCGGCGATGAGCTTCGATTCGCTCAACGGCGAAATGAAGGTCGCACAGGCGGTGGTCTGGCATGACGCCGACGTCGTCAAATAGACGAGACTACTCCGCGGCCTCGCCCAATTCCTCGATTTCGCTCGCCTGCCGGTTCCACATTTCTGCGTAGAGCCCATCCGCGCGCAGCAGTTCGTTATGCGTGCCCGCCTCGGCCAGCTTGCCCTCGTTGAGCACGAAGATCCGATCTGCGTCGGCGATCGTCGACAGACGGTGTGCGATCGACAGGCTCGTGCGGTTCTCCGAAACCTCGTGCAAGGTCGCCAGGATGTCCTGCTCGGTACGCGTATCGAGCGCCGAGGTGGCTTCGTCGAGAAGCAGGATCGGCGGATTCTTGACCAGGGTCCGCGCGATCGCGACGCGTTGCTTCTCGCCGCCCGACAGCTTGAGCCCGCGCTCGCCCACTTCGGTTTCGAACCGCTTGGGCAGGCGGTCGATCAGGCCGCTGAGCGCGGCGCCGCGTGCGGCCTTCTCGATGTCCGCGATCGTCGCGCCGTCGCGGCCGTAGCCGATATTGTAGCCGATCGTGTCGTTGAACAGCACCGAATCCTGAGGGACGATGCCGATCGCGCAGCGCAGGCTCGCCTGCGTCACCTCGCGGATGTCCTGTCCGTCGATCAGGATGCGGCCCGACCACGGATCGTAGAAGCGGAACAGCAGCCGCGCGATCGTCGACTTGCCCGCGCCCGAAGGGCCGACGATCGCCACGTCCTGTCCCGCGGGCACTTCGAAGCTGAGGCCGTGGAGGATCGTGCGGTCGGGCTCGTAGCCGAACACGACGTTGTCGAAGACCACGGTCGGCCGCTTGATCACCAGCGCCGGTGCGCTCGGGACGTCGGCGACCTCGACTGGGGTGTCGATCAGGCGGAACATCTCGGCCATGTCGATCAGACCCTGGCGGATCGTGCGATAGACCATGCCGAGCATGTCGAGCGGGCGGAATAGCTGGACCAGGTAGGTGTTGACGAAGACCAGGTCGCCGACGGTGAATTTGCCCTGCGACCAGCCCCAGACGGTATAGGCCATGGCCCCGCCCATCAGCAGATTGACCACGAGCGCTTGCGCGATGTTGAGCAGGCCGACCGAGTTCTCGCTCTTCACCGCGGCGTCCGAATAGGCGCGCGTCGCCTGGCTGTAGCGTTCGAGCTCGCGATGTTCGGCGCTGAAGTATTTCACCGTCTCGTAGTTGAGCAGCGAATCGACTGCGCGGCTCATCGCCTGGCCGTCGAGCCGGTTCATCTTCTCGCGCAGGACCGAGCGCCATTCGGTGATCCAACGCGTGATCGCGGCATAGGCGAGCACGGCTATGCCCGTCGCGGCGACGAGACCCCAACCGAAGTGGAAATAGAAGATCGCCGCGACGACGATCAGCTCGAGCACGGTCGGTGCGACGTTGAACAGCAGGAAGTAGAGCATCACGTCGATGCTCTTGGTCCCGCGCTCGATCACCTTGGTGACCTCGCCGGTCCGCCGTGCGAGGTGGAAGCGCAGCGACAGGTTGTGCAGCCGGGCGAAAACGTTCTCGGCCAGCGCCCGCGTCGCATCCTGGCCGACACGTTCGAACACGATGTTGCGCAGGTTCTCGAACAGCACCGAAGCGAAGCGGCCGAGCGCATAGGCGAGCACGAAGGCGAGGGCGAGGCCCAGCGCCGGGCCAAGGGCGGGATCCGGTTTGATCGTCATCAGATCGACCGCGCGCTTGTAGAAGAACGGCAGACCTAGGGTCACCGCTTTGCCTGCAAGGATCATCACGATGGCCGCGACGATTCGCCAGCGCAATGCGCTGTTATTTACTGGCCACAGATAGGGCAGGAAGCGGCGCAGCGTGCGCCAGCCATCGTGGCGCGCGTTCTCGCCGGAGGTCGGATTGTCGGGTGGCATCGCAGGCTATGTAGAGAGCGTGCGCGAAAACTAAAGACCACGCGGTTCAAAACCTCCGGCCTTGAACCCCCCAGCCTAAAACCCGCTGGGCAGATCGAACATGACCTTGCGCGTCGAGAAGTCGATCGCAACGCGCTTGAACAGTCTGAGCTCGCGCATGCCCAACATCAGCGCTGGCCGTCGCGTCAGCCCCAGCGCGTCGAAGGCCGGGCTGTCGGTATAGGCGATGACCAGATTCTTGATGTTGACGTCACCGACTGCGAGTTCGCGCGCATAGCCCATGTCGGCCGTGGCCTCCTGCCCGGTCACGCTCGTCAGCACAGCCGTGCCCAGTGCCCCGCGTCGGCCGAGAGCGCGCTGGAGCGCGCGATTGCCGATCGAGGTGTCTGATCCGGTGTCGATGATGACGTCGGTCTTGATGCCGTCGATGGCGGCCTGGGCCATGATCAGCTGGCCCAGGCGACGCCGCGCGGTGACGACGATATCGTAGCCCGAATTGCCGCCCAGGGTCTTGGCGTCGCCCACCGCCATGCGGCTTTGCGCGAAGTCGAGCAGCACGCGCTGGCTCTGCAGGCTGTCGAGCCCGACGATGCCGTCGGCGCCCATATGCTCGCTCTGGAACAGCAGGACGGTCAGCCCGTAGAACGAGCGGCGGCCGAGCGCGAGTTCGTCGACCACCGCGGTATCGGTGATCTGCGCGCCCGAGACGCCTACGATGCGCAGCTTGTCGTGAGCGGGCAGGGCGAGGCGAAGGGCGAGGTCGGTCGACAGCGCGGTCTTCTGCGATCCGGTGTCGATGAGGAAACGGTAGGGACCCTTGTCGCCGATCTGCACGGGAACGGTCATCCGATCGGCGGAGTCGGCCGTCGTGCGCAGGACCTCGACCTCGCTGGCGTCCTGAGCGCCGCTCGCGGCGGGAATCGTCACGAAGGCCACATAGGCGAGCAAAGCCAGGGCAGCGCCGGCCATCGCACCTCTCCGATGATTATGTCACGCTTCTATCACATTGCTTGGGGAAGGCGAAGCGATCGCTACTCTGCGGCTTGTGCGATCGGCCCGAAAGATTCAGGCGCCAGGAAGAAGTCGTCGGTCGTGCTGTCGAACTTGCGCGCGAACCATGCGCCGCTGGTAGCGATCGAGGCTTCGTCTTCCTGCCGCAAGACCTTGGGATGATACCCGCCTGCACTCCAGTCGATGTAGCGGAAACCTGGCTCGATTCGGTTCGGGAAGCGCCGGGCCAGAACGGTCGGGATGACATGCTCGTCTGGACATTGGGTGAAGCGCAGTCGGCCGCTTGCCTCCAGCGCGGTGACTTCGGCGTGAACGACGTGGGCGACATCGTGGGGTAGGGACCACCACATGCTGCCTTTCAGCCATGGCAGACCGGCATAGCGTCGCCGTTGCAGCTGGCGTTCGCGATACCAGCGCGAGAAGGTCCAACTGACGCGTGTCTGTGCCCGATTGACGTTCTCGTTGATACGCGGAAAGCCGGAAAGGCGCAGCGGGCGGCTATCGAACCACCAGTCTTCCATGCGCTCGCACTGTTCTTCACCGTAAATATCGATGAAGGCCGGCCGGCGTCCTTCGAAAGCGGCGATGTCTCGGGCGATTGTGCCGGGCAAGGCCACTGGCCAGTCCGCACCGCTGAGCAGGTGACAATAGTCGAAACCTTCGGTCAGCGCGGCTTTCAGCAGCAGTCTTTGCGCCGCGCAGATGCTGTCATGCCCCCAGACCACGGCCACCGGCTGGTCGATCAAAACGAGCTGCCGGGAATGAAGCGACGCGAAGCGCTCGCGATGCTCGCGCCAAAGCGACGAGCGGCGGTCCAGATGAAGGATGATGCGATTCTCGGCGGAGCCAGCCGCCAGCCTTTCGATCAAGGCGAGCAGTTGCTCGGGGGCGGCATGCGCCATGATCAGGTATGCGAATTTCATGCTGCCTCGCTCCAAGCTGGACGCAGCCGTGCACCTAGGCCACCCAACAACTGGGCGAATTCTTCATACAGCGGATGGCCGAGCAGCCGCAGCGCGATCAACCACAGCACGACGCCGCTGCCGGCCAGCGCGGCGAGTGGCAAGAAGCCGATGGAGGCGAATTTGGGCAGCGTCAGCGCGGCGATGGCCATCGGGGTGACGGCCGCGGCCGTGGCCAGCGCGCTCGATAGATAGATCGGGGCCAACTTGGACGGTCGCAGCCCGGCCATCCGACAGACGAAGCCCGTGTAGAGCAGCAACCAGACCGCGCCATATCCCACGCGTGAGAGCGCCGCGGCGGCCACAGAGACCTTTGCGCCGATGATCAGCAGCAGCAGCGAAGCAACCGTGTCGACAATATTGCGCGCGATCAGCGGGCGGAGGGCCCCGCGCAGGATCGGCAATTCGACATGCAGCGGAAGCGCGATGAACAGGATTTCGCCCAGCGCGATCCAGACGAGAATTGGTGCTGTCTCGGCCCATTGCGCGCCGAACAACAGGTTCACCGTCGGCGCGGCGGCGATTGCCAGACCGGCCATCGCCGGCCAGCCAGCACCGGTGAAACAGGCCACGACGCGCAAGTAGGGATCGCCCAGCGCCTCGCCGTTGCGCTGAAGTCTCGCGAGCGCGGGATAGAGCACGCTGGAAGCTGCGCCCGAGATCAGCGCCCGCAGCTGGCTGGCAAGGCCCGTCGCGCGGGTGAACAACCCCGTCGCGGTGAGGCTGAGCAGTGCGCCGATCACTAGGTCGGCCGATCGCGATCCGATCGCACCGATCACGAATAGTGTGCTCGATTGGCTGCCGAAGTGCAGCACCGGTCGTAAACCGTCGAAGCGCAATGGAAAGGGTAGCGCCGGGTGCAGAGCCTGCGCGACGACCGCCTTGACCAAGGCCGCGGCGACCATGGCCCAAGCCAGCGCCGTGGCGGAATAGCCGGCCCAGGCCAGTCCGATCGCGACACCAGTCTGCACGGCCGTCGCGGCCAGATTGACGAAAAAGAGACCGCGAAAGGCCATCGCGCGCGAAAGCATGGCCGTCGGGACGATCGCGAAAGGCACGAAGAGATAGCTTGCCGCGATGATCAGGAGGATCCTCGCGAGCCCGGCGTGGCCGTAGAACTCGGCGATCGGCCATGCTCCCAGCGCCAACAGGAAGCCAACGCCTAAAGCGAAGATCAGCGCTACCGAGGAACAGCGGCGGATTTCGGTTTCGTCCGGATGATCGAGATTGGCGATATACCGGGTCAGCCCGAAATCCTGCAGGATCGCGATCAGCATGGCTGCGCCGAGCGCGATCGAGAAAAGCCCTATTTCCGCAGGTTTGAGGAAGAAGCGGGAAATGATGACGGAGCTGGCAAACTGCAGGACGAAGCCGATGTACTGGCCGCTCACCGACCACAGTGCAGCGTGCCGAACACTCATCCGCGCCGGCTCGCGCTCGGGCCGGGAACCTGCGGGCGTGTCAATGTCGGAAGCAGTAATCATGCCGGTCCAGCTGCCTGGGCGCTGGGGGTCAGCGAAGATGCCAGGCGCAATGCAAGGCGCGCGGCGCGCGCCGGCTCGCCGAAGCGGACCAGCCGCACCACCGTGCGCCACATGCCGCTGTGGCTTCCGCCTTCGCTCAGATAGCGCAACAACAGTTCGAAGCCGTGGTCACGCAGTCCTGCCTTCGAGTAGAGCAATCCAGGTGCGACTTGCGCGCGGACCTCGCGGCCGACGCCTTCGCGGCCGAACAAGGCATCGAGATTTTCGGTTCCGGGAAGCCGCTCCAGATTTTCGGTGGGATCGGGGCGCCCGGCGAGGCGCTCGTAATAGGCCAGCTTGGCTATGGCGGCACCGATTTGCTGCTCGGTCGCATGGCGGCTGGAGACCTGCTCGTCGTAATGGCGATACCGGATCAGCGGCTCGGGAATGCTGGCCAGTCGCGTTATGGACGCGAGGCGCAACCACAGGTCCAGATCCTCGCAGTGCCGGAACGCGCCGTGATAGCCGCCAACCGACAGCACAAGGTCGCGGCGGAACATAACCGCCGGATGGCACAGCAGGGGCCAGCCTTTGTCTATGGCGATCAGGAAGTCTTCGTGATTGGCGGGATGATGCGGACCGGTGTTGGTGACCGGCCAGGGCTCATCGTTCGCATCGATCTCGTCGCACCAGGATCCGACGACGCCGTAGTCGGGATGCTCGGCCATGAAAGCGACCTGCTTGGCCAAGCGCTCGGGCATGCAGATGTCGTCGGCATCCATCCGCGCGATCAGCGGTGCCTGCGCTTCGTCGATCATCTGGTTGAGGCTGGCGACCAAGCCGCGGTTTTCCCGAACGATCGGCCGGATGCGCGAATCTCGGGCGGCCATCGCTTCGACGGTGGCGCGCGTGCCGTCGCGGGATCCGTCATCGAGAATCAGGAATTCGAAATCGGTGAAGGTCTGGGCCAGAACGCTTTCGATGGCGGGCAGGAGAAAGCGCTCGCCATTATAGACGCTCATTGCAACGGTGATCGCCGGGTTGGCCATGTCTTCGCGTATTCCTGAACTGATTCCCCACACCACGCGGGCGCGGATAGGCAGAGTGGGGCTTAGCGCGTGCGGGTAAAAAATCGGTGTTGAGCGCGAGCCCTCATTTCGGGCCGCGATCGCGACGATTCGATGCCGATTCCGGCGTTAGACGGACTTACTCTAGAGTAAACATATGAAAAGAAATGGTTTTTCAGGAAAGTGCAACAAATCTGCAAAAAGGGT
>NZ_JBBHJZ010000005.1:0-348347 GCF_037482895.1 Novosphingobium anseongense | reverse complement strand
CGTGTTGACCACTCCTACTTCCTTGTGCCCCAAGCCCTATGATCATTATTATTTAGCAGTCATTCTGGGAGTTGGCTATCTTGACGTCAAACCTCGTTCTGACCTGTACTGGACTTGAGAAATGGCGGCTTCCGGGCATAAAAGCTGGGCCTTTGAATGGCCGCATTTGGGGCGCGTTGAAGTCAGTCTATTTTAAGGCATCAATACGGCAGCTTCTATCAGGAGCAGACGTTCGCCGTGGCCAAGCTAAACGGCCGGGTCTGGTCGGGAGCGGCCCAACCGGCCACCGAGGGGCAGGGCCGCAGCCGCCGACATTCCTGCGGTTCGAGCGCTCTGCGGTGTGCGCTGAAAGGGGCCGGTCATTCATGGGGATGGGGAAGGCCGATTGGTTGGCGGGGGCATACGTCGAGCGGTCAAAGAGTGTTCCCTAGAGTCTGCGGCTCTTGGGGAAGCGGGCAACTGCTTATGGTCCGCGGCTCTCGGGTACGGCGTAGATTGCGCCCCTCTGTCATGTGAGTGAATCGCAAAAGAACTGCCTTTTGGTGTCCAGCCACTTCTGTCAATATGCAACGCGAGTACTAGAAGTAAAAGCCACATAATTATAATAACTGAACTGATGCCCCATGATGCAAATCTACCTAGTATCGATATGTGCCTCGGAGAAAATGGTTGAGGAAAATACCCCGACGTGATATCGCAATCGTCTACATTTCCATTTTGCGTGCCGCATTTGGTGCATCGGTGGGATCCTTCATGGAAAAGTGCGATCCAGTGCCTCTTTAATCGGCTAGATTTCTTCTGGGCAGCTCTGATTCCTAGGAAGCTTGCGACTATGACGGAGAGTCCTCCAAAAACCAAGATCAGGTGAAGGTAGAAGCGAATATCGCCTGAGAAATCCTTGGCCACTAGCGCAAACGCGGCAATCAAAAATCCCTGAAAAGTTAAATTCCATGTCATTCTTACTGAGACAAGGCTTTGCTCACGCCAAATTTGCTCGTTAATTGAATTGGCAACACTCGACCAGTCCGAAAACGTTTTCGGATCTGGTGACGTCAAAGTGCGTTTTGACTGAATCTGATAGCTAGCCTTCATCCCGCTCCCCCTTCGCCGGAGGCTTATCCTCAGAGCTTTTCACATGTCATGTCAATCGGTTGCCTCCCAGCTCAGGGCGAGGCACACAGCACCCATGTGGCCGGAACTCATAGTCTTCGATTTCGATGGTGTGATCGCCGATAGCGAGTTGCTCGCTTGTGGTGTCGCTGCTGCCTATGCGACTGAGCTCGGTAAGCCTATGTCAACGCAAGAGGGGTTGGAGCGTTTTATGGGCCGTCAGGTCACAGACGTCCGCCTTCAAATTGAACAAGACATCGGTCGGCGTGTGCCGGATTTCGTCGACGAGCTTCGCCGTCGCACTCTGAATGCGTTCAAAAGCTCTCTTCAGCCAGTGAACGGAGCTATAGAGTTCCTTCGGCAATTCGAGACGGTGGCGAAATGCATTGCGTCCTCGAGCGCCCTGGACCGAATTCGCGCCAGCCTGGAAGTTTTAGGCGTGCCGGAGTCAGTGTTCGCCAGAATCTTCAGTGCTGAAGAGGTTGAGCGGGGGAAACCTTTCCCGGATATCTTTTTGCACGCTGCGAGCAGTCTTGATGTGGGCGTCGATCGGGTCTTAGTCATTGAGGACAGCGTGGGGGGGGTCCGAGCTGCGGCCGCGGCTGGTATGGCAGTCGTCGGTTTGGTGGCAGGTTCTCACATTGGCCCTAAGCATGGTGCTCTGCTAATGGAAGCAGGTGCCGAGATTGTGTTAGCCAGCTATCGCGATGTGAAAGCTTGGCTCGTGGAGAACTCGGGCCGCTGAAAAGAGTGACGCCTTCCTCACGAGCGCCTCGCAGGGCGCTTAGGAGATAAAGCGGAAAGCGTCCTGGCGTCATTCGCCGACAAAGCTGTATAGAAGGTGGTGGGTCAGGTCCCTGAAAGCGGTCGTCCGTTCAGGCTACGGCGCCTCCGATGCTACGGCCGCGGCCACGGTGACGGCTTGGTTGTGGGCTCCGGAAGGGCGGGTTTTGATGAGCTATCGCTAAAGATGGACAGGTCAATAAGTCGAGGCAAGGCTTAGCTATCATCGGGTTTGTCTCGGATGGTGTTGCGAGATATTGAGCCGCAGTTAGATCTTAAAAGATCGTGTTGGGTGGGATGGGGGACGGGCGTGTATCACTACGAGGTTTTGGACGACGAACGCTTCCAACAGTTTTGCCAAGGTCTGATCGTCGCGTCTTTTCCGAACGCCCAATGTATGCCCGTCGGTCAACCGGACGGCGGGCGCGACGCTTTTCTCTTCGAACATCTCACGCGGCAATTCGAGGGTCGCAATGCAGACCCCGACGTTATCGTCTATCAGGTGAAGTTCATCCGAAATCCCAACGACAGCCGGTCCGAGCGCGACATGATCGAGGAGGTCGTGCGATCGGAGAAGGACAAGATCCTGAAGCTCAAGGCGCGAGGGCTCAAGAAATACTACCTCATCACCAATCTCAAAGGCACGTCGCATCTCGACGTCGGCTCGATCGACAAAGTCAATGCCGCGCTCTCCGAAGCCCTCGGCATCGAAGCCTATTGCTGGTGGCGCGACGACCTCGATCGCAGGCTCGACCTCCATAGCGCTCTCAAGTGGAGTTATCCCGACATCCTCAAGGCGACCGACCTGCTCGAAAAGCTGGTCGCCGGGCAGCTCGGGGAAGACGAGGAGCGCAGGCGCAGCGCCATTCGCGCTTACATGACCGCGCAGTACGAAGACGACCAGGAGCTGAAGTTCAAACAGACCGAACTGCGCAGCACCATGGCCGACTTGTTCGTCGATCTCCCCATGCGGCGCTCGTTTAGCGCCTATGACATCGACGACCTGCGGATCGATCCTCCATTGTCGGTGCGGCGTCACTATCGTCAGTGGGCGGCTATCGAGTACAACCACTATCGGCACGACAGCCTGCTGGCCGCGGCCTATTTCATCGGTTCGCGGCAAGACGTCGCGATCGATCGCATCGTTCTCGAAGGAGCGCCCGGCCAGGGCAAGTCGACGGTCACCCAATACGTCTGCCAGGTGCTGCGCTTGCGGCTCATCGGCAAGGCCCTCGAACTCGAGAAGCTTCCTGCCTACTGCGGATTGGCGATGGTGCGCATTCCGTTTCGCGTCGATCTGCGCGACCTCGCGAAATGGATTTCCGGGGTAGACCCGTTTCAGCCGCCGAGCGTGCCGCTGGCAGATAACGAGCCGCGGTCGCTCGAAGGGTTCTTGGCCGGACAAGTGCGATCATTGTCGGGAGGGCACACTTTCAGTGTGTCGGACCTGACCGCTGTCGCCAAGGCCAGCCATTTGCTGCTCGCGCTCGATGGCTTCGACGAGGTCGCCGACATCGACCTGCGGCAAAGGCTGGTTCTCGAAATCGGCAAAGGCGCTAACAGGCTCGCTAATGCCGGGACTTTCAGTGTCCAGACCATCGTCACGAGCCGCCCGGCCGCTTTCGCGAAATCGGTGCGCTTCCCCCACGAGACTTGGACTTATTACGAACTCTTGCCGCTCGAGCGGCGGAACGTTGACGAATACACCGCCAAGTGGATGATGGCTAAAGGCCTCAAGGAAACCGAAAAGGCGCAAATCCGGCAAATCCTGAACACAAAGCTGCAAGAATCGCACACGCAGTACCTCGCCAAGAATCCCATGCAGCTGACGATCCTGCTCTCACTCATCGCCAGCCGGGGGCCCTCGCTGCCGGAAAAGCGCACCGCGATGTACGATCTCTACATGGAAATGTTCTTCAGCCGGGAAACCGAGAAGAGCGAGGTCGTGCGCGAGTATCGCGACCTGTTGATCGATATCCACCGCTATCTCGCCTGGAGGCTGCAGACCTCCGCCGAGGGCGGCGGCAATGGCAGCATAGACCAGATGGCGCTGCGGACGTCCTTGTACGAATACCTGTTTCGCGAAGGCGAGGATGCGACCATCGTCGACGCGCTGTTCGACGGTATGATCGAGCGGGTCGGGGCGCTCGTGTCCCGCGTCCAAGGGACGTTCGAGTTCGAAGTCCAGCCGCTGCGCGAGTATTTCGCTGCGCGGCATCTCTATGAAACCGCGCCCTATCCGGCCATTGCCAGCGAGGTGGCCGGTGACAAGCTCGATAGGTTCAACGCCTTGGTGCGCAATCCTTATTGGCTCAATGTCGCCCGGTTTTACGGGGGCTGCTTCAACAAGGGTGAGATCATGACGCTCGTCAACGAGCTCATGGAACTGGCCGATGCCTCGCCGCTCGAGCACACCAGCCACCCGCGCAGCTTTGCTCTCATGCTGCTGAACGATTGGGTGTTCACGCAGTACCAGCCCGCGGTCAAAGCGGTGCTGGTCTTCATCACCAAGCAACCGCATTTTCTCCAGCTCCTCGCAAACGCTGACGACGGCGCCACTTCGCCGTGGACGAGCCTTCCCGAGCGCAGCGGTCGGCGCGAGTTTCTTGAGGCGCTTTGGGATTACGCTGCGAAGGCGCCGACGCAGGACCAATTGCGCGCATTGTCGGCCGCCATCGTTCCCAACACCACCAGCGACGAGCGGTGGCAGGGCTGGCTGGCCATGCGCGGGCAGATCGATCCCCGTAAATGGGCGAATTTCGCCTCGATGCTGGAGCTCATGCAACCGGCCGTTTTGAAGCAGCTCGACGCATTGGGCGAGATTCAAACGGACTTGCTCAACGTGCTGTTACGCGCCCAGCGGTTCGAGCTTTTGAATGGAGATCCCGTCTTCGCGCTCGCTCGGGACGAGTTGCTGCACGGCCTCCCATTGCTTCGCGCGGACCCATCGGGCGATGAGAGTTGTCGTGTGCAATGGCTGGCACGCACCGTGTCCTACTCGCAATATACGCTCATCTATTCCGAAGACGACGGGCTTCCGCTGCATGAATCGATGGCGCGACGTCTCGGATACGGTCGAAGGATCCGCGGCGATGAGCCTGGAAACCTAAATCGCGCCGGCTTGGAGGATCTTCCGGTCGCCGAACGCGCTGCCGCCGAAGCCTATCTGCAATTCATCGCCCACGAGGTCGTTCATCTCGCCACAAATTTGGAGCCGTGGCAGAGCCTGGTGGCCCGTTTGCGCGACGCCTGGGGAGACTGTGCCGCCATTGATCGTATCGCTTTCCTCGCCGCTGGCGTGCGGAACAGCGGTGAATCGGGACTGCCTGCCCCGTTTGCAAGCACGCCCGATCTCGTCGAAACCGCGCGTTATGCCAGGCTCAAGTCGGGTGCGCCGCGATGGTGGAGCGATCAGCTTACAGCAGCGTCCGGGGCACGCGAACGGCGCCGTCTTTTGCTGTTGTTGCAAATGTGGGGCACGCCCAAGACACTGCTCAAGCTTGTCGATACGCTCGAAAGCATACTCGGCGGCTTGCCTGCCGATGAGTGGGTTGCTCTCGACCGGGATTTCCAAGTGATCGGAGGGCGCCTGCGCGGCGTCATGACCTTGCCTAGCAACCAGGCTTTGGCGCGGCAAGCGCCGCGCCTCTGCGTTTATCTCGGCAGCCGTTTAGATCACGCCGGGCGCTTCGCGCTAGCGGGCGAACTTGCTCGGTCTACCGCCGAGTTTCAGGCGCCAGAGCGGAATTTCGTGTATCGGGGCATTTGCGATGGCATGCGTTTCGGTATGGACTGGGAGGATATGCTGCCCAAGATCAGCGAACTCTACCTAGAGGGATGCACCGCACCTCTCCCCATCGCGCCGGACGCAACGTTGTCGCAGGGCACCGCTGAACGCGTATCGCGCGATCCGGCACATTACCCGCTCTCGCTTGTCGCCCGAGCTGATAGCACCTTGCGCTCGCTTGCCGGCGCGGAGACGAGTAGCCTGGGCGAAGTCGCCGAGAGGGATCAGTGGTTCAAACTGCCCTGCTAGCGCGCGAGCGATCGAATTGCACTGGTGAACGAACGTCCGCTTCAGCACGGTTCGCCTTTGATTTCGGACAGTCCCTTTCGTCCAACAATGCCGGCGTTAGAATCACGTGAATGTATGGCCGGTTGTCGCGTTTGAGCCCGGGATTCCAGGCAAGCGCCCATGTCTAACCGAGTGGGCTCTAGACGGGAGGCCTCGCCGACAAAGCCCTTGCCCGGCCTCCTCGCAGTCCCGATAGATCGGTCTATAAGATCTGGGGAGTTCGATGCGCAATTTCGGCGAGTTTCGGCAGCACTGGCGGCCGTTGACGGCTTCCTTCCTGGGCATGGGGTCGGCGCTGTCGCTCAACAGCTATATCCTAAGCACCTTCGCGCCCTACATGATCGGGGAGTTCGGCTGGAGCCGCGCGCAATGGGCCATGCTGGGCATCGTGCAGGGTGTGATGATCGTCTGCCTGCCGTTGGCGGGGAGGCTGACCGATCTCTATGGCGTTCGCCGTGTTGCGGCGACTGGCGCGCTGACCTTTCCGCTGTTCCTGGTCGCGATCTCGATGATGAACGGCGACCTTCATGTCTATCTGGCCATCTATGTCGCCCAGACGATCGTTGGCGCGACCACGACCGCGACGGTCTATGCGCGCGTCGTTGCGGAAGCCTTCACGCTGCGCCGCGGTTTGGCTCTGGCCATCGCGGGCAGTAGTCCGCCGCTCGTCGCCGCGATCGGCAGCCCACTCGTCACCGCTTTCGTCGATAGTCACGGATGGCGGGCAGGCTATCTTGCCGTCGCGATCTATTGCGCGATCTGCGCGGTCGCGACGATCGCGCTGTTGCCGCGCGGTCGACCGCGCGGTGTCAGGTTGGAGGCGGGCGTGCAAAGGCGTGCAGGTGTCTATCGCGCGATTTCCGCGATGCCGGTGTTCTGGATGCTGCTGCTGGCCTGCTTCCTGGTGAACTTGCCCTTCACGCTGGCGATCTCACAGATCAAGTTGGTCGTGCTCGACCAGGGCATTTCCGATGCAGACGCCGCGATCATGATCTCCGCATTCGCCATCGGCTCGATTGTCGGTCGCTTCATCGCGGGCTTTGCGCTCGATGTGATCGCCGGGCACATTGTCGCGGCCATCGGCTTCGGGCTGCCGTTCATAGGGCTAATGCTGCTGGCCTCGAGCTATGACACGGTGCCCGTCGTCGGCCTGGCTATTCTATTGATGGGGCTGTCCTTCGGCAGCGAGGGCGACGTCATCCCGTTCCTGATCACGCGTTATTTCGACATGGCGATATTTAGTACGGTAATGGGGCTGCTCTCCGCCGCGATCGGGCTCGCGATGGCCATGGGCAACGTCATTCTCAGCGCCTCACTAACGGCGACCGACAGCTTCGATCTCTACCTGTTCATCGCTGCGGCAGGGTCGTTCCTGGGCAGCGGAATCTTCCTGGCGCTAGGTCTGCGCAGGTTCCGGCCGGCGGGGGCGTGATTGCCGGTTGGTAAAGGGCGGATCGGATATTGCGGCCGATAAGGCCAGCCTCAGGGGCGTGCGAGGTCGCCGATCCGTTTTTCGCAGAGAGCGGCCACGATGTCGCGCAGTCGTTTCACCGACACGTAAAGGGCGTCTAGATCCTCGATCGAGATGCTGTAGTTCGGCGAGTATCGTGCTTCGACATAGGCGCGCTTCAGCAACTCGAAGCGTCTGCGGTCGAGCTTGGTTTCGCGCGGCCATGCCTCGACGAGCCGATGCTCTTTGTCCTCGGATAGCGAGCGCAGGAATTTCACATTGTGCGACTTCGGGAAGTAGAAGGTCGAGGTCAGCAGGAAGCAGGCGTAAGCGCGCTCAGCTGCCTGATGCAGTAGAAATGCCGCGTCGTTATTTTGTCCTTCGGTCATCGCGAAATGCGCAAGCTTCAGCGCGCCATCGACGCGTTCGAGCCAATGCGAGAGATAGCGCTCAGCCTGCCGGACCGCGTCAAACTTGCTCAGCGGCACGGGGGTGGTGAGCGGGTGGTGCGGGAGCTCGTAGAGCAAGATACCGTCTCGCACGATGTCGGCCCAGAAATACTCGCCGCGCTTGAGCGCCTGGTTCACGTCATTGAGGTCGTGGACGATGATATTGACCTGGCGGCCGATGGTCTCGTCCCTCAAGATGCGGTCTTCGGCGATGTACCAATATTCGGCGATGTCGGTCAGCTTCTCGTGGCTGACCACGATCAGCAGGTCGAAATCCGACTGGTATCCGCCCTTGGGATCGTCGACCCAGTCGCTGCGCGCGTAAGAGCCGAAGAGGATGATCTTGAGGATCTTGCCGCCGCGCTTCCACGCCTGGTTGCCCAGCATGATCGCCTTCTCGAACTCCTCCATGAGGATCTTCGTGGCGCGCGAGAGCTCGGCCTGCTGCCGCTCGGGCAGGTGGGTCAGGTCGTCACGCATGGCCGGTAGCCGCCGGCCGAGAGCGGGGCGCCTGGATTGGCTTCGGGTATCTACGATCGGCCGGGGTCATGCGCCATTTTCGGCGGGCTCGCGGGGAAAAGCAATCGCGAGGGCACGCTTCTGCCGGTGAAATGGATCGGGTTTGAATCCAGTTTTGCCGGCGCCACGGGCGCGGGATCGCAGCGTGCTTGTGGAAGGCCTTTGCGATCGTCTCGAGGCAGTTGGGGTTGAGAGAAAATCTAACGGAATGCATGATCGGATTGTGGAATTCAAACTTGCATCAATTGTTGAATAGTCTTCGATCAATAATTGTATATCGCGAAATATCGTTCGGATTGAAGCTAAGCTTAGTGAGTTTAAATACTTTGATATTGGCTGGGCGTTCTGGGATGGGCGCCGCGATGTCAATGTCGGAGTCGTGATTTGTCGTCCAACATCGCGGAAATGGAGCGCCGTCGCGCTGGCGCACGTCTTGGCGGCGGCCAGAAGCGGATCGACGCGCAGCATGCCAAAGGCCGCCTGACGGCCCGCGAGCGGCTCGCCGTCCTGCTCGACGAAGGCAGCTTCGAAGAGGTCGACATGTACGTCGAGCACAACTGCGTCGACTTCGGCATGGAGGCGCAGGTCATTCCCGGCGACGGCGCGGTCACCGGGTCGGGCACGATCAACGGCCGTCTCGTCTTCGTCTTCAGCCAGGACTTCACGGTCTTCGGCGGCTCGCTCTCCGAGCGCCAGGCCGAGAAGATCTGCAAGATCATGGACATGGCGATGAAGGTCGGCGCGCCCGTCATCGGGCTCAACGACTCCGGTGGCGCGCGCATACAGGAGGGTATTGGCTCGCTGGCCGGCTACGGCCATATCTTCCAGCGCAACGTCAATGCTTCGGGCGTGATCCCGCAGATCAGCGTCATCATGGGGCCCTGTGCGGGCGGGGCGGTCTATTCGCCGGCGATGACCGACTTCATCTTCATGGTGAAGGATTCCTCCTACATGTTCGTCACCGGCCCCGACGTCGTGAAGACCGTGACGGGTGAGATCGTGAGCCAGGAGGAACTGGGCGGCGCCGCCGTTCACACGACCAAAACCTCGGTCGCGGATCTGGCCGGCGAGAACGATCTCGACACGCTCTTGGCCGTGCGGGACTTCTTCGACTACCTGCCGCTCTCGAGCCGCGAGGAGCCGCCGCTCCGGCCGAGCGCCGATCCCTGGGACCGCGCCGAGGCGAGCCTCGACACGCTGGTGCCGAGTATCGCCACGCAGCCCTACGACATGCATGAGCTGGTGCGAAAGGTCGTCGACGAAGGCGAGTTCTTCGAGATCCAGCCCGCCCATGCCGCCAACATGCTCTGCGGCTTCGGGCGGATCGAGGGGCGCACGATTGGCATCGTCGCCAACCAGCCGATGGTGCTTGCCGGCGTGCTCGACATCAACGCATCGAAGAAGGCGGCGCGTTTCGTCAGCTTCTGCGACGCCTTCAACATTCCCATCGTGACCCTCGTCGACGTGCCGGGCTTCCTTCCGGGCACCAGCCAGGAGCACAACGGCATCATCAAGCACGGCGCCAAGCTCGCTTTCGCCTATGCCGAGGCGACCGTGCCCAAGATCACCGTGATCACCCGCAAGGCCTATGGCGGCGCCTATATCGTCATGGCCTCCAAGCAGCTCGGCGGCGATCTCAACTACGCCTGGCCCACGGCCGAGATCGCGGTCATGGGCGCCAAGGGTGCGGTCGAGATCATCTTCCGCGGCCACGACGCCGACGGCATCGCGACCAGGACCCGCGAATACGAGGAGCGTTTCGCCAATCCCTTCGTCGCGGCCTCCAAAGGCTTCATCGACGAGGTGATCTATCCACACTCGACGCGGCGGCGGATCGCGCTCGCCTTGCGCAAGCTGCGGCACAAGCTGATCGAGAACCCGCGCAAGAAGCACGGTAACATTCCCCTGTAGTCGTCCGGCAGAACGATCTCTCACGAGGAAGGACGGTCGTCTGCCGCACAGGCGGCTGCCGCTGGCTCGTGGCGCTTGCGCGTTCTTCGCGGATTTCCTGGCGGGTGAAAGCCCTCGACTAGGCCATGCCGTGCGCCGCGGCGTGCTCGGCGACGGCCTCGCGCATCTGTTCGTTGTGGCGGTGCGCGAGCGCGCGCGCGCGTTTCTCGTCGCCCTCGACGACCGCCTTCACCAGCTTCTCGTAATTGCGCATGCGGATGGTCTGCAATTTGCGCGACTGGTAGCGCGCGTAGATGATGTGCGTTCCCACTGCGGGAAACACGCGGGCAAGCTCGCGGTTGTTCGCGATCCTGAGCACGGTGCGGTAGAGTTCGCGCCGCGCCCGGCTGAACAGGGCTTCCGCGCCGGAGCGATAGGCGTCCTTGAGACCGGTGAGGGCTTGGTCGAGTTCGGCCTCGTGCTGCGGGGCGGCATAGTGTGCGGCCGCGAGCCCGAAAAGCAGTTCCATCATCGCGCCCGAGACGTCGAAGACCTCGTTGGCCTCGTCGATCTCGATCCGCCGCACCGAAGCCGAGCGGTTGCGGTGCAGATTGATCACGCCGCGCGCGGCGAGCCTTTGCATCGCCTCGCGCACGGCGTTGCGGCCGACGCCGAACTGCGCGGCGAGATCGGACTCGACGAGGCGCTGACCCGGCACGATGGCGCCCGCTTCCAGTGCCTCGAGCAATCCGCGGAACACCGAATGGGTCGCGCCTTCGCCGCTCAGTTCTTCCATGTCTCGTCAGGTCTCCCGTTCACGGTTTTCCGCCCTTAGGCGACGGGCGGCGTGGCCGGCAACTCGTCGGCACCGCTCCGCATCGCGCAGGGGAGGGGCATAGACCGATTGGGGCACCCGTTTAGGCGGCGCCTTCGATGCGCGCGCGAAGGTTTTCCGCGATCCGCTCGGCCGGCACGACGTCGGCGAAATGGGTCACATAGGTGCCGTCGCGTCCCATGAGGAAGGTCATGGCGCTGTGGGGCACGTCGTAATCGCCATCTGGCCCGGCCTCCTCGCGCTGGGCATAGACCTTGAAGAGTTTCTTCACGCGGTCGATCTCGGCCTTCTCGCCGGTGAGCCCGAGGAAGCGCGGGAAGCGCTCCTCGAGAAAGCGCCGCAAGGTCGCGGGATCGTCCCGGTCGGGATCGACCGTCACATAGAGCGGCTGGACGTCGCTCGCATCGGCGCCGGCCAGTTCGAGCGCTTGTGACAGCTTGGCGAGGTTCTCCGGGCAGACGACCTTGCAGTGCGAGAAGCCGAAGAAGATCAGCATGAAGCGCCCGCGGTAGGCCTCGTCGGTGACCGCCTGCCCAAAATGGTCGGTCAGGTGAAAGGCGCCGCCGAGCGTGACGGTCGGGCGGATGGCCTGTTCGCTCATCGCATCGGCCTCACGCGAAGCGGACGACGAAGGTCGTCTCGCGCTCGACCGGCACGGTCAGGCGCAGCTTGCCGGCCTCGAAGGTCGTATCGGCAATGCTCGTGCGGGCGAGCGCGGTCGCGTTTCCGTTGGCAACCACTGCGCCGTCGATCTCGAGGCGCCATTCCTGACCGGTGCGTGTGAGGTTGGCGAATTCGAGCATGGTCATCGCACCCTTGGCGCCGCGGTGCGGCCTGACCGTCACCACCAGCGCCTGGCGATCGGCCAGGTAGCGCCCGCGCACGACGTCGACCTCGCGCGACACGTCGCTAAGGTTCGGCTCGGCGAAATGGGCCGCTCCCCAATGGCTCTGGTAGAGCTTGTGGAGCCCGTCCTCGACGTTGAGGCGTGCATAGGCGAAATTGACGTTGCCCGAAGTCGGCGTGACGCCGACGAACCTGCCGTCCTCCCAGCTCGCATCGTGCACCGGATAGTAGAGGCCGCCGTCGCGCCAGGTCGGATTCATGTTGCGATCGGCATAGGCGAGGAGCTCGGCGAGCCGCGGGTCCTGGCGCTCCGACAGGGTGAGCGCAGTCCAGCCCCAGAAGCCTGCATAGGCGAGGTTCTTGCCCGACTTCTTGACGATCGCGGGCACCGGCTTACCCGCAAGGACGTCGACGCCGCGCGCGAAGCGCTGGCCCGGGCGGCCGGTCTGGCTGGGCGGGACGACGACGATCGAGCCATCGGAGTCGCGTGCCAGCGAGGCCGCCGCGACGAAGTCGAAGACGCTCTTGGCATAGTCGGGCATCGTCGCATTCATCAGCCACTGCGACCAGTTGCCAGCGGTCATGACCGGGCCCTCGTCGAGCGAGAAGCCCTTGCCGTCGTCATGCGCGAGGTGGTTCTGCTCCTGGAACCAGAAGAAAGGGGTCTCCTGCCCGGGCTTGAAGCCGCCGAACCGCTTCCAGGCGGCGATGTGGCTGGCGACCGTCTCGTCGGCGCGCGTGCCGCCAAGACGCGTGTCCTGCCACTTGAGGCCCCAGAGCGGGAACTGGTTGCACCCGAGGAACACGGCATTGGGCTGGCAGGCGACGCCCAGATGGCCGTTCTCGACGAACTGCCAGTAGATCGCGTCGTTGAGCGACTTCAGGCCATATTCGACCTGCTGCTTGCCAAAGCCCATCGCCTGCATGTTGTGGAACACGAAGGCGTCGGGGGCATCGTACTTGGCGTCGTTGAACAGGTAGGCATAGAGCGCGGCGACGTGGTTGAGATGGCCGCTGTAGAAGATGTTCTCGCGCGCGATCGGATCCCACGATGGCTTGCGTGGCTCCTTCTGGTCCGGATTGAAGAAGGGGCTGCCCTGGCTCACCGAGAACCAGAACTGCCAGACCTCGGGAAGCAGCATCTTGCGCACCACCCGGTCCATATCGGTGCGGAAGAAGCCGGGCGCGGCCGGCATGCGGTGGAAATGCGCCTGGGCGAGGCCATGCGCCATGCCCGAGAGCTGGTACTGATAACCGGTCCAGTCGCCGACATGGAGCGGGTCGTCGCTGATCATCGTGCCCCAGTCGCCGTCGGGCAGGGCGAGGGTGTTGCGGAAGTGACGGAGATGACCCGACTGTAGCTCGTCGAGCTTGGGCAGCTTGTCGAACTCGCCGGCCACCGGCACGGCGCGCGCGATCGCGCGCGGTGCCGCCGCCACGACGACGGCGCTCGTAGCGGCGCCCAGCAGCGCGCGGCGGGTCAAGTCAAACTGGCTCATCACAATGCCTCTCGCACAAGCCGCGCCGCTCAGGGCCGGCGGTTTAATGTCTCGTGCCGTTTTCGCATAATCACCCCATCAGTAACAGCGCGCAGGGGGCCGGATCTTTGCACTTCCTGACCACGGTTCAGACAGATCTTGCTCTTGGTTAGCTTGCGTCCCGACCCGCTCTTAGGTCGCGCTTCGTAGACCGGGGTCGATTTGTCATATTCGACTGGAGTCGGTGGCAGAGCGTTCAAGCGCGAGGGCGTCGTCGACCAAGGACTGAAGCGGCTCCGGGGCTCTTTGGAATAGAAACGGGAGGAGGAATACATGTCCATCAGGAAGTCCGCGATCGGTCGCACCGTCATTCTGGCCGCGCTCGCCTCGGTGTCGATGCCCGCGCTCGCGCAGCAGGCGGCCGATGCCGAAGAGACCGGCGCCAAGGCGGCGGGCGACGACATCGTCGTCACCGGCTCGCGCCTGATCACCGATGGGAGCAGCTCGCCGACGCAGGTCACGGTCGTGACCAACGAGGTCCTGCTCCAGACGACGCCCTCGAGCGTCTCGGACGCTATGCGTAAGCTCCCCCAGTTCGCGAACTCGAGCAGCCAGTCCAATTCGCAGGCCGCCAACAGCTCGTTCTCGGCAAGCTCCTACCTCAACCTGCGTTCGATCGGTCCGGTCCGCAATCTCGTCCTTTTCGACGGCAACCGCCTGGTGCCGTCCTCGACCGTCGGCGCGGTCGACATCAACACGATCCCGCAGATGCTGATCCAGCGCGTCGACGTCGCGACCGGCGGCGTCTCGGCGGTCTACGGTTCGGACGCCGTCTCGGGCGTCGTCAACTTCGTCATCGACCGCAAGTTCAACGGCGTGAAGACCTTCGCCCAAGCCGGCATCAGCAGCCGCGGCGACAACGCCACCCAGCGTCTGGGCGTCGCGGCGGGCACCTCGTTCGGCGGCGACCGCGGTCACATCGAAGGCAGCATCGAATACTTCCGCAGCGAAGGCATCGAGAGCAACAAGAACCGCGAGAACGGCGCCGCGCGCTACACCGCCACCGGCACCGGCACGGCGGCGAGCCCCTTCCGCCTGACGAGCAATTCGCGGCTCGGCACGACCTACTCGTTCGGCGGTCGTATCGTCTCGACGCAGAACGCAGCCGGCGCGACCATCGTCACGCCCTTCACCGATACCAATTTCTCGACGAACGGCGTGCTGAGGCCCTTCGTGCACGGCGCTGCGACCGGCACGCCGGGCATCGAGAGCGGCGGCGATGGCGCCTACTACGAGAGCTCGCTGCTCTCCTCGCTCGAAACCAAGCAGGCCTTCCTGCGGCTCGACTACGCTCTGACCGACACGCTCAACGTCCACGCCCAGGGCGCCTATACCGAGGCGGACAGCGTTGGCGTCTACATCCAGCCGATCGTCGGCGGCGCTGGCGGCCTTGCCACGACCATCTCGGCGAGCAACGCCTTCCTCTCGCCCGCGCTCCAGCAGCAGCTCGCCGCGGCCGGGGTCTCGACCTTCGTCATCCGCAAGTTCCAGATGGAAGTGCCGCGCGTCGTCCAGGATACCAACGCCCGCAACATCTTCGCCAACATCGGCTTCGATGGGAAGATCGGCTCGCGCTTCGACTGGTCGGTCGACTACAGCCACAACGAAGCGCGCCGCATCGACATCATCCGCGGCAACGGCAACACCGGCCGGCTCTGGGCGGCGCTCGATGCCGTCGTCGCCCCGGCGAGCTACACGGGCAGCGATTTCCTGCTGAACGGGCAGGGGCAGCGCGTCGTCTGCAACGTCACCCTGACCAATCCGAGCCTCTATCCCGGATGCTTGCCGCTCAACGTTTTCGGCCCGAGCTCTGAGGACCAGCGTGCCTCGGCCTTCACCCGCGGCGACACCCGCAGCGTCCTCACCCAGAAGCTCGACACGGTCACCGCCACGATCAAGGGCTCGCTGTTCAGTCTCCCCGCCGGCGAGGTCCGCGTCGCGGTCAACGGCGAATATCGCAAGCAGACCCTGCTCGGCGACAGCACCAACCAGCCGACCGCGCTCACTAGCTGCACGGGACTGCGCTTCAACTGCAACCCGGCCGCGCCCGTCGCGGAATACCGCCAGAACGTGATTGCCAATTCGCGCGGCGAAGTGAGCGTCAAGGAGGTCGGCGGCGAAATCCTCGTGCCGATCCTTGCCGACGCGCCCTTTGCCAAGTCGCTCAACCTGACGGGCGCCGTGCGCTACACCGACTACTCGACCAGCGGCGGGGTCACGACCTGGAAGGCGGGTCTCGACTGGCACGTCACCGATGACCTGAGCTTCCGCGCCACGCGCTCGCGCGACATTCGCGCGCCCACCGTCTACGAGCTGTTCGGTCCCCAGCAGTTCGCGCGCTCGGGCTACAACGACATCCTGACCAACACCAACGACACGGTCCAGGTCATTGCCGGCAGCAACGCTGCCCTGGCGCCCGAAAAAGCGGACACCTTCACCGTCGGCGGCGTCTACAAGCCGCGCTGGCTGCCCGGTCTCAGCATCGCGGTCGATTACTTCAACATCAAGATCAAGGACGCGATCTCGCTGATCGACGGCACCAGTGCCACGGTCCAGCGCCAGTGCATCGACAGCGGCTTCACCTCGGCGGTCTGCTCGCTCTACGTCCGGCCGCTGCCGAACTCGAACACGACCGCGGCGAACTATCCGACCCGTGTCCTCCAGTCCTATGTCAACGCGGCCCGCGAGAAGACGAGCGGCGTCGACGTCGACGTGATCTACAAGGACCACTTCCTCGGCGGCGACTGGAATTTCCGCGTGATCGGCACCTACCAGCCGACCTATACCCGCGTGCTCTTCGCGGGCGACCCGCTGCTCAACAATGCGGGCGTTGACGGCCTGCCCAAGTACCGCGTGACCGGTTTCCTTGGCTATGCGGTCGGTGCCTTCTCGATCGACACGCAGACCACTTGGCACAGCGCGACCAAGCACAGCGCGCTCTCGACCGTCGTCTTCGACTATCCCGATAGCCCGGCCAAGGCGTTCACCGACCTTACCGTGACCTACGACATTCCCACGGGAACCTCGATGAAGCCGCAGTTCTTCGTGACGGTGAGCAACCTCTTCGACACGACGCCCGGCATCTTCGCCGCGCCCGCGGGCACGCCTGGCTTCGGGCCGATCACCACCAACGGCGAGGATCCCGTCGGACGCTACTTCACGGCGGGCTTCCGCACCCGCTTCTGACGCGTATTTTCGCGGGCTAGCAGTGGCCGCGAAGAGGGCGGCGCGCTTGGCCGGTGACCGGGGACGCCCGGCCCCCCCAGGCGCGCCGCCGAATCGCTTGTGCCGAGCGAACCACGGACTTCGAAGGCCGCGAGGATGCCTGTCGATAGGTGAACATTATTGTAGGGTCAGAATGGCGCGAAGCCGCCTTGGCAGGCAGGGCACACCGAAAGCCAAAATACGCCAAATACCGGAGTTTTTGAGAGATTTCGCTATGTTGCCCGCCCTTCGCAGCGCGCAATCGATCTCGGGTGATCTGGAGGTCGCACGGATCGTTTTCGTGATATACCACTCTTTGAATTTGTCTTTGTCACTGGTATGACATGACCACGGCGGCACTCGTGTATGAAGCGGGGCCCGACTGAGAGGATCAAGGTGCTGCAGACTTCGGTTTGGAACAGCGAGGCCGTCATCGCCGACGCTTTGTGCAATGGACCCGAGCTCGAGTATCGCGATGGCTCGGGTAATCTGCGCTTCAGCCGCTGGCGGCGCTTCATGGGCAGCTACGAAGTGCCGGCGCTGCCTGCGCCGATGTTCGTCGTGCAGATGGGCGGCAAGTCCGACGTGCGTTTCTGGGATCGCGATGGTTGGAGCGAGGCGACCACTTTCCCTGGTGCCGCGACCCTCATACCGGCCGGCCACAAGACGCGCTGGCTGGTCGATGGCGAGCTCGACGTCATCACCTTCAGCTTCGGCGCCGAGGATCGGCGCGATCGCGCGCAGGCCGAATTCAGCACGTTCCAGTTCGCCTATTGCGACCCTCTGGCGGCAGCGCTCTCCGAACAGATCCTGGGCGAAATGTGTCAAGGCGCGGCGACCAACGACAACGATTATCTCAACAGCCTCACGGCCATGCTGTCGACGCATCTGCTCGCCGGGCGCAACGTCGCGGGCCGGACCCGCTATCCGACCTCGGGTTTCTCGTCCTATCGCATCCATAAGGTGATGAACGCGATCACGGCCGATCCCGCCAAGTCGCATAGCCTCACCGAGCTCGCCGAGCTGGCGGGGATCACCGAATCCCACCTGTGCCGCGTGTTCAAGGAAGCGATGGGAACCACGGTTCACGCCTATCTGCTCAAGGCGCGGCTCGACCGTGCCCGCCAGCTGCTCTCGCGCGCGGAACTGCCGATGAGCCATGTCGCCGAGCTTTCCGGTTTCTCGGGCGCCAGCCAGCTCGCGCGGGCCTTCCGCCAGCATCTGGGTGAAACCCCGAGCCACTACCGCGCCCGCATGTTCTGAGAAGGACGGCGCGCGGGCCGGCGCGCCGTTGTCGCTGCCCCCAACGGTGTCGCGCTTGCGACCCCGTCCCATCGGGCGCCCGTGGTCGAAAGGTCGAGCTCGAGACGGGGCTCGCGAGAGATGCCTCGCGCCGTCGCTGACGCCAGGCGTGCACCGCAGGATTCGTCAAAATAACCGTCAACTGAGGTTCTGGTCGCGCGTGCAGCTCTGGGCGATGAGGCAGTGCGGGGCAGGCTTGCCTCGCGTTGAACGCGCGCGTTGGCGCGCGCGGCTAGCTGGGACGACGATGTGATGGCGAATACCGACGCGGCGACAGGGCCGGCGGCCGACATGGATCAGGCGCTCGCCATTGCCGAGCGCGTCGAGGCCTTCGTGCGCAATGTCGTCGCGCCCTACGAGAGCGACCCGCGCCGCGACCATCATGGCGGACCGACGGACGCGCTTGTCACCGAACTTCGCGAGCACGCGCGCGGGGCCGGCCTGCTGACGCCGCATATCCTCCCCGGCGGTGAGCACCTGAGCCAGCGCGGCACGGCCAAGGTGCTGATCGCCACAGGCCTCTCGCCGCTCGGCCCGCTCGCCTGCAACACCGCCGCGCCCGACGAGGGGAACATGTACCTCCTCGCCAAGGTCGGCAGCGAGGAAATCCGCGAGCGCTTCCTGGCGCCATTGAAGGCGGGCCGCACGCGCTCGGCCTTCTTCATGACCGAACCCGCCGAAGAGGGCGGCGCCGGCTCGGATCCCATGATGATGACGACGACCTGCCGCCGTGAAGGCGATCGCTGGATCATCAATGGCCGCAAGGCCTTCATCACCGGGGCTGAGGGCGCCGGCGTCGGGATCGTCATGGCCAAGGCCCCCGACGTCCAGCAGGGCGGGGGCGCCTGCATGTTCCTCGTCGACCTGCCCGACCCGGCCGTGCGCATCGATCACGTGCCCAATACGATCGATACCTCGATGCCCGGCGGCCATGCGACCGTGACCATCGACAATCTTTCGGTCAGCGCCTCGCAGATGCTCGGCGAGGCCGGCGAGGGCTTCACCTATGCCCAGGTCCGCCTCAGCCCGGCACGGCTCTCGCATTGCATGCGCTGGCTCGGCGCCTGCATCCGCGCCAACGAAATCGCCACGCACTACGCCAACCGCCGCATGGCCTTCGGCAAGACGCTCATCGACCACGAAGGCGTCGGCTTCATGCTCGCGGAAAACCTCATCGACCTCAAGCAGGCCGAGCTGATGATAGACTGGTGCGCGGGCGTGCTCGACCGCGGCGGCCTGGGCACGGCCGAGAGCTCGATGACCAAGGTTGCGGTTTCCGAGGCCCTGATGCGTGTCGCCGATCGCTGCGTCCAGGTCATGGGCGGCACCGGCGTCACCGACCAGACGATCGTCGAGCAGGTGTTTCGCGAAATCCGCGCCTTTAGGATCTACGACGGTCCGACCGAGGTCCACAAATGGAGCCTCGCCAAGAAGATCAAGCGCGACTGGAGGCGTGACCATGGCGAATGACCTGGGCGCGGACGCGATCGCCGCGGCCAATGTAGGCGCGGGCGCGGTGCGCAGCGCCTTCGACGAGGCGGCTCTTGCCGCCTGGATGACGCGCAACGTCGAGGGCTTCGAGGGACCGCTCCTGGTCGAGCAGTTCAACGGCGGCCAGTCGAACCCGACCTACCGGCTGACCGGTGCGAACGCGCGATATGTGCTACGGCGAAAGCCGCCCGGGCCGCTCGTCAAGGGCGCGCACGACGTCGCGCGCGAGGCGCGCGTTCAGCAGGCCCTGGCGGACTCGGACGTGCCGGTCGCGCCGATCCTCGGGCTTTGCGAGGATCCCGAGGTCCTGGGCAGCGAATTCTACGTCATGGCCCTCGTCGAGGGACGGATCTTCTGGGACGCGGGCTTCGGCGAGGTCGCGCCGGCCGAGCGCGCGGCCTATCTCGACGAAATGAACCGCGTCATGGCGGCGCTCCATCGCGTCGACTACCAGGCTGCGGGGCTTGCCCACCATGGCCGGCCGGGGAACTACTTCGCCCGCCAGGTCGCGCGCTGGTCGCGCCAGTACCAGGAAGACGAGCTCGCCGGCCGCGATCCGGGCATGGATGCTCTCGTCGCCTGGCTGCCCGGTGCGATCCCCGCGAGCGAGGAAACCACGCTCATCCACGGCGACTTCCGCTGCGACAATCTGATCTTCCATCCGAGTGAGCCGCGCATTCTCGCGGTGCTCGACTGGGAGCTGTCGACGCTCGGCCATCCGCTCGCCGACTTCGCCTATCATGCGATGTTCTACACGATGCCGCCCGACATCGTTGCGGGGCTGGGCGGCCAGGATCCGCGCGCGCTCGGTTTGCCCACCGAGAGCGAATACCTGGCCGCCTATTGCCGCCGGACCGGGCGCCAGGCCATTCCCGACTGGGACTTCTACATCGCATTCAACTATTTCCGTCTCGCCGCGATCTTCCACGGTATCCGCGGGCGGGTCCTGCGCGGAACCGCCGCAAATGCCGAAGCGGCTCGCCGCGCGGAAGCCTTCAGCCGGCTCGTCGAACTCGGCTGCCAGGCCATGGAGCGCTGCCGATGAAAGAGGCTCGGATTCTCCTGCGCCGCGAGGGCGCGGTCGCCGTCATGACGATCAATCGTCCTGGCGCCGGCAACACCATCGATCGCCCTCTCACGGCAGAGCTCGAGGTGATCGCGAGCGCGATCGCACAGGACTCGGCCGTGCGCTGCGTCGTGCTGACGGGGGCGGGCAAGCTTTTCTGCGGGGGCGGCGATATCGCCGCCATGGCGGCGGCGGCTGATTGTTCAGCCTATCTCCAGGGTCTCGCCGACGCGCTCCATCGATCGGTCGAGGTGCTCTCGAGCATGTCCAAGCCGCTGCTTGTGCTGGTGAACGGGCCGGCCGCCGGCGCGGGGCTAAGTCTCGCGATCTTGGGGGATCTCGTCCTCGCCTCGCGCTCGGCTCACTTTACCGCCGCCTACGGCTCCGTCGGTCTGACCCCCGACGGCGGCATGAGTTGGCTCCTGCCGCGTCTCGTTGGCCTGCGCCGCGCCCAGGAGATGATCCTCGGCAATCGCCGCGTCTCCGCCGAGGAGGGCGCCGCGATCGGACTCGTCACGCGTGTCGTGGATGACCACGATCTCCTTGCCGAGGGCATGGCGCTCGCGCGCCAGCTGGCCGAGGGGCCGACATTGGCGCTCGGCATGGCGCGTTCGCTGCTGCGCGAAGGCCAGGGCGTCTCTCTCAACCATCAACTCGCTCGCGAGGCCCGCACGATTGCCTCGGCCGCGGCTCTGCCGGACGCGCGCGAAGGCGTCGCCGCCTTTCTCGACAGGCGGCCCGCGCAATTCTCGGGAGAAACGCGATGACTGGCGGAGCGGGCAAGCGCGCAATGCGGCATCGATTGGCGCGCTGGGGCCGGCGGCCCCTTGCCAGCGCCGGGCTCCTCGCGCTCACCCTGTCGCAAGCCATGATTTCTCAAGCCATGGCGAGCGAAGCCCGGGCAAAAGGCGGCCCCGCAGCCAAAGGTCTTGGCGAGGCAGCCGGTCGCTGCGCTGCCCTCGTCGATCTCGTCGTGCCCGCCAGCGCGATCGGTCTGCCTTCGGGCGGGGCGCGCATCGGCACGGCCTCGGTATTTTCCGCCGAAGCCGACCTTCCCGAGACCTGCCGCGTCAACGGCGCCATTCTCCCGGCGACGCCCGGCGCCCCTCAAATCACCTTCCAGATCAACCTGCCGCGCGCCTGGAATGAGAAGGCCGTGCAGTTCGGCGGCGGCGGCTTCAACGGCTTTCTCGTCGATGGCCTGAGGTCCCTGCCGGGCGTCGTGGCCGGTGTCGCAGACGTTCCCAATCCACTCGCTCGCGGCTTCGCGACATTCGGCAGCGACGGCGGTCATCTCGTCGCCAATCCGTTCGATGCGAGCTTCGCGCGCAACACCGAGGCGCGCGAGAATTACATGGGCGCGGCGGTGAAGCGCCTCCACGATGCCGCGGTCGCGGTCGTCGGCGCCTATTACGGCAAGGCGCCGCGGCGCCTCTACTATGCCGGCGGCTCGAAGGGCGGTCACGAGGCGCTCGTCGCCGCCCAGCGCTACGGCGCGGACTTCGACGGCGCGATCGCCTACTACCCGGCCAAGGATTCGGTAGGGCTCATCCTGGGCTGGGGCGCCCTGACGAAGGCGGCTTATGGCCCGGGTGGCGGCGCGCTCTCGCCCGTCAAGCAGGCCTTCGTGCACCGCGCGGTTCTTGCGGCCTGCGACGGTCTCGACGGGCTGGCCGATGGCGTCATCGCCAACACCGCGGCCTGCGAGGCCGCGATCTCGCCTGTCTCGCTCGCCTGTCCCGCCGCTTCGGCGCCCGCCGGCGACTGTCTCGATCCTTCCGAGGTCGCCGCGCTCGCAGTGGCTTCGCGCCGCACGGTCTATCCCTATCCCCTGGCGAACGGCGTCGCCTCGATCGGGCCCTTTCCCGTGCTCAGCGAAGGCAGTCTCGACCAGACCTGGCTCTCGGCGGGCGGGCGCGCCGCGACGCTCTACGAGCAGCTCAACAACGGTATCGCCCGCAATTTCTGGACGAACGATGCTGCAGCCGGTCTCGACCGTCTCGACCTTGCAGCGCTGCGCAGTGTGATCGAGGCCCATTCACGGGCATCCGACGCCACCTCGACCGATCTCGAGGCCTTCCGTCGCCACGGCGGCAAGCTGATCCTCGTGCAGGGGACGACCGACATGCTCGTCCCGCCCGCCGCCACGACCGACTACTACCGGCGTCTTGCCGGTCGCTACGGCGAAGCCGTCGAGGGTCTCGCGCGCTACTTCATCCAGCCCGGTTACGGCCACGGCAATGGCCCTTTCACTCTGTCCTGGGATTCGCTCGGCGCGCTCGACGCGTGGGTTGAAACCGGACGCTTTCCTGCGGCGCCCGTGGCGACAGACGGGAATGCTGCTACGCGCGGGCGCCAGATGCCGCTCTGCGCCTATCCACTGTTTGCGCGCTTCACGGGCGGTGATCCGCGGGCCGCGACGAGCTTTCGCTGCGCAGCCCGCTAGCGGCCTTGGCCAACCCAGCGACGGTCATGTCGGAGACAAGGTCGGATGGGTGACGATGTCACGCCATGTCGGCCGCGAGTGCCGTCGGCGCCGGGCATGTCCTAGAGGAGGTCGGAGTGGTGCCGGTAGGCGCAGTCCTGGCAAGCGCTGGCGCGCGGCCTTTCAGCTTCCCGTCCATTGCGGCGCGCGGCGCTCCGCGAAAGCCGCCGCGCCCTCGATCGCATCGGCAGAGGCCAGCACCGGCTCGGTGATGCCGGCCTGGCGATCCCACATCTCCTCCTCGCCCCACAGGCGCGAGGCATTGATCAGTTCCTTCGAGGCCTGGACCGCCAGCGGACCGTTGGCCGCGATCTGGCGCGCAAGATCGAGGGCCGAGGGCAGAGCGCGCCCCGGCGTGAGCCGGTTGACGAGGCCGAGGTCGTGCGCGCGTGGTGCCTCGAGGAAATCGCCGGTCAGTGCGAGCTCAAGGGCGAGGCGGTGCGGCATTTGGCGGGGTAGCCGCATCAGTCCGCCGGCCGCGGCGACGAGCCCGCGCTTGGCTTCGGGAATGCCGAAGCGGGCGTTCTCGCTCGCAACGATGAGATCGCATGCGAGCGCGAGTTCCATCCCGCCGGCGAGGGCATAGCCGTCTACGGCGGCGATCAGGGGCTTGCGCGGGGGCCTCTGCACGAGGCCCCCGAAACCGCGATCGCCCACGCTGGGCCGCTCGCCCGCGAGGAAGGCTTTGAGGTCCATGCCCGAGCAGAAGCTGCCCTGGGCGCCCGTGATGATACCGACCTGGAGGCGAGGATCGTCATCGAGGCGATCCATGGCCTCGGCGATCGTGAGGGCCATGGCGAGGTTCATCGCGTTCTTCGCCTGGGGGCGGTTGAGCGTCACGACGAGAACGCCCTCGTGCTCCTCGACAAGCACCGGAGCTTCGATCGTTTGGGACATCAGGCGATCTCCTCGACGCGTTCGATGATGATCGCGGGCGCCATGCCGCCCGCCGCGCACATGGTGACGAGGGCGTAGCGCCCGCCCGTGCGCTCGAGCTCGTCGAGCGCGGTGCCCACGAGGATGGCGCCGGTCGCGCCGATCGGATGGCCGAGCGCGATCGCGCCGCCATTGGGATTGACCTTGCTGCGGTCGAGCCCGAGATCGCGAATGAACTTCTCGGCGACGACCGCGAAGGCTTCGTTGACCTCCCAGACGTCGATGTCGTCGGTCGTGAGGCCAGCGCGCGCGAGCGCCTTGCGCGCGGCGGGGACCGGCGCGTTGAGCATCAGCGTCGGGTCGTCGCCGATATTGACCGCGGCAAGGATCCGCGCGCGGGGCTTGAGGCCGTTGTCGCGCGCGAAGTTCCCCGAGGCGAGGAGCAGCGCGGCCGCGCCGTCGACCACGCCCGAGCTGCTGCCCGCATGGTGAACGCCTTGCCAGTCGAGGTCCGGGTAGCGCTTCTGGATCTGCTCGCGCTGGCTCGTACCATGGCCCGAGGGCATGTCGGCGGCACCGTCGAACGAGGCGCGAAGCGCGCCCAGGCCCTCGATCGTCGTGTCGGGCCGGACGAATTCGTCATGATCGAGCGCGAGGCTGCCGTCCTCGTTGAGGACGGGCACGATCGAGCGGGCGAAGCGCTTCTCGGCGATCGCCTTGGCAGCCTTGCGCTGGCTGTCGAGCGCATAGGCGTCGAGCTCGGCGCGCCCGATCCCTTCTCGCGCCGCGACAGCGTCAGCGCAGACGCCCTGATGCGATTGAGGGTGCAGCGCGTCGAGCGCGGCATGACCGGCGCCCATGCCGTAGACGTCGAGATCTGCCGCGAGCTCCTCCTGGGTGAGCGTGTTGGTATAGCTCATCATCTCTGTCCCGCCGGCGACGACGCAGTCCTCCTGTCCCGAGCCGACGACCGCGGCAGCGAGCGACACGGCGCTGATGCCGCCGCCGCAGAAGCGATCGATCGTCACGCCGCTCGCCTTGGTGTCGTAGCCGGCCGAAAGCGCGGCCATGCGCGCCAGATCGCCGGCCTGCTTGCCGCGCTGGGCCGAGGTCGACCAGATCACGTCGTCGACTTTCGCCGTGTCGAGGCCGTTGCGTTCGGCGAGCGCACGCAGGACCGTCGCGGCGAGATGCTGGGGGTGCAGGTGGGCGAGCGAACCCTTGCCGACCTTGCCGATGCCGCGCGGCGTGCGCACCGCGTCGATGATATAGGCGTTTGTCACGTCGATCTCCTCGATGGGGCGCTTGCTGGCGCTCCAGAATTGGTAGGCGTCGCCCGGCTCAGGCGTTCGGGCGGAATTCTTCGACGAGCCGGCGCTTCATGAGCTTGCCCGTCGGCTCGCGCGGAAGATCCTCGCGGAACGCGAAGTGGCGCGGCGCCTTGACCCCGCCGAGGTGCTGGCGGGCATAGGCCTGGAGCTCGTCGGCGAGGCCCTCGGTGCCAACCACGCCGGGGGCGGGCTGCACGACGGCAAGGACCCTTTCGCCCATCTCGTCGTCGGGAATGCCGATCACGGCAACGTCCGCAACCTTGGGGTGAACCGTCAGGCAGTTCTCGATTTCCTGCGGGTAGATGTTCACCCCGCCCGAAATGATCATGAAGCTTTTGCGGTCGGTGAGGTACAGATAACCGTCATCGTCGACCCGGCCGATGTCACCCATCGAGGCATAGCCGTTGCGGTCGTAGGCCTGGGCCGTGCGCTCGGGGTCCTTGTGATATTCGAACCGCGGTCCGTCAGCGAAGCAGACATTCCCGGTCTGCCCGGCGGGCAGCGGATTGGCCTCGTCGTCGGTGATCCGCAGCGTGCCGACGACCGCGCGGCCGACCGATCCCGGCTTTTCGAGCCATTCGACGGGGCCGATCGAGGTGATGCCGCAGGTCTCGGTCCCGGCATAGTATTCGTGGACGATGGGCCCCCACCAGTCGAGCATCGCCTGCTTGACGGGAACAGGGCAGGGCGCGGCGGCGTGGATCACCGCTTCGAGCGAGGAAACGTCGGCGCGCGCGCGGACATTCTCGGGGAGCTTGAGCATGCGCACGAAATGGGTCGGCACGAAAGTCGCGTGGGTGATCTTGAAGCGCTCGATCAACTCCAGGGTGCGGGCCGCATCGAAGCGCTCCATCACGACGACGGTGCCGCCCATGCGAACGACCGCGAGCGCCCAGCGCAACGGCGCCGCGTGATAGAGCGGCGAGGTCGACAGATAGACCGTGTCGGGCCCCATGCCATAAAGCGTGCGCCCCATCGCCATGAGCGATGTCTCTTCGTCGACCGGCCCATCGGGAAGCGGGAACTTGATGCCCTTGGGCCTACCTGTCGTGCCCGACGAATAGAGCATGTCGGTTCCCGCGCTTTCATCCGCGATCGGCGTTTCCGGTTCCTTGGCCGCAAGCTCGCTCCAGCTTGGGACACCGGCCTTGGAGAAGGACCAGGCGAAGAGCGGTCGGTCCGACGCCGCGTTGGCCTCGCGGGCGAGCGCGGCGTTCTCGTCGGACGCGATCAGGATGCGCGCGTCGCTGTCTTCCAGGATATAGGCGATGTCGCCAGCGCTGACCTTGGTAGAGATCGACGTGAGGTAGAGGCCGGCGCGTTGCGCTGCCGCTCCCAGGATGAAGACTTCGGGACCGTTGTCGAATAGCGCAGCGACCACGTCGCCGCGCTTGAGGCCTTTGGCGCGAAGCAGGTGTGCGGTCTGGTTCGACAGGGCTTCAAGCGTCCTGAAGTCCAGCTCCATGCCGCGATCCGGCAGAATCAAGGCGAGCTTGTCCGGCGTCGAGCGGGCGTGTGCGGCGGAATGCATCTTTGGCTTTCTTGACAATGATCCCCGCTTCGGGGGTTGCCGCCACGAGACAGATCCGCCGCCTGCGTATCAAGGCAAGGTCAATTTTTGTCGCATTTATAAATGGAATCGCGCAATCGCGGCCGGTGTCGCGCCGCCGCCGCGTCCGCTCTAGAGGCCCAGCTGGCTGCTACGGGACATATGCATCCGTGGCTGTGCCGCGCGACGTGGCTCTAGCTGTTGGTCCAGGCTGGTGGGCGACGCTCCGCGAAGGCCCGCAAGCCCTCGGCGAAGTCGGCGCTGTTCTTCCAACGCTCGAACGCGGGATAAGCGGCCTGCCGCGCGAGCGCCGTTTCGACGTCGGGTTCGGCGAGGCCCTGGCGCACGATCGCCTTCGAGGCCTGGATCGCGACGGGTGAGGCCTTGAGAATGTCGTCGCACCAGCGCTTGACGGTTGCCGCCAGCTCTTCGGGAGCGACGACCTCGTTGACGAGACCCTGGCGCAAGGCCTCGGCCGCATCGATCCGCCGCGAGGTCAGGATCAAGCCCATCGCGAGGTTATAGGGAATCCGGCGCGCGAGCCGGTGGAGACCGCCAGCGAGGGCGATCGCACCCACCAGGGGTTCGGGCAGGCCGAACTGGGCCGTCTCCGCAGCGATGACGATGTCGCAGGCGAGCGCGATCTCGAAGCCACCGCCAAGCGCGAGGCCGTTGACCATGGCGATGAAGGGCTTGTCGCAGTCGAAGCGCGTGGTGAGACCGGCGTAGCCCGAGGCGGGGTAGGTAGCGATGGCAGTGTCGGCCGCGGCCGCGGCCTTGACGTCCGAGCCCACGCAGAAGGCACGGGGCCCTGCGCCCGTCACCACGCAAATCAGCTGCTCTGGATCAGCGGCGAAGGCGTCGAAGGCATCGTGAAGCGCATAGTGCGTCGCGACGTCGAGCGCGTTGAGAGCCTCGGGGCGATTGATCGTCACCCAGCTCACCGGGCCATCACGCGTGACCGCAACCGGCTGCGAGAGGGCGTCTTGCGAAGGGACGTTCGGCACGGGGGAGTAACTCCTGCTGCTCTGGGACGGGCTCGTCTGTGGGCAGGCGCGTCCTCGATAGGCGGTCATGCCCGGCGCCCAGGTCACTAACCGACGGCACTCCTTGTGTGACGTCAGGCGAATTCAATCAATAGATCTATTAAAAACTTCTGCGCCGACGACGTGGATGCTAGGGGCAGGGGGCGTGCGAGGTCCGGGCAGTGTTCTGAACTGGTGACGACCTGCCGCGGCGACCGCGACGGCACGAGGGCGTGAAACGAGACGAGCGAGGCGGTATTGCAGGCAGGATCCAAATCGGCGGGTGGTGCGTCCGAAAAGCGCGGCCGCGGCCGGCCGGCGCGTCCGGCGCTCGACACCCAGGAGACGCGCGACGGCCTGCTCGAAGCCGCGATCCGACTCTTCGCGCGCCATGGGTTCGAGGCCGTCAGCACCGGCGACATCGCCAAGGCGGCCGGCCTGACCCAGTCGATGGTCCACTACCATTTCGGTTCCAAGGACAAGATTTGGCGCGCAGCAGTGACCCGTCTCATGCGTCGTCGCGGCCCGATGTTCGCGCCGACCCGGCTCGAGCACGCGCCGCTCGATCCCGTCGCCAAGCTCGAACTCCTGATCCGCAATCTGGCGGCCGCCAATGCCGCAGAGCCCGATTACGCGCGGATCGTCATGCAAGAGAGCATAGCCGACAGCGACCGTCTGCAATGGCTGATCGAGGAATTCATCGCCCCCGGCTTCAAGGTCTTCGACGATGCCATCCGCGAAGCGCAGGAGCGCGGCCTGATTCGCGACCTGCCGCTGCACGACCTCACCAACATCGTGACCTCGACCGTGTCGCTGACCTTCAGCCTGGGGCCTCTCGTGCAGAAGCTCTACGACGTCGATATGGGCTCGGAGGGCTATCTGTCCTCGCTCAGCTCCTCGATCGTCGACGTTCTGTTCGCAGGCCTCAAGACCCGCCCCTGAGCCATTTCAAACTTAAGCCGCGCGGCGTCGTACCGGGCAAGACATACTCTCCGCGCGATGCGACCCGGGGAGGTCGCGATGCGGGCTCGAACTTCGCTCGCGATTTTATAAATTAATCTATTTATTAAATTCGCGAGTGCTGGCATAGCGCCGCCTCGCCGGATCGTGGAACAGCCTCGCGCTGCCGCCGGCTTGCAGGCTTCGTCGTGGAGCCTTCGCAATTCTTCGGGAAAGGAATGTGGCAGTGGGTTCGATCGAACGGCAGGACATTCGGGCGAAGCTGGGTGAGGACGGCACCGCGCCGTTCCGGTCGCTCGCCGATCTGCTCGAGCGCCGCTTCAGCTGCCGCGCCTTCCTGCCCGACGAGGTACCCCGTGCGGTTCTCGAGCAGATGGTGACCCTCGCCCAGATGACCCCGTCCTGGGCCAATACCCAACCGTGGCAGGTGACCATAACTTCGGGCGCCGCGACCCAGCGGCTGCGTGAGGCGCTCCTCGCCGATTTCGACAGCCCCGAACCTTTCGCGGCGCCCGATCTCGCCTTTCCCGACACCTATTCGGGGGCGCGTCTCGACCGCCGGCGCGAAGTGGGCTGGCAGCTCTACGAAAGCACGGGCGTAGCCAAGGGCGATCGCGAAGCTTCGGCGCGCCAAGCCCGCGAAAACCAGCGCCTGTTCGGCGCGCCCCACGCGCTCCTGATCCACACCAACCGCGAGATGGGCACCTATGGCGCGATGGATTGCGGGCTCTACCTGGGCAACTTGCTGCTGGCCGCCGAGTCCCTCGGGCTCGGCATGATCGCCCAGGCCGCGCTCGCGCAGCATTGCGGTGTGATCCGCGACCTGTTCGGCATTCCCGACGATACCGTCTTCGTCGTCGGCGGTTCGATCGGCTACCCGGACCGCGACAATCCGGTGAACCAGTTCCGCTCGCGCCGCGCACCCTTCTCCGAATCCATCACCTGGCTCGACGAGTGATGACCCTGGCGATCACGCGCGAAGGCGGGCCGCGCCTCGCGCGGGCGCGCCGCGCGAAGTGTGCGCTCCGTCAGGGATGACGGCGTCGCCGCGCCCGCCGTGGTAGGTGATGCCGGGCGTCGACCCCGCAAAGGGGCGGCGGACTTTGTAACGAGAAGAGGTGGGAAGATGGATATCGAGGCATCGCAGGTTCGCCAGCGCGGATCGACTCTGGTCGTCGCGATGCTCGCGGGCGCCTACAGCCTGAACTTTCTCGACCGCCAGCTGCTGTCAATTCTGGCCGAGCCGGTAAAGGCCGACCTCGGGCTGACCGATACCCAGCTCGGCCTGCTATCGGGTCTCGCTTTCGCGGTCTTCTACACCCTGTTCGGCATTCCCGTCGCCTGGCTCGCCGATCGCAGCAATCGCGTCCGGATCATCGTTGTGGCCTGCGCGCTGTGGAGCCTGTTCACCGGCGCCTGCGGTTTCGCGCAGAATTTTACCCAGCTGGCTATCGCGCGGATCGGGGTGGGCGTCGGCGAGGCTGGCGGTTCACCGCCGTCCTATTCGATCATCGCCGACTACTTTCCGCCCGAACGCCGCGGTGGCGCTCTGGCGCTCTATTCGCTCGGCGTGCCGATCGGTACGACGGCCGGCGCCGCGCTGGGCGGATGGATCGCATCGGCCTACGGTTGGCGCGCGGCCTTCATGGCGATCGGCGTCTTGGGGCTCTGTTACGCGCTCGCGCTGCTATTGGTGGTCCGCGAGCCTCAGCGGGGACGGCTCGACGCGGGGCCGGTCGAGACCGTGCCGATCGCTACGACCCTTCGGCTGTTCCTCACCGACGCCACCCTGCGCACGACGACGTTCGCCGCCGCGATCTCCGCCTTCATCGGCTATGCCATGCTGAGCTGGACTCCGGCGATGCTCATGCGGACCAAGGGCATGGCCCTTTCGGACCTGGCGATCTACTACAGCCTCGTTTCTGGCATAGCCGCGGCCATCGGCACCCTTGCCAGCGGTTTTCTGATCGATCGGCTCGGAGAGCGCGACCGCCGCATGTATGGGCTCGTCCCGGCTGCTGCCTTCATCGTGTCGGTGCCGTTCTATATCGCGGGCGTCCATGCCGACACCTGGCAATGGGCTCTCGTTTTCCTCTCGGTTCCCTTCGCCTTCTACGCCTCTTACCTGCCGCCCGCGCTCGCGATCGTCCAGAACAGTGTCGCTCCTGCCCAGCGCAGCACGGCCTCCGCCTTCCTGCTGTTCATCCTGGGCATAGTCGGCCTGGGAGGCGGTCCGCTGTTCATCGGCGCCGTCAGCGATGGCGCGGCCGCGCGCGGGGCTGCCACACCGTTGCAGGTCGCGATGTTCGCGCTCGCTCCGGCCTTCGTTTTCGCTTTCGTCGGACATCTGGGCGTCGCCCGCGTGATGAAGCGCCGGAAATCGTGATCGGGCGACGGACCCCGGGTGCGGGTCGGCTCACCTGGCAAGACCAGGCCAATTGAAACTCTTCGAAGCAAGGATTTAGCGATGACCCAGGACTACGGCCGCAAGGGCGACGACTATCGCCTTTCTCCCGACGAAATCGATCAATTCCACCGTGACGGCTACGTCATCTTGCGCGGCGTCATGAGCGAGGAGGAGCTGGCGCCGCTCGAGCAGGAATTCGAACGCTTCATCCGCGGCGAGGTCCCGAACATGGGCCGCGACTTCTGCGACATGTCGGGGCCCTACGATCGCAAGTTCGAGGACTTCGCGCTGGTCAACGCCGTCCTGCCCCGCAAGTACGACAGCGGGCTCCAGGGCAATCTCTACGAGCGGCGCACGGGTTCGATCGCCCGCCAACTTCTGGGCGTGACGGCGACCCTCGACTACGACCAGTTCCTCGCCAAACGACCCGCCAAGCCCGATGCCGTGTTCACCTGGCACCAGGATCTTGGCTACTGGCCGACTGGAACGCCTGACACCCAGACCGCGACCTGCTCGCTCGCCCTCGACGCTGCCGATGCCGAGAACGGTTGCCTCAAGGTCGTGCCGGGCTCGCATCGCAAGGGGCTGCGTCCGCATCGTCCGCTGATGGGAGACCGCGAGGAATCGCATATCCTGAGCGTCGAGCTCACCGACGCCGATCCGATCGTCGAACTGCCGCTGCAGCGCGGCGACATCACCGTTCACGACGAGATGATCATCCACGGTTCGGGCGGCAACGTCTCGCCCGATCGCTGGCGGCGCACCTACATCACCGCCTTCCGCAGCAAGGCCTGCGTCGACTTCGAGCGGTCGATCGGCTTCACCCATTCCCACAACGACACGATCAACTGGGAAACCCATCTCGGCGCGCTCAGCTGATCTGCCTCGCGCTCGCTGATCCGATCCGGGCTGGGCGAGTCCAGGTTCGGCGCACGCGCTGTGACCGGCCACTTCGCCGGCTTCCTTTGCCAGTTACCGGGAGTTTAACATGAAGATCGACAATACTATCGCCGCGGTCGTCACGGGCGGCGCTTCGGGCCTCGGCCGCGCCAGCGCGCAGGCTCTTGCCAATGCGGGCGTCAAGGTCGCCGTGTTCGACATCAGCGAGGAAGCCGGCGAAGAGTTCGCCAGGGAAATCGGCGGCCTATTCTGCAAGGTCGACATCACGGACGAGGCGAGCGTCGAGGCGGGCTTTGCCAAGGCGCGCGCTGCCCATGGCCAGGAACGCGTCGTCGTGCACTGCGCGATGGTTGCGGGCGGCGGCAAGACCGTCTCTTTCGACAAGACCACGGGCGGCTACAAGCGCATGGCCACCGACCAGATCGCCAAGGCGGCCGAGGGCATCTTCACCGCCTCATACCGCGTCGCCTCGATCGCGGCGCTGGGCATGGCCGGCGCCGAGCCGATGGGCGATGATGGCGAGCGCGGCACGATCATCCTCACTTCGTCGGCGGCTTCGCAGGACGGTCAGATTGGCCAGGTCGCCTATGGCGGCGGCAAGGGCGCGATCAACGCCATGGTCCTGCCGATGGCGCGTGACCTCATGGACCTCGGCATCCGCGTCAACGCGATCCTGCCGGGCATCTTCACGACGCCGCCGATGCTCAAGGTGAAGGAACTGAACGAGGCGGTGTTCGACGGTCTGGGCAAGGCCGTGCCGTTCCCCAAGCGCCTCGGCAAGCCCGAGGAGTTCGCTTCGCTCGTGCTCGAGCTGATGCGCAACACCTACTTCAACGGCCAGCTGATCCGCCTGGACGGCGCGATCCGCATGCCTCCTAAGTAAGCGCGCGGGCCATAGCCAGAAGAAATAGGGGCCGCGCGCGAGCGCGGCCATTGTTTCTTGCCCGGATCACGTTGCCGGGAAGATCGTCTCGATGCCGATTGCCTGGTCTGTGATCTGGTGCACCGCCAATGTTGAGAGGTCGAATACGGCCGGGCCTATGTCGCGCGGTTCGCTCATGCCCGGTGGCGCCCGCCCGTTGGCGATTGCAGGGCAGGAAATCGCTTGAAGCCAAACGTCGTTGCGCAAGTGTCTGGTGCGTCGGGTTTTATAAGGCACGCGGTGCACCCGGCTACTCCTCGACAGTACGATCGGGTATGTCACCCCCAATTGGGCCCCTCGTTGTCCGCCATTCGAGTTGTGTCGATATTCTTGACGTTTTTTGCGCCCTTTTCCGAGGCTCTCATGAGCTTGGCCAATATGTACATACGGTAGCGTATTGACTCGTCTCTCCGGTCCATGCACTTCGCCGTCAGATGGTGAAATGCCCTTTGGGAGACGCGAAAATGCAGGCACATCGCCGAAAGATCCTTCTCGGAGCCGTCGCGGCGGTCAGCGCGGTCGCGGCCGTAACCGCGGTTGGCGCCGCCTCGCGCAAAGACCCCGCCGGTCCGCCGCCCTCGGCCGACTTCGCCGCGACTTGCACGCCCGAGGCGATGACGGCGGTCGTGGCGGGGCTCGGCGCGGGCATCGAGGTCAAGCAGGTCCCCAACGGTCCCCAGCTGCCGCGGGGCACGAAGCTCGTCCCCGCCGCTGGCCGCGTCCCCGCCTATTGCCAGGTCACGGGCAGCTACGTGACCAATCCCAAGACGGGCAAGAAGGCCCATTTCCTTGCGACCTTTCCCGAGCGCTGGAACGGCAAGTACCTTCAGCTAGGCTGCTCGGGGTCCTGCGGCTATCTCCTGATGAACGATCCGGCCGCCCCGCCGATCACGATCACGGCGCAGGGCTATCCCGGACAGCTGATCGAGAAGGGCTACGCTACCTTTGGCAACGACCTGGGGCACGTGGCAGCCAGCCCCGTGGCTATGGGCTCGGACTGGTTGAAGGCTGCCGACGGCTCACTGGATGTCGATGCCCTGGAGGACTATCTCTTCCGCGCAGACTTCGTCATGGCCGACATGGGGAAGGCCTATACCCGGGCATTCTATGGCCGCGTGAACGGCGCCGGCGCGCGGATCACCCGTTCCTATTTCAGCGGCTGCTCGCAGGGCGGACGCGAGGCGCTGATCGCCGCCACGCGCTTTCCTGAGAAGTTCGACGGCATCATCGCCGGCTCGCCGGTGGTGAACCAATCGGGCATCCTCTGGCACGGCATGGCGCGCGCGCTCTTCGCGCGCGACACGGCCCCCGCCAAGCTGACCCCGGGCCAGATTGGCTTGCTCAAGTCGCGCGTGCTCGACGTCTGCGACGGGCTCGACGGCGTCAAGGACGGCCTTATCCAGAACCCGGCGGCCTGCCAGATCCATCCGCGCGATGTTCCTATCTGCCGTCCGGGCGAAGCGGGCGATACCTGTCTCTCGAAGGCCCAGGCCGACAGCGTCAGCCTCTATTTCGCGGGCGTAACCGACCCGGCCGGCAATCTCGTGCAGCCAGGCATGCCGATGAGCGACCAAGGCTACGGCTTCGTCGCGCCCGTTCCGGCCGGCATGCCCATCGATGCCGACATGCGCTTCCTTGTCGGCAAGGCGTTCGACGGGATTCCGCTCGCGACCGCGCGGGAAGGCGGCCCGGGTCAGATCGACGCACTGCACGCCGTCGTCGATGCCGCCGCCTATCGGAAATATCTCGGCGTCCTGCGGCGGGGCACGGTGATGCCCGAGGATTTCGCCAAGCTTCTCAAGAGTAAGGCCCGGCTCCTGTGGTATCATAATCTCAGCGACGAGATCCTGACGCCGTTCATGTCGATCAACGCCTACAAGGAGCTCGCCGAGCGGCACGGAGGCTACGCCAGCCTTCGTACGCGCATCCGCTTCTTCGGCGTTCCAGGAACCGGGCATTGCGGCATGGGCGGCGACGGGCCGAGTAATTTCGATGCCGCCAGCGCGCTCGAGGACTGGGTGGAGAAGGGGGCGGCTCCCAACGCCTTGCTCGCACGCCAACTCGACCCGGCATTCAACAACCTCCTGATGGGCAAGGTCGACTGGTCCCGCCCCGCGCTCAGGACCATGCCGCTCTGCGCCTTTCCACAGATGGCGGCCTACAAGGGAACCGGCGACATCAAGCGCGCGGAGAACTGGGAATGCCGCGCGTCCGACACTCGCATGCTGCAGCTGGGCGCCTCGGGCCTGCAGTCTGGCGTCCGGCGATAGAGGCGCGGCCAAGCTTGGGGCACTCCCCGGGCCGCCGCGGAGATTGAGGGAACGATGCGTGACGCGAGAGTACAGCTGCGATAACGGTAGGCCATGGAAACCTTGAAAGACGAAACGAGCCGCCCATCCGGCAGCGGCGTTCGCCTCACGCGCGAACGCTGGATCGAGGCCGCGATGGAGATTCTGGGGCTGCACGGCATCGATGGGGTTCGGGTCGAGCAGGTGGCCAAGGCGCTATCGGTGACCAAAGGTAGTTTCTACTGGCATTTCAAGGACCGGGACGAGCTGCTCGAGGCCATTCTCGAGCACTGGCGGCGAAAGAATACCGTCGACATCCTTGAATATGTCGGCAGCCTCGAGTCGCCTCTGGCACGGCTGGAGCGTCTTGTCCGCCTGCCGTTCCATCTGCAGGACACCGATCCCGTCGGCCTCCCGCTCCGGCTATGGGCGCGGCATGACGAACGCGCGCGAAAGGCGCTGCAGGAAGTCGACGAACTGCGCCTGCGCATGAAGGCGCAGATATTCATTGCCTGCGGGTTCGCGCCCGAAGAGGCGCGCGCGCGCGCCGTCCTGCTCTATTCTTACATGCGCGTCGCGCCCACGCTCGTCGAACTCGAGGACATGCCGCTCCGCGACCTCTGCGAGCGCCTACTTCTCGCCTCCGCCGCCTGAGGCGATTGCGCTGTCTTGCGTCTTAGCGCGCAACGATGATCTTGATCGCGTGCTTCGTGAGCAGCGTCAGGGCCTCCACCGGCAATGGGCCATCGGTCACGAGGATGTCGACCTCCTCGAGCCCGCAGACGATCGCGCCCGATCCTGCGAGAAACTTCTCACTGCTGGCCAAGACGATAAGCCGTTCCGACCGGCCGATCATTTCGCGCTGTGCCGCTACGCGCAACGGATCGCGATGCATCAGGCCGTGGGGGCCGATGCCGCCCGCTTCGAGGAATAGCTTCAGCGCGTGAAAGCGGGGCATCGATGTTTCGCCCGACGGCGCCAGAATTAGGTTCTGCTCTCGGAACAGCGAGCCCGATGGCACCATGATCCGGGTCTCGGGCTGTGCCGCCAGGGCATTGATGAGGGCCAGTGAATTGGTCAGCACCTGGAGGCCGAGATGGCCGACATGCTCGCACATCTGCAACGTGGCCGCGCCGCCATCGATCATGATGGCCTCGCCTGGATCACACAGGCCTGCCGCGGCAAGGCCGATCGCACGATCCTGCGGGGCATGGTCCGGCGCCGATGGTCCCGCCTGAACTCCAGGCGCTCGCGCCGTTCGCCCGGGGCGCTGGCCGTCACCATGGCGCGTGGGCGTGCCTGAGGTCTCGATCCGTTTCGCACCGCCGTAGACTCGCTCGACCAGGCCAGCCGCGGCGAGGCGGGCGAGGTCTCGCCGGATCGTCGAGGCAGCGACAGTCAGCTGCTGTTCGAGGCTGCGATAGGATACGAAGCCGGTATCCTCGACAACCCCGAGGATATGCCGCTCGCGCTGTTCGGCGTGGAGCCACACACTACGATCAACCACTGACCGTCCCTTCGCGTTCGCGCTCGAGTTCGGCGAGTGATTTTCCCGCGTTCCGGGGAGCCCAGAGGATTCCGATCAGACCGCTGGCAGCAAGGAAGCCCGTCAGGATCCAGGCGAGCGTGTGGAACCCGGTGGAGGTGAGCCACGGCACGAAGAAGCTGAAAATGCCCAGGCCGATCCTCACGATCGCGAAGGCTATGCCCTGCGCGGTGGAGCGGAGCAGCGTCGGAAACATTTCCGAGCTCCACAGCTGGAAGAAGCTCTGCGCGCCGAACGCGCCGCCGAACTGCATGAGCAGGACATGGAGCAGGGCGACGGGCAGGGTCAGGGGCAGAACCGCCAGTAGCGCCATTCCAGCGACCTGGATCGCGGCCGAAGCTCCGAACAGGAGGCGCTGGTCGACCCGATCCGAGAGCCGCATGAACATCACGTAGATCGAGATCATGCCGAGACCAAAGCTCAAGGCCTGAATGGCGACGCTCTGGGCCTGCGTGGCGGCTCCGACCGTGCGCAGGATGTAGGGAAAGAAGAAGCCGTTTGTTCCCGCCCACAGGTTCCAGAAGCCGTACATGCCAACGAGGCTCGCGAGCGAGACGAGGTACTGGCCCTTGAACAGTACCGTCCAGGACGCTCGCGACCGGTCGGGATCGTCGCGGGCTGCTTCCCAGACCCGGGATTCGCGCATGCGCGAGCGCATCAGCGTCAGGACGAGCGCGACGACCAGCAGGTGCGCGAAGACAATCCGCGCGCCCAGAATGCCGAGGTCGGTGAGGGCAAGGCTCATGAGGAGTACGACGACAGGGCCGAGGTACCAGAGCAGCTGGGCCACGCCCGAGTGCTTGCCCCGTTCGCCGTCTGGCGCCTGTTCGGCGATGAGCGACCAGCTCGCGGGGATATCTGCGCCGACCGCGAGGCCGACGATCACGAAGCCCGTGACGATCATCCAGGGAGCGCTCGCGAGGACCAGCAGGGTCATGCCCGCCGCGTAGACCAGCATGTCCCACTGGTAGATCCGCTTGCGACCATATCGGTCGCAGAGCCAGCCGCCGACCAGAGCGCCGATGCCGGCCGAAATTGCATTCGCCGAAAAGGCCGCGATCAGGCCGACGAAACCATCGGTAAGTGAATAGGCTTCCTTCCACAGGGCGAGCGCGACCGATCCTGCGACGATCGAGCCCGCGTCGATATAGTTGGCAAGGCCGGCGAGAATTGTATCCCGCCAGGGGTGCTGGCTGTTCTCCGGCGCGAGCTTATCCATTGTCCTGCATCTCCCTTCGGCCTGACGAGACCGGGACGTCGGCGCGAACCGAATCCATGCCTTGCCGTTCGGCTTCTCGCGTCTTGCGCCTGCCTCGATGGAGGCGCTTAGTCCGTGGAGCCGATTGATCGTTATTGCTTAGAATCAATCCATACGTGTCCGATAGTGGGCTCCGCCCACGATTCAGCAAAAAATGGCGAAATCCGCGACAATTTTTGTTCCAAGTTATACATACTCAGCAGTATGGTATCACAATTGGCATCTTGACGTGAATGACCGGATTTGGTTGTTATGCGTAATAACCGCGCAAACGCGGCATACGCCCGCGTATTGAAAAAGAGGGGATGATGGGGATGCTCAAGGGACTAGGCTCGCGCGTTCGGCATTGCGGCATTTCGAGCCTCGCGCTCGCCGTGGCCGGACTAACTCTGCCGGCGACACTGCACGCGCAGGAAACAGAAAAATCCGCAGAGGATGTTGCGAATGCTCGCGATATTGTGGTCACCGGTACCCTGGTGCGCGGTATCGCCCCTCCGGGAAGCAACGCGGTCGCAGTCACGCGCGAGGACATTCTCGCAACGGGTGCAAATTCCACTGCCCAGATGCTGCAGACCATTCCTCAGCTAAACTACTTCAACGACCTCCTGGCGCCCCAGGCTCAGGGCAACCGTATCGCGGTCAATCGGCCGAGCCTGCGCGGGCTCGATTCCAATACCGCGGGCGGCACCACGACGCTTTCGCTCCTTAACGGCCACCGCATCGTCGGCGCGGGAATCGTTTCCACCGGCGTCGATCCCGCGATCATCCCGCCCGGTGCGCTAGAGCGTGTCGAGGTCGTGCCCGATGGCGGTTCGGCGATCTATGGCTCCGATGCTGTCGCCGGCGTCATCAACTACATCACGCGCCGGAAGGTCGAAGGCATCCAGGTCGAGGGACGCTACGGCATCGGCGACGACTACAACCAGTGGGACGTGAATGCCGCGCTCGGCCATAGCTGGTCGACCGGCTCGGCATTCATCGCCTACAACTACGCGCAGCACGACTCTATCCGCGGTCGTGACCGCGACTACATCCGCCACTTCCCCTCCGCCCAGGCATTTGCGACCATCCCCGGCTTTCCCGCCGCGCCCACGTCCGCAAGGGGACTTGAGTGTTCGCCTGGTAACCGCGTCGAGCTGGCGGCGGCCGGTAACTACCCGTTCTCGCAGGGGCAGCCCGGGCGCGTGACGGACTGCGATTACAGCGACGATCTCGCCTTCTACCCGAGTGAAAAGCGGCACTCCGTCTTTGCCGGGCTGTCGCAGGAATTCGGCGAGGGCATCAAGCTCGACGTCCAGGGGTTTTACTCGAACAACAAGGTGCGCTTCCCCGCCGGCGGGCAACTGCGCGCCAACCGTTTCCTGTGGCCCAGCCTGCTCGGTCCGGCGCCGGCACCCAACTTCATCAGCTCGCCCTATATCTTCAGCAACTTCACGCTGAGCCCCGCGCAGCAGGTCTATTTCGCCTGGGGTGAAAACCAGGGGCAGCAGATCGACGTCGAATCCTACGGCATCCTGCCGACCCTGACCGCCGATCTTGGAAGCGGATGGCAGCTGCGCGTGCTCGGCAGCCAGAGCTGGAGCACGACGCTCTCGCGGCAGAACACGGTCAACGCGATCGCGGGCGCGCTCGACAACGCCATCGTCGCGGGCCTGTTCAATCCCTACAATCCCGCGTCGAGCGATCCTGCGACGCTGGCCGTCCTGGGAAGCGGCGAATCCTACGGTCGCGCCAGCCAGCGCCTGTCCGACGTGCGCATGACGATCGATGGCGATCTCATGAAGCTGCCGGGCGGCTCGGTGAAGCTCGCCGTCGGCGCCGAATGGTACCGCGAGGCCCTAAACGTCAGGAAAGGCGACACCCTGCGCGGCCAGGATACCGGCAACGCCGATGCCTTCGTGCCCAACACGCTCACGGCCGACCCCAATGATCGCGTGCTGCTGCAGCCGGCACGGAACCTGCCGCTCGCGCGGCTGAGCCGTAGCGTAAAGGCGCTCTTCGGCGAACTCGTGATCCCCGTATTCGGCGAGCAGAACGCGGCACCCGGTTTTACCGAACTCACCCTCTCGGCGGCGGGGCGCTACGACCATTACGACGATGTCGGCGGAACGTTTAATCCCAAGTTCGGCATCACCTACCGTCCGGTCGACTGGCTTCGCCTGCGCGGCACATGGGGCACCTCATTCAATGCCCCGAGCCTTGCCGACGACCCGCGTGCCGAACCGCAGAGCTTCGCCTCGATCTCGGATCGCTTCACGATCAACTTCCTCACTCCCGCGGATCGTCAGGCCTCGGTCGGCAACCGCGCGATTGCGGTCGTGCAGGGCAATGCGCCCGACATCAAGCCGCAGGAGGCCACGACCTTCACGATCGGGGCGGATATCGAACCGATGCAGGGCCTGAAGCTGAGCGCGACTTACTATAACGTCAAGTTCAAGGGGCAGATCGGCTTCCCGCCGCTGACAGTGCCGGCGCTGATGTGGGGGCCGCTCGGCAATCTCGTCTATGTCGCCGACCAGGGCGAAGTGAGCCAGTCCCTGATCGACCAATTCGTTGCCGGCTCTCAGACTGTGGCGGGCAACTGCCTTCAGGTTTCCTGCACCTTTGCCATCCTCGATATTCGCAAGCGCAACCTGGGGCGCATCGATCTCGACGGTCTCGACTTCAATGCGAGCCTGGCCCACGAGACGAGCTTCGGCTCGATTAACCTCGGCGCCAACGCGACCTACGAGCTCAATCGCAAGCTTGTCCTCGCGCCTGGACAGCCTGCCGCCGACCTCCAGCTCGAGAACGGCTCCGCCTCGGTGTTTCGCCTGCGCACGACCGTCGGCGCTACGGTCGGAAATCTGAGTGGCCAGTTCATCTGGAGCCACCGCTCGGGCTTCGACCTCGCGGCGCCCGTCTCGGTCGGTCTTCCGACCGAGCAGAGCAAGATCGACGCCTACGATCTTTTCGACCTCTATCTGCGCTACAATCTCAAGACCCGCGGCGAGGGTTCGAATTTCATGAAGTCGCTGGCCTTCACGCTCAGCGTCAACAACATCTTCGACACCGACCCGCCCGAATACCGCACCTTCGATGCCTTCGACGCGGCGAAGGCGGGCTTCGTCAATGGATCCACCGTCGGGCGCCTCGTCCAGCTCGGCGTGAGCATCGGCTTCTGAGGCGAGGCCATCCGGACCCGTGCCGCCCTGGGTCCGGATGGCCAGAAGTTTTGCGCGGCCGTGTTCGATCCGGAAGCGCGTTCCCTGACGCGCTTTCGGATCATTCCATATCGTGAGAGCCGCATGACAGGCGCAAGTTCAGTGAGGCCCCGGCAATGATGTCCTGCTCCGCGGGGGCTCAGGTGTGCGACCCCTCGGTTATGCCCGTGGCACTTGCCTTGGCGGACGATGCTGGTCTTGCCGCGGTCTGGTCTCCTCGTCCCCGTCTGCAGTGGCGTCTTGCGACAGACCGCAGCGGGGTCGGGCAACGCGCCTACGAAGTCGAGACGTCGCGCGAGCCCGACTTCGTCTCGGTCCTCGCGACGACGGGCAGAGTCGAGGGCGAATATCCCTTCAGTCATCTCTGGCCGGGCATGCCGCTTGCGAGCCGCGAGAGGGTCTGGGCCCGCATACGCGTCTGGACCGATCTCGGCCGGACCCTATGGTGCGAACCCTTGGCGGTCGAAGCCGCGCTGTTCCGGGAGGCTGACTGGACGGCAAGGCCGATATCGCCAGCCTTCAACGTGGGGGTGCGGTGCTCCGCGCCGGCTCCGCTCTTTCGGCGTGCTTTTTCGATCGACCGGCCCGTCGCTTCTGCCCGCCTCTACGTGACGGCGCTGGGGCTTCAGCAGTGCTGGCTCAATGGCGCGCCGGTCTCTGCTGACCTGCTGGAGCCGGGATGGACCGCCTATGGCGAGCGTCATCTCTACGCGACATACGACGTGGGCGACCTGCTGCGCAGCGGCGAGAACGTGATCGCCGGCGCGGTGGGCGATGGCTGGTGGCGGGGCAAGCTGACCTGGACGAACCGGCGCGCGGTCTATGGCGACACGACGGCGCTCCTCGCCCAGCTCGAAGTCGATTTCGTGGACGGTACGCGGGTGATCATCGCGACCGACGAGCAATGGCGCGCCACGACGGGCATGATCCGCAGCGCAGACATCTACGATGGCTGCGAGATCGACAGGTCGCTCGAACCCGAGGGGTGGCGAGAGCCCGGCTTCGACGAGCGGGAATGGGCGCCCGTCGAAATGCTGGAGCTGCCGAGCGGCCTCGAGCAAAGACGCATGCCGGCCGCGCGCATCGTCGAGCGCCTCGTGCCGCGATGGTCGCGGGGCGCCGACATTCGGGTCGACTGCGGGCAGAATCTCACCGGCTTTCTCGAACTGACCGGCGAGGCGCTCACGCGCTCGCGGATCACGGTACGCCACGCCGAGGTTCTGGAAGCCGATGGAAGCCTGCACCTAGCCGCGCTCCGCGGCGCGAAGGCGACCGATGTCTACACCGTCGAGCCGGGACGTTTCCGGCTCGCGCCCGCGTTCACCTACCACGGCTTTCGCCATGCGCGCATCGAGGTCGTGGGAGAGGCGGTGATTGATGGCATCGAAGCCTGTGTCGTCTCTTCCGATCTTCGCGAGATCGGCGCCTTCTCCTGTTCGGACTCTCGCATCGAGCAGCTGGCATCGAACATCCGCTGGTCGCAGCGCGGGAATTTCGTGACGCTCCCGACCGACTGCCCGCAGCGTGACGAGCGCATGGGCTGGACCGGCGACATTCAGGTCTTCGCACCGACGGCCTGCGCGAACTACGACGTGCGCGGTTTTCTCGCGAGCTGGCTTCGCGACCTTGCGATCGAGCAGGCGGGCGACGGGCAGGTGCCAAGCACGGTGCCCAACGTGATCGAGGGCCACCCATACGAATTCGGCGGCGTCGGCTGGGCCGATGCCGCCGTTCTCGTGCCCTGGGCCCTTTATGAGGCTTACGGCGACAGGCAGGTGCTCGAAACCCAGTTCTCCAGCATGTGCGCCTGGGTCGACTGGGCCGCCTCGCGCCGCAACCCGCAAGGCGTGTGGCGCGGCGACTTTCACCTCGGAGACTGGCTCGATCCGGGGGCGCCGCCCGATCGGCCCGAAGAGGCGACGACCGACCGCGACTTCATCGCCTCGGCCTATCTCTCCTTCAGTGCCGGCCGCCTCGCGCGGATCTGTCAGGTTCTCGGGCGGGAGGTCGAGGCGGCCGGCTACGTTTACCTCTCACAAGAGGTCGCCGACGCCAGCTGGCGGGTCTGGGGCCAGATTGCGCAAGGGACGCAGGCCGGATGCGCCATTGCGATCGCCTTTGCGATCGCGCCCCCGGCGCAGCGCCGAGGTGTCGGTGAGCGGCTCGCGGACCTCGTCGCCATGGCGGACGGCCGTATCGGCACGGGGTTCCTCGGTACGCCGCTCGTGCTCCCGGCGCTCAGCGCGGCGGGGCAGCACGAGGCGGCCATGCGCCTTCTTCTCAACGAGAATTCTCCCGGGTGGCTGAACCAGGTCCTGAACGGCGCGACCACCATGTGGGAACGATGGGACGCGATCACATCCGACGGGAGCATTCATGCCGGCGACATGGCGGCTGAGGATGCCGAAACCATGATGAGCTTCAATCACTACGCCTACGGCTCGGTCGGAGCCTGGCTCTATCGCCATCTGGCCGGGCTCGCGCCCGCCGACTTGGAGCTTCCCGGCGCGCGGCCCGGCTATCGCCAAATCCGCTTCCAGCCCCAGCCGGGCGGCGGGATCGATGCCGCGCGCGCTGCCATCGACACTCCCTTCGGCACGGCCGGTATCGACTGGCGGATCGTGGACGACTGCTTGTCGATAAGGCTGCGCGTACCGCCGGGTGCCAACGCCACGTTCACCGTGCCTTCGGGCTGGGTGTTTCCCGAGGCCGGCCGCGATGCACCTTTCGGATCGGGCGAGTTCGAATTGCTGCTCGCCCGTGGCGCATGACGGCCGCGATGGAGCGCGTGATTGGCCGGGACCTGATCGGGCCGCACGTGATCGGGGCGCACCGCATGGGAAGCGCGGATTGATTGACGACAGGCAGCAAGGGGACAGAAATGATCACACAATCCCGGGGCGGTAGCCCTGCCTATGTCGGCTTGATCGTCGCCGTCGCGACGATCGGCGGCTTCATGTTCGGCTACGATTCGGGCGCGATCAACGGCACGCAGGACGGGCTGCGGCACGCCTTCGGGCTCAGCGAGGCGGAGCTCGGCCTGACGGTCAGTGCCCTATTGCCGGGATGCGCGCTCGGAGCCTTCCTCGCCGGGCGTTTCGCCGATCACGTCGGCCGCCGCACCGTCATGATGATGGCCGCGGGCCTGTTCGTCGTCAGCGCGCTCGCCTCTGGCGCCGCGACATCGGCGCTCATGTTGGTCGCGGCGCGCGTCTTCGCCGGCGCCGCGGTCGGCGCAGCCAGCGTCCTGTCGCCTGCCTATATCAGCGAAGTGGCACCAGCCCACATCAGGGGGCGGCTCGCCAGCGTCCAGCAGGTGATGATCATCTCGGGTCTCACCGGCGCTTTCCTCGCCAACTATTACCTCGCCGCCGAGGCGGGGTCGTCGCTCGGCGACTATGCGGCGGGCCAGCCGGCCTGGCGCTGGATGTTCTATCTCCAGGCCATACCGGCCCTGCTTTTCCTCGTCACACTCGCCTTCATCCCCGAAAGCCCGCGCTATCTCGTCGCCAAGGGCCGGCGGGCGGCCGCAAGCCACGTCATCGAAAAGATCCTGGGTCCGGGATCGGCACCGTCGAAAGTGGCCGAGATCGAAGCCTCGCTGGCGGGAGGCGAGGCGCCGCGGCTCGCGGACATCATCGCGCCAGGCGGCGGCGTGCGGCCGATCGTCTGGGTGGGCGTGGGCCTCGCGGTCTTCCAGCAGCTCGTGGGGATCAACGTGGTGTTCTACTACGGCGCGCTCCTCTGGCAGGCCGTCGGCTTCAGCGAGAGCGATGCGCTCAAGATCAACATCCTGAACGGTGTGGTCTCGATCCTCGCCTGTTTCGTCGCCATCGGTCTCGTCGACAGGATCGGGCGGCGACCGCTGCTCCTTTCGGGATCAGCGGGCATGACCGTCAGCCTCGCCATACTCGTCTGGTGCTTTTCGCAGGCCATGATCACGGATGGACACGTCAGCCTGCCCGAAGGTGTCGGCCGGATCGCGCTCGTGGCGGCCAACGCCTACGTGGTGTTCTTCAACCTCAGCTGGGGGCCGATCATGTGGGTCCTGCTCGGCGAGATGTTTCCGAACCGAATTCGCGGTTCCGCGCTCGCCGTGGCCGGCGCCGCCCAATGGCTGGCGAATTTCGCGGTGAGCGCGAGCTTTCCCTGGCTCGCCCAGAACATCGGCTTGCCCGTGACCTATGGAGCCTACGCGATCTGCGCTGCGCTCTCCCTCGTCTTCGTCCAGCGCGCCATTCAGGAAACCAAGGGGCTCGAACTCGAGCAAATGACGGGCTAGCGGGGAAATGGACGATGGCCCTTGCCCAGAACAGCGCGCCGCGAGCCGTGGCGGCGCTCGCGCAGCGCTCGGCCGGATCGACCCCGCCCGAGGCAGCGACGCCGCCCGGGCGGGCTCGGCCAATATTGCTTCGGCGCGCGATCATGTCGTTGCCGTGGTCGAAGGTGCGGCGGCAATGACGACCGAACTGGAAATGTCGGCCGGTGCCTATCGCCTGCGCATTTCGCCCGAACGCGGAGGCTCCATTCTCGCCTTCGACTGGCAGGGCGCCGAGCTCATGCGATCGGCGACCGGTGATACGATCCTGGATGTCGCCTGCTTCCCGCTGGTGCCGTTCTCCAATCGGATAGCCCATGGCCACTTTCTTTGCGATGGAATCGAGCGGAGGCTCACGCCCAATTTTCCGGGCTCGGCCCATCCGCATGCTCTTCATGGGTTCGGGTGGCTCGCGGCCTGGACAGTACGCGAAGCTGCCCCGACACGATGCGTTCTCGAACATGTCTACGAGCCGGGCGAATGGCCCTGGGCCTATGTCGCACGGGAGACCTTCGCGCTCGATGAGCGCGGCCTCACGTTGACCCTTGCCGTGACCAACCGGTCCCTAAGCGACATGCCGGCGGGCCTGGGCTTTCATCCCTATTTTCCGCGTGATGAGGCCACGGTCTATCACGGCCTGCACATGGCGCAGTGGCAGACGTCCGCGGACGGGCTTCCCGAGGCGATCGAGTATGCGGCCGCGCCAAGAGACTGGTGGGGCGGAAGGCCGGCTGCGAGCCGCACCGTCGATACCGTCTATGCCGGGCGTGTCGGTGATCTGCGCATCGATTGGCCCTCGCGCAACCTTTCCCTTTCCCTGAAGCCCGATGACGCGCTCGATCACACGGTCGTGTTCACGCCGAGCGGGGAGGGCTATTTTTGTGTCGAGCCCGTGAGCCATGCGACGAACGCCATCAATACCGATGCGATGACGATGTTGCCGCCGGGAGCGACCCTGACCGCGAGCCTCAGGATGGAGACTCGCCATGTCTGAGCGGGCGCCTGCCCAGAGCAGGGGGGATCCGACCCCAAGCATCGATCCCCGGTGCCAGGGTTCTTGGGCGTCCGCATTGCCGAGGCTGAAGGAAAAAAGGGAGGTGTCCGTGAAATCTGCAGGACGTTACTGGGGCGCGGCAGCGCTCGCACTTGCCGCTCCGGCGCCTTGCTTGGGTCAGGCGGCGCAAGATGCGACGGTCGGCGCAGGAAGCTGCAGGATCGAGATGTCCGGCGGGCCCATGGAGATCACGCCCGATTGTGAGGACCCGCTCTACAATGCGAAGACCTTCGTCGTGGACAGGGTCGCGCAAGCGACGACGCCCATGCCGCACACCCGTGTCGAGGCGCACTTCTCCGCGCCTACGGGGCAATCATCCTACAAGGTGACCCTCTACCTGCCGTCGGCGACGGCCTGGGAAGGGCGCTTTTTCCAGCATGCCTATCCGCTCGAGCAACCGGAAAACCCAGGCGACATCGCATTCGCTCTCGGCAACGGCGCCTATCTCGTCAACGTCGCGGGCGTTCCATGCGGCTGCGGCGGCTACCGCCCGGACGCGGCCGCGGCAAAAATCGCGCGGCGCTACGCCCAGGACTTCTACAAGTCGGATCGGACGATCCGCGGCTACCTGTGGGGTGGCAGCGGGGGCGGTCTCGTCACGGCCGGCGCCATGGAGCATACCCGGGGCGTCTGGGACGGGGCAGTCCCCTATGTCATGCCGAACGCGGCGTCCTTGGCCAACGTCAATGCGAGCGGATCGCTGTCGGGCCTCGCCCTGGGCGGGCGGCTCACCACCATTGCCGATGCGGTCGCGCCGGGAAGCGGGACAAGTCCCTTTGCCGGGCTCAACGCAGAGGAGCATGCCATCCTGGCTGAAACGCTGGCCCTCGGAACCCCGCTTGCGACTTTCGAAACGCCGGGCATGTTCGGCGGCGGCAGCAATCCGCTGCTGATGGTCCTCACGGCCGGCGTGAAGGAAAAGGATCCCGCCTATGTCGAGGATTTCTGGTCAAAGCCGGGCTACGAAGGGGCAAACCCGCCCGGTTACCTCAAGGGGGCGATCCGCGACGAATGGGCGACGGTGACCGAAGTGGGGCGCGACGCCGAGGGTCGCGTCGCCAGCATCAAGCTCGACCGGGCGCCCTCGCTCGGCACAGGCCCCCTTGCGGGCATGTCGTTCGAATATTGGCTCTACGATGCGGGTGGGCGCACCAAGCTCGGAGAACTGGGAGGTCGGCTCGACAAGGACACGATCTGGCAGCAGGATCGTGCTCCAGGTGCCACGGGACAACTGGGGCAGGGGATCGAAGCCTTGCTCAAGCGCACGGTTCTCGGGGCGGCGGACAGCGTGGCGCCCGGGCAGAAGGTTCTCGTGAACAATCGCAACTTCCTCGCGCTGCACTTCTATCATCGCCATGCGATGCCGCTCGACCGGGACATGTACCCCTATGATGTCCTGCGCGCCGCCGACGGAAAGCCGCTCTACCCGCAGCGCAGCTATCTCGCTGCTACGGAGTCGGCGACCGGTACGGCGGGGGGCGGGCGCCAGACGGGCGAGATCACGATGAAAGTGATCCTCGTCCAGTCCATGGTCGATGGCGGCGCGCAGCCCTGGATGGCCGATTGGTACGCGAAGCGGGTCAGGACGGCCATCGGTGCAGGAGCCTACGCACGCAACTTCAGGCTCTACCTGAACGACAATGCCGGCCACCTCGACATTCCGCCTCCGGGAAAACAGGCGGCCTCGAGCATCGACTATGTTCCCGCGCTACACCAGGCCGTTCTCGACGTGATGAACTGGGTCGAACGAGGCAAGGCACCGCCGGCTTCGAGCCGCTATGCCGTCACGGGCGGTCAGCTGAACCTCGCGGCGACCGCTGCGCGACGCGGCGGCATACAGCCCGTCGTCGAACTAGAAGGGGGGCGAATGGACCGGATCGAGGCATCCGTCGGCCAGGCGATCTCGTTTCGCGGCACGGTCTCCGTGCCCCCGGCCGCCGGCAAGGTCGTAAGCACGGCCTGGTGGTTCGGAGACGAGGCTTTCGCGCTCGTGCCCGAAACCGCGCCTGCGCCGTCGAGCAGGTTGAACGTCGAGCGGACCCATGTCTATTCGAAGCCCGGCACCTATTTCGTCACGCTGTGGGCTGCCTCCCAGCGCGAAGGAAAGCCTCGCGAGACCGGGACTGCGGTCCAGAATCTCGATCGCATTCGCGTCGTCGTGCGCTGAAGACGACACGCGGAAAGATGGCGAAGTCCGTGGCCTTCCGCGCGCTATGAGAGGTCGGGCACCGCCCTGGTGAGACGCTGGGACGTCGTGGGGCGGCCCTTGCCAAGGGGAGGCGAGAGCGTCGCCTCGTCCTGCCATTCGAGTTCGGACCAGCCTATGTACCTGTCGTCGTGGGCCCTGATCGTGATTGTCGCGATCGGCCGGAAGTCGCGGGTGTCGACGAGCACTGGGTTGGATGGTTCGCCGCTGCCGTACTTCTCTCCCCATTGCCGCAAGGCAAGAATGGCGGGCAGGAGGTCGACGCCCTTTTCGGTCAGCCGGTATTCTATCTTGCGACGATCGTTCGCGCAGGGCTCGCGGACCATGATGCCGCCGTCGACGAGACGACCGAGCCGGTCGGACAGGATATTGCGGGCGATCCCCAAGGTCTTAAGGAAATCCTCGAAATGCTGAACGCCGTTGTAGGCTGCGCGAAGGATCAGGAAGGACCAGCGTTCGCCGATCGCCTCGAGCGCCGCTGGCAGTCCGCATCGCAGATCAATTCGGGTCTCTTCCAACGCTGACATCCTAGCTAGGCGACGATCCACGCCTGTCCGTGCCTAGGCCATGGAGCCGGCGCAGAGACAGCTTCTCCCATCGCGCGCGCGGGGAACGGCCACCTTAGAAAGGCCGGGCGAGGCCGGGAAGCCATCGCGACGCTCAAGGCCGGCTGCCTTCGCGGCCTGTTTCGGGAGCAACGCAGCGGAAGCTGGCGGCAAGATCGGGGGCGCCGCCCTGGTAGCGGGCGTAGGTCGGATATTCGCATAGCGGGCGCGTCCGCCGGTTCCGCTCGGGGGTGTCGTCAGTGGCGGTGAGATCGGCCGGTGCGGTGCCGCGCTCCACCCAGCCTTCCAACGCGCTCAGCATGTCTGCCTGGAAATCGAACTTGGCGCCGTGGCGAAGTCCGATGCCGTGGCCAAACCCGGGGACGCGATAGTAACGAAGGTGTGCGCGGCCTTTGCCGGGCCCGTAGGCCTTGAACATGCGATCGTGGAATTCGTCCGACCAATCCGCCGAATGGACCTGATCTGAATTGCCGTGAACCAGCAGGATCTTTCCACCTTTGGCGACGAAGCGTGCCATTGTCGGATCGACGTCCATTCGGCGGGCAAGATAGATCATGCGGCGCTTGATCGCCGCGGAACCGTCGGCCCGGAACGAGAAGAGATCTGCCGAAGGATCGCGCGCTACGGCGAAACGGACGAAGGGATCCGACAGGACGGCGCCAAAGGCCGTCTCGTTCGCGCCGCCGAAGTTGGTATCGCTTGTGATCGGTCCACCCGGCGACACTTTGCCCATTCTGGGTTGCGCCCCGCCGTTGAGCACGTTGTAGGCGTGGAAGCGGTCGACCCCGTTCGGTAGGCGGAAAGGAAGCTTGCGCTCCGTCCCATAGGCCCGGACCAGCCCGGCGACTTGCGCCGGCGCAAGACAGTCGTCCGAGGGAGGCTTCCCCTCGGGGCACCGCAGGCTGGCGGGATCTACGTGGCACGCCCCCGTGTCGCCGACGAGGCCATCCACGAGCCCGTCGAGCCCGTCGCATCGATCGATGACCGCACGGCTGATCGCCGCCTGCTGGGCGGGGTTGGACCATGCGCCCGGGGATGCCAGAGCCTGAGCGTTGTCGATCCAGCCGCTGAAAGCCCCCACCGCGGACCACACAGGGTAGAAGGCAATGACGCCGTCGTAGAGCTCGGGCCAGCGATCGGCGGCGTAGAGCGCCTCGCGGCCGCCACCAGATCCACCCGTCGCATAGGTCAATCGCGGCCTGGCGGCGTATCGACGCTCGATGATCGCCATGGCCGCATCGTGCGTCTTGCGGAGCTGATTGCCGGCGAAATTCTCGAACGCCTCGTCATTGGCTTGCCAGTCGGGCGTGCGGTACTCGTGGCCGGAATCGCTGCCGAAAGCCGCGTAGCCCCGAGCGAGAGGCGTCGGCAAGTGCTCAGCTCCCACGACGGCGCTCGAGCCGCTCACGACGAAGCCGTCCCATCCGCCGCCCATTAGATGCATCGCCTTCCCGTTCCAGTCGTCGGGCAGGGCGACGTTGAACTTGATCGGAAAGCCCTTGGGATCGATCGGCCGGATTTCTCCATCGACACTGCAATAGCCGACTTTCCCGGGCTCGCTCGCTGCGACGGTTCTCGCCCCCGTAATCCGGGCGCCGCCGGTGGGCAGCGCCATGCGTGAGGCTTCGATCGTCAAGCCCTGCAGGCCTTCGCAGGACCGCGCGGCCTGCGCTGCGCCCGTCGTGGGCTGGCCCTGCTGCGCCCAGGCCGCTTGTGGCGCGGTCAAGCAGATCAAGGCCGTGAGCCCCCCTGTGATAGTGACGCTGCGAAGATCCCCGATCATGCTACTCTCCGTTGAAATGAACCCGGCGCTTGGTCGAACTGCTGGATGCGAGCGGCCGGTTCGATTTCGAACCATCACCTTGGACCGATTGGCTTTCCCCGTCGTGCGTCTCGCCGCGGCGCTTCAAGGCATTGCGCACTTGAAAGCCCGGACGTCTGCGGTCCCACCCAGCGAAATCGACAGTCACGTCGAATCCACTTGCTGTCTGATTAACTAGTAACATATTCATCCGTCGCGACCCGTCAAGCAATCGCGCAAGAGATCCCCCGCGGCGGCCGCCAAGCCAGAATTGAAGAGAGGAAGCCTCATGTTCCGAACTGCCTGCTCGTTCGCTTTCGCGCTCTCCCTGATTGCGAGCCCAGTCATCGCGGAGCGGCCGGTGGTCGGCCCGACCACGAGAATCTCATCGGGTCGCCTGGTCGGTGTTCGGCAAGGCGACGCGATTGCCTATTTGGGCATCCCCTATGCAGCACCGCCGATCGGTCCGAACCGCTGGCGATCGCCTCGGGCGGTTGCGCCGTGGAAAGGCGTCAGGGCTGCCGACAGGTTCGGTCCGAGCTGCCCACAATCCATCGTTCCAAGTCTGGGCCCTTGGACTCACGAGTACCTGCCGAGCGGCGACACCAGTGAGGACTGCCTGAGCCTCAATGTCTGGCGCCCGCGAACAGCGTCGAAGAACCTGCCCGTGCTCGTCTGGATCCACGGTGGAGGCTTTACCTCCGGTTCCGCGTCCGTGCCGGTCTACGACGGCGCCGCTATGGCGGAGAAAGGCATCGTCGTCGTCTCGTTGAACTATCGGATCGGGTTCTTGGGGTCGCTAGCGCGGCCAGAACTTCGCAACAGCGGCGGCGGAAATTTTGGCATCCAGGATCAGATCGAAGCCTTGCGCTGGGTGAGGCGCAACATCGCGGCCTTCGGCGGCGACTCTCGGCGGGTGACCATCTCGGGCCAATCGGCCGGTGCCTTCTCGGTGCACTATCTGATGCTTGCGCCCGGAGCGCGCGGGCTCTTCCGGCAAGCAATCGCGCAGAGCGGCGTCGGCCTCGGAACTGGTTACGACCTGTGGCTCGACAGTCGCGAAAATGCCGAAAGGAGCGCCGTCTCGCTATTCGAGGCTGCAGGTGCGCGGACGCTCGACGAGGCGCGCGCGCTCTCCTTGCCTCAGCTTACTTCTGCATACTTCAAGGCTGGCGGAATTCCGGGATCGCCCAGCGGTTTCAAGACGAAGCCCTACGCCGACGGCGCAGTGTTGCCGCTCGATCCGGCCGCTGCCCTCAAGGAGGGGCGGTACAATGACGTACCGGTGCTGATCGGCCTGACCGCGGACGAGGGCAGCGGCCTCAACCCGTCCTATCGTCTCACCGATCAAGTAAGATACGAACGCTTCCTGAGCGCGCGATACGGCGTCATCGCATCGCGGCTGGGTACGCTCTATCCGCTGGCCAAGCCATATCCGGCCGCCGATGGCGGATCGCCGATGCCATCGCTCATTCGCGATTCCGGGATCGCGGCGACAGTCGCCTGGAGCAAGGAGCGCAATCGAACGAGCCGGTTTCCACTCTACGCCTACGTCTGGACGCATGTCGAACCGGGGCCCGAGGCGACGCGCTATGCGGCCTTTCATACAAGTGAGGTCCCCTACGTTTTCGCAACGCTCGGGAAGGCGCCCGAGCGTCCCTTCACACGCGAAGACTGGCGCATCTCGCGCATCGTCCAATCCTATTGGCTCAATTTCGTGAAGACCGGAGATCCTAATGGCGCAGGTCTGCCGCGATGGCCGGTCTTCGGCGCGAACCGCGCCATTGTCGAACTGGGCGGAAACTTCGGCGAATATCGGTCTCGTAACGCCGAGGCCGAGGCGGCCCTCGTCGAGCACATCACCAACGGGCACTCGCTGTTTGGTCCGTGAAGACGGGCTGTCGCTGCGGTTCGAGGTATGCGGACCGTTGCGGGACCGGGCTCGGGAAGGGGCCGAGCTTAGCCTGGCGTCACGCGGATCAGGGTGGGCCTGCGAGCGGAGACTCCTCGACGCTGTCGAGCCCAAGCATCGATCGAAGCAGGCTGAGAAGCTCGCTGCGCAGCGTTTCCATCGATACCGAGGCGTCGACAAGCCACTGGAGTAGCGAACCGCGGACCATTGCCATGACGATGATGCTGGTGGACTTGGTGCAATGCAGGGGCGCAATCTCCTTTTTCGCCACAGCGGCCTCGAGATTGCGCCATATGAAGGAGGTCGCGGCTTCGTTGAGCTGCTGAACAACCTCGCGATAGGGCGATGCCTTCGACGATGCTTCGGCCAGCAGGACATGGACGGCGATGGTCAGATCGGCCTGCTCCGAGCGGGCGTCGAGAAGCAGGGCCGCGGTCTTCATTACCGCCTCCAAACCCGTCCCGCGATCCTCGGGTGCGCCGAACAGAGCGCCTGACCTCACGTGGAGATGGGGGACGAGCTGTCGGATCATCTCGTCGCGCGTGCCGAAGACGTGCGTGGGCATCCCCCGACTGAGTCCGGCGCGGTCTGCGACTTCGGCCAGGCTGAAATCGAGCGAACGCCGCTCGCCAAGCAGCGCGAGGGCAGCATCGAGCAGCCGCTCCGTGGATTCGCCGCGCCGTTCGGCTTGGGTTCGACGAGGCGCGACCGGTCTGGCGCGGTCCGAACGCGATTCCTTTGCCTGCGAAATGACGCAATTCCTCCTTCAGGCCACCCCAGCGGACTTACAAAGACGTAGGCAGCTGCGCCAGCTACCCTCATGGCGCGATGGCCGGCGCCTTTTCCTGACTGTCCTTCGAGCCGAACCGCACCGCAAGCGCAAGTTTGTCGACCTTGCCGGCCGCCGTCTTGGGCAGTTCGGATACCTCGAAGACTCCCTTGGGAGTCAGCAGAGAGCCCTTCGCACGGCGCACCCGCGCACAGAGTTCTTCCTCGTCGAGTCGCCGCCCGGGGCGCATTACGACCACGGCATGAACGGCTTCGCCCCAACGCGGATCCGGCAAACCAATCACGGCCGCGGCGGCAATGTCAGGGTGACTGGTCAAGACATCCTCCACTTCACGGGGGTAGACGTTGAAGCCACCGGTCACGATCATGTCCTTCTTGCGATCGACGATGTATATGCGCCCCACTTCGTCCAGGCGTCCCAGATCTCCTGTATGCAGCCAGCCGCCGGCAAGAGCCTCCGCTGTAGCGTCCGGTGCGTCGCGATATCGCATCATGACGCCGGGGCCTCGTACGCAGATTTCACCGATCTCACCCGGGGCGACCTCGTTCATGCCTTCACCGAAGATGCGAACCTCGCATCCCTTGACCGGGAAGCCGCAGGCCGCGAGGACTTCGGGGCGTGCTGGATCGTGGTCGGCGGTCTCCAACACCGCGATCGGATGACACTCTGCCTGTCCGTAGAGCTGCGAGAATACTGGGCCGATCCGCGTGATGCCCTCGGCGAGACGGGCGGGCGACATGGCCGCGCCGCCATAGAGCAAAAGGCGTAGCGAAGACGTGTCGACCGTCGCCAACTCCGCGCTATCGAGCAGATCGTAGATCATCGTCGGCACGGCGAGCGTTAGTGAAATACGCTCGCGCTCGATGATCGCGAGAATTTCCGCCGGATCGAATCTGTCGACCATCGAGACCCGGCCACCGCGCAGCAGCGAGGGCAGGATTTTCACGCCCGTGACGTGGCTGATAGGGCCCATCGCGAGAAAATTTGGCGCATCGGGTATTTCGAATGACGATAGCGTCGCGATGGACATCGAGGCGACCGAGGCCATGGATCGCTCGACGGCCTTGGACTTGCCCGTCGTGCCTCCGGTTAGACCGACCATACCCAAGCCTGAAGGTTTAGAGAGATCGCGCAGTGATACGCTTCCCACCTTCTGAGCGGCGAGGAAGAGGTCGCTCGAAGACGGTGAACCACCGAGCGTGAAGATCGGCACGCCGGGAAGTGACGCACCGAGAATCTCGACGCGGTCCGGGAAAGCCGCGGCGTCGATGACGATTGCCGATGGTGCGACCTGTCCCGCTTGCTCGGCGTGGGTCGCCGCAGTCGCGAGCGGATGGAGCCAGCAGGGGGCGAGGCCGAGCGCCGAGGAGGCCGCCGCAGCAGCCCATGCTTCCCAGCGGTTTCGCGAGAGGATTGCCACGGTTCCACCCTCGGCGGCGCCAGCCTGCGCGAGCACCGACTGCAATCTGCCAATGACATCGCCGAGCTCGGCATAGGTCACGGGCCGCTCTCCGGCGAAGGCCGTCCGGCCCGCGAACCGGCGCAAGGCCACCATCAGGAGCGCCGTAGGCGTCGGCAGGCTGCGCAGATCAGCGTCTTCAGTCATGTGTCATCGCTTCCGCCATGGCGCGGCCCGCGGCTCGGAATTCGGCAGCAATGTCCTCGATTAGGGTCTGGACCGCGGGAATGGCATTTACGCCGGATACGCTGTGACCCGCGCTCCAGACCTCGCTCCATCGCCTGGCACCGGCGCTGCCGCCCGAGCCGTACATCTGATCGGACACCTCGGCCGCGATCTCCTCGGGCAATTCGTGCGGAGAGAGACCGGCTGCCTCGATCGAGGGGATCAACATGTTCGAGGGGAGCCCTGTGAAGGCGGACGTGAGCAGGACATCGTCGAGGTCGGAGGCGACGAGCATGGCCTTGTAGGCGTCCGAGGCGGCGCTCTCCCGGGTGGCGATGAAGCGCGTGCCCATATAGCCGAAGTCGACGTCGAGAGCCCTGGCGGCGAGCAGTCCCTTTCCGTCGGCTATGCCGCCTGCGAGAACCAGGGGGCCAGAGAAAAATTTGCGCACCGCGCGCGCGAAGGCCATGCCATTGGCCGACCCCGTCTGGCCTCCGGCGCCGGCGCTGAGCAAAACCAGGCCGTCGGCGCCCGCATCGAGCGCCTTGCGCGCATGGGCGAGCGAGGCGACGTCGGCGAAGACGAGCGCACCGGCTTCGTGAAGGGCAGGTATGGCCGCTGCCGGCGATCCGACGCTGGTGATGACGAGCTCGACTTTTGCCTCGCACAGGAGGTCGAGCTCCTGCGCCATCGTCTCGCGGCGCATGATCAGATTGGCGGCGAAAGGCGCATCGGCAGGTCCAAGCTGTTCCCGTAGCTCGCCCAGCCACCGGGAAAGTTCATCAAGCGAGCGGCAGTTGGCTGTGGGAAAGGCGCCGATCACGCCTGCGCGGCAGGCCGCGGCCACGAGCGGGACATTGGAGACGCGGAACATCGGCGCGGCGATCAAGGGCAAGCGGAGGCGCCCGGCGAACCTGTGCTGAATATCGGTGCCCATGGCTGACCTCACTCACTCTTTCCTGATGGCACGGTTGCGCAACACCGGATGGTTGCTGGCCGCTCGTCGACGATCGGCGTCCTCCGCCCATCGGCTGGTAGGTCGGCGGTAGCAGCGAGCGCACTACCTGAAAATATACTAGTCATATGGATAACAAGTGTGTCAAGGGTCTAGCGCTTCCTTGCGGACCGCCCGCGTGCATGCGGCTCGTGAATTGAGGGCCTCGCGGTTGGAATGAGCGGCATAAGATCCTTTGATTGGGAATACGATACCGTATGTTTTGTCGCTAAGATGGTTCTTGCGTGCCGAGGTTAAGCGAGCTCGGGCGGGATCGTCTTGTACCGTCAGTTTATCGGATTGGCCTTAGTTGACCCAGCGACATGCGACAAATTTAGCGCATTTTTCGTGACGTCAGGGCGCTTTGTCGATCGAAGTTCGAGGTCGTCGAGCAGCGCTCGCGGATAGGCAAGAAATGTCTCGCTGCCGCCAAACAAAACATACGGAAGCGTATTGACATGCTTTTGGAGGCAAGGCAGCTAGCGACCCCGCCGTCCCGTCGAGGACGGAAGAACAAAAGTAGACGGAGAGGGCAGGGAATGAAGCATCATGTGGTTAGGGCCGGTCTTTGCGGCGTAGCTATGATCGCGCTCGCGGCGGCCGCGAGCGCAAGCGCGCAGGATGTCGCGTCGACGCCGGGTCAGGGCATGTCGGGCGACATGGCCGGATCCAACCCGGCCGACATCATCGTGACGGCCCGCCGCGTCGAGGAGCGGCTCCAGGACGTGCCCATTTCGATAACCGTGTTCGATCAGCGCCAGTTGGCCGATCGCAACGTCTCGTCCGCGGCGGATCTTGCCGCTTACACGCCTTCGCTGACCACGAACACGCGATTCGGCGGTGATTCCGCCTCGTTCGCCATTCGCGGTTTCACACAGGAGCTTCGCACGACCGCGTCGGTCGCTACCTATTTCGCGGACGTCGTCGCGCCGCGAGGCGGTGGCTCGACCCAGGGCGGCGACATCGCCGCCACCGGCAGCTTCTTCGATCTCCAGAACGTCCAGGTCCTGAAAGGTCCCCAGGGAACACTTTTCGGACGAAACACGACGGGCGGTGCAGTCCTCCTCGTGCCGCGCCGACCGACGGGGCGGGTCGAGGGCTATGTCGAAGGATCGGTCGGCAATTACGATATGCGCCGTCTTCAGGCCGTCGTGAACCTGCCGCTGAGTGACACGTTCAAGGTTCGGGCCGGCGTCGATGCCCAGAAGCGCGACGGCTATCTCAAGAATATCTCCGGGATCGGGCCCGAGGACTTTGCCGACATCGACTATGTCGCCGGCCGCTTCAGCATGCTCGGCCAGCTGACGCCCACGCTCGAGAACTACACGGTCGCGACATACAGCCAGTCGAGCACGAACGGGGCCATTCCCAAGGTCACCGACTGCTTTCCGACGGTCTTCCCCTTCGGCGTTCTGGCCTGCGACCAGATTGCGCGGCGTAGCGCAGAGGGCTTCAATACCGTCGAAAACACCTTGCCCAACGCCGTCCAGCGTACCGAGCAATGGCAGGTGATCAACACGACGACCTGGGAGGCGAGCGAGAACCTGACGGTCAAGAACATCGCCAGCTACGCTTCGCTCAAAAGCTTCCAGAACATCGACTTCTTCGGTGCCCGCTTTCTCGTTCCGACCTCGCTGACCGTTCCCGGCAGCGGCGTCACCATTCCCACGGGCGTTTATGCAGGCCGAACGCTGGCGTTCGTGCCGGGCCAGTCGCCACCAAACCGCTATTCCAACGAGCAGTCGACTTTCAGCGAGGAACTGCAGTTCCAGGGGGCGGGTGGTGACGGCCGATATTCCTGGCAGGCGGGGCTCTATTACGAGCAGAGCGACCCGCAGGGCGTCTACGGCTCGCAAAATCCCTTGCTCCTTCAATGCGACGATGCCGGACGTTTCCAGTGCACCGATGTCTTTGCCGCCCTGCTGCGGCAGCCTGCGGTCGGCTCGATGGGACAGCAGCTCGCCAAGACGAGTTTCCGCAACATCGGCATCTACGCGCAAGGCAGCTACGACATCGCCAGCCAGCTCAAGCTGACCCTGGGCGCGCGCTATACCTGGGACCGGACGCGAAGCGAGGCGACCAACGTCACGTTTCGCTTCCCGGCGCCCAATACGCCCGTCGGCTTCTGCGTGAATCCCCTGATCCGATCCGCCAGTCTGCCAATCACGGCATCGAGCGACTGCCTCGAGCGCCTCGAGAAGAAGTCGCAGGCTCCGACCTGGTTGATCGGCCTCGACTACGCCCCGACCACCGACCTCCTGCTCTATGCCAAATATGCCCGCGGCTACCGGCAGGGCTCGACCAATCCCTTCGGCGCCACGGGCTATCAGACCTACGATCCCGAGCGGGTCGACACCTACGAGCTGGGGGCGAAATCGTCCTTCCGCGGCGCAGTCTCCGGGACCTTCAACCTTGCAGGCTTTTACAACGATTTCACCAACCAGCAGCTCAACGTCGGCTTCATGAACAGCCAGAATCGGATCGCTCCCAATTCGGCGATCGTAAATGCGGGCAAGTCGCGAATCTACGGCGTCGAAGCCGAAGCGGCTCTTACGTTCTTCAACAGCCTTCAGGTCAGCGGCAGCTATGCCTACCTCAACACCCGCCTGCAGACGATCGACGCCATCCAGACCGTTCCCGGCAGCCTCTACGATGTCTTCCTGGGCGGACCGCAGCCCGGGGATCCGCTGATCTACACGCCCCGGCACAAGCTGACGGTGACTGGAACCTACACGCTGCCCCTGCCGAGCGAAGTCGGTCGCCTCAGCCTGGGGGCCACCTATTCGTACGCCGAGAAGATGAACAATATCGGGCCCGTCCGGACCGAACCATCGCTCGGTCTGCTCACGCGCGCTGGAATTGCCGACATCCACGTCATCCCCTCGGTCGAGCTGGTTAACCTCAACCTGAACTGGGAGAGCATCGCCGGTGCGCCGGTCGACCTGTCGCTCTTCATGACGAACGTGTTCGACAAGAAGTATTACCTGGCGCGCAACATCCAGGTCACCTCTGGCTTCGTCTCGCGCTACGTCGGCGAACCGCGCATGTTCGGCGCGCGTCTGCGATATCGTTTCGGAAATTGAAGAGGCATGACGGAATGGGAAGGCGCGCGACCGCGCCGCTATCGTTGCGGGGCTGCGAGCGGGTTTCGTAAGAATTGCCGCATGTCCGGCCGCTCGGTCTCGGCGTGAAATTCCAGGCATCCGGAGTGAATGAAATCGATCGATCCAAACCAGGCAGCGAGGAACGGCCCCGTCAGGGCGACCTGACCCAGGGACCGGTCCTGCGCACGCTCATCGGCTTTTCCGTGCCGATGCTGATCGGCAACGTGATCCAGACGCTCAACGGGTCGATTAATGCGATCTGGGTAGGGCGTCTGATCGGCGAAAGCGCTCTGGCTGCGACGGCCAATGCCAATGTCGTCATGTTTCTCTTGTTCGCTGCCGTCTTCGGCCTGGGCAACGCGACGACCGTGCGCGTCGGGCAACTCTTCGGCGCAAGCGACATCGACGCGGCCCGGCGCACCTTTGGCGGCGGGGTGGGCTTCTGCCTGATGTTCTCGGCAGTCGTTGCCGTGATCGGTGCCCTGACGTGCGAAGGGCTTCTTCACTTGCTTGCGACGCCGTCCGGGAGCTTGGAGGAAGCGGAGATCTATCTTCGCGTCGTCTTCGTAACGATGCCCTTCGGAACCCTGTCGATGATCCTGGGCATGGGGCTGCGCGGCACCGGGGACTCCAAGACCCCGCTGCATGCGATGATCCTGACGGTTGCTCTCGACGTGGTGCTTAATCCCCTGCTGATACGCGGCTTCGGCCCCGTTCCGGCCTGTGGTATCGGCGGCTCGGCCGCGGCGACGGCACTCGCGAACGTCGCCGGCGTTCTCCTCATTCTCCGGCGGCTCTATGCGCGTGACTTGCCGATGCGCTTGCGCGGCCGGGAAATCGGCTACCTCCTGCCGCGCAAGGACGATCTCGCCTATATTGTCGGCAAGGGGCTCCCGATGGGGATGCAGATGCTGCTCATTACCTCGTCGCAGGTCGTGGTTGTCGGTCTCGTCAACCGGGAGGGACTGAACGCGACGGCCGCATACAGCGCCTCGATGCAGCTCTGGAGCTATCTCCAGATGCCGGCATTCGCGATCGGGACGGCTGTCAGCGCCATGGTCGCCCAGAACATCGGGGCGCGACGGCATGATCGCATCGGCGAGATCACCCGCGTCGGCATGCTGACGAACCTTGCGATGACGGGCGTGCTCGCCTTGCTGATCGTCCTTGCCGCAAGGCCTTTGCTCGCTGTTTTCCTCGGCGCGGCCAGTCCCGCCATGCCGATCGCGCACCACCTTCAGCTGGTCGTGACTTGGTCCTACGTCGCCATGGGCGTGATGATGGTCCTATCGGGGACCATGCGTGCCTACGGCGTCGTGATGGCGCCGCTCGTTATCCAGATCGTCTCGCTCTATCCGATCCGTCTCGGCTTCTACTTCTTGTTCTATCCGGAGTTCGGCGACGATGCCCTGTGGTGGTCGTTTCCCGCCAGCACGATCGCCTCCGCCGCCATGACCTGGCTGCTCTATGTAAAGGGAAGTTGGCGTCGGCGTGATCAGGCGGCATCGTCAACGCCTGGGGATCCGGTGGCCGCCAAATAGGCCTCGCCACCGGTCGCGGCGCGCGATCAGTCGATCACGCCCGCCTCGCGGCCACTCTCCCCGATCCGCAGCATGCGCTTGTCTTGCGGCGAGCATCGCCAGTTTGCCGCGTCATACACGTTGCCGGTACCGCTGTAGCGCGCCATCTCGGGAAACTTGCAGAGCGGCATCGTGCGCTTGGGTGCCTTGCTGTAGTCGGTCATGGGGCCGTTGGTCGGATAGAGCGCCGCTGGCAGCGCTTCGGGCGCCTTGCCGTTTTCGACCCAGTCCTCGATGGCGCCCAGGGCATCGAAATTGCCGGGGCCGTTTCCGCCGAGGCTGCAATGGGCGGTGCTTGGCAGGCTGAATAGGCGCACATTGCGCTGCAGTTTTGCATAGCCGCCAAAGGTTCTGGCTAGCTGCTTGTAGTAATTGGTCATCATGAAGGGCGTCAGACCGCGGTCACCGAGATTGCTCCAGATCAGCAGCTTGCGGTCCTGGCCAATCATCGCTCGCAGCAATTGCGGATGAGTGCCGATGCCCATGCGCGCGCTCTCACGGGCGCGCTCGACTTCGGCGCGGGGCACGACGATATGATAGCCCTTGACCGGCCCTGGCCCGCCTTGGCGAAAGCTAAACAGCGCGCGAACGGCGAAATCGGGTTCGTCGCCATGCACGAAGGCCTTGAGGATCGAGAAGCCAGAAGAGGGAAGCCCGTCAACGCCCGCGGGCGAATCTGGCCAGGGAGCGGGATCGGTGAGGTTGGCGGGTCGGGTCTTGGGGCGGAACGTCGCATCGAAATCGCTGACCGTGTAGCCGGGCTGTATCACGCGGCCGTGCTCGTCCGTCACGGCGCTGAGTACGGTGCTTACAGTCTCTGCCTGGTCCTTGGTGAAGCATCGGTCCGCGGGAGCTCCCGCTTCGCAAAGTGGCAGATCTCGTTGCGCACGGAAGTTGCAGGCTGCCGGATTCTGTATGAGGCCGTCGGCGACGCCGTCTGCCTTGTCGCACTTTGCCGTGACGATCGGTGCCACCATGGCGATCAATTCGGGAGAGAGATCGGCTTGTGGTGACCGGATCGTCGCCAGTGCCATCCCGGTTCCCTGGAAGCCTACGCCCATCATATCCGCATAAGGCGAGCCTGCGACTATGCCGTCGAACATCTCCGGAAAATACGTCGCCGCCACGAGTGCGTCGCGCCCACCGCCCGAGCATCCCATGAAGTAAGAGCGACGCAGACTGCCGGGAGCTCCAGCGGCGCTGAATACCGCGGAGGTGAGCTGCTTGCCGACTTGCGCCAGAACTTTGTCGGCACGGTAGTAGAAGTCCTCGATGGCATCGATGTCGATGCCGCCGCCAGACTTGTAGGCCCAGCTGGCCCAGTTCATCCCCGAATGACCCTGGTCAGTGCCGAAGGTCGCATAACCTCTCCTGATGGCGTCGCCGGGCTTTCCTTGGGCTACGATCGTGACGAGGGGGCTCGCCGCATCGTTCAGAACGATGCTGCCGCAATGTCCGAAGCATCCGTATTGCAGGTATCGGCCGTTCCAGTTTGCCGGAAAGGTGGCCAGGAAGTTGGCCGTTTTGCCGGTCTTGGGATTGGTGACGAAGCTACCTCGTGCCTGGCAATAGGCCGGCACGCCCGTGCTCGCTCCCACCAGCCTGACACCGCCGGTCGCCTGAATCCTGATGCCAGGTGCGACCTTGTCGGCCACGGCCTGCATGGCCCCGGGCGAGCAGACCGAGGAAAGATCGAGGCCGCCTTCGGTCGCGCTGGCAGGCTGGCTGGCTCCTCCGGAAAGCGTGGCGGTCAGCGTGCCCGCGAGCGCGGCACCTGCAAGCCAGGACGATCTCTTGGCGAGTTTTTGCATGATGGTAGGATTCCTGAAAAGTGAAATGGTCTTCTGCGACGCGGGGTCAAAGGCATCGCCTACGCTGCTGATCCGAGTTGCGCCGTTTGGCCATTCGAACGCCGACCATCGCAATTCGGCCTTGTGAAGCGGATGGGTTCGAAATCTCGCGCGGGCACGGTTGAAGGGGCTTGGACTTTGTTCATACCGAACACCGTGAGCCGCCCGTGTCGCGCAGCGGTCAGCGGTGTTCGAGCCTGTAGACGCGAACGGCGTTGTTCCAGGCGATATTCCGGAAAGTGCTGCGGTCGACCGAGTTCCAGGTTATGCTCAGAAGCTCGCGCGCGATGCATTTGCCCGCCAGTCCGCCCATCGCGGCCATACGCATCTGCATGGCCGCGGCATTGCCGGCATTGACGCCGCCGGCCGGACGTTGCGGATCCGACCCCGGAGGCACCGGCACGCTCGGCGCCATGGTGCCCATGCCGCCCCGCCCGTCGGCGCAGCCGCAGTCGCTGCCGAACATCAGCTTGTGCTGGTGACGTTGCAGAAAGCCGCGAGTGAACTCGGGATCGCGTCCCATCTGGATCAGGCAGGACGGTGCCCCGAGATCGCCATAGAGGTTCGGATAGTCGGCAAGCAGTCGGTCGATCAGACCACCGGGTTGAACCTTGTCCGTCAGGTATCCGCCCCCGTCGCTATAGCGCGCGTCGATGTGCCCCCAGAAATCCGATGCATGGCCAACGAGCTTGGCCTTCGGATATTTCTTGAGCATCGGCTCGATGTGGCTGAAGCCGCGCCCGGGCTGCGACGGTCGTCCCGGTAACCCGGCCTTCTGGAAATGCATCATTATCGGAACGTCGAGCTCGGCGGCCATTGCGAACATGCGATGCATGTCGGGACTGTCGACATCGCCAACCGCGCCGCTTTCCGCAAAGCCCTTCCAGCCTCGAGCTTTCAACCTTCGAAGCTCGTCGATCGCCTGCGCGCTCGCGCCGGCGGTGCTCAGGCTCGCCATGTTGAACGGCGAGGGCGCGGCATCGGACGCGCTCGATCCTCCCGGGGGGCTGAAACCAGCGCCTCTGGCCCAGCCGATGAAGCGCCCAGGATGTTTCCCGCGCAGTTGGGCATAACGAGTCGAAGCGTCGCCAAATGCGAGCATCAGGGCGCTGGAGACGCCCGCTCCGTCGAGGTGGGCGATCATCGCTTCTTCGGAGGCTCGCTCATGGAAATGGCAATCGACGATCTTCTCTCCGGCCCAGGGCGTGATCCTGTCAGGCGTTGGCGATGCGGCCGCCTGGACGAGGCGTGAGCCGAGGACGGCGGAACCGGCTGCCGCCAGGACAAAATTTCTACGATTTAGCTCGATCACCGGCACCCTCCCAGATTCATTGAGTTAGATCATCTAACATTCATATGCGTATGGTCAAAATTGGAATTCTGCATGACGCTCTGTTCGCAACACCATTCCCCGATCGCCGGGTGGCCAAACGAAGAATTTGTGAGGCATTACAGCGAAATAGAGCATAGGACTTGACCATTTCGGATTGTTTTGCTGCCCCGATGCAATGCCGATCGTCGCATGGAGGATATCATAAACATACGCATGAGTTGGGTGGATGTGGCGCACTGGCGCGCGAACGGTCTTTCCGGTCGCCAGAGGACGCCCGCGGCCTGCTGGGTCGATTGGGGTAACGCTCGGCCGCGAATTGCGATCTTGATCGATTCAGGCGGATGCTTTGCAGTTAAGGACGGCACCCAAGCTGTGAGCCACTTCTCATCGTGAACCTGAAACTCTAGCCGCAAGCATCGACACCATTTCGACGCCCCGGCGGCCCTTATGAGCTGGTTCGCCGGTACGCCGCGTTCAGTGCCGGTTCGCTCAGGCGACCCAAGACCAGCAGATACTCCGAGATGAAAATATTGCGGCTCGCTCAGCCGCTGCTTGGCTTGCAATGCTGGTAGGGGACACTAGACTATGCCTCGCGCTCGAACAGGGCGCCGAGACGCAAAGTCCTCGCCCGGATCGACACTGAGACCTGGCGATTGGCAGGTGGCCAAATCCAGGTCGTCGACGCGCATGTCCAGGTGCTGATCCAGCGCCAAAGGCGTCGATGCTAGTCCGCAGCGCAGGCTTTTGATTCCGGCTGGTCCGGCGTCCCGACAGGAGAAGCCCATGGCGACGAGCATCGCGCACTGGCGCGTGTCCTCAGCCATCGCGTGCGTCTGAGGATCTGGGGAAAGCTCGATCCGGCCGCGGACGGTCCGGCGCATGGCACCGCGGTCGATAGCGACCTTGCGTTGCTCTACCGAAACGAAGCGCCGCGTATGCGGCGATGGCTCGCGGCGCGCTTCACGCCGGACAAGGCGGCCGACTTCGTCCAGGCGACCTTCGTTCGCATGCTGCGCCTCGGCGCCGACAGGCGCGAGGCCATAGAGCATCCGCGCGCCTATCTGTACCGCGCCGCCGACAACCTCGCCACCGATCACCTGCGCTCACCCGCGCATCGCCTCGAGCATCAGTCTAGCGAGGATATGTCTGGTTCGAGTGATCCCCATAGTGCTCTGGAGGCGCGCGACCTTTTGCGCAGGATCGAGGCTGCTATACCCAAGCTCCCTGATCGAACCCGTGAGATATTCATGGCCCACCGCTTCGAGGACCTGACCTATCAGCAGATCGCCGATCGGCTCGGGATCACCACCAAGGTCGTCGAGTATCACATCAAGGTCGCCATGCGCGAACTGCACCGCGCCGTGAGCGAACGGCCGTGACAATGGCGCGGGACGACATGGGCGAGGGTGGGGATCGCTTCGCGCAGGCGAGTGCCTGGTTCTCGCGCATGCGCGGCCCTGATGCGGAGAAGTTTCGGGGGGCTTTCGCGGCCTGGTTGGATCAGTCCGGTAACGCCGACGCCTACCGTGAAATGGAGGCGATCTGGGGCGCGTCGGCGCAGGCATCGACTTTGGTCGCTCGGCGGCGTCCCGCCTACCTGCGGCCAGGCCTCATCGCGGCCGGCGTCGCGACCGCGCTGACCATCGGCTTCCTGGTCGTCTACGGAGGCCGCGGCAGCGACACGTCGGGCTTTGCCAGTTTTGCCAGCGACCGTGGCCAGATCCGTGTCGTGGAGTTGGCGGATGGCTCGCGCGTCACGCTCGATAGCGACAGCGCGGTGCGCGTTGATCTGACGAGCACCGAACGGCGCGTCACCTTGGTGTCGGGACGTGCGCGCTTTTCCGTCGCGCACGACGCCGAGCATCCCTTCGTCGTCGTGGTCGGCGAGGATGCGGTCGTCGCGCGCGGGACGATCTTCGATGTCAGGCTCGTGAGCGGTCAGGCGGAAGTGGCGCTCTACGAAGGCGCGGTCGACCTCGAGCGGCGCGAAAGCCGCGCGCCGCCGCGCGTCATCGGCCGCTTGCGCCCAGGACAGAAGGCGCGCTTTGCGGCGAACGATGCCGAACCCAAGATCGCGGCCGCGGGCATCGATCCCTGGCCGGCCGGAATACGACCGGGGCAATCGATGCGTCTTGCCGACGTTGTCGCCGAGGCGAACCGCTACGGCGCCACGCAGATCGTGCTCGCAGAACCGGCTATCGGCGACCTGCGTCTGTCGGGCGGCTTCCGGCCAGCGGACACGCGCGACCTGGCCCACGCGCTCGCCGCGGCTTTCGATCTGTCGATCGCCGAGGGACAAGCCGGTTCGATCACATTGTCGCGACACCTGTCCGCGCCGACGCACGCGCCTGGATCCGAGCCCCTGTCGCTACGCGCGCGCTGCACGAAATCGCTGCCCGACTGTCGCCTCACGGCCTCGGGCTAGATCCCGCCGGGTGGTTCCATGCCGATCATGATCTTCTCGGCGATGCGGTCGGCGACGAGCGCCGGGGACGTCTTCGTGCGCAGCGCCTCTTCGAGGATGATCGCTACGCGCATGCCGATCCGGCCGACACGCAGCGCGACAGCTTCCTCGTCCTCATCGAGGTATTCGGCCGAGGCGCTGATGATGCCGCCGGCATTGGCCGCATAGTCGGGGACGTAGACCACGCCGTTCTGGCGGAGGACCCCCGCGATCGCGGGCTCGGCGAGCTGATTGTTGGCCGCGCCGCAGATCAACCGCGCCTTCATCGTCGCGGCGACCCTGCGTGTGATCACTCCCCCGAGCGCGCACGGCGCGAAGACGTCGGCATCGAACAGCGCGACATCTTCGACCGAGGCGATCCTGGCACCGTAATCTCGCGCGATACGGGCGGTTCGGTCGACATCGATGTCGGCGACGACGAGGTCGGCACCGGCTTCGGCGAGCAGGCCGCATAGCCGCGATCCCACCTGGCCCAGTCCCTGGACGGCTACGGTCTTGCCCGAGAGCTCGCTGCCGAGGGCCGCGCGCGATCCGGCGCGCATGGCGTGGAATACGCCGAGCGCTGTCCAGGGTGCGGGATCGCCGCCGGCGCGCCCGGCCGCGCGGTCGCGACCGACTACGTGGCGTGTGTGCCTTGCGACCACGTCCATGTCGGCGATGGTGGTTCCGACATCTTCGGCCGTGACGTAGCGACCCTCGAGACGCTCGACCGCCTCGCCAAAGGCCGAGAGCAGTGCTTCGCGATCGAAGGGAGCGTCGGGCTGGCGGATCACGGCCTTGGCGCCCCCGAAAGGGAGGCCCGCCAGGGCATTCTTGTAGCTCATCCCCTCGGCGAGCCGGACGGCATCGACGAAGACCTCGTGGATGGAGGGATAGGTCCACAGCCGGCATCCGCCCGCGCCGGGGCCGAGCGCGGTCGAATGGATGACGATCATGCCTTCAAGCCGCGCATCGAGATCGTGCAGACGGACATATTCGGGGGGCGGGGCGGGCAATTTCTTGGTGGCATCCATCAGGGTCATTCTCCTCCCGCTCGTTATCCCGCGGCCGCCGAGGGCGTGCTTGATCGATTTCGCGGAGGCGGACGGCGGGATCGGTCGGAAAATCCTTGATCGCGCCTCTGGGAGAACGAATTGACCGAGCTTGACCTGTTCGAGACCAGAATCCTTCGCGAGCTGCAGCACGACGCTGATCTCACCACGGCGGAGATCGCCGAACGCGTCGGGCTATCGGTGTCGCCGTGCTGGCGCCGCATCGATCGTCTGGTGCGCGAGGGCGTGATCCGCGCGCGCGTCGCGCTGGTCGATCGCAGGAAGGTGGGGCTCAATGCGCACATCTTCGCGCAGGTCCGCCTGACCGCCCATGGCCGCGCAAATCTCGACGAGTTCGGTGCGGCGATCCGTAGCTTTCCCGAAGTGCTCGACGCCTATGTCATGATGGGCACAATGGATTTCCTGCTGCGCATCGTCGCGCGCGACATCGACGCTTACGAGCGCTTCTTCCTCGAGCGCCTCAGCAAGCTGCCCGGCGTCCAGGAAATCCATTCGACCGTCGCGCTGTCCGAGATCAAGTCGACCACGGTCCTGCCCGTCGGGTAGGCGCCGAGAGACTTTTTTCGCGCAATCGCAGAAAAAGTTCAGGGTATTCCGCATTTGCCTCGTCTCACGCCCGCCACCGCCATCGAACGCGCGGTCGGCGGGAGGTGGATATGAACATTGCAACTTCGGACGGGCGCAGGCGGCGCCGACTTCGGCTTGTCGCGACCTGCGCTCTGGCGGCGCTTCTCATGGCCGCAAGCCCGGCCTGCGCCGAGCGCGCCGGGATCGACTACGACATGCCGGCCCAGCCTCTGGCTTCGGCCCTCGCGCAGGCGGCCGACCGCAGCAGCGTGACAATCATCGCGCCCGAAGCGCTCGTCGAAGGGCTGCGTTCGCGGCCGCTCAAGGGGCACTTCTCGGCCGAGGAGGCGTTCCGCCATCTGCTTGAGGGGAGCGGCCTGGTCCTCGAGCGTGTCGGCGAAAGCTACGTGGTGAAGCGGGCGACGCGAAGCGAAGTCGAGCCGCTCGGCTTCGATGGCATGGAGCGCGACACCGACATCGTCGTCACCGGATCGCGCATCCGCGGCGCGCCCGTCGCCTCGACGCTCGTGCGCCTCGAGCCCGAGGCGATCCGCAACACGGGGCAAGCGAGTGTCGCCGATGCGTTGCGCGCTCTGCCGCAGAATTTCGGCGGCGGGCAGAACCCCGGCATCGCCCAGACCGTGCCCGAGTTCAACGGCGGCGACGCCGGTGGCGGTTCGGGCCTCAACCTGCGCGGCCTTGGCGCCGACGCCACGCTGACGCTGCTCAACGGTCATCGTCTGCCCTATTCGGCCGCGGCCCAGTCGGTCGATATCTCGGCGATCCCGCTCGACGCCGTCGACCGCATCGAAGTCGTCGCCGACGGCGCTTCGGCGATCTACGGTTCGGATGCCGTGGCAGGCGTCGCCAATATCGTTCTCAAGCGCGACTTCGACGGCTTTCGTACGCGCGCGAGGGTGGGCGGGTCCACGGACGGCGGCAATTTTTCGCAGCTCTATTCGGCCGTAGGCGGCCGGGCCTGGGGCTCGGGCGGCCTCATCGTGGCCTACGAATTCGGCCGCTCGACGCGGATCCGCTGGAGCGACCGCGACTACGCCAAGACCCGCTCGCCGGGCATCACGCTCTATCCGGCCTTGAAGCGCCACAGCCTGGTGGTTGCCGGTCATCAGGAGATCGCTCCGGGGCTGACCTTCTCTATCGATGGTCTCTACGGGACGCGTCGGCGGGACACGGAATTTCCGCTGAACGCGGCCGGCAATCTTGCCGTCAGCCGCGGCACCAACAATGCGAAGACACGGACCTTCGTGGTCGCGCCGTCGCTCGACGCCGAGATCGGAACCTGGCGCCTGTCGCTGAGCGGTTCCTACGGCAACGACCGCCTGGTCATCAGGCCCAGGAACTATGCCGGCACGACCTTGACCCGTGACGGCAGGACTTGCCTGTGCAGCATTGGCCGCTCTGCCGAACTGGGCGGCGATGGACCGATATTCTCGCTTCCCGGCGGCGACGCCCGGGTCGCCCTGGGGCTGGGTTGGCGCGACAATCGCCTCGAGCGATCGAACTCGATCAACCCTCTCGCCAATCTCGTGGCCTCCCAGGAGAGCCGCTATACCTATGGCGAGATCAACCTCCCCTTCGTGTCGCCGGCCATGGGCCTTGCCGGTGTTGATCGGCTCAATCTCTCCGCGGCGCTGCGCTACGAGAACTATCCGGGGATCGACGAGGTCGTGACTCCCAAGGTGGGGCTGATCTATTCCCCCGTCCCGGGCTTCACGCTCAAGGGTTCGTGGGGCAAGTCCTTCAAGGCGCCGACCCTCGTCCAGCGTTATCAGCTGACTTCCGTGCTCGTCGAGCTGCCCGCGAGTGTCGGCGGCACCGGCTTTCCCGCAGGCTCGACCACAGTTTACTACACGGGCGGCAGCGAAAGCCTGAAGCCGGAGCGCGCGACGAGCTGGTCGGCGACCGCCGTGATCGAGCCGCCGCCGATCCCGGGCCTGCGCCTCGAAGTCGGGCTGTTCCATACGCGCTATGCGGACCGCATCGTCCTGCCGATCCAGCGGCGCAATCTCTCGCTCGTCAATCCGGCCTTCGCCGATCTCGTGACCCGTTCCCCCACGGTGGCGCAGGTCAATGCGGTGCTGGGGATCGCAGACGAGTTCGCCAATATCTCGGGCCTCCCGCTCGATCCGACCAGGGTCGTCGCCATCGTCAACAACAGCTACGCCAACGCCGCGAGCCAGACGATCGAGGGCGTCGATTTCCTGATCGACTATCGTTTCGACCTGGGTGGCGGGACGGTCGGGCTCACGACCAATGCCAGCTTGCTCGACAGCAAGCAGCTTCGCGAATCCGGCCAGGCCGTCACCAGGCTTGCCGGCACGATCTTCAATCCGCCCCATTTTCGCGCGCGCGGTTCACTGTCCTGGGCGAAGGGACCGCTTAACCTGGCCGCCACGATCAATCGTGCAGGCGGGATCGACGATACCCGGTTCAGCCCGAGCATCACGGCCATCCCGGGCATGACCACGTTCGACCTTGCGCTACGCCTGCAGCCCACGGGCGGCTTCGCAAGGGGCTTCGACCTGATGCTGGCGGTCGAGAATGCCTTCAACGCCAAGCCTTCGCCGATCCGGACGACGAGCTATCTCGACCTGCCTTACGACTCCACCAACTACACACCGATCGGCCGCTTCGTGAGCCTGACCCTCGCGAAGACGTGGTGAGCGCCATGACGATCATCTCGTTTCGAACTTCGCTCCGCTGCGTCCTGCGCGGCGCGCTCATCGTTTCTGCGCTCCTGCCGTCCGCGGCCTGGGCGGAATGCGAGGATCTTTTGCCATCCGCGGAAGGGCCGGCAAAGGGAGGAGCCGCCTCGCGGTCGGTGGCTGCCAGCCGGCTCGTCACGCCCGACGACATCATCCGTCTGCGCGACGTCGGCCACCGCGATGTCATCAGCACACGGCAGACACCCCTTGGCGTTTCGCCTGACGGCAAGCGGCTCGCTTTCGTCATCTCGCGCGCGCAGATCGCGACCAACGACTATTGCCGGGCGCTCGTCGTCGTCGATCTGGCGCCCGGGACCGGTTCGCCCGCCGAGCCCCGTGTCGTCGATCGCGGGGGCGAGCTCATCAAGGTGCCGACCGCGGTGCGCGGACTGGTCCAGACGGCAGGCGCGCCCGACATGGTTACGCCGGTCTGGTCTCCCGATGGACGATCGATCGCCTATCGCAAGCGGATCGACGGGCGTACCGAGGCCTGGGTCGCTGCGGCCGACGGAAGCGGGGCGCGCGCCGTGGCGCGGCTCGATGGCGATGTGATCGACCTCGCGTGGGACCCGGACGGCGCCAGGTTGCTTCTGACCTGGCAGCCGGGTCTTGTCGCGCAGCGCGCGGCGATCGCGCGCGAGGCCTTGTCGGGCTATCTCTATGACGATCGATTCCAGCCGACCGACAGGCCCGAGCCGCTGTTGCAGGCTTCGCCCCTGGTCGGTTTGTCGGTCGATCTCGCGAGTGGGCGACGCCAGGATCTGGGCGCGGACGAGACTGCTAAGCGATTTCCGAACTACCGGCCCGGCCTGCCCGTGCCGCTCGATGTACGGTCGCAGGGCGGCATCCGAGCCCGGCTCACGCCGGTCAGCGACGACCTGCGCAGCGAGATGCGGATCGTCGCGGCAATGCCGGATGGTTCGGCGCGCGCCTGTCTCGCCAGGACCTGCAGCGGGTCGATCCCGCTCATGTTCTGGATCGGCGAAACGCTCGTCTTCCTGCGCCAGGAGGGCTGGGCGAAAGGGACCTATGCGCTCTACGGCTGGCGGCCGGACAGAGATGCGCCGCAGAAGATCGTCGCCGGCGAGGACCTTCTGTCGGGTTGTCTGCCCGCCGCGGGCCGGATCGTCTGCATGACCGAAAACGCGACCACGACCCGCCGGATCGTCACGATCGATGTGGCGGACGGCCTGCAGAAGACGGTGTTTGATCCCAATCCGGAGTTTGGCGCGATCCGGCTCGGCACCGTGAAGCGGCTTGCCGTCCGCAATGCCGTAGGGCGCGAGGCCTGGGGCGATCTCGTCCTTCCGCCCGGCTATCGCGGCGGCCGCCTTCCGCTCGTCATCGTCCAATACCGCTCGCGCGGGTTTCTGCGCGGCGGCGTCGGCGCGGAATACCCGATCCATGCCTTCGCCGCGCGCGGAATGGCGGTCTTGAGCTTCGAGCGTCCCGATCCCCTCGCGTCGGGCAAGACCGAGGCGGAGCAGTTGGGTTCGGCCACAAGGGACTGGGGCGACAGGCGATCGGTGAACGATGCGCTGGACCGCGTGATCGATGAGGCCGTGCGTCTGGGCGTCGCCGATCCCAGCCGGATCGGCATGACAGGGCTCAGCGATGGCGCCACGACGACCGCCTTCTCGCTGCTCAATTCACGCTACCGTATTGCAGCAGCCGCCGTGAGTTCATTAGCCATGGAGCCCCAGACGGTGATGACCGTCGGCGGCACGCGGTGGGCCGACAGTCTCAAGGCACAGGGCTATCCGCCGATGACGAAGGATGATCCCACCTTCTGGGCGCCGATGTCGCTGACGCGCAATGCGAGCCGGATCGACACACCAATCCTCGTCCAGCCGGCCGACCACGAGTACACGCTCTCGCTCGAGGCCTGGACGGCCTTGAGGGAAGCCGACAAGCCCGTTGAAATGTTCGTCTTTCCCGACGAGTACCACAACAAATGGCAGCCCGCGCACCTTACCGCAGTCTACGAGCGCAGCCTCGACTGGATGGACTACTGGCTCCTGGGCAAGCGCGACGCCGATCCCGCCAAGGCGCCGCAATATGCGCGCTGGGACGCTCTCAAGGTTCTGGCCGATCGCCCGAAATCGGCGGGGTCGTAACGGGACAGTCTGAGATTGGCTGGGCCCCGTCGGTTGCGGTGGGTGACGGGGCCTGGAGAGGCGTGGGAGGCGGGCTTGGAAGCGCTCGCACCCACGCCTCGACATCGGCGATCCGCAATATGCGATTGTAGTCGTAGCCTATGACGGCCTGCCCTGGGAGGAGGGCCGCCGCGATCGCGGGGCCGTCGAGCAGGCTGGCCTGGTCGAGCATGCCGCCGATCAGGAGCTCGCTGAGCTTTTCGCGATTGGCTTCGAAGATCGCCGCCACGAACCCGTCGGGTGTGCCCTTTCCGCGTCGCCAGGCGATTTCGGGCGGCAGCAGCTTTTCGAACGCCCGCCTTGCGACCGCGCGGTTGTGCCCGTTTTCGACCCAGTGCCAGGAAGGCACCGACAGGCAGAACTCGACGAGCGGCTGGGCGATGAGCGGCGACCACTCGGCCGGGTTGCCGAAACCGATGTCGAGGAGGTTCTCTGCCACGACGAGGTTGGCGATATGGTTCGCCGATCCGGCAAGCCCGCCGCGCGGCGCCTGCAGCCAGGCGTGGGCAGGCGCAACAGCCCGGCCGATCGCTTCGACGCTCAGGAATTCGTGGGCGAGTTGCCAACGATATCCGGGCGGCCGCAGGTAGGCCCGGCGCAGGGCGCGAACGAGCACTTCGGACAGGCTCGCGCCCGTTAATCGCGCCACGTCGCCCGCCGTTTCGAGCATCGCGCGGCCCGGGCCATGGCAACGAAGTCGGTCCGCGACCGGGGCAACCGATTGCGTGAAGCAGAACAGGCTGTCGCCCCCTCCGCCATCGACGACATCTTGCGAGCCCGTCGCGGCCGCGAGGCGTTGCTTGGCAAGGCGCGACGCCTGGCGGAAGCTCCGTCCGATCGGGCGCGCCAACCCCGGGCTGCCGCACAGCGCCACATCGACCTCGTCCAGTTCGGGCGCGATCTCGAAGATCGGCAGGCCGAAGTGACGAGCGACGGTTCGCGCATAGATCCGCTCGTCACCGATCGCATCGCCGAATGGCAGATTGAGGCAGGTGGGGCGCATGCCAACGGCGGCAAGGCAGGCCGTCAGGATCGAGGAATCGAGACCGCCGGACAGCATCACGTCGACCCTGTCGAGATGAGCCACCTGCGCTTTGACGCAGGCTAGGGTCAGTTCGCGCAGCCTGTCAGCGAGGTCGCCACTTGTTTCGGGACGCGGCGCGAGCGCGAATTGCCAGGGATCCCAGCAGAGCTCGGTTCGGATCCCGGCGGCAGTCACGGTCAGGCGATTGCCCCAGCGCAGCTCCTCGATGCCTTCGACGCAGGTCCGGGCACCGCGCAGACCGCCAGTACGCAGATGGGCGGCTACCTCATCCCAATGCGGGCGATCCGTCCGAACGCCGCATCGCGCGAGGAGCTCGAGGTCCGAAGCGACGAGGACGAGGCCATGACGGGAGGCATGGAGGCCGGGAAGGTCGGAGAATGGCGCGCGCACGATGGTCGCCACGTCGGTAACGGCGAGCAAGGCGACATAGTCGCCCCAATATTCTTCGATCAGCATCTGCCCGCGGGTTTCCGTCACGCGGCGGGAGACGTCTTCGTCCAGCGCGGTCACGCGCTTCATGGCGCCCTGTCGCTCGAAGAGGGGGCCAAGCACCACGCCGGCCGCGCCGGCGAGCGCGAGCGGCTCGGGAGCGTCGGTGAAGACCTGCAGGGCCGGGGCCGAATAGGCGAGCCCAAGACCGGCCTCCGCCATGAGGGCCGCAATAGGCCGCCTTGATCCGAACGGATCGCGGGGGCCGGCGAGGGCCAGATAGCGTGGCAGCCTCATAGCCGGCGGATCGGGGTGTAGAGGCGGACTCGGTCGAACCGGTCGTTGACGAGGGCGTTTTCGCACTCGACCCAGCAGTGTGCGCCAAAGGGACGCAATTGCACGCCTAGAACCACCTCGGCCGGGCATCCCCGGCGGACGAGGTCGAGTGCCAGGGCGAGCGAATGCGGGAGGCACAGGTCGTGCGCGCCGCGCAGCAGGCAAAGCCGATCGTAGGCGGCCGCGCTCGATACAAGATCGGTGTGCTCGAATGAGGTCGGTGAAGCTCGGCGTGCCGCGGCCAGTCTATCCGCCATCGCAACGATACCTTGCCGTCGTAGCGATGAGCGCGTGCGGGCAAAGCTCCAGGCAAGAGAGGCGACGCGGCCAACGGGCGGTGGAGGCATGTCACCGTCGAGAAGGCTCCGCCGCGCTGCCAGGTCGGGGCAGGGTTCAATCGGCGTGCCATCTCGGGGAACGACGACGCCGCGATGTGCGAGCAGATCGCAGGCAGCCGGTGTCGCCGTGCCGGCAAGCAGGTTTCCGAAAGCCTCGGCCAGCTCCTGACCCAGGCCGAAATAGCGGTCTCCGGGGAGATCCAGGAACAGGTAGCGATCGTGGATCCGGCAGAACGACAGCGCGGGATGGAGCTGCATCGTGGTTCACTTTCGGGCGTGCACGCGCCGACGCGTCGGCGCGTGCACTGGTTCAATCGCGTTCGATCCCCTCGGGAATCAGGGTGCAGACCGCGTCGGTCAAAAGACCCATGCATCCACGGGTCTGCGTGCTGGCCACTCCGAGATCGGTGACGCCCGATCCGAGAAAGCTGCGCCCAGGCGCATTGGCGCCAGCCTTGGGCACGTCGACGTCGCCGCGCTTGCGTCCGTTCTTCATCATGGCTGTGTGCCTTTCGCAGGCGGGCGCGCGGCGACGGCCGCGCGCCCCTTGTTTGTCGTTGCGACCGATCAGTCGTCGGTCATGCCGGCGACTTCGATCAGGTCGAAGATGCCGTCGCTCAGGATGCCCTGAACGCCTTTGGTCTCGGTGCTGGCCTGACCCAGTTCGATCAGGTCGGCGGTCTCGTGTTCACGTTCCATTTCGACTTCCTTTCGAATGCCGCGGATTGCGGCACGAAAAGAATGAGCCGTGGTCGAGAATATACGAAGTAAATACTTGATTGTATTGACAATATACTGGGGTGGTCAGACTTGCGAATTGGGGGCGATCATCTTGGCAACGATTTCAGCGACATGGAGATGGCGGCGGCGGTGATAGCGTTCGAGCTGCCGGCGCAAGTTGGCCAGCCTGCCGGACGACCAGGCCTCGGACAGCGAGCGAAGCTCGTCGAAGTAATCGGTGAACACCTGCGCTTCGGCCCTGCGCGCGCGGTGGAGTCGGTCTTGCGCCTGATCGATCGCGTGGCGAAACTCCTCATGGCCAAAGGCCTGCGCGATAGCGACGAAGAGGACGCGCGCCTTGTCGGGCGGGCTGTCGGCAGGGGGCAGGGAACTGCGCGGCCGTGCGCCGGACTTGCGTCCGCGTAGCAGCAGACCTGTGAGGTCGCCGTGCCAGCGGTAGAGATCGCGCAGGGCCGCCTCGGTCGGTACCGGCACCTTGAAGCCTTCGCGCGGCCAGGCCTCGACCAGGCGTTCGCCGAGCAGCTGATGAAGCGCGTCGCGGACCGGCGTCGCGCTCGTGCTCAGCCGCACCGCGAGCCTGGCGGGATCGAGGCGCTCGCCGGGGCGCCTGAACCCGTCCATGATCTGGGCCTTGAGGAGATCGTAGACGCGATTGGCCGTCCGGCCGGGGCTCATGTCCGGTCGCTCCGCTCGCGCGCAACGTGCTCTGCGACCATAGCTTGCTGGTCGGGTGTCAGCGCGTCGATTGCCGCGACATGGTCTTCGATGTCGGGCTCGAGCAGGCGCGAAGGACATTGTCCGTCAACATTGCCGAGATTGGGGCGGTGCTGGCTGTAGCCGGCGAGCGCGGCGAGGCTTGCCGGGAAGTGTCGCGCAACATCGGGCGGATAGGCGAGCCAGGGGTTTTCGTAAGGCTTGAGCCAGCCGAGCGAATAGCCCGTAACGATCGCCCGGCGCGGCGTGGTAGTCGTATTGGCGCCGGCCCCGTGCAGGGTCGAGCCGAGGAACAGGAGCGCGTCGCCGGGCTCGCATTCGATGGCTACGCCCGCTTTGCTCGGCGGGGGAGCGAGCGCCGCCTCGCCATGCGAACGGGGCCAGAGCCGCGTCGCGCCATTGGCCTCGCGGAAGGGCGTCATCGGCCACATCACGTTGAGCAGGTATTCGTGGGTGCCCTTCGGCCCATGCCACATGTCCTGGTCGCGGTGCGGTACCTGCGCGATCTCGCCGGGGTGGACTTCGATCGCCTGGCAGACGTTGAGCTGGATCGTATCGCAGTGCGGCTCGAGGAGATCGCGCGCGATGGCGACGATCGCCGGCTGCTCCGCGAGGAGCCGGGCATGGGCGGCACGGATCAAGAGCTTCCCGAAACGCTTGGTCCGCGTCCCGTAGAAGCCGCCCTCGCAGAACGGCGTGTCGAGAAAACGCTCGGCAATGTCCTGGTCGAGCTCCTCGACGATCGCTTGGGGCAGCATCTGCCGCATCAGGCAGAAACCCTGTTCGCGAAGCTGCGCGATCGTTCGGTGCCGACGTCGCAGGGGCCGCGTTCCCGCTATCGCGAGGAGGGCGCTCATGCGCGTTGCTCCGGTCGATGGAAAGCCGGCGGCGGCGTTCCAGGTTCGGTCCCCGTCTCGGCCCATATGCCGTTCGCGTGGAGCCGGGCGGGCGTGTGCTCGTCGATCGCGATGATCATGGCCGCGAGCATCCGGCCGCCGAGCACCATCGGTGTTCCGAGCGCTTCGCAGTCCCATCCGAAAGCGGCGATCTGGTTGTACCAGCCGATCTCGGCGACGCCGGTATAGCGCGCGATCCCGGCGGCGAGGGCGTGTTCGGCGAGCGCGGAGACCAGCATGTCGCGCGCTTGGCGCCGCTCGGGCGCCCGCTGGCGCGGATCGATGCAGAAGCGCGTGATCTCCCTCGTGTCGGGGCCGGTGGGGATCGGGCCCTCGACGAGCATCGGATAGAGCTGATCGAGCAGGTGCGGGCGCGTCGTCTTGAGGAGCCGCGCCGAGGCGAGATGGCCTCCTCTGCCGTCGCCGATGATGATGTAGGTCGCCTGCTCGTCGTCGAAATGGTCGAGCTCCCAGGTCCCCGCGAGAACCGGCACGTCCCATTTGAGCATGTCCACGAAGACGCGCTTCCTGGCCTCGAACATCTCGCGCAGCAGCGGCCCTTCGGCCTCGCTCATCTGGTCGAGCTTGTGAACTGGCATGACGGAAACTCCCGATCGTTGTTCGACGAGCCAAGTCGAACAGATCGGTCAGGAGCCGAGTATCCCTAGATCTAGGGAGGGCTGCAAATAAAGTTGAGCGCCCTGCACCGGATCGGGCGCAGGGCGTATTCTTGGTTCAGTAAAGCAAGTCGCGGCAGTCGGTGAAGCACAGTTCGCCGCCGTCGAGCAGGTCGACCACCAGCTCGGTCCGCGTGTGGACGCCCAGCCGCCCGCGCGCCTCGCGCAGGTATTCCATCACGGTCTGCTCGCTGATCCCGAGCTTGATCGCGATAGCACGGTTGCTCATGCCGCGCCCCGCGAGCGCGATGCACTGGCGTTGGCGCAGGCTGATCGGCGGGCGGCGTTTGGGATCGAAATCGCGCTCCAGTCGGCGCATGCCTTCGAAAGCGCGCACGCCGATGGCGTGGGCGCAGATGATCAGTTCGTCATGCAGTCTCGAGCCGACTTCGGCCACGAAGCTCACCGAGCCGCGCGCCTCACCCGGAATGTGCACGGGAATGGTGATACCCTCGCCAAGGCCGATCTGTTTGCCGAGGCCCAGCAGTTCTTCGTCGCACGGGCTCATCGGGATGATGTCGCCCACCTCGCTCCAGAAGAAGGCGCTCGCGGTCCGGTGGCTCGCGCGGTGGATCGGGTCGGAAAGGCCGAGGCTCTGCGCATCGTACCAATCCTGCCAGCCGCCCGGGTAGTTGTGCATTCGCAGCGCCTTGGGCACGGCGGCGAAATCGACGTGGTGCGACACCGCGAAATAGCGGGCGCCGAGGAGTTCGCAGATTTCGGTCATCGAGTCTTCGAGCGCATGTCGGTTGGTTACGCCGAGCATACGGCGCGCGAGATCCGCGGCAGCGGAAAGCCTTGGCATGACAATTCCATCCGGCCGGGTCGCGCGCGCTCTCGATACACGAGGGGCCCGGCCGCCTTTCATGTCAGTCCAGCCCGGCGAACCCAAGCGCCGCAGTCTGGCTATGTGGAGTGCGATTATCTCGCACCGTCTCGTTCTGTTTAGCGACCCCATCACTCAGACTTGGGGCATCTGATAATAATCCTCGCAATATCCTCTTGGCAAATATAATCAGAATGTATTCGAGAGGTGCGCGGATGATCCCGTATGATCGGTCGGATAGGGCTTGTTCATGGACGCATGTGCGTCATGAAGGCCTTTCTGCCATCGCCGAGTATCTGCGTTCCTGTGCCACGGTCGATGAGGTTTCGATCAGGGTCGGACATGTTGCGCGGGAACTTGGATTTACTTTCCATGCGCTCGTTCACCACGCCGATCTGACCCGGCCGCCGCCTTCTTTCATCTTCCTCCAGAACTATCCTGCCGACTGGGTGCAAGCATATGCGCAAGGTGGACTTCACCGCTTCGATCCGACCCAGCGGCTCGCCGCAGCGCGTCCGGCGAGCTTCGCCTGGGAGGACCTGGGCGGTGTGACGCCGCTCGCGCCGAACGAAATGCGCGTCCTCGAGGCGGCGCGCAAGGCGGGCCTCGGCGAAGGCTTCACCGTGCCGCTCAATGCCCCGGGCGAACGTGCGGCCAGTTGCTCCTTCGCCTGCGAGGCCGGAGCCGCGCTCCCGGTGGAGGCGCTGCCGCTTGCAGAGTTTGCAGCGCACATCGCTTGGGGCGCGCTGTTCGACCTGCTGCATCCCGACCGCGTTACCGCCGTCATGCGCCTGACGCCGCGCCAGCTCGAATGCGTCGAGCTGATGGCCCAGGGCAAGACCGATTGGGAAATCGGCAAGATCGTCGGCCTCACCCGGAGCAGCGTTACGACCTACCTCCAGAGCGCGCGCCGACGGATCGGGGTTGCGCGGCGCACGCAGCTCGCCATGTCGGCCGCGAGCTTCGGTCTCATCGGATTCGAAGAGATCCGGCCGGTCAATATCTAGCTTTGTAGATATTGCTCCGACTCGCTTGCCTGGGTTCTGATCTCGGAACCGCGATCGCCTGATCAAGGCACGACGGTTCGCGGATCTGCGGCGCGCATCGGCGCCAGGCGGAGGCAAACATGGAAATGCATCGCGATATAGCGGCTTCTGCCGCCGCGGGCTCGCGCGCCCATCTCAGCGCCAAGGACACGGCAAAGTTTCTCGGATGCTCGCGCCGGCATCTGCAACGGATGCGCAGTCGCGGCGAGGGGCCGCCCTTCTTCGTCTACTCGCGCACGCTCTGCTACAACATCGAGGATCTCATCGTCTGGACGAAGACCCGGCGCCGGACACGCGCCCATGCGTGATCTAATCACCGGCAAGCTCGTCGCGATCCCGCCGCTGGGCTCCCGGGTGCCAAGGCCGCGCTGGCATCTGGCCGCCGCAGCTGGTGTGATCGGAGTGGCCGCATGCCTGTTCACCCTGGCGCCGCGGATTCCGCTGCTGCTCTGGAATGGCAGCGCAAGCATGCCCATCGGGCTCTATGCTCTCGACCCGGGTGGCGGGATCGGGCGAGGCGCCATCGCCGTCGCCGAATTTCCGGTCCCGGCGCTCGAGCTGGCCGCATCGCGGGGCTATCTGCCCCATGGTGTGCCGGCGATAAAGCGAGTGGTGGCCGTGACGGGCGATCTCGTCTGCAGCCGGAGCCAGCAAATCTTCGTCAACGGCCGCCTCGTCGCTACGGCGCAAAGCGTCGATGGATGGGGACGGTCTCTCGAAGCTTGGCATGGATGCCGCAGGCTAGGGGACGAGGTCCTGCTGCTCGGCGATGCGCGTCGATCGTTCGACGGCCGCTATTTCGGGCCGATCGGAACCGGTCGCGTCAAGGGATCGGCGAGGCTGCTGTGGCGCTGGTAAGAACTGGCCGGTTGATGGCGGCCTTGCTCGTCGCCGTGCCCGACGCAAGCCCGGCATTTGCAGGTGACGTCGAGCGATGGCGTGCGTCCATCGAGGTGGCCTCGCGCCGTTTCGGCGTTCCCGTCGCCTGGATCGAGAGCGTCATGCGCGCCGAGAGCGCCGGCAAGACCATGCTTGGCGGGCGTCCGATCGTCAGTTCGGCCGGTGCAATGGGTCTCATGCAGCTGATGCCGGCGACCTGGCGCGACGTGCGCGCCAAGCTCGGCTTGGGTCGCGATCCCCACGAGCCCCACGATAACATCCTGGCCGGCACCTACTACCTGCGGCTGATGCATGACCAGTATGGCTATCCGGGCCTGTTCGCGGCCTACAATGCGGGGCCGGGCCGCTACGAGCAGTATCTGCGTGGCGGCCGCCGCTTGCCCGCCGAAACGCGCGCCTATGTCGCGGCCGTCGCCGGTGGGAGAACGGTCGGGCCCGTAGAGGTCGCAAGAGCGCGAGCCGTCGGCGAACGTGAGGGAATATCCCGGAGGGCGCCGTCGTATGAACCTGCGCGGCAGAGTGTGGATCGCATCTTTTTCGCTCCGTCCGGTTTCTCGACAGCGCCGCTTAGCGGATCGGTCGCGGACGGCGTCGTGGATGCTGCGGTGAGGCGAGGCGGGTCATCGGGACTGTTCGCGATCGGGGGTGAGCCCGGCGATCGCTGACTTCGGTCACGCCTCGCGACCGCTGTAGCGGCATCCCAGCTGTGGGTTGCGCGAGCGGGTCTCGAGCGCGGTTGCGGTCCAATCGTTGAGTTTTGTTCACAATTTGTTCGCTTGGTGATAGGGCAGCGCCATGGCGAGTCTCACGGCCCGAAAGATCATTCACGTCGATATGGACGCCTTCTTCGCGTCGGTCGAACAGCGTGATGATCCTTCGCTGCGCGGCAAGCCGGTGGCGGTGGGATATGCGGCGGCGCGCGGCGTCGTCGCGGCGGCGAGCTACGAGGCGAGGCAGTTCGGCGTGCGTTCGGCGCTGCCTTCGGTGACCGCGCTGCGCAAGTGTCCCGATCTGATCTTCGTGCCGCCGCGGTTCGACGTCTACAAGGCGGTCTCCGGGCAGATCCATGCGATCTTCGCCGACTACACCGATCTCATCCAGCCGCTCTCGCTCGACGAGGCCTATCTCGACATCACCGCGAACCGTCGCGGCATCGAGACCGCCTGGAAGACCGCCAAGGAAATCCGCGCGCGGATATTTGCGGAAACCGGGCTCACCGCTTCGGCCGGAATTTCGTACAACAAGTTCCTGGCCAAGCTCGCCTCCGACCAGCGCAAGCCGAACGGCCAGTTCGCTGTCACCCCCGATATGGGCGCCGCCTGGGTCGAGACCTTGCCGGTCACGCGGTTCCACGGTGTCGGGCCGGTGACTGCGAGGAAGATGGCCTCGCTCGGCATCGAGAGGGGCGCGGACCTGCGCGCGAAGTCGCTCGACTTCCTGCAGCAGCATTTCGGGTCTTCGGCCGACTGGTATTACGGCATTGCGCGCGGGATCGACGAGCGGCCGGTGAACCCCGACCGAGAGCGCAAGTCCTCGGGATCGGAAACTACGTTCGATCGCGACCTGATCGATGGCGGCGAAATCGAGGAGGGCGTGCTGCGCCAGGCCGACGATGTCTGGGCCTGGTGCGAGAGGGCAGGGGAATTCGGCCGCACCGTCACCGTCAAGGTGAAGTACGGCGATTTCCAGATCGTCACGCGCAGCAGGACCCAGCCGTCCGTTGTCGCGTCCCGCGAAGCGCTGCGATCCGCGAGCCAGGCACTGATCAGGTCGGTACTCCCGACGGCGAAGGGCATCAGGCTGGTTGGCGTGACGGTGTCGAATTTTGAGCGTTTACTCTCGGAAACGGCGAGCGAACTGCCGCTGTTCGGTTAGAGAAAGTTTGTGTGCTATAGACGAGTCGGTCGGCGCTCTGATTACATGGAGACAATCCACATTGGAGCTATCGATCATCGCGTCACAACTTGCGGATAGCTATGGTGGCGAGATGGAAGACGATCGTGGCGAACGGGTCTACATGGTCTGGGGCACCGATGAACTCGGCGACGCCCATATGATCAGTACGTCGAGTCAGGAGCGAGCCCTGATCGCCTATCGCGACATGAATACGAGATACGAGTCTGTGCGCTACAACGATGCGGTGCACTGGGCCTTGATCGGCGAGATCTGATCTCGAGCGAAGTCCGGTCCGGGCTGATCACGAGCGGCAGGTCGCCTGATATGCGCTATGCGGGCGTTTCGAAAGAACGTTGCGGTCCTCTCGCTAGATCATACGATGGACAGATGGCGAAGGCACGATTGACGAAGCAAGGCGCACTGGTGCCGACCCGCTTGTCGTTTGGTTTGCTCCTGACGGGGCTGGCGGCAACAGGTGGCGCGGCTTGGGCGAACCCGACCGCAGACGCTGACATAGCAGCTCCGCTCCGAGCCGCGCAGGCGGCCAAGCCCGCTGCTCCGGCAGAAAGCCAGTTTCGCAATTTGTTCGACACATGGCAGCGCGCCGAAATTCGCGAGAAGCCGCCTGTCGCGCGTGTAGGTCCCGATTGCTCGGTTTACCTCGGCCAAGTCCTTGCCCTGGATAGCTTTGCGACGATCGCCGCGAAGCTGAGAACCATTCCCACTCTGAAAGGCGAATACGAGACCACGGCTGCCTTCGAGGCCCGGGCTGCGGCCGCGCGCGCCGGCGCGCCAGGCAAGGTGATCATCCGCGGCATGCTCGATCCCGAATATCTGACCTATGATGCGGACAATGGTGCGCTCAAGGTCCAAGCTTACGCGCTCAGCAATTATGTCGCCAATTACTCCGGGGTCTTTGGCTACGGTCAGCCGCTCTATGGAAAAGTCGACTACGGTGGATTGGGCAATCGGGACGTGGTGGTAGCCGATCACGAGGTCCCCGTTGGATCGTATATCGGTAGCAATGCATTCGGCGCGAAAGTGCGAGTGACGAGGAGCACCCGGCTGACCCAGGCGATCTTCGAGGGAAAGCCCGCGGTCTACGATGAGAAGCTGTTCGTGGGGCAGCATAAGGGAACCGACGCCTTTATCGGCGCAGTGCCGATGACGATCGCCGAGGCCAGGGCGCTGAAGTTCTCGGGCAAGGTCGCATTCGTCGCCGAACCCAAATGGCCGTTTTTCGCCGAAGGCATCCACTACGGTAATCCCAGGTTCGACAATCCCAATGACGTGACCAACCCGACGCAGGTGATCATTGCGGACATCCAATGCGGGCTCCTGCTCACCGGCGCGAACCGGGTCGTCGGTGCTTTCGCCACCTATTGAGTCTTTCCCGGACCCTCCAGCCGACGTGTCATCTCGGGTCTGAACAAACCCCAAGGAGTTGACGCCTCGCACTCCAGGTGCGACCGCGCTCTAGTCCGCTAGCGGCCCCATTGGGCCTCGCCACCGGACCCGGACCGCGTGAACGCGTTCCGGCCTGGCGGTAACGATCGCATGGCGCGGGGGCGGGCGTTGCCCGCCGCATAGTCGCCGCGCCTCGTGGGCGCGGCGGCGCTTTTTGTCTGGGCCTTCCCCTCGTCGCGACGGTGGGCGGCGCACCCTTCTGGACGGGGCCCGGCGAGCCGCAAGCCGGACCCTCGCTGCGCTCGCATCCGGCTCCTCCACTGGCGTTCCGGCCTGCGGTGCGGCCCGCCTCCCTGGCCCCGCCCGGCAGGGCGCTCGGCGCCGCCCACCCCCGCTCCGCGGGGAAGCCCTGGTGGGTTCTTGGGGCGGTGTTGGAGGAAGCCATGTCCCATGTTCCGAACCGCCGCGCGGGCCGTGAGGCCGAGCCGCGCGCGAACCTCTATGACGAGGTCACGCACAAGATCATCGCGCAGCTGGAAGCCGGGCGCCTGCCTTGGGTCCAGCCGTGGAGCAACGGCGCCGCCGGGGCCGGCCCCTGCGCGGGCATGCCGCGCAACGCCGCGAGCGGGCGCCCCTATTCGGGCATCAACGTCCTGATCCTGTGGAGCGCGGTGATCGAGGCGGGATATTCCTCGCAAGGCTGGCTGACTTTCCGCCAAGCCATCGCGGCGGGCGGCTGCGTGCGTAAGGGCGAGCACGGGACGACCGTGGTCTATGCCGACCGCTTCACTCCCGAGGCCGAGAAAGCCCGCGCCCGCGAGGCCGGCGACGACGCCCGCGCCGTGCCTTTCCTCAAGCGCTTTACCGTCTTCAACCTCGCCCAGATCGATGGGCTTTCGGGTGGTGTCGTCCCCGAGCCCGCCCCGCTTCCCGAGCGCGAAATCGTGCCGGTCGGCGAAAGCGTCATCGCAGCATCGGGCATCGATTTTCGTATCGGGGGAGCCCGCGCCTACTATGCGCCCGAGCCCGATTTCGTGGCCGTGCCGCCGCAGCCCGCTTTCGGCGATCAGATCAACTACTACCGCACCGCTTTCCACGAGCTGACCCACGCCACGGGGCACTCCTCGCGGCTCGCGCGCGACCTCAAGAACGCCTTCGGCTCCAAGGACTACGCGCGCGAGGAACTCGTTGCCGAAATGGGCAGTGCCTTCCTCTGCGCCGCGCTCGGCATCGTGCCCACCGTGCGGCATGCCGACTACATCGGCGCTTGGCTCGAGGTGCTGCGCGAGGACAACCGCGCGATCTTCCGCGCCGCCAGCCAAGCCAGCAAGGCCGCCGACTGGCTGCTGACGCGCCATGTCGAGGCCAGCGCGCCCGATGGTGCCCTGGTAGTCGAGGGGAGGGCGGCAGCATGATCCTCCTGCCCCCCGATCTCCGCATTGCGCTGCGCACCAACGACGCCGCGCACCGTGCCGCCCAGCGCCGCGAGGAGGTTGAGCCCGATCCGGTGCCCGTGCTCAAGCTGTTCAATCCGCTTGGCCCCGCCACCTGGCTCGCGACCGAACTCGATGCCGATGGCGACACGCTCTTCGGCCTTGCCGACCTCGGTTTCGGTTGCCCCGAACTCGGCTCGTTCAGCCTCGCCGAGATCGCCGACGTGCGCCTGCCGTTTGGACTACGCATCGAGCGCGATCCCGCGTTCGCGAGCGAGCATCCGCTCTCTGTTTGGGCGGACACGGCCCGCCGCGCGGGTTCGATCCTTCACGCCGAGGCGCTGCTCCGGCGCCTCCTGCCCGGCACGACCCTTCAATAGCTTCCGTCAGCAGACGGATGACGCGGGCGGCCGTTCGCCGTCCAACCTAAGCCGGTCCGCGATGCACGCTAATGAAACGCGGACCGGCACCCATGTTGAGGTGTTCCCATGAAACTCGAATTCATCAGCTTAGACAAGCTCAGCGTCAGCAAGGCGAACATGCGCTATACGAAGAAGGCCCCAGACGTTTCCGACATCCTGCCGACCGTGCGCAAGCGCGGCGTCATCGTTCCCGTGCTCGTGCGGCCTAATTGCGCACCGGACGCCTACGAGATCGTCGCGGGCGCGCGGCGCTTCCACGCCGCGCTCATTGCGGCCGAGGAGCGGCGCAAGGTCGCGAACGACGACGCGGGCGAGGGTTTCGAAGTCGAGCAGTTGCCCTGCGCGATCCTCGACGATGGCGACGATGCCGACGCCATCGAAGCTTCCCTGATCGAGAACGTCGCGCGCCGCGATCCCGACGAGGTGACGCAGTGGGTGACCTTCACGCGGCTCGTCAAGGAAGGCCGCAGCCCCGCCGACATCGCCGAAACCTTCGGCATGCCCGACCTCATGGTCAAGCGCGTGCTCGCGCTCGGCAACCTCCTGCCGCGCATCCGCGATCTCTATGCCCGCGACGAGATCGACCGCGCGACCGTCCGGCACCTGACCCTCGCGAGCAAGGCGCGCCAGCGCGACTGGCTGGCGGTCCACGATGACCCCGATCAGCGCACGCCGACCGGACACGGCCTCAAGGCTTGGCTGCTCGGCGGCCAGTCCATCCCGGCGCGATATGCGCTGTTCGATACGGCAGAGGTCACGCTCGTCTCCGACCTCTTCGGCGAGGACGCCTATTTCGCCGACGCTGACGATTTCTGGACCCGGCAGGACGAGGCCATCGAAACGCGGAGCGCCGTATATCTCGAAGCGGGCTGGCGCGAGGTCGTCGTCGTGCCGCGCGGCGAATACTTCCATGCCTGGCAGTTCGAGAAAGCGCCCAAGCGCAAGGGCGGTCGCGTCTACATCGACGTCCAGCAGAGCGGCGAGGTGACCTTCCACGAAGGCTACATCAGCACCAAGGAAGCGCGTGCCGCGAAAGCTCGGGCCGAAGGGGGCGATGCTCCCGCAATCGAGGCCAAGCCCGCGCGCGCCGAGATCACCGCCGCGCTCGGCACCTATGTCGATCTGCATCGCCACGCGGCGACCCGCGCGGTGCTTCTCGATCACCCCGGCATCGCGCTGCGGCTGATGGTCGCCCACGCCATCACCGGTTCGTCGCTCTGGACCGTTCGCCCCGAACCGCAGTCGACGCGCAACGAGGACATCGCGCAGAGCGTCGCGGAATCGAAAGCCGAAGCGGACTTCGATCTGATCAGGGTCGCCGTGCTGCGCCTTCTCCATCTGTCCGATGACGAGCCGCGCGTGACCGGCGGCGCGGCCTATGGCCTCGTCGGCCTGTTCCTGCGGCTCGTCGCCTGCAGCGACGAAGACGTCATCACCGTGCTCGCCGTCGTCATGGGCGAGACGCTCGAAGCCGGAAGCGCCATGGTCGATGCGCTTGCAGCCGAGGTCGGCGTCTCGATGCCCGATTGGTGGGAAGCTGACGACGCGTTCTTCGACGCCTTGCGCGACCGCGAGGTGCTCGTCGCCATGGTCGAGGAGGTCGCGGGCCCGACCATCGCGCAGGCCAATGCCAGGGAAAAGGGCAAGACCTTGAAGGCGATCGTGCGGGCGCATCTTACGGGCGCCGAAGGCCGCGAGAAGGTCGAGGGCTGGGTGCCGCGCTGGATGGCATTCCCACCGTCGGCCTATACAGAACGCGGCGGCGTCGGTTCCGTCGCGGCCGCCGAGCGCGCGGCGGCCGCGCGCAGTGAATGGGACGAGGTTCGTGCCGCGACCGAGGCCAGTGCGGCCGAAGACCCTGACGAGGCGGCCGATGCCGTCACGCCCGAGGTTGTTTCTCCGCTCGCGGCCTAGTTGCATTGTCAGAGACCGGCGGCGGCTCTCGGCCGCCGGTCTCTGATAAGGATAGGGGCAAATTCCGTCGCCGCTCGGCCTTCGGCCTCGCGGCGATTTTCTTGTATCTAGAGGATAGGGAGGGGACGATGCGGATCGCGGTTTCTACGAGATCAGAATTAGAATTCCGTCAGTTGTTGACCTCTACTGGTTTGCGTCTAGACCGAACCGGGGGCTTCGGCAGAAAGCGAGTATATGGCAGACGATATTTCCAGTGCAGCAACAAATCCCGCAACCGATCTGCTCGAACTCGCCACCGAATTGACGATCGCCTGGCTTTCCAATCCCAACACGCGCGCTTCGGCCGATGAAGTGCCGGCATTCCTCCAGACCATGCATGGCGCCGTCAAAGATCTCGTCGCGGCGCCGACGGCTGCGGAAGTCGAGGCAGTGCCCGCCAATGAATATACGCCGGCTGTGACCGTTCGTCGCTCGCTTGCTTCGAAAGATCACATCATCTCGCTGATCGACGGCAAGCCCTATAAGACGCTGAAGCGCCATCTGTCGGGTCATGGACTGACGCCCGACGAGTATCGCGCGCGCTATAAACTCAAGGCCGACTATCCGATGGTCGCCGAGAGCTACGGGGCTTTCCGCCGCGACATGGCTAAGAAGCTCGGTCTGGGACGCAAACCCGGCGTGAAGGTCGCTGCCGCTTCCAGCGCGCCGAAGTCCGCTCGCAAGTCTGCCGCCAAGCCCGCGGCGAAGCGCGCTACCAAGTCCGCGGCGCCCGCGCCGACCACATGATTCATTAAAGGGTCGGGCTTTTGCTCGGCTGCGACGTGATGCGCCGCGCGTGCGTGAACGCGTTCAGGACCAGGTCCGCATCGGTTTCGTCCGCGAAATCGATGCGGACCTGGTTGCCGATTGGCGAGGGCCAATAGGCGCCGCGTGCCTGCGTTTCGAGCAGCTCAAGCGCGCGCGGCACGTCTTCCCAGCCGATCCGCACTGCCGGATTGCCGCTGCTCGATCCTATCGGCTGCTGATTGGTCCTGTTCATGGCTGCGACCATGTCGGGCCTTGTCCGGCAATGCGCCAACCTGTGTTATTGCGCCAAGGCTCGCATTCCTCTCGCCGCGTTCGGCGCTAGTTCGCGAGCAGTCGCGCGCGGATAAAGTCGGCGCGATCCGTGACGGGCAGGCGGGGAACGGTCAGGGTTTCGTAGCCGAGCTTGTCGTAAGCATCTTTGAGCCGTTCGATTTCCTCGACGGCTTCGTCGTATCCGTGCCGGCGATCGGCATCGTTTTCGAAGATCTCGCGCCAGGGCGGAACGAGGAAGACGCGCCTGTTGTACCGCTCGTCGGCGACGCGCTGAAGGGCCGCTTCACCCGTCGCGTGCTCTAGCGCGGCGGCGGCATCGACGAGGCCGCGATCGAAGAATACGAGACCCGATGCCCGCAGGGCCCAGCTCCGATCGCGGCGCGCCATGTCGAGCGCCTTGCGCGCGAATGCGACGAGATCGACCCAGGGAAGCGCGCGGCCTTTGTTCATCCGCTCGCGCGCGATCACGCGCCGCCCGGGCTCTTCGACGATGCCCGAACCGCGCTGTTCGAGCTCGGCGAGCAGTGTCGACTTGCCGCCGCCCGAGCAACCCGAGACGACGACGAGACGCGTGATACGGCTGACTTCATCCCTTACCATGCGATGCCTCGCGCGTTGCCGCTACTTCTTGCGGATGGTCAGGCGATGCTCACCGCAGATGCCACAATCGGCGTTGTCGCGCTCGAATTCGCGGGCCGCGGCAAGCTCGCTGAGCGCAAGTCCGATCTCTTCGAGGTTCGGGCCCTCGACCCGCTCGGCGATGCACGGCGCACAGACCTGGGTCGGAGCCAGCCGCTCGACCAGCCGCTTCACAGCGCTAAGAATCTGCATGTCGTCGCCCATGCCTAGCCTATAGGCACGGCGGGCCGGCGCCACGAGTGCAAGCGATTGCGATACCCACAGATCGGCGCCTGGAACGGTGCATTGCCAGCCTTCGGCGAGGTCTCCTGAATGCTCAATGCGCGGCCGTCTGGCGCGGGCCCATGACCTGGGCCGGCCACCGTGCGCGCGAAACCATCGCTGTCAGACTGATTTCCCCGCCGGGCTGCGCCCGGCTCCTCGCGGCCGCTTCGCTGCAAATCAGCCCCTCGCTCCGGTCCTCCGCTGACGCTTCGGCCTCACGGTTCGCGGCCCGGCTGAAGCCGTCCCTGTCGGTCGGGCCGTCGCCCGGACGGTCCGGGCGCGCAATACTCAGGAGAACTATCATGCCTGCAATCGGTCACGTCACCCGCCAGAGCGACGGCAGCTTCAAGGGTTCGCTCCGCACGCTTTCGGTGAGCACGGACATCCAGCTCGTACCCAACCGGGCGAAGATGGGCGACCAGCCCGACTACCGGGTTTTCGCGAGCGGCGTGGAACTCGGCGGCGGCTGGAACCGCACCAGCGAGGTCAGCGGCAACGATTACATCCGCGTCTCGATCTCGGCGCCCGAGCTCGGCAATCGGCCGCTCTTCGCGAACCTCGGCCGCGCCGCCGGTCAGGACGACGACGAGACTTTCGCCCTGATCTGGAACCCCGGCAACTGATCGCCGATGCCCCGCGCGGACTATCGCGCGGGGCATTTTCGCGTGCTCGATCCCGGTCCAAGTCGACCAGGACGAGCAAAGTCCGGTCGTGGGTAAGGGGTTTCTGCTCGGGTCGGCCCATGATCCGGGGCTCTCGCGGCCCGCCTCAAGGACGACGGGGCCCCACCATTTTTCGCGGGCGGCGCGCGCGATGCGCGCGCTCGCGGACGCCGTTCGCCCGCAAAAAATCGTTGCCCCCATCGCCGCTTCGCGGCCGCTTCGCGATCCTTGACCCGGACCACGAGAGCCCCGGGCGAGGCCGTCGTCCTCAAGCAATCAGGAGACGGATCATGGCCCTGGAACAGCAGATCGAAGAGCTTCGCGCCGAGCTTTCCGTGTGCAGCGACGATGCGGAACGTGCACAGATCGCGGCCGAATTGGAACTGGCCAAGGCGCAACTTACGGCTCAAGAACGCCGCGCTTGAACAGCAGGATAGGGCTTCCGGGCGGCTTCGCTCGGGAGCCCTTTTTGCTTGCTCGCCGGGAGCCAGATTCGATGACGGTGGGTGCCGTCGGGGAAGGAGAAGGTACGGGGGATCAGGGAGAAATCGTAAGGCAAGATATAGGCAATGGCACTGTCAGCTGGGCTGACATGCCATAAGCTGTTGTCTGCACATCGTTTTCTAGGAGGTGGGGACAGTGCCTGCCCGAGTCGGACAGTGCCAATTTGGCCGAAAATGGCCGATTTCTGCGGGATTGGCAGGCACCGATTTCCAGATTGACCGAATTCTGCGCAGCCTTGGCGATCCACAGCGACGCGAGACTTCTCCATGGCGCGCGATGACGATTTCCTGCCCGTGCTTGGCCGGCAGCGTGCCCGCGGTAAGGGCACGGCTCGGCCGGTGCTCGGCGCGATCCTGGCGGCGACAAACCTGGCGCAAGGCGGCGTGTTTTCACGAGGCCGGCGCAGCTTCACCGGAAGCCGGATCGGGCGAGGTTCGGGAATGGGCCAGGCGCTTGGCGCGCGAGACCGGTTCGCGTCACTTCGATCACGGCGGGTCATCATCAAGGCGCGCGTCGTTCATCTGAAGGGGAAGGGGTTCGCCGCGGCCAAGGCGCATCTTCGCTACGTCCAGCGTGATGGAACCTCGCGGTCGGGCGAACGCAGCGAGCTCTACGGTCCTGACAGCGATCATGCTGATCGTGATGCCTTCCTCAATCGGTCGGAGGGAAACCGCCACCAGTTCCGCTTCATCGTCTCACCCGAGGACGGCGCCGAATACGAGGATCTGAAACCGCTGACGCGGCGGCTCATGGCGCGAATGGAACAGGATCTCGGGACGAAGCTCGATTGGGTCGCGGTCGATCACTTCAATACGGCGCATCCGCACGTCCACATCATCGTGCGCGGCGAGGACGAGTCCGGGCAGAACCTCGTCATCGCCAAGAGCTACCTCAGCCACGGCATGCGCGAGCGCGCCGCGGAGCTCGTCGACCTGGACCTGGGGCCGCGCACCGATGCAGCGATTGCGCGCGGCCTCATGGCCGAGGTCGAGCAGGAGCGGCTGACCAGCATCGATCGCCGTCTCCTTCGCGAGACCGATGGCATGGGGCTCGTATCTCCCGCCCATGGCGATCCGTTCCAGCAGACCACGCGTACGGCTCGTCTTCGCTATCTCGAAGGCCTTGGCCTCGCGGAATCCAAGGGCTCGCACTGGCGGCTATCGCCGGCGCTCGCCGAAACGCTCAAGCGGCTTGGCGAAGAGGGCGACATCATTCGCACAATGCAGCGCGCCTATACCGTGCGCGGCGAGGAGCCGCCCGGAGCTAGGTCTTGGGCAAAGTATGATCCATCGCTACCGGAAGCCCAGGCCCTCGTTGGACGGGTAATCGAGAGGGGCCTCGCCGACGAACTCGAGGACCGGCACTATCTGGTCGTCGCAGCGACGGATGGCCGGGCTCACTATGTCGACATCGGCAAGGGCGAGAACTTCGAGGCTCTGGCGACCGACTGCATCGTGCGCATCGAACCCAAGTCCGGCGAGGTGCGCGCTGTCGATCGCGTGGTCGTCGAGGTCGCGGCCGCGAACGAGGGACGCTATTCGGCCGATCTTCATCTCGAACATGACCCGACCGCGTCGGGGAGTTTCGTCGACACGCATGTCCGCCGCCTCGAAGCAATCCGGCGCCGGCTCGGTTCATTGGAACGCGAGCCCGATGGGGCCTGGGTGATTGGACCCGAACATCTTGCCACCGCGGCAGCCTACGAAGCCCAGCGCCTGCGCGACAATCCCGTCAGCGTCGAAACGCTCAGTCCCGCGCCCCTGGAAAAGCTCGTCGGCGCTGAGGCTGCCACCTGGCTCGACCGGCAACTGGTTGGCGAACTCCAGGTCACGCGAGCCGACGTCGGTTTCGGACGGGAATTAGGCGACGCGCTCAAACGTCGCGATCGATGGTTGGCGCAGGAGGGCCTCGTCGCGGATCAGGCAGGTCAGCGTCGCTACGCTCCGGACGTTATCGCGCAGCTTCGTCGGCGCGAGCTTCTCCGGGTTGCCGGCCAGCTATCGGCAGAGCTGGGTCTCCGGTTCACCGAGAGCGGGCCGGGTGAGCGCATCGAGGGCGTCTATCGGCGCCACGTAGATCTCATGAATGGCCGCTATGCCCTGATCGAGAAGTCGCGCGAGTTTACGCTGGTGCCCTGGCGGCCCGTGCTCGAGCGCGAGGTCGGCAAAAGCGTATCGGGCATCATGCGCGAGAGCGGCATCAACTGGACGATCGGGCGATCACGAGAAGGTCCGTCGATTTCGTGACATTTCCATGGGCGGGATAAGAAGGAGGCCTGCGTGCCGGAGCGCGCAGGCCTCATTGAGGCATCCAGTCTTGCGACCAAATGCCTCGGTCGCTTGACGACAATAGCACGTTGCCGCTCGGGAAATTGTACAATCCCGACACGGCTTGGTGTCAGCCGTTCAGCTTATCCTTGACTGCCTTGGCAGGCGCGAAGGTCAGCTTCTTCGAGGCGGCGATCTGCATGGCAGCACCGGTCGCCGGGTTTCGGCCTTCGCGGGCCGGGCTGTCCTTGACCTTGAACTTGCCGAAACCGTTGAGCGCGATTTCATCGCCCTTGGCGGCGGCTTCGGCGATCGCGGTGAAGACCGCATCGACGTACTTGCGCGCGTCGGCCTTGGTGAGGGCGTGATCGGCGGCGAGCGCTTCGGCAAGGTCGGTATTGTTCATGATCGTCTCCCAGAAATAGCGAGGCGCACGAATTATCGGCCGCCGCGACTCGGGTCCATCGACAGCGCGCGAAAATCCCCGGCTCTCTCTGATTTTGTGGCCTCGGCGCCAAAGGAGTCCTCGCCTGTCCTCCTGAGGCACCACTGGTCTACTACCGCGGACCTTGGAGCGATGGGACAATTGCGTCGGCCGGATTGCGGCCAGCCGGGGAACGCAGGATGTCGCCGACCAAGCTCCTCTTTGGACAGATCCTGATCGTTTTCGCGATCGTCATCGCAGGCATCTGGGCCGCCACCCAGTGGTGCGCGGCAATGCTCGCCTACCAGCCCGAGCTTGGCCGGCCCTGGTTCGAGATCGCCGGTTTCCCGATCTATCGGCCCTGGTCGATTTTCCCGTGGTGGTATCACTTCGAGGCCTATGCGCCGAAAGTCTTCGACAAGGCGGGCACCCTTGCAGGGGCAAGCGGCTTCCTCGGCTGCGCAGCCGCGATCACAGGCTCCTTGTGGCGCGCGCGCCAGGCGCGGCAGGTCACGACCTATGGCTCGGCGCGCTGGGCTTCCGCCCGTGAGGTCGCCCGGGCAGGTCTCTTTGGTCATGCTGGCGTATTCCTCGGCCGGTTCGCGGACCGGTACCTGCGGCACGACGGACCCGAGCATGTCCTCGCCTTCGCGCCGACGCGTTCCGGCAAAGGCGTAGGCCTTGTCGTGCCGACCTTGCTCAGCTGGACGGGCTCTGCCGTCGTCCACGACATCAAGGGCGAGAACTGGGATTTGACTGCCGGCTGGCGCGCCCAGTTCAGCCATGCCGTGCTCTTCAATCCGACCGACCGCCGGTCCGCCTGCTACAACCCGCTGCTCGAGGTTCGCCGCGGCGAGCATGAAGTCCGCGACGCGCAGAACATCGCCGACATTCTTGTCGATCCGGAAGGGGCGCTCGAGCGTCGCAACCATTGGGAGAAAACCAGCCACAGCCTGCTCGTCGGCGTGATCCTTCATGTGCTCTATGCGGAAAAAGAGAAGACGCTCGCCCGTGTCGCGACCTTTCTCTCCGATCCGCGCCACGACCTGCCTTCGACATTGCGGCGGATGTTGACCACCAATCACATCGGTACGCCCGAGGCGCCGATGGCTCATCCGGTGGTCGCCTCGGCCGCGCGCGAGATGCTCAACAAGAGTCCGAACGAACGCTCGGGAGTGCTGTCGACGGCAATGTCGTTCCTGGGCCTCTATCGCGATCCGATGGTCGCGGAGATTACGTCGAGAAGCGATTGGCGCATCGCCGACCTCGTTCACGGCAAAAGCCCGCTCTCGCTCTACCTCGTCATCCCGCCCTCGGACATCAGCCGCACCAAGCCGCTCGTCCGGCTCGTGCTCAATCAGATCGGGCGCCGGCTGACCGAGACGCTTGAAGGCGAGCGGGGTGGACGTCGCCATCAGGTCCTGATGATGCTCGACGAGTTCCCGGCGCTCGGCCGCCTCGATTTCTTCGAGACGAGCCTTGCGTTCATGGCGGGCTACGGCGTGCGCGCCTTCCTCATCGCCCAGAGCCTCAACCAGATCGAGAAGGCCTACGGCGAGCACAATTCGATCCTCGACAACTGCCATGTGCGCGTCGCTTTCGCGAGCAATGACGACCGCACGGCGCGGCGGATTTCGGAAACGCTCGGCGTTGCGACCGAGCAGCGCGCGATGAAGAACTACGCCGGGCACCGGCTCGCGCCCTGGCTCGCCCACGTCATGGTCAGCCGCCAGGAGACCGCGCGGCCCCTGCTGACCCAGGGCGAGGTCATGCAGCTTCCGGCCGACGACGAGCTCGTCATGGTCGCTGGGCTCGCGCCAATCCGGGCCAAGAAGCTCAAGTATTACGAGGATCCCCTGTTCCTCGCGCGCCGCCTCGCTCCGCCGGCACTGGATCTGGGTGGCTACGAAGATTGCCCGGAGGCACGCGCGGACGATTGGGGCCAGGATGTGCGCCGCACCGACCCGCGCCTGGACGTGCAGACCGAGGATCAGCTGGCTGGTCTCGATGACGGCGGGCTCGGTCAGGAGCGTCATCCCGGGATCGAGGAAGCGAACGCCGCGCCGCAGGCGCCCGTCCCGCCCCAGGACAACGAGCCCGACCGCGATGACGTCGACGTTCCCGCCGACAAGCGGGCGATGGACCTGGTGAACACTGCGGTCGCGCGCGGCCACGCGATGAACGAAGGTCAGGACCAGGATCCCGACCTCCTGCCGGGGTTCTAAGCCATGCGCATTCGCCACAACCTCTATTTCGGGCAGCAGCTGACGCGGGAGCTCGATGCAATCATCGCGCGCGAGGGCGGCAACAAGTCGCAGCTCATCAACGACGTCATGCTCGAATGGATCGCCAACCGGGGCGCGGGCAAGGTCGAGACCCTGCTCAAACCCCGCCTCGACCGGCTCTCCAAGGAAAACGGGCAGCTCAATCGCGAGCTCGGCAAATGCCGCCGCGATGTCGGCATCGTGCTCGAGGCGCTGATGCTCTTCGTCCGGTATGTGCTGACGGCTTTCGCTGCTGATCCCGAGCACGACCAGGCAGCGCTCCGCCGCGGTAGCGAGCGCTACGACCGCTTCATCGCCCAGCTCGGCCGCCAGATCGCCGCGGGCGGCAGCAACCTTGCGTCCAATGACGACGATGAGGAGGCGGCCTCGTGAGCGAACTCGTTTCCGACACCCGCAAGCGCGGGATGCTGAAAAGCGCCATGGGGCCGACGATCGCCGCAGCCCTCGGCGATCCTTTGGTGATCGAGATCATGGTCAATCCGGACGGCGCGCTCTGGCTCGACCGGCTCGGCGAAGGACGCGCCGATACCATGGTGCGCTACGAGCCTGCGCAGGTGGAGCGGATCATCCGCCTCGTCGCCTCGCATGCGCGGACCGAAGCCCATGCGGCGGCGCCGATCGTCTCGGCCGAGCTGCCGCCGCACGGCGAGGGTGCGGGCGAGCGCTTCGAGGGCGTGCTGCCGCCCGTCAGCCTTGCGCCGTGCTTCTCGATCAGGAAGCCCGCCGCGCGGGTCTACACGCTGCTCGATTACGTGAATGACGGGATCATGGCGCCTGAAGCCGCGCGCATCCTTGCGCAGGCCGTAGTCGATCGGCGCAATATCCTCGTCGTGGGCGGCACCTCGTCGGGCAAGACCACGCTTGCCAATGCCCTGCTCGCCGAGATGGCCCACCTTGAGGACCGGGTGATCCTCATCGAGGATACGCGCGAGTTGCAGTGTGCCGCCCAGGACGTCGTGGCGCTGAGGACGCGCGCGGGCTCCGTTACCATGGCCGATCTCGTGCGCTCGACCCTGCGCCTCCGGCCCGACCGCATCATCGTGGGCGAGGTCCGCGGACGCGAGGCGCTGGACATGCTCAAGGCCTGGAACACCGGCCACCCCGGCGGGATCGCTACGGTCCACGCCAACTCGGCGGCAAGCGCGCTCTACCGGCTCGAACAACTGGTCCAGGAAGCCGTGATCACCGTGCCGCGCCGGCTGATCGCCGAGGCCGTCGATACGATCGTCTTCATCAGTGGCCGCGGCCGCGCGCGCCGCGTCGAGACGATCGCTCGCGTTACGGGGCTCGGCCCCGACGCCAACTACGCGCTTCTCGACCTCACGCCCGATCCCGCTCTCAACACGCAAGGAGACTGATATGCCTGCAAAGACCATACTGCGCGCCGGTGTCCGCCTCATGGCTGCCACGAGCACGATCGCGCTGACTGCGCCGGCCTATGCCGCCGGCTCGGGCATGCCCTGGGAGCAGCCGCTCGAGCAGGTGCTAGAATCCGTCCAGGGTCCGGTCGCCAAGATCATGGCGGTGATCGTCATCATCGTCACGGGGCTCACCCTCGCGTTCGGCGAGACGGCCGGCGGCTTCCGCCGGCTGATCCAGATCGTCTTCGGTCTGTCGATCGCCTTTGCCGCCTCGAGCTTCTTCCTCTCGTTCTTCAGCTTCGGCGGCGGGGCGCTCGTCGTATGATCGCCGCGCCCGATCAGCCCTGCGAAGGCTTCGAAGCCCCGATCCACCGGGCGCTCGTCGAGCCGATCCTGCTTGGCGGCGCGCCGCGCGCTATCGCGATCGTCAACGGCACACTCGCCGCCGCGCTCGGGCTCGGTCTGCAGCAGTGGCTGGCCGGGCTGGTGGTCTGGGCGCTCGGCCACACGGCCGCGGTCTTCGCCGCCAAGCGCGATCCCGACTTCGCGCCCGTCGCCCTGCGCCACCTTCGCCAGAAGGGATATCTCTCGTGCTGAACCTTCGCGAATATCGCCAGCGGGCCGATCGGCTTGCCGACCATCTGCCCTGGGCCGCGCTGGTCGCGCCTGGTGTCGTGCTCAACAAGGATGGGGCGTTCCAGCGCACGGCGCGCTTTCGCGGTCCCGATCTCGAGAGCGCAAGCCAAAGCGAGCTCATCTCGGCCTGCGCGCGAGTGAACAATGTGCTCAAGCGCTTCGGCACGGGCTGGGCGCTCCATTTCGAGGCCGAGCGCCGCGAGGCGCTGGGCTATCCCGAGAGTCGCTTCCCCGATCCCGCCTCCTGGCTCGTCGACGAGGAACGGCGCGCGACCTTCGAGGCCGCCGGGCAGCATTTCGAGAGCCGATACTACCTGACGCTCACATTCCTGCCGAGCGTCGACCAGGCCGAGAGCGCCGGCCGCCTGATGATCGAGCGCGAGGTGCCGGGCGAGGGCCGGGATTGGCGCCAGGCCTTGGCAGCCTTCGTCGCCGAGACCAATCGGGCCTTCGATCTGTTCGCGGGCTTCATGCCCGAGATCGCCCCGCTCGATGACGGCGACACGCTGACCTATCTCCACGGCACGGTCTCGACGCGGCGGCATGCGGTCGCGGTGCCCGAGACGCCGATCTACCTCGACGCGCTGCTCGCCGATACCCCGCTCGCCGGTGGGCTCGAGCCGATGCTCGGCGAAAGCCATGTGCGCACGCTGTCGATCCTGGGCTTCCCCAATGTCAGCCGGCCCGGGATCCTCGACGCGCTCAACCACCAGGGTTTCGCCTATCGCTGGGTCACCCGATTCATCGCGCTCGACAAGACCGAGGCGACCCGGGCGCTGACGAAGCTGCGGCGCCAGTGGTTCAACAAGCGCAAGTCGGTGACCGCGCTGCTGCGCGAGGTCATGTACAATCAGCCCGTCCAGCTGCTCGACAGCGACGCCGACAACAAGACCGCCGACGCCGATCTCGCGCTCCAGGCGCTCGGCGGCGATCATGTCGCCTTCGGGCACCTGACCGCGACGATCACCGTCGCCGACGAAGATCGCGCCCGCGTCGAGGAAATGGTCCGCAGCGTCGAGCGTATCGTCAACGGCCTCGGCTTCACCTGCATCCGCGAGAGCGTGAATGCGGTTGAGGCCTGGCTGTCGAGCCTGCCCGGCCAGACCTACGCCAACGTCCGTCAGCCGCTCGTCCACACCTTGAACCTCGCGCACCTGATGCCCTTGTCGAGTGTCTGGGCCGGGCCCGACAAGAACGCGCACCTCGCCGGACCGCCGCTGCTCCACGCGACGAGCTCGGGCTCGACGCCGTTCCGTCTCTCCACTCACGTCGGCGACGTAGGGCACATGCTGATCGTCGGTCCGACCGGGGCGGGCAAGTCGGTGCTGCTCGCGCTGCTTGCGCTGCAGTTCCGGCGTTACGAGGGCGCGCAGATCTACGTCTTCGACAAGGGCTTCTCGGCCCGCGCTGCGGTCCTCGCCATGGACGGCGCGCATCATGCCCTCGGGCTTGGCGGCGAGGATGGCGCCGGCGTTGGTGTTGGCACAGGCGCGCTGGCGTTCCAGCCGCTGCGAAAGATCCAAGACGCCAAGCATCGCGCCTGGGCGGCCGAGTGGATCGGCGCCTTGCTCGAGCATGAGCGGGTGCTGGTCACGCCCAACATCAAGGAAACGGTCTGGTCCGCGCTCACCAGTCTCGCGAGCGCAGCGCCCGAAGAGCGCACGCTGACCGGACTTTCCCTGTTGCTCCAGTCCATTCCGCTGCGTTCGGCGCTCGCGCCCTATACGCTCGAAGGGCCGTTCGGCCGGTTGCTCGACGCCGCCGAAGACCAGCTCGAGGTGGCAGACGTCCAATGCTTCGAGACCGAGGCGCTACTCGGACACACCGGCGTCGTCGCTCCTGTCCTGACCTATCTGTTCCACCGGCTCGAAGAACGCTTCACCGGACGGCCGACCCTCATTGTGCTCGATGAAGCCTGGGTCTTCCTCGACCATCCGCTCTTTGCCGCGCGGATCCGCGAATGGCTCAAAGTCCTGCGGAAGAAGAACGTCTCGGTCGTCTTCGCGACGCAGAGCCTTGCCGATATATCGAGTTCGACGATCGCCCCGGCTATCATCGAAAGCTGCCCGCAGCGGATCTTGCTGCCCAACGACCGGGCGATCGAACCGCAAAGCCTCGAAGCCTACGCACGCTTCGGTCTGAGCGAGCGGCAAATCGAGCTGATCAGCCGGGCGACACCAAAGCGGCACTATTACCTCCAGTCCGCCCGCGGAAATCGCCTGTTCGAGCTCGGCCTCGGCCCATTGGCCCTGGCTATCTGCGGCGCCTCGGATCCCGCCGCGCAAAAGCGGATCGACGCCCTTCTCGCGAGTCACGATCGCGGCGGCTTCCTCGCCGCCTTCCTCGCCGATGCGGGACTCGAATGGGCCCGCGAGGTCCTTCCCCATTTCTCCAGGCCCGACGCCTGATCCTCAAGCAGAAGGAGTTAGCTGTGATGAAAACCAAGATCCTCTCCGCCGTCGGTTCGGCTGCACTCGTTGCCGGCGGCGTCGCTGCCGTCATCTGCGTGGGGCTTCCAGCAACGCCGGCGCTCGCCATCCCGGTATTCGACGCCAACAACTACGCGCAGAACATCCTGACGGCGGCGCGCACGCTGACCTCGATCAACAATCAGATCCAGTCGCTGCAGAACGAAGCACAGATGCTGATCAACCAGGGCAAGAACCTGGCGCGCGTCGACTTCCCGCAGCTCCAGGAGCTGCAAGCCAAGCTGCAGGAGATCGACCGGCTGATGGGGCAGGCCCAGGGTATCGACTTCAAGGTCGGCTCGCTCGACCGTCAGTTCGAGGGCCTGTTCCCGCAGGACTTCACTGGGCTCGGTACGCGCAATCAGCGGCTGACCGCGGCGCGCGCGCAGCTGGAGGTCGCCATGGGCAGCTTCCGGCAGACGATGAGTATCCAGAGCCAGATCGCTGAAAACGTGGAAGGCGATGCCCGGACGCTCGCGGCGATCGTGTCGCGCAGCCAGAGCGCCGAAGGTTCGCTCGCCGTCAGCCAAGCCACCAATCAGCTCCTCGCGCTCTCGACGAAGCAGCAGCTCCAGATCCAGAATTTGATCGCCTCGCAGTTCCGCGCCGAGGCGCTGGAGCAAGCGCGGCGCGGCCAGATCGAGCGGCAGGCGCGCGAGGCGACCGCGCGCTTCCTCGGCGACGGCAAGGCCTACAGCCCGCGCAATTGAACTCCCGCGCGCCGGCTCCTTGAAGCCCGCCGGCGCACCTAGCCGCGAGGACTGCGGACCTCCGGGGGCCAGAGCTCCCGGTCCTCGCGGCGCTTTGTCTTCTTGGGTCAGGACAGTTCCGTGAACGATCTCAATGTCATCGATCAGTTCCTCGACGCCTTCGTCCGATATATCGACTCGGGCTTCGGCTTGCTCGGTAGTGACGTCGGCTTCCTGACGACAACGCTGATCGGCATCGATATCACGCTCGCCGGGCTCTTCTGGGCGCTCGGGGGCGAGGACGATGTCATCGCCAAGTTCCTGAAGAAGATCCTCTACGTTGGGGCCTTCGCGCTTATCCTCAACCGCTTCAACGATCTCGCGGATATCATCTTCCGCTCGTTCGCGGGGCTCGGCCTTACGGCCGGGGGCGGGACGATCACAGCCGACGAACTGCTGAAGCCCGGGCACCTTGCCGGCGTCGGCTTCGAGGCCGCAGCGCCCCTGCTCGAGCAGGTGAGCGAGCTCGTCGGACCGATCGCCTTCTTCGAGAACTTCGTCCAGATCGCCGTGCTCGTGATCGCCTGGATCATCGTCATCGTCGCCTTCTTCGTGCTCGCGGTGCAGATGTTCGTGACGATCCTCGAGTTCAAGCTGACGAGCCTCGCAGGCTTCGTCCTCGTGCCCTTCGCGCTTTGGAACCGGACCAGCTTCCTTGCCGAACGCGTGCTTGGCGCCGTCGTCTCGTCGGGCATCAAGGTCATGGTCCTCGCCGTCATCGTTGGCATCGGCTCCAACTACTTCGGGCAGTTCGTCGAAGCGCTGCAGGGACAAGAGCCCGATATCGACCAGGCCCTGTCGCTGATGCTGGCAAGCCTCGCGCTGCTGGGTCTCGGCATCTTCGGTCCAGCTGTCGCTTCCGGTCTTGTCGCGGGCGCGCCTCAGCTCGGCGCTGGCTCGGCGGCCGCTACCACCGCCGCAGCCGCGGGCGGGCTAGCCATGGCCGGAGCAGGCGCGGCCGGCGCGGCGCGCGGCCTGGCTGGTGCCGGTATGGGCGCGATCCGCGCCGGGACATCGATGGGCTCTGCCGCATCGACTGCCTACAAGCTCGGCCAGGAAACGAGCGGATCCTCTTCGGTGTCCGCCGGCATTGGCGGGATGGCGACCGCAGCGCGCGGCGCGGCGGCGCAGAAGGCTTCCTCCGCGTTTGGGCTCGGCGAAGCAGCCGAGCGCGGCCAGCAGTCCGCCTGGAATTCCGGCACCACCAAGGGCGGCGCGAGTGCCGCCGCGCCCAGTGAAGCGCAAGGTTCCATGCCGGCCTGGGCCCAGAAGCTGCAGTCCGAGCAGAGCGCGCGCAATCGCCGTCAGCTGGCGCTCCATACGATCCGCGACGGCGACCGCGGCGGTGCTTCCGCCACTCCCGACATCAAGGAAAGGGACGACTAGCCATGCCATTTCGACGTGCCGTGCAGCGCTATGGGCGCACACCCGAACCCGAGACGCCATACCAGCGCGCCGGGCAGGTCTGGGACGAGCGGATCGGCTCGGCGAGAGCCCAGGCGAGCAACTGGCGGCTGATGGCGCTGGGTGGTCTCGCGGTCTCGGCCGGTCTTTCGGCGGCCTTGGTCTGGCAGTCGTTGCAGAGCCGGGTCACGCCCTATGTCGTCGAGGTCGACAAGCTCGGCGAGGCGAGGGCGGTCGCCCCCGCCACCGCTGCCTATGAGCCGAGCGACGCACAGATCGCCTGGTTCCTGTCGCGGTTCGTGACCAACATCCGGTCCCGCTCGCTCGATCCGGTCCTGATGCGCGCGAACTGGCTCCAGGCCTACGACTTTGTCAGTCACAAGGGCGGAGTCTTTCTAAGCGAGTACGCCCGGTCGAACGATCCTTTCGCCAACGTCGGCGAAATGACCGTCTCGGTCCAGGTGACAAGCGTCGTGCGTGCTTCGGACAAGTCGTTTCAGGTCCAGTGGCGCGAAAGCGCTTTCGAGCGCGGCAGCCTGGCTGGCACGTCGCGCTGGACCGCGATCCTGACGATCGCCGTGCGGACGCCGCGCTCTGCCGAAATCTTGCGGAAGAACCCACTCGGGCTCTACGTCGAGGCGGTCGACTGGAGCCGCGAGCTCGACGGTGCGGGCGAAGCCGCCCAGCCGCCGCGACCGATACAGCGCGCGCCGGCACCGACCAACCTGCCGCTGGGATCTCCGCTTGATCCGGGCCTCGCCCAGCCGGCCGCCATCACTCTCACCGAAGGGACGAACCCATGATCAGGCAGACTATCGTCGTCGCCAACCTCGTTACGCTCGCGCTGTCGGGGACCGCAGATGCCCGCGGAGCGGGCGCGGCCAGTCGGGTCGCGAACGCCAACCGCGCCGCATTGCGCGAACCGGCACGCGCCGGCTTCGTCCAGGCCGTCCAGGTCTATCCCTATTCGGACGGAGCGCTCTACAGGCTGTTCGCGGCGCCCGAGCGCGTCACCGACATCGCGCTGCAGCCGGGCGAAGCGATCACATCGGTGGCTGCGGGCGATACCGCGCGCTGGACTGTGGGCGATACGACCAGCGGCGCAGGCTCGGGAAAGCGCGTGCATATCCTGGTGAAACCATATTCGGCCGGGCTGACCACGAACTTGGTCATCGCCACCGACAGGCGCGTCTACCGACTCCAGCTCGAAAGCACGGGGCGCACGGCGATGGCGGCGCTCTCGTGGACCTACCCGCAGGACGAGATGCTGGCGCTCCAGCGCCAGCGGGAGGCCGATGCGGCCGCGGCACCAATCGCCCGCGGCCTGGCCGTCGATCGCCTGCGTTTCGACTACCGGATCTCGGGCGACAAGCCCGCCTGGCGCCCGGCGCGGGCATTCGATGATGGACGGCAGACCTTCATCGAGTTCCCCGCCGGGATCGCCGTCGGCGAAGCGCCACCGCTTTTCGTGCTAAGCCAGAACGGCGAGGCCGAGCTCGTCAATTACAGGATGGCCGGTCGCTACTATGTGGTCGACCGGCTGTTCGGTGCGGCAGAGCTGCGGCTCGGCGGTAAGCGCCAGAGCGTGGTGCGCATCACGTCGCAGGCATCCCGCCGTCGGGAGACGGCTCATGACTGATCCAACCAAGCCAAGACTTCCGTCTCGTCCGAAGGCCGATCCAGAGACTTTGGTCACGCGTGGGACGCCGAGAAAAGCGGTCCGGTTCCGGCGCAGCGCGGTAATTGCTGCTGCTGCGCTGGGTTCGGTCGCGGTGGTTGGCGTTGCCTGGCTTGGCCTGAGGCCTACGTCCTTCCGCATGGTGGCAGAAGCGAACGACAAGATCGAAGCAGCGGCGCCTCCCGAACAATTGGCCAACGCGCCCAAGTCTTACGGCGACGTCCCGAAGCTCGGTTTGCCACTGCCGGGCGATCTCGGGCGGCCGATCCTCGCGCATCAGCGCGCAGTCATGGCGACCGAGCCTGCTGTCGATCCGTCGGCCCGAGATGCCGAGGCTGAGCGCCAACGGCTGGAAGCCGATCGCAAGGCTGCACGCGAGTCCGGTGTCATGATACAGATTGCGAGTGGCGCAAGGCAGGCTGGGAGCACCGCAGGACTGGGCGCGATGGCGCCCAATGGCGACACTGCCGCCGAGGATCGCAGCCTGGACCTCGATCGGATCGCTGATCCGAATGGGCAGCGCCGGAAGGCGAGTTTCTTGCGGCAGGGTGATGCGGCATCCGACGTGAATTCTGGTCGCCTCGTTGAGGCGCCATCGCCCTATACATTGAGCGCGGGCAGCATCATCGCGGCGAGCCTGATCACCGGTCTCAACTCCGACCTGCCGGGGCTGGTCACGGCACAGATCAGCGAGAATGCCTACGACAGCGCCACGGGCCAGATCTTGCTGCTCCCCCAAGGTTCGCGCCTGATCGGTCGATACGACAGCGTCGTGGCCTTCGGGCAGAGCCGGGCTCTGGTCACCTGGAACCGCATCGTGCTGCCAGATGGTTCGTCGATCCGCATCGACAACATGCCCGCGACGGATACCAGCGGTTACGCCGGTCTGTCCGACAGCATCGATCGCCACACCTGGCAATTGCTCAAGGGCGTGGTTCTGTCGACGCTGCTCGGCGTGGGTACGGAAATCAGCTTTGGCGACGAGCGCAGCGACCTCGTCCGAGCGCTGCGCCAGTCCGCGCAGCAGAACGGGGCAAGGGCAGGGGATCAAATCGTCGGGCGTAGCCTGGATTTCCAGCCAACGCTCAAGATCCGGCCGGGCTGGCCACTCCGGGTGCTCGTCCACCGGGACATCGTGCTGCGGCCTTGGCGCCAGGGAGGAGCGTGAACCATGTCGAACATCAGGCTCGCCAAACTGCCGGAACGCTCCCCGGTCAAACTGACGGTCTGGGTCACCCCGGAATTGTCGAAACGGCTGGAGGACTATGCTGCGGTATATTCCGAGACCTATGGGATGAAAGAGCCCGTGACCGAACTCGTGCCGGCAATGCTGGCCACATTCCTCGATAGTGACCGTGGCTTCTCAGGGCGCAGGCGATAGCGCCGCGGGGCCAATCGCTGCCCCGTTTCCGCAAAAGCCCGAACGCTTCCTGCGTCTGAAGGAGGTCTGCCACCGGGTCGGCCTCGGCAAGTCGATGATCTACGAGATGATCGGAGAGAAGCGTTTCCCGAAGCCTTACCTGATCTCGCCAAGTGCGGCGCGCTGGAGCGAACAGGAAGTCGTCGCCTGGATCGATGAGGTCAAGGATGGTTTCGAAGGAAAACGACGCAAGTTCTGAACTGCAAGTCGCTGGTCAACCTCTTTGAGCTCGTAGTCCGGCTTGAAATTGCCATCAAAAGATCACAAGTGCGCAAATCGGATATTCCTGTGGCCGCCTCTATATGAAAGCCGGTGGAATTTTTGCCATGGGCTGGAGGTTGGTATGGGGATTGAGGTGTCGGCGGATAATGTCGTCACTATCAACGATCAGCACGAAAAGGGTGTCGATACATCCGTTGCTGGAAATCCAAATAAGAGCCGATTCAAAGGCATTCCTCTATTTCACGTATTTAAGCGGAATCAGCGAGGTGCCCGGCGCGATGACGGCAATCCTCTGATCCACGCGCTGAAGGACCGACGGGGTTTTTCGATCCTGCCGTTTTGGAGGAATCTGATCATGAGCCGGGCCAAAGCGATTCTCGAGAAATCCAAAGCAGAGCTCGAAGGTTTCGACTTCGTCATGCCAATGCCATCCTCATCGCCCTTCTGCGCTCAATTTGCCGAAATGGTCTCGCAGGTCGCAGGTGCTCCGCTTCTGGCATCGGACTTTTTGAGGAAGCGTACGGTCGGTGAGGTCCTCGCCGAGGTGAAGGCCCATCCGCCGAAAGTGAGGCCTGGGAAAACCTCCTCCTTGGCCTCGCAGGTCCATGCATGGGAGAAAATGAGCCCCGAATCTCAGTATCAGGCAAAGGAAGTCGATCTATCTCTTCGACCGCTATTCAGCGGTTTCGCTATGGATGGTGATATCCCTGACGTGCAGGGCAAGCGGGTCTTGGTGGTCGATGACCTGTTTGCGACCGGTTCGTCGCTCTTGTCGGTGAGGGAGATTCTGGGCGGGCAAATGGGAGCGGAGGTCTGTGGATTGTGCTTCCTCAGCGGCACATGATGCGAGCGCAATTCCCTCTATCTTGACTTTAGAGGGATTTTTGACTAGCTAAGGCATTCAATCGGAGCGATCCGCGACCCTGTATCAACCTCAGGGTCGTAAAATATGAGGCAGGGCGTCAAAAACCTTGCAGGTCCGCGCGAGCACCTTTCCCGAGGTCACACCCATAAGGGGGGAATTTCGGGAAGACCATGAAGCGGATGGTCCTAATTTTCCATGGGGAGGCCTTTGTGCCTCCCTTTTTCTTTGTCTCACAGGGAGGCGATCCCTCAGAGAGGGGCTTGGCGCGCCCTTTCGCTTGAGGATGTCCGGCGAAATGAGTAGTAATACCGAGCCGTTTGACCCGATTGGTTAAATGTTTGATTTTTCAGCATAAAAAATCTTATGGTACGTGGCATGGTGCAGAGAGATTTGGTTAAAATTTTTTTCTAACGAATTCAAATCGTTGGGCAATTAATTCGAATCCCACCCTCTCCGCCAAGTGGTCTCGCCTCTTCCCAAATTCGGTTTCTCTTCCGCGCAAACCTCCGGGGTTCTGCGCGGTTCCAGGGCTCCAGCCGTACCGAGAGATCGGCATAGCGATCGCTGGGTTGCAGACATCATTCAGGGCCTGATTATGGTGCCAGGCGGTCGATCCAGGCCTCGATCAAAATGCGCATCTCGTCCGGCGGCGGGGTCAGGCCCATCTCTTCCTCGACGAGCAGGTTGCGCGCCACCGAGGCGATCACGAAGTTCACGAAGGCCGGCGGGGCGAGCGCCGGATCGGCGCCCGTGGGAAGCGGCCGCCGAGCCAGCCCCTCTTCGATGATGGCGTTGGCGGCGCGGTTGTATTCGCGAACTTCGTTCTTGAGTGCGGCATTGCGCGTGGCCATGGCCATGAACTCGATGGTCAGGCGACCGCTGCGGTCGCTGATCAGCGACCAGATCTCGCGCAGCGGCGCGGCCGAGGCGGCGGCTGCGCGCAGGCGGCCGAGAAAATCCTCGCTGCGTCGGTGGAACGTCGCGACGACCAGATCCTCCATCGTGCGGAAATAGTAGAACACCAGCTTCTGGTCGACGCCGGCCTCCTTGCCGACATTGCGCGAGGTGACCGCGGGGTATCCGTCGCGTGCCAGGACCCGCTCGGTCGCGTCGAGCAGCTCGAAACGCACCGTGGCATCTGGCGGACCCATTCTTCTGCCCGCCATCGTATCACTCCTTGCCCGGTGGGCTTCAAGCCCTCGGGATTTCATCGTCGTTTGACAAGATGTCGATTTGCTATCAGGGTGAGGAACATAATTCGCGAGTCCTTTTCGGAGCGACGCGGAAACGGGAACGAGGAGTGCCGACATGACGCTCAAGACTTGCGCAATCGCGCCGTTTGGCGTGGAAGTGATGCTCGACCTTGCAGCGGGGAAAAGCCTTGGCGAAGCGGTGCGGGGCGAATTGCAGGCGTTGTTTCTGCAGCATCATTTGCTGGTCTTTCGCGGGTTGCACCTGACGATGGACGAGCAAATCGATCTCTGCCGCAGCTTCGGCCCGGTGCCGGCGAGCGCCTACGAGAACTTCTATGTCTCCAACACGCGCGAGGACGGCTTCCTCGGCACCCGCGAGCTGCAGTGGCACAACGACGTTCCCTATCTGCCATCGCCCTACCTCGTCGCCGCGCTCCACGCGGTCGAGGTCGATCCTGACACAACCTCGACCAAGTTCGTGGATGCGGCGGCGGCCTATGCGCGGCTTCCGGCCGCGCTCAAGGCACGCGTCCAGGGGCTGAAGGCCTTGCAGGTGCGGCAGCGCCTCCACGATCGCGCGAACCGGCTCGAAGATCTCGAGGCGGGCGATCTCTGCACGGTCCATCCCGTCGTGCGGACACAGCCCGAAACCGGCCAGCCCTACCTGTTCGTCAACGAGAACATGACCGCAGAGATCATCGGCCTCTCGCGCGACGAGAGCGATGCCCTGCTGGGAGAGATCTACGCTGGGCTCTATGCCGAAAGCGGGGTCTACGATCACGCCTGGCAGCCGGGCGACATGGTGATCTGGGACAATCTCGTGGTCCAGCACGCCCGCGGCCAGGTCGGCAGCGGCGCGCGCACGCTGCAGCGCGTGACCTGCACGCGGCACACCTACACCGAGCAGTATCCGGCCGACAGCGTCGGCGAAGACCTGCTCAACACAACCCTGCTCGTCGGCGCCGACAGCTGAACCCCATTCCCGGAAGGAGCCTGATCATGACCGAGGCCGTTCTCGACAAGCCGAACCTGTCCCCCGAAGCGCCCGACACCTGGCTCGATAACGGCTACGAGCCGCTCTATGCGATGAGCTGGCGCGGCTATCAGGACTTGCAGCTCCAGGCGCTCAAGCTCCACTTCGCCAAGGTCAGCGGCCGTGTCGCCGCGCTCGACAAGCTGGCCGAGCGCGAGGGCATCACGAGCATCGACAGCATCGAGGAAGGCCTGCCGCTGCTGTTCGACCACCGCGTGCTCAAGAACTATCCGCTGTCGCTGATCGAGAAGCGGGACGTCGGCCGGCTCAACGCCTGGCTTGATCGCCTGACCACGCACGATCTCTCGAAGGTCGATCTCACCGGCGTGAACACGGTCGACGGCTGGCTCGATCGGCTCGACGCATTCGGCATGCTGATCGGCCACTCGTCGGGCACGACGGGCAAGCTTAGCTTCGTGCCGCGCTCGCAGGTCGAGTTCCCCTCGTGGCAGAAGACCTATTACGAGGCGCAGCGTGCGACCACCGGGGTCGACGCCTATACCGACAAGGTCGAGACCTTCTTCCCCGGCTATCGCGGCGGGCATCAGATGATGATGAAGATGCTCGAGCTGTTTAACGTTCCGGCTGCGGGTGGCCCCGAGCATTACCACACGCTCTATCCGCACCACATCTCGTCCGACCTGCTTTCGTTGGCGGCGCGAATGCAGGTGGCCGAGGATCGCGGCGAGCTCGACCAGCTCGGGCTCGACCCCGCGCTGCTCGAAGCGCGGCAGGCGCTGATCGCCCAAGGCAAGCGCCGCGAGCAGGACATCGAGACCTGGTTCTTCGAGCTGTTCGAGCGCAACCGCGGCAAGCGCGTCAAGCTGGGCGGCAGCTTCGGCGACCTGATCAAGACCGCCCGCAGCGGCATCGCCAAGGGCCTCAAGCCCGATTTCGCAGCGGGATCGTTCATTATGACCGGCGGCGGGATGAAGGGCCTCAAGGACGTGCCCGACGACTGGGAAGGCTATGTTCGCGACTATTTCGGAATCGATACGATTGGCATGTTCTATGGCATGTCCGAAGTGATGAGCATGTCGCCGCGCTGCTCCTGCGGCAACTATCACATCATGCCGCACACGATCCCGCTGCTGTTCGATCGCGAGATGAACCTGCTGCCGCGCGAAGGCACGCAGACTGGCCGCTATGCCTTCTACGACCTGCTGCCGCAGACCTATTGGGGCGGCTTCATCTCGGGCGACCAGCTGACGATCAACTGGGACGAAGACTGCGCCTGCGGCTGGAAGGGCCCGCGGGTCCTGCCCGAGATCACGCGCTTCGCCGAGATGGAAGGCGGCGATGACAAGATCAGCTGCGCCGGTACCCAGCAGGCTTACAACGAGTTCCTCGACTTCGTGTCGGGAGGCGAATGATGCCCAGCTCGGTCGACATTCCGATCATCGCTCGCGGTCGGATCATCCTGCCGACTGATGGCGACGCGGTGGAGTTCAAGGGCCGTGGCGGCGCTGCCTTCCGCTCGCCCGACCCGCACCGTCATATCCAGGACCTCGTGCTCGGCAATGCCGCGCTGCTCGCCGATCTCAACGCGGCGAAGGTCGCCGACATCGTCGATTTCCTCGCCGAGGCGGGCAAGCGGCTGCGGTTGGAAGACAACGCCTGGCTGCAGGAAAGCTTCGCGCTCGCCCTCCAGGCGGGCGGCCTGGCCGAGCCGATCCTGCGCGGGGTCTACGACCAACTACCCTATATGTTCGACGGTTGTGCGTTGACGGCCTTGGCTGACCAGACGATCGGCATTGCCTACCTCGACGGGTGGGTTTCGGGCGGTGCGCCGTACGACAACGTTCGCGTGCGTGCGGTGGGCACGCGCCAGCTCCACATCACCGCGGGCAACGTGCCCGTGGTAGCCGCGCTGACCGTGATCCGCGGGGCTCTGACAAAGTCCGACATCCTCATCAAGTCGCCGTCGAACGACCCGCTGACCGCCAATGCCATCGCGCGAACGTTGATCGATCTCGATCCCGCGCATCCCGTGGTGAAGCACATCGCCGTGGCCTATTGGAAGGGCGGCGACGAGGCGATGGAATCGCAGATCGTGCGCACCAGCCGCATCGACAAGATCACCGCCTGGGGCGGGATGAGCTCGGTCAAGCACATCCAGAAGTTCCTCTCGCCGGGCATCGATCTGACCGCGCTCAATCCCAAATACTCGATGTCGATGATCGGCGCCGACGCGCTGGCAAGCGAGGCGGCGATGGACGAGGCGGCGCTGGGCGTCGCGGTGATCTCTGGCTTCTACAACCAGACCGCCTGTGCCAACACGCGCGTGGTCTATGTCGAATCGGGCACTGACGAAGCGGATATCGAACGCTTGGTGCAGTTCGGGCGCCGGATCGTCGCGGCCTTCGCGGCGTTGCCGCCGGTGATCTCCACCCCGGCCGAAACGCGCAACCGCGATCTCGAAGCCGAGCTCGAGGCGGTGTCGCTCGAGGACGATTTCTATCACGTCGAGGGCGATACCCTGACCGGCGGCGTGGTGATCTCCAAGTTCCCCGACCGCGTCGATTTCTACGACCAGCTCAACAATCGCGTGGTCAACATCGTGCCGGTGCCCGATCTGCTCGACGTGGCGAAATGGTGCGACGACACCACCCAGACCGTGGGCATCTATCCCGAGACGATCCGGGATCGCCTGCTCGACACTTTCTCGCTCGTCGGCGTGCAGCGGATGGTTTCGCTGTCGGGCGGCGATTCGATGCAGATATTCCACGACATGCACACCTTGCCGCCGGGCATGCCGCACGACGGCATCGAGCCACTGCGCCGGAACGTGCGCTGGGTGATCGACCACCGTCCTGCCAGCCACGAGGCGTCGGCGCTCGGCATCGCCGCAGAATAAACTCAAGGAAAAGCAGGAACATCATGGCAAATCTGGAAGGCAAGATCGCGCTCGTCACGGGCGCGGGGCGCGGCATCGGCCGCGAGATCGCGTTGCGGCTGGCGCAGGACGGCGCTTCGATCATCGCGCACTATTCGGGCAGCAAGGACGGCGCCGAAGAGGTGGTCGCGCAGATCACCGCAAACGGCGGTACGGCCGTCGCCTACAAGGCCGATATCGCCAAGCGCGACGAGATCGTCCGCCTGTTCGAGCAGATCGATGCCAATCCCGGCGTGCTCGACATCGTCGTCAACAACAGCGGCGTCATGACCACCGAAGGTTTCGGCAATCTGACCGAGGAGACTGTCCAGTTCATCTTCGGGGTCAACGTGTTTGGCCCCCTCTACATCGTCGACGAGGCGATCAAGCGCATCCGCGACGGCGGTCGCATCATCAACTTCAGTTCGAGCGTCGCGAAATATCCGCTCGCCGGCGCCGGGCTCTATTCGGCGGCGAAGAAGGCGATCGAGAGCTTCACCGAAAGCTGGGCGCGCGAACTGGCGCCGCGCAACATCACGGTCAATGCGATCGTCCCCGGCGCGGTCAGCCCCGGCATGATGGACGCTTCGCCGCAATACCGCCCGATGATGGAGGCGGCCTCGCCGTTCAAGCGCATCGGCAAGGCCAGCGAAATCGCCTCGATCGTCTCTTTCCTGGCCTCGGAAGAGGGCGCCTGGGTGACGGCGGGCACGATCCTGGCGAACGGCGCCGCCAACACCTGAACGGGAAGCGCCGAGATAGCCGTCCTTCAAAAGCCCCAATGGGCTCCTTGAAAGTGGCCGTTCATTCAGGTGGGCCTGAATTTGAGCTTTTGGGGCCGGCGCACTGGTCGGGAAATATGGACTTCGCCATGTGGCGCGTTTCGCCGATTGATCGTGCGCGATAGGCGGCCATTTTCGACCGCCTATCGTCAAGGGCTCCCTGGGGGCAGGCCCAATCCGTAATACCCGCTATCGCTGCGTCCGCGGAAAGGCGATTGATCTACGTGACCAACGCGTAGCCGCATAGCCTGCGGCAGCCGAAGTCCTGGGCTCCCTACTCGGCACCAATGCTGGCGTGGGAGGATATCTCTTGCAATACCGTCTCGGGCCGGGAGACGCCTGCGTGCCATGCCGCGGCCATGATCGCCAAGCCGGCGAAGCCGATCAGCGCTGTCCAATAAGGCTTGGCCCAGGCGATCATTGGGTACGAGCACCGGCAAGGCGTTTGATCGCCTGCGTCACGCGCGCGGCGCCTTCGGCGCTGGCAAGCGCGACGTCGAGCGGGCGTCCGCCGAGATCGGCATCGGGCAAATTGAGGAACTCCACGGCGGCATCTCGCCCACCTAGCGCCAGGAACGCCAGATGGGTCACTTCGCCTTGCCGCCGCGCGGCGTCCGCTGGAAGCTTATCGCCGCTGCGACGAAAGCGCATGGTTCTTGGAGGCCGCGGCGCATCGATCGGCGAATTGCTCATGTGAACCTGTTCCTATCGTATCGAGCACGCGACGGCGAAGGCACCGGCACGGGAGAAGTCAGCGCTTGTCTTTGGGTTTCTGCATCAAGTTGTGGACCGGTGACGCAGAGGTGTTTGCCAAGCCCGGCAAAGGCTTGGTCTTTTCCGCCTTGGGTTTGCGGACTTCGCGATTGCTGCGCTTCTGCGATTTGGCCATTCGTAAAACTCCTGTCGAAAGGCGCGCTAGCGATCGCAGGAACGCCGGGGCGCTCCAGGCAAAACGCGACCGGCTGGCGGAAATACGGGGGTGGGGATACTTGATCCCGCGCCCCCGTATGGCTCATGCGACCTGAAGGTTTACGGCCGACGTCTTTCCGCGCTGATCCTGCTCCAGATCGTAGGAAATGCGCTGATCCTTATCGAGCGTTTGCAGGCCTGCACGTTCCACGGCCGATATGTGAACGAAGGCGTCCGTGCCGCCACCCTCGGGCGCGATGAAGCCATAGCCCTTGTCGGCGCTGAAGAATTTTACGGTTCCGGTGATCATATGGATATCCTTTATCCCAGGAGTGACGGGCATGGGCCTTTGCGGGCACATCCCGGCTTTGTGAGGCTAGAGGGACAAAGGGGGCGCCAAGCGGCCCGATATCCGTCGCACGCGACGTAAGCTGATCCGATATGGGCTCGGCTTGTGAAATTGCAATGCGAAAAAGGGTGATGTGCTAATTTATCTTCGGGGATTCTAAGTATTAATAAGATAAAAAAGAGACATTCGATAATTGTAGGCAGTAGTAATTACATCACCAATTTTGGTCAATGCTGACGGTTAGATAGGCTGAAGGACGCCTTGATAGGAACGATCCTCAAGCGTGCGCCCGGCGCCGATCGCCACGCAGCTCAGCGGATTGTCCGCGACACGGACGGGCAAGCCGGTCTCTTCTGCCAAGGCGACGTCGATCCCGGCGAGCAATGCGCCGCCACCAGTCAGGCAGATGCCGCTTTCGATGATATCGGCGGCGATTTCCGGGGCGATCTTTTCGAGCGCGCTGCGCACCAGTTCTAGTATTTGTCCGACGCTCTCGGCCAAGGCGTCGGCAATTTCCGATTGCAGTATCGATATCTCGCGCGGGACGCCGCGCGTGGTGTCGCGTCCTTTGATCAGGGCTTGCACGGGTTGGCCCTTGTCCATGGGGCCTGCACGGCCGAGGGTCTTCTTGACACGCTCTGCTGTGGTTTCACCGATCAGAAGATTGTGGTGTCGGCGGACATGTAGCGCAATCGCCTCGTCCATGTTGTCGCCGCCGACGCGGGCGGACATGCTCATGTTCATCCCACCCAGGGAGATGACCCCGACTTCGGTCGTGCCCCCGCCGATATCGACGACCATCGATCCCAAGGGATCGGTAACGGGAAGATTGGCCCCGATCGCCGCTGCCATCGATTCGTCGATCAGCCAGACCTTGCGTGCCCCCGCATTGGAGGCCGCGTCGCGGATCGCGCGGCGTTCGACGCGAGTGGATCCGGACGGAACGCAGATTACGATTTCGGGTCCGAACAAGGGCTTGCCGCGTCGCCCTTGCGCTTTCTTGATGAAGTGCTTGATCATCTGTTCCGCGACATCGATGTCCGAGATCACGCCGTTGCGGAGCGGGCGTACCGTCTTGATGTGATCGGGCGTCTTGCCCATCATCAACTTGGCATCTTCGCCGACCGCCAGAACGCGCATAGCGCCGTTGATCGTCTCGATCGCGACGACCGACGGTTCGGCCAGGACGACGCCTTGATCCTTCACGTAGACGACGGTGTTGGCAGTCCCCAGATCGATCGCCAGATCGGACGAGTGGAGCGCGAGATGGTCGAGTAGCGACATGCGGTTCGGACGACTTTCGAATTCGGTGATCGCCAGCGACGATCGGCTTTGAAGGCCCGGGCGGGCGAAAATGTACGGTTTCCCATCCTGCCGATCGTCTCGTGGAGCCGGGCAGGATGATCGGCGTCCCGCTTACGAGACCGCGTAGGTCTTCGCTGTCGAGCCGTCGGTACGCGTCACGCGCCAAGGCAGTCCCATGCTCTTCAATTTGAGATTGAGGTAGTCGATTGGTGCGAGAGCCTTGCCCTGCTGCATGGCGGATGTCGCGGGATGCCCGCGCGAAACGTAGACTTCGGTCAGGCCCGCAAGAATGACGTCTCGCCGCGAACCTTCCGTTCCGTGCGCAGCGCCCTGTTCGGGCTTACCCAGCACGGCGCTGCTGCCATACGTAAAGCCCATCACCACCAAGGGCGTGAACGCGAGGCCGGCTATCGCCAGGCCAGTTTTCCAAACGGACATTGGCCTCGATAGCAGCTATTCCTGACAGGCTTCCATGAATTCGTATGGCGCCAGTTCAAGCGATGCAGCGCAAGAAACGCAGGCTCGCGGGAGCGGGCGATGCTCGGTGAAGACCCTTTCAGAGGTTCGCCTTGGTCCACGGCAGCGCAATCAGCCACTTCAGCCAGGAGTGCCTTCTCGTAGATCGACAGACCTACAGGGAACGCCGCTCGTCCGGCTCTGGCCGAGTGGCAGTCGAACTAAGGCGGCGCACGGAGGGGGCTCTGCCTCGCTGGCTCGCTTAGACTGACATCCGCGGCGCGCTGCTGCCGGAACCGCTAGTCGCGCTGCACCGCTCCGTTCAAGATGACTTCGACATATGTGTCAGCGATCTCTGCGGGCTGCGTGCGCCTTTGGGATCGTACCATTGAGTGACCCAGTGGGTTGCTCCCAGGATGATGAAACGCAGCAGTTTGACGTCGATCGTGGCAGACAGCTGGCCTACGGTCTGCGCGCGTTCGAGCAGGTCGATCCACAGTCTGCGAATGGCAAGGCGGCGTTCGCGGAGTTCGGCGGCGAGTGATGGCGGAACCTGGCCGACGATACGCTCGTAGGCGACGAAGTACGGATCGCGCGCGGTGTATAGAAGCACCATCGATCGGATCGCCTCCTTGACACGATCAAGCGGCGTCGCTTCGCGCGACATGGTCGCGAGCGCGTCGGTAATCGCACTCTGCAGCCTTTCAAGCGCGGTGAAAGCCACTTCGCGGACCAGATCTTCGCGCGACGGGAAGTAGTAGTAGATACTGGCGGCGTAGATCCCGATTTCGTTGGCGACGTCCTGCAAGGTCATGCCCGCGTAGCCTCGATCAGCCAGGGCTTTATTCCGTCCCTCCGATATTCCAATGCAATAATATGAGTGCATTGCGGATGGCACGCGGCCGTGCGATTTCTCGCGAGCTACAATATCGGCCGCTTTCCCCAGGAGAAATCTCATGGCGACGCTAGCACCAAGCAGGCAGCGCATTCGTCACTCGGAACGTCTGTTCAATTTCTCGTTCGCCTTTGGCGGCCTCAAGCAATCAGGGCTGGGCGGGGACGACGGGGGCGAAGGCCTGCAACCCCATCTCGAAGCCGAGACGGGGATTTTCGAGGCGGCCCGGAGGAACGCTAGCCCAGGCCAGCAGGATCGGAGCGCGAAATGAAAGCTGCCTATTGCTCGCAGGCGGGCGGTCCGGAAGTCCTGACTTATGGCAACGTGGCCGATCCCGTGATCGGAGACGGCGACGTCCTCGTGAGAGTGGAAGCCGTCAGCATCGAGGGCGGCGACGTCATCAGCCGACGTATCGGGCAGCCAGCCAGCGAACGTCACGTCGTAGGTTACCAGGCGGGTGGCGTCGTGGCGGCGGTCGGCGCCGCAGTGACGCGATTCAGTCCCGGCCAGCGCGTCGTGGCCCATGCCGCCTTCGGCAGCCATGCGGAGCTTTTCGCCGCGCCCGAAGCGCAATGCTTCGCAGTCCCCGACGGCGTTCCCATGGATGTCGCGGCGACGGTGCCGGTTACTTTCGGCACCGCGCACGACGCCTTGTTCGAGTTCGGGAAGCTGGCGGCGGGCGAGACCGTGCTGATCCAGGGCGCTGCGGGGGGTGTGGGCATCGCCTGTGTGCAACTTGCCAAGCGTGCGGGTGCTACGGTGATCGGTACCGCCCACGGCGCCGATCGGCTCGAGCGCTTGCGCGGACTGGGGCTCGACCACGGTATCGACTATGCGCGCGAGGATATCGGCGCGCGCACGAAAGAGCTGACCGGCGGACGCGGCGCTGATCTCGTTGTCGACATGGCGGGCGGAAAGGGACTTGCGCAATTGCTCGCCGCGCTGGCCTATCGGGGACGGTTTGCGGCGATCGGCGGGTCGAGCGGCGAATTCCCCGTTTTTACGTTCCGCGATCTACTGGCGAAAAACCTGACCGTGATCGGCGTCTACTTGGCGCTGGAGATAGGACGTCGCGCATCCGAGATGCGATCGCAGCCTACTATTCCGGGATCGCCGCCGGCCAGCTGGTCATGCCGATCGATAGGGTATTCCCGCTGTCACAAGCTGCCGAAGCCCATGCTCACGTCGAGCGAGGGCATCCTTTCGGCCGCGTGTTGCTGCACCCGTGACGGTCATTCACGCACGGTAGATTTGGGAGGGAAGACACGATCATGAAGGCAGCGGTACTTCGGCAGATTGGCCGGCTCGACATCGAAAACCTGGACCTCGATGGTCCGCGCGCGGGCGAGGTGCGGATCAGGGTCCTGGCGAGCGGGCTCTGCCACAGCGACTATCACATCATCCAGGGAGACTTTCCTGCTAGGTTGCCCGCGGTGCTGGGCCACGAGGCCGCGGGCGTGATCGAGGCTATCGGTGCCGATGTGCCAGGGCTCGCGCGCGGCGACTTGGTCGTGAGCTGTGTCTCTGCATTCTGCGGCTATTGCCATGAATGTCAGACCGGCCACACGCAGCGTTGCGAGGATAAACCCGGCAAGCACGACAGGCCGGCAGGATCGCGGATCACCAAGGGTGACGAGGCAATCTACCAGCTCGGCAATCTGGGCGGCTTCGCCGAGGAGATGGTCGTCCATCATCGGGCGGTGGTGAAGATCGCGCCCGACATGCCGGCGGCCGCCGCCGCGCTGCTGGGCTGCGCGGTGCTGACGGGTGTAGGTTCTGTCGTGAACGGGGCGCGTGTCGCGCCTGGTTCGACAGTCGTGGTGATAGGCTGCGGCGGGGTCGGGCTGAATGTCGTGCAGGGCGCTCGCATTGCTGGCGCCGCACGCATCATCGCGGTGGACCTCAGCGCAGCGAAGCTGGCCACGGCACGCTCGTTCGGCGCGACCGATACGGTGATCGGCGGCGATGATGCCGCTGCGCAGATCGTCGAACTGACCGGGGGCGGCGCCGACTATGCCTTCGAGGTCGTCGGTTCGGAGCCGACGGCCCAGTTGGCGCTCGACGCGATCCGCCGTGGCGGCACGGTCGTGCTCGTGGGCATGGCGCGGCTCGACGGCAAACTGTCGCTTCCGATAACCGCGTTCATGATGGCCGAGAAGCGCGTGATCGGTTCCATGATGGGCAGTTCGCCGTTTCAGATTTTGCTGCCTCAGCTCGTCGAGCACTATCGGCACGGCCGACTGATGCTCGATGAGCTCGTTTCGGCGACGATACCGCTGGAGCAGATCAACGAAGGCTATGCCAGGATGGCGCAAGGCGAGGTGACGCGCAGCGTCATCACGTTCTGACGAAGGCACCGGCCTCGGGAACGGCGCTCGAAGGATGTGGCGACTTTCCTCTGCGATCGCAGCTATTCATGAAGTGCCGGAGAGCATCGGGCATTTAGCCGGGAGATAGGTAAAAATGGAAAAGACGGAACGCGAAAGGGGCTGCTGATGTCGAATGCCGAGCTGGTGCGCACTTTTCTGGAGCGTTGGGATCACAGCGATATCGCTGGCGCCTTTGCCTTGATGTCGACCGACATCGTCTACAAGAATACCGGCTACCCCGATGCGGTCGGTCATGAGGCGGTCCGCAAGACCCTGGCGAGACTCATTGACGGCACGACGCCGATGACCTCGGTGATCCATGCCGTGGCGGAAAATACGGACGGTATCGTGATGACCGAGCGCACCGACACGCTTCATCATCCGAATGGTGCGATTTCGTTTCCCGTAATGGGGGCGTTTGACGTTTCGAACGGGCTCATAAGCGGTTGGCGCGATTATTTCGACGCGAGCATCTTCAAGGCTGGCTGACCCGAGGCGAGGCGGCGTCAGCCGTTCGCGATCCGCGCGATGGCCTCCATGGAGGCAGCGTCGGGATTGCCGATGCGCAGCACGGTGAAACCGGCATCGCGCCATGTCTTGAAGCGTTCGGCGATTCTTGGCTCCTTGCCGATCAGCGCGCCCTCGTCGACATACTCGTCGGGCACCGCGGTCAGTGCCTCTTCCTTGCGGCCAGCGAGGAAAAGCTCCTGGATGCGCTCCGCCGCCTCGCCATAGCCGCGTTCGACCATCGCGTCCTTGTGGAAGTTCTTCTGCTGCGCTCCCATGCCGCCGACGTAGAGCGCAATCGTCGCCTTGGCGGAATCGAGCGCGGCGCGCACGTCTTCGGTGACGATGACCCGAACGTTTCCGGCGATCTCCATCGCCTCGATGGTCCGCCCGTCGCCGCGACGGGCCAGGCCTTCCTCCAGCAGCTTCAGCTTGGCGCCGAGGCTGTCCGGCGTCAGGTGCATCGATAGCCAGCCGTCGGCGATCTCGCCAGTCAGGCGTATATTTCCGGGCGTCGAAGTGCCGAGATAGATCGGGATGTCGGGGTTGCCGTGCAGGATCGATTTGAGCGGCTTGCCGAGCCCCGCCGCGCCCGGCCCGGTGTAGGGCAGGCTGATTTCGCTGCCGGCATAGGAGACCGGCCCTTCGCGCCGCCAGATGCGCCGCATGATCTCGACATAGTCGCGCAGCCGGGCCGAAGGTTTGCCCCAAGGCTGACCGTACCAGCCCTCGACGATCTGAGGGCCCGAGACGCCGAGCCCCACCGCAACGCGTCCTTGGCCGGCCAAGGCATCGATCGTCTGGGCGACCATTGCGCAGTTCGCAGGGGTGCGGGCGGCAAGCTGGGCGATGCCGCTGCACAAGCGAATGCGGCTTGTCCGCGCCGCGATGAAGGCGAGCGGGCTGAACACGTCTGAGCCATAGGATTCCGCGGTCCAGATAGAATCGAAGCCCAGCGCCTCGGCGCGCAGGATCGCCTCCATCGGAAGGTCGAGCCGCGCGCCGCTGTAGCCGATGTCCAGTCCCAGTTTCATGGTGTTCCCCTTCCACGTTTCTTCTTCGTCGATGTCTCATCCACGGCAAGACTTCGGTCGCGATATCGTGGGGAGAGTATCGGCCGCTCGTGCTTGGCATCGCGCAGGGGCTCGGTCAGAAATGCGCACCGGGAGATCGATGGCACACGACCTTGAAACCGCGAGGCACCGCCTCGATCCGCTGATCGCCCCGCGCTCGGTGGCGCTTGTCGGTGCTTCGGAGCGCAATCACTTTGCCGGACTTGCCATGCGCGCCTTGCGGGGTGTCGGCTATGCCGGTCCCCTGCATCTCGTAAACCCCAAGGCCGCCGCAGCTTTCGGGCTGGGCGCGGTCGCGCGGTGCTCGGACATCGACGCAGAAGTCGAGGCGGCATATCTCTGCGTTCCGCAGGGAGCAGTGCTCGATGCGGCGCATGATGCGGCGCATGATGCGGCGCATGATGCGATCGATGCGGGCATCCGCAATCTCATTGTGGTCTCGGGAGGGTTTGCCGAGGTCGGCGGCGAGGGCGTCGCCCTGGAAGCGCAGCTGGCGGCCCTGAGCCGTGACCGCGGAGTCCGTATGCTGGGCCCCAATTGCCTGGGCTTCCGAAACAACCTGGCCAGCGTCGCACTCGGCTCCATTCCTTTCATCGAGCAGACGCCCCGACCGACGATCGCCTTGGTTGCCGCCAGCGGGTCGGTCGCGTCTTCGGTGATCAACTACGGGATACAGCAGGGTATCGGCTTCACCCACGTCATCGCGACCGGCAACGAGATGGACGTGACGATCGCAGACCTCATCGATTACCTCACGGAAATTGACGAGGTGCTTGCAATCGCGGTCTTCATCGAAGGCGTGAAGGATCCGGAGCGCTTCATTGCCGCGGCCGAGAAGGCGCGCGCCATGCACAAGCCGATCGTCGCGCTGAAGGTCGGCTCGGCCGCAGCCACAGCGGCCGTGGCGGCGGCGCATACCGGCGCGATGGTGGGGGATGATTGCGTGTTCGATGCCGTCTGCGACCGTCTCGGTATAGTGCGCGTCGACACGATCGAGGGACTGGTCAATACGGCCGCGACGATTGCGGCGACGGGGCCGATCGCGCGACCCGGTGTGACGCTGGTGTCCATGTCCGGAGGCGTCTGCGAAATCGCTTCAGATTACGGTGCGGCCAGGGGCGTCGCTTTCCCGCAGTTCGCCGAGGACACGCGGGCCGAGCTTGCAGGCCAGATCTCGGTGCTCGGGCAGATGCACAACCCGCTCGACCTCACCGGCGCGGCCGTACGCGATGAGCACCTGTGGGCCACGGTGCCCGAAATCATCGCGCGGGATCCGGCGATCGGGCTCACGCTCATTGCCTGGAACGTTCCGCAGGTAGCCGAGCCGAGCATGCCCAACACGCTCGATCTGATCGGCAAGACCGTGCAGAACCTCGCGACGCCCGCACTGATCGTAAACAACGTGGAGCAGCCGGTGAACGAGTATGGCCGCGCCTATCTCGCATCGCACGGCCAGTTGTTCTCGCCCCCGGGGCTCGCGCATGCGCTCGATGCGGTTCGCGGGCTGTGGTGGTGGTCGTCCCGACTGGACCGACCGGCTTTCGCGGTATCCGTGCCGAGCGATATCAAGGCAAGACCGGCCAACGAACGCGAGACGCTGTCGCATCTGTCGGATTACGGGGTGCCGGTTGTCCCCACGCGTGTCGCTCGAAACGCGGACGAGGCCATCGCAGCTGCGCGCGAGATCGGCGGGCCGGTTGCTCTCAAGCTCCTGTCGGGCCAGATCGCCCACAAGAGCGAGGTCGGCGGCGTGGCGCTGAACCTGCTCGGCGACCAGGCCGTGGCTTCGGCCTATAGGGCAATGATGGTCGCGGTGGCCGAGCGCGCGCCCGGCGCCGTCATCGAGGGCGTGCTGGTATCGCCGATGCGGGCGAACGGCATCGAACTTCTCGTGGGCATCGCGCGGGATCCGCAATGGGGGCTCGTCGCGGCGGTCGGCCTCGGTGGCTTCTGGGTGGAAGCGCTGGCCGATACCGCGCTCATGCTATTGCCTGCGACGCGAGAGGACATCGTGACGGCCTTGCGATCCCTGCGCGGTTTCAAAATGCTCGATGGCTATCGTGGACTGCCGGAGGCCGATCTCGAGGCGGTTGCCGATGCTGTCGTGCGCATTGGGGATGCGGCCCTGGCGCTCGGCGACGATCTGGCCGCGCTGGAGGTCAACCCCTTGTTCGTCGCCGGCAGTCACGTCGAGGCGCTCGACGCTCTGGCGGTGTTCGACGGAAACACGCCATGACCGATCCGACCCGCATTCCCGTGATCGTCGGGATCGGCGAGATCAACGACCGGCCGGCGTTGGAGGCCGAGGGTCTCGATTCGGCGGAACTGATGGCTGCGGCGGCACGCGCGGCCGATGCCGACGCGGGTGGCGACTGGCTTGGCCGCTGCGACTGGGTGGCGATCACGCCTCAGATATCGTTCCGCCAGCTCGATGTGCCCTCCTTGCTGCGAGGTGCGCTCGGCATTGCGCCCAAGACCATGTTCGAGGCGCCTTCGGCCGACGGCGATTCACCGGTCCGCCATCTCAACGATGCGGCCAATGCGATCGGATCGGGCGAGGCGGAAATCTGCCTGCTGCTGGGCGGCGAGGCGGTGCGTACCGCTGCGCGGCGGGCGGCAGCGGCCGGCGGCGGCGGCAACCTGTTCCAGGGCTCGCTCAACGCGGCATCCGAACTGCGTCGCCGCTACGGCCTCATCACGCCGAGCGAGATCTATCCGTTCTACGAAAACGCCTGCCGTGCCGCCTGGGGGCAGTCGCTGGCCGAGGGGCAGGCCGAGAGCGGCGAGATATGGTCGCTGATGTCCAAGATCGCAGCCGATGCCGAAGGCGCCTGGCTCAAGCAGCCGCGCAGCGCGGCCGAGATCACCGAATGGAGCGCCGAGAACCGCCCCATCGCCTTTCCCTATTCGAAGCTCACCGTCGCCAATTCCTCGGTCAATCAAGCCGCCGCGCTGATCGTCACCAGTCTTGCCAAGGCATGGGCGGCGGGCTTTGCCGAGGATCGCCTGGTCTTCGTGGGTGCGGGGGCCTCGGCACACGAGAGCGACGAGCCCCTGGCTCGCGCCGAATGGACGGGCACGCCATCGATGGATCTCGTGCTCGACAAGGTCTTGGCTTTGAACGGATTGGCGGCAGACGATCTCGACCATGTCGAGCTCTACTCGTGCTTCCCCTGCGTACCGAAGATGGCGCGGCGGCGTCTCGGGTTTGGCGCAAGTCGGCCGCTCACGGTGCACGGCGGCCTGACCTTCGGTGGCGGGCCGATCGGCAACTACATGATGCATGCTGCCGCGGCGATGGTGCGCGAACTTCGCCGCGGCGGCGAGCATGGGTTGCTCTACGGCAATGGTGGGCACTGCTCGCACAACCATGCGATCGTCCTGTCGCGTCGGCAGCCCGAAGACCTGGTCTTTCCGCAGGACTACCGTTTTCAGGCAGAAGCCGATGCGTACCGTGGGCCGATTCCTTCGCTCGGCGACGATTACGAGGGACCGGTGACGATCGAGACTTATACCGTTTTCTATGATCGTGGCGGCGCCCCCACCCATGGCGTGGTGCTTGCGCTTTCGCCCGTCGGCACGCGTGTCGTCGCGCGAGTTGATGCCGAAGATACCGCTGGGATTGCCTTCCTCACGGATGGCAGGACAGAACCGGTAGGGAGAGCGGCGCGAACCGAAAAGATCGGAGACGTGCTGCATCTGCGTGCTGTCCCGTCGCGGTCGTAAGGCACAATATGGGAGGTGTGCCGCTCAGGCGTCCTCCGGTTCCTTGGGATAAACGCCCAGCGAGCGCCCGAAGCCCGACAAACCGTCAGCACGATGTCGGCGGCCTGAGTTTGCGTCGGGCCGCGCGCGAAGGAATATTGCGAGAAGCGCGCGGGCGCCGCCGTTTGGCGATCCGCCGAGGGAGCTAGGCGATGACCACCGAAAGCAGGGGCGAGATCGTGCCCGTCGTCCTTTTCGAGATGATCGAGCCGCATCTCGCGCTCGTCACCTTGAACCGGCCCGAGAAGCGCAATGCCGTCAATGGCGAGATGGCGGCTGCGCTCGAAGCGGTCGTCAAGCGGACCGAGGACGATCCGCAGGTGCGCGCGGTGATCCTCACCTCGTCGCAGGACAAAGTGTTCTGCGCCGGGGCGGATCTCGCAGCCGTCGCCAGCGGCACGGGGTTGAACATGGAGACCGCGCACGGCGGCTTTGCCGGCTTCGTCTTCGCGGCGCGTACCAAGCCCTGGATCGCCGCCGTGGAAGGCGTGGCCGTGGCCGGCGGCTTCGAAATCTGCCTGGCTTGCGACATGATCGTCGCCTCGCGCAACGCGCGCTTCGGTCTGCCTGAGGTGAAGCGCGGGTTGATGGCCGGCGCAGGCGGCGTGCATCGCCTGCCGGTCCGCATTCCTGCTTCGATCGCGTACGAACTGATCGCCACAGGTGAGCCTATCGACGCCGAGCGGGCCTATGCCACCGGGCTGCTCAACCGCTTGGTCGAACCGGGTGAGGCGCTGGCCGCGGCGCGCGAACTGGCCGGGCGCATCACGCCCAATGCCCCACTGGCGGTGCAGCATTCGTTGGCCGTGGCCCGCGTCGGGACAGCCCTGCCCGATGGTGCCGCGCGTGTGCTCGCGGCCGAGCGCATGGCCATGCTGCGCAAGACCGAGGATTTCCGCGAAGGACCGCGCGCTTTCGTCGAGAAGCGCGATCCGATCTGGACGGGGCGCTGAGCGTGGCACTGCCGAACATCGGGGTTCCGCAGCCGGGCGAGGACGGCACGCACATCAGCTTCTGTCGGCTGTGCGAGGCGCTCTGCGGGCTCAGCGTCGAGGTGAAGGACGGGCGCATCGCGAAGATTGGGCCCGACCGCGAGCATCCGGTCTCCGAGGGCCACATGTGCGTCAAGGGCGCGCGCATGATCGACGTGGTCCACGATCCCGACCGCTTGCTCCATCCGCTGCGTCGCACGGGCGGGCCGGGCGAGTTCGAGCGCGTGTCCTGGGACGAGGCGCTCGACGACATCGCCGCACGCCTTTCGGCGATCGTCGCCGAGCACGGCGGCGAGGCGGTGACCGCCTATCTCGGTAATCCCGCGTCCTTCGCGACGATGCACCCGGCCTATATGAACGGCTTCCTCAAGGCGTTGGGCGCGGACAAGAAGTTCAATTCGATGCATACCGACACGGGGGCAAAGAACCTCGTGCTGGAGCTGACTTACGGCAACCCCTATCGCTACACCTTCCCGGATCTGGAGGACTGCGACTTCCTGATCGTGATCGGCGGCAATCCCGCGGTTTCGCACATGTCGCTGATCTCCGAACCGCGGGCCTTGCAGAAGCTCGATGCCATCGCAGCGCGTGGGGCATCGTCGTTGTCGATCCGCGGCGGACCGAGACCGCGCGGCGTTACGGGCACCTGGCCGTGCGACCGGACAGCGACGTCTGGTTGCTGACCATGCTGCTGCGCACGGTGTTCGAGGAAACGCTGTTCGATGCCGACGCACTCGATGCGCGGGCGCACGGCTGGCGCGAACTGCGCGATGCCGTAGCGGCGGTACCCTTCGCGTTGGCGGCCGAGCGCTGCGGCGTTTCCGAGGAGGCTGCGCGCGATCTCGCCCGCCGTTTCGCCGGGGCGCGGACAGCGGCCTGCTACACCAGGCTGGGGACGGGGCGCGGCTCGTTCTCGACGCTGACCAACCTGATGATCGAAAGCCTTAATATCGTCACCGGGCGGTTGGGGCAGCAGGGCGGCTGGGTGATAGGGCAGGGGCCTATCGAGCTGTTCAAGGTCAATGCGAGTCCCTACGGCACGCGCCGCTCGCGCATCGGCGACCTACCGCTGGTACTGGGTATCACGCCGGGCGGATCGCTGGCCGACGAGATCACGACGCCCGGCCGGGGCCAACTGCGCGCGCTGTTCTGCGATTCGGGTAATCCCGTGCTGTCCTATCCACGCGGCGATCGGCTGGAGGCAGCGCTGGACCAGCTCGACCTCATGGTTTCGTTCGATCTCTACGTGACCGAGACGACGCGCTGGTCGCACTACGTCCTGCCATCGACGACCTTCTTCGAGCGCTCCGATCTCAACGAATTGTGGGGCGCAAATGCCCCGCGGCCCTGGGTGCAGTATTCGCCGCCGGTGATCGAGCCGCAGGGTGAGGCGCGCGGCGAGTACGAGATCTATGCGGCGATCCTACGGCGCATGGGGCTGCCGGGGCCGCTGGCAATGCTGGGCAGCGCGGCGAACCCCGATCCGGGGCCGATCGAAGCCGCCGACGCACTGTTGCGTAACGGTCCCTGGGGCGGCGAAGGTGGGCTCAGCGTGGCGAAGCTCGCGGACGAGCATCGGCATGGCCTGCGCTACATGGACCGCGTCGATGCCGAGGCGACGATCGATCTGATCCACTACGAAGACCATAAGGCGCGGCTGTGGGGTGAGGTTCACGAGGCCGAATTCGCTCGTCTGGTCGCAGCGCGCGAGCCTCGTGGCGAGTTGCGCCTGTTCGGCCGGCGTCGGCTGCAGTCGCTCAACAGCTGGATGCACAACAGCGAGCGCCTGACGCGCGGAGACCTGTTCAGCCTGCAGGTGCATCCCCACGACGCGCAGCGCTTCGGCGTTGCCGACGGCCAGTCCGTGAAAGTGACGAGCGCGAGCAATGCATTGGTGGTCGTCGCCGAGGTCACCGACGAGGTGATGCCGGGATCTGTCTGCTATCCGCACGGCTGGGGCCATCGCGGCGGCGGCTGGCAACGAGCCAACGCCATCGGCGGCGCCAACATCAACCTCCTGGCGTCGGACGATCCTGCCGATTGGGAGCAGGTTTCGGGCATGTGCCTGCTGGACGGAATTCCCGTGCGTCTGGAGCCCGCCTAGCCCCAGTGCCCGATGGCGTGCGGATGGTTCCAGCATTCGGCCAGCCGCCCATCGCGCACGCGGAAAACCTCGATCCCGGCCATCTTGGGGACCTTCTCCGAGCTCGTGTCCATGTTCCAGACAAGGACGACGTGATCCGCATCGGCGACGACGAACTGGTTCTCGAAATGTGGAGCATTGGTCGCGACCGTCTGGCGCACTCGCTCAACCTGCTGGTCGTGCGACAGCTCCATCCGCTTGCCCGCTTCGTGTCGGATCATCGGGTCGGCACATATCTGGCGGATCAGTTCCGCGTTGCCCTTGTTCCAGACCTCTTCGGTGTAAAGCCTCGCAAGATCGTTCGGGCTATGGGTCATGCGAATTGCTCCTTTTCGCCGACAGATGTCAGCCGCTTTAGCGACAGCTATTTTCTGCGACACGATTGGGCGCGAATATCACCCGGACGAAGCCAGCCCCGACAATCATAAGCTAGGCGGCGCGGTAGGTAGCTCCATCCGGGTTGAAAATTATAAGTTGCATTGTAAATTACAATCAAGGACTCCCAAAAAGATGGGTCCAGGGATCGAGGGAAGCGATGGGAAAGGCCTCTTCGGCAAAGCGTTGTGACCTCCCGATACCCTTCGGCTGGTTTGCGGTCGCCTGTTCGGTCGAGCTTCAACCCGGCCAGGTCCTGCCGCGTGAATTCTGCGAGACCGAATTCGTGCTCTGGCGGGGGCAGGATGGCGCGGTGCGCGCGATAGATGCCTATTGCCCGCACCTGGGGGCGCACCTCGGCTATGACAGCGCGGTCGTCGGCAACGATCTGCGCTGCCCGTTCCATCACTGGCAATATGCGGGGGACGGACGGGTCACGACGATTCCCTATTCGCCCAAGGTGCCACCCAAGCTGGCCCGCGCCAGCGACCGCGCCTGGCCGGTCTACGAAGACATGGGCATGATCTTCGTCTGGTGGCATCCGCGCAAGGCCGCGCCGCTATGGGACCTTTCGCCGGTTACCGAGATCGCCGACGACGGTTGGGTACCCGATGAGTACCGCGACTGGGTGGTCGACATCCCTGTGCAGGAGCTGACCGAGAACGGCGCCGACATCGCCCATTTCGCCGCGCTCCATGGCACGAAGAGCCCGCCCGTGCCCGAACTGAAGATCGACGGCTACACGCGCTACAGTTCGGTTTCCACCAGGATGCCGACGCCGCGCGGAGAAATCGACGGCAAGATCACCGTCCGCGCGCCGGGACCGGGCGTCTCGTTCACGCGATTTCACGGCATCGCCGACATGCTGCTGATGCAGATGCACACGCCGATCGACAGCAGCCATACCCTGCTGCGCCACCAGTATTTCATCCCGCCCGTGCTCGACGATCGCAAGGTCAACGTCACGCGCGCGCTGGTCCGCGAGACCTGGCGCCAGTTGGAGCAGGACATCCGCATCTGGAAGCACAAGAAGTACCTCGTCGATCCGATCCTGGTGAAAGGCGACGGGCCGATCCTGGCCTATCGCGAATTCTTCCAGCGCTATTACGCATGAAGTTCACCGCGGAACTGCCGCTGGGCGTCGTCGAGCCGGCGGGCGAATTCCAGTCGATGGCGGCGGCGGCCGAAATGGCGCAGGCGCTGGAGCGCGCATGGATCGACGCCTGTTTCATCACCGATCATCCCGCGCCCGACTCCGCCTGGCTGCGCGGCGGTTTCGGGCACGACGCGCTCGATCCCTTCGCCGGCCTTGCCTTCGTCGCCGCCGCGAGCAGCCGGCTGATGCTGCATACCAACATCGTCGTGCTCGGCTATCGCAGCCCGCTGGTGACGGCCAAGGCCGCGGCGACGGTGCAGGTGCTTTCGGGCGGGCGGCTGATCCTGGGCGTCGGCGTCGGCTATCAGAAGACCGAGTTCGAGGCGCTGGGCGTCGATTTTCGTCGCCGCGGCGCGCTGACTGATCAGGCACTGACACTGATCCGGCAGGCATGGGCGGGCGAGCAGGTGCCGCCGGGCAACGAGCCGCGCCCCGTGCCGAATCCACCGCCGCCGATCTGGGTCGGCGGATCGAGTGATAAAGCGCTCGACCGCGCGGCGCGCTGGGGCGACGGCTGGTGCCCGTTCTATGCGACGCCGGGCATGAGCGCGATCAACGCTCAAAGCGGAGTCCAGTCGGACCAGCATCTGCGCGAGTTGATCGTCCGGCTGCAGGAAAGGCGCGCGGCGCTGGGGAAGGACGGGCCTTTCGACATCGTCCTCGGCCCGAGGATGCGCGTGAAGGCGCCGACGCCCGAAACCGCCGAGCGCTTCCTGGCGGCGCTGGACGGGCTGAAAGCGGCGGGCGTCACCTGGGCGACGGTCAACTTCGCGCACCCCAGCCGCGCCGCCTATGTCGAACTGGTCCAGTGGTTCGGCGAGCACGTCGCCGCCAGAAGCGTCTGACGGGAGAATTCGGCGATGGGCATGCCCAAGGACTTCGCGGCGATCGATCTGATGGTCGGCATCCCGACCGACGAGCACAACGAGGCGGGCTACAAGGCCGTCGCCGCCATGCAGCGCGACGGCGCCGGCACGGCTACGCCGATGCCCGCGGGCTACATGTTCAAGAACGTGCCCTCGCTGGGCACCGATCCCGCGAGATACGTCGACGCGATCGTGGCCGAGATGGACCGCTTCAACGTCGGCAAGGCAATGATCTCGGTCGCCGAGGCGGACCGCAATCCCGGCGTGGCCGAACGCCATGCCGACCGGTTCTTCCTTTCCACTTCGGTCGTGCCGATCAACGGCATGGAAGAAGTGCGACGCATCCGGAAGCTCAAGCGGGAGCGCGGGATCAAGGCGCTGACCTATTTCCCCTCGGCCTCGATGCCGCAGGTCGCGATCAACGAGCGCGAACTCTATCCGATCTATGCTGCGGCGATCGACCTCGACCTGCCGATCGTCGTCAACGTCGGCGTACCAGGCCCGCGCTTGCCGCTACGCACGCAGAAGGTCGAACTCGTCGACGAGGTCTGCTGGTTCTTTCCCGAGCTCAAGTTCGTCATGCGCCATGGCGGCGAGCCTTGGGAGGATCTGGCGATCAAGCTGATGCTCAAATATCCGAACCTCTATTACTGCACGAGCGCCTTCGCGCCGAAGCATTATCCCAAGGCCATCATCGACTATGCCAACAGCCGCGGCGCCGAAAAGATCATGTATGCCGGGTACTTCCCCTGGGGCCTGTCGCTCGAACGCATCTTCGCCGAGTTGGAGCAGCTTCCATTGAAGGACGAAGTCTGGCCGTTGTTCCTGCGCGACAACGCGGCGCGGGTGTTCGGTCTAACATGAAGTTACGCGCGTCCCATGACGTCGACGTTGCCACGCGCGCGGGCGACGAGATCGGTCACCGCGGTGCCCATCTCGGCCGCATCCCACTTGCGACCGAGGTCCAACTCGGGACCGATCCGCCAGGGCTCGACCACGGCCACGCGGCCGCCCTTGACCTCAAAGACGCGGCCCGAGACGTGGCGCGCTTCCATGCTGGCGAGCCAGGCGACGAGCGGAGCGACGTTTTCGGGCGCATAGGGATCGAAGCCGTCCACGTCGCGCTTCGCGGGATCGATCAGGTGGCCGCTCATATCGGTCGCGGCCGCCGGGGCGAGGGCATTCGCGGTGACGCCATAGCTAGCAAGTTCGTAGGCGGCGTTGATCGTCAGGTTGGCGACACCCGCCTTGGCGGCCGCATAGTTCGATTGCCCGGGATTGCGGAACAGGCCGGCGTTCGACGTGGTGTTGATCACCGCCGCCGCCACGGGCGTACCCTGCTTCGCCATCCCGCGCCAATAGCGGGCGGCTTGCGAAAGCGTGGTGTAGGTGCCCTTGAGGTTCACGCGGACGACCGTGTCCCAGTCGTCCTCGGACAGGTTCACGAACATACGGTCGCGCACGATGCCGGCGTTGTTCACCAACACGTCGAGCCGGCCGAAGCTGACGAGCGCCGTATCGAGCAGCGCGGCGGCGACCGCCATGTCCGAAACGTCGCCGACATGCGCCACCGCGGTGCCACCCTCGGCGCGGATCAGGTCCACGACCTCGTGGGCCGGTCCGGGCGAGCGGTTGTTGACGATCAGGTGCGCGCCGTGACGGGCCATTTCGATAGCTTCGGCGCGGCCGATGCCGCGGCCGCCGCCGGTGATCGCGACGACGCGCCCCTCGCACAGGCGCTGTTTCGATGTCTCGGTCATCCAGGTCCCTCGAAATGCAGTGCCAAAAGTGCAATCTGCATTGTGGTTTGTAAATGCCCGAGGTCTGCGGCAGGCAGCGCACCGCCGATATCGAAGGAACCGCAATGAAGACCAGCACCGCCAGGCGACCGCGGGCAAGTTCGCTGGAGAAGCGCCAACGCATTCTCGACGCCGCGGCCAGGGTGCTCGCACGACAGGGCTATGCCGAAACCACTCTGCACGACGTCGCTGGCGAATGCGGCACCTATGCCGCCAGCCTCTACTACTATTTCCCCTCGCGCGACGATCTCGTGAAAGAGGTGGTTCTCCTCGCCGTCGGGCGGTTCGGGGCGGCCATGGCCGAGGCGGTGGCGGCGCTTCCCGCGCAGGCCACGGCTATCGACCGGCTCAAGGCCGCCGTGCGTGCAATGCTGCTTCTGAGCATAACCAAGGACGACTACGCGGTCGCCTACAACCGGATCTTCGACCAACTACCCGACGCGTTGAACCGCGAGGTCGAGCAGGCGCGCAACGCGGTGCCGATCGGTGTCGCCGAACTGCTGACCGCAGCGATCGAAGCGGGCGAGATCGGCGCGGGCACCGACGCGAAGCTCGCGCGGATACTGATCATCGGCACCACTCACTGGATGTCGAAATGGAGTGCCAGCAAGGACCAGCGCTCGCCGCACAAGATCGCCGAGCAGATGACCGAGATGCTGATGCGCGCGGTTGCATAGAGGGATATCCCGGATGACGCAGAACCTGCCGCTCGCGCATCGCCTGCCCGACACGTCGGTGCCGCTGCTGGACACGACGGTGGGGGAATCCCTGCGATTGACTGCGGCGCGCTTTCCCGAACGACGTGCGCTCGTATGGCCGGCGGGAGAGGGCATCGCCGCGATGACCTACGCCGAACTGCTGGCCCAGGCCGAGCGAACCGCCGCATGGCTGCTCGAACACGCCGTGTCGGGCGATCGCGTGGCCATCTGGTCGTGCAATTCGGTCGAATGGATTCTCGTCGAATATGGCTGCGCGCTGGCGGGGATGACGGTCGCCTCGTGGAACCCGGCCTGGACCGATTTCGAATGCGCCCATGCTCGCGATCTGACCGCGCCAGCGCTGTTGCTTGCCGGCAGCGATACCCGTGGCGTGTCGTTGCAGGAGCGGGGGACGGCGATCATGAGAGCCCATCTCGTTCATCCGCTCGACGATCTGCTCGACCTGGTCGCGAGCGTCGAAGCGGGTGCGCTGCCCGATGTGATGCCTGCCGACCTTTTCCTCATCCAGTTCACCTCGGGCACCACGGGCAAGGCCAAGGGTGCGGCGATGTCGCACCGCACGGCGCTCAATGGCGCCTGGCTGCGCGTCGTTGCCGCCCAGGCTGATGAAAGCGACGTCTGGATCAACCCGGTACCGCTCAACCACATGGGGGGCGCGGTGAGCCTGGTGATCGGCTGCATGACCGTGGGGGCCTGCTATGTCGTGATGACGCGCTTCGATCCCGCGCAGTTCGTCCGTCTGATGGGCCAATGTGGTGCGACGCGGATCGGCGGCGTCCCGACGATGATCTATGCGCTGCTGGAACAGCCGGAGTGGGCCGAGGCGGCGCGCGACTTGCGCGCGGTCGGATCGGGCGGGGCGCAGGTTCCGCGGCCGCTGATCGAGCGGCTGATGCAGGACTACGGTGTCACCGTGCTCGTCGCCTTCGCACAGTCCGAATGCCCGATGATCAGCGCTACGCTGCCGGGCGAAGATCCGCTGCTGGCCGCAGAGACTGTGGGCCGGCCCGTCTCGCATACCGAAGTGAAGATATGCGATCCACAGACCGGCGCGACCTTGCAAGTCGATGAGGTCGGGGAGATCCGGGTACGCGGGCCGGTGGTGATGGACGGCTATTTCCGCATGGCCGAAGCCACCGCGGCGACGATCGACGCCGACGGCTTCCTGCATACCGGCGATCTCGCCTCGCTCGACGCCGAGGGCTATATCCGCATCCACGGCCGCGCGCGCGACGTCATCATCCGCGGCGGCGAAAACATCTATCCGGCCGAAGTCGAGGACTGCCTTCTGACCCATCCCGCTGTTCATGCGGTTGCGGTCGTGGCGGTGCCGGACGAGCGCTGGGGGCAGGTGGTCGGCGCGGCGGTTCAGCTGTGCGAAGGCGCCAGCGCGACGGCGGAACACCTGGAAGCCCATACCGCCGAGCGGATCGCCCATTTCAAGGTCCCGCGGCGTTGGCAATTCGTCGAGAGCTTTCCGCTGACCGCTTCCGGCAAGATCCGCAAGGTGGAAGTCGAGGGTCTGTTTTGAGGTCCCGTCCCCGTCATGCCGAGCACTTGCGCCACAGCCGCCAGACAGAAAATGTGTACGCCTTTCGTCTTCCTACGCGGATACACGAAGAAATGAATAATCGTCAATTCGTGCTCGGCGCCTGCAATGGAGGCGCTGCCCCGTGGCCCGCCGATCGTCGCTTTGGCTAGCTTCAAGCGGGTGAGCTGGAAATCTGTTGCTCATCCGAAATGCGGTGATCGCGCATAGGGAAGCCTGTACTTGTGTTTTTGAGCCAGAAAACGTGTGCGAACGGGGCTGGCAGGATCCCGTTCCTGGGCGCGCGATAGCGCGCCTTTCTTTGCAAGCGGCGATTGCGACCTGGTGCGTGCGGACAGATTTAGCCGAGGACGCGCCCTCCTACCTGATGATGTGTCAAATCCTGGCTTCACCTGGACTGCGGCGGGTGATACCCCGGGCTCGGTGATCAAAAGACGGGATATGTCCATGCCCTCCAACGGCTTTCCCTCCGAGGAAGTGCGCAGCGATTTCTACCCCAAGGCCGACTATCTGGACCGCCGCTTCCACGATCTGGAGAAGGAACAGCTCTGGCCCAAGGCGTGGCAGATCGCCTGCCGCGAAGATGAGATCGCGAACGTGGGCGATTACGTCGTCTACGACATTATCGACGATTCCATCGTGGTGGTCCGCGGCGGCGACGGAGATGTCAGGGCCTTTCACAACTTCTGCCCGCATCGCGGCACCCTGCTGGTCGAGGGGCAGGGGAACGCCAGGCAGTTCGTCTGCTCCTTCCATGGCTGGCGGTTCGGCACCGACGGCCGCAACGTCAAGGTGATCGATCGCCAGGACTGGGGCGATTGCCTGGCCAAGGGCGACGCTGATCTCGTGCCCGTCGCGGTCGGTACCTGGGGCGGCTGGGTGTGGATCAACATGGATCCCGATTGCCAGCCGCTCGATCGCTATCTCGAGCCGATGAAATCGAAGTGCGAACTGTTCGAGTTCGAGAAGCTTCACCCGGCCTGGTACAAGTCGGTGGTGGTAGAGGCGAACTGGAAGACCACGATGGGGGCCTTTACCGAGTTCTACCACGTCCAGACGACGCATGCGCAGATGCTGACCTACACCCAGGACTATTCGACGAGCCGGGCCATGGGCAGGCACGGCTGGATTTCCTACGAAGGCGGAACCGGCTTGCCCGTCGGCCGCAGCCCGCGGTTGCCGGCGAAGGAGGTCGCCGATTTCCGCGAGCACCTGTTCGAATATGCCGAGCAGTTCCGCGACGACTTGCAGGCGATGCAGACCCAGCGTGCGTTCGATGCGACGCAGCGCCTGCGCACCGAGACGACGGCCGAGACCCCGCCCCATGACGTCGTCGCCAAGTGGGGGCAGTTCATTTACGAAGCCGCGATCGAAAGCGGCGCCGGCTGGCCCGATGGGCTGACTCCCGAATACCTCGCCGAAAGCGGTTTCGATTGGCACGTGTTTCCGAACACGGTGTTCCTGCACCCGGCCATCGAGGCCGTGCTGTGGTACCGGTTCCGGCCCTACGGCGACGATCACACGCGCTGCATGATGGATGTCTGGTCGCTCGAACGTTTTGCGCCGGGTGCCGAGCCGAAGGTCGAGCACGAGATCTATCAAGACTGGCGCGAAGGCGATTTCCCGCTGATCTTCCGCCAGGATTTCCTCAACATTCCCAAGGTCCAGAAGGGCATGAAATCGCGCGCCTTCAAGGGCGGTCGGCCAAGTCCGATCCAGGAACGCGCACTGTCGCATTTCCACAAGACGCTGCGCCGCTTCCTCGAGGATCCGCACGCCGACGACGACCTGGGGCCTGAGCCCAAGGTGCCGGCGCCCGCTCCGTCGGACGGTTGAGGCGGCTATGGGTTTCGACGAGACCTTCGACCTTGTGATCGTCGGCAGCGGCTGCGCCTCGGTGACGGCCGCCCTCGCGGTTCAGGCGGCCGGCGGGAGCGCGGTGATCCTCGAGAAGCAGGCGCTGTTCGGCGGCTCGACCGCGTTCTCGGGCGGCATCGCCTGGATTCCGGCCAATCCGCTGCTCGATGACGACAGCGTGGAGGCGGGGCGGACCTACGTCGACGCGATCGTCGGCGCGCCGGACAAGGCATCGCCCGTCGAGAAGCGGGATTCTTTCATCGCGCAGGGGCCAATGGCCGTCCAATTCCTGCTCGATCAGGGCGTCGATCTGATCCGCGTGCCATGGCCCGACTACTACTCGAACGAACCTGGCGGGCACGAGTACGGTCGTACGATCTCGGCCGCGCTGTTCGACCTGCGCGAGCTCGGTGACTGGCAGGACAAGCTCGGATACTTCTACGGCTTTCCGCGGATGCCGGTCGGCTCGTGGGAATTCGTCGACCTGACGCTCGCTAAGACGACCTGGAAGGGCAAGCGCGCGGCGCTCAAGCTCGCCTGGAACATGCTCAAGGACAAGCTCACGGGGGCGCGCACCGTGGGGTCGGGCAATGCCCTGCAAGGGCGCATGCTCAAGGCGGCGCTCGATCATCGCGTGCCGATCCGGCTCGAGCATGAGGTGACCGGGCTCGAAATCGACGCCGGTGCGGTGGTGGGAGTCACGGTCCGGACCGCGCAGGGCGAGCGGCGTATCGGCGCGCGCAAGGGCGTTCTGCTCAACGCCGGTGGCTTCTCGCGCAACGCCGAAATGCGCAAGGCCTTCCAGCCGCAGCCCAACACCGGCGCCTGGACCATGGCCAATCCGGGCGACACCGGCGGACCGATGCAGATGGCGATGGCGCTGGGCGCCGACGTCGATTGCATGGAGGAGGCCTGGTGGACACCCGGATCGCTCCTGCCCGACGGAACCTATGGCGGCTTCCACGTGCCGGGCGAGTCGGGCAAGCCGGGCGTCATCATCGTCGGTCCCGATGGGCGGCGCCTGGGCAACGAGGCCGGCGCCTATATGGAATTCGGCCAACGCATGTACGCAAGCGGCGCCGTACCGGCCTGGGCGATCATCGAGGGGCGGGCACTGACGCGCTATAGCTGGGGGCCGGTCCTGGCCGGCAAATCGCCCGCTCCGTTCGTCGAAAGCGGCTATTTCCTCAGGGCCGACACGCTTGCCGATCTCGCGCGCAAGGCGGGGATCGATCCCGACGGGCTGGTCGGCGAGGTGGCACGTTTCAACGGCTTCGCCGAGCGGGGCGTCGACGAGGACTTCGGCCGCGGCGCGAGCCATCACAACCGCGCGATGGGCGATCCGGGCAACAGGCCCAATCCTACCCTCGGCAAGATCGAGGCAGGGCCGTTCTATGCCGTCGAGATCCTGCCGTTGGACGTCGGCACCTCGGGCGGGCTCGTGACCGACGAGAATGCGCGGGTGCTGCGGGCCGACGGGAGCGCCATTCCCGGCCTCTACGCCGCCGGCAACATCACCGCCCCTGTGGTGGGCCACACCTATCCCGGCGCCGGCGCCAGCATCGGCGGTGGCATCGTCTTCGGCTACGTCGCCGCGTGCCATGCGATGGCGCCTGGTGACCGGCAGGGCGCGGGCTGATCCGGCTGCGCGGGCCTGCGTGGCGACCCGTGGCCATTTCCATTCCCGGTAATGGCCACAGATTGCCGCGACTTTCGAAAATTGGCCGAAACCGTCGCCCCTTGTTGGCTCGCGGGCGGCGGACGTGCGACGCTCGACCCGTTCGTCGCGCTCACCGCCGCGGCGGCGGCCAGCCCTCGGCTGCAGTTGCAGACACACATTCTGGTCCTGGCCTACCGCAATCCCTTTGTCGTCGCTAAGGCGGCGGCCTCACTCGACGCCTTGGCCGGTGGTCTGCTCATCCTCGGGATCGGCACCGGCTATCTGAAGCCAGAATATGCCGCGGTCGGCGTGTCGTTCGAGGATCGCGGCGAGATTACCGACGAATCCATCCATATCCTGCGCCAGGCCTGGACGGGTGAACCGGTGCAGCATGAAGGCCCGCGTTTCACCGCGCGCGACGTCGTAATCCTGCCGCGACCGCCACGGGCGGAGGGCATTCCGATCCGGGGCCGGTGGCAATGCGAACCCGGCGATCCGTCGCGCGGTCGCGCTGTGCGATCGCTGGTCGCCGTTCCCGGTCGCCGGCGTCGTCACCAAGACCGCGCGCACCGACGAACTCTCAACCATCGCCCATCTGCAGGAGAAGATCGCCTATGCGCCGGGCCTATGCCGACGATATCGGCCGGACCAGCCCGCTGACGATCTGCATGGGCCGCCTCGATGGCGGTGCACTGGCACCGCAAGACCCCGCCGGGGTTGCCCAAGCCATCGATGCCTATGGCGAACTGGCAGAGGCTGGCGTCACTTGGACCACCGTGGGCCTCCCGGCGCCCAGCCGCGCCGCATTCGCCGAGAATGTCCAATGGTTCGGCGAAGAGATCGTCGCGAAATTGCCCCCAATAGGGTGAGCGCGTCACGAGGTCAGGCGACGGCTTGCCGGACCTCGCCGATCATACTCATCTTCGCTGGAATCCGGCCCGATCGCGAAAGCTCGGAATGGACGCTCGATCACTCGTCGATCCCGCATCGGGGTTACTTGTCGCCATCCTTCGGATAGTGCGTTGGATAGGGTTCCATTCGAAGGGCGGCTGCACAGCACGATGGCAATGTCCAAGCGCGTCACGAAGGCTCCCCTGCCGGTCGCCGAAGGGGAGCAGCGGGGGCAAAAGCTCGTCAAGAAGGCCATGGCTCTGGGAGCCAAGGGCAACAAGACACGCTCGCTGTTGATGGCAAGCGCCCGGAGGCTGCTCGACGCAAATTCGCCTTTGAGCCTTTCGGCCGCGGCCATCAGCAAGGAAGCGGGCACCTCGCCGCCCACCTTCTATGTCTATTTCGAGAACGTCGAAGACATTCTCTGGGCGCTCTGCGAGGAAATCACCCAGGATGTCTCGCATCTGTTCGATGACGATGCATTCCTCCGCGTGGACGAGCGGCTCGAAGACGATGCGCTCGCCTTCGTTCGCGGCTATTGCGCCATCTGGGCCGAGCATGGCCCGCTCCTGCTCTACCGCAACATGGAAGCCGATCGCGGCAACAAGCGCTTCAACCAACTGGTCCTGCGCATCGCTCTGCCGATACTCGAGGGCATCACCGAGCGGATCGTCGAGGTGGGACTTCAGGGCCAGGCCGTATCGCGCGTCGATGCCAACGCGGAAGCGGTCGTCCTGGTAAGTGCCATCGATCGCATTGCCGCGGCCTTGCATCTGTGGCCTGAGGAGAGCCTCATGCCGGAGGTCTTGCTTCGCGCCGAGGCCCGCGTGTTGACCCGCATGCTGCGTCGCTGACTCGAAGGTCCTAATGCCGGCCGAACTCTGACGCAGGCTGTGGGGGCCACAGTCGCTTTCCCATGATAGGCGATCGGATTGACATGGCCGCGCGGCGGACCTCTAATCGCGGTAGAGCGAGGGGGGAGCGCCATGGATAACGCCTTGCGGCAGTCGGCCATCTGGATGATTCTCATCGCGGCGTTTCTGGACATGATGGCGATGGGCATCGTCATGCCCGTGCTACCTGGCCTGATCGAGGACCTGACCGGTTCGCTCGCTGCCGCGGGCATCTGGACGGGTATCATCGGCAGCCTTTGGGCGCTGATGCAGTTCGTCTGCGCGCCGATGATCGGGAGCCTGTCCGATCGGTTCGGGCGCCGCCCGGTGATCCTGATCTCCACCGCAGGGCTGATGCTCGACTGGGTCCTCATGGCGGTCGCGCCCAACCTCTGGTGGCTCGTGATCGGGCGTGTCATCGGCGGGATCACCTCGGCGAGCGCCACCGCGCTGTTTGCCTATATGGCCGACGTCACAGCGCCCGAGCGTCGTGCCCGCGCCTTCGGACTGATCGGTGCGGCGATCTCGGCGGGCTTCGTGCTCGGTCCGGCCATCGGCGGCATTCTGGGCGAAGTGTCGCCGCGGCTGCCGTTCTGGGCCGCGGCCGGCTTTTCCGGTGCGGCCTTCCTCTATGGGCTGGTCGTTCTGCCTGAATCCTTGCCGCGTGAACGTCGCCGGCCACTGACCTGGCGTTCCGCCAGCCCCGTCGCGGCCTTGCGGATGGTGGGCGGGCGGCGCGAACTCAGCCGGCTCGCGCTCAGCGTATTCCTGCTGACCTTCTCGCACCGCCTGTTCATGACCGTTTTCGTGCTCTTCGCCGGGCATCGGCATGGGCTCTCGACATTGCAGGTCGGCGCACTGCTGGCCTTCTCTAGCGTGCTCGACCTGATCGTGCAGGGAACCGCGGTCGGCCCGGCGACGGCGCGCTTCGGCGATCGCCGCACGACGATCGTTGGGCTCATCGGCGGCATGGTGAGTTTCCTGGCCATGGGCCTCGCGCCGAACGCCGCGCTCTTCGTTGCGGCGATGATCCCGGCCTCGCTGATGGGGCTGGCCGAGCCGACGCTCAAGTCGATGCTGTCGCGCCGCGTGCCCGAGAGTGAGCAGGGCCAGTTGCAGGGAGCGATGCAGAGCCTCGCCAGCGTGGCGGGGATCGTCGGGCCGGTGTTCTTCGGCTGGGTCTATGCCGCGTCGAGTTCCAGCCTGCCGGGGCTCAGCTTCGTGATCGCCGCGGCCATTCTTGCCCTGGCCGCCCTCACGGCCGCGGCGCGAACGCCCGCGACGATCGCTTCGCCGAGTTCGGCGCCAGGGTGAATCGAGCGGGAGCGGTTTACCGGCTCCCGCCGCTCTTCTCGCCCAGCAGCGTCTGGCGCCAGAACAGCAGGCCGGTCCAGAACTGGTAGTCGGCGTTCTCCTTCTTGGCGAAGCCGTGGCCTTCGTTCTGGCCGAGCAGGTGCCAGGCAGGCCGTCCCTTGGCGCGGACGGCCTTGACGATCTGGTCCGCCTCCGAAGCCGGCACGCGCGGATCGTTGCCGCCGGTCACGACCATCAGCGGGATCGTGAGCTTGTCGACGCTGGTGAGCGGGGAGATCGCCGCCAGCTTGGCGCGCTGGGCGGGATCGCGCTCGTCGCCGTATTCGACGCGGCGCAGATCGCGGCGATAGCTCTGCGTGTTCTCCAGGAAGGTCACGAAGTCGGAAATCGCGACCACGCAGTTCGCGCCCTTGAGCCGCGCCCCGTAGCGGATGGCCGAGGCATAGCACATGTAGCCGCCGTAAGAACCGCCGGTCACCGCCATGCGCGCCGGATCGATCGTGGGCGCCTTGCTCAGGCTATCCAGGAAGGCGCCGATGTCCTGCACCGAATCCTCGCGCTTGAACGGTCCGTTGTCGAGACTGACGAAGCGCTTGCCGAAGCCCGTCGAGCCGCGCACGTTCGGGTAGAAAACGGCGATGCCGAGTTCGTTGACCAGATAGTTGTTGCGGCCGAGGAAGCCAGGGCGCGACTGGCCTTCGGGGCCGCCGTGGATGTTGACGATAAGCGGGCGCTTGCCAGGGAACTTCTTCGCGTCGGGACTGTAAAGAAAGCCCGAAACGCGTTCGCCATCGAAGCTCCTCACTTCGACCAGACGCGGTTCGACGTTGACCTGGGGATCGAGGCCGCCGGTCTCGCTCTGGGTCCAGCGGGTGACCGCGAGGCTGGCGGGGTCGACAGAATAGGCGTCCGACGGCGACCGCGACGAGCTGAAGCTGAAACCCACCGTGCCCCAGGGCGCGATCTTCATGTTGCCGAGAGTGCCGAGCGGTAGGCCCGGCACGTCGCGCACCGCCGCGCTGCCGCGGCCGGCCTTGGGGTCGAGCAGACGCAGCTTGCTCGCGCCGGCCTCGTTCACCGAATAGGCGATGAAGCTGCCGTCCTTGGCGATCTCGAAGGTTTCCACATCCCAGCGCTGCTCGGGATTGCGGGCGGTGAAGGCGCCGCCGGGCAAGTCGACGGTGCCGAGGCGCTGGAAGTCCGAGCCCTCGTCGCTCGTGACCCACAGCGTGCCGTCGGGGGCGAACTTGGCTTCGCCATAGGCGATCGTGCGCGTGTGATCGCCGATCGGCGTCAGCTTGCCGCTGGCGAGATCGAGCAGGTGGAGGTTGGACTTTGTGATAGACACATATTCCACCACGACCGCACGCTTCCCGTCCGGCGCAAAATCGGCGATCTGCCAGCCGCCGCCTTTGACCTGCGCGACCATGCGGCTCGACCTGGGATTGCGCGGATCAGCGACATAGAGGTCGCTGTCGGTGCCGTTGCGACGGGTTGAGCTGTAACCGATCTGCTTGCCGTCGTGGCTCCAGGCGCCGAAGGCGTTGCGGCTCTTGCCGTCGGTCAGCAGCGTGAGCCGGCCTTCTTTGAGCGTGTAGAGCTGGAAGAACTCGTCGCCGCCCTTGTCCTTGACCACGAGCAGGGCGTCGCCGGTGGGGGACCATGATCCGCCCACGGGTTCCGCCTCGAAGCTGACCTGGGTGCGGGCACCCATCGGCTGCTTGACCACGTGGAGCTGCGCGGTGTTGGCGAAGCGCGTGCTGATCAGCATTGCGCGGTCGGTGGCGTTCCAGCCGGCGAAACCGGCGGTGCGGAACTCCATGTAGGGCCGCGTCTCGTCGACCACCGCATCGGGTACCGGTGGCGCGCCATCGACGACCAGCGCCGCGGGGCGTTCGGCGTCGGCGAAGGCGGCGGTGCTTGAGAGGAGCAGGGCGGCGAGAAGGGGCAAGCGCATCGGTGTCGATCTCCGGGCAAGGGCTTTGCCCGGCATCCTACATTCGAACGCGCCGGACGCCAGCGGCGACCAGCGTGCAACCGCAATCCCTCGCCGGCAAGAAAAAGCCCCGCCGAAGCGGGGCCAGGTTCAAGATAATCGGTTCGGTCGACCTACTCCGAGATCAGCGGCCGAAGTTCACCCGCAGGCGAACGCCATACATACGCGGCGGAGCCAGCAGCCAGTCGTAGACGCCCAGCGAGTCGAAACCGCCCCCGGCCGTCGAGAAGTAGGTCTTGTTCGTCAGGTTGGTGACGAAACCCGTCAGGTCGATGTTCGAGCCGGCGATGTTCTTCCAGCCGAGGTTGGCATTGACGATGTTCGTCGCGGCGATGCTCAGGTTGCCGTCGACGAGCTGGCTCGAGGTGTAGACGTAGTTCGCGCCGATCGACAGGCGACCTAGGTCGTCGTTCAGCGGCAGGTTGTATTCGGCCGCAAGCGTGAGGCGGTGCTTGGGCGAATAGGTCAGCGGGCTGCCCACCGCGCCGCGCGGCAGGACGCGTTCGAACGGGCTCTGCGGGGCCAGCACCGGCGGGACCAGTTCCTTGATCTTGGTGTCGAGGTAGGTGTAGCCGAGCGTCAGGTTGAGCGCGTCGAAGAGGGTCACGCCCGCGTCGACCTCGGCGCCCTTGATCGTGGACTTGCCGGCATTGATGATCGCCGCGCCGCCGGCGATGCCGCTGCCCTGCTTGGCGACGAGACCGCCGAAGATCTGCTGGTTGCTGAAGTCGTTGTAGAAGCCGGCGAGGTTGAAATAGCCGTTCACCGTACCGCGGAAGGTCAGCTTCGCGCCGAGTTCGTAGGAATCCACCTTTTCCGGATTCCAGGTCTCAAGCCCCGGGTTGGTGAAGTTGACGCCGCCCTGACGATAGCCGCGCGCCCACTTCGCATAGAACAGCGTGTCGGGCGTAGGCTTGAAATCGAGGTCGATCAGCCAGGTCGGCTTGCTCGACTTGTTGACGATCGTCGTGCCGCAGGCCGCGGTGTTGCCGCCGTTCGTCAGCAGGTTGACCGTGGGGTGATTGAAATTGTCGTTGCACGAACGCGCCACCGGAATCGTGCCGGAGCCGGGAATGGTCGCGAAGGTGTAGCGGTTGCTTTCCGAATAGCCGACGATCTTGTCGAAGGTGTAGCGGAAGCCGCCGGTCAGCGCGAGCTGGTCGGTGAACTTGTAGGTCGCCTGGGCGAAGATGCCGTGGTTGTCGAAGGCCAGCTTGGTGCGCGATTCCGAAATGACCGCGCCCGGTGCGGTGAAGGTAGCCGACAGCGGCACCAGCGGCAGGCCGCCCGCGCAGTTCAAGGTGCCGGGATCGACGCAATTGCCGTAAATGCCCGTACGCTGCTGGTTGAAGCCGAGCGGACGGCTGAATTCCAGATAGCCGCCGAGCACGAAGTTGAACTTGCCGTCGGCCGAATTGCCTTGGATTTGCAGTTCCTCGGTCGCCGTCGATTCGGCCGAGGCGTGGAAGCCCGGCTGGGTGGCGAGACGGATGTACTGGAACGGATTGCCGATGAGCTGCGGGAACTGCGCGCGCGTGATCGGCGTGTCGGGGAAGCGGAAGTTGTCGCTGTAGAGCGAGAAGGCGGCGTCCTCGCGGAATTCGCCGTAGCTCATGATGTTCTTAACTGTGAGCGTGTCGCTGGCGCGCCAGGTCGTGGTGTTGATCACCTGCCACTGCTCGAGCAGGATGCGCGGATTGGCGTTGTTGACGTCGACGTCGAACAGGCTGTCGCCGCGCGCGGCTTGGCGATCGATCTGCGCGCAACCGGCCTGGGCGGTCAGATAACGGATGAAGGTCGTCGCGCTGGGCACGAAGTTGCGGTCGCAGGCCGTATAGCGCGTGGCATAGCCGTTGGTATCCGAGCGGCTGTAGGTGCCGATGAAGTAGTTCTCGAGGTCTGGCGTCAGATCGGCGACGATGCTGAGGCGGCCATAGACATAGTCGGTGTCGTTGTAGTTGTCGGGGCCGATGCCCGACTTGTTGTTCATGTAGCCATCGCGCTTGTTGCGGTCGAGCGAGAGGCGGACCTTGAAGGTATCGGCCAGCGGGATGTTGAGCGCCGCCTGGACGCGCTTCTGGTCAAAGTTGCCGTAAGTGCCCTCGACGTAGCCCTCGAGGCGATCGGTCGGCTTCTGCGGAACGAGCAGAACCGCGCCGCCGGTCGTGTTGCGGCCGAACAGCGTGCCCTGAGGTCCCTTCAGCACCTGCACGTTCTGCAGGTCGGTGAACGAGCCGGCGCCAACGGTGTTGCCCGAAGTGGTGCCGCCCTGCGCGCGCACGCCGACGACGTCGGCGAAGTAGACGCCGACGGTTGGCGCGGTCGACTGGTCCTGATTGAAGCCGCGCAACGAGAAGGCTGCCTTTTCCGCGCCGTAGCGGGCGTTGACCGAGAGTGACGGGGTATAGGTCGCCAGGTCGGAGGCGACGGCGATGTTGCGATTGGAGATCTGTTCGGCGTTGTAGACCGTGATCGAGATCGGAACGTCCTGGAGGCGTTCCTCGGTGCGGCGGGCGGTCACGACGATGTCCGTCCCGCTCGCCTCTGCCGAGGCGCTCTGTGCATATGCGGGCGCAGCCGCGAGAATAGCGCCCGAGGCTGCCCCAGCCAGAAGCGCAAACCTGCCGATAAACATCGTGTCCCCCCTTTGGATTGATTGCCTTAGTGGCATTGCATAAGGCGTGGCTAACGCATCCGGGAAATGGATACAATTGGCTCGCAGAGCCGGATTTCACGTATTTTGTGGAGAGTTGCCCGATAGCATCACTCTCGCCTGGGAAGGCGCAATGTCGCGCGAAACACGAAAGGGTGGATGAGCCTCGAGAGGGGGTCTCGGCCATCGCCGCGAGGCTCAAGGGTGCGTGCGGGTGAGGCCGATCAACCAGTCCGAAAAGGCATGCATCGCGTCGGACATGGGGCGCGAGGACAGCCGGGTCAGCCAATAGCTGCCGCGATCGACCGCGAGATCGAAGGGATTAACCAGCAGCCCGCTCTCGCGCTCGCGCCCGAACATCGCCAGCGGCAGCAGCGCGACGCCCATGCCGCGGATCGCCGCCGTGGCCATCAGGTGCGAAGCGTCGAAGACCGGCCCGTTGGCGACCGTGCCTTTGACCTGGGCCTGCTCGAACCAAGCGGCCCAGTCCTGCAGGCGGTAGGACCTCAGCAGGGTGAATCGTGCGAGGTCGCCGGGATGGCGGATTTGGTCGGCCAGGCGCGGGCTGCACATCGGCGTCATCGGAGCGGGCATCAGCCGTTCGGTGGCAACGCCATGCCAGGATCCGTCGCCGAAGCGGATCGCCAGATCCAGGCTCTCGGTCCAGAGGTCTACCGCATTGTTGTTGGTCAGCAGACGGACCTCGATGCCGGGATGGGCGGCCTGGAAATCGGGGAGGCGCTCGATCAGGAAGCTGACCGCGAAAGTGCCGACCGCACCCACCGTCAGAATTTCTCGGACGCCCTGTCCGGCGACGACGGCAAGCGCCGCGCTCATTCGGCCGAGCGCGTCGGAGACGACGGGAGCGAGCACGACGCCTTCGTCGCTCAGCACCAGGCCGCGCGTCGTCCGGCGAAACAGCGCCTTGCCGATATGGGTCTCGAGCATCCTCACCTGCTGGCTGACCGCGGCCTGGGTGACGCAGAGCTCGTCGGCCGCGCGGGTGAAGTTGAGGTGCCGCGCCGCGGCTTCGAAGGCGCGCAGGGTGTTGAGCGAAAGCGCGCGGATATCCATGCTTGTTCCTAGTTTTTCTGGGGGCGGACCGCAGAAACCATCATTTGCCCGAAGCGTCAAACCCACGGAGATTGCTCGCGATATCTTGACCATAGGGAGAAAATTCGATGATCGATCGACGTAGCGCGCTGGTCGGCGCGGCGGCTGCTCTGGTGGCCGGGTGTGGCCAAGCGGCATCGCCCGCCATCGGCAAAGCTGGGGGCAACTTTGCTCGCGAGGTGGCGACGCTGAAGCGGATCGAGCAGACCGCGCGCGGGCGGCTCGGGGCTTTCGTGCTCGATCCGGCCAGTGGCAGCAGCTTCGGCTGGCGCGCGCACGAGCGCTTTGCCCATTGCAGCTCGTTTAAGCTCTCGCTGGCCGCCATGCTGCTCGGCCGAGCCGACAAGGGCGAGGTCGATCTCGACGAGATCCTGCATTGGTCCAAGGCCGACATGCTCTCGACCAGCCCGGTGACGTCCCTGCATATCGCCGACGGACTTCCCGTGGGCGAGCTGGCGCGAGCCACTCTGGTGACCAGCGATAATACCGCGGCGAACGTCCTGCTGCGGCGCTTCGGCGGGCCCGAGGCGGTGACGCGCTTCTGGCGTTCGACGGGTGACACGGTCAGCCGGCTCGATCGCTACGAGCCCGAGCTCAACCTCACGCCGCCTGGTGCCGAACTCGACACGACCACGCCCGCGGCGATGGCTGCAACTCTGGCCAAGCTCGTGCTCGGCGAAGTTCTGGCACCCGGGAGCCGCAACACCTTGCGCGAATGGATGATCGCCGTGGCAACGGGGCGCGATCGCATCCGTGCCGGATTTCCAGTCGATTGGGTCTCGGGCGACAAGACGGGGACGGGCATCAACGAAGCCCGGCACACTTACGTCGATCTCGCCTTCGGCGGGCCGGCTGGCGCTTCGCCGGTCATCGTCACTGCTTATTTCGAGCCCGAGCGGCTGGCCGAGCCGATGGACCCGGCCTCGACCGGTGCCCTGGCCGAAGTCGGACGCCTCGCCGCAGGCTTTGTCGGACGTCGCGGCGGATAGGATGGAGCGGGCGCGATCGTCGCGCGGGCGCATGGCTTCGGCCGTGATCCGATGTTACAGGCGCCGCCCGCGATTCACTGAGGAGCTCCTGACATGCCGGCGACGATCGAACCCACTGCAAGCTTCAAGGACAATCTCGCGCAGCTGCCGTCGATCGAAGGCATCGCGCGGATCCATCTCGTCGACGAGGCGGGCGCGGTTGTCGCCAGCATCGAGAACCAGGCGGGCAAGCAGGGCTCGCTGGCGGTCTACCGGTATCTGAAGGAGCACTTCGCCAGCCTCGATGCCCAGGCGGCCGATCACGGTCTGGCGGTGTTCGCCGAACATACCGCCGATGCGCGCAACCGTCCGGGCGCACATCCGAACGTCGATCGCCTGATCGCCGTCGTCGAGGGCGCGGCGCCGCTGAGCATCGAACTCGTCGCGGCTGACAGCTAAGGACCGCTAGGCGACGGCCTGTCGGCTATCGGACGAGTCATCGCGCAGGCGCTTCCGGAACAGCCGGCGTATAAGCCGATCCTCAAGGATCCGCCCGACGACGTAAAGCACGGCGAAAAGTGCTGCGAAGACATAGGCCGAGATCGGCGAGGGCCCTTCGTCCTTGTCCTTCGTCTTGTCGTCCTTCTTCGGCTTTTCCGGCGCAGGGGCGCCGAGGAACTTGTCTACCGGGTTGAGCTCGCGGATCACGTCCTTCTTTTCGGGCTTCTTCGCTGCCGTCTCCGCCGCCGGCTTGTCTATTTTGCCGACCGCGATCGTCAGTCCGGCGAAGGCGAGGAACAGCAGCGGCGCCAGGAAGCAGAACAGCAGCGCCCGGCTGGTCAGGCGATAGTGCAGCATGCCGCCGGCTTTGCCCTGCTCGATCCACAGGACGCCGCTATCGAAGATCGACATCTTGTCCTGCGCCGCCTGGTCCTTCTTGTCGAAGGTCAGCGCGTCACCCGTCCGATCGCGGCTTGTGCCGCTTTCGTGGAATAGCGGATCCAGTCGGTCGAAGGCATCTTCGCGCGATTGTTCAGGGGGCAGTTCGACACTGCCCCGGATGGTCCAGATCCAGTCGATGAGGCGTCCGTTCACGGAAGGTCCTTGAGCGTGGGCAGCGAACCGGGCGGTCGAAGCGGCGTCCGTTACTCGGCCGGCCATTCCGCGGCGATCGGCCCAGGCATCGCCTGTCCATAGCGATCGCGACCGAACTTCTCCTTCAACGACTTCCAGCCTTCGGTGAAGGGAAAGGTCATCGTCTCGCGGATCGACATCTTGCGGCCGCCTTCCATGCCCAGCAGCTCGGCCTCACCGTCGACGCAGGTGCCGAACATGCGGTCGATGATGATCCAGGTGCTCGAGTAATTGCTGCGGCTGGCCTCGTAGTCCTGCGAGTGGTGGACGCTGTGGTGCTCGGTCGTGTTGAACAGGAATCGCCACCAGCGCGGCGTGTTGAAGCGTACGTTGATGTGTTGATAGGTGCTGACCGCCATGCCGAAGGTGCCGGCGAGCAGCGCAGCGCGCGGCAGGAAGTCGAAGAAACCGCCGATGCCGAGCCCGATCAGGAACAGCTCGATCGGATTGCCGACTGCGCCTTTGTTGATGTTGAGCTGGGTGATGTAATGGTGCGGCGCATGAGTCAGCCACAACGGGTGCCAGTTGTGCATGCCGCGGTGCATCCAGTATTGCCCGAAATCGAAGATGACCGAGATCAGCACGGCCTGGACGAGCAGCGGCAGGGTGGTGAACCAGGCCAGCTTTTCCCAGTCGAACGCGTTCTGAATGCCCTCGATCATCACGCCGTCGCCGATATAGCCCTCTATCAGGCGCAGGATTGTATAGCCGAGCCCGACATAGAACAGATCGATGGCGGCTTCCTTCCAGGTCAGCTGCCAGCTCTTGAAGCGCGGATTGACCCATTCGAGCGCGAGCAGCAGGACCTTGAGGCCGATGCCGATGCCGATCGCGGTGGAGGCCTTGGCAATCGAATTCGGCGCATAGTACCAGAAGGCGACAAGCGCGAAGAGCACCGCGGGCTGGAACCAGGTGAAGACGAACTGCTTGACCGGTCCGCCTTCCACGCGCGGGATGTTTTCCCAGCCGACCGTCACCGGCGACTGTGCGCCGATGATTCTGTTTCCGACGCGAACCCCGTTCATATGCCTTGCCTCGTACCGCTTACCCCCGTGTTCTGCGGCCCATCAGGCGCGACAATCGACCAGGGTGATGCCCGCTCGCGCGGACTTTATCTCGAGCGAGCATCGTAAGAGTGCACTCATCACGCCAGACCTCAATAGGATATATGGGGCATAGATGTGTTCTATGTCCTCGCGATCTGCGCTGTGACGTTAACTATGTTGTCTCTAGGCTTGCATGTCTGAAAGGTTCACTTTCTGCGGTTGAGCGGCACCCCATCGCGCTGTGCCGGCCCGCCCCGCGCGTTTCGCTGGCGCCGAGCTGCTGATTGCATTAATCATCAGCGCTTACGGGGATTCGCTAACGGAACGGGGATGGCGAAATGGGGGCAACCAAGAACTTCGGATCGATCAAGCTGCGCAACAGCGCCTTGGGATCGGTCGCATTGGGAATGCTGGTGGTCGGCGCAGGTGCCGTGCCTATCGAATGGACCGTCGCCCAGCCTTCGCGTCAGGTTGCAACCGCCTTGGTCGCGACGCCCGAGGTTCGGCGGCCCGCTGCTTCTCCGGTCAAATGGGCCAAGCGCGCCGCGCCGTCGAAGCTGACGGCGGCGTCTGAGCGCGAGTTCGCAGCACTTCCGGCCGAAACTGCCGTTGCGGTGGCGCCGGCTGCGCCCGTCTTGGCGGTTGGACCGGTCGCCATGCTGCCGACGTCCGTGCCCGCCGTGTCAAGTGTCGAGGCAGTTGCCCTGGTTGCGCCGTCGCCGATCGCCGCGCCGGTGGCCGCGACGCCAAGGGCAGACACACTTGCGCTGGTCGTGCCGTCGCCGATCGCGGTGCCGGTGGCTGTGACGCCGCGTGCCGAGATGGCTGCGCTGGTCGCGCAACTGCCGATCGCGGCGCCGACGCCGGCTGCGCCGAGCGTCGAGATGGCTGCGCTGGTTGCGCAACTGCCGATCGCAGCGCCGGCTAACGCGACTCCGCGTGCCGAGACGGTCGCTCTGGTCGCGCCGATTGCAGAGCCGATCGCGGAGCCCACGATGCAGACGGTCTCGCCGGCAATGCCGGTCGAAGAGGCTGGGCAGGCGCTGGTTTCGGTTTCCAATGCAAAACCGGTGGCGCCGGTGGCCGCCATGCGGCCGGCCATGTCCGACCTCATCCACGTAGACCAGATCTCGGCGCTCGCGCCGATGGCACCGTCTTCTGCCGCTGGCTTTGCCGTGGCGACGCCTTTCTCGGCTACGCCCAGCGGCATTTCGGAAGCCATCTACATCGAGCAGATCTCGGCGGTTCCGCCGGCTCGGTTTGCGCCTCAGGCCGTCCGCGCAGCGAGCCAGGCCGCCAAGCCTGCTGTGCTGGCACCGGTTACGGTGACGAAGCTCGCGAAGGCCTCGACGCCGTCGCCCTCGGCGAGCGGTGAGCGCTACAAGGTGACCGCCCGTGGGCTCGAGATGAACATGGCGGTCGTGGTCAACGGCACGCCTGGTGGCCGAGTGTCGCTGGTCATCGACTCGAACAACGCGATCTCGATGCGGCTCTCCGACGTGCTCGGTCTCGTTCGCCCGCTGATGGACGACGCGACTTTCGCGCGGCTCAACGCGACCGGTGCGGCGCAAGACTATCTGAGCTTCGCCACGCTGCGCAGCGCTGGGCTCGATCTGCGCTATGACGCTGGTCTCGATCGCCTGTTCCTGGCTGTCGCCGCTCACGACTGATCATTTACGCTTGGGGCGTTTGCTCTATCGAGCGATCGCCCAGCCTTGCCCACTATGCAGGGGCGGGCGATCGCGAATTCGCGCGTGATTGCCCCGATCTAGGTTGGCATCAAGCGATGCCTTTCTGTCCGCTTCAAGCTTGCTGGCTAGGTTTATGCCTCGTTCGGTATGCGGGCATGGCTCGGCAGCGCTTTCGTTGACGTAAACTTTTAATGTCCGGCGATGACCTGGTGGTCATGGCGAATTCGCGGACGGTCGAATATTCGCTTTCGATCTGCCGGAAGAGCGACGCGATCGGGCCGGTCGCCGATCTGGTCTGGCTCTGCGCCGGCCTGCCGATCACTCAGACGTCGATGTGAGCCGGGAGCGGATTTCGGACGAACGCGTCGCCCGGATCCGGCTCCATGTTGCAAGACTTGCGCAGCGTCGTTGCAGACGCCAAGCAGCCGCAATGCACATTGCTCTCTTCGAGCCCGAAATCGCCGGGAACGTCGGCGCGGTTCTGCGCCTGGGTGCCTGCCTGGGTGTGGACGTGGACCTCATCGAGCCGCTGGGCTTCGTCTGGGACGACCGCCGCGTCCGTCGCGCGGCCATGGACTACATCGATCATGTTAAGGTGACCCGGCACGCCGATTTCGGCGTGTTTCAGGCCGCGATGGGATCGCAAAGGCTGGTGCTGTTCACCACCAAGAGCGAGAGTTCGATCTACGATTTCCATTTCGCTCCCGACGACGTCCTCCTTTTCGGCAAGGAAAGTGCAGGCGTGCCCATCGAGGTGGCCGGAGCCTGTGAGGCCCGGGTGCGGATACCGATGCGGCCGCAGGTGCGGTCGATGAACCTCGCCTCGTCGGCGGCGCTCGCGCTGGGCGAGGCCCTGCGTCAGACCGGAACCTTGCCCGGTGGTCTGCGCGCATGACAGGCCCGACCAAGGCCGATCGTCCCGCGCAGTCGCGGCGGAACCGGACCTTCGACGCGACGCATCAGGCCTTGATAGAGGCCTCGGTCGCGCTGATTTCCGAAAAGGGCGTCGAATCGCTTTCCGTGGCCGGGTTGGCGCGTGCCGTGGGCATGAACCGCGCCACGGTCTACTACCACTTCGCCAGCCGCGAAGCGCTGCTCGAGGCCGTGAGCACATGGTCGTCGGAGCAATTGACGAGGGGCTTCGCCAGTTCGGAAAGCCAGCAGGAGCGGATCGACTTCGTCGCACGCTTCGTGCTCGAGAACCCCGATCTGATCAAGCTGTGGATCGAACAGTTCATCGCGCCCGGCGATATCCGCACCCGCTATCCCAAATGGGACGAATTCATCGCCGCCAGCCGGCAGCACGGACCTGGACCAAGCGGCGAAGGTGATGTCGGCGATATCGACGTCGAGGTCTACTGCACCTTCCTGCTCGCCGGGGCGATCATCGGCCCGCGCGTGTTCCAGAGCAGCGTCCGGCCCGATCTCAGCGAAGACGAGGTGATCGAACGCTTCCGCGTCGAACAGCAGCGCATGCTACGCCGCGACGGGCTTTTGCGGAAATAGAAAACTTCCAACACATGTGTTGGAAGTTTTGGACGGGTGAGGTACGAAGGTGGCAGCGATCGCAACGAAAGGATTCGCGCGTGAAGCCTGCCGTCACTCCCTTTCAGCGCATTCCCGACGATGAGCTGTCCTGGCTGGGCACCGATCCGGTACCGGCCAAGCCCTATTACGACCCCGCCTATTTCGAACTCGAACGGCGCGCGGTCTTCCTCAAGAGCTGGATTCATGTCGGCCATGTCTGCGAACTCGCCGAGCCGGGCAGCTTCGTACGCCGCGATCTCGAATTCGCACGCGCCTCTCTGCTGATCGTCCGCGGCCGTGACGGACAGGTGCGGGCCTTCCACAACGTCTGCCCGCATCGCGGAACCCGGCTGGTGGACGAGGCGGCGGGGCGGCAGGCGAAATTCAGCTGCCCTTACCACATGTGGACCTTCGGCACCGACGGCGCGCTGCTATCCGCGCCCGATTTCGAAGCGTTCCGGCTCGACAAGAAGGACTGCGCGCTGCGCGAGGTCGCGCTGCAGGAATGTGGCGGCATGCTGTTCGTGAACTTCGATCCCGACGCCGCTCCGCTGCGGGCGTGGCTCGGCAGCTATGCCGAGCGGCTCGAACAGATGCCCGTCGCCCAGGCGACGACCTTCGCCGAATATACCTACGAGATCGCCGCCAACTGGAAGCTGACCTACGACAACTTCCAGGAGAATTATCACCTGCGCTTCATCCATCCGCGCTCGGGCGGCGCGGGTATCGGCGGCGACAACCAGTTCGGCTATCCCGCCAGCATGGGCTTCGAAGGGCCGCATCGCACGCAGCGCATCTGGGCGAACCCCGAGCCCGATCTCAAGCCGTTCCAGCGTGCCGCCACGATGCGCGGCATTCCGGCGCTGGCCGAGCAGGGTTTGCTCGATCTGCCCTATGGGCGCGACTACCTCGCGTTCTTTCCCAACCTCTTCGTCATCGGCACGCCGACGCAGCCCTTCTCGCATACGGTCTATCCGATCTCGGCGGATCGCTCGCGCGGGGTCGTGCGGGTCTATTGGGTGGGCGAGGATCGCGATGCGAGCCAGCGCTTCGCGCGCGAATATTCGCTTGCGCAGATCCGCGACATCCATTGCGAAGACATCGCTATGATCGAGCGCGGGCAGAGCGGCCTGTCGAGCGGCGCGCTCGATCACATCCATTTCCAGAGCATGGAGGCTCTATGCCGCCACCTGTTCAACGAGGTTGATCGAAGGGTTCAGGAGCAGGCCTGCGAAACGGGGGAAGTGGCGTGACCATCGCGGTTCTTCCCGAAGGCTTCGCGGCGCTCGAGGGCTTCGTCGACCGGTGGGCGCTCGACGGTACCGCCGAGCGCGCCGCGCGTCGCAGCCTGTCCACGGCTGAGGAGCGAGCCACCTTCTTCGGCGCTGCCAGCCCGCTGCTCGATGCCGCGCTCGAGCATCTGGACACGCATGCGCTAGGGGCGTTTTCGCCTGCCGAGCAGCGGCTGATGAACCTGATGCTCTCGCTCGCGCACGTTGCCCTGGCCGTCGAGATCCAGGGGCCCGACGAAACGAAGTCCGCGCCATGGCGCGATCGCATGCGGATCACCCGTTCGACCGCCGACCGAGGAGTGCAGACATGTTCGAACTGACCGGAAAGACCGTCTTCATCACCGGCGGCGGCGGTGGGATCGGCGCGGGCATGGCGCAGGCCTTCGCCGAGCGCGGCGCCCGGATCGTCCTCGCGGATATCGAACGCGATTTCGCCGAACAGGAATCCGCCAGGCTGCCGGCTTCGGCCGAGGCGCGCGCGATCACGCTCGATGTCCGCGATCTCGCCAGCTGGCGGGCGGCGAGCGAGGCGGTCGGCGCGATCGATGTGCTGTGCAACAACGCCGGCATCTCCACCGGCTTCAAGCCACTCGTCGAGCTCTCGCCCGAGACGTTCGAGCGGTTGATGGCGATCAACGTGACCGGAGTCTTCAATGGCATCAAGACCTTCGCGCCGCAGATGATCGCGCGCGGCAGCGGCCATATCGTCAACACCTCGTCGATGAACGGCCTGAGCCCTTTCGCCAGCTTCGCGGCCTATTCGGCGAGCAAGTTCGCCGTGCTCGGGCTGTCCGACGCGGTGCGCGACGAGCTTGCCCCGGCCGGCGTAGGCGTATCGACCTTGTTTCCCGGCCTGACTCGCAGCCGCATGTCCGAGGCCGATGCGAACGGCCTGACGCGCGCGAACATGATGGATCCGATCTGGCTGGGCCGTGCCGTGGTCCGCGCGGTCGAGAACGACGAGCCCTATGTCGTCACGCACCCCGAGTACCGCGATGCGCTGGCGGATCGCCAGTCCCGCATTCTCGCGGCCTTCGGCGAGCCGGCGCAGCCCGGATACCGCACCGGCCCCAGCGCCACGCGCTGAGCCTCAGCTCGCGTTCGACCAAGTCGCCAGAACGATCTCGCGTTCGACCCGATCCTCGCTCGCGAGTGTCAGGGTCCAGTTGCCCTTGACGATCGCGCGGTCGACGAAGAGCGAGCGGAACATCTGCGAGGCCTCGGCCGTGCCGGCCCGGTTGATCGCGACGACGGTGCCTTTGTCGTCGATCAGCGTTGCCGACACGGTGTTCGCCGCCATGAAGGTCAGGCCGAAGTTTCGCGCGTCTTCGACCGGCAGTGGCACCTGAGTCGTCTGACCCGGTGCGAGCCTCACGATCTTGGAGAAATCCGGCCCGGTCGTTTCCTTCGGGTCCTCCACCCCGAGCACCATCAGACGTCGCGGCGCAGGGCCGGGTATGCCCGGCCATGGTGTCAGCGCGGACAGCTTTCCGTTCGACCTCGCGGCCTTCGGTCCGATCGCGAGGCGCGGCTTCACGAAGGACGAGAACGGCGCCGTGCCCGTCATGTCGGTGTGCAGCACCCGCTGCTGAACGTTATCGGCAATCGTCCAGATTGCCGACATCGGCGCGACCACGCCGTCGTTCATGCTGAAAATCCGGCAGACCGGGGGTACGATTGTTCCGGCCAGGACCGAGAACGGTACGCCCTTGCGTTCGGTGGTCACGGCGTTGAATTTTGCCACTGAGCTCGTCTGCAATTCTTGCAGCGCGGTCATCGATCGACCCGTGAGTTCGAGCGCAGCGCTCATCAGATCGGCGCAGGAACTGCCTTGATTGGGCGTGCCGAGCATGACGAGGTGCGCCACCTGCGGCTTGCCATCCGCGTAGGAGGGCATCTCCGCATGGATGTAGCGTCGGCTGATCAGTCCGCCCATCGAGTGGGCTACGATGTCGACGTGCCAGGCATTGCGATCCTTCTGGGCATATTCGACATAGCGGCCGAGTTGGTCGGCGTTCTGGACGATCGTATTGGTCGGACCCAAGGTGCCGGGCTCCTCGCCCGTGCTCATCCGGCCATGTTCGGGTTTCTCGCCGACGGGGAAGGCCTTCCAGTCGTAAGAATGGCTGGTGGTCAGGATGTTCTGCCAAGGCTCCCAGGTCCGCCAGTTCGACCAGAGCCCGTGCACGAGCACGACCGGCTTGGGCGCGACCTTGAGGTTGCGCGTCATGTCGTCGACCTTCTTGCCCGCATCTTCGAGTTCTGCCCTGATCCGCTGGACCAGGCGGGGGCGACCGTCGTCGAACCAGGCGTAGCCCGAGCTATCCCATTGGAAGGTCACCTCGCGCTGCTGGCCCGAGGGTACGAAGACCGAGACCTCCTCGATCGGAGCATCGGGCTTGGCAGCGTCCCACTTGTCGCCCTGGTAGGTCTCGCGGAACTTGACCGTCGCGGCGCGCTCATCGGGGCCATCGTTGGCGACGATCGCTTTGATCCGCACGATGTTGCCATCGATCGTGCCCGTCTGTTCGGTGATCTCTTGCCAAGCTTCCCAGGTCGGGAACCGCATGTCTTCGAACTTGACCTCGACCAGGCGCAACGCGGGTCCACAGCGGCGCAGGTTCCAGCTCAACGTTTCGGTCACGCCATAAGCGCTCTTCGAAAATGAACCTGTCAAGCGATTGGGATCGCCGGGGTTGAGCCGTTCTTCACCGTCGGTCGAGAAGCGTATGGCGTCGATCGTCGTCGGCAGGTCGGCGATGCTCTTGCTTGTCGCTTCCTTCGCCTTGCACTGGCCGCTGAAGCTCGCCGAATCCGATCCCGAGACGGTGCCGTTCACCTCGGGGAGCCGCACGCTGACGGTATAGGTGTCGGCGTCGGTCGTCACGTCGATCCCGGCCTCGAGCCCGCTGCCGCCTGCGCGGGTTTCGCTTTTAGAGACGAAATTGCCCGACATGCCCTGCGACACGCGTTGGTGCGGGCAGATGTCCCGATCGTTGGCGGCGACGGTCTCGGTCGAAACCGAGCTCGCGTTGATATTCGCCAGACCCGTACTGTATTCCGCGTCGGCCGCCGGGCGGACTGCAATCTGCGCGGTATAATTGGCCTTCAGTGACCAATCGGTCGTCTGGGTGCCCTTGCCCGAGAGGCGCGTCACGGTCTTGGAATCGCTGTTGGCCTGGTTGCGCGAATACTGGATCGTGCCCGCCCAGCCGCTCGTGCATTTGGCCGCATTGCCGCGCTGGGCCGCGACCGGTGCGGCGGCGCTCGACAACATCGCTCCGATGGCGAGCGCCGGCAAAGTGCGCAGGATGGTCATCCCTGTTCTCCTGTTGGTGTGAATGTCGGCCCGGCATCTGGTGGGGGTGTGGCACCGGTCGTCAGTAGATCTCGTTCCAGCCCTCGGAGCCGGCGAACTGGTTCGCGTAGCCCCAGCACAACAGGCCCGGCCGCTCGGCCGAGGCATTGCCCCTGGTGAGGCGATAGGTGAGGTGGCGGCAGCGGAAGCCGCTGATGGTCTCCTCGCGCACGATCGTGATCGAGCCATCCGCTTCCGCGCCCTTCCAGCGGTGGACGTGGCCGATCTCCGCCAGCCCGAGCGGATGACGCGATCCGTTGTAGGGCCGCGGAGTTCCGTCTCGCGGGAAGACCGGCCAGCCGTCATAGGCAAAGCCGCCCTCGCAACTCGTACAGCGCACCTTGCCGAAATCCTCGTAGGCCTGCTTGATCGCGGCGAAATTCTCGGGCTTGGCCAACTGGCTCGGGTACTTCGCCGCTGTGGGGGGCGGCGCGGGACGTGCCTTCGGAGCATCGGGTGTCGCCGCTCGTGAAGAATCTTCGGGCGGTGCATCGGCAGCGCCAGCAGCGCTCAGGACACCGTCGGCGAGGCGCCGGAACAGGCCCTGGGCCTGGAGCGGCGCGAAAGCGGTGGAGATCAACGCGGACGCTGTCATCGCAAGCATGAAAGGTCGCATGGGAAACTCCTGGAGCGGAGGTCCGCTGCTGTGCCATCGATGGCACCGTCGCCAGCAGCCGGCGACCAAGCCGGACGCCGAAGAGATGAGCCTTTCCCCGCGGCGAAATTCCCGTTTCATCGCGCCGAAGTCGGCCTTCGTCGCAGCAGTTCAGGCCGGCCGAGCGGTCATCCTGCTTGGTCGCAGGCGCCTGGAGAGCGCTGCTGACCCGTCATAGCTGGACCCTGTTCGCGGCAGTCCGCCGCCAGGAGATCCGTCATGGCCCGTTCCTTCTACCGTCATAGCCTCGGCGCGCTCGGCCTGTTCGGCGCGCTTGTCGGCGCTCAGGTGCATGCCTCCGCCGTTGCGCCGTCGCAGCCGCTCGAAGTGCTGCCTTCGGGTCATCCCGTCGTTGCGGTGAGCATCGACGGCTCGGCGCCACGCCGCTTCGTCATCGATACGGCGGCGAGCAACACCACGATCATGCCGAAGCTAAGGGCCGAAATGCCAGGTCTCGTCGCCAAGCCGTCCGACGATCTGCTCGACGGCGCTTCGGGCCGGATCGCCGTCGAGACCGCGGTGGTGCGCGAGCTTCAGGTCGCCGGTCACAGCTTCCGCTCGCCTGAGCTGATGCTGCTGCCGCCGGGGCCGACCGACCGGCTCGGCGTCGACGGCATTCTCGGCGCCGACATCATCGCCGACTTCGTGGTCGAGATGAATATGCCCGGCCGGACCTGGCGCATGGCCTCGAAGCTCGAGGCCGGCATGCTCGACGGCCTGCCGGCCTCGGTTCCCATCGTTCTCGACAGGCACCGGGCGCCGCGTCTGACCATCCGCATCAACGGTGTCGAGATGCCCGCCGTGCTCGATACCGGCGCGCGCGGGACCGTGGTCAACTGGGCGGCGGCCAAGGCGATCGGATTGAAGCCGGACAGCCCGGGCCTGGTGAAGGCATCGGACATCAAGGGCGCGACCAACCACGCAACGGCGAGCGTCGAGACACCCTTGAGCGCGCTGACGATCGGCGAGGCGAGGATCGAAGGCGGCAAGGCGCGCATCGCCGACCTGTCGGTGTTCAAGGAACTCGGCTTCGAACTCGACCAACCCGCGGTGATCCTGGGGATCGACACTTTCGCCGACCGACGCTTGATCATCGATCATCCCGGCCTGCGGCTGCACGTCTCGCCATCGCTCGCCTCGCCGACCCCGGCCTCGCAATCCTGATCCGAAAGCAAATACGACATGAATACGATCCTGATCCGCGGCACCGCGCTTGGCGCGCTCGCCGTCGCCGCCACGGCCGCCTGGGCTCAACAGACGCCGAGGCCCAAGGTCGAAGCCGACTACTGGCTTTCCGCCGAGACGGTCTCCGGCATGGCCACTGGTCAGCCCGCGGGTGTCGAGAAGAGCCTTATGCTCCAGCTCGGCTCGCAACGCCGCTCCGCCGCACCGAGCGCCGAGCACTTGCCGCCGCAGGCCCTGCGCGCGGGTGAACGCCTCCCGCTCGTTACCCCGAAGGAGGGCGTCCCCAAGGCGGATGGCCGGCCCGATTTCCGACCCGGTCCGCAACAACAGCCCAAGGGCCGTATCGAGCTCTACTGGGGTTGCGGCGAGACGGCACCGGCAGGGCAGCCGTTCGTCGTCGACCTGTCGACGATGCGGCCAGGCGCGGCGTCACCCTTCGGAGCAATCCCGCAGGTGCGAGCGATGGTGCCGCCCTCGACCGGCCGCCACGCGACCTATGGCGAGTGGCTGGGCGGACGCAAAGGCACACGCCTTCCGCGCGAGGCTTCGCTCGTCGGCGATCACCTCGTCCAGGGCAACTATTCGCCCGAGCTGCGCTTCGCCGTCGCTGCGGGGAGCGATTTTCTCGCGCCGCTGAACCCGCGCGATGCCAAGCTCGCATCGGGTGCGGTCAAGGTCTCCTGGCCGGCCCAGGCCCAGGCGCGCGGCTATATCCTGAGCGTCACCGGGGCCCGCGAAGACGGCACCGTCATCATGTGGACGTCGAGCGCGGTGCGCATGCCGGGCATGTCGCTGCCTGACTATATCGAGCAGGGCGACATCGCCCGCCTGGTCCAGCAGCGTATCCTGCTGGCGCCCGAGACGACCGAATGCGCGGTGCCGGCGGCGGTCGCCAAAGCGACGGAATCGGCGATGCTGATGATGACGGCCTATGGTTCGGAAGCCAATTACGGCGCGCCGCGCGAGGCACCCGTGGGCTGGACGGTCAAGTTGCGCACCAAAGCCACGCACATGGGTTTGCTCGGTGCCGACATGGCCGGTTTGATGGACGGCAGCGATGACGACGACACGCCAGGCGCTCAACCCAAAGAGCGGCGCGGCCTGCTCCGCGGGCTCGGCGGCGCGCTAGGCCTGCCGCGTTGAGAGGGCAGGCGATGAAGCATTCCATCCTAAGGCTTGCCATGTTGAGCCTTTTTGCGACCGCGCCGGTGGTGCCCGCGGCCGATGCCGCCACTGTCGACAGCCGTGCGCCTGGGAAGCTGATGCAGCGCTGGGCAGGCACGGCGCCCGATCCGGGGCCGGGACTGCCCGGCTGGTACTCGAAGCGACCCGACATTCACGTCCACCAGCCGCGCAATCTTGCGTCGATCCCGCTCGCCGAAATCGATCTGCTTCGCCGCCGCGCGATGGTCGCCTTCGAGGCGCTGATGCGCCAGCCGTCGCTTCGCGATGTGCGTGGCGCGAGCCTGCAGGCTGACGTCAACATCGCAGTGGTGCCGACGCTCGACGGGGTGCGGCTGGTCGGAGCGATCCTCAGCATCAATGCGAAGAGCGTGATCGAGGGCAAGCCAGGCACGATCGAGCGCGAGGGCCGCTATCTGACGCCGTCGGAGGAGGGCGCGGTGCTGAACGTCCACCTGAATCCCTACGACATCATGGCGCGCCGCCAGGTTCAGGCCGAAGGGGTTGAGCGCGGTGGGTTTCAGGTTCGCACGGGCGCGGCCTACGGCATCTACGTGGCCGACCGGCTGCCCGACTATGATCCGAACGCTGAATATGCCTGGGTACCGCGCCCGCTTGCGCTCGAACTGCAGCACGATCGAAGCTGGTATCAGCCGGTGGCAGCAGGCGAGCATCCGCTACTGGTCCACGTGTCCAGCCATTCGCACGAGAACGAGGACCTTCGCAGCGATCGACTGAGCCCCGATCGCCCCCTCGCGCGTCTCGCGGCGGCGATGTTCATGGTCGACTGGAACGATGTTCGGCGGCGCATGAAGGCCGTCACGTGATCCCTTTCTTTCCTTTCCCATATCAGGAGCTTACGATGATCCACGCGTTTCGCGCTGCCGTCTGCGCCGCGGCGCTGCTCGCTTCTGCCGATGCCGCTCAAGCCCAGGGTTTCCTGAGGGACCTGGTCGAGGGCAAGGTGAGCGAGGCCTTGCGGAGCGGCGGCGGCGATCGCCGGCAGGCGCGTTCGGCCGGCGAAGCCCGGGCGACGCCCGCGCCCGCTACGACCAGGCCCAAGGCCGCGGCGGCCGCGACGTCCAAGCCGATCCGGTTCATCGGCGACATGCGCGCGCCGGCCGAAGTGGAGGCGCAGAAGGCGGCCTACAACAAGTTCGGCGAGGCTTCCTGCAACGATTGCGAGGGCGGGATCGCGCTCGATGGCACTCCCAAGTTTTCTTACGACCAGTTCAGCGGGCAATATGGGGAGCGGGCCAAACGCGCGGGCAGCTGGCCCGTCGGCCACGTGCATCGGTGGCAGGGCAAGGCCTCGGCGGGTACGCTGACCGTGACGTCTGAAGAGCGGGTCGACGGCTTCCGCTGTCGGCGGCTCGAGTACAAGTTGGTCAAAGGATCGTCCTCGGCCAGCCGTGCCAGCCTCATCTGCTGGGGCATGGCAAGCAGCGAGTCGAGCGTGGAGAACTGGCACGAAGTCTATTGAGCGCCTTTTGCCTGAAGCCGATATAAGGCGAGCCATGAACCCAAGATCCGACTTTCGGCAGGCCGCCGCTCTGATCGCGGCGACCTGGATACTGACCTCGTTGTTCCTCGTGATCCCTTTCCAGCTCTCACGCACAGGGGGGGCAGGATGGAACATGATCATCTCTTTGGTGCACCTGTGCATCGTCGGCTCGCTCCTGTCGGCCGGGGTCTACCTGGCGGTGCGAGCCGTGCGAGAAAGGGGGCGGCCCATCCGCTTTGCGGTCGTCGGCGCTGCGGTGGTCGCTGCCGCGCTGCTGCTCGCCATGTCGGAGGCGTTGATATCGCAGATCCTGGATCATTACTTTCCGCATGCCGCCCGGCCGGCGCCCTTTGTCTTTCGCGTCAGCAATGCCTTCGCCGCGCTGGTCTGGGAGTTCGCGCTGCTCGGCACGGCTTTTTCGCTGCTCGACGCCACCAACCTGGCGCGCGAGCGCGAGCGCGAACTCGCCCAGGCCCGCGAAACCGCGAGCAAGGCCGAGGCGGCCGCCAGCGCGGCACGTCTGGCGGCGCTGCGCTATCAACTCAATCCGCATTTCCTGTTCAACACGCTCAACGCGATCTCCTCGCTGATCGTCACGCGCGAATATGGGCCGGCCGACGCGATGCTTGGCAAGCTGTCCGAATTCCTCCGCGCGACGCTGGCTGACAGCGCCGATGCGTTGATCCCGCTCGAGGACGAACTCGCCACGCTCCAGCACTATCTCGAAATCGAGAGCGTGCGCTTCGGTGAGCGGTTGGAAGTGGCCTTTGTTTGCCCGAGCGAGTTGAACGACGCGCTGGTGCCGAGCTTCGTGCTCCAGCCGTTGGTCGAGAACGCGATCAAATACGCCGTGGCGCCTTCGGCCGAGCCGGTGGCGATCTCTATCGAGGCCGCGGTCGACGGCAAGCGTCTGGTGGTTTTCGTCGAGGATGACGGGGCGGGCGGCGAGAGTTCCGCCAAGCCCGGAACGGGTGTAGGCATCGCCAATGTGCGCCAGCGCCTGCACACGCTCTATGGCAACGAGGGGACGCTCGAGACCGCGCAGCGCGAACGCGGCTTCGTCTCGATTCTGCGCATGCCGTTGACGCGGCGCTTCGTGCAGGCGGCGGAGCACGTGGCATGATCGCGCTGCGCGTCCTGCTCGTCGATGACGAGCCGCTGGCACTGCGCCGGCTTGCGACGCTGTTCGAAGACATCGACCAGGTCGAGATCGTCGGCACGGCCGCGACGGGGCATGAGGCCGAAGCGCAGATCGCCGCGCTGCATCCCGATCTGGTGATGCTCGACATATCGATGCCGCAGAAGAGCGGGCTGCGCGTCGCTTCCGATCTTCCGGTCGAGGAACGGCCAGAGATCGTTTTCGTGACCGCCTTCGAGGAATATGCGCCGGACGCTTTCGAGGTCGAGGCGGCGGACTACCTGCTCAAGCCCGTGCGCTTCGATCGGCTGCGCCAGGCGGTCGAGCGCGCACGGAGGCGGCGGGCTCAGCGCGATGCGGCCGAACGCCTGGCGGCGATGCCGCAGGCCGAAGCGCCGACGCGCGAGGAAGCGATCTGGGTCCAGGTTCAGAGCGGCCAGGTTCGCTTGCCGATCGATCAGATCGAATGGATCGAGGCTGCGAAGGATTATGTCCTGCTGCACACCGCGACGCGCAGCTTCATCCACCGCATTTCGATGACCGCGCTCGAGCAGATGCTCGATCCGCAGGATCTGATGCGCGTGCACCGCTCGACCTTCGTCCGGCCCGGGCTCGTCACCGGCGTCCAGCGGCTCGGCAAGGGGCTGATCGCGCTCGAGGTGCGCGACGGTGCGGAAGTGCAGGTCGGCCCCAGCTACGTGAAGTCGGTGCTGGCGCGGCTCGGCCTATAGGGCGGTTACTGGGGGCGGGCGGGAACAGGCGTGATGATGAAGCGGTCGTGGATCTGCGGCTGTCCGGGCTGATCGAGCGTCGCTTTCAGACCAGTCTTCAGTTCGCCGATGGTTTCGACCGGCAGTTCGAGCGGATGCTCATCCGGGTGGGTCGCCGCTTCGTGCGGGTAGTCCTGTCCTGGCTTGTTCGTCATCTCGATATGGGCGCCGAGCACGGCGCGGATCGGATGCCGGGCTGCGAAGGCCGCAAGCCGGTCCACGCTGGCGCGATTGTCCGCTAGGAAATTGACCGGGACGTAGAGGCGGCCTGGGTAGAGCGTATCGCCCGACAGCAGGATCCTGAGCCGCGGATCGTAGACCATGATGGCGGCAGCCTGGTGGCCCGGCGTGGGGATGATGCTGAGCGCGCGTCCGCCGAGCTCGTATCGCACGATCTCGTCGGGCCATTTCGCCACGCCGAAGAAGCTCGCGACCTCGTCGGCCTTGAGCCCCACGACGGTCGTGTTCGGGCGATTGCGGAAGGCTGTGTCGCCAGCGACATGATCGCCGTGGCTGTGGCTGTGCGCGACGATCAGCGGGATGTCGGCGCGGCCGTGTGCCGCCAGCCAGTCGGCCACGAGCCGGTCGACGGCCGGACGGATGCGCCCGTCCTTTGCGCCGGTGTCGAGCAGCAGCGCCCGATCGCGTCCGAACAGCAGGTAGAGGAAAGGCGCCTCGAAGTTGGTCTTGACCGACTGCCGGATGACGAAGGTGTCCCCATCGAGTGGCTGAACCTGGACGCTGGGTTCCTGGGGCTGGGTGCCGTCGATCCAGCGTTCGGGGAACAACCGGGGAAGGGGAGCGGCCTCTACGCTGGCCGTGGCGAGCAGCGCGCCGCAGGCGAGCAGGCCGAGGATGGTCCTGTGGTGCAATGTCATCCTATCCTCATCCGAACGGATCTTGTCGCGGTTTTGCGGGGCCGGCTTGCGACCGGCCCCGCTCCGCACGGGTCAATACTTGTACCGCAGCTCGAGGCCGAAGGTCCGCGGGTTGATGACGGTCTGCTTGTAGTAGCGCAGCCGCACGCCATCGTTGAGGCCGACGCGCGAGCGATCGTTGGCAACCGAGGCGACCGCGTACTTGTCGAAGATGTTGTTGACGAAGAAGCCGATGCTGTACTTTTCGGCCTCATAGGTCAGCGAGGCGCGGTTGAGGACATAGCCGGGCAGCTTGTCGCCGAACGCACGATCCCAGCCGAGCCGTGTCACCACGTCGCCACGATAGGTGGCGGTCCAGTCCGCGATCAGGCTGCCGTTCTCGAAGGGCGCGGTATAGGTCACGCCCAGGCTGCCGCTGTTCTTCGCCGAACCCGGCAGGCGATCGCCGGCCAGCGCATCGAGCTGGATCGGCTTGCTCGGATAGGTGCCCGCAGGCGAATTGACCGCGATGATGCCGGGCACGTCCTCGGTCAGCCTGGCGTTGACGTAGGAATAGGTGCCCTGGATCGACAGGCGATCGATCGGCCGCATGTGGAACGAGGCTTCGAAGCCCTCCGACTGGGCCTTGCCGCCGTTCACGGTAATCCCGACGATGCCGTTCAACGTGGCGGAATCGACCTGGATGCCATCCCACTTGATCTGGAAGACGTTGAAATTGAAAGTCAGCTTGCGATCGAAGAACTGGGTGCGGATGCCGATTTCGGCGTTCTTGGTCGTATCGGGACCATACTGGATCTCGTTCGGCAGGCCGCAGACGTTCTGCTGGGTGGGGTCCAGCGGCAAGATGCACGGCGCGACCGTGTTCGGACCGCCGATGCGATAGCCCTTGCTGTAGGTGGCATAGAGCATGATGTCGGGCGTGACGTTGAACGAGGTGTTGAACTTCCACACCCAGCCGCTCTTCTTCGCGTTGCCGCCGGCCGGCGCGATGTCATAGGGGCTTACCGGCTCGCCGAGCAGCGGCAGCACGGAGGTGCCGCGGATGTCCGAGGTGTAGCCGAAGTAGCGCGCCCCGGCGGTCACCTGCCATTGCGGGATGATGCGGAAGGTGCCTTCGCCGAAGATCGCCTTCTCGGTGATCTTCGATTTCACGAACGAGGCATATTCGACCTCGTCTGGGTTCGGCTGGGTGCCGAATTCGACCCAGGGGTGGTTGGGCACGATCTCGCGATAGTCGCGCTGGCGCTTCTGCTCGTTGTAGAAGCCGCCGAGCACCCAGGAGAACGGGCCGCCATGGCGCGAGACCAGGCGGATTTCCTGGTTGAACTGCCGGCGCTTGTCCGTGCTTTCGTTGTAGCTCGAGAAGGCCGGGAAGGTCTCGTAGCCATAGTCGAGGTCGAGCAGCAGGTCGGTATTGTCGGACTGCGCCTGGTTGCGGACGTTGGTGTAGGCCGTGGTCGCCACCAGATCGACGATGTCGGCGATATTGGCGTTGATCTCCATGCTGCCCAGGTGCGCGCGGCGCGTCACCGGTTCGGCATAGCGACCGGCGCTCTCGTACTTGGTGGTGCCGAGCACGCCGGCGCTGTTGTACTGGCCGCCGCCCGTCGTGGTCCGCTGATAGGCGTAGGTGAAGTTGACCTTCAGGTCTTCGTTGAACTGGACGAGCAGTTGATTGCGCGAGGTGACCGTGCGTTCGAAGTTGAGGTCCTTGCGGCGGTAGAGGTTGGCCGCGTAACCCGCGTCTGTGATCGTGTTCGGGCCGTTCGGCTGCGGCAGCGACACGCCGGGGGTCTGGAGCAGCAGCGGATAGTCGATGAAGCCCGGATCGAAGAAATAGCCCGAGGCCGAGCGAAAGGCGACATGGTCCTTGATGATCGGGATGTTGATCACCCCATCCACGTTGTAACCGTACTGGCGGCTATGATCCTTGCCGAAGACACGTCCGTGGACTTCGGCTTCGATCGCATCGGTGTTGGGGCGGTTGGGGATGTTGCGGATCGCGCCGGCCAAGGTGCCCAGGCCGTAGAGCGTGCCCTGCGGTCCGAGCAGCGTTTCCACGCGCGCGATGTCGAGCAGCTTGAAGTCGTAGTAGAGCGGCACTTCGCCCAGGTACATGCCAAGCGCGTCGTCATAGGAGGCGCCGGTGCTGTCCGTGTCCGACGCGTTGAGGCCGCGCAGCACGATTGTGCCCGAAGAGCCGGGACCCGTGTCCGAAATGGTCATGCCAGGCGTGAAATCGGCGAGATCGCGCACGTCGTCGATCCGCTGGCGTTCGAGCTGCTCCGAGCCGACCGCGCTGATGTTGATCGGCACGTCCTGAATCGAAGTCGCGCGGCGGGTGGCCGTGACGACGATCTCGCTGCCGTCGCCAGCTCCGGTGCTTTCCGGCGCCACGTCCTGGGCAAAGACAGGAGCGGCGCCAACGCCCATGAGCATGGTCGCGCCGAGCAGTGTGTTGCGAAACAGTTTCATAGTCACTCCGACCCCTTGTCGTTGAGCCTTCAAGTGACATCCTTCCCATTGACGCTCTGGCTACGCCGGCGCCTTGTCAGCCGGGTTGCGGCTGATGCATTCGATATTCCTTGGTCCCACCGCTCGTCGCGGCAGGCTTCATTGCGGCGCAGAGGGCTGCGCCGATCGTCATGTTCCGGATGGCCTCAGGATCGGGGCGTGCACCGAAATCGGCTTGAAGCCGGGCAACGGACGGCATGGCGTCCGAAGGAACATTTGTGCAGGCCGTTTTTCGATCGGCTTGACCCTCGCTTTGCGCCGGCCATCGACCGGCAAGACCACCCTTTGTTCGTCGCCTCTCAGGACGACGACGTATACGGTATGGATATTACGTAACGCGTCAAGAGTAATAATTCCGCACTTGCTCAGTATGACGGGCGCTTATGTTGCGACGCACAATTCTGCGATTTTTCAACGGTGAGGGGAGCGGCAGCCTTTGGCTACGTCGCGTGAAAAATCCGTCGCGTCATACGGACGCAGCAATTTGTCCCCGACGATTCGCGAATCACGCTCGCTCGAGCGCTAGGCAGAAGCGCGGCGCCGGCTGCCATCGCTGGCATACCTGGTATTTCTGCGGATGCTTCGTTGAGAGGCGAAAGGCGGCGGGCACCAGGTGGCCGTCGCGACGCCGCAAGACGAGGCTCGGTCATGACCGCATTGCCGCGCCTTTGTGGTATTACCTATTTTCTCATCTGTAATATTTTTTGATGGACAAGCCGAGGCCTCTCGCTGATGCTGCATTGCGAAAGGGGATCGAATCATGGTCGGGTCGTTCATCAAGCTAAGCAAGGTCGCATTGATGGCCGGAGCGCTTCTGGTGGTCTCCTGCTCCCCCGCGAAGCAGGCCGCTTCGGAGCCTCGCACCGAGTTCAGCATCGGCTGGTCGATCTATGCGGGCTGGATGCCCTGGCCCTATGCGCAGCAGGCCGGCATCGTGAAGAAGTGGGCCGACAAGTACGGCATCAAGATCAACGTCGTTCAGGTGAACGACTACGTTGAATCGATCAATCAGTACACCGCGGGCAAGTTCGACGGCGTGGCCGTCACCAACATGGACGCGCTGACCATTCCGGCCGCGGGCGGCAAGGACACCAGCGCGATCATCGTCGGCGACTATTCGAACGGCAACGATGGCATCCTGCTCAAGGGCGCCGACAACCTGGCCGCGATCAAGGGGCGTCAGGCCTACCTGGTCGAGCTCTCGGTCTCGCACTACCTGCTCGCGCGCGGGCTCGAGAAAGCCGGCCTCAAGCCCACCGACGTCCGCACCGTCAACACGTCGGACGCCGATATCGTCGGAGCCTTCGGCAGCCCCGATGCGACCGCGGCGGTCGCCTGGAACCCGCAGCTTTCGGTGATGCGCGGGCAGGCGGGAGCCAAGCAGGTCTTCAGCTCGGCCGAGATCCCCGGTGAGATACTCGACCTGATGGTGGTCGATACCGCCACGCTCAAGGCCAATCCCAACCTCGGCAAGGCGCTCGCCGGCATCTGGTATGAGACGGTCGCGCTGATGCAGCGCCAGGATGCCGAGGGCAAGGCAGCCCGTGCGGCCATGGCCAAGCTCGCGGGCTCCACGCCCGAGAACTTCGACAGCCAGCTGTCGACCACGTTCCTATACGCCGATCCCAAGGCGGCCGTGGCCGCGACCTCTGCGCCGGGGCTCGTGACGACGATGACGCAGGTGCGCGATTTCAGCTTCTCCAAGGGCCTGTTCAAGGGTGCCTCGTCGGCCGATGCGGTCGGCATGGCCTTCCCGGGCGGCAAGACGCTCGGCGATGCGCAGCACGTGACGCTGCGCTTCGACGAGAGCTTCATGAAGCTCGCCGCGGACGGAAAGCTCTGAGCCGGGTTCCGCAAGGTCTAGCGAAAGTTGGTGTGACGACATGCGTTGGGTGAACCGTCAAATCGATCGGAGCGGGCGGATACTGCTTGGATCGCTGCCGATCCTGCTGCTGGTGCTGCTCTACCTGTTCCTCGCGGCGCAGCGGCATGCGGCCAATCCGATGGACAAGATCCTGCCGCTGCCCACGGGCATGGCAGAGGCAATGGCGGCGCTGCTGTTCCAGCCCGACCAGCTGACCGGGCAGCTCGTCTTCTGGGCCGACACCTTGGCAAGCCTGCAGCGGCTCGGCATCGGCCTGGGCATTGCCACGCTCTCGGCGCTGGTGGTCGGGCTGGTCCTGGGCCTCCTGCCACCGATACGCGCCACCTTCGGCCCGCTGGTGACCGGCATTGCCGTGATCCCGCCGATCGCGTTGCTGCCGATCCTGTTCATTGCGCTGGGGCTGGGTGAGACCGCCAAGGTCGCGCTCATCGTCATCGGCATCGCGCCGGTCATGGTGCGCGACATCATGGCCCACGTTTCCGCCCTCCCGCGCGAGCAGATCGTCAAGGCGCAGACTCTGGGGGCGAGTTCCTGGCAGATCATGATCCGGGTGGCTCTGCCCCAGGCCATGCCGCGCCTGTTCCACGCCGTAAAGCTCGCGCTGGGTCCGGCCTGGGTCTTCCTGATCTCGGCCGAGGCGATCGCCTCCGACGTCGGCCTCGGCTACCGCATCTTCCTCGTCCGCCGCTATCTCTCGATGGACGTCATCATCCCCTATGTCGCCTGGATCGCTCTGCTCGCCATCGTGATGGACGTGGCCCTGAGCGTGATGAGCCGGCGAATGTTCCCTTGGGCCCATGGAGCAAGCCATTGAGCGCGCGCCCCGAAACCCTCCTGAGCCTCCGCGACGTCTGGGTCGAGTACGGCGACAAGATCGTCCTCGAGAAGGTCGATCTCGACATCGAGGCCGGTTCCTTCGTGTCGATCATCGGACCCTCGGGCGCCGGCAAGTCCAGCCTGCTGCGCATCGTGCTCGGCCAGGAAGTGCCGACGCGCGGCACGATCCTGCTCGACGGCACGCCGCTGACCCCCGAATGTGGCCCCGATCGCGGCGTCGTGTTCCAGCGTTACTCGGTGTTCCCGCACCTGTCGGTGCTGCGCAACACGGTGTTTGGCCTCGAATGCGAGAAGGCGCCGCTCACCGCACGGCTGTTCGGCAAGGCGCGTCGCGATGCCGAAGCGGAAGCCGCCGAGATGTTGCAGGCCGTCGGCCTGGGCGATTCCCTGCATCTCTTCCCGGCGCAGATGTCGGGCGGCATGCAGCAGCGTCTGGCGATCGCCCAGGCGCTGATCAAGCGGCCGCGCATCCTGCTGCTCGACGAGCCGTTCGGCGCGCTCGATCCCGGCATCCGCGCGGACATGCATGCGCTGATCACCAAGCTTTGGCGCGACTATGCGCTGACCATCATCATGGTCACGCACGACATCCGTGAGGCCTTCACCCTGGGAACGCGCGTGCTGGCGCTCGACAAGCGCCGTCACGATCCCCACGCGCCCCACCGCTTTGGCGCCACCGCGGTCTATGACCTGCCGCTGCGCCGCAACGACGAGCCGGCAGGAGAGACCGCCGTCGCCGCCGAAATCCCGCTTAGCATCGAGGAGACTATTGGACATGGGTAGCGATAGCGCGAGCCTTGCCCGGCTCAGCATGAGCTTGCCGGGCGATCTGTTCCGGCAGCTCGACATGATGGTCGAGGAACGTGGCCTGCCGTCGCGGTCGCAACTGATCGCCGAGCTGATCCGCCACGCCCTGGCCGAGCACGAGGCTTTCACCCGTCCCGACGAGATGCTCGCGGGCACGATCACCATCGTCTACCGCGGCGACCGGGGGCGGGTGCGGCATCAGCTCGCGCAGACCCAGGCCGATTACCTCAAGGAGGTGATCTCCTCGCAGCACGTGTTCCTGGAGGACGATCAGTCGCTCGAGGTGCTGCTCGTCCAGGGTCCGGCCTTGCTGCTCAAGGAGCTGTGCGATGCGCTGCGCCGGGTGCGTGGCGTGCACCAGCTCCAGCTCGTGACGACGACGGCGCTGTTGCCGCCGCTCTACGACAAGGACGCCGAAGACAAGGGGATCGCGGCATGAGCCAGGCTCTCGCAAATCCGTCGGCCGCGCGCGACCACGCCCGCGCCATGGGCGGCACCGTGGTCGAGGCCATGCCGGTGCTGCCGCCTGTCGCGGGTGATCTGCCCGCCGGGGTCCCGGCCGACGACCTGCTGTGGGAAGAGACGATCGCCGCGGGTGGCTATGCCACACGCCGGCTGGCGCGCGGCGACCACCTGCGTCTGATCGACCTCAAGGGCGATGCCTGCGCGTCGCTGCTGATCTTCAACGCCGAAATGCCGACCGAGCGGCTCAACGTGGCCGATACGGTGAAGGTGCAGTGGAACGCCTATCTCGGCGCCGGCAAGCTGCTGCTCTCGGACATGGGCCGGGTGCTGATGAGCCTGATCGCGGACGACGCCGAGACCCACGACACCTTCTGCGGCACGTCCAACGTCGCGACCAATGCCGCCAAGTACGGTAGCGGCGCGAACAGCGGGCCCTATCCCAATGGCCGCGATCGGCTGTTGCTTGGCGCCGCCAAGCACGGTCTGCAACGCCGCGACGTCCACCCCTGCGTCAACCTGTTCAAGGGCGCGAAGATCGAAGCCGATGGCACGATCACGCCACAGGTAGGGCCGTTCGCGCCTGGGCGCAGCCTCGTGCTGCGGGCCGAAATGGACGTGATCGTGGTGATCGCCAACTGCCCGCACGTGCTCGATCCGCGTGAGAGCTGGACCGTGACGCCGCTGCGATCGACCGCCTGGCGCGGGGCGGTCACGCCCGCCGACGATCCGGTCCGAAATGCGACGCCGGAAGGCCTGCGGGCCTTCCAGAACGTCGAAGACTACTTCCGCCGCTAACGAGGAACAGGCCCCACATGAGCGTCGATCCCCATCTTTCCGGCCTTTCCGGTTCCATCGTCCACGACGTGGTCGTCCCCGCACGAGCGCCCTGGCTGCATCAGATCGCGGCCGGCCAAACGCTTCGCATCGTCGATCTCGAAGGCAACCAGGCCGTCGATTTCCTGCTCTACGCCGCTGAGGACGATGCCGAGCGCTACTCCGCGCAGGACACCGTCGCGGCCCAGGGCAACCTGTTCCTGCGCCAGGGAACCGTCCTGCGCTCGAACGAGGGGCGGCCGATGATGACCATCGCCGCGACCTCGGTCGACTATCACGACACGATCGGCGGCGCTTGCTCCTGCGAGTCCAACACCTTGCGTTATGGTCACCACACCAAGGCGCAGCACGCCTGTGTCGAGAACTTCCTCGAAGCCAACCTCCTCGACGGGCGCGGCAAGCGCGACATCGTCTCCAACATCAACTTCTTCATGAACGTACCGGTCGAAGAGGACGGCTCGCTGGGCATCGTCGACGGGATTTCGGCGCCCGGACTGACCGTGGATCTCAAGGCCGAGATGGACGTCGTCGTCGTCGTCTCGAACTGCCCGCAGATCAACAACCCGTGTAACGGGTTCAACCCGACCCCCGTGCGCATGATCGTTTCCGCATGAGCTACGACACCGTCCTCATCGCGAACCGTGGCGCGATCGCCACGCGTATCATCCGCACTTTGCGCCGCATGGGCTTGCGCTCGGTAGCCGTCTTTTCCGAAGCCGACGAGGGCTCGCTTCACGTCTCGGAAGCCGATGAAGCCGTCTGCATCGGCCCGGGCCGAGCGTCCGACAGCTATCTCAACGTCGCCAAGATCCTCGAGGCGGCGCGCGAGACCGGTGCAGGGGCGATTCACCCAGGATACGGCTTCCTTGCAGAGAACGTCGATTTTGCCGAGGCCTGCGCCGAAGCCGGCATCGTCTTCATCGGCCCGACGCCCGACAACATCCGTACCTTCGGCCTCAAGCACAGCGCCCGCGCGCTCGCCGCGGCCCATGGGGTGCCCTTGGCGCCGGGCACCGATCTGCTCACCGATGAGGAACAGGCTGCTGAAGCGGCGAACCGTATCGGCTTCCCCGTGATCCTCAAGGCAACCGCGGGCGGCGGCGGCATCGGCATGCGCGTCTGTGAGGACGAGGCCGCCGTGCGCGAGGGTTTCGCCGCGGTTGCGCGCCAAGGGCAGAGCAATTTCGGCGATGCCGGCATCTTCCTCGAACGCTATATCCGCCGCGCGCGGCACATCGAAGTGCAGATCTTCGGAGACGGCGAGGGGCGGATCATGCCGCTCGGCGAGCGCGATTGCTCGCTCCAGCGCCGCAACCAGAAGGTCGTCGAGGAAGCGCCGGCGCCCTTGCTGCCTACTGCGGTCCGCAGCGAGCTCATCGCCGCGGCGACGCGGCTCGGCCAGGCGGCGAACTACCGCTCGGCCGGTACGGTGGAATTCCTCTATGACGCCGAGCGCGAGGAGTTCTTTTTCCTCGAGATGAACACCCGGCTCCAGGTCGAACATGGCGTGACCGAAGAGGTCATGGGCATCGATCTGGTCGAGTGGATGATCCGCGGCGGCGCCGGCGACTTCGCCTTCCTCGATGGGCCGGCACCCACGCCGCGCGGCCATTCGGTTCAGGTGCGGCTCTACGCCGAAGACCCGGCGTTCGACTATCGGCCGACCTCGGGAACGCTGACCGCGGTTGAGTTCCCCGACGACATCCGCGCCGAGACCTGGGTCATGGCGGGCAATACCGTCAGCCCCTGGTACGACCCGATGCTCGCCAAGCTGATCGTCCACGCGCCCAGCCGGGCCGAAGCGATCACGGCGATGCAGACCGCGCTCGATCGCAGCCGCGTCGACGGCATCGAGACCAACCTGCGCTGGTTGCGCGACGTGGTCCGCACCCCGGAGTTCACCAGCGGTGAGGTCTCGACGCGGGTGCTCGACGGCATTACCTCGAACCCGCGCGCGATCCGCGTTATCAGCGGCGGCACGGCGACGACCGTGCAGGACTGGCCCGGTCGCCAGAAGCTCTGGGCGGTCGGCGTGCCGCCTTCGGGACCGATGGACGACCAGTCGTTCCGCTTGGGCAACCGACTGCTCGGCAACCCAGAAGGCACGGCAGGCCTCGAAGTCACGGTTACCGGCCCGACCATCAGCTTCACCGCGCAGGCGCGCATCTGCCTGATGGGCGCCGATTTCGGCGCGACGCTCGACGGCCGTGCGGTCGCGCGCGGCGCGGCGATCGCGGTCGAGGCTGGGCAGACGCTTGCGCTCGGCCGCGCCGCGGGTGGTGGTCTGCGTGGCTACATCCTGTTTGCCGGCGGGCTCGACATCGCCCCCTATCTCGGCAGTCGCAGCACGTTCGAACTCGGCCAGTTCGGCGGCCATGCTGCCCGCCGGCTGCTTGCCGGTGACACATTGCACCTGGGTGAGCAGGCTACGGGCGCGGCGCTGCCCACGGTCGCCTTGCCCGAGCTCTCGACCGAATGGACGGTACGCGTGCTCTACGGCCCGCACGGCGCCCCCGAATTCTTCACCGATGGCGACATCGACGCGATCGTCGCGGCCGAGTGGCAGGTCCACTACAACTCCAACCGCACTGGCGTGCGCCTGGTAGGGCCCAAGCCGCAATGGGCGCGCAAGGATGGCGGCGAGGCGGGACTTCACCCCTCGAACATCCACGACAATCCCTATGCGATCGGCGCGGTGGATTTCACCGGCGACATGCCGATTATCCTGGGTCCCGACGGGCCATCGCTGGGCGGCTTCGTTTGTCCTTTCGTGGTGATCGCCGCCGATCGCTGGAAGATCGGACAGCTCGCGCCCGGCGACAAGCTGCGCTTCGTGCCGGTCAATGCCGGCGATGCGACCACGGCCGACCGGCTGCAGCGCGAACTGGTCGCGACGGGCCGGGTTCCCGGCGCGGGACCGGCGCGCCCGATCGAGACGTTGTCGCCGATCCTCGCCGAGATCGACGAGCGGCCCGGCTGCCCGCGCACGGTCTATCGCCAGCAGGGCGATCGCAACATCTTGGTCGAATACGGGCCGATCGTGCTCGACATCGAGCTGCGCATCCGCGTCCACGCGCTGATGACCGAGCTCGAGCGGCTGGCCCTGCCGGGCATCGTCGACATCGTTCCGGGCATCCGTTCGCTACAGGTGCACTTCGACGGCGAAACGCTGAACCAGCGTGCGGCCCTGACCGCGCTGATCGCTGCCGAAGAGCGGCTCGGCGATCTCGAGGACTTCACCATCCCCTCGCGCATCGTCCATCTGCCTCTGAGCTGGCGTGATCCGGCGACGCTTGAGACGATCGAGAAGTACATGAGCGGCGTTCGCGCCGATGCGCCTTGGTGCCCCGACAACATCGAGTTCATCCGCCGCGTCAACGGTCTGCCCGATGCGGCGGCGGTGGAGAACCTGATCTTCGAGGCCAACTACCTCGTGCTCGGGCTGGGCGACGTCTATCTCGGCGCGCCGGTGGCCACGCCCGTCGATCCACGCCACCGTCTGGTGACCACCAAATACAATCCGGCGCGCACTTGGACGCCGCCGAATGTGGTCGGCATCGGCGGCGCCTACATGTGCATCTACGGCATGGAGGGACCCGGCGGTTACCAGCTGTTCGGCCGCACCATCCAGGTGTGGAACACGCATCGCCAGACCGACGCCTTCATCGAGGGCAAGCCCTGGCTCCTGCGTTTCTTCGACCAAATCCGGTTCTATCCGGTCAGTGCCGAAGAACTCGTCGAATGGCGGCGCGATTTCCCGACAGGGCGGCGCTCGATCGAGATCGAAGAATCCGAATTCCGCCTGTCTGACTATCGCGCCTACCTGGCCGACAATGCCGAAGCGATCTCTGCCTTCGAGAGCCGGCGCCAGGCCGCGTTCGACGAGGAGCGTGCCGACTGGCAGCGGTCGGGCGAATTCGACCGCGTCACCGGCCTGGCCGAGGTCGACACGCCGCAGGCCAGCGCGATCGAAGTCCCCGACGGTGCTGATGTCGTCGAGGCACCCTTCGGCGGCAGCGTCTGGAAGCTGCTGGTCGCGGCGGGCGACGAAGTGAAGGCGGGCGACACGATCGCGATAATCGAGGCGATGAAAATGGAATGTGAAGTGCACAGCCCGGGCTCGGGCACCGTGGCCGCACTCTATGTGCAGGAGCGGCAGGCATTGCAGCCTGGTTCGCCGATGCTCGCACTGAGGGCCGAGGCATGACCGGGCCAGCGGTAAGCAAGCTCGAACGCCGCAGCGCGACGACCATCGCCGCCGCGGTGAACACCGGCGCTACAAGCGCGGTCGCGGTGATCGAGGAAACCCTCGCGCGCCTGGCGGACTACGATGCGATCCAGCCGCAGGTGTGGATCAGCCGGGCGACCGCCGAGGATCTGCTCGCAGCGGCGCGCGCCGTCGATGCACGGATTGCTGCCGGGGAAGTCCTGCCGCTTGCCGGCGTGCCTTTCGCGGCGAAGGACAACATCGACGTCGCGGGGCTGGACACCACGGCAGCCTGTCCGGCCTTCGCCTATCGCCCGCAGGAGTCGGCCACGGTCATCGAGCGGCTGACCGCGGCGGGCGCGATCTGCGTCGGCAAGACCAATCTCGATCAGTTCGCCACGGGTCTCAACGGCACGCGCAGCCCCTACGGCAGCCCGCGCAACGCCTACAACCTGGCCTATGTCAGCGGCGGCTCGAGCTCGGGTTCGTCGGTCGCCGTGGCAGCGGGTTTGGTGGCCTTTGCGCTGGGAACCGATACCGCTGGTTCGGGCCGTGTTCCGGCGGCTTTCCAGCACCTGATCGGCTTCAAGCCGAGCAAGGGACGCTGGAGCAACCGCGGGCTCGTGCCCGCCTGCCGCACGCTCGACTGCATCACCGTCTTCACCGACGACACCGCCGACGCGCGGCTGGTCGATGGCGTGGTGGCGGGCTTCGACGTGGAGGATCCCTATTCGAAGCCGCTGGCCGACCGGGGGCTGGGGCGCAAGACGATCGGCGTGCCGCGCCGCGACCAGCGCGTCTGGTTCGGCGATGCCGAGTCCGAATTCCTCTACGACAAGGCGCTCGAGATGCTCTCGGGTCTGGCCGATATCGTCGAGATCGATCTCGCGCCGCTGCAGGAAGCCGCGCTGCTGCTCTACGGCGGCCCTTGGGTCGCCGAGCGTACCGCCGCGATGGCGGGCATTCTCGCCGATAACCCGGGCGCTGTCGATCCGACCGTGCGCGAGGTGGTCGAGCCTGGGCTGGGGATGACAGCGGTAGAACTGTTCAACGGCATCTATCGCATGGCCGAGATCAAGCGCCACGCGGACACGCTGTGGGAGGGCATCGATATGTTGGCCTTCCCCACCGTGGGGACGACCTACCGCGTCACCGAACTGAAGGCCGCGCCCGTCGCGCTCAACAGCGCTTTCGGGCTCTATACCAATTTCGTGAACCTGCTCGACATGGCGGCTGTCGCCGTGCCTGCGGGCATTCGCGGAAACGCGACGGGCTTCGGCATCACGCTGATCGGGCCTGCCGATACCGATCGAGCCTTGCTCGACGCGGCCGATGCCTACCTTGCCGTCGCCGATCTTCCGCCACCGCCACCACTCGACCTGGAGGGTAAAATGCAGACCGTGAAACTCGCCGTCGTCGGCGCCCATCTCAAGGACATGCCGCTGCACTGGCAGTTGACTTCGCGCTCGGCCACGTTCGTCGGCGCCTTTGAAACGGCACCGACTTACAAGCTTTACGCAATTGCCGACAGCGTACCGCCCAAGCCCGCACTGGTGCATAGCGAGGACGGCGCGCCGATCGCGCTCGAGGTTTACGAACTGGGCGTCTCCGAATTCGGCAGCTTCGTCGCCGAAGTGCCCGCGCCGCTGGCTATCGGGACCGTTACCCTGGCAGACGGTAGCAGCGTCAAGGGCTTCGTTGCCGAGCCGCGCGCGGTTACTGGCGCCGAAGACATCACCCATCTCGGCGGCTGGCGCGCCTTCATCAACGCGAAGGCCCCGGCATGAAGCGGCTCCACAACCTCGCGCTGGTCCTCGCCGCCGGCATCGCCGCGATCCCTCTCGCCGCCCAAGCAAAGGCTCCGGCGGAGCAGGTCATCCAGGTCCCCGGCTTCGCCGACTTCCTAGCGCCCGATGGCGATACCGTCTGGGCGACCAATCGCGGCCGTATCGAGCGCTGGTCGCGTAGCCAGGGCAAGCTCGCCGAAGTGGCGATCGCCAGGCCTTGCGGCGCGATGGTGATCGCCGACGGCAGCCTCTGGGCGGCCAATTGCGCTGACGGCACGGTCAACCGGATCGACCTCGCGACCGCCAAGCTGGTCGCGACGATTCCTACTGGTCTCGCCAAGCTGACCAAGTCGGAGCACCAGCTCGCCGCGGGCGCCGGCTCGATCTGGGTCGCCAGCGACGCCGCGGGGAAAATCTCGCGGATCGACACCGCCACCAACCAGGTCGTCGCGACGATTACCGTCGATCCCGAGACGTCCTATCTGACCTTCGGTTTCGGCGCCGTCTGGGCGGTCTGCCTGCCCGGACAGACGATCCAGCGGATCGATCCCGCAACCAACAGCGTCACCAAGCGGACCGCGCTGGGCGCGGCACCGGGCTTCCTCGCCGCCGGCGAAGGCGCGGTCTGGGTGCAGGAGCAGGGCGACGGCACGCTCGCGCGCATCGATCCGACGAGCGGCGAGGTCTCGGGCCGGGTCAAGGTCGGCACCGTGCTGAAATATGGAGACGTCGACACCGGTGCCGGCAAGGTCTGGCTGCGGACGACCGAGGATCAGACCTTCGTCGCGATCGATGCGCGGACGCTGGAGATCAAGGCGCGGATCGGAAAGCCAGAAGGCAGCGGTGCACTGCGCTATACGCGGGACGGCCTGTGGACCTCGGCCCACGACGTTCACACGCTTACTTGGTGGCCCAAGCCCCGCAAGATCGCAAAGTAGTTCGTTCCACCCCTGGCCTGCCTCCCTACTGCTGTGGGGAGGCAGGTCCTTTTTCGGGTATTAGCGGCTGTAGGCGACGCGGGCCGCCGCCGGAGCCATCGCCGTGCGCGCTTCGATCTGCGAGCGAACGTCGGCGATCACCGCGGTGCGGCATTCCTGGGCCTTGGCTTCGAGCGAGAGATGCACGCTGGCGAAGCGTTCGCCGCAAACGGCGCGCGCGGCCTGATCGACGCGGATCGCGAGGCGCTGCTGGCCATCGGCGGTCGAAAGATCGAGGCCCTTGAGAGTGAGGGTGGCCGAATCCTGGGCGAAGGGGTTTTCGGTGGTGTTCGCGGACGCCGAGGTCGCGAAAGCAAGAGCGGCGAATGCCGCAAGACCAATCTTCATCGTCATCTCCTGTGCGTAGAACAAGCGCCGCTCTTCGGCGATTGATGCCTACATAAAGCCAGGAGATGAAACTTACAATACAGAAGTCGAAATTGTTCTTTTATTACTTGGGTTGTCTCCGGTTATTACTTCACTCTTATGGTGAGGGCCGCCAGATCGGTGACGTGGCCCAGCAAGCCAATGGGCAAATCGGCTTCCGCCGGGGCTTCTGCCACCGAAACCGTGATGGTTCGGGCGTAAGGAGCGGACCAAGCGCGCACTGCGGCTACGGGTACGCGGACGCGCCAGCGGTTGCTGCCTTCGACCGCAACCGGACGACCGTTGATCCGCACCGGGGCGCCCGAGTCGCCGCGGTAGCCCGAGACGAGCAGGCAGCTTTCGGTGCCGCACGAGACGAGCCGCGTGCTCGGCTCGCTGGCCGCCATCGCGGGCGAGGCGAGGGCCGCGGCGAGCATGGCGCCGATCGGCAGAAGTCGGGAAAGGTCAGTCCAGGGCAATGCCTGCCTCCTCAAAGAAAAGCCTCACGGGCTCCAGAATTTCGGCGTGCTGCTTCCAGCGCGCGACCGAATCGGCGTAGATCGGCCGACGGACCTGCGCGGCGCTCGGCGTCGAGACGGGCGCGGCATTGGCGTGGAAGCTCAGGCAGTCGTCGGACCAGTCGAGATCGCAATGGGCGAGCAGGCGGCTCGTCTGGCCTTCCTGGTCGGCGACGAGATCCTCGTAGCGTAGCTCGAGCACGCGGCCGGGCAGGGTCTCGCGCCAATGCGCCATCAGTCGATCGAAGCGGACGTAATAGGCGGCGATGTCGAGCAGGTCGTAGCTGTAGTCGTAGTAGCGCGAGCTGACCGCGAAGAGGTTGCGGAAGTTGCTGAGCACCGTGTCCATCGGGTGGCGGCGCAGGCAGACCAGCTTGGCCGAGGGCAGGGCCTTGGCGATGAAGCCCGCGTAGAAGAAGTTGCCGGGAAACTTGTCGGTGAAGCGCAGGCCGGGATCGCGGCGATGGTGGCTCGCGCGCTGGAGGAAGTCGCGACCGATTGCGTCCATGTCCGCCTGCGCGGCGGCGGCGACGGTTTCGGGATCGAGCACCACCGGCGTGCGCGTGCCCGCAGCCTTCTTGACCGCGAGCGGCATCGCCTGCAGTTCGCCGGCGCTTTCGACAAGGGGGTGCGACGAGAGGATGCGGTCGACCAGCGTCGTGCCCGTGCGCGGCATGCCGATGACGAAGATCGGGGCCTCGGCGGCGGTTCCCGGCGTGGCCGAGGCGAGCGCGCCGGCCGCTTCGACGGCATCGAACACGACCGCGTCGCGTTCGAAGGTGTAGGGCAGGGCGCGGCGGTGCTCGCCATTCGCCGCGCAGAGCGTGTCGAGCGCTTCGGCCGGGCGGCCCACGTCTTCGAGCTCCTTGGCCAGCGCATAGCCCAGCAGCAGGCGGCCTTGGCCGTCGCGCGTTCTGTCGCGCACGCGGCCCAGCCGCTCGACGTGGTTGCGCTCCGGCGTCTGCTTGCGCAGGCCGGCGAGCAGGTGATGCGCGCGGGCGTTGCCGGGATCGCGCTTCAGCAAGTCTTCGAGCGCAGCGTCGGCTTCGTCGGTGCGCCCGAGGAAGTTCAGGGTCACCGCCTGGTTGTAACGATACTCGGTGTTGTCGGGTTCGATCCGCACGGCTTCGACGAAGTGAGGCAGCGCGGCGGCGTGATCGCCGAGACGCGCGTAGACGCAGCCCATCGTGTCGCGGCTCAGCGCGTCGATGGGCGGCGCTTGCTCGGCATCGCGCAACAGGGCGGCGGCTTCGCCGTCCTGACGGACCAGGGTGAACAGCTTGGCAAGCTGGGCGCGGTATTCGCCCTGCGGGTCGAGCGCCACGGCATCGGCGATGTGCTTGATGCCCTGGCGGATGCGGCCGGCGCTTGATTCGACGATGCCGAGGAGGAAATGCCCCTCCGCATCCTTGGCGTCTTCCGCGATCAGGGTCGTGGCGAAGCGGTGCGTCGCGCCCAGATCGCCGCGCATCAGCGCGCTGCGTGCGGCCTCGATCCGGGCAGAGCGCATGCCTGTCATGCCGCGGCCGCCGGTTCGCTGTGGTCATTGGCGGCCTTGCGCGCCTTGTAGCGATCGATCAGCGGCTGGAAGGGGAACACGGTCTGCTCCCAGATCGACAGGCGCTTGCGGTCGTCCTGGCCGACCAGTGCGCTTTCGCCCTCGCGATAGGTGCCGAACAGGCGATCGAGCAGGATCAGCGAGTTGCCGTAATTGCAGCGCGTGGCTTCGTAGTCGGTCGAATGGTGCAGGCTGTGGTGGCGGATTGTCGTGAAGAAGAACGCATACCAGGCGGGCGGATCGGAGCGCACGTTGGCGTGGGCGAAGGTCGAGATCACGCTCATCGTGCCGAAGGCGGCGAAGAGCGCGGTCTTGTCGAGGTCGAACAGCGCCAGCACGCTCAGGCTGATCAGGAACAGCTCGATCGGGTTGCCGACCGCGCCCTTGGCGGCGTTGAGCTGGGTGATGTGGTGATGCGGCGCGTGAGTCAGCCAGAACGGCGTCCAGTTGTGCATCAGCCGGTGCATCCAGTATTGGCCGAATTCGAACACCACCAAGGCCAGCGCGACCTGGACCAGCCAGGGCAGGGCTGCGGCCCATGCGGTGGTGATGCCGAGCGAAGCCTTGAGCGCGCCGAGCGTATCGCCGGTCGCCGTGTCGCTGAGCCAGGCGATGACCGTCCCGCTGAGCACGACGTAGAACAGGTCGGTGAAGAACTCCTGCCGGTTCATGCGCCAGCCGGCGTGGCGTTCGTGCACCTGCTCGAGCAGCAGCACGATGACCATGATCATCGGGCCCATCAGGATGATGGTGGCTGGATGATCGAGCAGGCCCTTCGGGCCGAAAGCCCAGAAGCACAGCATCAGCGCAATCATCGCCGGAGGGAGCAGATTGAAGACCTTGTCCTTCATGACGGCCCTATTCTTCCGCCGTCGCGCCGAAAGGCGTCGGTCGGCGAGGCGGGGTTCCGGCGATGGCATGGGTGCGGGCGGAGACGCCCTGCAGGATCAGCCGGAGCACTTTCGCGCCGGCTCGGGCGACGATCCCGCGCTTGCTCGCGCGTTGACCCGTTGCGTCCCGATTCCCTTGCATGCCACAGCTCCATTTCGAGCTGTCACACTGCGCTGCAGTGCGTCATGAGGGCAGGCGCTATTTGGCGATGAAAGCCATAGTCTGGGTCTATGACCTATGCTGGGCCCGGATCCGCCGGAGGACTTCGTCCCAGAACAGCTGCGTTGCCGTGTCGCGCGCCGTTTCGGACCGGGCGAGCAGGAAGATGTCGTAGGATGGTTCGAAATCGGCGTGGAGGATCGGCCAGAGCCGGCCCTTCGCCACTTCGCTCTCGGCGGCGAGGATCGGCAGGAAGCCGATGCCGATGCCGTTGACGATCAGGCGGCGCGCCTCGTTGATGTCCTCGGCCAGGCCGCTGATCTTGGTGCCAAGCCGATAGCGCCGGCGCAGATGGGTGATCAGCTCGATCTCGTCATCGCCGGTGAGGACGAAGTCCTGGTCCTTGAGTTCGCCCAGTCGGCTGACGCGGTAACCGAAGTAGGGGCTGCTGCGCGAGCAGTAGAGTTGCTGCCGTTCGACGAGCAGCGGTTCGTACATCAGGCTGCCGCGCACGCTGCTGTCATAGCCGACGCCGATCTCGACCTCGCCCTGTTCGAGCGCATCGAGTACCTGGCGCCAGGGCGAGACACGAATCTCGACATGGATCGCCGGATTGCGGCGATGGAAGCTCGCGATCGCCTCGTCGAACTCGGTCGAGACCAACCCCGACACGATCTGCATGCGGACGATGCCTTCGACGCGCTTCGTCGCCTGGGCGATCTGGTGCGGCATCATCCGCGCCGATTCGAGCATGTCCTCGCACAGCGCCATCATTGCCTTGCCGGCCGCGGTCATCTCGACGCCCGTGGCGTGACGATGGAGCAGCGTCGCTCCGACGTGCTCCTCGAGCCGCTTGAGCGCGGCGCTGATGCTCGGCTGTTGGCGATTGAGCTGCCGCGCCGCCGCGCCGATCCCGCCCGCCCGGACGATGTCGACGAAGGTGCGCATCAGGTTCCAGTCGACCCGGCTCGCAAACTTCTTGTCAATCAGCGGGCCGCGATCGCTCATGTGTCGTGGTTCCTTGGTCGGCCCGATGCGGCGTCGCGGCTAGATCGGCCAAGTCATAGATCAAATCAATGCAAATCATCTTGCTGTCGCATCTACCCCTATGACTCGGCCCGCCTAAGGGTGTAGCGCATGACCCCGCGCCCCGTGCTTCCCCTGGTAGACGTCACTTTGCTGGCCAGCGATCGCCTCGAAGACAGGCTCGCGGTTGCCGCTGCGCTCGATCAGGCCTGCGCGCAGACGGGGTTTCTCTATATCCGGGGCGCGCAGCTCGACGCCGCGCTGTTCCGCCGGCTCCTCGTTCGGGCGGAAGCCTATTTTTCGCTCGATCAGGCTACCAAGATGCGCAGCTACATCGGCGGCTCGGAAAACCATAGCGGCTACGTGCCCGTGGGCGAGGAGCAGTTCGGCGTCGGTACCAGCGACCTCAAGGAAGCTTACGACGTCAACTTCGACTATCTACCTGCAACCGGCCGCCGGCCGCTGCTGGGGCCGAACATCTGGCCCGACATGCCCGGTTTCCGCGAGGACGTGCAGGCTTACTACGACCACGTCACGGGGATCGGACGGCAGTTGTTCCGCGGCTTTGCGCTCGCGCTCGGCCTGGCCGAGAACCATTTCGATGCGTATCTGCAGAACCCGCCGAGCCAGCTTCGCCTGATACACTACCCCTTCGATGCGAGCGCCGAGGATCGCCCGGGCATCGGCGCGCACACCGATTACGAATGCTTCACCCTGCTCTTCGCGACCGCTCCCGGTCTGCAGATCGTCGACAAGAACGGCGACTGGGTCGACGTGCCGTTGATCGAGGACACGATGATCATGAACATCGGCGACATGATGGAGATCCTCTCCAACGGTCGCTACGTTGCGACGCGGCACAGGGTGAAGAAAGTCCCGGAGGAGCGCTATTCCTTCGCTCTGTTCCACGCCTGCGACTATGACTACGTCGTCGCCCCGGCAGTGCGCGGCGAAGTGCCGCGCTATGCGCCGCTCAAGGGCGGCGAGCACCTGTTCAACCAGACGGCGCAGACCTTCGCCTATCTCAAGCGCAAGGTGGCGCGCGGCGAGCTCGTATTGGCCGATGCCGTGCCGCTCGATTCCTTCGGACAACGGGACATGGCGAGAGCATGAAGCTCGCGGACCTGCTCAGAGTTCTACCGCCGATGGGCATCGAGGGGCCGGCCTTTCCAAGCCGGCTGCTCGGTGCGTTCCGGCGCAAGAGCATTACCTTCTGCACTGGCGTGACCGACGATACGACGGTCGTCTACTGGTTTCAGTCGCGGACCTTCACGATCGATCTGCGCCTGCCCGACGCCGCGGCGACCCCGGTGCTCGCGCGTCAGGGCTGGGTCGGGGATACGCTGTGGGACGGCGACAGCCAGGAACTCTCCTGGTCGGTCGCGACCGGATATCAGTTGCACAACCAGTGGCCCGAACCTGCGCGCTTTCATCACATCGGCAATAGTGTCCTCGAGTTCGCGCCCTCGGGAGCCTATGTCGAGGACTGGCGCCAGCAATGCTCGACCGGTCCGCTCCTCGGGCTGCGGCTGCTGGGCATGATCGACAGGAAGACCGGGGAGGAACTGCCGATGGACGGCGGGCTGATCCTGGCCGGCGAGCATCTGGCCTATGCCCAGTCCCGATCTCCGTCTGTCCACCAGGCCTTGCGAAACGCCGCCGATCTCGATCGCGCGCTCGCCGAGGGGCTCGTCACGTCGCGCGAGATCGAGAGCTACGAGGTTTCGGTGGCGATGGGCGGCCGGATCGTCTCGCACAGCACGCAGGTGCAGAAAGTGGGAGAAGAGATCGCGGTCGGCGACTTCGAGCTGCAGCCCGACGGGTCCGTCGTCATGTCGCGGATCGTCGATGGCGACCTGCGAAGTCTGCGTTTCGCGGTCGACCTCCATCTGCCCGAGTTCGCCTTCGAGCGGCAGACGAGCGGAACGCCCGACGCGCTGCGATGGATGGAAGCGGAAAAGGGTCATCTTGCCCGACATACTGCGATCGCGCTGTGAACCGCTTCGTGGTCTTGATGGCCTTCAGCGCGGTTGATCGACGGTCCGGCCAAGGCCTATGGCGCTTGCCATGAACACCGTCTCTCGCGCGACATCGCGCTTCGCCCATCTCCTCATCCTGCCTTTCCTCATGGCGCCGCTACCCGTTTTCGCGGCGGTGCCGCCCGTTGGCGCAGCGACGGTCGACATCATCCCGCTGCCGCTCAATCCGGTGCTGCCCGCCGGACAGCGCCTGTGCACGGCCAAGACCGCGTCGGGGTTGGGCTATACGATGCTGCGTCCGGCCATGGGCGCCAAGCCGGTGGAAGCCGACTTCGCGCTGGTCAATTACATCGGCTACCTCGCCGCGACCGGGGTGGTGTTCGATCAGGGCACGCAGGCGGCCTTTCCGGTCAACGGCGTGATCCCCGGTTTCTCGCAAGGGCTGCAGATGCTGGCCAAGACCGGCATTGCGCGGTTCTGCATCCCCGCGGCAATGGGCTACGGTGCTCAGGTCTCGGGGCCGATCCCGGCGAATTCGGATCTGGTCTTCCAGGTCGAACTGGTCGATTTCAAGACCGCTGCGGAAATCGACGCGATGCGCAAGGCCAGCGGGGCCGAAACCACGCCCGGCAGGCAACAGGAGTAAGGGAAGCGATGTCGTTCACCGTCAACGTCAACGGCGAGGATCGCCGTGTCGATCTGCCCGGCGCCATGCCGCTGCTCTGGGTCCTGCGCGACGAGCTCGGCTTGCTGGGCACCAAGTTCGGTTGCGGCATCGCGCAATGCGGGGCCTGCACGGTGCATGTCGACGGCGCCGCGGTGCGTTCGTGCAGTCTGCCGCTCGATGCCGTCGGTGAGGGCAAGGTCACCACGATCGAGGCGATCGGCAAATCGCCGGTCGGCGCCGCGTTGCAGCAAGCCTGGATCGAACACGACGTGCCGCAGTGCGGCTATTGCCAGTCGGGCCAGATCATGACCGCCTGTGCCGCGCTGACGGACAATCCCAAGCTTGGCCGCACCGGTGCGGTCGAGGCGCTCAACGGCAACATCTGCCGTTGCGGCTGCTACAACCGGATTGGCGACGCCGTGGCTGCCGTCGCGCAGAAATTGCAGGGAGGCGCCCGTGCCAAGGCCTGACGCGACGATCGACCGCCGCTCGTTTCTTCGCGTCGGTGCGCTGGCCGGTGGCGGCCTGGCACTGAACCTCGGCTTTGCCGCCGATCTCTTTGCCGCCGACCTTGCCAAAGGGTCGCCGGCGAGCGCCGGCATGCTCAACGCCTTCGTCTCGATCGCGCCCGACGGGCTGATCACGATCGTCTCGAAGAACCCCGAGATCGGCCAGGGGATCAGCACCTCGCTGCCGATGATCATCGCCGAGGAGCTCGACGCCGATTGGGATCGCGTGGTTATCACCCGCGCCCAGGCTAACCAGGCGCTCTACGGCCCGCAGTTTGCGGGCGGATCGCTGTCGACGCCGACCAACTGGCTGCCGATGCGTCGCGCCGGTGCCACCGCGCGCGACCTGTTGGTCCGCGCCGCCGCGGCGGAATGGAGCGTGCCCGCGACCGAACTGACCACGGCCAAGGGTGTGATCAGCCACGCGACCTCGGGCCGATCGACGACCTATGGCGCGGTCGCTTCGGCCGCCGCGAAACTGACACCGCTGCCGGCCGAGCAGATCAAGCTCAAGGACCCCGCGCGCTTCGGGATCATCGGGAAGCCGCTGCGCCAGGTGGCGACCCCGGGTATCGTCCGCGGCGAGCCGATGTTCGGCCTCGATACGCGCCTGCCGGGCATGCTCTACGCGGTCTATGCGCGGAGCCCGGTCATCGGCGCGAAGCTCAAGCGCGCCGAGCTCGATGCGGTCAAGGCCAAGCCCGGCGTGCGCCACGCCTTCCCGGTCCAGGGCAACGGCAGTCCGACGGAGCTCGTCGATGGCGTCGCGATCCTGGCGACGCACTGGTGGCTGGCGCGCGATGCCAGCGACGCGCTCGTAGCCGAGTGGGACGAGGCGATCGGCGAGGGTCATTCGAGCAAGACCTATGCCGAGAAGGCCGCGCCTTTGCTCAAGGCCCCGCCGGTAAAGGTCGTCCGGCAGGACGGCGACCTGGCGGCGGCGCGCGGCAGCGCGGCCAGGCGGGTCCAGGCCGAATACCACTATCCGTTTCTCCATCACATGCCGATGGAGCCGCAGAACTGCACCGCGCTCTACGAGAACGGCAAGTTCACGCTCTGGGCGCCGACCCAGGCGCCGCAGAACGGCATCGACGGCATCGTCAAGGCGCTCGGCGTCGCCGAGAGCGACATCACCGTGAACATCACACGCATCGGCGGCGGCTTCGGCCGGCGGTTGATCAACGACACGATGGTCCAGGCCGCGGCGATCGCGAAAGGCGTGCCCGGAACGCCGGTCCAGCTCATCGTCACGCGCGAAGACGATACGATGCACGGCTTCTATCGCCCCGGCGGCTGGCACGCCTACGAGGCGCTGCTCGACGGCAAGGGCAAGGTGACCGGCTTCGCCAATCACCTGGTCGGCTTCGGCACGGGCGGCAAGCCGGTCCGCTCGGGCGAGATAAACGCGCAGGAGTTCCCCGCGGGCCTCGTCGACAACCTGCTGATCGGGCAGACCAACATCGAGACGATGATTCCGACCGGACCGATGCGCGCGCCGTTTTCGAACGGCATCTGCTTCGCCAGCCAGTCGTTCCTCGACGAAGTGGCGCTAGCCGGCGGTCGCGACCTGCCGTCCCTGCTGCTTGAACTGCTCGGGGAACCGCGGCTGCTGGCCTCGGCGCGACCCGGACAGCGCGGCCTCGACACCGGCCGCGCGCGCGGCGTGATCGAAAAGGTGCTGGCGACCTCAGGCTGGAAGCAGCGCCCGAAAAGCCGCGGCAAGACCGGGTTCGGCTTCGCCTTCTACTTCTGTCACCAGGGCTATTCGGCGCAGGTTGTCGAGGTGCGCGTCGACAAGGGCCAGATCTCGGTCCCGCGCGTCTGGACCGCGACCGATGTCGGCAGCCACATCATCAACACGTCGGGCGCGCAGCACCAGGTGCGCGGATCGGTGATCGACGGCATCGGCCAGGCCCTGGGCCAGGCGATGACTTTCGAGAACGGCAAGGCGGTCGAGACCAATTTCGACGCGATCCCGATGGCGCGGCATGAGATCACACCAGGCCAGATCGTGGTGGATTTCGTCATCAGCGACAATCCGCCGACAGGGCTGGGCGAGCCGGCGCTGCCGCCGGTGATCCCGGCGCTGACCAACGCGATCTTCGCGGCGACGGGGCAGCGTATCCGCTCGCTGCCGATCCGGCTCGGCGAGACCGCGACTTAGCTCGAGTTCGGCCGGGACGCGTCCGACAGCGACGGCGCGTGTCCCGGTCGAAATCGGTTGGCTCAGATCTGCTTCGAAAGCGTCAGGCGCCAGTTGCGCGGATTGCCGGGTGTGACCCTGTCGATCCCGCCGGTGTCGGGCCAGTAGCGCTTGTCGAACAGGTTCGCGACGGTGAGTTGCAGTCCCCAACCGTCATGCTTGTACGACAGGCCAGCGTCGACCAGCGTATAGCCGGGCAGCCAGAGCAGGACTGAACCGTCGGGCCGGGTCGAATAGATGTCGCCGTTGCGCTTGGAGTTGTAACTGACGCCGAGGTTGGCGCCGAGCCCGGCGAGCGGCCCCGATTGCACCTCGTATTGCGCGAAGGCGCCGATGTTGTGCTTGGGCACGTTCGACAGCGGAGCGCCGACCGTGAAGAAATTGTCCTTCGTCACCTTGGCATCGACATAGGTATAGGCGAGGCTCAGGTCGAAGCCGGGGCGCGGCTGCCAGCGCAGCTCCGCCTCGATCCCGCGCGAGCGCTGTTCGCCGGTGACGACCACGAAATCGAGGTAGACCGGATCGGCCGTCGTCACGTTCTGGCGAATCAGCTGATAGACCGCGAGGCTGCCGCTGAGGCTCAGGCCTTCGGGCGCGAACTTGAGGCCGGCCTCGATGTTCTTGCCGCGCTCTGGAACGACGGGGCCGCCGATGGGATTGCCTGCGCTGTCGAAGCCGGCGACCTGCTGGCTGTAGAGCTGCGGCAGGAACGACTTCGACCAGCTGGCATAGGCGTTCACTCCCGAGACGAGCTTCATGGTGGCGCCGACCCGCGGGCTGAAGGCGTCGTCCTTCTGACCCGAGGAATCTGCCCAGTCGTAGCGCCCGCCGAGCGTCAGGGTGAACAGGTCGCCGAACTTGAGGTGGTCCTGAATGTAGACGCCGGTCTGGTGGCTCTTGCTGGCGCCCGGACTGCCGCTGACCTGGGAGGTGTCGTAGGGAAGGTTGTAGTTCGGATTGACCAGGCTCAGCGGAAAACGCGTGGCATCGAAATCGCCGCCACTGAAATAGGTCTGGCGGTTCTGGCGATAGTCGAGGCCGGCGAGCCACTCGTGTTCGATGCCGCCGGTCTTGAACCTGCCCTTCAGCCGGTTGTCTACCGCGAGGTCCTTGTCGGTCGCGTTGTAGGGACCGTAATAGTAGCGGCCGATCGTGGCGGTCGGCACCTCGTTGAAGTCGGCGTCGTAGGACGGTTGGCCGCTGGCATCGAGGAAGCCCGCGGCGAACATCCAGCGGTCCCAGAATTCCTTGCGCCGCGTATAGCGCAGGGTCTGCGAGAAGCTCAGCGCATCGCTGAAGCGGTGGTCGAAGACATAGCCGATCTGCACGCGATCGCGGTTGTTGACCACGCGCAGGTCACCGGCGTTGTTGATCGAGAAGTCCTCGGGGATCGCGATGACCCCGGGCAGGACGGTGCCGTAGGACGGTACCGGAGAGATAGGGCTGTCGTGGTCGCGCTGATAGCGGCCGAGCACGGTGAGCGTGGTATCGGGCCCGGGGCGCCAAGTGATCGCGGGCGCGGCGAAAATGCGGTTGATCGCCGAATTGCGCACGAAGCTGTCGGCATCGCGGTATGTCAGGTTGATGCGCGCGAGCAGAGTGCCGCTGGCGTTCAGCGGCGCGTTCGCATCGATCGTGCCTTCGACGAGATTCCACGATCCGGTCGAGGCTGTGACCTTGACGAAGGCCTCGTCGCGCGGACGCTTGCTGACCAGGTTGATCAGACCGCCGAGCGGTGCCTGGCCGAACAGCATCGACGAGGGGCCCTTGAGCACTTCGATTTGCTCGACCGCCGACAGCTCCTGGTTGAAGCCGACGCCGGCCTCGTTGACCAGGCCGTCGAGGTAGACGCTGCCATAGGCTGCGTCGAAGCCGCGGATCGTAGAGGCGTCGTAGAAGCCGTAGGTCGTCGAGCGTGACACGCCGGCGACGGTGCGCAACGCCTCGGACAGGCGGGTGACGCCGCGCGCCTCGATGTCCGACGCCGATACGACCGAGATCGCCTGTGGCGTCTCGATTAGCGGAATGTCGGCCTTGCCGGCGACGACTGCCTCGCGCAGCTGGGCGGCCGTGACGACGATGTCCGATCGCGGCGCTGTCTCGTTCTCACCGGTGGTGTCGTCGGCCAGAGCGGGCGATGCCCAGATCGTCGCAAGTGCCAAGGCCGCGATGCTCGTCGCGCGCCGATTGAATGTCGTCATGTCGCCCTCCTCTGAACGGCGGGCGAGGTAACGCTAATGCGAATCCTTATCAAGATTATTTGTAACCGAACGTTGCTCGGCTAGACTGTGATCGGGCCGGCGATGAGCTCGAGGGATATAGCCATTTAGGTATATTGGACGTGCCGATATTGTATTGGCGTGATGCCGAGAAACGGAAGACGCTGGCGGACCCACGTTTCCTCCGCATTCGGACCCCCAGCCATGACCATCGTCGAGAAGAAGTCCTTCTGCCGTATCTGCGGATCGGGGTGCGGTATCGTCGTCACGCTCGACGGCGAGCAGGCGCTCAAGGTCCGCGCTGACGAGGAGCACCCGGTCTCGCGCGGATATACCTGCCCCAAGGGACGGGCCATCGCGACCGACCACCACCGCGACGAGCGCCTCGAACGCCCGATGATCCGGGTCGACGGCGAACTGGTCGCGACCACATGGGACCACCTGCTCGACGATCTCGCCCCCAAGCTCAAGCGCATCATTGCCACGACCGGCCCGGTCGGCGTTGGCACCTTCATCGGCGGCGGCGGCTTCCTAGACGCCAGCGGCTTCTACAGCCTGCTGGCCTTCGGCAAGACGATCGGCACGCCGTCATCCTACAGCGACATGACGATCGATTCGGTGTCGAAGGCGCTGGCGGGCGAGCTGTTCGCGGGGATTTCCGGCCTGGAACCGCGCGCGGACCTTTCGAAGACCAAGATGGTGATCTTCATCGGCACCAACCCGGTTATTTCGCACACCCGCACGATCCAGATGCACGCGCCGACCGCGGCGATGCGTGATATGCGCGCGCACGGCGCCGAGCTGTGGACGATCGATCCGCGCAAGTGCGAGACGGCGATGCGCTCGGACGGCTTCATCCAGCCGCGTCCGGGCCTCGACTATGCGGTGCTGGGTTATGCCATCCGCGAACTGCTGATCGACGGCGCTGACCGCGACTACATTGCCGATCACGCGCAGGGCGCCGACAAGCTGGCCGCGGCGGTCGATCGCTTCACGCTTGACTACACCAGCAAGGTCGCCGGTGTGGAGGCGGAGACGCTGCAAGCCTTCGTTGCGGCAATCCGCAAGGCCGGACGGCTCTCGATCGAGACTGGCACCGGCGTCACCATGCAGCGCGCCGGCAACGTCACCGGTTGGCTTGCCCTGGCTCTGATGGCGGTGACGGGCTCGCTCGATCGCGAGGGCGGTTCCTGGGTCAATCCCGGGCGTATCATGCGCAAGGACAAGGCCGACTTCCCCGCCGCGCCCGAGGACGGCTGGAACCGACCCGGTCCGAAGAGCCGGCCCGAGCTGCGCGGAACCCACGGCGACTTCCCCTGCGCCGCGATCCCCGACGAGATCGCCGCGGGCAACCTGCGCGCGATGATGGTCTGGGGCGGCAACCTCGAAGTCTGCCTGCCCGAGACCGCGCGCTCCTATGCCGCGCTCCAGGACCTCGAAGTCCTGGGGGTGTTCGACGTCCGCGGCAACCGCACGGTCGACATCGCCACCCATGTCATGCCAACCAAGGGCCAGCTCGAACGCGCGGACATGAGCTTCGTTACCGATACCTCGTTCCCTTTGCTGGTCACGCAATATACCCCCGCGCTGATCGCGCCGCTGGGCGATCGCAAGGCTTTCTGGTGGATTCTGGGCGAGCTCGGCAAGCGGATGGAGATCGACTTCTTCCCCGGCTTCGACCACGCGGCGGGCACCGACGACAGCTTCCTCGCCTATGTCCTCGGCCTGTTTGGTCACGATTTCGCGGAGCTTAAGGAAAAGCGCCTGCTCGTCGAGGAGCCGGTGATCGGCTGGGTGCAGAAGTTCGTCGACGAGAAGCTGGGCGGCTGGCGCCTCGCACCGCGGTTGCTGGCCGAGCAACTCGCCGGCCTGGAAACGCGCGAGAGCGCGCACGATGCCGACAAGCTGATTCTGATCCCGCGCCGCCAGAAGTATCACGAGAATTCGAAGCTGATCGACCTGCGCGATCCGCCGCAGGTGATGATGAATTCGGTTGACGCGGTGAAGCGCGGCTTTGCCGAAGGCGCGCTGATCCGCGTCAGCACGGTCAGCGGCAAGGTCGAGCGGCCGCTGAAGATCGACGACACCTTGCGGCCCGGGGTCATCAACATCCCGCACGGCTGGTCCGACGAAATGAACGTCAACAACCTCACCAGCACCACGCGCGAAGTCGATCCGATCACCGGCATGCTGCTGTTCTCGGGGCTGGAGGTTTCGGTCGAGGCGGCCTGAGGCTAGCCCGCCGGGAAAAGGATCGGCGCGTCCTCGGGCTGCCAGGGCTGCAGGCGGAGCATGATCGCGGCGAACAGCTCCGAGGCGAGATGCCGTGCGAGCCAGGCCTGCAGGTGCGGCAGCGGCTGCGCGTCGAACCAGGCCCGGTCAGTCTCGGCGAACTGTCGCACGAAAGGAAAGATCGCCGCGTCGGTCAGCCCGCGAAGGTCGCCGCAGAGGTTGGTCTGTAAGGCGAGCCGGGCTTCGAGTCCGCGCAGCAGTTCAAGCGCGGCCGCCCGGTGCTCCCCCGGCTGCGAGCCGTGGCGCTCGGGATACTTGTAGCGATCGAGGTGGTGCTTGAACGGCCCGTCGTTCATCTCGATCAGGTTGCGATCCTCGCGGTCCAGCCAGCCCTCGGGATCGCGTTGCGCGAGCGCCCAGGCCATGATCTCGCGGCTTTCCTCGACCACGCCGCCCCCGGGCAGCACCAGCACCGGCACCGTCGCCTTGGGTGAGGCCGCGATCAGTTCGGCGGGCTTTTGCGAAAGTTTGACCTCGCGGATCTCGCAGGTCGTGGCGCTCACCAGCAGGGCGAGCCGGGCGCGCATGGCATAAGGGCAGCGCCGGAAGCTGTAGAGGATCGGGTCAATCATCGCCATGTTCGGGCGGCTTGGCGGGCAGCTTGGCGCCGACGTGCGCCGTTCCGCGCCGCTGGGCGAGGCGTTCCTGGCGGTCGCGCTCGGCATAACCGGCGCGCTGGTCGTCGCTGCGTTCGGCATGGCAGGCCGGGCAACTCACCCCAGGCTCGTAGAGCGGATCCATGCGCTCGGCCGCGCTCACTGGTCGGCGGCAGGCATGGCAGAGGTCGTGGGTGCCGGGCGCAAGCCCATGGGTGACGGCAACCCTCTGATCGAACACGAAGCATTCGCCATTCCACAAGCTCTGCTCGGCGGGAACGCTTTCGAGATATTTGAGAATGCCACCGTGCAGGTGGTAGACCTCGTCGAGCCCCTCGGCCTTGAGGAAAGCGGTCGACTTCTCGCAGCGGATGCCGCCCGTGCAGAACATTGCCACCTTGGGCGGCATGCCCTGGCCGAGCAGCCGCTCGCGTTCCGCACGGAACCAGGTCGGGAAGTCGCGGAAGGTCGCGGTCTGCGGATTGATCGCGCCGGCGAAGGTGCCGATCGCTACCTCGTAATCGTTGCGTGTGTCGATGACGATCGTCGCAGGATCACTGATCAGCTCGTTCCAGTCCTGCGGCGAGACGTAATGCCCCGCGCCCGTGAGCGGATCGATCGCGGGTTCGCCCATGGTCACGATCTCGCGCTTCACGCGTACCTTCATGCGGTGGAAGGGCAGAGCCTCGGCGCGCGAATACTTGACCTCGAGCTCGGCGAAGCCGGGCAGGCCGCGGCAATGGGTGACCACGTGCGCGATCGCCTCGTCCGACCCTGCGATGGTGCCGTTGATGCCCTCTCGCGCCAGGATCAGCGTGCCCTTCACGCCCTGCGCGCAACAGAGCTGCGCGAGGTCCCGCTGCACCGCTTCGCAATCGCCCAGCCGCGCGAACTTGTAGAGCGCCGCGACGCAGATCGGGGGAAGGTCGGTCTTGGCCACGAATTCGGATCCAGCGAGTCAGGGATGGGCGATCCGGCCCCCCTAATCGACTTGGGCGCCCGACAACAGCATTGAGCACCAGGTCTTTCGGCCGTCCGTGGAACCCTGCAGCCGCCCGATGTGATTTCCCGGACGGCTGCCGCTTGACCCGCCTGCGCCGTACCCTTAGGTGACGCCACTTGGTCGGGCCCTTAGCTCAGTCGGTAGAGCAACTGACTTTTAATCAGTAGGTCGCTGGTTCGAACCCAGCAGGGCTCACCATGACTTCACGATACTGCCGTGATCCTCGATTTCGAAGGCTAGAACTCGGCAGCGACCGTGAACTGGATCGTGCGCGGAGATAGCGGGCGGAAAAGGCCGTCGGTGGTGACCTGCGGCGAGATGAAGCTCAGTGCGTCCCGGTCGAAGACGTTATCGATGTTGAGGCGCGCGCGCAGGTTCTTGACCGGCCCGATCCCGATGCCGTCGCCGAGGTCCACGTAGGCGTTCCATACCGTGTAGGCCGGCACGCTGAAGGTGTTGGTGAAGTTGGCGAAGCGCTTCGAGATGCGGCGGCCCGAAAAGTTGGCGACGAGCCAGGGCGCCGGTTCTACCGTCACGCCGCCGGCGACGATCCACTTGGCGCTGTCGGGAATGGTCTTGCCAGCGATGGCCGCCACGCCTGGAATGTCGTCCTGGAAGGTGGCGTGGTTGTAGGTGACGTTGGCATTGAAATAGGCGAGGCCATTGAGCAAGCGCGGTTTCCAGGTGCCGGTGAACTCGGCGCCATAGGCTTCGACCGAGCCCACGTTGCGGAAGAAGGTCTCGGTCACGTTGGTCGTGCCCGGCAGGATCCCGGCGATCGACTGGATGCGGTTGCGGAATTTCGTATAGTAGGCCGCTAGCACCGCATAGAACTCGGCCTGGTTGGTGCGCAGGCCGATCTCGAAGTTCTGGGACTTCTCGGGCGCAGGCTGCGGCACGAGCGCAGCCGAGGAATTGAGCGCGACCGCGTAGATGTCGTCCATGCCCTTGGGCAGCGCGTAGTTCTCCGCATAGGAGGCGAAAATCTGGCTGCGGCCGTCGAGCCTGTAGAGCAGGCCGGCCGAGGGGAGGAAGAAGTCCTGATAGGCGGCGGTGTTGAGCTGCGGTCCCCAGCCGGGCAGGTTCACGCCGTTGACCGTGCGTGCATAGTCGTTGAAGTCGCGATAGCCGCGCTGGCGGTAGTCGAGCTTGAGGCCCTTGATGCCGAGGTCGATCACCAGCCGGTCGTCGGCCAGAGTGATCGTGTCCTTGAGGAACAACTGCAGCGCCTCGCGCTTCGAGCGATAGTCGCGGCGCAGATAGACGATCTCGGTCGGGATCACCGCGCCGTCGGGCGCGCCGTTCTGGTTGTTCAGGCGCAGCTGCGTGCGGTGGTACTGGTCGATCTCGCCCCAGAGCCCGGCCTCGAGCCGGTGCACGCCCGCGGTCCAGTTCAGCCGGGAGACGATGCCGTAGCGGTCGCCGCCGACGCCCGATAGCCCGTATTGCAGCCCGCGCGGTGCGGTTACGCGCAGCCCGACTGAAGCCTGGCGCTGATAGATCGGCAGACTGTTTCCATAGGAATCGGGCGAGACGCCGTAACCGTCCTTGTCCTCCCAGTAGACCGTCGTCTCGGCATAGGCCTTGTCGCTGAGCGCGACGTGGAGCGTTCCACCGTAGAGCTGGTCGTTGCGGATGTTGATGGCATTGCCGAAGTAATAGGTGTGGCGCGGATCCGAATAGCGCACCGTCGGCGCCGTCGCGAGCGGCGGATAGTCGGGCACGAAGCCGATATAGCCGCGGTTCCGCCCGGTCTTGCCGCCGGCATCGGGCGTGGCCGAAAGATAGTCGGTGCGCGAGAGCGTGGGGGAATCATAGTCGAAGAAGTCGTTGGACACGAATTTCAGTCGCAGCCAGCTATCACCACCGAGATCGGCCTTGAGCTGGGCTTCCCAATGCTTGCGGTCGATCGTGCCGGCGCCCCGCCACAGGTCGCTCTTGAGCCGCGTGAAACTGACATAGCCCTTGAACGGCCCCACGCGGCCGCTGCTCAACCGTACGAAAGTCCTCCGCAGGTCGTTCTCGCCAAAGGTCTGCGAAACGAAAGCGCCGAGGTCGTTCTGCGGTTCGATCGAGCGGTATTGGACGATCGGACCGAGCGAGGAATACGACGGGAGACCGACGTCGCCGGCGCCGGTCGAGGCTTCCACCACGCCGAGGTTCTCGTTGTCGACATAGCGGAACACCGGGCTTCCCCCGAATGGATCGCTGCGCCCGGTCGGTATGCCATCGACGAGGAAGCCGATTTGGTCGAGGTTGAAGGCGCGAACCTGGACGCTGTTGCCGAATTCATAAAGGCCGAGGCTACCCTCGGTCTGGACGTTGAAGCCGGGCAGGCTTTCGAGCATCTTCAGCCCAGAGATACCCGATGGCGCGGAAAGCAGCGCCTCACGCGTGATCGCGACCGTGTTGGTCACTTTCTCCTCGCCAATCGCTTCCGACGATTGCGAGACGCGGCGGCCGCTGACGATGATGTCATGTGCGGACGAAGGCGCTTCGTCCTCGGCGGCGTCCCGGGCCGCCGCGGGCATTGCCAGCAAGGCGGAGGCGAGCAGCGCAGCGCGCAGCGGCGCGCGATTTCGTGAAGTCATGTGATTTCCCCCTGTTCGATCGATTTACGGCGCGGTGTGGGCAGTGGCCGCTTGCGCGGCGCGAAGCACGCGCAGGAAATTGCCACCCCAGATCGCGGCGATCTGCCGCTCGTCGTAGCCGCGGCGCACGAGTTCGCGGGTGACGTTGGGGGCATCGGCCTCGCTGTCGAAGCCGATCACGCCTGAGCCGTGGTTGAAGTCGGTGCCCACGCCGACGTGCTGCCAGCCGATCCGCCTGGCGATATGGTCGATGTGATCGACATATTCGCCGAGCGTGCCGCGCGACTGGGCCTGCTTGACCGCGTCGTTGAAGGCCTTGCGCTTCGCTTCGTGCAGGGTGTCGATCCCGTCGAGCGGCGCTTTGCTCTCGGCAGTAAGGCCATATTCGTGGCGCACGGCGGCAACCTTGGCCAAGCTCGCGGCATCCTGCTGATGCAGGTAGCTGGCGAAAGGCGGAACCTGGATCACGCCGCCATTGGCCTTGATCGCGTCGAGCTCGGCATCGGACAGGTTGCGTGTGTTGTCGATCAGCGCGCGTGCGGCGGAATGAGTGGCGGCCACGGGTGCGCGTGTGAGCTGCAGTGTCTGGGCCAGCGCAGGGCCCGAAAGCTGCGAAACGTCGATCAGCACGCCAAGGTCGTTGAGCTTGGCAACGGCCGTACGGCCCAATGGCGAGAGACCGCCGTTGACCGAGGCCGGTTCCTTGCCGGGACGCGAGGAATCCGAGAACGCGTTGTGCCCGGCGTGGTTGAACGCGAAGACGCGTACGCCCTCTCGGTAGAGGCGGTCGATCTGCGACAGATCGGCGCCGATCGCGCGCGCGTTCTGGAAGGCGATGATCACGGCCAGACGGTTTTCGCGGTGCAGGCGTTCCACGGCATCGGCAGTGAGCGCCAGCCCGACGCGCTGCGGATTTTCGGCGATGAAGGCCTTGATCAGGCCGAGCTTGCGGTCGGCCTCCTGGCGTGCGGCAGCAATGCCGGCGGCATCGCGCGGGCCGGGGCCGACCGCCACTGCAAGGACGACGGCGTCGAGACCGCCTTGCGCGATCTGCGCGAGGCTCACCTGCTGCGACGGTGTCTTGCCTGCCGCGTCGGGCAGGAGGACGTCGGCATGGCTGTCTAGCTCGAGCACGCGGCGGTGGATTGCGTCGGTATCGACCGGCGTTTCAGCGCCAGCAGCCGAAGCGAGGAGCAATGTCGCAAGCAAATAGGTTGGGCGAAGACGGGACATGATCACTCCGGGCTGTGACGATGTCCGATGATAAAAGCTGTTGCAGCGATATGGGGTTGAAACGCCAAATGAGACGATTGAAAATCGTCATAGGACGGGACTTCTCATGGGCCTGTCATGACCGATAAGTTGGTTCGACTATTGGAATCATCTTTCATGTCTCATCCGGATACCTTGCATTTCGGTGCCTTGGGTCGTCGCGAACTGTTCCGGATGGCTGCCGCCACCGCGGCCGCATCGGCAGCGCTGGCGGACCAGGACCACGTCCGCCGCATGCGCGACATCGTTGTCTCCGAACGGCGGCGGCTGGCATTGCGATCGGCCGGGCTTTCGCACCGTTGAACGACTGGATCCGCATCACGATCGGCACGCCAGCCGAAAACGCGGCGGTGATCCGCGTGCTGGAAACGCTCAAGGCGTGACGATATTGAACCCGGATGTGATCGGCCGCAGGCTGGTCGTCCAGCGCTGCAGCAGGGCAAGGTCGCCCGAGAGTTCGATCTGCTTCGCCGCCAGTAGGTCGGCGATCTTGGCTTCGCCGCCGATCAAGCCGAGCAGTGCGCGGCGCGTCGTGCGGACTTCGGCGGCAGTGGGCGCTTTCGCCGCGTCCCACGCCTCGGCTCGCGGATTGGCGACGATGCCCGACAGCTCGACAGCGATGCTCTCGCGCGTGTCGGTCAGCACGAAACGCAGGATGCGCGGTTCGGCTAGCGCTGTCGTCGGCGCATATCGCGTTGCCAGCGCGTTGAAGAAGTCGAGCGTCGGTATGGCGGCCACGAAGCTGGCGCTCTGGCGAACGGGCAAGGCGCGCGGCGTGGCCTCGCCGCGCAGGCGGGCGGCGGCGACCAGGTAGTAATTGCGCCAGGCGCCCGATTCCGCCTGATAGCCGATCTGCTCGTAGGCATCGGCCAGTGCGCTCTTGGCCGCGGTGTCGGTGGCATCGGCGAAGACCAGGTGGTTGAACAGCGTTGCCGCCCAACGATAGTTGCCCGCATCATAGGCGCGCCGACCCGCCGCAAGCAGCTTCTTCGGCCCGCCAGCCAGAGCCACATAGCCGCGCGATGCTTCTTCGGGCGGCAAAGGATCGTAGTCGGCCGGCACGCCGTCCCACCAGCCGAAATAGCGCTGGTAGACCGCCTTGGCGTTGTGGTTGATCGTGCCGTAATAGCCGCGCGCCGTGGGATAGGGAGCGAGGCCCGGCGCGGCTTCGAGGATGTCGGGCAATTCCTGGATCGTCGCGCCGCCATTGGCTGCGGCCAGGGTGCGGTCGTGGACGAAGCGATAGATGTCGCGGTGGCCGACGAGCTCGCGGCGCAGGTCCTCGCCGCCGAAGGTCGGCCAACCGTGCGAGCCGAGGCGCACCTGCGCCTCGCTGCCCCAGCGCTGCAGCATCTGATCGATCACCTGCGACCAGCGCAGCCCGTCGCGGATCTGCGCGCCGCATGGGGTCAGCAGATTGTGGAAGGTCTTGGTCACGACCTCGGTCGAGTGCAGGGCCTTGTAGCGCGGCACGTAGAATACGTATTCCGCGGGCGCCTCGGTACGCGCGGCATCGGCGAAGATCAGTTCGAGCCCGTCGATCGTGATGCTGGCGCCTTCGGGGCCGATCAGCCGGTTGGGCTGCATGAAGCCCGAAGTGCCCTTGGCGCCGCGCGGACCCAGGCCCGTATCGACATGCCCTTGGGGGCCGACCGAAAGACTGCCTGCGAACATGAACTCGGCGCGCGCGAGCATCGCCGGGCCGGCAAGGACGTTTTCGCTGACGGCCTCCTCGGTGAAGCCGTGCGGAGCGATGATCGGGATTTTGTCGCGCGCTACCGCCTCCGCGTCGATGATCCCGCGCACGCCGCCGAAGTGATCGACGTGGCTGTGGGAGAAAAGGATCGCGCGGATCGGCCAGCCGCCGACCTTTTCGCGGAACAGCGCCCAGCCGGATCGCGCCGCTTCTTCGGTGGTCAGCGGATCGACCACGATCACACCGCTGTCGGTCTTGATGAAGGTCATCACCGCGACATCGTAGCCGCGCAGTTGCCAGATGGCGTCGGGGACGACCTCGAACAGGCCGTGCTGGGCATCGCGGCGGGCCTGCCGCCAGAGTCGCGGATGGACACTGGCCGGCGCGACGGGATCGTTCAGGAAGGCGAAGTCGCGCCGGTCGAGGATCACCTCGCCCGCCGCATTGCGCACGACGCCATCGGGCAGGGTGGCGATCAGGCCGCGGCGCGCGGCGGCGTCCTCGATCGCTTCGCGCGCCTCGTCTTCGGCGGCGGCGGTCAGGGCAGTCTGGTTGGCCGCGCGAGTGACGGTGCTGGCCGGATGGGACTGGGCGTCGACCGGCCCCGTGGCGAGCGCCGTCGCACAGACCAGCAGCGATGCGAACGGCAGTTTGCCCATGGCTCAGCGGGCCAGGAACAGGGCGAACGATCCCGCGATCGCGCTCAGGCCGGCGAGCGCCAGTGTGATCGCCCGCATGCCGATACGCCGCGACAGCGCGCGATAGACGCGCAGCTGCGGCTGATGTGCGGGATCGTCGGTCAGTTCCAGGAATTGCCGATGGCTGACCCGGCGCAGCAGTTCGTCGAGTTCGGCGAACTGATCGGTCGACAGCGGCTTGCCCTGGCACAGCAAGTGCTGCGCACTGTGAAACGGATCCAGAGTCGCAGCGGCCAGATCGGACGAGCCGGCAGCGGTGAACGATACGGAATGAGCCGGCATGATCGAACGCCCCCTGTTACCCGCCCGCGTTAGCGGATAAATCTCTACTCCATCAATAGAGATTATGGGCGGGTTGAGGCGGCGAGGCGCAAAGCATTCTTCGAGCGTCCAAAGCAAAACTTGAGATTGACACTCTTGGGTGCGTTCATAGCTTGGACAGGCTCAGGGTCCGGCCGATCAGGCGACCGCGCACTGGGGACCGGCAACCGCCTGAGCTCGCCGGATCACCTGCCGATGCCCGGACGACAGCGTCAGGCCTCGCCTTCCATGCTTGATGGCTCACCGCCGTCCGCTCGCTTCGGCGTGCGGCTTGGTTGCGCCGCCGGAGAACGACATGATCGACCTTTATTACTGGACCACGCCGAACGGTCACAAGATTACCCTGTTCCTCGAAGAAACGGGCATTCCCTACCGCATCACTCCGGTGGACATCGGCAAGGGCGAGCAGTTTCTGCCCTACTTTCTGTCGATCGCACCCAACAACCGCATACCCGCAATCGTCGACGACGAACCGGCCGACGGCGGCGCGCCGATCTCGGTCTTCGAATCCGGCGCGATCCTCCAATATCTCGCGGAGAAGACCGGCAAGCTGATCCCGTCCGATCCGCGCGGCCGAACCGAAACGCTGCAGTGGCTGTTCTGGCAGATGGGCGGGCTCGGCCCGATGGCGGGGCAGAACAACCATTTCCGCTACGCCGCGCCAGAGCAGATCCCCTATGCGGTGACGCGCTACACCAACGAGACCAACCGGCTATACGGCGTGCTCGACAAGCGGCTCGCCGACCGGCCGTTCCTGGCGGGCGAGGACTATTCGATCGCCGACATCGCGTCCTATCCCTGGGTGGTGCCCTGGGAACGGCAGGGCCAGGTGCTCGGCGATTTCCCCAACCTCCAACGCTGGTTCGAGACGATCCGCGAGCGTCCGGCCACCGAACGGGCCTATGCGCTGGTAGCGCAGGTCAATCCAGGGGCTGGCGCGCCGCAGAGCGAGGAGGCCAAGCGCATCCTGTTCGGTCAGACGGCCGCGGTCGTTCAGGGGAGGACGAACTGATGGGCAGTCTTCCTTATGGTACGGCCCTGATCGTCGGCGCGGGTGCCGGCATCAGCGCTTCGTTCGCACGCGCGCTGGCGGCGAAAGGCGTCAAGGTTGCGCTCGCCGCGCGTGACGTTGCGAAGCTTGCGCTGTTCGCCGAAGAAATCGGCGCCGTGGCACTGCCGGTCGATGCTTCGGACCCCGCGGCGGTCCGGGCGCTGTTCTCGGAAGTCGAATCGCGCATCGGCGTGCCCGAGATCGTCCTATACAATGCCAGCGGCCGGGTTCGCGGCGCTATTGCCGAGCTCGATCCCGAAGCGGTGCGCCGCGCGATCGAGGTGTCGGCCTTCGGGGGCTTCCTCGTCGTCCAGGAGGCCGCCAAACGCCTGCTGCCACGCGGGGCAGGCGCGATCCTGCTGACCGGCGCGACCGCGAGCGTCAAGGGTTTCGCACAGTCCTCGGCCTTCGCCATCGGGAAGTTCGGCCTGCGCGGCCGCGCGCAGAGCGCGGCGCGCGAACTCTCGCCGCAGGGCATCCACGTCGCCCACTTCGTCATCGACGGCGCGGTGCGCAGCGCCACGCGGCCCGATCCCGCGGAAGCGCCCGATTCCACGCTCGATCCCGACGATATCGCCCAAGCCTATCTCAGCGTCCTGACGCAGCCGCGCAGTGCCTGGAGCTGGGAGGTCGAACTGCGTCCCTGGGTGGAGCGCTTCTGATGAGCCGCCAGCTCCATCTCGGCGCGTTCATGCGCCCGATCTCGATCCACACCGGCGCCTGGCGCTATCCGGGCGCGGCGTCGGACGCCAATTTCAATTTCCCGCTGATCCGCCGGCTGGCGCAGCGGCTCGAAGCGGCGAAGTTCGACGCCTTTTTCATGGCCGATCATCTGGCCGTGCTGAACATGCCGATCGACGCCTTGAAGCGAAGCCATACGGTGACCTCGTTCGAGCCGCTGACCTTGCTATCGGCGCTGGCAATGGAGACCGAGAGGATCGGCCTGATCGCCACGGCCTCGACCACCTACGACGAGCCCTACCACATTGCGCGGCGCTTCGCCTCGCTCGACCACCTGAGCCAGGGCCGGGCGGGCTGGAACGTCGTGACCACGGGCAACCCAGAGACCTCGCACAATTTCGGTAGCGAGGTGCACCTCGCCCACGAGACGCGCTATGCTCGGGCGCGCGAATTTCACGAGGTGGTCACCGGGCTCTGGGACAGCTGGGCCGACGATGCTTTCGTCCGCGACGTCGAGAGCGGCGTGTTCTTCGATCCCGACAAGCTCCACGTGCTCGACCACAAGGGCGAGTTCCTATCGGTGCGAGGCCCGCTCAACATTGCGCGGCCTGTCCAGGGCTGGCCGGTGATCGTCCAGGCCGGCGCCTCCGAGCCCGGTCGGCAGCTTGCGGCCGAAACAGCAGAGGTGATCTTCGGATCGGCAGACAATCTCGCGCGGGGCAAGGCCTTCTACGCCGACGTCAAAGGGCGGATGCCGGCGCTGGGCCGCGATCCCGACAGCCTCAAGATCCTGCCTGCAGCCTTCGTCGTGGTGGGCGACAGCGATGAGGAAGCGTGGGGGAAGCGCGCGCATCTCGACAGCCTGGTGCACTACGACAGCGGTATCCGCTCGCTGTCGATCGCGCTCGACTATGACGTGTCGGGTTTCGATCCCGATGGGCCGCTGCCCGAAATTCCCGAAAGCAATGCCAGCCGATCGGGCCGGGACCGCATGGTCGAAGCGGCGAAGGGGAAGACCATTCGGCAGCTTGCCGCCAAGGCGGGGAGCTATGCTGGCCTGTCCTTCGTGGGTACCCCGCAGACGATCGCGGACGGCATGGAGGCCTGGCTCGAGGAGCGGGGTTCGGACGGGTTCAACATCATGTTCCCGTGGCTTCCGGGCGGGCTCGACGACTTCGTCGATCGCGTCGTGCCCGAGCTTCAGCGGCGCAAGCTGTTCCGCACCGAGTACGAGGGCACGACCCTGCGCGACCACCTGGGGTTGAAGCGCCCCGCGAACCAGTTCCTCGCCGAATAGCAAGGCGAAGCAGCACCCCGTCGCCGCGACGGAGTGCTGCTTCGCGTTTCGCTATTTCTGGGTGGTGCGCTCGATCACCGGCGGTTGCCAGTCGCCCTCGAGCGCTGAAGGTGCGGGGCGGTAGATCCGCAAGCTGAGATTGAAAGGTCCACGGGGAACCGGCAGCCAGTTGGCGCGTCGATCTGCGCCAGGATCATCGTTCTGAAGCAGGAGGTCGAGCGAGCCGTCGGGATTGAACGACAAGGCATCGCGATCGCCGACCGCGTAGCGATCGATCGCATTGGGCTCGGTATAGCCTTCGGGCGTATAGGCGGTGAGCGACCAGAACGCGCGTGCTGGCGGCAGTTCGCCCGCCTTGAAACGCACGACATAGCGCTCCTGGCCGCTCAGCGCCTTGCCGTCGCGATCGACGCTGGTGCTCGGATAGATCGAGTCCGTCGGGCGGTTCGCGCCGAGACCCACCAGCGCCACGGCCGCGCGCTGATCGTAGTCCGCGCCATATGTCCCAACCGAAAGCGTGTTGAGCCGCCAGCCGTTGCGCTGCTGACCGTTGCGTCCGGCATAGCGGAGAATGCGCGCCGGCCCTTGGGTCTTGGCATCGGCGAGTGCGGCTTGCGCGGCGGATGACAGGCCGGCGAAGCGGAAGTCGCGCGCGGCACGGAGGCCGATCAGTCCGAGGCGCGCTACCTGGGCCTGGTCGACGAGGTGCGGTGGATTGTCGACCATCAGGCGCAGGGCCGTCTCATAGAACTCTGTCGCGCTCAGGCGGTTGACGAGCGCGACCGGGGGCAGGGTGAGATCGACGGACGCATCGCTCGCCAACGGTGCCGGTTTGGCCGGGTCGAGCGGCGCCAGCGTGAGCGCCTTCTGGATCTCATGGACGACGGGATAGTCGGACACGCCGTTCGTCTGAATGCGGCCTATGATCCAGACGAAGCGGGTCGGCGCATCGACCCGCTCGACGCCAGCCGGCAAGATTCCCTGCCACCCAGGACCGGTGATCGCAAACTTGGCTGTCTTGCCCGCGGGCAGCGTCTCACTGCCGGGTATCGCGAAGGTATCGGTCCAGGCATCGTAAAGCGGCAGCATGTAGTACCGGTTCTTGGTGTCACCGATCGACAATAGGACCGGCCCGTTGCCGAGATCGAGCCAGGCCGAAGAATAGAGCGTATCGAAATTCGGCCGGACCACCGCCTTGAAATCGCCGCGTGGGAAGGCCGGGCTGTGATGAAACGTATTGACGGGGGCCGCCAGGCCCGATCCGCCGCGTTGCAGCGCCTGCCGTCGGGTCACGTCCATGATCACCAGCGGATAGAGAAAGGCATAGGCTTCGCGCGCGATTTCAACTTCTCGCGTTTCGACCGGTTTCGGAGTGGGGCTTGGTGGCGCCGCACCCATGGACAACGACGGGGTGAGAATCAGGGCGCAAGCAGCGGCGAGCGCCGAAAGCCGGGAAGAACGCGGAGTGGACGTCACGGTAACCTCGTGGAAGCTGTCGGAGTGCGGCAGCGGCGATTAGCCTGTGCCGGACGAAGACGCCGGCAAGGATCCAAGAGGCGTATTGCAGGAGCGGCCGCGGGATCATTGCAGGCGACGCTCCCGTGGTCGGGTAGCTGAAGCCGCAAATTGGGCGGGCGAAGCGATCTGGTCAACCACCAAAGTGGACATCGCGGCCTTGCTGGCCCCGCCTTAGGCCTTTGCATGTCAGCCTAGCACGACCTTTCGCACGCCCCCATGCTCCCGAAAGCTCCCCGAGATTCTACGACTGCGCGTCCGCGTATTTTAGCGCGCGGCTGGCAGGGCGGATCCCGAAAAGATAGCGGACGTGAGCGATCGCATCTGAGCTTCCACAATCTGCCTCGGTTCAGGTGTTCAGATCGCTTTCGGACCGCACGACGACACCCATGGCCTCGTGCAACTCGTGGTGAAACGACGCAAGCCGAGCGAGCCTCGCCGCAGCCTCGTCCTTGGCGACGTCTGGGCCGCGTCTCGCGATGAGCTGGGACATCCGCTCCAAAGTCGCGACCTGCGGCCGGAGCGGCGCGCCCGGATCCTCGCCGCATACATAGAGGATACGACGACTGCCGCGACTGGGGACCCCCCTTGCATTGCCGTGGCTTTCCAGGACGCGCGCGGCCGTGTGCGCATGGCTTCGGCTGATCTGCAGGTCGCGGGCGATTTCCTCGAGGCTGACCGGTGCGTTCATGAGCTGGAGATAGCCGTAAAGCCGCGCCGCGTTGGTCGGCATGTTCCACGCGCCGAGCAGGCCAGCGAGGTCGTCGATGAAGCGGGTCTGCTCTGTCGAAAGGTGGCTTGTTGACATTTCCATTATTTACTGGATATTCCGGATTACGTCAAGGTGAGGCCAGCTTAGGCGCTGGTTTCACGAGGATGCAACACCGGCGCCCGGCGACCGGCATAACTTTGAGGAAGCCCATGATCACGCAGACGCAAATCCCGCCCCAAGCCGAAAACGCAACGATCCTGCCCGAGGGGAAGCTCTTCATCGATGGCGTGTTGCGCCGCGCGGAAAGTGGGAAGACCTACGACAATATCGGTCCCTGGACTGGCCGGGTCGTCGGCGTTGCCGCCGACGCCTCGGTCGCCGATGTGGAGGCGGCGATCGCCGCCGCGCGCCGTGCCTTCGACGAAACCGACTGGTCGACCAATCACGAGAAGCGCTTCGCCTTGGTCCAGAAGCTGCATGCGCTATTCGAGGCCAACATCGACAAGCTGGTTGCGATCGCTCGCCACGAAGTCGGGGCGCCACTTGTCGCGGTGAACCGCGCGCAGGTGGCCAACTGCCTGGGGAGCTGGAAGGCGCTGATGGACGTCTATCCGCGCCTGCAGCGCGAGAAGGACTACGGCACACATGATGCCGGCGGGGGCTACGTGTCGCACCGCAAGGCTGTCTATGAGCCGATTGGCGTGGTCGCGGCGATCACGCCGTGGAACTTTCCGCTCTACGTCAACGCGGAGAAAGTCGTCTCGGCGCTGCTTGCGGGCTGCACGGTGATCCTCAAGCCCGCACCCGACACGCCGCTGGCCGGGGTGATTTTCGGAGAGTTGGCCGCCGAGGCTGGCTTTCCCGCGGGCGTACTCAACGTGATCACCGGCTCCGATCCTGCCATGGCCGGCGAGATGCTCGTCACCGATCCGCGCGTCGACCTCGTGACCTTCACGGGCTCGACTCAGATCGGCAAGCACATCATGCGTCAGGGCGCCGAGACGATGAAGCGCATGTTTCTCGAACTGGGCGGAAAGTCGGCTTGCATCGTTCTCGACGATGCCGAGAACTTCGCCCAGGTCGTCGCGCAGTCGATCCTCGTTTTCCACGCTGGCCAGGGCTGCGCGGTGCAGAGCCGTCTGCTCGTCCCGCGCTCACGCTATGACGAAGCCAAAACCATCCTCCAGGCCGCGTACGACGCCCATGCCGAAAAGTGGGGGCACTTCGACGATCCGAACTGCGCGATGGGTCCGGTCGTTTCGAAGAAGCAGATGGAGCGGGTCAAGGCCTATATCGACCTGGGCGTCGAGGAGGGTGCCACCTTGCTCGCGGGCGGCGCGCTCCGTCCGGACAAAGGAGAGGGCTGGTTTGTCGAGCCGACCTGCTTCGTCGACGTCACGAACGACATGCGCATCGCGCAGGAAGAGATCTTCGGCCCGGTCCTGGTCGTCATTCCCTATGACGACGACGACGATGCGATCCGGATCGCGAACGATAGCGTCTATGGCCTTTCGGGCGGTGTCTGGGGTACCCACGACCGCGCGATGCGTGTGGCCAACCGCGTCCGCACCGGTACGATCGGCGTGAACGGCGGTGCACCGATCAACGGCGACCTGCCGTTCGGTGGCTACAAGCACTCGGGCGTTGGGCGAGCTTGGGGCGTCGAGGGGATCGAGGAATATCTCGAAACCAAGATCGTCGCCTGGCGCGAATAGCCGAATTTCACCACTACGACGCTGCGCCGGCGCGGGCTGATCATCCGCACCGGCGCTTTTCGCACTCTATCGCCGCACCATCCCGTGTCACGCGGCGGCTCGAGCGATCGACGCTTGGCTGCCTCCTCGCGGACATGATATGTTCTCGGCGATGGAGATCATTGAACTAGAGCGGTCGATTTCCTTGGCCGCGCCCGGCGACGCAACAGAACTCGATTTCGTAGTGGTCGACGTCGAGACGGCTTGCTCGAGAGTTAGCAGCATTTGCCAGATCGGCATCGTTGGTTTTCGGGATGGAAGAGAGGTCTTCGATTTCGAAACGCTGGTCGATCCGCTCGATCACTTCTCGTCATTCAACACGAGGATCCATGGGATCACGGAAGACCATGTAGCTGGGAAGCCGACCTTTGGAGACGTTCACGCGATCGTGAATCGCCACCTCGGTGGCCGGGTGACCGTCGCGCATTCATACTTCGACAAGGGCGCGCTTGGCGCTGCGTGCCGCGTCCATGGCCGCGACGTGGTCGAGACGACGTGGCTCGATAGCGTGCGGGTGGCCAAGCGGGCGTGGCCCCAACTGTCGAGCCACAAGCTCAATGTCCTGAGCCGGTATCTCGGCATCAAACACAAGCATCACGATGCTCTCAGCGACGCGCGTGCGGCTGGCTACGTCGTGGTCAAGGCCATCGACCATACCGGGATTCCTCTTGCCGACTGGCTCAAGCCTGCCAATCCGCGTGGAGGGAAGGCACCGAAGCCCGCGACGGAGGGGCCACTCAAGGGCCAGCGGATAGCGATCCTCGGTGCTGCACGCGATGGGGCGCTTGGGCATTGGCTTTCCGCTAGGGGCGCCAGGGTGGTCGCATCTGTCGGGACGACTTCGACTATGCTGGTCGTGAGCTCGGATCAGCCATTCGGTCGATACTTTCACGCCAGTGCGCCTTATCGGCGGGCTCTCGAGCTTCAGCAGGCCGGCGGCAGCATCGAGATCGTCTCCGAGGAAGAACTGACGAAAAGGCTCGATCTCGACCCGCGCAGCACGGGCCGATGAGACGGCCGCCTGAGATGGATTAGCACCAACGCAGCCATCTGCCCGCTGCGATTGCCCGATACAGTACGCTCCAAGCCGGAGACCGCGCGGGATCGCACCGTCACCGGCAGAGGCTGTTCAGGTCAGTAGGCCGCCGACAAGGTCAGGAACCACTGGCGCGGGGCGATCGGATAGGCCGAGTAGCTGTTGGTGGCCGAACCGATCGAGAGCGTCGACACGCCCTTCTTGTCGCCGAGGTTGGTGACGTTGAGCGCGAGCTCCACCTTGCGCAGCGGCAGCGTGCCTTCGGGAACCTTCGCGGCGAGACGCAGCGAGGTCAGGAAGTAGGACTTGACGCTGGTGTCGTTGGTGAACGTGGCGAAGCGGCGGCCGACGTAGTCGCCGATCACCTGCGCCTCGAACGGCCCGACGTTGAGCGTCGCTACCGTCTTGTTCATCCACTTCGGCGTGCCCGGGAGCTGCTTGCCGCAGGTTGGCACGATGCCGCCCGTAACGACGAAGCCGCCGATGCAGGTGTCGCTGGCCGCGCCGATGCCCAGCGCGGTCGAGGTGTAGTCGTTCTGGTACTTCGACAGGTTGTACGAGATCGCGTTGTAGAGCGAGAAGGTCCGACCGAAGCGCAAGGTGAAGGCCGCGTCGACGCCATCGGTCTTTACGTTGCCGACGTTGACCAGGGTCGAGGTGCCGCCGGTGATGCCGCTGCCGGCAATGCCGCCGGGGTTGGTCGGGATCGCCAGCAGGCGGTTGTTGAACTCGACGTGGTAGTAGTTGATCTGCGCCTGCAGGCCAATGTCGCCGAAGTTGCGGTTGGTGCGCAAACCGGCCTCGTAGGTCCAGCTCGTCTCGGGCTTGCCCTGGTCGGCGAAGGCGTCGAACGCGGCCTGGCTACCCGTGAACCAGGGACCGCCACCGCCCGCGAGATAGGCCGAATACTGGCGCAGGTTCTTCTGGACGTTGAAATAGACCTGTTCGTGGCCGTTGAAGTCATAGGTCGCGCCGAAGGCCGGCAGGAACCTTTCCTGCGTGTTGATCTTGCCTTGGGGCAGGGCCGTGGTGCCGCCGAGCGAACCCACGCGCGGCTGGATCGGGTAGCGGCCGGTGGCCCACTGGGCGCTGGTCTTGAAGCCGGCCTGGATCAGCAGTTTTTCGGTGGCCTGCCAGGTGTCCTGGATGTGGAGCTGCAGCTGCTCGATCCGCGCCTCGCCCTGGTACTGGGTGAACAACGGTTGCAGCACGCTGAGCGGGCGAATGTAGGGCGTGCTCAGCGAAGGATCAGCCACGGGGACCGCATACCAGCGGCGCCATTGGGTGGTGCTGTTGTATTCGTACCAGCCGCCCAGCGCGATCTTGTGGTTGCCCAGCTCGATGTCGAAGTTCGAAATCAGGCCGCCGCGATCGATGCGGTATTCGGTGGTGCGGGTGATCATGCCCGAGCCGCCCGTCGCGGTCACCAGCGCGGCGCCGGCTGCAGCCGCTTGGGCATCGGTCAGCGCGGTGCAGGCCGCCGGGCGGATGCCGTTGCCGTTGCCGCCGAACCGGCAGTTGGCCGGAAGGCTTGCATAGGCGGGGTCGAGATAGGCCTGGGCCACGGTGATCGACTGGCCGAGCGGACCCGCGACCACGCCGACGCCGTCGTTGTGGTGGATATAGGCGGTGTTCGACCAGGTGACCTTGTCGGACAGGTTCGCGTCGAAGCGGGCATAGCCCAGATTGTCGGTGCGCTGCGCGTCCGAGTAGTAGTTGCGGTAATTGCTGCCCTCGGCCGCCGGCGAATTGCCCAGCGCGGTCATGTAGGTGGTGCGGTAGCCGTTGAAATCGGGGAAGAAGAACGGCTTGGTATAGGGCGTGTAGAGCTGCGCCGGGGTGGCGGTGCCGCCCGCGGAAGGCACGAAGAAGACGGTCGCGTCCTCGTTCGGCTGCTTCATGTCGTTGTAGTCGAAATAGACCGTGATCTTGCCGCCGTCGTCCTCGTGGACGAACTTGGCGTTGGCCTGCCAGCCGCTCTGGATGCCGTTGAAGTCCCAGGCGCGAGCGCGCTGTCGCGCGCCCGAGATATAGGCCGAATTGCCCTGGCCGAATTCACCGGTGTCGATGCGCACGAACGTGCGCGAAGTGCTGTAGCTGCCGATGGTCTGGGCCGCCTGGATGCCCAGTTCACTGAGTGGATCGGAGGAGAAGGTCTCGACCGTGCCGCCGAGGTTGCTGTTCGACGGCGTGGCGAGATCGCCGGCGCCGGTCGCGACGACGACGCGCGCGACATTTTCCGAGATGACAGCGCGCTGCGGCGCGAGGCCGTTGTAGTTGCCGTAGCTCTGGTCACCCAGCGGCAGGCCGTCGAACGTGTAGCCAAGTTGGCTGCGGTCGAACCCGTGGATGTAGGTCTGCGCGTTCTGCTCGTTGTTACCCCAGGGATCGGCGGTGATGTAGAGCACGCCGGGCAGGGTCTGGATCGCCTTGAGCGGCGAAACGCCAGGCAGGATCTTCTGGATTTCGCTTTGCGGGATCGCCGTAGCCGAGCGCGTCGTCTTGGCGCCGGTTACGATGATCGAGCCCAGATCGCCGCTTTCCGCCTCCGCCGCGTCAGCAGCCTCGGCCTCTTCCGCGTGTGCTGCGGCTGCAGCGCATAGCGAAAGCGCGGTACCTGCCAGCATGGCGCAGCGCACGACCTCGGCGGCCGATCGAATAACCCTCATGAATCTCGTTCCTACCCTTGGCTGCGCGCTTGATCGCGCGCTGTCGAGGGGCGGTTAGACACCCAGCATGGCGGTTTGATTTAACAAGGATGACGATAATATTTCAGTGAGATAGCCGAAAGCGCCGGCGCCAAATCCCGGCGCGCCATGGCCGCTCGCAATCTCAGCGCGACGATGGATCGGGCGCGCCGATGCTCAGGCCGTCAAAGGCGGGGAAGCGCGCGGGCGCGGGCCGAGCCTTTCTCGTCCGGCACGCCGCCCAGTTGCTCCTCGTGGATGTTGAGCAGCGAGTCGAGCAGTTCGGCGTCGCTGCTCGACATGACACCAAGGACCTCGGCCTCGTCGCAGCCTTCGGCCGCCAGATAAGCGTGGCCCATGCTCGAATCGATATAGATCGACTCGCCCTCGGCCAGTTCGACCGCGTCGTAGAACTCGGTAACGACGACGACGCGACCGCGCAGCACGTAGATGAATTCCTCGCCGGCGTGGCGCACGAGATCACCGAATTCCTTGAGCGTCTTGGCACGGATCTTGGTGATCGCGGGGATCATCCGCTTCCGGCGCAGCTCGGTGCAGAGATAGTAGTAGTCGTAGTTGGGCGTCTCGACGCGAAGCGCGTGGTCCATGTCGCCCAGGCTGCGGCGCGCGGTCACCTGCGGCACGGTCTCGTCGCCGGGCTCGGCGAACAGCTCCGACATGCGCAGGCCGAGGCGCTGACTGAGCTGGTAGAGCTTGTCATAGGTCAGGGTGAGGCGATCGTGCTCGACCTTCGACAGCGTCGACACGGGGATTCCCGATTTTTCGCTCATCTGCTTGAGCGTCCAGCCCTCGCGGCTGCGCAGCCCGCGAAGCAGGGCGCCGAGCGTAGGAGCGGAGGCGGACATGCACGATTCCTTCGATATTGACTGATTTTCCAATCAGGATAAGATTGTCCTAATCAGAATATGGGTGCCAGTCTATTGGTTCAATCGAGCCAGGGCAACCCGACGGACCATCAGGAGGATCTCCCATGCGACCTTGGCGTGCAGCGCTCTTCGGCGGACTCTTGCTGCTTGGCGGCGCCGTCGCTCTCCAGGGTCAGGCACCCAGCCTGCCGCAGGCGGCCGCGCCACAAGGCGATCTCGCCGCGCCGACGGCCCCGCCGGCAACTGCGGTTCTGACCAAGGCCGACGTCGATACCTGGCTCGACGGCTACATGCCTTTCGCGCTGCGCAGCGGCGATATCCCCGGCGCGGTGGTCACCGTCGTCAAGGACGGCAAGATCCTGACCGCGCGCGGCTTCGGCTATGCCGACGTCGCCAAGCGCAAGCCCGTCGACCCCACGCGTACCTTGTTTCGCCCGGGTTCGGTTTCGAAGCTGATCACCTGGACCGCGGTGATGCAGCAGGTCGAGCAGGGCAAGATCGACCTCGACCGCGACGTCAACGCCTACCTCGACTTCAAGATCCCCGCCGAGCACGGCAAGCCCGTGACCATGCGCCAGCTCATGACGCACACCGGCGGTTTCGAGGAAACGGGCAAGGGCATCATCTATTTCGACAAGAAGTGGGACTTGGCGCTCGGGGACTATCTCAAGCGCGCGGTGCCCAAGCAGATCTTCGTGCCCGGCTCGACCCCCGCCTATTCGAACTGGGGCACGACGCTCGCGGCCTATATCGTCCAGCGCACCTCGGGCGAGGAGTTCGCGACCTATACCGACCGGCACGTCCTGGGTGCGCTTGGAATGCGTCATTCGTCGATGCGCCAGCCGCTGCCCGCGGCGATCGCGACCGACATGTCGGTCGGCTATAAGCCGGGCGGCAAGGTCAACGAAGGCTTCGAGATCGTCGGCCCCTGGCCTGCGGGTTCGCTCTCGGCTTCGGGTACCGACATGGGCCGCTTCATGATCGCGCACCTGCAGCGCGGCGAGATCGACGGCCAGCAGATTCTCCGGCCCGAAACCGCCGACATGATGCACGACAGCCCGCTCGCGAAGGTCGATCCCCTCTCGCTGGTGCCGCCACTCAACCGCATGGAACTGGGCTTCTTCGAGACCAACGTGAACGGCCGCGAAGTCATCGCCCATCTCGGCGATCTCGAGGCCTTCCACACCTCGCTGCACCTGTTCATGAAGGACGGTGTCGGCTTCTACGTCTCGTTCAACAGCGCCGGCAACCAGGGCGCCGCGGGCGACTTGCGCAACGCGCTGTTCATGGATTTCGCCGATCGCTACTTCCCCGACCAGAGCCCGCCCGACGGCCGCGTCGACGCCAAGACCGCCAAGCAGCACGCGCAGATGATGGTCGGCATGTGGGACGCGAGCCGGCGGTGGGAAACCAACTACTTCTCGGTGATCAACCTGCTCGGCCAGTTCAAGGTCGCGGTGAACGAGAAGGGCGAACTGGTGATCCCCGGTCTCAAGGGCGCCAACGATCGTCCGCGCGAATGGGTCGAGATCGCGCCCTTCGTCTGGCGCGACAAGTTCGGCCACGATCGCCTCGCCGCCAAGGTCGAGAACGGCCAGGTCGTGCGCTGGTCGATGGACTTCTTCTCGCCGTTCGAAGTGTTCGATCGCGTGCCGACCAGCCGATCGAGCGCCTGGATCCTGCCTGCGCTCTACGCGAGCTTGGGCGTGCTCGCGCTGACCCTGATCGCCTGGCCCTGGGGTTGGTTCCAGCGCCGCCGCTACAAGGCCGAACTCGGGCTCGAAGGCTCGGCGCTCAAGGCCTATCGCGCCGTCCGCGTGATGGCCGGCGCGACGCTCGCCGTGCTGGGCGGCTGGGTTGCAGCCTTCTCGATGCTGATGCAGAGCCCGAGCGCGCTTGCGGGCGGGCTCGATCCATGGCTGTGGCTGCTGCAGGTGCTCGGCGCCGTGGTCTTCGTCGGCGCGCTGCCGATCGCCGGCTGGAACGCCTGGGCCGCCTGGACGGGCGGGCGCAAGTGGACGGGCAAGCTGTGGAGCGTGCTGCTCGTGCTCGCCGCGCTGATGGTGCTCTACTTCGCGGTGACCTTCGGTCTTCTCGCGATGACGGTCGCCTACTGATGGGCCAGCTCAAGCTTACCGTCGCCACCGAGACCTTGCGGCTGGCGCAGCCGTTCCGGATCGCGGGCCACGTGTTCGAGAGTTCGGACGTGATCGTCGTCACGCTTGACGACGGCACGCACCAGGGGCGCGGCGAGGGTGGCGGCGTCTTCTTCCTAGGCGACGACGTGCCGCATATGCTCGCGGCGGTCGAGGCGGCGCGCGGCGCGATCGAGATCGGCGCGAGCCGCGAGGAACTGCGTGCGATCATGCCGCCAGGCGGCGCGCGCAACGCAGTCGACTGCGCGCTGTGGGAGCTTGAGGCGAACCGCGCCGGCCTGCCTGTCTGGCAACTTGCCGGCCAGGCGACGCCGCGCGCGCTGCGCACGACCTTCACCTTGGGTGCGGACGCGCCCGAGGTCATGGCGCGCGGCGCGACCGGCTATGCCGGCGCCAAGGCGATCAAGATCAAGCTGACCGGCGAACTCGATCTCGACGTGGCGCGTGTCCGGGCGATCCGCGCCGCACGGCCCGATGTCTGGCTGGGCGTCGACGGCAACCAGGGTTTCACGATCGCCGACCTGCCGGCGCTCGTGGAGGCCATGGTCGCCGAGCGCGTCTCGCTGATCGAGCAACCGCTGGCGCGCGGATGCGAGGCCGATCTCGACGGCTTTGTCTCGCCGATCCCGATCGCCGGCGACGAGAGCCTGCTGTCGCTCGCCGATCTCGACGGTGCGGTCGGGCGCTTCCAGGTGGTCAACATCAAGCTCGACAAGTGCGGTGGTCTGACCGAGGGGCTGCTGATGGCCGCGAAGGCGCGCGAACTCGGGCTAGAGGTCATGGTCGGCAACATGGTCGGCACGAGCCTGGCCATGGCGCCCGGCTTCGTGCTCGGCCAGCTCTGCGACGTCGTCGATCTCGACGGGCCCACCTTCCTCGCGCAGGATCGCCAACCGAGCGTGACCTATGCCCAGGGCGATATCTGGGCCGGGCCCGAAGTCTGGGGTTCGGGCGTGCCCGTCGCCGCATGACCGACGAGAAAACCTGGTTCGGCCAGCCGCGCGGGCTGACCGTGCTGTTCCTCACCAACATGTGGGAGCAGTTCTCGTACTACGGCATGCGCGCGCTACTGGTCTATTACATGACCAAGGAGCTGTTGCTCGGGCAGGGCACCTCGTCGTTCATCTACGGTGCCTATACGGCCGGTGCCTATTTCACCCCGATTTTCGGCGGCCTGATCGCCGATCGCCTGCTCGGCAAGCGCCGCGCGATCATGGTCGGCGCGAGCGTGATGTGCGTCGGCCATTTCATGATGACCTTCGAGCCGCTGTTCTACGTGGCGCTGATCACGATCGCGCTGGGCAACGGCCTGTTCCTGCCGAGCCTGCCGAGCCAGGTCGGCGATCTCTACCAGCCGCAGGACCCCCGGCGCGGCTGGGCCTACAACGTCTATTACGTCGGCATCAACATCGGCGGATTCCTGGCGCCGCTGATCTGCGGGACCGTGGGCGAACTCTATGGCTGGCACTACGGCTTCGGCATCGCCGGGATTGGCATGGCCGTGGGCCTCGTCATCTATCTCTCGGGCCAGCGCTACCTGCCGCCCGAGCGGCCGCGGACGATCGATCCGGCCGCCGCGCCGCGGGGGCCGGCCTTTACCCCGCGCATCCTGGCGCTGCTGTTCAGCATCGGTGTCGCGGTGACGCTGTTCCGTTCGGCCTACGAGCAGGTCGGCAATACCGTCGCGCTCTGGGCCGATAGCGGGATCGACCGCGCCGCCGGTGGTTTCACCATTCCGATGACCTGGTTCCAATCGCTGAACCCGCTGTTCGTCATGCTGCTGACGCCGCCGCTGCTGCGCTATTGGCGTGGGCGGGCCGAGGCCGGCCAGGACGCCGCGCCGCTCCGGCGCATGGCCACCGGCGCGCTGATCGTCGCGGCGGCCTACCTGATGCTCGCCGCGATAGCCTGGGCCACCGGCGACGGTCGCGCGAACTGGCTGTGGCTGGCGTTGTTCTTCCTGTTCTTCACCTTCGGTGAACTGTTCATTCTGCCGACGGGGCTTGGGCTCTTCGCACGGCTCGCGCCGCTCAGTCTGGGCGCAACGACGGTGGCGGCCTGGTTCCTGATCACCTTCACCGGCAGCCTCAGCGCCGGGCTGGTCGGGGCGCTGTGGAGCGGGCTCGATCACGCGGCCTTCTTCGTGCTGCTGGCGGTCCTGGCGGTGCTGGCATCACTGCTCCTGCGGCTGCTGAGCGCGCCGACAGAGGCGGTCGAGCACTACAGGCGCATCGACGCTGAAATGGATTGACAGTTTTCTTACAAAGACAATATTGTCCTTATCAGGATAAAAATATCGAAATGGCGTTCCGGGAGGGGGAAGGCCTCTCCGGCCCGCGGCAACGAAGCGATCGCTTCTCGACCCGGAACCGAGCGGACCTGCCTGGCGCCTTACGTCCCCGATGGGACCGATTTTCGGGAGGAATTATAAAATGAGACTATTTCGCAGCACTCTGCTGATTTCCGCTGGAGCCATGGCGATCGCCGCGGTTCCCGCGCACGCGCAATCGTCGATCACGGCCACCATGGACGACAACGACGTGATCGTGGTCACGGCCCAGAAGCGCGAGCAGACGCTGATCGACGTGCCGCAGTCGATCTCGGTCGTATCGAGCGATCTGCTCGAACGCTCGCAGGCCAACAGCTTCCAGGATTTCCTCAGCTACGTGCCGGGCCTGCAGGTCAACCAGTCCACGCCCGGTGCGGGACGCGTCGTGCTACGTGGCCTCAACACCGGCGGCGTGGCCTCGACCGTCGGCGTTTACGTCGACGAGACGCCGTTCGGTTCGTCGACGGCGCTGGCCAATGGCGCGGTCCTTGCCGGTGACTTCGACACTTTCGACATCGCCCGCGTCGAAGTGCTGCGCGGCCCGCAGGGCACGCTCTACGGCGCCAGCACCCTGGGCGGCCTGATCAAGTACGTGACCAACGAGCCCGTGCTCGGGAAGGTCGAGGGTCGCGTGCGCGCCGCCGTCGAGACCACGCGCGGGGGCGAGGCCTCCTATCACGGCAATGCCGTGGCCAACCTGCCGCTGGGCGATACGCTCGCGCTCCGCGCCGCCGGATTCTACCACAAGAACGGCGGCTGGATCGATTCCATCGGCACGAGCGGATCCTCGTACACCACGCCGATCACCTCGGACGTTGCGAGCAACATCAACGATTCCGAGAGCTACGGCGGACGCGTCTCGCTGCTGTTCAAGCCGAGCGAGGCTTTCGACCTCCGCCTGAGTGCCTTCCTCCAGAACATTCGCGTCAATGCGGCCTCTTCGGTGGAAAGCGATCCCAATACGCTTGCGACGCTCTACGGCCGCCAGACCCAGTCGCAGTTCTCGCCCGAGTTCTCCAATGTCGACTACCGGGTCTACAACGCCACGATCAATGCCGATCTCGGCTTCGCGACGCTGACCAGCTCGACCAGCTATGCCACGCAGAAGCAGTCCTTCCGCGACGACGCGACCTTCAACCTGAGCGGCCTCGTGCGCGCGCTGCTCGGCGCGCCGGCCAACGAATTCGTGCTCAACCAGAAGACCAACAACCGCAAGTGGACCCAGGAGGTCCGGCTGTCGTCGCATTCGAACGACACGTTCGAATGGCTGATCGGCGGCTTCTTCAACGACGAGAAGGGGCTGATCCTCCAGGACTACGCCGCCTACACCCCGGGTACGACGACCGCGATCGCCTTTCCCTTCGTGCTGGGCCACGTCGACATCACGTCGAAGTACCGCGAATATGCCGGCTTCGCGAACGGCACGCTGCATCTGGGTGAGCGGTTCGATATCGACTTCGGCGGGCGCTACAGCCACAACACCCAGGTCGCCAGCCAGGCCGCGGCGGGGGTTCTTGCGGGCAACGTTCCGGTCAACTCGAACCTGCGTTCATCGGACAACGTATTCACCTATTCGGTCGCGCCGAAGCTCAAGTTCTCCGATCGCGCGACGGTCTATGCGCGCGTCGCCAAGGGCTATCGTCCGGGCGGCCCGAACGTGATCGCGCCGAACGCACCGGCGGGCACGCCCGCGAGCTTCGATCCCGATACGGCGGTCAGCTACGAAGCGGGCGTGAAGGGTGAGACCGCCGACCGCAGCTTCGCGCTCGACCTCTCGGTGTTTCATATCGACTGGAACAAGATCCAGCTGCTCACCGTCGTCAACGGCTTCGGCGTGAACATCAACGGCTCGAGCGCCAAGAGCGACGGCGCCGAATTCACCGCCACCTTGCGGCCGACCGCCGGCTTCGTCGTCTCGCTCAACGGCGCCTATACCGATGCGCGCCTCACCGGCGATGCGCCGGCCTTGGTCGGCGGTCGCAAGGGCGATCAGCTTCCCTTCACCCCGAAGTACGCGGTCTCGGTGAACCCGAGCTACGACTGGGGCCTAGGCGGCGATACCAAGGCCTTCATCGGCGGTTCGCTGCGCTATCTGTCCAAGCAGAGCGGCGGCTTCGATGCGACCTATCGGACCGCCAACGGCCGGCAGCGCCAGCTTCCGTCCTACGTCACGCTCGACCTGCGTGCTGGCGTGGACTTCGGCCGCTTCTCGATCGAGGCCTATGCCCGCAACCTCACCGATGCCGAGGGCAAGACCTCGACCGGTTCGCTGACCGCGAGCGGCCTGCCGTTGAATCCGGGCGGCGCCCTTTCGACCGGCGTGATCCGGCCGCGCACCTTCGGGCTCTCGCTCAGTGCCCAATACTGAAGCCAGGGCCGGACTGATCGATGGACCCGAAGTCGATGTGCCGGGCAGTGTGATGCTGCCCGGCCCCTATCTCCTCTTCCTTGGCGATACGGTCGAACCGGGTTTCGCCAAGACCGCCTTTGGCCTACGCGACTGGGCGCCCGATCGTTGCGTGGGTGAACTGACGCTTCCGGGCGCGAAAGTCTCGACCGGACTTCCCGAACTGACGCTCGGCGAGGCCTATGCCCAAGGCGCGCGTGCGCTGCTGCTCGGCGTCGCCAGCCCTGGCGGCTTGATCCCGTCGCACTGGCGGCCGACCCTGATCGCGGCGCTCGAGGCCGGGTTAGACATTGTCGCGGGACTCCACGCCAAGCTCAATGCCGATCCCGAGCTGCGAACGCTCGCCGAGGCCAAGGGCCGCCGCCTGGTCGACGTGCGCACGCCGCCCGAGGGTATCCCGGTCGCCACCGGGCAGCCACGCACAGGCCGCCGCCTGCTGACGGTCGGCACCGACTGCGCGCTCGGCAAGAAATATACGGCGCTGGCGATCGCGCGCGGCCTCGCAGCGCGCGGGCTCGACGCGACTTTCCGCGCGACGGGCCAGACCGGCATCATGATCGCGGGCAGCGGCATGCCCATCGACGCGGTCGTCGCGGACTTCGTCGCCGGCGCTGCCGAATTGCTGAGCCCGGCTGCCGATCCCGCGCATATCGACGTGATCGAGGGGCAGGGCTCGTTGTTCCACCCGGCCTATGCCGCGGTCTCGCTGGGCCTGCTCCACGGCAGCCAGCCCGATCTCTTCGTGGTTTGCCACCAGCCGGGCCGCCAGGCTATCCTCGGCCTGCCGGGTTTCGGTATTCCAACGATCGAGGCGGTCATCTTGCAGACAGAAGCGCTGGGGCGCTTGACCAATCCGGCGATCCGCTGCGCGGGCATCAGCCTCAACACGGCGGGCATGACCGCGGCAGAGGCCGCGGCCGAAATCACCGCGATCGCGCAGCAAACCGGGCTGCCCGCCGCCGATCCGATGCGCGGCGGTGCTGAGTTCGAACGCCTGCTCGACGCCTGCGCCGGATGAGTTCGGTGGGGGGAGCACCGGGGCAACGGGAGAGCCGGTTCAAGCGGCTTCTCCTGCCCGGGCTCGCCTTCAAGGCCGTCGTCATCGGCGGCGGCTATGCGACCGGCCGCGAGATCGCCGAGTTCTTTCTCCCAGCCGGCCCTTGGGGCGGCCTGGCTGCCATGGTGCTGGCCACCGCGATCTGGAGCGCGGTCTGCGTCGCCACTTTCCTTTTCGCGCGCGCTACGCAGGCGCACGACTATCGCGCTTTCTTCAAGGGGTTGCTCGGCCGTGGCTGGATCGCCTTCGAGATCGCCTATGGCCTCTTCGTCGTTCTGCTGCTGGCCGTCTTCGGCGCGGCGGCGGGGGAGATCGCCCATCGCACGCTCGGATTGACGCCGATCCTCGGGACGGTCGCGCTGATGATCGGCATTGCCGGCTTTGCCGCTTTCGGCAACGCCTCGGTCGAGCGGCTGTTCGCCTGGGTCTCGGTGCTGCTCTACGGCGTCTATGCGGTGTTCCTGGTGCTCGCGCTGACGAGCTTCGGAGACCGCATCGCCGCGGCTTTCGCGCAGCCCGCGGCCGGCGGCGGCAACTGGCTCGAGGGCGGGCTGACCTATGCCAGCTACAACATCATCGGCGCGATCGTGATCCTGCCGGTGACGCGGCATCTTTCGAGCGATCGCGACGCCGTGGTCGCGGGGCTGATCGCCGGGCCGCTGGCCATGCTGCCCGCGCTGATGTTCTTCACTTGCATGACCGCGTTTCTTCCGGGGATTGCCAGCGAGGCGCTGCCGTCCGATTTCCTGCTCGGCCAACTCGGCCAGCCGCTGTTCCACGGGCTGTTCCAGCTGATGATCTTCGCCGCGCTGCTCGAAAGCGGCACGGGTGCGGTCCATGCGATTAACGAGCGGATCGCTGCAGCCTGGCAGCACCGCCGCGGCGTACCGCCGGCCGTGCCGGTGCGCGCGGCGATCACGCTCGTGCTCCTCGTTCTCTGCATGCTCGTCGCCGATCGGATCGGCCTGATCGCGCTGATCGCCAACGGCTATCGCCTGCTCGCCTACGTGCTCATCGCCCTCTACATCGTGCCGCTGCTGACCCTTGGTCTGTGGCGGCTGCGCGCTGGTCGGCGCTCCCTCGGAGAAACCGCATGAAGTTCGCCTCCGCCCTCGCGGCGATCCCGCTTGTCGTTCTCGCCGCGGCGGCCGCGGCCGAACCACCCAAGGACATCAACGCCCGCATCGAGGCAATCCGCCAGTCGTCGGGAACGCCGGGCATGGCCGTCGCGATCGTCGAGAACGGCAAGGTCGTGCTCGCCAAGGGCTATGGCCAGCGCAAGCTCGGTGCGCCCGAGAAGGTCGATGCCGACACGATTTTCATGATCGGTTCGACCGGCAAGGCGCTGACCGCGGCGGCGCTCGCGACCTTGGTCGATTCCGGCAAGATCGGCTGGGACGACAAGGTCGTCGATCACGTGCCCGACTTCCAGATGTACGATCCCTGGGTCACGCGCGAGATGACGATCCGCGACCTGCTCGTGCATCGCAGCGGCCTCGGGCTCGGCGCCGGCGATCTGCTGACCGTGCCGCGTGGTACGCTGTCGCGCGACGAGGTCGTGCGCCGGTTGCGCTACATCAAGCCGGCGACGAGCTTCCGTAGCGGCTATGCCTACGACAACATCCTCTATGCCGTTGCCGGGCTGGTTATCGAGCGCGTCAGCGGGCAGTCGTGGGAAGACTACATGAAGAGCCACGTCTTCGCGCCTGCGGGAATGCGCGACGCGGCCGCCGACTACCGGACGCAGACGAGCGCGCCGAACCGCGCGCAGCCGCATGGCCGCGTTGGCGCAGTGCGTGGCGACGGGTCGCAGGCGGTGCTCGACGAGCGCGACCAGCTGGGCCGTGCCATGGCGCCGGCGGGGCTGCTGGCGATGAGCGCCAACGACATGGCGCGCTGGCTGCAGATCCAGCTGGCCGGCGGTGCGCTGCCCGAGGGCGGGCGCCTGTTCAGCGCCGCGGCGGGCAAGGAGATGTGGACCCCGGTCACGCAGATCCCGATCTCGCCGGCCCCCGCGCCAATCGCAGGGACGACGCCGACCTTCGACGCCTATGCGCTTGGCTGGGAGGTGCGCGACTATCACGGTACGCGCATCGTCTGGCATGCCGGCGGGCTGCTCGGCTTCACCTCGATCGTCTGCCTGATCCCCGAAAAGAACGTCGGCTTCGCGATCGAGGTCAATGCCGAGGAGAGCGAGCCGCGCCACGGGCTGATGTACGAATTGATCGACCATTACCTCGGCCTGCCGAAGCAGGACTGGCCGACCCGCTTCCACGACTATCGCGCAAAGCGCATCGCCGATGCGGTTGCGGCGATCAAGCAGACGGCGGCCTCGCCGGCGCAGGTCGGTCCCTCGCTGCCCGCGGCGCGCTATGCGGGTACCTACAGCGATCCCTGGTACGGCCGGATCGAGATCGGCTCGGACGCCAAGGGTCTGAAGGTCGATTTCACACCGACCCCGGGCATGAGCGGACGCCTGGTACACTACCAGTACGATACTTTCGTCGCGCAGTTCGACGATCCGGGGATCGAGAAAGCCTATCTGACCTTCCAGCTCGATGCCGACGGCAAGGTCTCGGCCATTTCGGCCAAGCCGGTCTCTCCGATCGCCGATTTCAGCTTCAACTATAAAGACCTGCTGTTCACCCCAGTCGCCGCCCTGACCAAAGGGGCCGGCCAGTGAGCCCGGGCAAAGCGGCACTGGCGCTCGCAGCCGCTCTGGTGTTCGCCGCGCCCGCCGCCGCAAAGGAGGATTACGCCGCGCGCGTCGCTAAGGTCCTGAAGGCGACGCCGCTGATCGATGGGCACAACGACTGGGCCGAGGCCTTGCGCGAGCGTGAGGGGGAGGGCCGCTGGACCATCGACCTGACCGCGGGGCTCGACAAGCGTCCGGTGCCTTACAACACCGACATCGCCCTGCTCCGACGTGGCATGGTTGGCGGCCAGTTCTGGTCGGTCTTCGTTTCGCCGACCCAGCCAGGTCCCGTGCAGGTCAAGGAGACGCTCGAACAGATCGATCTCGTGAAATCGATCGTCCGCCGCTATCCGCGCGACTTCGCGCTCGCGCGTACCGCGGCCGACGTCCGGCGCATCCACAAGAGCGGGCGGATAGCCTCGCTGATCGGCATCGAGGGCGGCGGCCAGATCGACGGCAGCCTCTCGGTCCTGCGCACCTATCGCGATCTCGGCGTGGGCTATCTGACCCTGACCCATGTCCTCACCACCGACTGGGCGGATTCGGCGACCGACAATCCCAAGCACGGCGGCCTCACGCCGTTCGGCGAGGAGGTGGTGCGCGAGCTCAACCGGCTGGGCGTGCTCGTCGATCTCAGCCACGTCAGCGACGAGACGATGCGCGACGCGCTGCGCATCTCCAAGGCGCCGGTGATCTTCTCGCATTCGAGCGCGCGGGCGATCGACGACCATACGCGCAACGTGTCCGACGACACGCTGAAGCTCGTCGCGGCGAACGGCGGCGTGGTCATGGTGAACTTCGCCGAGCTCTACGTGTCCGACGCCTATCGCCGCTGGTCGGCCGACCAGGCGGCCGAAAAGACCCGCCTCAACGCGCCGCCCTATGGCGGACTCTATGTCGGCGAGCCCGACAAGGCCGCCGCCGCTCTGGACGCCTGGAACAAGGCCCATCCCGCGCCGCGCGTGACCCTGGCCGAAGTGGCCGACCACATCGACCATATCGCCAAGGTGGCCGGGCACGACCACGTCGGCCTCGGTGGCGACTATGATGGTGTCGGCAACGCGCTGCCCGAAGGCCTTGGCAGCGTCGCGACCTACCCGGCGCTCCTCGAGGAGCTCATGCGTCGCGGCTGGTCCGACGTCGACCTCTCCAAGCTTGCCGGCGGCAACGTGCTGCGCGTCATGGAGCAGGCCGAGAAGGTGGCTTTCGCAGGCGATGCAGCCGGTCTGTGACGTCGATCCAGCCTAGTCGCAGGTGACCAGCACGTTCGTGATCTCGAAGGTCGAGACGTTCGGTTCCCATTCGATCCGCGGCGACGAGGCGAGCCTGATACCGGGCACGCGCAGCAGCCGGTCCATCAGGAACAAGGTTTCGTTGAACGCCAATGGCGAGCCCGGGCAACGGTGCATGCCGTTGCCGAAGCTCATCATCGGCGCCTGATCGCCGAGCCTTTCCTTGCGCGAGAGATCGATCGCGTGGGGGCAGGCGCCGACCAGCGCGGGATCGTGGTTGGCGTGTCGGATGGACAGGCCATAGCGCGTGCCCGCGGTGAACTCGCCCTTCGCGTTCTCGGGCAGGTTCTCGGGCGCGCGGCGATAGAGCGTCGAGACGATCGGATCGAGCCGCAGAATCTCTTCGAGGATGCCCATCTTGCCTTCGTAGTCGGCGGCGAGGAAAGCGTCCTTGAGATAGTCCTTCTCGAGCATGTGCCAGGCGACCATCGAGATGAATTCGCGCGTGGTCTGCATGCCCGCGCCGCAGAGCATCATGACGTCGGCCAGGATCGCGCGGTCACCGTAGTTCTCCTTCACCAGTGTGGAGATCACGTCATCCTGCGGCGTCTGACGGCGCGCCTTGACCGTGGGCAGCACGTCCTTGCGCCAGAACATCATCGTGTCCCAGATCCGGCGTACCTTCGCATAGCGCAGGCGCCAGCCGGTCATCGTGCGCATCTTGGTGGCGTAAAGGCAGTTTTCGATCCGCTTGGCGGTCTTCTTCATGCCCTCGCGGTCCTTGCCGCGGGTGACGCCGATCAGGTCGCCCACCAGGGTCACGGCCATCTGCCAGGAGACTTCGTCGATGCGCAGTTGCTTGTTCTTCTCGAGATCGGCGACGAGCATGTCGGCCGTCTTGCGCATCAGCGGCTCGAAATGCTCCTTGATGTAGCGCGGCGAGAAGTAGCTCGTGATGTGCTTGCGCCGGTCGCGGTGGGCCTTGCCGTCGAGGAAGATCAGCGGCACTTCCTCGGGCTTCATCCCGACTGCACCGGCATCGAAAACGTCCTGCATCATGTGTGGACTGCGCAGGATGCTTTTGACCCGGTCGCCGTCGTAGACGACCTCGGCCTTCTTCTTGAATATCTTGCCCTGCTCGTAGAGATCTGCCGTTTTCCGGTCGTCCCGATCGTGATCCAGCGGCGGCTGTGCAAGGGTGGCCACGCGTACTCTCCAGTTTGTCGTTATGATATAGCGCTTCTCATAGTTCCGACGGGAAGTCGCGAGCAACCGCTAGCCGCCGGTCTGCCGTTGCGGGCTCTGATGGCTGCCTCGTCATGCAACTTCGCGCGCGCCGACGGTGAGGACCCTCGGACAGGGAGGAAGGCTAGACATTGGTCGGATAAACCGGCGCACGGCATGGACTCTACCCGCCGCTTCGCATAGCCCAAGATCATCGCTGCCGGACGTCCGGGCCGTTACCCGGATAACCCACCGGCAGTTTTGCCTTATTGATTCCCTGATTTATCCTGCCCTGCGGATCGCTCCGCAGGGCACTTTTTTGCGTGGGGCTCACGCACTGCAGAGTGCCGCGGTCGCTGGCGACTTCCGCCGCGTCAGCAGAACCGCGCCCAGGCCGATCGCCGAAGTCGCCGCGCCGGCGAGGGCCATGGTCGGATAGCCGAGATCGAGGGCGATCACGCCGCCGCCGAGCGCTGCGCCCAGCGCGTTGCCGAGATTGAAAGCGCCGATGTTCACCGACGATGCGAGATTGGGCGCATCGGCGGCGGCGGTCATGACGCGAACCTGCAGTGGCGGCACCAGCGCGAAACTCGCCACGCCCCAGAGGAAGATCAGCACCGCGCTCACCCCGGCGTGCGGCATCAGCGCGGCGAAGGCGACCAGCACGAGTGACAGAGAGGCGAGCGTGACGATCAGCGTACGGTCGACCGAGCGGTCGGCGAACTTGCCGCCGAGCCAGTTGCCGATCGTCAGCCCCAGGCCATAGGTCACGAGCATCGCCGTGACGAAACCGAGCGAGGCGTGGGTCACCTCGCGGAGGATCGGGACGATGTAGGTGAACACGGTGAACATCGCGCTCGACCCGACGACGGTCAGCGCCAGGGCGCCGAGGACGGGACCCCGCGCGAGAACGCGCACTTCGGCCATGGCGCTGCCGTGGTCTTCGGCCGGGAGCGCGGGCAGCGTGAGGCGCAACGCGGCTATCGTTGCGAGGCCCAGCGCGGCGATTCCCCAGAACGCGGCGCGCCAGCCCATGTGCTCGCCCGCCCAGGTCGCCAGCGGCAGGCCGACGACATTGGCGATCGTAAGGCCCATGAACATCGCGGCGACCGCGCCGGCCTGCCGCTGCGGCGGCACCAGGCTGGCGGCGACGATCGAGCCGACGCCGAAGAAGGCGCCGTGGTTGAGCGAGGTGATGATCCGCGCGAACAGCAGCATCGCATAGCCGTCCGAGACCGCCGCGAGCACGTTGCCGATCGTGAACACCGCGGCCAGGCCGATCAACAAGGCGCGGCGCGGCACGCGTCCGGTCGTCAGGGTCATCAGCGGCGCGCCGGCCATGACGCCGATCGCATAGGCGCTGATCAGTAGACCGGCTGCGGGGATCGACACGCCGAGATCGTCGGCGATGACGGGCAGCAGGCCCATGGGAGCGAATTCGGTCACGCCGATGCCGAAGGCGCCGACCGAAAGGGCGAGGAGTCCGGGATTGAACTTCATCGTCGCGATCCTTCAGACGAGCGCGGGGTTGAGGCGCGCGAAGCCCTGTTGCTGGCGATAGGGCGAGTGTGGGTAGGGCGGCAGTTCCTGGCTGGCCGCATCGAGCGCGGCGATCTGCTCCGGCGTAAGCGACCACCCGACCGCGCCGAGGTTCTGGCGGAGCTGTTCCTCGTTGCGCGCGCCGATTATCACCGACGACACGGTGGGCCGCTGCAGGAGCCAGTTGATCGCGATCTGCGGCACCTTTCGTCCGGTCTCGGCGGCGACCGCCTCTAGCGCGTCGATCACGCGATAGAGGTATTCGGTCTCGACCGGCGGGGCGAACTGTTCGGTGTCGTGCAGCCGGCTGCCGGAGGGGAGCGGTCGATCGCGTCCGACCTTGCCGGTCAAGCGGCCCCAGCCGAGCGGGCTCCAGACCAACGCGCCGATTCCCTGGTCGACGCCGAGCGGCATGAGATCGGCTTCATAGGCACGGCCGATCAGCGAATAGTAGGCCTGATGCGCGACGAAACGCTGCCAGCCGTTGCGCTCGGCAACCGCCTGGGCCTTCATCAGCTGCCAGCCGGGATAGTTCGACACCCCGGCGTAGCGCAGCTTGCCCGCGGCGATCAGCTGGTCGAGCGTGGCCATCAGCTCCTCGACCGGAGTCGAGGCGTCGAAAGCGTGGAGCTGGAGCAGGTCGATGTGATCGCTGCCCAGCCGGCGCAGCGAGGCCTCGACCGCGCGGATCAGCCGCGCGCGCGAAACGCCCCAGTCCTGTGGGCCGTCACCCAGGGGCAGGCCGGTCTTGGTCGAGATCAGCACCGCGTCGCGCCGGCCCCGGATCGCTTCGCCGAGAATCTGCTCGGACGCGCCGTCCGAATAGACGTCGGCCGTGTCGAACAGCGTCACGCCAGCGTCGAGGCAGATGTCGATCAGGCGGCGAGCCTCGCTCGCGTCGCTCTGGCCCCAGGCGCCGAACAGCGGTCCCGTACCGCCGAAAGTGCCGGTGCCGAAGCTCAGGGCCGGAACGCGCAGTCCCGACGATCCCAATTGCCGATATTCCATGGTTGGACCTTCGATTGCAAATTCGGAGCATAGATGGACTGCACAGCCGTGGCTGAGTAGCGTGAATGCAGGCGAAAGATTTTTGCAGCAGGAGCAAAGATGATCGGAGATTCCAGGCTGGCGGGTGGCGGCGATCGCGCGCGCGCGCTGGAGATCTTTGCCGCCGTGGTCGATCACGGCAGCTTTTCCGCGGCGGGGCGGCTGCTCGGGCTGACGCCTTCGGCGGTGAGCCGCGCGATCGACCGGATCGAGACGCGGCTCGGCGTGCGCCTGCTGCTGCGCTCGACGCGGGCACTGTCGTTGACCGCCGAGGGGCAGGCTTATCTCCTGTCGGCCCGGCGCATCCTCGCCGATCTCGACGATGCCGAGCAGCAGATCGCCGATCAGGGCGCACCGCGCGGCCGGCTGCGGGTGAGCGCCGCGCTTTCGCACGGCCGGCTCTGCATCGTGCCGCTGCTCGGCGAATTCGTTCGGCTCTATCCGCACATCCTCGTCGACATCGCCCTGACGGACACGCTGATCGATGTTGCGGCGGGCCAAGCCGACGTCGCGATCCGCTTCGGGCCTCTCGCGGACAGCACGCTGACCGCGCGCAAGCTCGGCGAGAACCGACGGGTGATAGTGGCTTCTCCCGATTATCTTGCACGACATGGCACACCTCGGTCGCCTGAGGACCTGCTCGCGCACAACTGCCTGAATTTCGATTTCCGTCGCGCGGAGCCCGTCTGGCCCTTCGTGCGTGACGGCGAGGAATTCTGCCTGCCGATGCACGGCAATCTGGAAGCTAACAACGGCGAAACCTTGGGGCAGCTCGCCGCGATCGGCGTCGGCATCGCTCGGGTCGGTGCTTTCAGCGTCGCCCCCGAACTGGCCGACGGGCGCCTCGTGCCCATCCTCGAGCAGTTCAATCCGGGCGACATCGAACTGGTGCACGCGGTCTTCGTCGGTGGCGCCAACACGCCCGCGCGCGTTCGCGCCTTCGTCGATTTCTTGGCCGGGCGCTTGCGGTAGTCCGTGCCTGGAACGCCGAGTCCGCGTTATTTCCCGTCGACTGGCCCCGACGATTGCAAAATCGCGCGAAACACCTATTTAGATGAGGCAATCGTCGCCTGCGACGGACCTTATCGGCCTTGCGCCTTTTCGATCCCTCACACGCACCAAGCTCCGCACACTCCGTGGTGGCGGATCATTTTCTATTGATAGGATCGTTTCATGCCCGTTGGCACCGTCAAATTCTTCAACGCCGACAAGGGCTATGGTTTCATCCAGCCGGACGACGGCACTCCCGATAGCTTCGTGCACATCAGTGCCGTCGAGCGTTCGGGCATGGCTACCCTGACCAAGGATCAGCGCGTGAACTACGAGCTCGAAACCGACCGTCGCGGCAAGGTTGCCGCAGTCAATCTCACTTCGGCGTAACCGCATGGCGAAGGAAGAACTTCTCACTCTCGAGGGCGTGATCGACGAGCTCTTTCCCGACGGACGCTGTGGCGTCATGCTCGAGAACGACCATCGGATCATTGCCTATACCGCGGGCAAGATGCGCAAGTTCCGCATCAAGTCGATCGTCGGCGATCGTGTCCGCGTCGAAATGACACCGTACGATCTTACCAAGGGTCGGATCGTCTTTCGCGAAAAGGTGGCGGGTTCGGGCGGCCCTGGGCGCTTCCGCCGCTAACGCGGGCTTGGCCTCCGGCCTGGCCGGCGGATCCCCGGATACAGGAGTTTCGCATGGCAGAGGCTATCACCTTCTACCGCAACCAGGCCGAAAGCTGCGGTAAGGCTGCCGCCGAGGCCAGCCTGGAAAACGAGCGCGACAAGTTCCTGCAGGCGCAGGCCGCCTGGCAGGCGCTCGCCGACAAGACCGCGATGGTCCAGGCGCAGGCCGCCAAGCGCGAGGCCGAACGCGCGCGGGTGCAGACCGAACAGTAAATCGTGATGGAGCGCGGGCCTCAGGCTTCGCGCTCTACACGTAGTCGCGTTTCTGGGTGAAGCTCTCGAAGGTGTCCTTGTCTTCGAGCTGAATGCCGAAGCTCTTCGTCAGCATCGCCATCGTCACATAGGTGCCTACGAGCGCCACCACTTCCATCAACTGAACCTGCGAATAGGTCTGGGCCAGCGCGTTCCAGGTCGCATCGCCTATGCGCTGCGTCCGCACCAGATCCGCGGCCGCTTGTGCCAGCGTGGCGTCGAAGCCGGAAAGCTCCGTCTTTGTGCCGCTGGCTGCGACGATCGTCGCTGCGTCGAGACCTGCCGTTTGCGAGATCATCGCATGATGGCGGGCTTCGTATTCTTCGTCGCAGAGTGCGAGCGTGCGCATAACCAGAATCTGTCGGTCGTGTGGGGGCAGGTTGGTGCCGGCGATGACCTTGGCGATCAGCGGCATGAACACCGTGTAGAATTCGGGATGATGCACGAGCACAGCCGCGAAGTTCATCGTGCCCCATCCGCCCAGCAATGTCGTTTGCGCCGCGTCGAGCTCGTTGGCGGTCGCGGGCGAAATGCGGGCGGGATAGTCGGGCATGGCGATCCTCTCTGTCTCTGCGCTCGCGAAGCGCGCGAGGCAGACTGGCGCGAAGCCGTGCCGATTGCACGCGGGCGATGCGGCAAGCTTGGATGGTCGCCGCGTCGCGTTCCAATCATTGACGCGGTGAAGCATTTTCCCGGGGAACCGCGGGGCAGGGCGTAAAGCTCGTGGCAAGCGCGGTTAAAGGAATTTCAGAATCGTTTTACGATTTGTTTACTACATCAGTTTACCAAGCACCTGTTCGGTCCATTTTTTGGTTCGGATGTTCGACATTCTCTCTCCTGTCTGCCCCCGGCCCCGGCCGGGGGATCTTGTCCGGAAGACCGAAGGAACTAGCGGTCGGAAGGGTCAGAAGAGGGGCTGGCGGAAAAAATTGCATTAAGGGCTAAAAATTTTGGAATGGTTGGAATTCGCGGAAATCCGGGCCTTTGGGACCAGAAAGACGCTGCTTCGAACCCTCCGAGTTCAGGAATTTTAATCCGTTGGTAACCAAGGGTCTTAATAATACCCCTTAGTAACCGCTCTTGTTGCTGGAGGTCGCTCGAAGGGTCGAGCGGCACCCCCGGGAAACCGGGTGAGTTTTTAGGAACTGATCATGGCTGTTATCAACACTAACATCGCCGCCATGAAGGCGTCGAATGCGTCGACTTCTGCGAATAGAATGCTCGGCAGCGCTATGGAGCGTCTGTCGACGGGTAAGCGCATCAACAGCGCAAAGGACGATGCCGCTGGCCTCGCCATTGCGACGACGATGACTTCCCAGGTGCGCGGCATGAACCAGGCTATCCGTAACGCGAACGATGGTATCGCGTTGGCGCAGACGGCCGATGGCGCGCTCAACGAAGTAACGAATATGCTTCAGCGTATTCGCGAACTCTCGATCCAGTCGAAGTCGGGCACCTACAGCTCGACCGACCGTACGAACCTGCAGGCGGAAGTCTCGCAGCTCACGAGTCAGATCGACGACATTCTGTCCAACACCAAATTCAACGGCGTGACGCTGTTCTCCAAGACGGCGAGCGCCAGCGTCACGATCACGATCCAGGCCGGCGACGCTGCTGCCAGCACGATCGATCTGCGCATCGACGGCGTCGATGGCACGAAGCTCACCAACACGGCGCTCGACGTGTCGGACACTTCGAAGGCTGCGACCACGATCAGCAACGTCGACTCGGCGCTGACCTCGATCAACACCACGCGCGCCGCGCTGGGTGCCGGCCAGAGCCGTCTGGAATCGGCCGTCAACAACCTGACGACCAACATGACGAACCTGTCGGAAGCCCGCTCGCGCATCGAGGACGCGGACTACTCTTCGGAGACGACCGCGCTGGCCAAGGCCCAGATCCTTGCCCAGGCCTCGACTGCGATGATCTCGCAGGCGAACCAGAGCCAGCAGAACGTCCTCTCGCTGCTCAAGTAAAACAGCCATAGGTAACGCCTGTCCCTTCCAGGCGAGCCCGACGGTCCTACTTGGACCGTCGGGCTAATACCGCATGCGTCGACGGCGCATGGCAAGGGAAACGATCCTCCTGGTGGACGCCGCAAGCGACTTGTGGTGATCTGATGCCGAAGAGGATCGAGGTTGAACGAAGCCGGCACCGACTTTCCGCCAGGCGCTTTCGACCGGATCGACGAGGGCGACGACAGCGCCTTCTACGCACCGTCTCGGCTTGTCACCCATATCGACGAGCGCGCGATCGCCGCGCTGACCGCGTGCTACCGCACCGAACTGTCTCCCGGCGACCAAGTGCTTGACCTGATGTCGAGCTGGGTCAGCCATCTCCCGCCAGAGCTCCAACTCGGCGAATGCGTCGGCCACGGCATGAACGCCGAAGAGCTGGCGGCCAATCCGCGTCTCGATGCCTGGTTCGTCCAGGATCTCAACCGGCATTTTGCGCTGCCGTTCGGTTCCGCGCGCTTCGATGCCGCGCTGTGCTGCGTCAGCGTGCAGTATCTGCAGAACCCCGTCGCGGTCTTTACCGAGGTGCGCCGCCTGCTGCGGCCAGGCGCGCCGTTCATCGTCAGCTTCTCCAACCGTTGCTTCCCGACCAAGGCTGTCGCGATCTGGCGCGCGCTCGATCTACCGCGCCATGCCGGCCTCGTCGGCGCCTACGCCGAACGCGCGGGTTTCGCCGCGGTCGAGGCCCGCCTGCTCGTCAACGGTGGCGCGGGCGATCCACTGGTGGCGGTGATCGCCCGCGCCTAGATCGCGGGCGCAACATAAGACGATTGCGAAGCAAGCGCTTGGTGATTTATCTCTGAAGCGAAGGCTGGGGGCGGATTCGCGCGAAGACGCGCGCCCCGATGGCCATAGAGGGAGAAGGGTGATGAGCGGAGTTTTTGCCGGCGTGCGCGTGATCGAACTGGCGCAGTACGTCTATGTCCCCGGTGCCGGCGTGATGCTGGCCGACCAGGGCGCCGAGGTGATCAAGATCGAGGCGATCGAAGGCGACCCCTACCGCACTTTGCGCATCGCGGGCGGCAGCCGTAATCTCGGCAAGGTCAACATCGCCATGGAACAGAACAACCGCAACAAGAAGAGCGTCGCGCTCGATCTCAAGAGCGAAGAGGGGCGCGAGGCTCTGCTCAAGCTGGTCGAGACCGCGGACGTCTTCCTCACCAGCCTGCGGCCCAAGGCCCTGCGCGGTCTGCGGCTCGAGGTCGAGGATCTGCGCGCGCGCAATCCCAGGCTCATCTATGCGCGCGGCAACGGCCTGGGCTTCCGCGGCGCCGAGGCGGACAGGCCGGGCTTCGACGCCTCGGCCTTCTGGGCGCGCGGCGGCGCCTGCTTCGCCTTCACGCGTCCCGGCCAGCAGCCGACCTCGCCGCGTCCGGCCTATGGCGATCATACGGGTTCCATGGCGATCGCATTCGGAATCGCCGGCGCCCTGTTCAAGCGCGCGCAGACCGGCGAGGCCCTGGTGGTCGAGAACTCCTTGCTGTCGACGGCGGCATGGGTGTTGTCGGGCGACATCACCGCGGCGCAGATTCCCGGCTATGTCACGCACCAGGCGACGCCGATCAAGGTGCCGCTCAAATATGCCTATGCCACGCGTGATGGTCGTATGGTCCAGTTCATGGTCCTGAATCCAGAGCCTGCCTGGCCGGGGTTCTGCGAGGCGATCGGGCTGCCGGAGATCGTCGACGATCCGCGTTTCGCGACCGAGGAAGCGCGCAATGCGAACGCCGACGTGCTGATTCCCTTGATCCAGGAGAAATTCGGCGCCCGCGACTATGCCGAATGGAAGCCGATCCTTTCGGGACTCGATGCGCCGTCGGAACTGATCAGTTCGATCGACGACGTGATCAACGATCCGCAGGTCCACGCCAATGCCATGATCCAGACGATGACTGTGGAGGATCGTGAGATCAACGTGGTCGCCGGACCGACCGCCTTCGACGGTGCCCCGGTCTCCGGACGGCTCGATCCCGCCCCCGCGCTCGGTGCTCATACCGAGGCCCTGCTGCGCGAGGTCGGCTATGGCGAGGCGGAGATCGCGGACCTGCGCGCAAGATCGGTGGCGCGCTGAGGGCTGCGGTAGTGATCGCACGCGCGAGCGTGCCGTTTCGGGACAGGCTTGCGATTGCAAGATGCTGTAATAATTCGTCAATTCCTAGATGCTAGAAAATATTGGCGGGCCCGGCTCCATTGGCTGCAGTCGGGTCCGCTACTCGATAGGCGCATCGCGCGAGCCGCCGAGACGGCTTTCCCTCCGACGCCGACCGATCCCTGCAAAGAGATTGCTGGTGTTATCCTGCGCAAGGCCGCATGATGCTCCTTCCGGCCCGCGAGTCCGGCATCTGATCTCAAGTCGCTTTTGCAGTTCTGCCCCCAGTGCCTAGCTGGGCTTTCCGGCCCATAGCGGAGGGAGATTTTTGAATGCGCACCAATTGGACCAAGGACTTTCTCGGCCGCCGGATCGACCGTTGCTATCTGATCGCCGCCTGGACTCGTATTGCCGAGAAGCGTGAAGCCTATCTCAAGCTGGCACGCTATTATCGTGGCATTCTGGCGAGCATGTCGAACAGGAATCTTGTGCCCGAAGGCGCCTGAGCGTCAGCGCGAACGACAGAATCGTCGCGAGACCTCCATCATGACAGCATCAGGCGCGGCGTCGTTCGAGCTGCGTATCGTATAGCTGGCTGATCGCTGCCGGAACCTTCGCTGCGGGAAGCGCGCGCGAATAGAGAAATCCTTGTCCGGTATCGCAACCCATGGCGCGGAGCAGGGCTTCCTGCGCCGGGGTCTCGACGCCTTCGGCGATGACCTCGAGCCCCAGGCAGCGGCCGAGATTGACCACGGTCGACGAGATCGCATCGGCATCGACGCTAGAGCCGATCTGCTGGATGAACGAACGGTCGATCTTGAGCAGGTCCACCGGGAACTGGTTCAAATGCGATAGCGACGCATAGCCCGTGCCGAAATCGTCGAGCGCAATGCGGATGCCCATGCCGCTGAGCTGCTGGAGCACGTGCTTCACCTCGTCGGCGCCCTGGCCGAGGAACACGTTCTCGGTCACTTCGATCTGGATGCAGCTCGGCAGGAGGTCTCGTTCGGCCAAGCGCGCGCAGATGGTCTCGACGAAGTCCTCGCGGCGGAAATCGGTGCTGGTGACGTTGATCGCGACGTGGCCGAAGTCGATCCCGGCGGTCGTCCAGATGCGGACGTCGTCAAGGACCCCTTCGAGCATGCGGTCGCTCAGCAGGGTGCCGAGCACTGGATCGTCGAAGGCCGCCTCCAGTGCGTCGGGGCCGCGGAGTTGCCCGTCGCGGTCGTGCCAGCGCAAGAGCGCCTCGAAACCGACGATCCGCGAAGTCCGCAGGCAGACCTTGGGCTGATAGTGCGGGACGATGGCGCTGCGCTGCAATGCGAGACGCGCCGAGGTGATCATGGTCTGGTGCCGTTCGACCTCGATCATCATGGCGCGCTCGAAGATCCGCAGCTGCGCACGGCCGCCGGCTTTGGCCGCATAGAGCGCGATATCGGCGGCCTTCATGATCTCCGAGCGATCTCGGCCGTCGCGCGGGATGAAGCTGGCCCCCATACTGGCACCGCATTCGAGCAGGCGGCCTGCATGCATGATGGGGCCGCGCAGGCCCTCGTAGATGCGCTCGGCGATCCGCTCGACATCGGCGTTCGACCGCGCTGCGACCAGGAGAGCGAATTCGTCGCCGCCGGTCCGCGCGACGAGATCGCCCTCCGGAAGGGCGGCCGCGAGGCGGCTGGCGATCTCGCAGAGCAGCGCGTCGCCGGCATCGTGTCCGAGCGAATCATTGATCGTCTTGAAGTTATCGACGTCGACGATGATCATCGCGGCGGAATCCGATTGGCCTGCCGTAGCGAGAAGGCTGTCGAGCCTGTCCTGCAGGAGCGCGCGGTTGGGCAGTCCGGTTAGCGCGTCGTGCTGGGCCATCCAGATCGCCTGTTCCTCGGACTTTTTCTGGTGGGTGATGTCGCGCGACACCACGATCAGGCGGCCCGAGGTGTCCGACGTGCGATTGATGACGTTGTCGAACCAGCGCTTTTCGTTCGACGAAGTCGAATGGCAGGTCATGAGATTCACGGGCTTGCCCGAACTGGCTTTCGCCAGCGCCGCCAAAGCGCTTTCCCGATCTTCGGGAGGCAGAAGGGTCAGCCAGTTCCGGCCGATCAATGAATCGCCGTCGTGCGCGTCTTTGCCGGGGCGCTTGCAGAAGGCGATGTTATGATCCTGATCGAGGATCAGCGTGTGGTCGGGGCTCGATTGCAGGATCGTCTCGTTCAGCGATCGGCTGCGTTCGAGTTCACCAATCGCCGTCATCCAGGAGACCATCATGCGATGGAGCCCGAACGAGGCCGAGAGGATCGTCAACATGAAGACCGGTAGCTGGACGCTGATGACCGGCATGATCGGCTCGGAGGTGAGCAGGCCAGCGGCGGCGCAGGGCAGCAGCGCGGCAACAACCATGACCGCCGCGAGACGCGGCGTGCCGAAATTGCGCAGGCACATGCCGCAGACCATTGCCGCGGCCGACAGGCAGGCGATCGTCGCGAGGACCCAATCACTGCTGGCGATGCAGATGAACGTTCCGAACCCGACCGAACCGGCCCAGACGCAGGACAGCCATGCCGCGAGCGCGCGAGGCGGAGTTCCACCGGCGGCAACTCGCTGACGTCCGTGCAGCAGCACGCCGAGGCGCACGATACCGAGCACGACTTCGAAAATCAGCCAGCCGATGAATGGCGCGGTGGCGTGGCGGAGCGCCGCGATCGCGGCCACCGCCGTCGTGTTGAGCACGCCGCCGAGGAAGATCGGAACCGATAGAAACAGGCCGTTCGCTAGGCGGGTGGCGATCGCAGCGGGCACGTCGGTGGGCGTTCCCAGCAACCAGGATGCCAGCTTTTCAGACTGTTCCCGAAACCCGACCATTACCCATTCAACCCGTGCGACTTGCGCCAAAGGCCTACAGACGATTGGTTAACAATCCGCGCGCTCCGAAGCCGGAATCGGCGAATTTCTGCGGTAATTGCATCTGATCATACGGTTGCCGAGCTGATCAAGGCGCTGGCCTTGGCGCTGCTGATATGGATGGGAGAGGGCGACGGCGCTGGCGACATTCGACGATGTCGGCCGTGTGCACGCGAATGTCTCTCTTGCTCGCATCGGCGCGCCTTGACGAGATCGGCACCCTTTTCGCCAATCATGATCGCCGCGGCCCCGCGGCCCCGCGGCGCCGCAGAGTGGGATCGACGACGGCGCACGCGTCGCTGCCGATCCGCGCCTTGCCCGCGATGTCCGATGTCTCGCGAGGGTGTCGCGTCCGCGGTCTCAGTCAAGCGCTTAGCCGGTGGGCTCGGCGGCCTTTGCGCGTCAGGCTGCGCGCTTGTGCTTCCCGAGGCTCTCGATGACGTCCTCGATCTTGCCGGGCCGGGCGAGATAATAGCCCTGCGCATAGTCGAAGCCTGCAAGCGTGGCTTCGACCAATTGCTGCTCGGTCTCGATCCCTTCCAGCACGCATTGCAGCGACAGCGTCTGCGCCAGGCCACGAATGGCGCTGACGAGGCGACGGCCGGTTTGGTCGTTGAGCCGCGCGGCGAAGCTGCGATCGATTTTGAGAATGTCGAAGGGCAGCTCGTGGAGGGTCGACAGGCTCGAGAAGCCCGTGCCGAAATCGTCCAGAGCAAGCTGCGCGCCCGTGTTCCGCAGTCTTTCGAGCGAGAGGCGCGCAGTACCGATATCGGTGATCAGCGAGTTCTCTGTGAGCTCGAACACGATCCGACGCGGTGCGACTCCCGAAGCAGCGAGCCGTTCGAGCAGGCACGTCACGGTCACTTCGTCGGCAATGTCGAGTGCCGACAGATTGAACGTCAGGCGAACGTTCTGTGGCAGCCGGGCCGCGCCTACGAGCGCCTTGTCGAACAGCGTCAGGGTGGTCCGGCGGGCCATGCCCACGCGCTCGGCGGCGGCGATCAGCTGTTCGGGCGAAACCGTGCCAATCTGTGGCGATTCCCATCGTGCCAGCGCCTCGACTGCGACGAGTTCGAGCTCGCGCGTCGCGAAGATCGGCTGGAACACGACCGAAAGTTCGCCATCGAGGTCCGCGGCCTGGAAGGCACTGTCGATCGCCTGTTCCGAACGGATCAGTTCTTCGAGCTCGCTCGAAAAGACGACGCAGGCGCCGCGCCTTTGCGCCTTGGCGTGATAGAGCGCGAAGTCGGCGCGGTCGAACAGGTCCTGCGCGGTCTGGCCGGCATCCGGATAGCTCGCCAGGCCCAACGAGCAGCCGACCACCACGGTCGCCTCGGGGAGTGGCACGGGCTCCTTGACGATGTCGCAGAACATCTGGCCTCGGGCCATGGCGTCACGCGCGTCGAGCCGCATGAGCACGCCGAATTCATCGCCGCCCAGGCGAGCGACCACCATCTCTCCGGCGCCCACATGGCGCAGGCGTTGCGAGATGATCTGGAGCAGCTGATCGCCCTGGGCGTGGCCATAGGTGTCGTTCACCGGCTTGAAGCCGTCGAGATCGAGCAAGGCGACGGTGAACGATTGCGCGCCATCGGCGAGCAGGCGATCGAGCTCGGCGAAGAAATACCGGCGGTTGGGCAGGGCGGTGAGCGGGTCGGTCTGTGCGAGCAGGGCGTTTTCCTCGCTGAGCTCCTGCGCTTCGGCGCGCTTCTGTTCGAGCGCTTGCTGCGACAATTCCAGGCTGAGGAATCCGGCGAACGAATCGCGCAGGACCTTCAGGATCACGCCGGTGACCAGCGCGATGTTGATCGCGATGGCGGAGATCACCTCGGAGCCCTTGGACAGGCAGTAGGCGAGGAAGGTGCCGATGACGATGGCGCAGACCAGGGCTGCGGCGTGCGGATGATAGCCAAGACAGAACACGCAGCCGAGCACGGTGACCGCAACGAACATTGCGACGTGCCCCTGCTCATAGGGGCCGCCATAATGGTCGAGCGCGATGGCCCAAGATACGAAGAGCACCGCCAGGATTCCGGCCATGATCAGCGTTCGCCGCAGCAGGCCGCGCGCTTCCGCCGGGGTGACCTGCCGGTCGGTTGGCATCATCATCCAGCGCACGGTGCGGACGATGCACGCGGTGATGAGCAGGGCCGGCAGAATCAGCGTCAATACGGTCGGCGCGACGTGGCGATGGGTGAAGGCGAGCGAGGCGGCGCTCAAGGAGAGAAGCGAATAGAGCGGGGCGATCTGGCGCTGCAGCTTGGAGACCTGTGCGACTTCGAAATCCGTCGCACCGGCCGCATAGCGGTACCGTTTCAGCAAGGAGAATCGTCCATCCATCCGACCCGGCGTAACGCGAAGTCGTTGACAGCTGGTCAAAATGGCTGGTTGTAACAACCGAATCGGATGTAGATCGCTCGGTAACGGGATGGAGGTCAGCTGGTGGCCCATTGGCCCAGGGTGACATAGTCCGTCTTGCCCGTACCCAGCACCGGAAGCGCCTCAATGGAGCGGATGTCGCGCGGCAGCATGAGCTCGGTCACGCCGTTCGCCCGCGCCCATTCCTGCAAGGCTTTGAGGTCGGGTGCCGCGGCCGTGGTGAACAGCACGAGCTGCTCGCCCTTCTTGGCGTCGGGCTTGGTGACGACGGCATGCTCGGCCTCGGGCCAGACTGCCATGGCATAGCCCTCGACCGCGGGCAGCGAGACCATCTCGCCGCCGATCTTGGCGAAGCGCTTGGCGCGGCCGCGGATCGTGACGAAGCCGGCCGCGTCGATCGTGACGATGTCGCCGGTGTCGTGCCAGCCCTCGGCCGGCGGCTGCAGCACGCCGGGTTCGCTCGCGAGGAAATAGCCGGCCATGACGTTGGGCCCGCGGATGTAGAGCCTTCCGCCCTCTGTAATCCCCGGCACGTCGTCGAGCCGCGCCTCGATTGCGGGCAGCAGCCGGCCGACGGTGCCAGCCTGGTAGTGCATCGGCGTGTTGACCGCGATCACCGGCGCCGCTTCGGTCGCGCCGTAGCCTTCGAGCACGCGCAGCCCGAACTTCTCGGCATAGACGCGCCGGGTCTCGTCGCGCACGCGCTCGGCGCCGGCGAAGATGTAGCGCACCGAATAGAAGTCGTAGCCGTGCGCCATCCGCGCATAGCCCGAGAGGAAGGTGTCGGTGCCGAACAGGATCGTCGCGTTGCAGTCGTAGGCCAGCGCGGGGACGATGCGGTAGTGCAGCGGGCTCGGATAGAGCACCGTGCGGATGCCGTTGAGCAGCGGCAGCAGGGTGCCCCCCGTCAGGCCGAACGAGTGGAACACGGGCAGCGCGTTGAGCACGACGTCGCTGGCGTTGAAATCGATCCGCGCGGCGAGCTGCGCCAGGTTCGACAGCAGGTTGCGGTGGGTCAGCACCACGCCCTTGGGCACGCCTTCGGAGCCCGAAGTGAACAGGATCACCGCGGGCGCATCGGGCGCGATGCCCAGCCTGCGGTGGCGGCCGGGAATCGCCAGCTTGCGGAAGGCGGTCCACAGCTTGGCGCCACTGCCGATGCTCGCGCCGACATCCTCGAGATAGACGATCCGCAAGCCGTCGCTCTCGAGCGCGGCCAGCGTCTCGTGCAGCTTGGCCTGGTCGACGAAGGCGCGCGCGGTGACCACGGTGCGGATCTCGGCCGTGGTGCAGGCCGAGCGCAGGTTGGCGAGGCCGACGGTGAAGTTGAGCATCGCCGCGACGCGGCCCTGCGCCTGGAGCCCGAAGAAGGCGACCGCGACGCCGCTGACATTGGGCAGCAGCAGGCCGACGGCTTCGCCCTGGCGGGTTTCCGCGGCCAGCTTGCCGCCGAGCAGGTGCGCGGCGATCAGCAGGCGGTCGTAGGACAGCGGCTCGCGCTTGACGTCCTCGACCACCAGCGCCTGGCCGCCGTGGACCGCGCGCGCCTCGCAGAGCGCGTCGAACAGCGTGCGGTTCGTGTCGGTCGTGTCGAAGATCATCGCGCTCATCTCGTCGTAGAGACGGCGGCCGGCGATCGCGCGGCGTTCGCGCGCGGACATCTCGCCTTCAATGGCGAAGCGGCGCGGCGGCAGGACGGTCAGCGAGACCTTGGGGAACCAGCGCTGGCGGACCTTGCCCTTGAGATAGGAAGCCGGCGTGTATTGCGGTCCGTCGAGCCGCAGCGGAATGATCGGCGCGTCGGCCTTGTCGGCGACCATGCCGGGGCCGTCGAACACCTTCATCAGCGCGCCGGTCACGGTGATGCGGCCCTCGGGGAAGATCACGAGCGTGCGACCCTCGCGCACGGCCTTGACCATCGCCTTGGCCGCCATCGGATTGGTCGGATCGACGGGGAAGGCCTCGAACAACCCGAGGAACGGCTTGACCCACCAGGCCTTGGCGATCTGCGTGTTGATCGCGAAGGTCGGCTTGCCGGGCAGGAAGGCGCCGAGCAGCACGCCGTCGAGCAGGCTCAGGTGGTTGACCACGACGACCGCGCGCTCGCCGGGCTTGGGCATATGTTCGATGCCGCTCACCTCGACGCGGTAGAGCAGGCGCAGGATCAGCTTGATCGCGGCCTTGAACAAGGTCTCGGGCAACAGCCAGATCGAGACGAAGGCCACCAGCAAGGTCGCGAGGCCCAGCGCGAGGATCAGGCCGGGCACGTCGACGCCCAGCGCCAGCAGGCCGGTGATCGCCAGCACGCAGACCACGGCGACGCCGGCGTTGATGACGTTGTTCGCGGCGATGATCCGCGAGCGTTCCTCGGGCGGGCTCTTGACCTGGAGGATCGCATAGAGCGGGACGATGAACATGCCGCCCGAGAAGGCGACCAGTCCGAGGTCGATCAGGATGCGGATCGCGCCCGGCGTGGCGAGGAACTGCTCGACCGAGGCACCGACGGTGCGGACTTCGAAATGGCTGGTCGAAAAGGCGAGGTCGATCAGGCCCAGCGCCAGCCCCAGCGCCGACACCGGCACGTAGCGCGCCGAAACCTCGCCGCCGAGCAGCTTGTTCACCGCCAGCGAACCGACCGCGATCGTCAGCGAGAAGACCACCAGGAACAGCGTGGCGACCTCCTGCCGCGCCGCAAGCGTGCCGCTGACCAGCGGCGCGAACTCGGAGACGAGCACCGCGCCCGCGGCGAAGAACCAGGAAATGCCCAGGATGCAGAGCCAGACGCCGCCACCGTGGCGCGCCGCGCCCATGATCTCGCACGTGCCGCGCCAGACGTTCCAGTCGATCGGGTGGTCGCCACGGAGGGGTGGCGCCGGCGGGATCGCCAGCGCGGCCAGATAGCCGAGCGCGGCAATGCCCATCGCCGTCAGCCCCGCTTCCCAGGCCGGAATGAACTGCGCGAGCAATTGCCCGCCGAGGATCGCCAGGAAGGTGCCTGCCTCGATCAGGCCGGTGCCGCCGGTGATCTCGTTCGCGCCCAGGTGCTGCGGCAGAATCGAATACTTGACCGGGCCGAACAGCGTCGAGTGCAGCCCCATCAGGAACAGCGCGGTCAGCAGCGCCGGGATCGACTCGAACCAGAAGCCCGCGAGCCCGATCGTCATGATCGCGACTTCGGCGAGCTTGATCCAGCGCACCAGCCGCGCCTTGTCGATGCGATCGGCCAGTTGTCCGGCGAGGGCCGAGAACAGGAAATAGGGCAGCATGAACAGCCCGGTCGCGATCACCGCGAGCATTTCGGCCCGGGCCGGCTCGGCCTTGTAGATCACGAAGTTCGCGAGGAAGAGCATCGCGAACTTGAGCAGGTTGTCGTTGAACGCACCCAGGAACTGGACGACGAACATCGGCGCAAAGCGGCGCTTGGTCAGAAGCGACAGGTCAGGTGCGGACACGATTATTCCCCCATTCGTCTTGGCGAATACCAGAAATTGTTAAAATCATGCCGCGAAGAAGTAGTTCACGAGGTGGAAGAACACCGGTGCGGCAAAGCTGACCGAATCCATCCGGTCGAGCGCGCCGCCGTGGCCCTCGATCATCGTCCCCCAGTCCTTGGCGCCGAGCGAGCGCTTGACGGCCGAGAGCACGAGCCCGCCGGCAAAGCCCGACAGCACGATCACCAGCGCCATGAGCGCGGCCTGCCACGGCGCGAAAGGCGTAATCCACCAGAGCCCGGCGCCGACCGCGGTCGCGGCAAGGCCGCCGCCGATCAGGCCTTCCCAGGTCTTCGCCGGGCTGACACGCGGCGCGACCTTGTGGCGCCCGAACAGCTTGCCGAAGACGTATTGCAGCACGTCGGAAAGCTGGACGACGGTGATCAGGAAGAACAGCAGCAGGAAGTTTTGCCCCGCAAAGCCCGGGATGCGGATGATCAGCAGGGCCGGCGCGTGGCTGATGCAGAACACACAGAGCATCAGCGCCCACTGGATGCGCGCGGTGCGCGCCATGAAGTCCTCGGTCTCGCCCTTGAGCACGGCAAGCACGGGCAGCAGCAGGAAGGCCCAGACCGGGATCAGGATCGCGAACAGGCTCTGCCAGCCAAGCCAGATCAGCCAATACTGGAGCGGGATGAACAGGTAGAAGGCGACCGCGACGGCGCGGTGGTCCTCGGGCCGGGTCGGGGTGATCGAGAGGAATTCGCGCAGGCACCAGAAGCTGGTCAGCGCGAACAGCGCGATGGTCAGCTCTTTGCCGACCACGAAGGCCACGGTGAAGACCGCGACCATTGCCCACCAGGCCTTTATGCGCGCGTTGAGGTTGGTGACGGTCTCGCTCGGCTTGCGGCGCGAGAGGACGAAGCCGACGGCCGAGGCCAGGGCGAGCAGTGCGAAGACGCCGCCGATCAGCAGGATCATCTTGTCGTTCATCACAGGTCTCCCAGCGCGCGGACCGCCTGGCGCGCGCGTTCGAGAAAGAGCGGCTTGGCCTCGTCGTCGGCGAGCGCGATCGGCGCGCCGAAGCTGACGGTGCAGACGATCGGCGCGGGCAGGATCGCGCCTTTCGGATAGGCGCGCGCGAGGTTGGTCAGGTGGACGGGGACGAGCTCGACGTGGCGGTAGTCGCGCGCGAGGTGGTGCAGGCCGCCCTTGAACGGACCCGGCTCGGGCGCCGAGCCACGCGTGCCTTCGGGGAACAGGATCAGCGAATGGCCGCGGTCGAGCGCGGCGCGCAAAGGGGCGAGCGGATCGTGGCGCGCGGTGCGGTCGACCAGCACTGCGTTGAGCACCTTGGTCGCGATATGGCGGCGCACGCGGCCTTTGCCCCAGTAGTCCTGCGCCGCGACGGGATGCGTCGTGGCGCGCAGGTCCTCGGGCAGCGCCGCCCAGAGAATTACCGTGTCGAGGTGGCTCGAGTGGTTGGCGAAGTAGATCCGCTGCGCGGGAGAGGGCGCGCAGCCCTGCCAGCGCGCGTGGCCGCCGACGAGGAAGCGCGTGGCGGCGAGAAGGACTTTGCCGATCATCGCGCGGCCTCGTTCAGCAGGCGCGCCTGGCGCGTGAGCCGGCGGAGGCAGGTCAGCGCCGCGCCGAAGCCGATCGCGCCGAGTACCCAGGGCAGGGCGGGGACGAAGAGGCTCGCCAGGGCGCCCGCGGTCAGCAGCGCCATGCGGTGCTGCTTGGCCATCGGCCCGCGGAAGTCCTGCGGCAGGCCCAGCGAACCGCCGAGCGCGCGGACATAGGCCGTGCCCATCGCGAGCAGGGCTGCGGCCCAGCCGAGCGTCGGCACGCCGGCGCCGTAACCCGCGGCGACGAGCAGGAGCGCGTCCTCGATGCGGTCGGGAAACTCGTTGAACAGCGCGCCGGTCGGCGATTGGCGCCCGCCTTCGACCGCGAGCAGGCCGTCCATCAGGTTGGCGAGCAAGCGCAGCTGGATGAACAGCGCGCCGCCGAGCCAGAGCAGCGGCTGCGTGCCCGCAAAGACGAAGCAGGCCGCGCCCGAAGCGGCGAAGCCGATGCCGGCGACCGATACGGCGTTCGGCGTCAGCGGCGTCTTCAACAGCACCTGTACGAGCCGCTTGGCCCAGCCGGTTTGGCGCGACCGGAGAGGTCTGCGGTTGGCGATCTCAACCATCGTTGTGTCTCCAAGACCGGCTCGAATCGCCGGCCAGGCATGAGATTGCATGATATTGATCACTGTTCAATTAAAATAATAGACAGTGTTCAATTGAAAAGGTAGCGTCCGGTTATGGGTCGAAGATCGGATCACTCCCGTGAGGAGCTGCGCGCGCTGATCGTCGCCGAGGGACATCGGCAGATGGTCGAAGTCGGCTTCGCCAAGTTCTCGGCGCGCGAGGTAGCAAAGGCGATCGGCTATTCGATCGGCACGATCTACAACGTGTTCGGCTCCTACGATCAGCTGATCCTGGCGATCAACGGCGAGACGCTCGATCGCTGGCTCGCCGATCTCGAAGCGCATCTCGAGGGGCGCGAGCAGGACCGGCTGCGCGCGGCGATCGACGCCTATTTCGATTTCGCCTTGGGCCAGCGCAACGCCTGGACCGCGCTCTACGATTTCCGCCTGCCGGAGAACGAGATCATGCCCGAGGACTACCGGATCAAGGTGACCGCGATCACCGAGGTCGTCGTGCGTGAGATCCGTAGCGAACTGCCGCCCAAACACGTCGCGCAGGCTCCCGCGCTAGCGCGCTCGCTGCTCGCGACGGTGCACGGACATTGCTACTTCGCGTTGAATGGGACCTTCGCGCTACTTGGCGAACAGAACCCGCTGGCCGCTGCGCTCGACAGGGTGGACGACGCGCTGGCGCGGTTCAGATCCTGATCAGCCGTACCAGCGGCAGAAGTCGCTGGTCGTGGCCTGACCGAGAAGCGCCCGATAGGCATCGTCATCGACCAGCCCGAATTCCACCACCTCGATCTGATCGAGCGGCACCAGGGCGATCGGGCAGGCGACGGGCACCAGTTGCGAGCCCGTGCCGACCTGCAGGGTCGAGAGCATTCCGAACATTCGCCGTTCGCGCGTGGCCCGGCCCAGCATGACAAGACGGTATTGGCCTTGCTCGCTGGTGACGAGATAGGTGTGCCCGGAGAGGTTGGGCATCGACACGAAACCCGCCTGGGTAAAGGCGCTGTCGGCACGCTCGCTCTCGGCGAAACGCAGGTGGCCGCTCGGCTCGTCCCAATAGATTTCCGTGCGATAGGCATAGACCGCGTCAGGCTGGCTGAAGGCTGGGCGCAAGGTCAGATAGGAGCCTTCGATCCAGCGCACCGCCGGCCGGCTGTAGGACCCCATCCCCTCGGGCGCGAATATCGCCTCAAGCCCTGGCGCCGCAGCCGCTTGCTGGCGCAGCGAGGCGCCGAGCACGTCCTCGATCCGCACCACCGTGGCGAGGGTGAAGGGCCGGGCGCCCGATAGCGCCTTTTCGAGCGTAGAAAGGCTAATCCGCGCCATGTCGGCGAGCGCCTGGCGCGAGATGCGTCGCCGCGCCAGTTCCTCGCGCAGCCGCGTGGCGATGGTCTCGTTCTCGGCGCTGCGCAGTTCGGTCATCGCCAACACCCTAGCCGAAACGCCGGACAAGTCCGCACATTTCCGCACATCGCGTCAAGCGCCTTGCACAGCGCCGTCCGAATGCGCCGCCGCCTGACGAAACTGGCGGACATTTCGCGTGGCTGTCCGGCGGTGCCAATGCCTAGTCGAGAGGCTCCACAGAACGGAGCCAAGCCCATGTTGCTGCATCCCCCCCTTCGCCCCATGTCGCACCGCGAGACCCGCAAGCGCCTGAGTGTCGGCACGATCACCCTGGTCGCGGTCGTGATCTCGTGCCTGGTCTCGACCCACGCCCGCGCGCAGGACGGGCAGGACCCCGCCGCCGGCGGCGCGCTGATGCTCCAGGGCAAGGGCCTCGCCTCGGCGCAGCCCGCGGTACGCCTCGGCACCGACATGGACGTCACCGTCTCGGGCCAAATCCTGCGCGTGCGCGTCACCCAGGCCTTCCGCAACACCAGCGACAAGTGGATGGAGGCGACCTACCTCTATCCGCTGCCCGACGACGGCGCGGTCGATACGCTCAAGATGGTCGTCGGCCAGCGTGTGATCCTCGGAAAGATCAAGCGTCGTCAGGAAGCGCGCGAGATTTACGATCAGGCCAAGGCCGAAGGCCGCAAGGCGGGCCTCGTCGAGAGCGACCGGCCCAACCTGTTCCGCAATTCGGTGGCCAACATCGGCCCGGGCGAGACCGTGCTGATTGCGATCGAGTATCAGGCGCCCGTCCGCCAGCTCGGCGGCGAGTTCGCGATGCGGCTGCCGCTCGTGGTCGGCCCGCGCTACGTGCCGCCGCACAGCCTGACCGACGGTGCCGCAACGGCCGACGCCGCGCGCGTAATCGCGCCGCTTGCCGATCCGGCGCTGGGGCGCTCGCTCAATCCGGTGTCGATCACCGTGCATCTGGCGCCGGGCTTCGTGCCTGCCAACGTCATCAGCCCCTACCACAAGATTTCGGTCGTCGAGGCCGGCCCGGCCGAGCGCACGGTCACCCTCGCCGCGGGTGAGGAGCCGGCTGACCGCGACTTCGAACTGCGCTGGCGCTCGGCCAGCGCCGATCCGACGATCGGCCTGTTCCGCCAGACGCTGGGCAACCAGCAATACGTGATGGCCACGATCACCCCGCAGGCCAAGGTCGAGCCGGGCCAGCTGGCGCCGCGTGAGATGATCTTCGTCATCGACAATTCGGGATCGATGAGCGGAGAATCGATGGCTGCGGCCAAGCAGAGCCTGCTGCACGCGCTCGGCACCCTGCGCCCCGAGGATCGCTTCAACGTGATCCGCTTCGACGACACGATGACCCAGCTGTTCGAGCATTCGACCCTCGCCAGCGCCGAGCAGATCGCCCTCGCGCGGCGCTTCACCGAAGGGCTCGAGGCTGCCGGCGGTACCGAGATGTTGCCCGCGCTCAAGGCCGCGCTGATCGACGATCACCCCGAGGATACGGGCCTGCGCCAGGTCATTTTCCTGACCGACGGCTCGATCTCCAACGAGAAGGAAATGATGGCCGAAATCGCTGCAAAGGCCGGCCGCAGCCGCGTGTTCATGGTCGGCATCGGTTCGGCCCCGAACAACTTCCTCATGCACCGCATGGCCGAGACCGGGCGTGGTACCTACACCAACATCGGCGACGGTGCCGAGGTCATGGCCAGGATGACCGCGCTGCTCAACCGCCTGACCGCCCCGGCGGTGCGCGAGTTGGCGGTGAGAGTCGAAGGTTCGGCGCTGTCGCTGACGCCGGAGCGTCTGCCCGATCTCTACGCCGGCGAGCCGCTGGTGCTGCTGGGCAGGGGTGACCGGATCGAGGGCAGGCTCGTGGTCACCGGCAAGATCGGCGACAAGCCATGGAGTCAGAGCGTCGATCTCGGCCGGTCGGTGGAAAGCCCCTCGGTCGCGCGGCTCTGGGCCAACCGCAAGATCGGCGATGTCGAGGCGCAGCGCTGGTCGGGACAGCTCGAGAGCGAGGCGGCCGATGCGGCGATCGCCGAACTGGGCCTGACCTACGAGATCGTCACTACCCAGACGAGCCTCGTCGCGGTCGACGAGACGCCGGCGCGGCCCGACGGCGCGCGGCTGAAGCAAGAAGAGTTGCCGTTGCTGCTGCCCAAGGGCTGGGATTTCGACGGGTTGCTCGGTCGCGACGCGCCCCTTCCGGCCGCCAGTGCCCCGCCGCCCGAGCAGGAGCAGATGATCAAACTGCCGCAGACCGCCACCGGTTTCCTCGGCGCCATCTATCGTGGACTGACCTTGCTCGGTTTGGGGCTCGTCGGCCTGATGACCCTGCGCCGTCGCCACGTCGTGGAGCTGCGCTCGTGAGCGCGGCAGGCTGGCACCGCGGCGCGCGGGGCGTGATTGCCGCCGCTTCGCTGGCGCTTTGCATCGCGGGTCTCGGTTCCGTGACGCAGGGTGTCGCGGTCCCGGTCCGCGCCGGGCTGGCCCAGGATGGGCTGGCGCGCGAGTTCACGCGCCGGCTCGAGTCCCATCGCACCACACTTGCGACGCAACAGGCGGCGCGCGGGCAGGCGATCCGTCGGATTCGTCCGGTCGGCGCACCCGCTGCGACAGCCCTGGCACTGCCGGCCAGCGGTCCGATCGCGCGGATCACAGTGGCCCGTCTCGGCGTCGAGGAGATCGTCTTGGCCGGCGCGGCGACGCACGAGCAACTCGCACGCGGGCCGGCCGTGCTCAAGCAGGGCGACGCGGCCAGTCCAGTCACCGTTCTCGCTGCACATCGCGACACACATTTCCTTTTTGTCCGCGATCTCCTCGAGGGCGACGAGATCACCCTGCAATATGTCACCGGGACCGAGGAGCGTTATCGCGTCGTGCGATTTGAGACCGTTCGCTGGGATACATTTTCTTACCCGCGCGACCCGGCTCGTCCCCTATTGGCTCTGGCCACCTGTTACCCTTTTGGGGGTGCGGAATACGGCGGGCCGTGGCGCAGGGTTGCATGGGCTGAACGAATCACGTGATTTTGATTGATGTTAGCGCAATCAGCGGCTTCGCAAGCCTTGCCAAGTTGATGAGTCGTGTCGGACCAATTGTGATTCAATCGAACGCTACGTTGCAGAATTGCCAGTATTTGACCCGAACTCGATGAATACATTGGATCGCGGTTGCGCTTGAAAAGAGAATGCGTCAGGTTTCGAGAACGCCGTTCCTGATTTGCCGGCAAAGGCAGGCGGGGATGCGCATTGGGAACAGGATGGGAGTGAGAGGCATGAGAGCATCGATCACGTGCGCCTTGGTGGCGACGACCGCGTTGACCTGGGTAGCACCGGCTATGGCGCAGGACGCGTCGGACAACGGCGCAGGAGCAGGCGACATCATCGTGACCGCCCGTCGTACCGAGGAACGTCTGCAGGACGTGCCGATCTCGATGACGGTGTTCAATCAAGAGCAGGTCACGGCGCGCAATATCGTTTCGGGCAACGACTTGGCCACCTATACGCCCTCGCTCTCGGCCAACTCGCGCTTCGGCGCCGAGACTGCCGCCTTCGCGATCCGCGGCTTCACCCAGGAGAACTTCACCTCGCCTTCGGTCGCGACCTATTTCGCCGACGTGATCGGCCCGCGCGCCAACGGCGGCACGGCCGGCGGCAACGGTGCCGGCGTCGGCCAGTTCTTCGACCTGCAGAACGTGCAGGTGCTCAAGGGGCCGCAGGGTACCTTGTTCGGGCGCAACACCACGGGCGGCGCGGTGCTGATCGTGCCGCAGAAGCCGACCGACGAACTCGGCGGCTATATCGAGGGCTCGATCGGCAACTTCGACATGTATCGGCTCCAGGGCGTGCTCAACGTGCCCCTGGCCGATACTTTCAAGGTCCGCCTGGGCTTCGAACGGCAGAAGCGCGACGGCTTCGTCCGCAACAGGTCGGGCATCGGACCCGCCGACTATGACGACGTCGACTACTGGGCGATCCGCGGCGCGATCGTGGCCGATTTGACGCCCGATCTCGAGAACTACCTGATCGCGCGCTATAGCGAATCGACCACCAACGGCACCTTCGGCAAGATCATCGCCGTCAACGCCGTCGGTTGCGATGCCGGTGTCGACCGCTCGCGCTATCCGCTGCCGGGCTCACCGCAGGTCAACCTGCCCGGACAGACTCTCGCGTCCACCGCCTCGTTCCTCGCGCCGCTCGCTTGTGCCGGCACCGTGGCGCGCCAGCGCGCGCGGGGCGATGGCTTCTGGGACGTGGAATCGGGCAACGCCGATCCCTTCCTCAAGATCAAGCAGTGGGGCGTGACCAACACCACGACGTGGCGCGTCAGCGACACGGTCACCCTGAAGAACATCGCCAGCTACCAGCAGTTCCGCCAGAAGCAGAGCCTGCTGATCGGCAACGACAATTACACTTTCCCGGCCAGCCCGAACCCGGCCTGGACGGGTCTGCCCTTCACCTGGGTCGGCGTCTATCCGGCGCAGGGTCTAGCCAACGTCGAGCAGGCGACCTTTACCGAGGAATTCCAGATTCAGGGCAAGTCGGGCGACGGCCGGCTCGACTACGTTCTGGGTGGCTATTACGAGCGTGCCGATCCGCTGAGCCCGTTCCAGGGTACCTATTCCAACATCAGCTACGTCAACTATTCGCCCGCGCCTGCAGGACTGGGCCTGCCGGCGGGGACATTGCTGCCGTTCCTCGCGACGCTGTCGTGCTCGAACGTCGGCCAATTGCAGTGCACGCCGATCAACACTTTCGGCTCGCCGCAGATTCCCAGCCTGCTGCAGAACTCGCTGACGCGCTACTGGTACGAGAACATCGGCTTCTTCGGCCAGGCGACCTACAAGCTGACCGATCAACTCTCCCTGACCGGTGGCCTTCGCTACACGATCGACAAGACGCGGGCGCAGGGCGGCACGCGCCAGCTCTTCTTCTTCGCGCCCAACCAGTACAATGCGGTTTGCGCCGCGAACAATGCCGTCCCGGCGCCCAGCGGCGAGTCCTGCGTCAGCGCGCTGCCGGCGTCGAGCGCAAGCCAGACGACCAAGAAGCCGACCTGGCTGATCAACCTGGACTACAAGCCGACCGACGACGTCATGCTCTATGCCAAGTATGCGCGCGGCTATCGTCAGGGCAACATCAACGCTTCGAACACGATCCCGCAGGGCTGGGGCCCCGAAAAGGTCGAAAGCTATGAAATCGGCGCGAAGCTCTCGTTCCGCGGCGACTTCAGCGGCTATTTCAACATTGCCGGCTTCTACAACGACTTCAGCGACCAGCAGCTCGCCGCCTCGCTGATTCCCTCGCCGGGGTCGACCGCCTCGCCGGCCCAGGCCATCGTCAACGCCGGCAAGTCGCGCATTCAGGGCTTCGAAATCGATGCCCTGGCCAGCTACTCGGCCTTCAGCCTCGGAGTGGGCTATACCTATCTCGATACCCAGCTGAAGAGCTTCATCCCGGTGAACTTCCCGGGCTATCTGCCGGCAACGCCGAACTCGGACCTCGGCGGGCCGCTGCCGCTCTCGCCCAAGCACAAACTCTCGCTCACACCGTCGATCCGACTGCCGCTCGACGAGAGCGTCGGCAAGGTCACGATCAGCGCGACCTACGTGCACACGTCGAGCCAGGTCACTTCGGCCTCGGCGGTAACGCCGTTCGGCACGGTTCCCGCCTTCGACCTGCTCAACCTCAACCTCGCGTGGAATGGCATTGCCGGCTCGCCGATCGATCTGGCCGCCTTTGTCACCAACGTGACCAACGAGAAATACTACACCTTCCTCGGCGGCGGCTGGCAGTCGACCGGCGTGGAATATGCGAGCCTCGGCATGCCGCGCATGTACGGGCTGCGGCTGAAGTTCCGCTTCGGCGCCATGGCCGACTGATGCTTAGGAGCCTTCGGCCTGCCTGTCGGCAGGTCGAAGGCTCCTAGCTGCAGGTGACGGACCGGTACTCTTCTGGCAGAGCGGTCCGATGTCAGACGAATACGCCCATGGCCGCCGCGACGGTCTACGCCTCGCCTTGGCTGTGCTCGCCGCCGAAGAAGCCAAATGGGCAGCCCTGCTTGGCGGGAGCCGTTCCTGGCGGACCAATGCCACGCGGGAGGTGCGGCACAAGACCCTGCAGGTCGCGCAGACGCGCGTCCAGACCGTGCTGAATCGACTGACTCCCAAGGACGAGGCGGCGATGAGCGCCGAACTCGCTGTGGCGCTCGACAAGATCGGGCTCTGATCACGCCGGACGGGTAACTACGCGCCAAGCTTGGCGATATTGCATCGAATCCGCCATCGATGCGTTGTAGAAGGTACCGGCAGCGCGGGGGTTGGATGTTTCGGTTCCTCGGTAACGACTTGGAAGACATCTTCCCCGGCAGTTCGGAGATGGCGCTGTCCATGCGCGCGCACGATTGGACCGCGACGCCGCTCGGTGATCCGCGATCCTGGCCGGACGGCCTCAAGATTCCGCTGCGCATGCTGCTCACCTCGCGCTTCGAGATGTGGCTGGGCTGGGGCGACGACCTGCATTTCTTCTACAACGACGCCTATATCCCCACGCTTGGGGTCAAGCATCCGCACGCGCTGGGTCGCCCGTTTCAAGAGGTCTGGGCGGAGGTCTACGACGACGTAGCCGATCAGGTCGGGCGTGTGCGTGCCGGAGAGTCGACCTGGAATCAGGCACTGATGCTGTTGCTCGAGCGCAGTGGCTATCAAGAAGAAACCTATCACAGCTTTTCCTACAGCCCGCTCTACGGCACCCAGGGTACGGTTCAGGGCATGCTCTGCGTGGTCAGCGAGGAGACAGAGCGGATCATCGGCGAGCGGCGGCTCGAGACTCTGCGCCAACTCGGAATGGGCTTGGTCGGAACCACCGACAGGGCCCAGGTTCGCCGCGCGGTCTGCGACGTGTTCGGGACGAACCGCCGCGACTTTCCGTTTGCCTTGATCGAACTCGCCCATGGCGAGAGCAGCGAAAGCTTCTCTTGCTGCGACGATGGCGCATCAGGCGCCGACCATGTCTGGCCCGAAGAGCCTCCGTCGTTGCGCGAAGGTGGTCTCGTCCGGCTCGATCCCGCGCATAGTTGGCCGACGGGGGCCTGGTCGATCGCTCCACGCGAGGCGCTGATCCTGCCGGTCCCCGGAACGGGCGATCAGCCGGTATTCGGCAGGCTGTTCCTCGGTCTCAACCCTTATCGTCGCGACGATCCCGATATCGCTGACTTCGGCCGACTGATCGCCGGGCAGATCAGCGGTGCCCTCGCCAATATCGCGGCTTTCGAAGCCGAGCGCCGACGCGCCGACCGCATCTGGGCGCACAGCCGTGACCTCATCGTCGTGGTCGATTCCACCGGCATTTTCCGAGCGGTAAGCCCTTCTTGGGAGACCGTCTTCGGCCACCGCGCCGACGAGGTCGTGGGCCATCCCTTTGCCGATTTCATCATGTCCGACGATCTCGAAAGCAGCACGGCGGCGCTCGCGACGGCCCTGGGTGAGGGCGATCTCACCGGTTACGAGAACCGTTTCCGCACGCGCGACGGCAGCTATCGCTGGGTATCGTGGCACACGGCGATGGAGGATGACCTCGTCTATGCCTATGGCCGGGACGTCACCGAACAGAAGGCTGGTGCGGCGGCGCTGTCGGCGGCCGAGGATGCGCTGCGTCAGGCGCAGAAGATGGAGGCCGTCGGTCAGCTTACCGGCGGGATCGCCCACGATTTCAACAATCTGCTGACCGGAATCGTCGGTTCGCTCGATCTCATGCAGCGCCGCATCGCGCAAGGCCGGTTCGATGGGCTCGAGCGCTATTCGCAGGCTGCGATCGAGTCCGCCCAGCGCGCGGCTGCGCTGACTCAGCGGCTGCTGGCCTTCTCCCGCCGCCAACCGCTCGATCCGCGTCTCGTCGAACCCGCGATGCTCATCGGCGGGATGACCGATCTGATCCATCAGTCGCTCGGCGAAGCCGTCAGCCTCGAACTGCGCTGCGACGACGAGGCGCTCGTTACCAAGTGCGATCCCAATCAGCTCGAGAACGCCGTGCTGAATCTGGTGATCAACGCGCGCGACGCGATGCCGCACGGGGGCAAGCTCGTCATCGAGACCGGGCTCCATGCGGTCGTCTCGGCGCAAGTCGCGCACGGCCAGTTCGCGCAGCCGGGAACCTATGTCGCGGTCACGGTGCGCGACGACGGCTGCGGCATGGCACCGGGCACGATCGAGAAAGTGTTCGAACCGTTCTTCACGACCAAACCCATCGGTTCGGGCACGGGCCTGGGTCTATCGATGGTCTATGGCTTCGCGCACCAGTCCGATGGGTTCGTCGAGATCGAAAGTGCGGTCGGCCGGGGCACGACGGTTCGCCTCTGCCTGCCCTGGGCCGAGGGCGATCTCGCGCCCGAATTGGTGCCGAGCCTGAAGCCGGAGGTGGTCCAGGCCGATCAGCAGCGCACGATCCTGGTGGTGGAGGACGAGCCGGCGGTGCGCATGCTGCTGGTCGACGTTCTCGAAGAGGCCGGGCACCGCGTGCTAGAGGCAGACAACGGCGCGGCAGGGCTGGAAATCCTGCGCGGCGGCGAGGCGATCGACCTGCTGATCACCGACGTCGGCCTGCCGGGGTTGAACGGAAGACAACTCGCCGATGCCGGGCGCGCGCTCGACGCCTCGCTCAAGATCATTTTCGTTACCGGCTATGCCCATGCGGCGACGGGCGACGACGACTGGCTTTCGCCGGGCATGCAGATCGTCACCAAGCCCTTCGACATTCAGGGCTTTCCCAAGCGCGTCGAGGAAATCCTCGACGAGACGTGATCCGCCGAAGCTAGGCCAAAGGTTTCGCCCGCCCTGCCAGCGCCAGGTGCACGTCCTGGCGCGCCTCGAAACGCAGTCCGCATCGGCCGTCGATGCGCCATATGGCCACAGCGGCCACGCGTGAAAGGCCCGGTATCTCGATGTGGACGCGCTGGCCAGGCTGAGGCAGGCCCGGGCCATCGGCGCGCAGGCCGTGCGGTGACAAGTTGCGAACGCGGCAGGCGTGCTCGTCGCCCGAGACGATCAGCATGCCCGATGCGGTAAGATTGGCGCGGCCCTCGCGTCTGCGCTCGCCGAAAGGAAGATCATCGCGGCCGGCGGAATGGGACGGGGCACTCGAATGGGTCATTTCTATCCTTGTTTTCAGCGAATCTTGACGCGGAAGCGCAGCTGGAACTGGGTGCCGGTGTTGAACGTGGAGGTGGTGCGGACGCGGATGCCGCGGACGTTGGCGTCGTAGCCGCTGGCATCGGGCTGCGGCGTGTAGGTCCAGGTGGTGCCGTTGTAGAAGTCGATCCCATCCGTGGTGCTGGCCAGGCTGGTGAAGGTATAGCTGAGCCCGCTGCCGCCAAGTCCGGTGCCAAGCAGGCTGCCGTCTAAGAATTCGACCGGGCCTTTGCCCGCGGTCGCGATGTCCGTCACGCGCAGGATCACGTTTGCCGGCAGCAGATCCTCGCTGACGATGTTGCGGACGGGCCAAAGCCAGTTCGCGTTCGGATTTACATAGAGAACCTTGTAATCGACGACGGCCCCCGGGAGCGAACGCGGCGTCGCGGTATAGCCGAGCGGGTCCGAGATCACCGTCGCCGTCTTGGTGATCGTTAGCGGGTCGGCCAGCGCCGGCGAGGTGCTGACGAGCGCGAGAAGAGGGAGGAGAAGGTGGCGCATCACCGGGCTTTCCCAAGCGCGCGACCGATCGAAGCCTGGTCGAACTTCAGCCGCATCGTCAGATAGGCGCCCTGGCGGGTGTAACGGTCATTCTCGAAGTCGCGGTCGCGATAGCCAGCGACGTTGTAGCCGGCGCTGACCCAGAGGTTGCCGCCCGGCGAGAAACCGGCCGAGGGGCCGAAGCTGAAAGCCTTGGCGCCGCGGTTCCAGGCGTGCTGCATCGATCCCTGTACGCCGATATCGAAGCGGCGGCCCAGATCCTTGCGCAGATCGAAGCCGATGACGTCGACATAGCCGGTGTAATCGTCGTCGGCGAAGCTGCCGCGCACCCACTTCGAGCCGTAGTATAGCGTGGCCTCGAAGCCGTGGCCGTCGCCTTCAGCGCCGCTGCGGTAGTTGACCGCGAGGTTGTTGACCACGCGCAGGGTCGACTGAAAGCCGCCGATGCCGGTCGAGATGCCGAGGACGTTGCCCGCAGTAATTCCGGCATCGGCCTTGTCGCTACGGAATTCGAGGCGTTCGAGCAGCGACCAGCGGCTGTCGAGCGGCCGCAGCGCCAGCGCCAGGTCGGCATTGAGCGACGAGCCGGTCGCGCCGTCGCGCTGGCGGAGCCGCGAATAGCGCAGGCCCGCCGCCAGGGTCTTGCCTTCGCCGAGCGAGCGCAGGACGCTGGTGGTCAGGTTCCAGCGATTGTCCTTGTCGCCGCGACGGTATTCGACGCGGCCGTTCCACGACCAGCGCGCCGCGCGATAGGTCGCGCCGAGCGTCACGGCGGTGAAATCGCCGGCATCGTTCTGGCCGGCAAACCCACTTCCGACGCCGATTGGCTGGAACGCGCCGATCGCGGCGTTCTTCGAGACCTTGCCGCTGACCGTGTTGCTGGCGTCGAGCGAGGCGTCGATCGTCCAGTGAGCGCCGAGCGGCAGCGACTGGCTGAGGCCGTACTGCGCGAAAGTGCGACGTCCGTCTTCGGCCACGGCCTGCTGATTGAGCGTCGAGGTAAGCTTGGCGCCTGTCCAGGGTGCGACATCGAAGCCAACGCGCGCGGTGTGCGCGGTATAGTCGTCGCCCTTGGCGATCTCGTAGCCGCCGAGCAGACGGATGCCGTCCTTGACGCGCCAGGCGGCGTTGATCTGGTGGCGGACGGGGAAGTCGGTGCTGGCCTTGTCGCCGCCGGGCGCGAACTGCGTCTGGCCCGAAATCTCGACCTTCCCGTCGAACAGCGCCTGGCTGCCGCCGATCGTGAGCAGTTTAGAATTGCGCTCCTTGCCATCCATGCCGCGATCGAGCGCGAGTTGGCCGCCGACAAAGATCGTGCCGCCCTGGCGACGGTATTCGAGGCGAGCGTCGGCGGCAGTGCGCGTGCCCGGTGCGTCGAGCTGCTGCTGATGCCACATCGCGCCGGTAAAGGTCAGCTTGTCGTTCAGGCGCCAGGAGCCGTCGGCGCCGACTTTGCGCGTACCGGCCTCGATCAGGTTCTGCTGGCCGAGGCCGAAGCCGCGGTCCTGCTGGCGGGCATAGACGAGCACGTCGAGCGACTGACCGTGATGCTCGGCCTCGGCCAGCCAGGCGCGGCCCGAATTGATGCCCTGACGACCGCCGGTTGCGATTTCTCCGCGCAGTTCGGTATTCTTCGTCGGTTTGGCTCTGATGTCGACGGCGGCGATCGTGCCGTTGCCTTCGCCAAGGCTTTCGTCGCGGATGGCGCTGGCGCCGAGCTCGATCTTGCCCTGGGCGAGGCTCGCCGCGGCGCGGCCGCCGGCGACGAGCTTCTTGCCCTGGCCGAAGGTCTCGTATTCGACGACGACGAAGATCGGGTTGAGCTGGGGGTCGCGGCTCAGCACGGGCTGGCGGAAGCGGATCGTGCCCGATGCCACGTCGAGGTCGTAGTCGATGTGACGCGTCAGCAGTTCGCTCGATACCACCAGTTCCGGGCGCAGGCGGTCGCGGGTTTCCACGCGCAGCTTGTCGCTGTTGGGGATGATGTCGCGGGCCGAGAGGCGATAGGGGCCGGACAGGCCGTTGCCCTGGAATTCGTCGCGGGCATAGCGCTCTTCGCTGTGCGCGGCGAAGCCGGTGAAGCTGACGGTCTTGCCCTGGTATTCGACCTTGGCGCCGTTGAGCGTGCGGCTGTAGCGACCGAGATGGGTGCGGGTCAGGCCGGTCTCGAAATCGCCGAACAGCGCGTAGAATTCGCGGCGCTCGAGGCGGACGTAGAGCTTGCGGCGCGTGGGTGCATCGTAGCCCTGGCGCGAACCGTCGCCATAGACCGTGTAGTAGCGGTTCGGGTCGATCGTGCCGAGCAGGCCGCGGTCGGGATCGAAGCTGCGGTCGCTGTCATAGGCCAGGGTCAGCAGCCAAGAGCCCTTGATCCGACCTTTGGCATAGAAGGCGAGCTGGCCGTCGGTGACGAGCTTGCCGCGTTCGCCGCGGGGCAGGGTGCTCGAGCGCGTCTTGAGCGTATCGTAGCCGATCGTGCCCGAACCGAAGCCGACGATCATCCAGTCTTTCTGTGCGGCCGCGAGCCAGGCGCGGATGTCGCCGGTCCGTGCAGCGTCGCGATCTCCGAGCGCAAGCGTGGCGTGGACTGCACCAGCCTGGGTTGTGGGTTCGAGCGCGATGAAGGCCAGGCCGTCGTCGCCGGTGACGCGGGCCGTGGCGTCGGCGCCGTCGGTACCGGCGAGCTGGCGCGCCTGCTGCAGTTCGACCTCGGCCGCCGCGACATAGGGCTGGTCGACGCGGAAGGCCACGGTCGTGCCGTCGCGAGCAGGCTTGCCCGCGCGGTCGGTCAGCCGCACCGCGATCAACGGGCGGGTCAGACCGTCGGCGACGAGCAGACTCTTCTCGGGCACGAAGGTGGCGGTCACGGCAGCGCCCGCGGCGTGGACCGTGCGGGTCAACGTCTCGACCAGCGTGCCGTCGGCGGCGAGCACGCGAGCTTCGAGCTGGTTGTCGCCTTCTTCGAGCGGCAGGCCGGTCCAGCGCGAGATCGCGACGTTGCGTGCGGCATCGGCGTCGGTCGTGTCGAAGGCGAGTGGATCGATCGGCTTGCCATTGAGGCGCAGTGCCACGCGCTGATCGGGATAGTGTTTGATCACGACGCGCAGCGTCGGAGCGCGCGGATTATGATCGACTTCCGGGAACAGCATGGCGATGCCGGGCTGCTCGAACGGCAGCCAATCGCGGCTACCGGCTGCGTGAGCGTCGGAAGCGACAACCGGAAGGCTGCTGACGATCTCGACCTGGCGACCGGTCGGACGAAGCTGGAAGTCGACGCGCTTGAGCAGGCCGCCGTCGCTCTCGACGAAGCGGGAAATGGCACTACCGGCTTGACGGGTATCGGCGTCGCAGGCGACGGGCTCGTGCGTTGCAGGCAGGCTGGCAGTGTCGAGTTGAAGGACGTGGCGCCCCGGGCGAATGCCCTCGACATGGTAGAGTCCGTCCTTGTCGGTGATGACGAAAGTGCCGTCCTCGAGCATCAGGCGGATGTTGGGGACGCCCTTGCGCTTGGCCGAGGGATCGCCGCAGCCGCCCTCGGTGACGCGCCCGATCAGAGTGAATCCGTCGGTGAACAGCAGGGCCTTGATACGGACGGGGGCTGCGGCCTCGTTGCCGGTCAGGCCCCCTTCGCCCGAGGCCAGGACGCGGTTCACCGCCTCGCCGCGCGGCGCGCCGGGGGCAACTGTGACGATATAGCTGAGATCGATCGAGGTGCCGGCGGCGATCGTCGGGATCAGGAAAGCCATTGAGCGGCCGTCGCTCGCGACTTGAGGCTCATCGGCACCGCGCGTCGAGCCGCGCTCGTAGCGCAGCCCCTGCGGCAGCAGATCGGTGACATGGACCGATCTCGCGGCGACTTCGCCGCGGTTGGCGACGGTCACGCGATACTGGACGAAGTCGCCGGGCGAAGCTTCGCGCACGGAGGCGGCCTTCGTCAGCAAGAGCTTGGTTTCGCCCTGCCGATCCATGGGGATGTCCGAATAGAAAGGATCATCGCTCTCGATGAGAAAGGTATTGCCGTAGGAGGCGTCGTTGAGGATGAAGGGCCGTCCGCGCGGATCCTTGAGCTTGGCCAACTCCTGGCGCGGTCGCGCGGAAGGCGCACTGTAGCCTGGCGGCGGCTTGACGCGGAGATGGTAGCGGCCTTTGCGCACCAGCGGGAAGCGGTAGTTGCCCTGCCCGAAACGATAGACGCGGCCGCTCGCGTCCGTCGTTGACCCCCCGCTGATGACCGTCGAGGGATAGCGGCTCTTGCCGTCGTCCCCAAAGACTTCGGCCAATTGTTCGTTCTCGTCGTAAAGTGAAATTTCGGCACCATCGATCATCGTGCCGGTCTGGGAATCGAATAGGTACCCAGCCGGATCGACAAGTTCGGAATAGGTGGAAGAATAGCTGAAGTCGTCCTCGGAGAAGTCGAGCTGGATCCAGGCGCCCCGTTCGAGGCGGGCGTCACAGGCTGCGAATTCGGGATGGGCGCCCCTTTCACGGATGCCTCCGGCGAAAACGCCGGTGTTCGGACCGGTTTCGAGCAGATCGACGACGAGCGAGACCTTGCCCGTGCTGACCTTCACCTGCGAGTGTTCGCGGATTAGCGGATCGTGGTTGCCGGCCTCGTTTTCGAGAACCATGATGACGGGCGCATCGACGTCTAGGACCTGGGCCGCTGGAGAACGTGCCAGCATCGCTTCTTCGATCGGTGCAGGCGTGAACTTCAGCGAGGGGGTGGTCTCGCAGGCTTCGCCATCGAACATGCTGCCGACGGGGGGCAGGTGGAAGTTGAGGCGCGTCGGTCGTTTGGTTCTGTTCACGCCGAGCGTGACGGTGTTCGACGAGACCGAACGCTGCGCGCCCGCTTCGCGGAAGCGCATGACCGCGGTGTTCGACACTTGCGCGACATCGCCCGCCGACGCCGGAACGGCGGCGATCAGCCAAATGGCCAGGGCGATGATACGCGCAAGATGCCGGAGAACGGACATGTCGGGGCCTGCCTGCCGCGCATGCGCGGCCGAGCGAGGGGCCTTCCTTTTGCTGCGCAGTCCTTAGTTGATCTTGACGTGGAACAGGGCGCCGACCGAGGCGCCGCCGGCCACGGTCGGAATGTTCATCGTCACCGTCTTCGAAGTGCCGTTGAACGAAGCGGTGTAGCCGTCGCTTTCGCCCGAATCGCTGTCGTCGTCGTCCTCTGTCGTGCCGGTGAGCAGGCAGGCGCCGAGAATACCGACCGGGCCAAGCGAGATCGAGCCTGGAACATATGTCGTGTTCGCCGGAATGACGTCGTTCAGCACCACCGAAGTTGCGGCCGTATTCGCAGTCGCGTTGTGCACGACGAAGCAATATTGCACTTCGGCGCCCGGCAGCGCCTTGGGAAGGAGCGCGTTGACTCCGTCCGAAATCACGGCCGCGGTCTTGGTCACGCTGAGCGAGACATTGTTCGCGGTGATCTGGATGCCGCCATAGGCGCGGCCCTGACCGTTGCGCGCGATGTCGCCCAGATAGGCGGCGTCGCTGTCGTCGTCGGCGAAGACGATGTCGATCGTGTTGTCGGCATTGGCGAGATTGAGATCGGTGGCGACCAGCGCGGAGCCCAGCGAGTTGGCCGTGCCGCCGGCGGCGATCGTCACGTGCATCGAGGTGAAGGCCAGGTTGATGCTCTGCGAGTTCGGCACGTTGCCGACCAGGAACACCGTCGCCGACGCGTCGGGCGCCAGTTCGTCGATATATTCGGCGGTGTCGACGCCGGGATCGTAGACTCCGTTGCCGTTCTTATCGACATAGGCCTTGAGCCCGGTCAGGTCGAAGTTGTCGGTGCCCGGCAGGATACCCAGCGAGATGTTCTGCTGATCGGGATCGAGGATGAAGTCCTGGGTGCCGTTCGTGGTGTTGGTCACCTTGAATTTCACGAAGACGTTCTGCTGGTTGACCGTACCCTGGGTGAAACCCGACTGGTCGAGGGTCACGGTGAAGTTCGCCTTGCGGTCGACCACGAAGCTCGACGTCGTCGAGTTCGTCGTCTGCGGCGTGCCGTTCACGGTATAGGACACCGACGCAGTGTTGCTGATAGTCGTACCTGCGGCGCTGCCGGTATCAGCATGTGCGGTGCCGGCGCTGGCGAGCAGCGCCGTGCCCGACAACAGGATTGCGCGTGTTCTGTGCATTTCTCTCTTGCCCCGTATGTTTACTGCAAAAATCTTGACGAATTACTTGAGGAGGCCCTCGAACGAGACCTGGCCTTGCGCGCCGGCGGCGATCGGCGAAGCGATCCGCCAGCGGACATGGGTGACGTCATCGGTCGTCGCGGCGCGTTGGCGGCCGTCGGCGGTCGTGACGCGCAGCGCGGCGAGGGGGCCGAAGGTTTGGCCGTCGACCGAAAGCTCGGGCGCCGCCGAACCCGCGGCTGGCGCGCGATAGGCGATACCCTTGGGCACGGGATTGCTCAGCACGACATTGCCGATCGCGGCGCTGCCAGTGTTGCGATAGGCAAGGCGCATCACGACCTTGTCGCCCGGAACGGCCTTGGCCGCGCGCACGAGGCTCACCGTGGTCGTGCCGTCCGCCGCGGCGCGCTTCTGCAGCGTGAGCATGCTGGATTCGACCGTCAGCGGGCCGTTCGCCAGGGCGGGGACAGCGATCGTGGCGGCCAGAGCCGCCGCTAAGTATCGAAGCATGAACGATTTCCTCATAGTATTCGGACCTTGAATGCGATGGTGCGGGTGCCGGGCGCGACCTCGCCCAGGCCGACGAGAATCGAGCCGTCGTCTGCCTGGCCGGGGTCGTCGTCGCCCGCGTCTGACAGCGTGGCGCCGTCGAGCGTGAGGCTGCCTGGGACGTAAGCGGTGCCCGCGGGTATCGGATCCTCGATCTCGACGCCGGTGGTCGCGCGCGGGAAGGCGGCGAGCAGGCGATAGGTGACGATCGCCCCCGCGTTCGCCGTGGCGCTGCCGTCGGACGTTTCGACGGTCTGCGATTTCGTCAGGCTGGGTTGGACCGACTTGGCGAGCAGCCGAAGGTTGGTGCCCGTGACCGTGCCGTTCGTGTCGGCGCCGGTCTTGCCGACGATCGCGTCGCCGCCGCCGTCGCCCTGGCCCGGGAAAACGGTGCCGGGCACGCCCGAGCCCGTCCGCGCCAGGGCGCGCAGCCGGATCGTGCCCGCTTTGGCGCAATCGCTGCCGATGACCGCGAAGACATGCGTCCTTGCGCCACTTCCGAGGGTAAGCTGCGAATTCGCCAAAGGCTTGTCGACCGCGGCGTCGTAGACTTGGCCGCCATCGGTATCGCCGGCGATGAACAGGACCGATGCGCCCTGTCCTTCGGCCTGGGCGGTCAGGTCGAAGGTTTCAGTGCCGCTGCCGTGGTTGACGACGACGAAGCCGACCGCACACTCTTCTCTCTCCGGTACGGGGCCGCTCGGCGCATCGGTTTCGACCGAAACGTCGAGCGTTTCGGCGAGGATCAGGCTTGCCGTGTTCGAGGACACAGTGTGACGGACGCCGGCGATGTCGAAGCTCAGCGTGGCCGTGTTGGAAATGACCGTACCTGCGGTCGACGCCAGGGCTTGGGCGCACGACAGGGCCATGGTCAGCGCGAAGGCGCACAGCCACACCGCCAGCTTTTTCGCTGCGGTCTGGAAGAGGCTCGCCCCGGAATATCGGGTTGCCAGAAGGGTTTCTGCGCCGTTCACGCAGCCCAGAAGCGGCCGACGCAGTTAACTCGGTCTTACTTCGGCTGCCAAACGGGGATTTCTGCGACCATGGTCTTAGCCCTACGACCAAAGTCGGAGGGGCAATTGACGGATGATCGGATCGGAATTGGGAAGATACTTTTGATATAACGCCTTATCGATGGGCAATCGCGGATGATCTTTAAAATCTACGAGAGCATCATCAGGCTGGCATTGCCACCCGCCGCCGTGGTGTTGATCGAGGTGGAAACCTCCTCCAGCAACCCATCGCAAGTATAGGCGAGCGCCTGGCCGGCCTCGGCCGCGTAGACCGTCACGATCGCGCCCGGCATCGCCGCGACCGTTTCGACCATAGCTGCGGCCTGCGTCGGGCTGCCTTCCACCAGCGCGGCGGCGAAGGGGGCCGAGCGACCGATGGCAAAGGCGGCCGCGACCGCAGGTGGCAGTCCCGTCGGAAGCGCCATGCTCTCGACGAAACCGCGATTGCCGGTGGCGAGCACCACGGCCATCTGTTCGATCAGGCCGTCGCGCGTCGCCGGTCGCATCAGGACCGGCCCACGCGGATGCAGCGCATAGAGATTGCGCTCGCCGACCGGCCCGGGCAGCACGAGTTCGATGCCGAGCGCCGATGCCTCGCCATAGCGCCGCGCGCGCGCTGCGCCGGGCGCGTCGCCCTCGCGCTCGAGCCAGTCGGCGAAGTCGTGCAGCGGCGTCGCCAGGTGTCCGGCGCGTTCGGCGAAAACCGGCGGGATCGTCACCAGCCGGCCGAGATATAGCGGACCGCCGGCCTTGGGGCCCGTGCCTGAAAGCCCACGTCCGCCGAAAGGCTGCACGCCGACGATCGCGCCGATGACGTTGCGGTTGACGTAAAGGTTGCCCGCCTTCACCCGCGCGGTGACGTGCGCCACAGTCTCGTCGAGCCGCGTGTGCAGGCCAAAGGTTAGCCCGTAGCCGGTGGCGTTGATCGTCTCGATCAGTTCGCCCAGCCGCTCGCGGCGATAGCGCACGACGTGCAGCACGGGGCCGAAGACTTCGTGCGTCAGCTCGGCCACGCTCGGAATCTCTATAATCGTCGGCGGCACGAAAGTGCCTTGCGCGGCCTCGGGTGGCAGGTCCTGCTGCTCGACCGCGAAGCCGCGCGCGCGCATCGTCTCGACATGCCGTTCGATGTTCGCCTGGGCCTCGGCGGTGATTACCGGGCCGATGTCGACCGCTAGTCGGTCGGTGCGGCCGAGGCGCAGTTCCTTAAGCGCGCCCTTGAGCATCGCCAGGGTGCGATCGGCGACCTCTTCCTGCAGGCACAGCACCCGCAGCGCCGAGCAGCGCTGGCCGGCGCTGTCGAAAGCCGACGCGATCACGTCGGCGACGACCTGTTCGGCGAGGGCAGAGCTGTCGACGATCATCGCGTTCTGTCCGCCCGTCTCGGCGATCAGCGGGATCGGCTTGCCGGCGGGCGAGAGCCGTGTCGCCAACTCGCGCTGGATAAGGCGCGCGACCTCGGTCGAGCCCGTGAAGATCACGCCCGCGGTCCCGGGGGCCGCCACCAGCGCCGCACCGATCGCGCCGTCGCCGGGTATGAGTTGTAGCGCGTCTTGCGGAACTCCCGCGCCATGCAGCACCCGCACGGCCTCTGCGGCGATCAGCGGCGTTTCCTCGGCCGGCTTGGCGAGCACCGAATTGCCCGCGACGAGTGCCGCGGCGATCTGGCCGGTGAAGATGGCGAGCGGGAAGTTCCACGGGCTGATGCAAACGACGGGGCCGAGCGGTGCCTGGCCAGGGCCGAAGGTCGCCCGCGCCTGAGCCGCATAGTAGCGCAAGAAGTCTATCGCCTCGCGCACTTCGGACACGGCGTTGGCGGCTGATTTCCCTGCCTCGCGAATGGCGAGGCTCATCAGTGCGGGCATGTTTGCCTGCATCGCGTCGGCCGCGCGTTCGAGGATCGCGGCACGCTCACCAACCGGGACCATGCTCCACGAGGCACCGGCCGCTCGCGCGACCGCGTCGGCGGCCTGTTCGGTCGAGACTTCGATGACCTCGCCGACGACATCGCGATGGTCGGCGGGATTGTGCACCGTGCGGACCGTACCTTCGCCGCTCTCGGCGGTGGCGGTCCAGGTGACCTCGGCGCTGGCGGCGAGGGCTCGGGCCAGGGTCGCGAGCGCCTGCTCGTCGCTGAGATCGATGCCGGCCGAATTGCGCCGGTCGGGATAGAGCTCGGCCGGCAGCGCGATCCGATCGTGCGGTGCACCCGGCTTCGGCATCGCGCGGACGAGATCGACGGGATCGGCGATCATCTCGTCCACCGACACCGCGGGATCGGCGATGCGATGGACGAAAGAGGAATTGGCACCGTTCTCCAGCAGGCGGCGCACGAGGTAGGCGAGCAACGTCTCGTGCGTGCCGACAGGGGCATAGATGCGGCAGGGGCGGTCGAGCTTCTGCTTGCCGACCACCTGCTCGTAGAGCGGCTCGCCCATGCCGTGGAGGCACTGGAACTCGTACTGCCCGATCGCGAAGTCCGGGCCGGCGAGATGATAGATCGTCGCGAGGGTCTGCGCGTTGTGCGTGGCGAACTGGGGGAATACCGCCTCGGGCGCGGCCAGCAGCTTCCTGGCACAGGCGATATAGGCGACGTCGGTGTGGAGCTTGCGCGTATAGACGGGAAAGTCGGCCAGGCCGTCGACCTGGGCACGCTTGATTTCGGCATCCCAATAGGCGCCTTTGACAAGGCGGACCATGATCCGGCGTCCGGCGCGACGCGCCAGATCGACGATCCAGTCGATCACGAAGGGGCAGCGCTTGCCGTAGCCCTGGATGACGAAGCCGAGCCCGTCCCAGCCGCCCAGTTCCTGGTCGAGCGCCAGGCTTTCGAGCAGGTCGAGCGACAGTTCGAGCCGGTCGGCCTCCTCGGCGTCGATGTTGAAGCCGATGTCATAGGCCTTGGCGAGAAGGGCCAGCGTCTTCACCCGCGGCAGCAGTTCGTGCATGACGCGATCGATCTGGGTGCGGCTGTAGCGCGGATGCAGCGCGGAGAGCTTGATCGAGATGCCAGGACCTGCGTAGACGCCGCGGCCGCGCGCGGCGAGGCCGATCGCGTGGATGGCGCGCTCGTAGTCGGCATAATAGCGCTCGGCATCGGCGGCCGTGGTCGCGGCTTCGCCCAGCATGTCGTAGCTGTAGCGGAAGCCCTTGGCCTCCTGCGCTTCGGCGCGCTCAAGCGCCTCGGCGATCGTCTCGCCGGTGACGAACTGTTCTCCCATCAGCCGCATTGCGAGATCGACGCCGCGACGGATCACCGGTTCGCCGGCGCGCGCGACGAGCCGGGCCAGCGCCGCGCCGAGCCCGCGGTCGTCGACGCTGCCGACGAGCTTGCCGGTGACGACGAGGCCCCAGGTGGCGGCGTTGACGAACAGCGACTTGCCGCCGCCGAGATGCGCGCCCCAGTCGCCATCGGCGATCTTGTCGCGGATCAGCGCGTCGCGCGTCGCGTCGTCGGGGATGCGCAGCAGCGCTTCGGCCAGGCACATCAGCGCGACGCCTTCCTCGCTCGACAGCGAGTATTCCTGAACCAGGCCCTCGACGCCGCTGCCACGCTTCTGCTTGCGCAGCGTGGTGACGAGCTGTCGCGCGGTTTCGCGTATCGCCGCGCCGATCGGCGCATCAACTTCGGCCGCCGCGATCAGCGGTGCGAGGCATTCGGCTTCGGCGCGGCGATAGGCGGAGGTGATTGCCCGGCGCAGCAGCGAGGGTGCGGCGATAGGCGGGGCGAAATGGGCGAAGGGGAGGGGAGCCATGATCCTTCTATAGACCATTTCGTGCCGGGAGTGATCCGTTGCCTTCGCGACGCATCCCGCGCTAGCGCGGGTGCATGACTGAAACCAAGATCATCGATTGGGCGCGGGGCGACATATTCGGTCTCGACTTTCCGGCCCATACAGAGGCGCTGAAGGCGGGCGGACCCGAATTCCTGACGCGTGCCTTCCGCGCGAGCGGCGCGCTCGCCGAGAGCAACAGCATCACCGCAATCACCGGTATCGACGAATGGACGCTGGGCGGCACCGGCGTGAAGGCGCTGCTCTCGGTCGCCTACGAACGCGAGGCGCCGGGGCTGTCGCGCGATCTGTTCGTGAAGTTCTCGCGGAATTTCCAGGATGCCGTGCGCGACGGTGGCCGTTATCACATGCCACCTGAAGTCCGGCTCGCAAACATGTCACGAGATCCCGGTTTTCCGATCTCGGTACCGCGCTGTTTCTATGCTGACATCGCGCACGACACCCTCACCGGCATAATTGTCACCGAACGTATTCCTTATGGCCAGGCGGCTGTAGAACCACATTATCCCAAATGTATGGATCATATTCTTCCCGATCCGATAGAGCATTATCGGGTATTGATCTCCAATCTCGCGCGATTGTCGGGCGCACACAAGGCGGGCCGCCTCGGCGACGCCGTCCAGCGGCACTTTCCGTTTGACATGGAGAGCCTGATCGCGCGTCGCGCTGGCCTGGAGGCAGAACTTCTCAGAAAGAGGATCAATCGTCTCGCAGAATTCATTCTGCAATATCCGCATTTGGTGCCCGCCCACCTCGCCGACCGCGACTTTCTCGAACGCTTCTGCGCCGAGGCGCCGCTGGCGGTCGAGCGGCAGGAGCAGGTCTGGCGGTTCCTCTATTCGCGGCCCGACATGATCGCGCTGTGCCATATGAACGCGAACATCGACAACGCCTGGTTCTGGCACGAACCGGATGGCAGGCTCGTCGCCGGCCTGATCGATTGGGGCAGTGTCGGGCAGATGTCCGTGGCGTCCTCGATATGGGGCTGCATCGGTGCGGCGGAGCCCGAAATTCACGATCGGCATCTGGACGAACTGCTCGATCTCTTCATAGCTGAATATGCGCGCGCGGGCGGGCCTCCGATCGATCGTGGCGACCTGGCGCAGCATCTCGAAATGCACGTTATGATGTCGGCGCTGCACATGACGACGGCGCCGCCGGCGATCCTGCGCGAAATACCAGATCCGCGTGTCGCCACAGACCGTTACGATCCGATCTTTACAGTGAACGAGACCGCGCGCGTGCAGTTGAAGATCACCGTTTCGCTGCTCAACATGTGGCAGCGGCGCGATCTCGGCCGATACCTGCGCGCGAATTGATCGGACGGCTAGCGGGAAGAATGTTCGCCCGGGCGTCGTCCCGACCGATTGACCACAAGGGGCAATCGCGGTTATTATGCTGAAATATTATTCGATATATGGAACGGATTGGGAGTCGGAGGGTTTATGACCGCTACAGTGGCGAGCGCGGCTCGGGACGACGATCTCTACGAAGCCCTCTACGACGTGCGCAAGGAAGCCGAGGAAATCGGCAACTACATCGACCACGATCCCTATCCGGCGATGAATGCGCTGCGCGAGCGCGGAGCCGTGCAGAAAGGCTTCATGCGCCAACTGATGGACCTGCCGCCGTTCCACCGGCACAAGGGTTCGCTCGAGCGCCAGGGCTACACCTGCTTCACCTTCGACGCGTGTGAAAAGGCGTTTCGCGACAACGTGAATCTGTCGAACAACGTCTATCACTTCGACGGAAGCCCGCCGAAGACGATGGGCATTCTCGAGATGGACAATCCCGAGCACCATGCATTTCGCCGCGCGGTGCAATCGCTGTTCATCAAGCCCAAGGCGCAGAAGTGGTGGCGCGAACATTTCATCGACAAGCTGGTCGACGACCTCGTGGTCGATCTGGAAAGTCGTGACCGCGCCGAACTGAACCTGCAGCTCTGCGCGCGCGTGCCGGTTCATACCATCACGCGTGCGGTCGGGCTCAACGGCGACGACGCGCTGCTGTTCCGCAATGCGCTGGTTGGCACTTCGGCCAGTCGTCACGGGATGGAAGTCCGCATGCAGTCGCACGCGACGGTGCAGCGGATGCTCATGGAGCAGATCGCCAAGCGCAAGGGCGATCCGGGCGAGGATATCATCTCGTGGCTGTTGGCGGCCGAGATCGACCCGCCGGGCGAAGAGCGCCGGCACCTCACTGACCAGGAGATCGTGATCTTCGCGCGGCTGATCCTCCTCGCTGGAGGCGGTACGACCTGGCGCCAGCTGGGCATCGTGCTGTTCGCGCTGCTCGACAACCGGGACTACTTCGAGGCCGCCAAGGCCGACCGCAAGCTGATAGACGCCGCGATCGAGGAATCGCTGCGCTGGAACCCGACCAATCCCACCTTCAGTCGCGTAGCACTGGTCGATACCGATCTGTGCGGCGTGACGATCCCGCAGGGCGCCGTGCTCGACATCTGCCTCGGCGCGGCCAACCGCGATCCCGAACGGTGGGAGAATCCCGACGTATTCGACCTTTACCGCCCCTTCCAGCAGCACCTGGGCACCGGCATCGGCGCGCATATGTGCCTGGGCCGCTTCGTCGCGCAGGCCGAGATGGGCGTCACGATCAACAAGCTGTTCGATCACTTCCCGAACATGCGGTTCGATCCCGACGCGGAAACGCCGCACATCACGGGCGGCCTGGAACAGCGCGGGGTTTCGGCTCTGCCGGTATTGCTGCGCTGAGCCGAGCCCGCAGCTTCAATCAACACGAAACGAGATCGAGAGGAGAACGCCATGAGCGATGGAGAAGCCACCCCGGTGCGCAGCAACCTGGGCACCGACATCACGCTGATCGGCGAGGAGCACGTGCGCCAGTATCGCGAGACCGACGGCGAGATCGGCTACATGTGGAACGGCGCCACGGCCTGCCTGTTGACCACGAAGGGCCGCAAGTCCGGCGAGGATCGCACGATTGCGATCATCTTCAAGCAGGTCGGCGATCGCTATGCGATCATTGCCTCGAAGGGGGGCGCACCGACGCATCCGGCCTGGTATCTCAACGTCGAAGCCGATCCGAGCGTCACGATGCAGATCAAGGGCGAGAAGTTCGCCGGCCGCGCGCGCACCGCCGAGGGCGCGGAACGCGACGAGCTGTGGGCCGCCTCGTTGGAGCAGTGGCCCAACTACGATGTCTATCAGTCGCGTACCGACCGCAAGATACCCGTCGTCGTGGTCGAGCCCGCCTGATCAGCCTCGACTGAGGACAAAGGGCGGTCGATCACTGCCAGCACCTGTTCGAGCCGTCACTTCCCGACGCCTGGGCGCAGCGTTTCTCAGGCCTCGATCACGATATGGTGCGTTTCGCTGACGATCCGCCCGATCCGGCTGAGCGAGGCGGACAATCGTTCGCGGATCGACGCCACTGCGCGCTTGAACGGTGCTTCCGTCTCGGCGAGCCAATCGGGCTCGGCGCGGAAACCGATGACTCGTCGCAGGTCATAGCCGGTCACGGCGATCGGCCGCGTTCCGGGGCCGCGCAGCGATAGGGGGGCCGTGGTCATGCCAAGCCCCGCGGCAACCATGCGGATGCAGCGCTCGTCGCTATCACTGCGCAAGGCGAAGCGTGGGCGAACGTCGTGACGGGTGAAGAAGCGGCTGGTTTCGTCGAGGCTTTCGCAGCCGCGCCGAAGGATCATGACTTCGGTAGCGAGATCCTCGGGTCGGACCGGGCTGGGGAGGTCGCGATCCTGCGGCACCAGCATGACGAAAGGTTCGTCGAACAGCGAGACCGCCTCGGGCGCGTCGCCGACCACGCCGAGCGCAAGGTGGATGCGTTTGCTGCCCAGCGCGGCGCGCAGTTCTGGATCGGTGCCCTCGATCAGCTCGATGGAGAATTCGCGCGACAGCTCGCCGATAATGGTTTCGAGGAGGCCCGCGGCGATCGAGCGGATCACTCCGAGCTTGAGCTGGGGCCAGTCGTCGGCTTCGCCACGGCCGAAAGAGTCGGCGAGGCGAAAACCGCGTTCGAGATCTCGCGCGATCGGCAGAAAATGGGTGCCGGCATCGGTCAACCCGATCCGCTTGCGCGTGCGCACGAACAGTTGCGCCTGGACCAGCCGCTCGAGCTCGGCGATTCCGAGCGACAGCGTCGGTTGGGTTACGCGGATGCGATGAGCAGCCTGGGTAAAGCTGCCCGTCTCGACCACCGCCAGGAAATGGCGAATGTGTGACCGCTTTATCATAGATTTTTTCTATACTGATGACGCCGTCGTTTCAATTTTCTTCGGATGCAGCAGACGCGTATGATCGCTGCGACCCGCGAGACAGCGAGAGGATGGCATATGCGCGCGACCCCCGATTTCGACTTCGGCCTGCCCGAAAGCGCCCAGATGATCCGCGAAGCCACCGCGCGCTTCGCCGACGAGAAAATCGCGCCGCTTGCCGCACGGATCGACGCCGAAGACTGGTTCCCGCGCGAGCTCTGGCCGGCGATGGGCGAACTGGGCCTTCACGGCATCACCGTCGAGGAGGGTCAGGGCGGGCTCGGGCTCGGCTATCTCGATCACGTCATCGCGGTCGAGGAGGTAAGTCGCGCCTCTGCCTCGGTCGGGCTCAGCTACGGCGCCCATTCGAACCTCTGCGTCAACCAGATCCGCCGCTGGGGCACGCCCGAGCAGAAGGCCAAGTATCTCCCCAAGCTGATCTCCGGCGAGCACGTTGGCAGCCTCGCCATGTCCGAAGCCGGCGCGGGATCGGACGTCGTTTCGATGAAACTCAAGGCCGAGGCGGTCGAGGGCGGTTTCCGGCTCAATGGTACCAAATTCTGGATCACCAACGGCACCTATGCCGATACCCTGGTGGTCTATGCCAAGACCGGTGAAGGCTCGAAGGGCATCACCGCCTTCCTCATCGAGAAGGACTTCGTCGGCTTCTCGATCGGCCAGAAGATCGACAAGCTGGGCATGCGTGGCTCGCCTACGGTCGAACTGGTGTTCGATGATTGCTTCGTGCCCGAGAGCCAGATCATGGGGCCGCTCAACGGCGGCGTTGGCGTGCTGATGAGCGGGCTCGACTACGAGCGTGTGGTGCTCGCCGGGCTCCAGCTCGGCATCATGCAGGCCTGCCTCGACACGGTCATTCCCTTCGTCCGCGAGCGGAAGCAGTTCGGCAAGGCGATCGGCACGTTTCAGTTGATGCAGGCCAAGGTCGCCGACATGTACGTCGCGCTGCAGTCGGCGCGGGCCTATACCTATGCCGTGGCGCGCTCTTGCGACGCGGGCCAGACGACGCGTTTCGATGCGGCGGGGGCTATTCTCCTGGCCAGCGAAAACGCCTTCCGCGTCGCCGGCGAGGCGGTCCAGGCGCTGGGCGGTGCGGGCTATACCAAGGACTGGCCGGTCGAGCGCTATCTGCGCGACGCCAAGCTGCTCGACATCGGTGCGGGCACCAACGAGATCCGCCGCATGCTGATCGGCCGTGTGCTGATCGGCGCGGGAGCCTAAGGACCGCAAAGCAATGTTCTATTTCGAGCGCCTGGGGCCGAGCAGCTTTCGCGCTTCCGAGCATGTCGGCGGCGCTTGGAACGCCGCCGAGCAGCACATCGCACCGGCGCTGGGGCTGATCGCCCATGTGATCGAATGCGATCATGCGGCGCGACGCGATGACCTGCTGCGGATCGCCCGGCTGTCTTACGATATCCTGGGCACGCTGCCGATCGACGTCGTCGAGGTCGAGGTGTCCGTGCTGCGGCCGGGACGGACGATCGAGCTGGTCGAGGCGCGTTTGGCTCACGATGGGCGTACCGCGGTCGTCGCGCGTGCCTGGCTGCTGAAGGCCTACGACACCACGGCAGTCGCGGGCACGGCATTTCCGGCTATCCCGCCGCTTGAGACGATGACGCCATGGCAAGTCGGCGAAACCTGGCCCGGCGGCTTCGTGCGCAGCGTCGACGTTCGCCGCGCCGCCCTGGCGAAAGGCCGTGCGATATCCTGGGTGCGCAGCGATCTCGCACTCGTCGCCGGCGAGGAGGTCAGCACGACCGCGCGTGCACTGGGCATCGTCGACATCGCCAACGGCCTTGCGACCCGCGAAGCGCCCAATGTCGTCGCATTTCCCAACGTCGACCTGACCGTGAACCTTTTCGCCGAACCGCAAGGCCCATGGCTGGGCTTCGATACCACCGTCTCGTTCGGCGCGAACGGCATCGGCTTGACGAGCAGCAGTCTGCACGATCACACCGGGCCGATCGGGACCGTGTCGCAATGCCTGACGATACGATCTCGCTAGGACCGAGGCTCGCTAGGACCGAGGCTCGCTAGGACCGAGGGCCCGCCGATTTGTGGGGTCAGTTGGGAACGAGCCATCCGCGATAGTGGACGATCCTGCCGATCAGCGGCAGGGCTATCGGCACGTCGAAGCAAAAGCGACCGTCGGCCTCCCATTCGCGCGCGCGCGACCGTGGTGCGAACAAGAGCGGCAGCGGGATGCGCCAGGCGGACCAAGCTCTCATCCGCATCTCGAGCCCTCGATGATCGCTAGGCAGGTCGAACCGGAAGCGTAGCGGCCCGAACCGTTCGACCAGGCAGCCGTTGTCCTCCTCCAGTGAACTGGCGAATGTCCGAGCGCCGAAGCGGCGCGTCCAGAGTTCGCGACCGTCGCGCTCGGTGAACGAGACGTGGAGCGGGTACCGTCCCGCAGGTGGGAAACGCATGATTCGGGCCACCAGCTTGCCCAGAAGGTTGGCGGCTCCGGTGACCTCGGCCTCGCCCGCAGCGCCGCCGTCATGGAGGATCGCGTGGACCTCGCGCAGCACCGGCGGAAGTTGCCCAAAGCGGCCGCCCATGATGCGGGCGTAGAGGGGTGGCTGAAGCGCTCGTTCGCTGCTCTCGTGCGCGATGGCGAGCCCGGCAAAGGCGTTCTGGAAATCGGCAAGCGCAAGGGCTTCTCCGGCGTCGCGGGCACCGGGCTGTTCCTCGCCCGCCAGGATGCGCGCAACAAGCGCCGGAACGGCGAGGGCCGGGATCTCGGGACCATCGCCCTGCTCGGCGATCAAGGTCCAACGTCGCGCCACCCGCCGGTCGCCGACGACGCCGAACAGGCGTAGGCTCATGGCCGACCTGTCGCTGCCCAGCCGTGCAGTCAACCGCTGCAGCGGTGCGAGCCAGGGGGTGAGCCCGGCCAGCGATTTCAGCCAGCCCCAGCGAACGGGCCAGCTCAGCAGTCCTAGCGCGATGTTCTGGAAATCGAGTTCGGTGCCGGCGCGGAAGATCACGCTCGGCGTTCCCGGTAGCCGATCGGGCATCAGCGCGACGTCGGGCACGTCGACGAGCGCCACGCGGCGGCGTCGGAGAGGGCGCAGGCCGGCCACTTCGAAATCGATGCGGATCGGTTCCTGCCAGCCATTCGTGATTTCCGTACGTCTGCCGCGCCGCAGGCGGAACGGCTTGCCGACCTGACTCAGGATCGCTGCTGCGACCGCCGGTCCCGCGGCGGCGCGGTTCGAAGCGCTGATGGCGATTTCGACGGCGGTCACGCGGTCGAGCCCTGCCGAAAGCTCTCTGACCACCGCGCCCGACAGCGCCGGCACACTCGAAGCCCCCGAGATCACGACGACGCCGCCTTGGCGCGCCGCGGTGTCGAGTTCCGGCACGGCGGCGACGAACCTGCGGCTATCTGCGATATCGCAATAGTGGACACCCTTTGCGATGCAGGCTCGCGGGATCGCCAGGTCCATGGCCTGGAACGGGCCGGAGGCATCCACGAGCAGATCGGGGGCGTGTTGCGACAGCTCCGCGACGATGTCCGATCGCTCCAGCCCGACGGGTATTAGGCGCGGATCGTCGCGGCAGAACGCCGCGGCCTTGGCAAACGACCGACCCGCGACGAGCACGTCGTGTCCCTGAGCTGCCAGGCGCCGGCAGATGCGCCCACCGAAGCCACCATAGCCGCCGAGGACGAGCACACGGCGCGCGGGCTTGGTCGTCATGCGGGTAAGGCCCGGGTTTCTGGAAAGGCGGAATATTCCTCGAGATCGAGCGTGCCGAGCGGATCACCGATCAACCCGCTGACCATCGACGCCTGAATGGCGGTGGCGGGCCAGAGCTTCGACAGGGGGCCGACCAAGCGGTCGCGCACGAAAGGAAGCAGAAGGCTGTCAGACTGGTAGACCGGTGTGAACAGCCAGGTCAGCGCCTGATAGAGTCCGACGTGGCGCCGGCGCAGCGCGATCGCCTCGGCCAGCGCTCGAGCGATGTCCCGGTGCTCCGAGAGGGCCTTCGCCAAGGCCCAGGCATCGAGCAGCGCCATGTTCGCACCCTGGCCCAACTGTGGGCTCGCCGAGTGCCAGGCGTCGCCGATGTGCACCAGCCTGTCTTCGAGGGGCCTGGGCAGCGTGCGGTGGGCGTAGCGGGCGAAAGTCAGCTGGTCGCGATCGACGATCTGATCGAGAAAAGGCGCACACTCGGGCCAGAGCGTCAGGACCTCGTGCTTCCAGGCGGCGAGTCCGACTGCATGCCAGTCCGGATAGTCCGTGCCTTTGAGCGACCAGAAGAAAGCCGCGCGAGGGCTTGCGCCGGCACCTGTTCCCAAAGGCAGCACGCCTGCCATGGTGCTCGACCGGCGATAGCGTTGGGACAGTGTGTGGGGATCGAGGGGGCTGCCGGCGGGCCAGTCGAGACTCGCCCAAAGCGCGCCATAGGCCAGTTCGTAGCCAACCGACGGTGCCAGAGCGGACCGCGTGCCGAGTCCATCGACGACGAGGTCGAAGCCTTCGCTCGCCTGGCCGTCGGCGAAAAGCAGCGACCTTCCATGGGCGCCGAGCTGCGAGCCGGCGACAGTGTGGCCCGTACGAATCTCGATGCCTTCAGCCACGACCGCGTCATGCAGGGCGGCGAACAGACTGGTGCGATGGATGCCGATGCCGAAGCGGTTCCCGCGCGACATCGCCGAATAGCTGACGTCGAGGACCACGCGATCGCCGGCTCTGCCTAACAGGCGGTCGATGCGGGCGCCTTCGCGTCGGATCCTGTCCGCCAGACCCAGTCTGGCAAGCACGGCGAGCCCGGTTGGCTGGATCATCAAGCCCGAGCCGATAGGTCGTGGCTTCTCGAACCGTTCGAACAGCACTACGTGATCGCCAGCGCGCGCCAGGAGGAGCCCCGTCGCCAGCCCGCCGATCCCGCATCCGGCAATCGCTATCGACCGTCGCTTCATGGCCCAGGGTCATAGCGGGCAAGAGTGACCAAAAACAAACCGTGCGAGCAGGCCCACCCGCATCCGTCGAAATCGGTCGGAGGCGGGCGGGCGAAAGGAGGCGAACGTCCTAACGCGCCCTTTCGCTTGCCGGTACGGCTGCGGTCGTCAGACCTTCATGCTTTGCGAGGTCTTGTTGAAAGTCGATTTGAGCTGGCTGCCAAGTCCCTGCATGGCCGAGATCGCCGCGACGGCGATCAGTGCGGCGATCAGACCATATTCGATGGCTGTGGCGCCGCGTTCGTTCCGAAGCAGTTTTCTAATCAGTTTCATGATGCTTCCCTTACTAATCCCATGAAACTGGCTGATAATTCCATTGATATAATAAAATGCTAACCACTTGCGTAAGACATAATTCGTTACAATGACGTGACTAGGGCCCATTCTCCCGACGCACGATCAGCTCCGGATGCGTCTCGTCCATGCGCCGTTTGCCGTATTCCCCGGACGATCGCCGAGGGCGCAAGAATCGGGAGCTTTCCAGCCAGATTCGGAGCGGCCCATGGCACAACCAATCCCCTCGCGTCGCCAGTTCCTCACCGCAGTCGGCAACCTGGCCAGCGCGGGCTGGATCGCTCTCAACTGGCCGCAAATCGCTAGCGCCGCCGAACATGCCGACCACGCTGCTCACGACACCGTGGCGCCGCCCCGGCACCTGACGACGCTCACCACGGCCGAGGCGGCAGAGATCGACGCGATCGCCAACCAGATCGTGCCCGGCGGGGTCACGCCGGGCGCGCGCGACGCGCGGGTGACCTACTTCATCGACAACGCGCTCGGCAGCTTCTTCGCGGCCCAATTGCCTTCGTTCCGCAAAGGGCTGGCCGAATTCCAGAGCGCCTATGCCGCGCGCCAAGGCGGTGGCGGCAAGGCATTCTCAGCGGCGCCCGAAGCAGAGCAGACCGCCTGGCTAAAGGAGGTCGACAAGACGCCCTTCTTCACGGCGGTCCGGCGTCTCACCGTGCTCGGACTCATCGCTCTGCCCAAATACGGCGGCAACCACGAGAACCTCGGCTGGAAGCTGATCGGGGTCGAAGACAACCACTATTGGGAGCCTCCCTTCGGTTACTACGACCGGGATTACGGGGGATTTGAACCCTATCCCGGCACCAAGCCCTACACCGCCTGACGGAGCCCGCCTCATGGATCGCAAGACATTCAAGACCGGCGAGACGGTCGATTTCATCGTCGTAGGTTCGGGCTCCTCGGGCGGCATCATGGCGCGCGAACTGGCGCGCGCCGGCAACAGCGTCGTCGTGATGGAACAAGGCCCGCGCATGGAGGCGCACGAGTTCGAGCACGACGAGCTCAAGTACCGGCAGCTTTCGGGCATCACCAACAACCCGGCGACCAATCCGCAGACCTTTCGCCGCGACGCGGACCAGAAGGCCGAACGTACCGCCGGCCGTAATCCGCTGACCTATGCGCGCGTCGTCGGCGGCAGTTCGACCCACTTCAACGCCAACTTCTGGCGGTTGCACGAGATCGATTTCATCGAGGGCAGCCGGTTCGGCTCGATCGAGGGCGCGAGCCTGGTCGACTGGCCGATCACCTATGCCGAGCTCGAGCCCTATTACACCAAGGTGGAATGGGAAGTCGGCGTCTCGGGGCTCGCGGGCGCAAGCCCCTTCGATCCCTGGCGCTCCAAGCCCTATCCGATGCCCCCGCTGCCGGTGAAGTCGTCGGGAGTGCTATTCGAGCGTGGCGCGCGCAAGCTCGGCCTGCATCCATTCCCGGCGCCGATGGCGATCAATTCGGTGACCTATCGCGACCGCCCGGCCTGCGCGCAGTGCGGTCTGTGCGGTGGTTTCGCCTGCGAGGTCATGGCCAAGTCGTCCTCGGTCTGGACCGTCATCCCCGAAGCCGAGGCCACCGGCCGCTGCGAGGTGCGGCCCGAGACCTACGTCTTCCGCATCGGCATGAACAAGGCGGGCCGCGCGACGGGCGTTTACTACTACGATGGCGACCGCAAGGAGCAGTTCCAGAACGCGCGCGCCGTGGTGGTCTGCGCCAACGGCGCCGAGACGCCGAAGCTCTTGCTCAACTCCGCGACCAACGGCTTCGAGCAGGGCCTGGCCAATTCGAGCGGGGCCGTGGGCCGCTACCTTATGTTCAACAAGGGCGGTGGCGCCCAAGCGCGGTTCGAGCATCCGCTCAACGAGTACAAGGGCGCTAACGTCACGCGCATCATGCACGATTTCTACGATTCCGATCCCAAGCGCGGCTTCTACGGCGGCGGCGGCTTCGACGCGCGCTCGGGCGGACCGCTGACCTGGGGCCAGAGCGTGCCCAACGGCACGCCGACCTGGGGGCCGGAGTTCAAGGAATACCTCGAATCCTACACCTACTGGATGAACTGCTCGGGCCACGGCACCTCGTTGGCTCAGGCGACCAACCGCGTCGACATCGATCCCGAGCTCAAGGACGACTGGGGCGTGCCGGCGATCCGCGTCACCTACAAGGACCATCCCGACGACGTGAAGCACGCTAAGTGGCAGGTGGAGCGCGCGGTCGAGATCATGGACGCGGCCGGCGCCAAGCAGATCGTTCCCGGCGAGATCGGCGAGGCCAGCGGCGGCGTGCACCTGCTCGGCACCTGCCGCATGGGCAACGATCCGGACACGTCGGTGATCGACAAGTACCACCGCGCTCACGATGTGAAGAACCTGTTCCTCTGCGACGGTTCGAGCATGGTCACCTCGGGCCGCGGCCAGCCCACCCAGACCATCGAGGCTCTGGCCTTCCGTGCTGCCGACCACATCGCCAAGTTCGCGCGCGCCGGGGAGATCTGATCGGGCGGAACTCGTCTAGTCCGCAGGAGATGTGGGTCTCGCTTGCGGCTGACCGCTCGTGGCGCCTGCCTGTTCCATCGCTCTTCGCGCCGCGTCGCCGGCCCTTTGCTGTTCGGTCCGCGCACGCTGCACGATCGTCTTGCCGTCCTGCGCGAGGCGGGCCAGTTCCTCCGCCAGTTTCGGATCGTCGACGTTTATCGTGATGTTGCCGATCTTTCCGCCGAGAACGCCCGCGCCATCCATCCAGATTGCGGCGCGATTGCCGGGCACCGCTTCGGCATCGGTGGGGGCATCCTGCGGTTGAACGGGACCACGGGGGTTGGCCCGGTGCGGCCGGTCGGCGCGCTTGCCCAAGGCCTGGGTCATGAAGTCTCGCCAGATCCGCGCCGGCAGGCCGCCGCCCGATACGCCCACGAGCGGTGTGTTGTCGTCTCTGCCAACCCAAACGCCCACGACGAGATCGCCGGCATAGCCAACGAAAAGCGCGTCCCGGCTTTCCTGGCTCGTCCCGGACTTGCCATAAGCCGGCACGCTCAGCGCAGCGGCGCGCCCGGTGCCTTGCGAGACCACACGGCGCAGCATCGCCTCGATGTCGTCGTGAACGTCGGACGAGAGCCTGTCCTGCCCGTCGAATAGCCGGGCGAGCCACCCCTTCGGCTCGACCTTGAACGGGCGGGGGACGACCGGAAAACGATTGGCGGCGATACCCGCATAAGCGGCCGTGAGTTCGAGCAGGGTCACGCTCGAAGTGCCGAGCGAAAGGCTCGGATCGCCGGCTGCCAGGGGAGAGACGATGCCCAAGGCATGCGCCGTGTCGATGACCGCGCGATCGCCGACCTTGTCGAACAGTCGCACCGCGGCGACGTTGCTCGACCGGGCGAAGGCGTCTTCGAGCGCGATCGTGTCCGAATAGACGCCGCCGAAATTCTTGGGCCGATAGCTGCCCGAGGTGATCGGCTGGTTGGAAATCCGATCGGACGGCTTCCATCCTTCCTGTAGCGCGGCAAGGTAGACGAACGGCTTGAACGTCGAGCCCGGCTGCCGGCGCGCCTGGGTCGCGCGGTTGAACGGCGAGGCCTGGTAATCGGTCCCGCCGACCATTGCCACGACCTCTCCGTTGGTGCGCATGGCGACGAGCGCGACCTGAGCCGTGCCGCGCACGCGGCTCGTGGCTCTGCGGGCGGCCGCCTGCAATCGCGCGTCGAGTGTGGTAGCGATCGTCTGCCGGGAATAGCCGACTTCGCTGAGCTTGCGGGCTTGAGGCAGCGCCCAATCGGCGAAATAGGTGCCGGTCGGCAGAACGCTCCGCCGACCGACCGCCAGCCTTGGTGGCGCAACCGCCCTGGCTTCCTCATCGGTCAGGTTGCCCACGGCAACCCGGGCCTTGAGGACAAGCTGCATGCGCTCCCGTGCCTTCCCGTAGTTGCTGGTGGGTGCAAGGCGCGAGGGCGCCTGGACGAGCCCGGCGAGCATCGCGGCCTGACCCGGCGACAGCTTTTCGGGCGCGCGCGAGAAATAGTGCAGCGACGCGGCGCGCAGGCCATAGGTGTTGTCGCCGAAATAGGCGTTCGAAAGATAGCGCTCGAGTATCTCGTCCTTCGTCAGCCAGATCTCGAGCCAGAACGCGATCAGCGCCTCGCGGGCCTTGCGCGTCAGGCTGCGCTCGGGCGTGAGAAAGGTGAACTTGGCGAGTTGCTGCGTGATCGTGCTGCCGCCCTGGGTACGGCCCGTGGTCAAGTTCGTCCAGGCCGCGCGCACCAAGCCGCGGGCATCGAGCCCCCAGTGGCTGTAGAAACGCCGGTCCTCGATCGCAAGGAACGACTGGACGACGTGATCGGGAAGCGCAGCGATCTTTACGGGCGCTTCGACGACGGCGCCGTTGCGCGCGATCGGCGTGCCGTCTGCCGCCAGCAGAGTGATCTGCGGTGGCGCGATAGGCTCGAGCGATTTCGATAGCGGCGCGGTAATTGCCAGCCACCCGACCAGCAACAGGACGGTAAGCGTAATCCCGGCTGCCATGCGGACGGCCCACCGCCGGAGCCGGCTGGGTCGCGATGGTGCCTGTTGTGGCGAGGGAGAGCCTGCCGTGACCGGTGAAGGTTCGTGCGAATCTCCCTCTGGGCTCGAATGGCGCGGGAAAGGGTGAGGCTCGTCGGTCACGTCGGCGAGCATAGACGGAAAACGCCGTGAATGCAGGCTTGCTGACCACGGGAAAATACGCCGAAGGGATCGCGACGGCGCTCGTCCGTCGCGATCCCGATTGCTCAGGCCGGCACTGCGTCCGCAATGGCCGGCTTGGCCGGCTGGAAGGCCCGACGCGCGTGCACGGCCTCGGCGAGGTCGTCGAGCAGCGCCACGGTCGTGCTCCAGTCGATGCAGCCGTCGGTGATGGATTGGCCATAGGTCAGCGGCTTCCCCGCGATCAGATCCTGACGCCCGGCCACGAGATTGCTCTCGATCATCACGCCCATGATGCGGGATTCGCCTCCGGCGAGTTGCGCGCAGACGTCGGCCACGACGCCCGGCTGGTTCTCGGGACGCTTGCCGCTGTTGGCGTGGCTGACGTCGATCATGACCTTCTGCTTGAGACCGCGCTTGTCGAGCGCCGCGCAGGTCGCGGCGACCGCGGCCGCGTCGTAGTTCGGCGTGGCGCCGCCGCGAAGGACGACGTGGCAATCCTCATTGCCCGTGGTCGTGGCGATGCTTGCGCGGCCGGCCTTGGTCACGGCGAGGAAATGATGCGGCTGCGAAGCGGCCATGATCGCGTCGATTGCGATCTGGATGTCACCCGCCGTGCCGTTCTTGAAGCCGATCGGGCACGAGAGCCCCGAGGCCATCTCGCGGTGGATCTGGCTTTCGGTCGTGCGCGCGCCGATCGCCCCCCAGGCGACGAGGTCGGCGATGTACTGTGGCGTGATCACGTCAAGGAACTCGGAGGCGGCCGGCAGCCCTTTGGCATTGACCGCGAGCAGCAGTTCGCGCGCGCGCCGCAGGCCTTCGTTGATGCGGAAGGTACCGTCGAGCGCCGGATCGTTGATCAGGCCCTTCCAGCCGACCGTCGTGCGCGGCTTCTCGAAGTAGACGCGCATCTGGATCTCGAGCTCGCCGCCGAGCCGCTGCCGCTGTTCGGCAAGCAGATCGGCATATTCGAGCGCGGCCTCGGGATCGTGGACCGAGCAGGGACCAACCACGACGAGCAAGCGGTCGTCGTCATCCGCGAGGATGGCATGGACTGCTGCGCGCGCGGCGGTGACCGTGGTGCCGATCGCTTCGGTGCGCACGAATTCGGCCATGATCTCGCCAGGCGTGCTGAGTTCCTGGATTTCGCGAATGCGAAGGTCGTCGGTGGACTGTGACATAACTTTCCCGTGGTAGAGCGGGCAGTCAGGCGACAAAAAAAAGCCGCCAAGACTGGCGGCTGGTTGGTATCGTTTTTGCCTAATGATCAGGCCAAGCCGAAACCCCCGTCCGCCAAAGGCGTCGGATAGCTAAAGTACCAAAAGAGGACCGGCTGGTTAGTCATTGCCCCGTGTGGCTAGCCGCATCGACCTTTGTTGGCAAGCTGAAGGTGCTGGCCCGCATCCAAGCACGCCGCCGTCCGCACGATAGGCCTATCTTCAGGCTTGAGAAGCACGCGCGTCGGTTAGGCGGTCGCCTCGTTCACGGACCCGACCTCCGTGCGTCGAGTGTCGAAGTACGATTGTTCTGAAAATTTGAACGTTCAAGACGGATTTATCCGACTGTTTAGCCAAGATGGGGCGACCTAAACCTCCAATCAGCCCGAGCGGATCGGGCTTCACAAGTTCAGGAAGGATCCACACGATGCCCATCACCGCCACCCCGACCCCCGCCAAGGACCTGCTCTCGCCGACGAACCACGCGCTCGTCCTCATCGACTTCCAATCGCAGATGGCCTTCGCCACCAAGTCGATCGCCCCCGAACTGCTGCGCAACAACGCCGCGCTCGTTTCGAACGCCGCGGCCGGTTTCGCGGTCCCGACCGTGCTTACGACGGTCGCCGAGAAGAGCTTCTCGGGTCCGATGTTCGCCGAAATCACCGACGCCTTTCCCGGTCAGCCGCTGCTCGATCGCACCTCGATGAACACCTGGGAAGACGCCGCGGTGATCGAGGAAGTGAACCGCATCGGCAGGGATCGCCTGGTCTTCGCCGGCCTGTGGACCTCGGTCTGCATCGTCGGTCCCGTGCTCTCGGCGATCGAGCAGGGTTTCGAGGCCTATGTCATCACCGACGCCAGCGGCGACATCTCCGAAGAAGCGCACGAGCGTGCGGTCGAGCGGATGATCCAGGCGGGTGCGCGGCCGATTACGTCGCTCCAGTACCTCCTCGAACTGCAACGCGACTGGGCGCGCGGCGAGACCTACGGCCTGACCACCGGCATCGCTGCCAAGTGGGGCGGCGCCTATGGTTTGGGTATCACATACGCAAAGATGATGTTCGGCGCCTCGGAAGGCGGCCACTAATCTCTTCCCATGCGGTCGGATCTTTTGCTCCCCCGCCGGTCCGGCCGCCGTTTTACTCTCCCCATGACCTCCAAGGAATTCCCCATGACCAACTTCGTCACCACGCAGGACGGCACCCAGATCTTCTTCAAGGACTGGGGTCCGAAGGACGCCCAGCCGATCGTCTTCCACCACGGCTGGCCGCTGTCCTCGGACGACTGGGACGCGCAGATGCTGTTCTTCCTGTCGAAGGGCTACCGCGTCGTCGCCCATGATCGCCGCGGTCACGGTCGCTCGGCCCAGGTCGATTTCGGCCATGACATGGATCACTATGCGGCCGATGCGGCAGCCGTCGTCGAACACCTCGACCTGCGCAATGCCGTGCACATCGGTCACTCGACGGGCGGCGGCGAAGTGGCGCGTTATGTCGCTCGCTACGGACAGCCGCAGGGGCGGGTCGCCAAGGCCGTACTCGTCAGCGCCGTGCCGCCGCTGATGGTCAAGACCGACGGCAATCCCGATGGCCTGCCGATGGAGGTCTTCGACGGCATCCGCGCCGGTATCGCCGCCAACCGCGCGCAACTGTTCCGCGACTTTCCCACCGGCCCGTTCTACGGCTTCAACCGCCCGGGCGCGACGGTTCTGCCCGGCGTGATCGACAACTGGTGGCGCCAGGGCATGATGGGCTCGACGCTGGCGCACTACGAGGGCGTCAAGGCCTTCTCCGAAACCGACCAGACCGAGGACCTCCAGGCGATCACCGTTCCCACGCTGGTGCTGCAGGGCGATGATGATCAGGTCGTTCCCTACAAGAACGCGGCGCTGCGCCAGGCCGAGCTTCTGCCGAACGCCACGCTCAAGGTCTACGAGGGCTTCTCGCACGGCATGTTGACGGTCAACGCCGAGGTGCTCAACGCCGACCTGCTGGCCTTCATCCAGGCCTGAGCGAAAAGGGGGAACGGACCGTGAAACCCTATCTTCTTTCGCTGGGGGCGGGCCTCCTGGTTGGAATCGCCTACAACCTGATGGGTGTCCGTTCTCCCGCTCCGCCGATCATCGCCCTGGTGGGGCTGGCGGGGATCCTGCTCGGCGAGCAGGCCCTGCCGATCGCCCGGCGCCTCGCGGACCGGATGGAACTGACCCGCTTCGTGCGCCCTGACGGCGCCACCGCCATCCCGGGCAGACCGCCCGCCAACGACGAGCGCGACGCATGACCCGCCACAGCCCCCGACTAACCCGGCGCGAGGCGCTCGCCAGCGCTGCCGGAACCGCCCTGCTTACCGCCACGGAGACCTTTGCCATGACCGCGCCCGACCTGATCGTCACCAACGCCAGGGTCACTACGCTCGATCGCGAGAACCCGGTGGCCGAGGCCGTGGCGATCCGGAACGGCACGTTCCTCGCGGTCGGCTCCGAGCAGGAGGTGCGCGATGCCGCCGGAGGCGATGCCAAGGTGATCGACGCCAAGGGGCGCCGGCTGATACCCGGCCTGATCGACAGCCATATCCACGTGATCCGCGGCGGGCTCAACTACAACATGGAACTGCGCTGGGAGGGCGTGCCGAGCCTGGCCGACGCCATGGCCATGCTCAAGAAGCAGGCACAGAACACCCCGCCGCCGCAATGGGTGCGCGTGGTTGGCGGCTTCACCGAGCACCAGTTCGCCGAGAAGCGCCTGCCGACGCTCGACGAGATCAACCAGGCCGCGCCCGAGACGCCGGTGTTCATCCTCCACCTCTACGACCGCGCGCTGCTCAACGCCGCGGCGCTGCGCGCCGTGGGCTACACCAAGGACACGCCGAACCCGCCGGGCGGCGAGATCATGCGCGATGCCCAGGGCAATCCCACGGGGCTGCTGCTGGCCCAGCCGAACGCGACGATCCTCTATGCGACGCTCGCCAAGGGGCCGAAGCTGCCGCCTGAATATCAGCTCAACTCGACCCGGCACTTCATGCGCGAACTCAATTCGCTCGGCGTCACCAGCGTGATCGACGCGGGCGGCGGCTCGCAGAACTATCCCGACGACTACGAGATCGTCGAGAAGTTGCACAAGGATGGCGAACTCACGCTGCGCATCGCCTACAACCTGTTCACCCAGAAGCCCAAGGAGGAGCTCAAGGACTTCGCCACCTGGTCCACCCAGGTGAAGCCGGGGCAGGGCGACGACACCTATCGCCACAACGGCGCGGGCGAGATGCTCGTCTATTCGGCCGCCGACTTCGAGGACTTCCGCGTCGCCCGCCCCGACATGCCGCCGAGCATGGAGGGCGATCTCGAGCCGGTGATCCGCCTCTTGGCCGAGCGCCGCTGGCCCTGGCGGCTCCACGCAACCTACGACCAGACGATCAGCCGCGCGCTTGACGTGTTCGAGAAGGTCAACCGCGACATTCCGCTGCAGGGGCTCAACTGGTTCTTCGACCACGCCGAGACGATCAGCGAGCGCAACATCGATCGCATCGCCGCGCTCGGCGGCGGCATCGCGGTGCAGCACCGCATGGCCTTCCAGGGCGAATACTTCGTCGATCGCTACGGCGCCAAGGCGGCCGAGGCGACGCCGCCGATCAAGCGGATGATGGCCGCGGGACTGCCCGTCGGCGCGGGCACCGACGCGACGCGCGTCGCCAGCTACAACCCCTGGGTCTCTCTATCCTGGTTGGTCACCTCGAAGACCGTGGGTGGGCTGACGCTCTACCCCGCGCGCAACCGGCTCGACCGCGAGACCGCGCTGCGGCTGTGGACCGAGAAGAACACCTGGTTCTCGAACGAGGTGGGCAAGAAGGGCCAGATCAAGAAGGGCCAGCTCGCGGACCTGGCGCTGCTGTCGGACGACTACTTCACCGTGCCCGAAAGCGAGATCGCGCATCTGCGCGCGGTGCTGACCGTGCTCGGCGGCAAGGTGGTGCACGGCGAGGGCGATTTCGGTCCGCTCGCCCCGGCGCTGCCCAAGGCGATGCCCGACTGGTCGCCAGTCGCGACCTTCGGCGGCCACTATCGCCGGCCCGAAGACGCGAAGAAGCTCGCCTCGGCCTGCGGCTGCGCTTCGTCGTGCAACGTCCACGGCCACGATCACGCCGCCGCACTCGGTGCCAGCGTCCCCGCGGCCGACGTCCAGTCGTTCTGGGGTGCGCTCGGCTGCGGCTGCTGGGCCGTCTGAGCCGTTCTGGACCGGGAGCGACGACATGACACCTCGCCCGATCGCCGCGCTGCTCGACTGGCCAGGGGCCTGGCTTCTCGCACGGCTGACCCTGACTAGTCCTTATCTCCTGGGCGGCTTGGTCAAACTGATCGATTGGCAGGGTGCAGTGGCCGAGCAGGCGCACTTCGGCCTGCAGCCTGCCGTGGTCTTCGCCGCCCTGACGATCGCGGTCGAACTGATCGGCCCGGCGCTGATCCTGGCCGACCGCCTCGCCTGGCTCGGCGCGGGGATGCTCGGTGTGTTCACCCTGCTTGCCGCGGTGGTGGCGAACGCCTTCTGGACGATGCCGGAGGGCGAGCGCTTCGCTGCGACCAACGCTTTCTTCGAGCATCTCGGTTTGGTCGGTGGTTTCATGCTGGTTGCCATGGTTTCGCTTCGGCGCACACAAGACCGTGCGTAGCTTGCTGCTTCTGCCCGCGCTGTTCGCCGCCGCGCCGGCGCTGGCACAGCCGGGAGAGGCTTGGCAGCCGCCAACCTTGACCAACACGCGCTACGACGAGGACTGGAGCCAGCTCGCCGATCCCGCCAACCGCACCGGGCGTTGGACCGAGGATTTCAAGTACGTTTCGCTCGACGCCGACGGCCAAGTCTGGCTGAGCACCGGCGGCGAATTGCGCGCGCGTGTCGAGAGCTTTCGCGACAATCTCTGGGGCGCCGCGCCGGCGCCTGATGACGCCTATCTATGGCTGCGCGCGACGCCCTATGTCGATCTCCACGCTGGTCCTCTGCGCGCCTTCGTCCAGCCCATCGCCGCCTATGCGGTCGGCGTCGCGCCGTCGTTGAGCCCCGTCGACCAGACACGCACCGACCTGCTCCAGGGTTTCGTCGAACTTGCGGCGGGCCCCGTAACAGTGCGCGCCGGCCGGCAGATGCTGTCGCTGGGCACTGAGCGGCTGGTCGGCACGCGCTATGGCCCCAACGTGCCGCTGGCCTTCGACGGTGTCAGAGCCGATCTGCAGCAGGGCGCGGCGAAGCTCAGCCTGTTCTACACCCAGCCGGTCCAGGCGCGCGCGGGCGGTTTCGACGACCGGTCCTCGCCGACCAAGGCGCTGTGGGGCGCCTATGCCGCGCTGCCGGGGCTCGATGTCTATTATCTCGGCTATCGCAATCGTACGGCGAGTTTCGGCGGCACTGACGGACGCGAGGAGCGGCACAGCCTGGGCCTGCGCAGTCACGGCGCAGCGGGCGACTGGCGCTGGAACGTCGAGGGCGTGGTCCAGTTCGGCAGCTTCGCCGGTCAGCGCATCCGCGCCTGGACGCTCGGCAGCGAAGTGTCGCACAGTTTCGCGCGAGCGCCGCTGAAGCCGCGCGCCACCCTGCGCTTCAACATGATCAGCGGCGACAAGCGCGCGGGCGACGGCACCTTGGGCACGTTCAACGCGCTGTTTCCCAAGGGCAAGTATTTCGGCGAACTCTCGCCGATCGGTCCCTACAACATCGTCAATCTGCACCCGAGCGTCAGTCTGACTTTGCGGCCCAACCTCTCGCTCGGCGTGGCCGGCATGGCCTATTGGCGCGCGAGCCGTGGGGACGGGATCTACGACATTCCTGGCAACCTGATCCGCGGCCCAGGCGGCTCGCAAGCGCGCTTCATCGGCAAGGAGATCGAGGCCTCGCTGTCCTGGCAGGTGGTGCCCGAGCTCGAGCTGTCGACCTCGCTCTCGGCCTTTGCTGCGGGGGCCTATCTGCGTGAGACCGGATCGGCGAAGACCATCACGATGCTCGGCCTCGAGGCGAATTTCCGGATCTGAGCTTTTCGGATCTTTCGAACGAACCGAAGGACTTTATTCGGATGGCTCGGCATCTTCGCGCGAACTAGACCCGGTCTGGCAATCAATCCGGAGACTATCATGACCGCTTCCGCACCGGCCAAGGCCCCGCCGATCCACTGGCTCCTGCTGCTGCTGTCGATTACCACCGGCCTCGTCGACGCGATCAGCGTGCTGGGTCTGGGCAAGGTCTTCACCGCCAACATGACCGGCAACGTCGTGTTCCTGGGCTTTGCCGCCGTGGGCACGCCGGGCTTCCGCGTCACGCCCTATCTCGTGGCCATGCTGACCTTCCTGATCGGCGCGCTGGTCGCCGGCCGGACGGGCAAGGCGCACGCAGGGCGGCCGCTGCACCGCTGGCTGATGACTGCGGCGGTGATCGAGGCGGCGCTGCTGTGGATCGCCGCTGCGGTGGCGATCGACTTCGATATCGCGAGCCAGACGCCGGGCAGCAGCCTCTACGCGGTGATCGCGCTGACAGGCCTGGCCATGGGCTTCCGCAACGCGACGATCCGTCAGCTCAAGGTTCCCGACCTGACGACGACGGTCCTGACCCTGACCCTGACCGGCATTGCCGCGGACTCCTCGCTGGCCGGCGGCAGCAATCCCAACTGGGCACGGCGCGTCGGCGCGGTGCTGGCGATCTTCCTCGGCGCGGCGGCAGGGGCCTGGCTGGTCACGCGGTTCGGTCTGACGCCGCCGCTGGTTCTCGCGGGCGCGCTGGTCCTGATCGGCACGCTGGCCTGCGCGCTACACCCGGCCTCGCGCGAGGCGTCTGCGGGCTGATCAGATGTCAGCCATGCCGGCCAGTTCGCGATCCTCCTCACCGAAGGCGACGAACTGGTCGAGCAGCCACGAAGCCGCGGGGCCCGGCGGGGTCGCGCGGCACCAGATTCCCGCGAAGCGATAGGTCCCGCCCAGATGGTCGGGCATGTAGAGCCGGACCAGGGTGCCGGCGACCAGATCGGCCTCGATCATCGGCAGCGGCATGTTGCCCCAGCCGATCCCCTCGCGCAGCAGTGCGTGCTTGGCGCCGAGGTCCGCGAGCCGCCAGGTCTTGGGGCTCATCACCGAGAAATCCTGGCCATCGGTAAAGCGCGAGCGGTCGGTCAGCACGAGCTGGATGTGATCGCGCCCGGCGCCCGGCGGAATTTCCGTCATGCGCCCGAGCGGATGATCGGGCGCGGCCACGGGCACCATCGGCACCGATCCTGCGAGCCGGCTCTCGATACCCGGAACGCCCGCCGAGAGTGGACCGGAAAGGCCGATGCCGGCCTGGCCGTCGAGCACCATCGCGGTTACTGCGCCCAGCGCCTCGACATGGAGACGCAATTGCACCGTCGGGAATTCGGCGGCGAAAGACCGCAGCACGCGGCCCAGCCGCTCGGCCGGCAGCATGACGTCGACGGCGAGGTCGACCTCGGCTTCGAGCCCGTCGAGCAGGCCTTTGACCTTGGCGCGCAGCCCGTCGATCACCAGCGCCGCGGCGCGCGCTTCGGCCAGGACCGCGCGGCCGGCGACCGTCAGCTTGGGCCGGCGCGTTCCCTCGCGATCGAACAAGGTCAGGCCGAGCTGGGCTTCGAGATTACCGATGCCATAGCTGATCGCCGAAACCGCGCGATTGAGCTTGCGCGCCGCAGCGGCGAAGCTGCCGGTGTCAACGATCGCCAGTAGGATGCTCAACTGGTCGAGCGTGGGAGTACCCGGATTGCTCACTTTTCTAAATCCTCGAACAAATGAAACGACTTTATCCATCTGATCAGGCAAGCGAGCAAGGGCTAGAACATCTCTCAAGACGCGGCGCTCCGTCGCGACAAGGAGATAGACGATGATCGAACTGCGCCCTTTCGACAGCCTCGGCGGTGAAAACCACGGCTGGCTCGATGCCAAGCACCACTTCTCGTTCGCCGGTTACCACGATCCCAAGCGCACCCAGTGGGGCAACCTGCGCGTGTGGAACGACGATACGATCGAGGCCGGCACCGGCTTCCCGCCGCACCCGCACCGCGACATGGAGATCATCACCTATGTCCGCGAAGGCGCGATCACCCACGAGGACAGCCTGGGCAACAAAGGGCGGACCGAGGCGGGCGACGTCCAGGTGATGTCGGCCGGGACGGGCATCCGCCACTCGGAATACAACCGCGAGGACGTCGCCACGCGGATCTTCCAGATCTGGATCCTGCCCACGCGTCAGGGCGATGCGCCCGCCTGGGGGGCCAAGCCTTTCCCCAAGGGCGATCGCTCGGGCAAGTTCGTCACCCTGGCCTCGGGCTACGAGAACGACAACGACGCCCTGCCGATCCGCACCGATGCCCGCGTCGTCGGCGCAACGCTGAAAGCGGGCGAGGTCGCCGAATATCCACTCGGCCGCGATCGCAAGGCCTATCTCGTTCCGGCGAGCGGCGCCGTGCAGATCGATGATCAGCGGATCAACGCACGCGATGGCGCCGCGATCAGCGATGTCGAAGTCCTGCGTGTCGTCGCGCTCGAAGACAGCGAGATCGTGCTGGTCGACGCGGCCTGATTGAATAGGGGAGCGCTGCCGTTCGGCGGCGCTCCCGCTCTGCGGAGGGAATGGCAATGATCACGTTCAGGGACCGCGGCGCGCGTGGCCGCTTGAAGGGCTCGACGCTCGACGCTTTCTATAGCTTCTCGTTCGGCGACTATCGCGACCCGAAGAACATGGGCTTTCGCGCATTGCGCGTGCTCAATGAGGATTTCGTGATCCCTGGGGCCGGATTCTCAGAGCATGGCCATGCGGACATGGAAATCGTCACGATCGTGCTCGACGGCGCAATCGCGCATCGCGATGACCTCGGCAACGAGGCGCTGATCCGCGCGGGCGACGTCCAGCGCATGAGTGCGGGCACCGGCATCCGACACAGCGAGATGAACCCGAGCCTCGATGAGCGCGCCCACGCCCTGCAACTCTGGATTGTGCCCGCAGAAGCCGGCGCCGCTCCGTCTTACGAGCAGAAGCACTTCCCCATGACCGCGGGCCGCAACGCTTGGCTGCTCGTCGCCAGCCCGGAAGGGCGGGACGGCTCTCTGACGCTGCGGCAGGACGCCCGTCTCGAACTCGCGAGGTTGGACGAGGGCATGGACCTGTCGCATGACCTGTCGTCCGAACGCGGTTATTGGGTGCAGGTGATCGGCGGGATCATCGGGTTGAACGGGACGGAGTTGCGGGAAGGCGACGGCGCGGCGCTGACTGGGGAGACCGCTCTGACGATCGAAGCCGAAACCCAGGCGGAGGTCCTGCTGATCGATCTACCATGATGCTGACATCTTGACGCCCGCCACGACGCCGTCCCGTCAGTCAATACGCCGACGTCGGCCGCTTGCCTGTGTCGGAGCTTGCTGTGCTCCGTTCGGCAGCGGCGGCACGGCGAGATGCTGCTTGGCATGGCGTCCGCGGTGGAACAGACCGGCGGTGCTCGGCAGTTGGGGGGCGCGCGCCGGCGCCTCGCCGAAGCGGAAGGCCGCGGTCAGATCGCCGAAGGTGCGCCGTCGCCAAGGCGAGATGTTCGGCTCCTGCACGCCGGTGACCCTTTCGAGGAACTGCAGGATCGAGGTGTGGTCGAACGGCTGACTGCAAACCCAGCCGCCCCTGGTCCAGGGCGAGACGATGATGCAGGGCACGCGGAAGCCCGCGCCGATCGGGACCCCGTCGACGAATTCGTGCGGCGTGCCGTCGGGCGCGACCGGCGGTGGCACGTGATCGAACAGGCCGTCGTTCTCGTCGTAATTGAGGATGAAGGCGGTCTTGGCCCAGACGTCGGGATTGGCGGCCAGAGCATCGAGCTTGGCCGCGATGAACTCGGCGCCGGCCGAGGGGATCGACTCGTGCGGGTGCTCGGACGCTTCGTGGGTCGGGCAGAGCCAGGTCACGGTCGGCAGGCGATCGTGCATGACATCCCATTCGAACTCGCCGTCCGACGCCGCAGGCATGCCCTTGAGCCGCAGCGGCGACTGCGGCCCAGAATCCATGAACCGGCTGAACAGCCGCAGCAGGTTGAAACCGGTGCCGTCGTCGGCATGTTGGTAGACCTTCCAGCTGACGCCGGCCTCTTCGAGCCGCTCGGCATAGGTCTTCCAGCGCAGCCCCTCGGGCGGGGTCTTCTGCGTGGTGTGCGGGCCACCGGCAAGGCCTTCGGGATCGATCGTGCCGCTCAGATAGTAGAGCCGGTTGGGCCGGGTCGAACTCATCACCGAGCAGTGATAGCCGTCGCAGATGGTGAAGGCGTCGGCCAGCGCGTGGTGGAAGGGGATATCCTCGCGCTTGAAATAGCCCATCGTATAGGGCCCGTGATCGCCGTCGGCAGCGCGGTGCGCGGGTAGCCAGTTGTCCATCCTGCCGCCGTTCCAGGCCGCGTGCTGGGTCGCCCAGGCATGGCTCGTCGAAGGGATGAATTCGGCGTGGTCGGCGGTGTCGAGATGGAACGGCAGCATATAACCGTCGGGGTTCAGCGGGTCGGGCTGGTGGAACACGTTCCGCCCGGTCGACAGCGTCAGCGCCTTGGGGTCGCCGAAACCGCGTACTCCCGGCAGGGTGCCGAAGTAGTGATCGAACGAGCGGTTCTCGAGCATCAGCATGACGACATGCTTGATGTCCTTGATCGAACCGGCGCGGCGCGGCGCCTGGGCCAGCGCCCGTTGCAGGTTCGGCGGCATCAGGGTGGCCCCCGCCGAAAAGGCGAGGGCCTGGGCCGTCCTGCGCAGCAGCCGGCGGCGGGTGACGTTTCCTGAGGTGGGGTTCACGGTGCCGCTCCCGATCAGTGCTTGAGCACGATTTCGAGGAAGAACTTGCGGTCCTGCGTCAGCGTGTAACGCTCCGAATAGTAGCCGTGCATCATCGAGTAGTCGTTGCCGAGCAGGTTGTTCGCCTCGAGCTTGACGATCAGGTTGGGCGTGATCGGCAGGCGCAGCGAGGCGTCCATCTGACCGCGCGCCTTGAGCACGTAGTCGGCGTAAGGCTGGGCGCTGACCGTGTTGAGGTTCTTGTCGGCCCAGCGATAGGCGAGCCGCACCTCGCCGTCGCCCGGCAGCTTGTAGAACATGCTGGCGTTGATCACCCAGTCCGGCTGGAACAGCAGGTTGTCGCGCTCGATCGTGTTGCCGGCCGATATGTAGCTCATGTGCGCCCACATGCGCGCGACGTTGAACGACACGCCGAGCTTGTCCTTGAAGGGATTGGGCAGCCAGGCGATCGCATTGTCCATCACCTGGAACTCGAGGCCCTTGAGCGAGGCGCTCGTGGCGTTGAGCGGCATGGTCACGTCGTAGACCACGCCGCCGCGATCCTGCTGGGTGCGCAGCTCGAAGATCTCGTCGTCGATCTTCTTGTAGAAGCCCGTGAGCGAGACGAGGCCGTTGCCGCCGTTGAAATACTGCTCGACCGCGAGATCGAAATTGTTCGCCTTGCGCGGCTTGAGATCGGGGTTGCCCTTGGTGATCGTCAGGCTCTCGTTGTTGACGAGCTCGGCCTGGGCGATGTCGCTGAAGGCCGGGCGGCCGAGTGACTTCGAATAGGCCGCGCGCAGGCGCAGTTCAGGCGACAGGTCGTAGGTCAGGCTGGCCGACGGCAGGGCATAGCGATAGCCGCCGTCATAGACCCCGAGCGTGCCATTGTAGACCGTGCCCACGCGCTGCGGCACCTTGGCGCGGAAGTCGACGTCCTCGAGACGCACGCCGCCGATCACGCGCAGGGTGTCGGTCGCGTACATGGCGCTGGCGTAACCGGCGAGGATCGTCTCGCGGTAGCCGTAGTCGCTGGCATAGGAGGCGCTGAGGCTCGTCGCGTTGTTGACCGTGAGGCCCGGCTTCACCTGACCGTTGAAGCCCGCGAGATCGACGTGGACCGTCGGATAGGGGAAGCCGAACGAGATGTTGTCGGGCACGAAGCCGAGCGCGCCCAGCTTGCCGGTCGGGGTGTTGTAGGTGATGTTCTTGATGTCGCGCACGGCATCGACCGTGCGTCCGTCGAAGCCGGCGGCGAAGCCGAAGCCCAGGCTGTCGCCGCTGTAGTTGTGGCGCAGGTCGGCGCGGCCTTCGAAGGACTCGAAATCGGTGTCGTTGTAGATGTCGATCGCCGAGAAGCCCGAAAAATTGGCGATGTTGATCATGTCGGCGGGGTTCGAGAAGGTGAAGGTCGGCCGCGACTGGGTCATGTCGAACGTCACGAAGTCGTTGGTCGGGCTGTAGGTGTAGCCGACGCCGAGATCGGCGTTGCGGAAGCGGCTGAGGCCATAGCCGCCGCGCACCTCGAAGGTGGTCGCCGCGTCGATGCCCCACTTGCCCTTGAGGATGCCGCCCCGGAATTGGGTGCTGAAGTGGTCGTAGTTCACGAAAGGCCGGATCACGCCGATCTTCATCCGCGCCACGGTCTTGCTCTCGTAGACCGGGCTGGCGATGCTATCGACGCGGTAGTCGTTGAGCGTCTGGTCCTCGACCTGCTTGTAGGCGAAGGCTGAGGCCGACAGCGTCAGGTTGGGCGCGGCGCGATATTCGAGGCCGAGATAGCCGCCGAACAGCCGCCGGAACTTGGTGTAGTTCAGCGTTCGGACGCGGTTCGGCATCGCGGCATTGCCGTTCCAATCCGACAGATCCTCGGCCGCGGTTCGGCCCGCGGCGTTCAAGTAGGTGCGAGCATTGATGTTGGGCTTCGACGCGCCCCATGATTCCTGCGTGAAGACCCCGCTGACGACCACGCCGAACTGGTCCTCGGCGCCGAACTTGCGAACGAGCAAGCCCTTGACCGTGCCGCCCCAGGGCGTGTCGACATAGTCGCCCAAGCTGTTGCCGGCATAGACGTCGGTCGAGCTCGGTCGGTACTGCGCGCGGACGCTGAGGTTCCACTGGTTCTCGCCGTCGAGCGCGCTGTAGGGCACGATGTTGGTCGCGCCGCCGATCACGCCGCCGTCGATGTCGGCGGTGAAGGTCTTGAACACCTGCGTGGTCTGCGCGACCTGCGTCGGGATCAGCGCAAGATCGACGCGGCGGCTGCCCGCGCCGTCGTTCGAGGCCGAGAACATACCGATGCCGTCGAACGAGACGAAGTTGAGATCGGGCGAAATGCCACGGATCGACATGTATTTCGCGGTCTGCTCGCCATAGAGCGTCTGCATGTCGTTGACGCCGGGCAGGCGGATCAGCGCCTCGGCCAGGGTCTCGTCGGCGAGATCGCCGGTGTCGTCCTGGCTGATCGAGTCGACCACGCCGAGGCCCTTGCGGCGCTCGTTGATCGTCTCCTTGCCGCGCAGTGCGCTGCCGGTGACGACGATGTCGCCGGGCGCGCTCTCGTCGGCCGCCGCGCTGTCCGCAGCGGCGGCGCCCTCTTCTGCGTGGGCGACGGCGGGATGTACCGCGGCCAAGGCCAGCGCGGTGACGGATGCGAAAGACGCGAAACGAACAAACTGCATGAAAGGGCCCCTATGTGCTCCACAGATAGCCCTGCGACGGAGGTGCCATTAATTTCCGTCATCAGAAATTAAATTTCACTTTTTGGTATTTTAAGTGACATTTTTATGAAGCTTGTTCGTGCGGCGCAGGTCGCCGAGGCAATGTTCGAGGCCTGTCATTCTGGCGTCACAGAACGCCGCTTAAGGCGGGCGCGCTTGCTTCATGGCGGAGAAAGCCCTGAGTCCTGGAACCGGCGGCAAGGTCCCGATGACCGCACCTCGCGAAAAGATCGCCCGTTGGGTGGCCGTCGAAATCCTGCCGCACGAGGCCTCGGTGCGCGGCTGGCTGAGCCGTCGCTGGGGCTCGGCGCTCGACGTCGATGACGTGGTGCAGGAAGCCTACTGCCGCATCGCTGCTCTGGGCTCGATCGAGCATATCGAAAACGGCCGCGCCTATTTCTTCACAACCGCGCGCTCGATCGCGATGGACACGTTCCGTCGCAGCAAGGTCGCCGGCGAGAAGGCCATGACGGAAATCGAGCTCTGGTCCGTCGAGGACGAATATCCCCGCGCCGATCGCGCGGCGGAAGCCACGCAGGAGTTGTTGCGCATCGACGGGTTGCTTTCCACGTTCTCGCTCACCTGCCGCCGCGTTATCGAACTGCGGCGCCTCCAGGGGCTGTCGCAAAAGGAAACCGCGAAGCAGTTGGGGATCAGCGAACACAGTGTGGAGAACCACGTGACGCGTGGAATCCGCCGGGTGCTAAAGATGTTGAAGGACCAGGAAGGCGGTCCCTCGTGACCGGCTTGGAAACCCGGGATCGCATCGACGAGCAGGCCGCCGTCTGGGCCGCGCGCAATGCGCTCGACGACATGGCCGCGGCCGATGCTTTCGAGGCTTGGCTGGCCGCCGATCGGCGGCACCAGGGGGCCTATCTGCGGGCCCAGGCGGCTTACTATGTGCTCGAAGAGGCCGTGCTCGCGAGCCCGGTTCCCACGCCGAGCAACGACGATGACAACGTGCCCGTCACCGTGCCGTCCCGCCGTCGCTGGCCGCCGGCCGCAGGAATGGCCGTGGCCGCCGGTCTCGCCCTGACGATCGTTGTCGGCGCGCCGGGCCTGCTCGATCGCCTATCGCCGAGCGCATCCCGCGCGCTGACGCTTGCCGACGGTTCGTCGGTGACGCTGGAAGCGGACGGCAAGATCGCCTCGACCATGGTCGGCCGCGTGCGCAGCGTTACGCTCGAGCACGGCGCGGCGACCTTCCACGTCGCCAAGGATCCGAGGCGTCCCTTCATCGTGCGTTCGGGCCAAGTCTACGCCGAAGCCACCGGCACTGTCTATTTGGTCCGTCGCGTCGGTGCGTCGGGCGGCGCGGTGAGCGTGTCCGAAGGCAGCGTTCGCGTCTGGGCCGACGGCGCGCGCCACAAGGCCGTGATACTCCATGCGGGCAATGCGCTGACGCTCGATCCGGCGAAGTTCGCCGCGGCCGCCGTCCGGGCAGAACCCGCGCGCGCGCCGACCGAGTTCTGGTTCGACAATACCTCGATCGGCGAGGCGGCGCAGCGCTTCAACCGGGTCGGCGGCAAGCAGATCATCATTGCCGATCGGGCGATCGGCGGCGTGGTGATCATGGGCGGGTTCCGCAGCGATCGGCCCGAGCAGTTCGCCAGGGCGGCCGCAACGATCGCCGGGGCCCGCGTCGTGGAGCACGCAGGGACGCTCGTCATCGAAAAGAAATGAGGGGGCCGCAAGGCTAGCGCCACGATGCCCCTCTATTCCCGCCGAGCGTCTCTGATCATCGCGGCCAGCGCCGCCTTCGTCGCGACTGCGCCTCCGGCCCAGGCGCGCGAGCGCGTTTTCGACATATCCGCGCAGCCCGCTGCAGACGGCATAAGGGTCTTTTCACGGCAGTCCGGTATCCAGGTGCTCGCCGCCGGGGCGGTCGTTCAGGGCAAGTCGACCGGGCCCGTGGAAGGGCGGCTCGAGGTTCGCGCCGCGCTCGACCGCCTGCTGGCCGGCTCGGGCATCACCGTGCTGTCCTTCGACGGATCCGTGGTCGTGCTCGCGGCGGATGACACTCCGGCGGGAACCGAGGCACCCAGCCCGATCGTCGTGACCGGCTCGCGCCTGCCGCAGGTCCAGGCGAAATCCGCCATGCCGGTGCGGCGGGTCGACATGGCCGAAGCCGCGCGGTTCGGCCGCAACTCGGCCTACGACGTGCTGATCGCCGAACCTTCGATCGCCGCCGGGATCGGACTGGGCAACGCTTTCGGCCAAGGGTGGGATGCGGGTGTCTCTTCGGTCTCGCTGCGTAATCTCGGGGCCAACCGCAGCCTGACGCTGATCGACGGCATGCGCCGCGTGTCGGGCTCGGCGCGGTCGTCCGCGGTCGACATCACCATGATCCCCGCGGCGATGATCGAGCGGATCGAGGTCATCACCGGCGGCGCCACCGCGATTTACGGCGCTGACGCGGTCACCGGCGCGATCAACATCGTCACGCGGCAGAAGCTCGACCGACTCGAGCTGTCCCTGTCGCAAGGCCTCGCGGAACGCGGCGATGCGCGCGAAAGCACGCTGTCGCTGGCGACGGGGACGAGCTTTGCCGATGGCCGCGGGTCCATCGCCATTGGCGGCACCTATTCGGACATCGCGCCGCTCGACTATGCGCAGCGCTATCGCACCTACCTGCGCAGCGTCGCCAATCCTGCCAATACCGGCGCCAACGACGGCATACCTGACCAGATCACCGCGCCCGACTTCCGGCAGATCTACTATGCCTATCAGCCCAGCTTCTTTTTCGATGGCCGCTCCTATCTCGTTGAGAACGGCACACCGCGCCCTGCGGCCTATGAGCAATCGCTCTATCCGGGCCAGTTCAGCTACGGCAACGGCGGCGACGGCCGTAACCTGCGCGATGCCGATCAATTGCGTGGCGGGCTCCGCTCACTCGCGGTGATTGGTCACGTCGAATATTCGCCCTCCGACCGCCTGACCTATCGTGCCTATGCCGATTTCGGCGTGTCCCAGAATCGCGGGACGGCCAGCTTTCCGCGACCGCGCGACGACAGCCGGCCGATCTGGTTCGACGGTGCCGGCGGCTCCACGGCCAGGCTCGACAATCCCTTTCTCCCCGCGGGTCTGCGCCGGTTCATGCTGGACAATGGCCTGACCACGCTCGCGATCGAGCGCACCTTCGGCAATTTCCCGATTATGCGCGAGTATCACCATCGGCACAGCCTCACGATCGGACAGTCGCTTGAGGGCGAACTCGGCGCCGGAATGCGCTGGAGCGCGTTCCAGCAGTTCGGGCGCACGACCGACGACGTGCGGACCACCGACATTCCGGTGATGTCGCACTGGCTCGCCGCGCGCGACGTTGTTGCCGATCCCGTGACCGGCCTGCCGGCCTGCCGCGACACGGTGGCGCGGCGCGCCGGCTGCGTTCCGTTGAACGTGTTCGGCGACGACCGTCCTTCGCCTGCGCTCGCCAGTTACGTGCTAGGGACCCGCAGGGAGCGGCGTGTCAATGGCCAGCAGATCTGGGGCATGAACGCGAGCGGGAGCCCGATCGCCCTGCCTGCTGGCCGGCTGGGGCTAGTGTTCGGTGCCGAGTACCGCCGCGAGACGCTGCAAACGCGCGACGATCCGCTCGCCCGGAGCGAATTCACCTACGGCGGCTCGGGCTACACGGTTCATCCCGATCTCGACGCCGAATTCGACGTCTGGGAGCTCTACGGCGAGGCCAAGGCGCCGCTGTTGCGCGGACGGCCTTTTGCAGAGAGCCTCGATCTCGAGGGCGCCTTTCGTCTGTCGAAATACACCGCCGTGGGGACCACGGGGACCTGGAAGCTCGGCGGCACTTGGTCGCCGGTGCGCGGCCTGCTGCTGCGTGCCATGCGCTCGCGCAGTGTCCGCGTGCCCAATTTCGGCGAACTCTACGAAGTTCCCGTTCAGAAGCAAGCGGGCTCGATCACGGACCCCTGCGAAGCTGCGGACTATTACCAGAGCGACACGCGTTCGGCGAACTGTCGGGCGCTGGGTATCCTGGTGCCGCTCGGCGACTTCAAGGTCGGTCCGATCATCACCACCCAGGGCAACCGCGATCTCCGCCCGGAAACCTCGAACAGCCTGACCCTGGGTGCTGTGCTGCGCCCGGCTTTCCTACCGGGGGCCGAACTGACGATCGACTATTGGGACATCGGCATCCGCGAGGCGGTCACGCAGTTCGACTATACGACCATACTCGATCTCTGCGTCGATCTGCCGACGATCGCCAACCTGTTCTGCGATGCCGTTTCGCGCGATCCCTCCGACGGCCGGGTGACGGCGATCTCGACCCAGCAGGTAAACGCGGCGAGGATGACGGCCCGCGGGATCGATCTCGGTCTGTCGGTTCAGCGAGGGCTGGGGCTTGGACGGCTCAAGCTCGACCTGCAGGGCACCTACCTGCTGCGGCACATGGTCCTGAGCATGCCGGGCTTCGGTGCGGGCAATGTCCGCTACGACGGCGACTGGGAGCATCCGCGCTTTCGCGGCAATGCGCAGATCGCCTGGAATGCCGGGCCTTTCGGCGCGGCGCTCAACCTGCGCTTCATCAGCGCCGGGCGCTATGCGATAAACGCGGAGTCCGACGAGGTCTACGACCGCAATAGGCTGCAGCCTTATCTCTATGCCGACATCTCCTTCTCGCACGAGATCGGCGAGGCACTCGTGGCCTCCTTCGGTGTGCGAAACCTGTCCGATCTCCGCCCACCGCAGGTCTATCCGGTCTACAAGGACACCACGTTGTACGATCAGGTCGGGCGATACCTCTTCACCACGATTGCGTTGCGCATTTAGGAGCGCCGCTGCGAAACAGAACGAAGAGCGTCCCCAAGCCGAGATTATGGCCGATTGAGGCCGACACCGCCGACAATGCGATCGCTCCAAGAAAAGTCCTCCGTGTGGAAGACCTTGCCAATCCAAGTGGTCGCCTGATCACATCGTCCCGACGGGTCTCCACGCTCCGCCCGTCGGCGGCACCGGTCATTTCGCCGCACTGCTCTATGTCTGGTCGTCCGTTGCTGCTGAGCGCACATGGTCCTTGGCCATTAGCGACCCGGGTCAAGGGCATCTAAGGTCCCCTCGCTACGCCCACCGATGTGGCGGGGGGATTTCGCCGACCAACCGGCGGATCGCGACCCTTTCGCTAGACGATCGCCGGCAGCTTCTCGAGATGCTTGTCGAGCGTGATCGGATAGTCGCGCACGCGCACGCCCGTAGCGTTGTAGACCGCATTGGCGATCGCCGCGCCGACGCCGCAGATCCCGAGTTCACCGACGCCCTTGGCCTTCATCGGCGAGGACTTGTCGTCGGGATAGTCGAGGAAGATCACCTCCTGGTGCGGTATGTCGGCGTGGACCGGCACCTCGTAGCTCGCGAGGTCGTGGTTGACGAAGAAGCCGAAACGCGTGTCGACGGCGAGCTCTTCCATCAGCGCCGCGCCCGCGCCCATCGTCATGGCGCCGATCACTTGGCTGCGTGCCGATTTCGGATTGATGATCCGGCCCGCGTCGCAGACCGCCAGCATCCGGCGGATGCGCGTTTCGCCTGTGTAAACGTCGACGCCGACCTCGACGAAGTGCCCCGCGAAGGTCGACTGCTGGTACTCCTTGTCGAGCGTGCCGTACTCGATGCCGTCCTCTGCCGTGAGCGGTCCAGCCTGCGCGAGCGGCAGTGAGCGGTTGCCGGCGCTGACCTTCCCATCGGCGAAGGTCACTTCGCCTGCGTTGAAGCCGAGCTTTTGGGCCACGGTCTCGCGAAGCTTGACGCAGGCCGCATAGAGCCCCGCGGTCGCATTGTTCGCGCCCCACTGGCCACCCGATCCGGCCGAGGCCGGAAAGTCGCTGTCGCCGAGCTTGACCGCGACGTCGCGGAGCGGAACCCCGAGCATCTCGGCTGCGGTCTGCGCGAGGATGGTGTAGGTGCCGGTGCCGATGTCGGTCATGTCGGTCTCGACCGTCAGCTTGCCGTCGCCGCCGAGCTTGATCCGCGCTGCCGACTTTTGCAGCAGGTTGTTGCGGAAGCCGACCGCCATGCCCAGGCCAACCAACCAGTCGCCGTCGCGCACTTGCGCAGGCTTGGCCTGGCGACGTGACCAGCCGAACCGGTCGGCGCCCGTGCGCAGGCATTCGACGAGGTGGCGCTGCGAGAAGCGACGCTCGGGCTTGGCCGGATCGACCAGGGTGTCGTTTACGATGCGCAACTCGACCGGATCCATGGCGAGCTTCTCGGCCAGTTCGTCCATCGCCATTTCGAGCGCCATCAGCCCCGGCGCCTCGCCCGGCGCGCGCATGGCATTGCCTTCGGGCAGGTCAGTGACCGCGAGCTTGAGCCAGTATTCGCGATTGGGCGCGGCGTAGACCAGCTTGGTCTGCTGGACCGCGACTTCGGGGCCGCCATCGGGCAGGTTGCTGCTCGTGCTCGAATGGTGGATCGCCGTCAGCCTGCCGTCGCGCGTGGCGCCGAGTTTGACGTGCTGGATCGTCGCGGGGCGATGGGTCGAATTGTTGATCATCAGCGGGCGCTGCATCGCGACCTTGACCGGGCGACCGGCCTTCTTGGCGCCGAGCGCCGCGAGGACGGCATCGGCGCGTACGAACAGCTTGCCGCCGAAGCCGCCGCCGATGAACGGAGAATCGATCCGCAGGTTCTCGGGCTTGATCGACAGGATCTTGGCCAGCGAGGCTTTCGACCAGGCGATCATCTGGTTCGAGGTCCAGACCGTCAGCTTCTCGCCTTCCCAGGCAGCGATCGTCGCGAAAGGCTCCATCATCGCATGGCTTTCGCCGGGCGTCTTATAGGTCTGGTCGACCGTGACCGGGGCCTTGGCGAAGGCGCCGGCGAAATCACCGACGCGTTCGATGTCCTGCGGGTTCGGCGCCTCGTCGTCGATCGGCTCGTAGGACGCCGTGAGCGCGGCCTTGGCCAGGTCGAACCGACCGTCCGAACGCGCATAGCTCGTGCGGATCAGGCTCGCCGCGGCGCGGGCCTGCTCGAAGCTTTCGGCCACCACAAGGGCGATCGCCTGGTGATAATGCGCCACCTCGCTACCGCCGAACAGATGCGCGACGTTCATCTTGCCGAGCGGCAGCGGCTTGGCATGTTCGAGCGTCGTCACGAGCGCGAGCACGCCCGGTGCTTGCTCGGCTTCGCGCGTATCCATGCTGGAAATGCGGCCCTTCGCGATCCCCGCGCCGACGATGTAGCCATAGGCCTGTTTGGGCACGACGTCGTGGCGCTCATAGGCGTAGGATGCGGTGCCGGTGGTCTTCAGCGGGCCGTCGATGCGATCTGTCGGCCGTCCCACGACCTTGAGTTGGTCGATCGGGTTGGTGCCTGCGGGCGTGTCGAATTTCATCGTTTAGGCTTTCGCTTGCGCAATCACCGCGGCGAGCGTGCGCTCGGCCAGCGGGATCTTGAACCGGTTGTCCTCGGTCGGACGGGCCTCGGCAAAAACGCGGGGGGCGACCGCCCGCGCACCGTCGGGAAGCGCGGCTTCGGCGGCTTCTATTCGCCAGGGTCTGGGCGCCACGCCGCCGAAAGCGACGCGGCCCGTGCCGTCACGCTGGATCACTGCGGCAACCGAGACGAGCGCGAAGGCATAGGAGGCGCGGTCCCGAACCTTGCGGTAGAGGTGCCGGCCGCCGAGCGGCTTGGGCAGGGTGACCGCGGTGATGAGTTCGCCGGCTTCAAGCGCGGTATCGCGCTGCGGATTGTCGCCGGGGAGTCGGTGGAAATCAGCGATCGGGATCGCACGCGTGCGGCCGTCGGCGGCCACGGTTTCGACCGTGGCGTCGAGCACGCGCAGGGCGACAGCCATATCGCCAGGGTAGGTCGCGATGCACTGGTCCGAGGTGCCGATGATCGCGAGCTGGCGCGAGTAGCCGCCGAGCGCCGCGCAGCCCGAACCTGGCTTGCGCTTGTTGCAGGCCTGGTTGGTGTCGTAGAAATAGGGGCAGCGCGTGCGCTGGAGCAGGTTTCCTGCCGTCGTCGCCTTGTTGCGCAGCTGGCCGCTGGCACCCGCGACGATCGCGCGGGTCAGGACAGCGTAATCGCGCCGTACCCGCGCGTCGGCAGCCAACGTCGTGTTGGTGACGAGCGCGCCGATCCGCAGGCCGCCGTTGTCGGTAGCAGCGATCGTGTCGAGCTTGAGATCCTGAACGTCGACGAGATGCTGGGGGGTCTCGATCTCGAGCTTCATCAGATCGAGCAGGTTGGTGCCGCCGGCGAGGAACTTGGCACCGGCCTGCCGTGCGACCGCCGCCGCGGCCTGGGCGGGCGAGGTGGCTCTTTCGTAAGTGAACGCTTTCATGCCTTGCTCCCCGCCACTTCGGTCATGGCCTCGAGAATGTTCGAATAGGCCCCGCAGCGGCACAGGTTGCCGCTCATCCGTTCGCGCATCTCGGCATTGGTGGCTTTGGGCTTGGCGCCGATGTCCGCCTGGACGTGGCTCGGAATCCCCGCTTCGATTTCCTGCAGCACGGCCACGGCCGAGCATATCTGGCCCGGCGTGCAATAGCCGCACTGATAGCCGTCGTGCTTGACGAAGGCGGCCTGCATTCGATGGAGCTTTCCGGGGTTTCCGAGGCCCTCGATCGTGGTGACCTCGTCGCCGACATGCTGAACCGCCAGCGACAGGCACGAATTGATCCGCGTGCCATTCACGAGCACCGTGCAAGCGCCGCACTGGCCGTGATCGCAGCCCTTCTTCGTACCCGTGAGCTTCAGGTGCTCACGCAACAGGTCGAGCAGGGTCGTGCGGGTATCGACCTCGAGATCGTGAGGCCGCTTGTTGACCGTCAACGAGACCTTTGCCATCGGAGGCGGCGCAGATGTCGCTCGCGTCCGAGCTTCCGCCGCAGCCGGAAGCGTAACGGCTGCCGCCGAAGTCATGCCGCCGACCAGCACTGTGCGGCGCGAGGTTGGAAAACCGTCATGGGCGTCCATAAAAGTCCTTTGAGGCTCCACCGCACTGCCGGGGCGTGCCCAGCGGATGCAGAGGTTGGCGTTCGCTGCCACGGATACAACGCACGGGCAGCGCTTTTGATCTCATGCCTGCGATGGCATGAAATCATGTAGTCCGTTCATGAATGTCTGAGTGCCTGGGGCTTGCATCGGTGGCGATGTGCCGAGCTACGCGATAATGATCGACGGGATTAGCCCATGGAAATCGCACGCGGCTATGTCTATCATTCATGAATGCACCGCGACGCGCTGAACGACCTGGCTGCTTTCATGGTCGTCGCCGAAGAGAAGAGCTTCACCCGTGCCGCCTCCAAACTCGGCACCTCGCAATCGACGCTGAGCCATACGATGCGGCGCCTCGAAAGCCGGCTCGGCGTGCGCTTGCTGATGCGAACGACCCGCAGCGTAGCGCCTACGGAGGCCGGCGAGCGCCTGCTCGGCACGCTGCGCCCCGCGCTCGACAGCATCGACGCCGAACTGACCGGGCTCAGCGAGTTCCGTGACAAGCCGGCGGGCACGATCCGGATCACGGCGACGCGTCACGCCATCAAGACCGTGCTGTGGCCGGTACTCGAGGACTTCCTGCCTCGCTATCCCGATATCCACGTCGAACTCGACGTCAACTCGGGCTTTGCCGACATCGTCAGCCAGCGCTTCGATGCCGGCATCCGTCTGGGCGAAGCGCTCGCCAAGGACATGATCGCGGTGCCGATCGGGCCCGGACTGCGCATGGCCGTCGTTGGTTCGCCGGGCTACTTCGCGGCGCACCCGCCGCCGCGAACGCCGCAGGATCTCGCTGCGCACAACTGCATCAACCTGCGCCTCAGCACGGCCGGCGGGTTCTATGCCTGGGAACTCGATCAGCCCGATCGCGGAATCCGGGTTCGGGTCGACGGACAACTCGCCTTCAACGACATCGAGATGGTCGCCGAGGCGGCCGAAGCCGGGCTCGGTCTAGGCTTCGTGATGGAAGACGCGGTTGCCGAGGCTATCGCGGACGGCAGGCTGGTGCGGGCGCTCGAAGACTGGTGCGCGCCGTTCGCCGGATACTACCTCTACTATGCGAGCCGGCGTCAGCCTTCAGCAGCGTTCAGGCTGCTCGTGGAAGCGCTTCGTCGACGAGCCTAGCTCCGCGGAGTGATCGGCATGCATCCCGCGACAGAGAGCGCATGCCGGAGATCACCATGTTATCGCGGTGCGTTGCCGAGCCGAGTGCGCAGCGTCACGCCGAACAGTCGGGGTTCGCCCAGCGAGACGAGCGTGACGCCGTACTCGCCGCTCACCGATGCGGTATTGAGAAAGTCCTTGTCGAAGAGGTTGCGGGCCCAGAGCGAGACGTCCCAGCGACCATCGGGATCCCGCAAGCCCAGATGCGCGCCGAACAGGGCGTAGCCCGGGATCTGCGCGAATGGATCGAGATTTACCGTCGCGTTGAACGTCGAGCGATAGCTCGCGTCAGCGCCCACATAGAACTCGGCGGAACCGACCGTTCGAACATATTCGGCCGAGCCTGACAGCGACCACTTGGGCGTGCCGGCGGCCCGCTGTCCCGAAAGGTCCACAACGGCGAGGTAGGAGTTCAGATATTGGGCCGGAGCATTGGTGTAGTTCTGGTATGTCGCATCGTTGAACGTGCCTGCGAAAGTCAGAGTCAGCCCTTCCGTGGGTGTCGCGCGAGCGTCGATCTCCACACCGCGTGAGCGCAGTCCGCCGACGTTCGCGATATAGGAGACGTTGGGTGTAACGGCCCGGTTGACGAAGTTGGCCTGGTAGTTGTCCACCTCGGTCCAGAACAGTGCCAGGTTGAATTCCGCAGCGCCGTCGAACAGGCGGCTCTTGAGGCCTAACTCGAAGGCATCGACCTTTTCCGGCCGGACGAAGATGTCGATGCCCGGTTGCTGACGGACGAGATTGATGCCCGGCGACTTGTAGCCGCGCGAGTAGCTCGCATAGGTGTGAACCGCGTCGGTCACGTCGTAGGCGAGCACGAAAGTACCCGAAACGTTGTCGACCTTGCGCTTAGCTGTGTAGCTTGAGGTCGGTGCCAGCGAATCCCGGCGTGCCGCGATCGCGGCCTGAAGCGCTGCCGGAAAGCTTTCGATCGGAGCGGCGTTGCCTCTCAGACTGGCGTCGTAGAGCCCGGTCTTGCTCTCATAGGTATAGCGCAGCCCGCCCGTGAGATGGAGCACCTGCGACAGGTTCCAGGTGGCCTGGCCGTAAGCGGCGTAGCTCTTGGTTGCCGGAACGACGTGGGCATAGGCCTCGAGCCCCGTCAGGGCGTTAGCGGGCAGGACGAGGCCGGCTCCGACGCCGCTGGTGATGCGGTTTGGCACGGCCGTCGGCGTATTGCCGGTGACTAGCCAGCCCACCGCGTCGCGGCCATAGACCTGGCGCGAGGCATCGTCGGCTTCCTGCCAGAAGTAGTAGAGACCGGCGGTGTAATCGATCGTGGCGCCGCCGGGCGACGCGAGCCGCAACTCCTGGCTGAACTGCTGCTGGTCGGTTTCGACCACGCTGTTGACCACGATGTTCGCCCCGAACTGGTCGCCGTCGTAGTTGGGGACCCATTTCCAGTTGCGATAGGCGGTGATCGAGGTGAGCGTGAATGGCCCCGCGTCCCAATCGGCCCGCGCCTGGAAGCCATAGCTCGGCATTTCGTCGTACTGCGAGGAATCTATGTCGGTCTGGCGATCGAACGGATCGACCGAGCCGGGCACATAGCCGACATCGGCTGCCCGGCGATAGAAGCCGCGTACTTCGGTGCCGTTGCCGAGCACCGTGGGCAGGACGTTGCCGATCGACTGGAAGCCGACATCGCCCTTCTGGATGCTGTAGTCGGCGATGAAGCGGAGCTTGAAGCGATCGTCGGGCTTCCACAGCAGGTCGAACCGCGCCGAGTGATTGTCGAGGTTGTCCCAGTCCTGATTGTACCGCGTGTTGCGGATGATGCCGCCGCGCGTGGTCCGCTGATAGGTCGCGCGAAAGGCCAGGTGATCGTTCAGCGCGGCGTTCAGGCTCAGGTTGCCGCGGAAATAGTCGCGGTTGCCATAGGTCGCTTCCCCGCGGACTTCCGTGGCGAAGATCGGCTCGCGCGTGCGGATGTCGATGGCGCCCGCAACGGTGTTCTTGCCGAACAGCGTACCTTGGGGCCCACGCAGGAGCTGGATACTCTCGATGTCGACGAGATCTGTGATGACGGAGCCCGTGCGCGGCCGGTAGACCCCGTCCACGTAGATACCGACGCCCTGCTCGAGACCGTCGTTGGTGCCGCCCGAATTGGTGCCGATGCCGCGGATGGTGATCGTCTGATTGCGTCCGCTGAAGCCCTGGATGTTGAGGCTGGGAAGCTGCTGCACGACCTGCTTGAGATTGAACGCGCCCTGCTGCGAAATCTGCTCGCCGGGCAGCGCGGTGATGGCGATCGGCACGCGTTGCGCGCTCTCGTTGCGATAACGGGCGGTGACTACGATATCGCCGACCGGAGCGCTATCGGCTGCGATTTCATTTGCCTCTGCGGCGAAGGCCGGGTGACTTGCGAGCGCTGTCGCAAGTGCAATCGAAGACGCCAGGATGCGCGGCGACGGTCCTAGAAATCGTGTGAAGATCATGAGTATGTCCAGATGAAAGCTGCCCGATATGGCTCTTTCGTTGGACATGCCGGCTCGAACAATCGAGTTGATCTTATAGCGACGCCAGTTCTTCAAACATTTACTTTGGAAATATATCTATTCAACCTTCAGCTGGAAGTGCGGGCGGTCGAACGCACCCACCGGCGGAGGCTCGCCCTCGAACCGCCGGATGCCCACCAAGCAGGTCTGCGCCGCGCAGCCTTGCGAAAGGCTTGATGCCGCCCGGTCGAGCGTCAGCGTGTTGGGGTTGCCGTGGCGATCGAGGTCTCCCTCCGGATCGAACCACGCGCCGGTCGCGAGCCGGGCCACGCCTGGCATGATAGCGTCGCTCAGCCGCGCTCCGGCCAGGCAGCGACCGCGATCGTTGAACAGTTCGACGACGTCACCATCGGCGATGCCAAGCTTTGCGGCATCCGTACGATTGAGATGGACAGGTTCGCGTCCGGCGATCTTGCCGGCACGGCTGTACGGCGTCGGATCGAGTTGACCGTGAAGTCGGCGTTCGGGTTGGTCCGACAGCAGGTGGAAAGGGTAGCGATCGGCTAGCTCGTGCCCCAGCCATTCGTAGGGTTCGAGCCAGACCGGATGGCCCGGACAATCGGGCAGTTGCCAGCCCGCGATGCGTTCCGAGAATATCTCGATCTTGCCCGACGGCGTGGCCAGTTGATGGGCGATCGGATCGCGGCGGAAATCGGCGTGCATGACGTGCGGCGCATCATGCGGCGACAGATCTATCAGGCCATCGTCCCAGAACCGTTCGAAGTCGGGCAGGTCGATCCCTTGGGCGGCCACCTTGCGGCGGCTTTCCTCGTAGATGCGAGCGAGCCAGCCACGCGGGTCGAGCCCTTCGGTAAAGTCCTCGTTGACCCCGAGCCGCTGGGCGAGATCGGCGAAGATCGCGAAATCGTCGCGCGCTTCGCCGATGGGCGGCATGGCTTGGCGCATGGCGATGTAGAGACCCTCGCGCGTGGCGAAGCCGATGTCGTCGCGTTCTAGGCTCGTCGTCGCCGGCAGGACGATGTCGGCATGCCGGGCGACCGGGTTCCAGTATTGCTCGTTGACGATGACCGTATCGGGCTTCGCCCAGGCCTTGCGCAGGCGCCCCAGGTCCTGGTGATGATGAAACGGATTGCCGCCCGCCCAGTGGACCAGCCGGATATCCGGATAGGTATGAACGCCGCCGTTGTAGCGGAACTCCTCTCCGGGATGGAGCAGCATGTCGGACAGGCGCGCGCAGGGAATGAAGGCGCGTACGGGGTTGGTACCCTGCGGCATGACCGGGCTGGGCAGGCGCGGATGGCTGCTGCCCATGACGTTCATCGCGCCGTAGCCGATGCCATAGCCGCCGCCGGGCAAGCCGATCTGCCCGACCATGGCCGCCAGCGCGACGAGCGCCCAGAACGGCTGCTCGCCATGGGCCGCGCGTTGCAGGGCCCAGGCGGCGTTGAGCATGGTGCGATACGAAAGCAGGTCGCTGCCCAGCGCGGCGATGCGTTCGGCGGGTACGGTCGTGATCTGCTCGGCCCAGGCGGGGGTCTTGGCGACGCCGTCGACCTTGCCCACGAGATAGGCCCGAAAGCGATCGAAGCCGACGGTGTGGCTGTCGAGGAACCCGCGATCGAAGCGGGGATCGTGGAGCACGACCCAGGCGAGCGCCAGGATCATCGCCGTATCGGTATTGGGCGGGATCGGGATCCACTCGCCGGCATCGCCATCGCCCAGGTTGTCGCCGACGGGCCCGATGTTGATGATCCGCGCGCCGGCCTCGCGCAGCCGACGCAGGCCGCCACGCGCGCGGTGCCGGCCAGCCCCGCTCGACGATACGCGCGTGTTCTTGAGCGGCACGCCGCCGAAGCCCACGAACAGCTCGGTATGCTTTTCAAGCACGTCCCAACTCGTGTGCGAGGCGTTGCTCTCGTCCATATTGGCGACGATGTGCGGCATCAGCACGCGTCCCGCGCCAAGGCTGTAGCTGTCGACGCTGCGCACATAGCCGCCGATGTGGTTGTAGAACCGATGCAATTGCCCGACGGCGTGATGGAAACGGCCGGCGCTGGCCCAGCCGTAGGAGCCGCCGAAGATGGCCTCGTTGCCGTGCTGATCACGCACACGCGCGATCTCGGACGCAGTGAGGTCTAGCGCCGTATCCCAATCGACCTCGACGAAAGGCTCTTCGCCGCGGCCTTCGTTGCGCCCAGGGCCATGGTCCAGCCAGCCGCGACGCACTGCGGGGCGGCGGACGCGCAGGCGCGTGACAGAGGGATCGAGCTGATCCAGCCCGATAGGATTGGGATCGGGATCCGAGGAAAGCGAGGTCAGCGAGGGTGCCTCTCCCACATGCGACGGCGTTACCTCGTAGACACCCCAATGCGCTGCGCTGAAATGGCTCTCGCTCATGCGAAGCTCCGGTCGAAGCCGGTGCTTACCTCGACCCGCTTGGCGAGGACGCCCGCGCGAAGATATCGATCGGCGGTTTGCTGTTCGGCGGCGATCACTGCATCGTCGATCGGCACGGGTTGCCGGTCCGAGCGGCCCGTTGTGATCGCCAGGATGTCGAGCGGCAGTCCCGTGTCGCGGTGCATGAGCTGGCGATAGCCGGGTTCGTTCTCGTGAGCCCATTGCCAGCCCGTGTAGAGCCGGTCGTGATAGTCCTTCAACAAGGCGCGCTTCTCGGCGATCGCGCCATCGCGCGCGAACATGAAGCTGTAACCGGGCACCAGGTCCTGCTTGCCTTTCAGAATGCGGGCGCCCTCCCTTTCGGCGAGCGCCGCGTTGGGGTCCCATATGGCCCAGGCGTCTACTGCTCCGCTATGCAGTGCGGCGCGCCCGTCAGACGGGGTGAGGAATGCGAAGCGGACCGCGTCGTAAGGCTGGTCGTAGGCCTCCAGCACCGCAAGAACGTGGTTGTGACTGATCGAGCCCCGCGGCGTGGCGATGGTCTTGCCGGCAAGGCCGCCAAGATCCCGGATCGGGGAATCCCCCCGCACCACGATGACGGGGCCGAGGCCTGTCGTTTCCTGCGCCCCGATCGCCTTGATCGTCGCGCCCGATCCGATCGCAAAGATGAACGCGGAATCGCCGCCGATGCCGGTGTCGATCGCGCCCGCGTTCAAGGCCTCGAGCAAGGGCGCGGCATTGGGAAACTGCGACCAGACGATCTCGTAAGGCGTGCCGGCAAGTTTGCCGGCCCCTTCCAGGACGATGCGCGATCCGCCGCGCTGATCCCCGGCGAACAGCTTGCCGGACCGGTCGCCGGAACTCGGACCCGCCTTGCCGCAGCTCGCGAGCGCCGCGCTTGCCATCAAAGCCAGCGCAGACCTTCGATCAAGAGACGGGAAGCCAGTCTTGCCATATGCCATTGGAACTCAGCCGCGATGTTTGATGGAACGCCTAGCTCCTAGGGCAGGGCCTGGGTGCAGTGGAAACGAGGGCTGCTCATAACGGCTTTGGCACTGGCGATAGGCCGGGCGAAACGACACATCGCCGATGTACTTGGACGGGCGGACGAGGCGCGTTGCCCCCTGGTCCGTATCGTCATTTGAGTTCGAGCCGTACTTCGCCGAGACTTCCCGAATAGGGGCGGCGGGCGGCTTCGTCCCCGCTGACGGGCGAGCCACGATCGCGTCCGATGTCGAAGCTTTCGGCGAAGGAACCGACGCTGGTCGGATATTGCTGGACCGCCACCGCGCCGACCTGCTTGCCATCGACGAACAGTCGTACCGTGCCCGCTGCCGGCTTGCTGAAGATCGGCAAACGCGGAACTCCGCCTGCTGCCGGCGTGAACTCGAAACCGACCTTGGCCGCGCCGGCGGGCAGGGCAACACTGGAAACGACGCGGTCGCGCTTCTGGCCGAAGGCATTGTTCTCGAACACCAGGCGCCCCTCGCTGGTATAGAGCACGAAACCGCCGAGCCGGCCGCCCTGCGCGATCAGGGCGCCGCTGCCGGTTGAGGCGCCGTCCTTGATGTCGACTTCGAAGCGGTGCGCCTGTCCGCCGAGATCGGGCAAGGCGGTGGCTTGCAACGGACCGATGTCCGGGCGGAACGTGAAGCTGCGCCGCGCGGTATCGACTATAGCCGGGGCGTTCAGCGGGATCGGCAGCAGCGGAAACACGCCGTTGCGCTGTCCTTCGCGGACGAATTCGGCCTTCAGCTCTTCGAGCTTCGCGGGATTCGTCTGAGCCAGGTCGTTGGCCTCGCTGAAGTCCTTGGCGACGTTGTAGAGTTCCCAGCGATCGGTCGCGGTGTCGTCGCCGAAGGCGCGGGGCAGGTTCTCGAGCAGTTGCCAGGGGGCGAACTTGCGCTTGGCCGCGGCGACCCAGCCGTCCTTGTAGATCGCGCGGTTTCCGAAGATCTCGAAATACTGCTCGGTGTGTTTCTCGGGTGCGGCCGGATTGGTGAAGCTCGCGACCAGGCTCTTGCCCTCGAAGGGCACCTGGCGAACGCCGTCGACTTCCTCGGGGAAGCCGATGCCGGCGGCGTCGAGGATGGTCGGGGCGATGTCGTTGACGTGGCCGAACTGCGAGCGGACCTTGCCGGGCTGTGCGGTGTGGCCGGGCCAGTTGACGATCAGCGGGTTACGCGTACCGCCGAAGTGCGAGGCGGCCTGTTTGACCCACTGGAACGGCGTGGTCGTCGTCCAGGCCCAGCCGGCCGAGAAGTGGTTGGACAGTTCAGGGCCACCGAACTTGTCGATATTGGCGAGCTGTGTCGCGACATCGTGTGGGGCGCCGCTGGCCGACCCACCTTCATTGGCGATCGAACCTTGCACACCGCCTTCGGCGCTGCCGCCGTTGTCACCGACGACGTAGAGCACGAGCAGGTTCTCGCCGCCCGGCCGCGCGCGCAGCGTCTCGACGAGTCGCCCGACTTCGGCATCGGTTTCCTCGAGGAAGGCCGAGAACACCTCCATCTGTCGCGCATAGAGCCGGCGCTCGTCGTCGGACAAGCTCGACCAGGCGGGCAGGCCCTCGGGGCGCGGGGTCAGCTTGGTATCGGCGGGGACGACGCCGAGCCGCTTCTGGCGGGCGAAGGCTTCCTCGCGGTACCGGTCCCAGCCGCCGTCGAAGCGGCCCTTGTTGCGCGCGATCCATTCCTGAGAGACGTGGTGCGGGGTGTGCGTCGCGCCGGGCGCGAAGTAGACGAAATAGGGCTTCTTCGCCGCGACGGCGGCGTGATCGTCGACCCAGGCGACGGTCTTGTCGACGAGGTCGGTGGTCAGGTGATAGCCCTGCTCGGGCGTCGCCGGCGGTTCGATCGGCGTGGTGTCGTTGTAGAGGTGCGGCTCCCACTGGTTGTCCTCGCCCCCCTGGAAACCATAGAAATGATCGAAGCCGAGCCGCGTCGGCCAGCGGTCGAACGGCCCCGCGGCGGTTACTTCCCAGCGCGGCGTATTGTGCCACTTGCCGATCGCCGCTGTCGAATAGCCGTTGAGCTGGAGGATGCGCGCGATCGAGGCGGTTTTGCGCTTCCAGTTCGAATTGTAGGCGGGGAAGCCCGCGGCGACGTCGGCCAGGTTGCCGAAGCCGACCTGGTGGTGGTTGCGCCCCGTCAGCAGCGCCGCGCGCGTCGGCGAACAGATCGCCGTGGTGTGGAAGCGGTTGTAGCGCAGACCGTTCGCCGCCAGCCCGTCGAGATGCGGCGTGCGCGCCCCGCCGCCGAAGGTCGAGGTCGCGGCGAAGCCGACGTCGTCGAGCAGGATCAGCAGGACGTTGGGCGCGGCCTTCGGCGCCTCGGGCGGCTTGGGAAAGGCCGGGATCGACTGCGCCATCGTCGGCCCGAGCTTGCCGGTGAAGCCTTCGACCCCGCCGGGGGCCTCCTGGGCGATCGAGGGAGTGGCGAGCGCCGAAGCACAGAGCAGCACCACGGCAAGTGACAGGCGAGTCATGGGGTATCTCCCGAGAGGGGCTTGGTGGGCAGTTGGTCGCTTATGGGCGGTATGAAGCACCGTCGGGGATGATCACGCCGACGCGCTGCGCATAGGCCTGCCAGCGCTCGGACAGCGCCTTGAGCCGCTGCGGGTCCTGGCTCGATAGGTCCTGCGTTTCGCCCGGATCGCGGGCGAGATCGAACAGGCGCCAGGTGCCGTCGCCGATGTCGGTGATCTTCCAGTCGCCCTGGCGCAGCGAGCGCGAGCCGAACAGCTCGGTGCCTAGGCTCTCGTCCGCGGCATAGACCGTAGGCGCCTTCGCTTCGAGATAGGGCCGCCAGCTGTGGCCGGTGATCGGCTTGAGCGCTTCGCCCGTGGCGCTCTTGGCGCGCGGGCTGACGCCGGCGAAGTCGAGGATCGTCGGCACCACGTCGGTGACGTGGGTGAAGGCGCCCGCGACCTGACCCTGCCGGGCAGCGCCCGGGGCGTTGATGAACGAGACCGTCCTTGTGCCGCCCTCGGTCGCATAGCCCTTGATCAGCCAGCGCGGGGCCGTGGCGGCCTGCGCCCAGCCGGGGCCATAGGTGACGTAGGAGCTCGCCGCGCCGCGGTTGTCAAAGCTGTTGTCGGCCTCGGCAATGCGCGCGCCGAGCAGCTGTTTGCCGGTCGTCTCGCCGTCGAGCCCTTCGGCACCGTTGTCGGCAAGGAACAGGACGATCGTGTTGTCGAGCTCGCCCGTCTTGCGCAGCGTCTCGATGACGCGGCCGACATTCTGGTCGAGGCGATCGACCATCGCGGCGTAGATCTCCATGTCGCGGCTGGCGTTTCGCTTCTGCTCGGCCGTCAGCGCATCCCAGCCGCCCGCAGGCGCCTTGACCGAATGGGCGAGTGTGCCCGGCGCGACCAGGCCGAGCTCTTCCTGCCGCTTGAGCCGGCGGGCGCGTAGCACGTCGAAGCCTTCGTCATAGCGGCCGCGATAGCGCGCGATGTCGGCCGCCGGTGCCTGCAGCGGCCAATGCGGGGCGGTGAAGGTCAGCAGTGCGAAAAAGGGTTTGCTGCTTTCCGACGGTTGCTTGGCCGTCTGAAGCTGGTCGATAAGCCGATCGGCGAAATAGTCGGACGAGTAGAAGGTCGCGGGCAGGCTCGAGATAACCTGGCCGTCCTGCGAATAGGTGTAGCCCTTGGCTGGATCGACCGAGAGGCCCAGGCCGAAATGGTTGTGGCCGCCGTGGAGCAGGGCGAAGCTTTGCCGGAAGCCGCGCGCGTGCGGATCCTGGTCGGGCTTGAGGCCGAGGTGCCACTTGCCCGAGAACAAGGTGCGATAGCCGCCAGTCGACAGTCGCTCGGCCACGGTTGCCACGTCGCTTCGCAGGTAGCCTTCGTGCCCGGGCTTGCCCCTCTGGTTGGCAGCCATGCCCTCGGCCATCGAGCCAAGGCCGGCGACGTGGCTGTCGCTGCCGGTGAGCAACATCGAGCGCGTCGGCGAGCAGGTTGGGGCCGTGTGGAAATCGGTCAGCCGCACGCCCTGCAACGCCAGCTTGTCGAGGTTGGGCGTCGCGATCTCACCGCCGAAAGCGCCGATGTCCGAGAAGCCGAGATCGTCGGCGACGATTACCAGGAAGTTGGGGCGCTTGGCAGCTTCGGCCAAGGCCGGGGCGCTGGTGCTCGCCAGGAGTGTGGCGGCCAGGACGGCGTTGCGGAGAACATGCTTCATCGGTCTGCTTTCGCGGAGAGCTGGGAAAGGCCGCGTCCCGGCTTGGGCGCCGGGACGCGGGAGTTTGTGAAGGGGCAGAAGGGACAGAAAATCAGCCTCTTCGCAGGACCATCAGAGCTTGGTGCGCAGCGTGACACCGAGCGTGCGTGGCTCGCCGACCTGGCCTGTGACGGCGCCGGTGTTGCCCGGCGAGAGGCTCAGGTAGTAGTCCTTGTCGAACAGGTTCTTCACCCAGAACGAGACGTCGATCAGCCCGTCATCGGTGCGCAGGCCGATGCGCGCGTTGGCCAGGCCGAAGGCCGGGATCTGCGCCCAAGCCGAATTGCTCGACGAGGTGTTGAACGACGAGCGGTGTGAATAGTCGGCATGGCCGTAGAGCGTGAGCTCACGTCCGCCGAGTTCGCCCAGCGGCAGGTTGGCGTCGGCACCCAGGGTGTAGGTGAACTTCGGCACGCCCGCGAGCGGCGCGCCCGAAAGGTCTTGGATCTGCGAGATGTTCAGCCGTTCGGGCGCCTGCGGTGCGTTCTTGAAATCGATGTACTTCGCATCGGCATAGGCGATCGAGGCGTTGAAGCTGAAGTACTCGACAGGCGCGACGTTCAGGTCGGCCTCGAACCCGCGCGAACGCACCTTGGGGATGTTGGTGATGTACTGACGGTAGTTGACCGTGTTGGCGATCTGTTCGGTGATCGAGGTCTGATAGTCGCTGATATCGGTCTGGTAGAGCGCGCCGTTGAAGGTCACGCGGTTGTCGAGGAACTGCGACTTGAAGCCGAGTTCGAAGGCGTCGACCTTCTCCGGGGCAACCCGGGCCTGTGCTGCGGTAAAGCCGGTGGGCAGGTTGGTCAGGTTGATGCCACCCGACTTGTTGCCGCGCGAGTAGCTGCCGTAGAGCAGAACCTGCGGCGCGATCTTCCAGCTCAACGAGACGAGGCCCGAGACGCTGTCGTCCGAGAAGGCGGTCGAATAGCTGACGATCGGGTTGAACTGGCTGCGGATCGCGGTCGCGGCGGCGGTCAACGCCGGCACGGACGCGAGATCGCGGCCCGTCACCCACCACTGATTGTAGGAGCCGTCCTTCTTCTCGTGCGTATAGCGCAGGCCGCCGGTCAGGGTCAGCGCCTCGGTGATCTTCCAGTCCAGCTGGCCGAAGGCGGCGAGCGACTTGGTCCGGGGATCAGAAGTCGAATTCGCCTCGAACCCGTCGAGCGCCAAGTCCCAGGCCGCGAGTGGTACCGCCGCGCCGGGCGCGCGGTTCCACAGGCCGGCGGCCGGGCCATAGGCCGACTTGCCGTAGCCGCGGATGATCTGCCAGAAATAGTAGCCGCCGACGACGTAGCTCAGCGGGCCGTCACCGTCCGAAGCGAGCCGAATTTCCTGGCTGAACTGGCGCTGGCGGTTCGACTGCTGCGCTTTGGTGATCACTGGGTGGAGCGTCGAATCGCCGTCGTTGGCGGGGTTCCAGTCCCACCAGCGATAGGCGGTGATCGCGGTCAGCTTGGAGCCGCCGAGATCCCAGTCGAGCTGGCCCGAAACGCCGTAGCCGTCCATGTTCGACTGGTAGTGGCCATCCGCCTGGCCGATCCGATCGAAGGCATTGAAGCTCGGCACGATCGAGTTGGAGAAGCGAGCGAGGCGGTCGAGCAGGTTGTTCGGAATGACCGCGCCGTTCTCGTAGGTCGTGTGGTTTTCGGTGAACAGGTTCATCACGAAGTTCTGGCGCTGCTTCGAATAGTCGCCGATGATCCGGACTTCGACGTCGCTGCTCGGCGTGAACAGCAATTGGCCGCGCACACTGGCGTTGTAGTAGTCCTGCGCGCGTTCCTTCTGGGTGATGTTGTAGAGGAAACCGCGCCGCTCGGTGAGCGCGCCGCTGACGCGCACCGCGAGCAGGTCCGAGATCAACGGCGCCGAGGCCGAGCCGCGGACCTGGTAGTAGCCATAGTCGCCGACCGAAGCCTCGGCCGAGAGTTCGGGATCGAAGCTGGGCTTGCGGCTGGTGATGTTGATCACGCCCGAAGTGGTGTTCTTGCCGAACAGCGTGCCCTGCGGGCCGCGCAGGACCTCGATCTGCTGGAGATCGACGAGGTCGAACTGCGAAAGGCCGACGCGGCCGTAATAGACGTTGTCGATGTAGAAACCGACGCCGTTCTCGAGCCCGTCGTTGGTCAGGGCGACGTTGCTGCCCAGGCCGCGGATGTTGATGTTGGTGTTGCGCGGATTGAAGCTGAACACCTGCAGGCTGGGCACCTGCTGCTGGATCTGGCCGAGCGTATAGTCGCCGCGCCGTTCGAGCGAGGCAGCGCTGACTACGCTGAGCGCGATCGGTACGTCCTGCGCCTTTTCTTCACGCCGGCGCGAACCGGTAACGACGATCGCTGCGCCGCCCGCGGCGTCGGCGGCCTCGTCGGCGATGGCGGTCGATGCCTCGTCTTCATGGGCCTCGGCCGCATTGGCGGTCAGGGCGGAAGCGAAGAGGGCAAGGCCGCTCGAGGCAAGGGCGAGATGGCGGAGCGTGCGTGACGAATAAGACAAGTGCGAAGTTCCTGAGCTGAAGAAAAAGGGCAAGCCTCTCAGGCCTGCGGAGGATGCCGCTCGGCCAACGGGCATGGGAAAACAGCGCGCTGGTGGCGCGCATCTTGCGAAGGGATAGGATTACGGGACGCGGCGCGTCGCGCGGACGGCCGCGGGGAACGGTGGAGGGCAAACCTGCAGGCCCGTTCGGCGCCAGCCTGGTCGCGCGCATCGCGCCGCGTCCCGCCCCCGTGCTATTTCATGCTGAAACACATGCGCATCGCATCACCTCTCATCGTGGAGGGAACACGAGGCCTGGCGTTGTCGCCCGAAGCATCGCGCGCTTTAGCTGTTGGTAACGCGGAGCAAGCTGCTTCCCGATCAAAAGCCGCGGACCAGGTACCGGAATTGCACGGCGGGCCTGGCCTCCCGATCCGTGCGGTGTAAAGTCTACTTATTGGGTTGACTATGGTTGGGTCAAGCCAAGGTTTTCTTTCGGAGGGGCAAGCGCCGATAGGCATGCGGTGCTTAGCATGCGAACAAAGCCGATGTTTGCGCATGGAAACAGCAAGCGGAGCTTGGCTGTATATCGCGCAGAAGCGGCGAAACAGCGGGCCTCCGAAGACTAACGGGATCGCTTGCCGACGAAAGCTGCTCAATTTCATTTGGATAGATCAGATCAGTGGGAACCGGTGGTCTTCCGGGGCTCTTCTATGCGGACTTCCCGAGGAGATGCCCCATGGCCAAGACGCCCAAGCCCCAATCCCAGCAAGCCCCTGCTGCGGCGCGCGACGCCAGCCTCGGCAACGGCGGCGAGACCCACCAGCATATTCCGCATGACGGCGGCCATCGCGATGCAGATGCGCACCTGACAACCAACCAGGGCATTCGTGTCAGCGACAACCAGAACAGCCTCAAGGCCGGTGCGCGCGGGCCGACCTTGCTCGAGGATTTCGTTCTGCGCGAGAAGATCTTCCACTTCGATCACGAGCGTATCCCCGAGCGTATCGTCCACGCGCGCGGTTCGGCTGCGCACGGCGTGTTCGAATGCACGAAGGCGATCCCAGAACTCACCAAGGCGGCACCGTTCCAGGAGATTGGCAAGCAGACTCCGCTGTTCACCCGCTTCTCGACTGTGGCGGGTGGAGCCGGTTCGGTCGATACGCCGCGCGACGTGCGCGGCTTCGCGGTCAAGTTCTACACCGAGGAAGGCAACTGGGATCTGGTCGGGAACAACATCCCGGTGTTCTTCATCCAGGATGCGATGAAGTTCCCCGATCTGGTTCACGCGGTGAAAATGGAGTCCGATCGCGGCTATCCGCAGGCGGCCTCGGCACACGATACCTTCTGGGACTTCGTCTCGCTGATGCCCGAGACCATGCACATGATCATGTGGGCCATGTCCGATCGCACGATCCCGCGTTCGCTGCGCACTATCGAGGGCTTCGGGGTCAACACCTTCCGGCTGATTAACGCCAAGGGCGAGCACAAGTTCGTCAAGTTTCACTGGAAGCCCGTGCTCGGTCTCCAATCGACCACTTGGGACGAGGCCGTGAAGATCGCCGGCGCCGATCCCGATTTCCATCGCCGCGACCTGTTCGAGGCGATCGCTGCGGGCGATTTTCCGGCTTGGGACCTTGGCTTGCAGGTCTTCGATGAGGCTTGGGCGGTGAAGCAGGACTTCGACGTGCTCGACGCGACCAAGCTGATCCCGGAGGAACTGATCCCGGTCGAGATCGTCGGTCGCATGACCTTGAACCGTAATCCCGACAACTTCTTTGCCGAGACCGAGCAGGTCGCCTTCTGTCCGGCCAATGTCGTGCCCGGCATCGACTTCTCGAACGACCCGCTGCTCCAGGGCCGACTGTTCTCCTATCTCGACACCCAGCTCAAGCGCCTGGGCAGCACCAATTTCCACCAGCTGCCGATCAACGCGCCCAAGTGCCCGATGCACAATTTCCAGCGCGACGGGCACATGCAGACGCAGGTGCCCAAGGGCCGCGCCAACTACGAGCCCAACAGCCTGTCCGAAATCGGCGAACCCGGTGGCCCGCGCGAATGCCCGGAGACCGGCTTTACCAGCCTCACGATCAATGACGAGCGCAACGACGGTGGCGACAAGCTGCGCATCCGGCCTGAACTCTTCGCGGACCACTACAGCCACGCGCGGCTGTTCTACCGCTCGCAGACCGAGATAGAGCAGGCACATATCGCCAGCGCCTTGACCTTCGAGCTGTCGAAGGTCGCGCTCGAACATGTCCGCACGCGCGTGCTTTCGCGCTTGCGCAATATCGACGAGGATCTTGCGCAGCGCGTCGCAGACGGGCTCGCGATGCCGCTGCCCAAGGCGGCGCCGGCGGCGAAGGGTCCGATCGATATGAAGCCGAGCCCGGCTTTGTCGATCGTCGGGCAAGGCCAGCCGCCGCTGACGGGTCGCAAGGTCGGGCTTCTCTTCGCCGAAGGTTCGGACAAGGCGATGATCGACAAGCTCAAGGGGGAGATCGAGAAGGCGGGCGGCACGGTGTTCCTGGTCGCGCCCAAGATCGGCGAGCTCAAGCTCAAGGGCGGCACGCTCAAGGCCGACGGCCAGCTCGCAGGATCGCCTTCGGTGTTGTTCGACGCGATCGCTTCGATCCTCATGCCTGACCAGGCCGAACAGCTCGCGCGCGATGGCGCGGCCGTGCAGTGGTTCATGGACGCCTTTGGTCATTGCAAGACGATCGGTCATTGCCCGGGCACGCAGGTCATCCTCGACAAGGCCGGGGTCGAACCGGACGAGGGTGTCGTGCCGATCGAGAGTTTCGCCAAGATCGCACCGGCACGACATTGGGATCGCGAACCCAAGGTGCGCATGCTGGCCTGATCCGGCATGCTGACCGAAAGGCTCGATCTGCGCACGGGAGACACGCCGTGGGATGACGCAACCTGGAACATGCCCGCCGCGGACGACCTGCCGCGGTCGGGCTGCGACGTGGCCATCGTCGGCAGCGGGATCACGGGTGCGATCCTGGCTGAGCGGCTGTCTGCCGATGGCCACTCGGTCGTCGTGCTCGATCGGCGGTCGCCCGGCCTCGGAAGTACCGCCGCTTCGACCGCGCAGATCATGTGGGCCATGGACGTTCCGCTATCCGAGCTGGCCGACCGTCTGGGCGAAGCGGAAGCGACGCGACGGTGGACACGCGTGCACGAGGCGGTCGCGCGCTTCGGCGAGCGGCTCGATCGCCTGCAAATCGACAGTGGACGGCTGGCATGTCCCACGGTCTATCTCGAGGGACCAGAACTCGACGCGGCGGGCCTCGAACGCGAGGCGGCGCTGCACGGTCGGAATGGCCTGCCAAGCCGTTTTCTCGACGCGCGGGCGACGGCCGAGCGTTTCGACATTGAACCCCGGGCTTCGATCGTGTCCGCCGATGGCTTCGCACTGGATCCGGTCAAGACCTGCCGCGGTCTTCTCGAACGCGCTCGCCAGCGCGGCGCGGTCCTCTGCTACCCGCAAAACGTGGCGAGTATCGCGCGGACGTCGGCGGGCGCCTGTGTGTCACTCGAAGGCGGAGCAGAGATCGTGGCGCGCCACGTCGTTCTGGCGACCGGCTACGAAAAGGCCGAGCTTTTCCTTCCTCCGGCATTCAAGCTGATCTCGACCTTCGTTATCGCGACGGCGCCCGGAGTGGCACCACTCTGGCGCGAAAACGCGATGATATGGGAAGCTGCCGATCCCTATCTCTATGTGCGGGCGGATGCGGATGGCCGCATCATCGCCGGTGGCGAGGACGAAGACCTTTGCGATCCGCTGCGTCGCGATGAACTACTCCCGACGAAGGCAGGGCTCATCACTGCCAAGCTTCAAGCCCTGCTCGGGGGGCACGAGATTACCGTCGACCGGACCTGGGCCGCGACTTTCGGCACGTCACCCGATGGCCTTCCCGCGATCGGCAAGGCAGCGAACATGGAAAATGTGTGGCTTGCCGCTGGCTTCGGCGGAAACGGAATCGCCTTTTCCGCCTTGGCATCTGAACTGCTTTCGGCCGCGCTGGGCGGCAAGCGCGACCCTGACGAGGCTTGTTTCGATCCCTATCGGTTCTGAGCCGGAGATAACACGGAGTTTCCTCGTGAAACCGCGCTCGGTCGCAGAGCAATTGCGCGCACCGCTGTTCTCTACGTCAGCGCCGGAAGCGCCTGCCATGTTACCGCCAGCAGACTGAGCAAGGCGCCGCCCGTGGCTACGGATCGACGCCAGACGGAAAAGGCATCGTCGCGGGGCAGGTGTCGAACGTAGTGTAGCAGCCACAGATCGGCGACCAGGCAGGCCAGGGTCAGCACCACAACGCGCCACGGTGCGGGCGCGATCTCGGCCAGCGCATAGAGCCCGAAGAAATGCGCTGTCCAGACGATCAGGCCGCCGAGCAGAATGAACCAGGTTGTCATGCGCCTATCGCGCGGGAGAAGATCGTGCCGACCAGGCCCTGCGCGCCCGTGTAGCCGACGAACAGGCAGGTGAGGTCGAGGGTGTTGTTACGCGTTGCGCTGATCAGCCCTTTCACTGCGCGCCAACCGAGATAGGCCGCCATCAGCATCGCGATTGCGCCGACCATCGCTTGCAGGCAGAGGATCGCGTTGACTGCGGCGCTCTGACCGCTGGTATCGGGAGGAAGAAGCGCGAACCACGCGCTCGCGTCGAGCCAGGTCAGCCCGAGTGTTGCGAGGGCGCCGAGCAGCACGGGGATCGACGCCCAGCTTTTTCCGCCGAGATGGAGGCGCCGCGTCGCCCAGGCCGCCAGCATGACGCCTGCGTAGCCTGCCACTATTCCCATGCCCTCGGTCAGCGGCAGAGGCTTGGTCCAGAAGCTCGGCTGATTTCCCCAAAGGAAGGCGAGACTGAACAGCGCCATGGCGAAGATCATGCCCATCACGATCATGAGGATCACCATAGCCCACCAGCCGTGGCTGCTCGGCCCGGTGACATAGGTCGGCACCCGGATGCCCGCGCCGATATCGACATGCGGCTGATCGACCGGCCGGTCGGTGTCCCACAGCCAGCGCAGGACGGCCACGGTCGCCAGTGCGCCGCTGACCCAAGCGAACATGTAGGCCTGAACCGTCAGCGCGAGGAAGAAGCCCGCGGTGAAGATCGCCGCGGCGAAAGGCCAGGGCGAGGGCCCCGGCATCATCTGCAGATATTGCGGTTCGGCCAGAAGCGGGCTGGTGACGATCGTCTCGCGCCGGCCGGTGGCCGAATTGGGCAGGAAGTAGCGGCCCTGCTCGACATCGTCCGACAGGTCGGGATTGTCCCACAGCGGTTCGCGGCTTTTCACCACGGGGATCGATCGCGTCGAGAACAGCTCGGTCGGCAACCATTCGAGCGTGCCGGCGCCATAGGTGTTGCCCGCGTTGCCGCCGCCCGGAGCGAGGCGGAACCGGCGCGCCATGTCGATCAGGAACAGCAGCACGCCCAGCGCCAGCATGAAGGCGCCGATCGTCGAGATCAGGTTGGGCAGGTCCCAGCCGCTGCCCGGCAGATAGGTGTAGACCCGCCGCGGCATGCCCATGAGGCCCGCCAGATGCATGGGCATGAAGGCGACGTTCATGCCCACGAACATCAGCCCGAACACCCATTTGCCCCACCGTTCCGACAGTGCGGAACGGCTGACCATCGGCGTCCAGTAGTACATTGCCGCGAACAGCGGGAAGACCATGCCGCCGATCAGGACGTAGTGGAGATGCGCGACGATGAAATAGGTGTCGTGGGCCTGCCAATCGAACGGCACGAGCGCGACCATGACGCCGGTCAGTCCGCCCGTGACGAAGATCACGACGCTGCCCATGGCGAAGAGCCCCGGCGTGTTGAACCGCGGTTTGCCGATCGCGAAGGTCGCGATCCACGAGAAGACCTGGATGCCCGCCGGCATCGAGACCGCCATCGATGCCGCCGAAAAGAAGCCGGAGGTCATCGGCGGCAGCCCGGTGGCGAACATGTGATGCGCCCAGACGCCGAAGCTGATGAACCCGGTGGCGATCATGGCGAGGACGATCAGCCGGTAGCCGACCAGTTCGGTGCGTGCGATCGTAGGAATGATCATGCTCATCATTCCCGCGGCGGGCAGGAAGATGATGTAGACCTCGGGATGGCCGAAGAACCAGAACAGGTGTTGCCACAGCAGCGGATCGCCGCCGCGCGTCGCGTCGAAGAACGGCCAGTTGAAGGCGCGCTCGATCTCGAGCAGCAGGGTCGCGAGGATCACGCTGGGAAAGGCGATGACGATCATCACCGCGAAGACCAGCATGGCCCAGGCGAAGATAGGCATCTTGTCGAGGCTCATTCCCGGCGCGCGCGTCCGCAGAACGCCGACGATGATCTCGATCGCGCCGGCAATCGCGCTGATCTCGATGAAGCCGATGCCCAGCAACCAGAAATCGGTGTTGATCCCGGGCGAATAGCTCTTCGAGGTCAGCGGCGGATACATGAACCAGCCGCCGTCGGGGGCGAGCCCGACGAACAGCGAGGCAAAGAAGGCGAGGCCGCCCACGGCGTAGGCCCAGAAGGCATAGGCCGACAGGCGCGGGAAGGGCAGATCGCGCGCAGCGAGCATCTGCGGCAGCAGCAGCACGCCCGCGGCCTCGACCATCGGCACGGCGAAGAGGAACATCATCACCGTGCCGTGCATGGTGAAGACCTGGTTGTAGGTCGCCTGTGGCAGCACGTCCATCAACGGTGCGGCGAGCTGGACGCGCATCACCAGCGCCAGCACGCCGGCGAGCAGGAAGAACAGGAAGGCCGTGCCGAGGTAGTAGATCCCGACGTAGTTGTTGTTGACGACGGTCAGGTATTCCCAGCCCTTGGGCGCGCACCAGATGCGCCGGAGCTGAGGCTCCTCGTGCTTCGGCCGTTCGCCCTGCGTCGGGAAGCGGTCGTAGAGCGCGGGGTCGAAGCCCGTCTCGGACCTCACTTCAAGCTTTCCATGTAGGTCGCGAGCGTGGCCAGTTCCTCGGGCGAAAGCTGCTTGTAGTTCGGCATGCGATTGCCCGGCTTGAGCGACTGGCTGTCGGCGATCCAGCCCATCAAGGTGCCGCGGTTGTTGGGCAGGATGCCCGCGCCCAGCGTACGGCGCGAACCGACATGGCTGAGATCGGGGCCGGCGAGACCGTTGGCCTCCGTCCCCGCGATCGTGTGGCATGCGGCGCACCCGCTCGATCGGAAGAGTTCCGCGCCCGGCTGCGTCTTGGGTGCGGGCGGAGCGCGTCGGCTCGCCTGCCAGCGTGCGAAGGTCTCGGGCGGGTGTGCGACGACCGCGAAGCCCATCAGCGCATGCGGGCCGCCGCAGTATTCGGCGCACTGGCCACCATAGGTGCCGGGCTTGTCCGCCTGGATGCGCAGCAGGTTGGTGCGGCCGGGAATCATGTCCATCTTGCCGGCGAGGTTTGGTATCCAGAAGCTGTGGATCACATCGGCGGAATCGAGTTCGAGCAGCACGCTTTGCCCGACCGGGACGTGCAGCTCGTTGGCGTCGCGGATCACCGTACGCCCTGCATCGTCGAGATAGGCCACGCGCCACCACCACATTTCGCCGGTGATGCGCACGCGCATCTCGCCAGCGCGCGGACCGGTCGCCTGGAGATCGTCGGTCAGCCGCAAACCCCAGATCAGCAGCGCGGTCAGCATCACTCCGGGAAAAGCGACGCCGCCGAGCCAGATCGCGCGGTCGCCGCCGAGCCGGCGGCGCAGCGACGGCTTGCCCCATAGCGCCACGGCGAGAGCCGCCAGGACGACGATCAGTACCACGGCTCCGCCGATCAGCAGCGCCCAGGCGAGCAGCGCCACGGGCTGGGCAAAGGGGCCGCCCGCGTCGAGCACGGGTGGCGGCCATCCGCTCAGCACGGAGGTCAGGCCGGCTTCAACGCGCATTTGCGGATTGCGGGGCAGAATGCAGAAAAGCGGCGATGTCCGCGGCGTCGCGCGCGCTCATCGGCTGGCGCGGCATGGCCGTTTCGGAGGGATCGAGCAGGAAATCGGCGAGGCGGTCGGGCCGATTGGCATAACGGCCGGCGATCGCGGCGCGATGGCGGAAGTTTTCGAGCGATGGTCCGCTGGTGCCCGCGGGCCAGATGCCCGGAATGACGTGGCAAGCGCCGCAACCGAGGCGCTCGGCCGCGACGCGTCCACGCGCGGCGGCTTCGGCACCGGCCGGATTAGGGGCTATGCCGACATTCTCGCAACCGGTTAGCAGCAATGCCGCGATAAAGGCGATACGCACCCCCATTTCTCTGTCGTGCCTCCGATCGTGGAACCGCCCGGCGCCGCAACTGTTCCGATGGCGTGCCCAAGTCCGCCTCCTTTCTGCTTTTGGCTGCGATCCTGGGCGGCTGCGCCGATGCCGGCGGCGGCAATCCGGCCTTTACCGCGAGCGGCGAAGTCATCGCGTTGAGCGGCGGCGACGGCGGTCCGACCCATGCCTGCGCGTCGTGTCATGGTCTGAAGGGCGAGGGCGACGGCAGGCTGGTTCCGCGCCTCGCCGGGCTCGACGCCGGCTACCTCCATCGCCAGCTCGACGACTATGCCAACGGTCGGCGAGAACATGCCGAGATGCGTGCGATTGTCCGCGGGCTCGACCTCGACGATCGCGGCAAGGTCTCCGCCTACTACGCGACGCTTCCCGCCACCGCTTCCGCTCTGCCACGGGTGTCGCCGCTCTATGCCGCGCGCTGTGCAGCATGCCATGGGCCTACCGGCGAGGGGCTTGGACCCGCGAACCCTCCGCTCGCAGGGCAGTCTGCCGCTTACGTCGAGGCGCAGCTTCTCGCCTGGCGCACGGGCAAGCGACGGGGTGACGGAATGGGACAGATGCTCGCCGTCAGCCGCGCGCTGGAGCCGGCCGAGGTGGAGAATCTGGCAGGGCTGCATCACGCAGGCCGGGCCGAGGCTTCCCCGGCTCATCCTCGTCATCGTCGAGCGCCGGCAGCATCCCGATGAGCGTATCGTGCTTGTCCCAAAAGTGGTGCTTGAGCGCGGCGCCGACATGCAGCGGTACCATGACGAGCAGGCACAGCACGAGCAGCGCGTGAATGCCTTCAGCCCAGTCGAGCACGGCCCACTGGATCGCGATCGGCACGTCGTGGAACGGCATCTCGGGCCAAGGTAGGCCCAGCAGATCGAGCGGTGGCGCGCCATCGAGCGCCGACCACATGGCCCAACCGGTCAACGGCAGGCCGAAGAAGCAGATGTAGAACAGCCCGTGCGTCAGATAGGCGAGTTGGGTCTGCCAGCCGAGTCGATCGGCGTCGTTGATCGGTCCCGGCACGATCATCCGCCATACCAAGCGCATGGCGGCCAGAACCAGCATCGCCAGTCCAATCTCGGAATGGATCGCATAGGCATCGAGCTTGTCGCCGCCCACCGGCAGGCGGCTCATGCGCCAGCCCCAGTAGATTTGGAAGACGATCAGCGCCGCCATGATCCAGTGAAACGCGATGCCGACCGGGGAGTATCGACCCTCGGCCGCATGCCGCGCGGCCCATCGGCGGATGGCCTGGATCACGCGCGTGCCGGGCGGGTTGGGTCGCCGATGAGCCGGCTCGCCACCTTGAGGGCCGTTGCGAGGTAGAGCGCGCCGCCGATCACCCACATGATCAGCCCCGCGAGTTGCTGGTCGGCCAGTTGCGAAATACCCCAGGCTTGCGTGGTCACGCTATGCCACGCGTAGAGCGGCGTCGTCGTAAAGGTGAGCAGCGCGCCGAGCAGGCCCATCTGTACCATCGTGGCAAGCAGGCCAGCGATTGCGAGCGGCGGTGCGGCACCGCGCACCGCGCGCCAGAACATCAGTGCCGATCCGAGCAGCGTCGCCTGCATCAGCCAGTAGACCGCGTCGCTCGCAAGCGCCTGAGCGTAGATCGGCGGCGCGTGCCAGAGCCAGAAGGCAAGGGCATGGACCGCCGCCCAGCGCGGCACCGATCCGCCCGCGCGCGGAAGCGCCAGCGCAAGCAATGGCGCAGCCACGCCCGCGAGGATCACGTGATGGGCCACACGCGCAGCGAAAAGCGCAGAGCCGAGCGCACAGAGCGGAGACACGAAGACCGCGGCCAGAATCGCGATTCCGGCCGCCCATGGCGTCATGCGCAGTCCCAGACTTCGCCCGACCCAGATCGCTACGATCAGGCCCGCGATCACGAGGGGATCGAGATTCCAGCGCTCCCAGAGCTCAGCTGGCAGTGGCGCCGCGCCGCAATAGGGGAGAGCAGCACTCACCCGCGCGCGATTCTGACGGGAACCGACTTGCCCGCGGGAACATGGCTCTCGTCGGCATGATGCTCGATCGGAATGAGGACGTTGGCCTCGGGATAATAGGCACCGAGGCAGCCGCGCGGAATGTCGTAGGGCGTCACGATCAGCCCTTCACGCCGTCGCCGCACGCCGTCGCCGGCGTCGCTCTCCAGCGCGACGATCTCGCCTTCGGTCAGATCTTCGGCGAGCATGTCCGCGACGTTCATGAACAGCACGTCGCGTGTGCCTTTCACGCCGCGAAAGCGGTCGTGATAGCCGTAGATCGTGGTGTTGAACTGGTCGTTCGAGCGCAGGGTGATGAGGCGGAAGCGCTTGTCGGCGTCCTCGAACCCGGCGGCGTTCAGCGACTTGGGCGTGAAGAACTCGGCCTTGCCGCTTTCCGTCAGCCAGATGCGCTCGGCCGCCTTGTTGCCTTTCCAGAAGCCGCCAGGGGTGAAGAGCCGCGCGTTGTAGTCGGGAAAGATCTCGGGATAGGTTTCTTCGATAGCTTCGCGGATCAGGCCGTAGTCGGCGGTCCAGGCATCCCAGTCGACCTTGGGATTGGCAGGAAGGAGCCTTTTGGCGAGCGCGGCGACGATCGCCGGTTCGGAGAGCAGGTGCTCGCTGGCGGGCGCGATCTTGCCGCGCGAGCCGTGGATGCAACTCGTCGAATCCTCGACCGACACGGCCTGCGGCCCACTGGCCTGCACGTCGCGCTCTATGCGGCCGAGGCAGGGGAGCAGGTAGGTCACCTTGCCGGGAAACAGATGATTGCGGTTGAGCTTGGTGGCGATCTGGACCGACACTTCAAGGTTCGGCCACGCCCTCTCCATCGCCTCGGTCTCGGGTACGGCGCGCAGGAAGTTGCCGCCGAGCCCGACAAAGGCCTTCACCGATCCGTCGATCACGCCGCGGCAGGTCTCGACCGTATCGAGCCCTTTCTCGCGCGGGGCGGAAAAACCGTACTGTTGCTCGAGCCTTTCGATCGGAACCAGTTCGGTCTTCTCGGTGATGCCGACGGTGCGTTGGCCCTGGACATTGGAATGGCCGCGGACGGGCATCGGCCCGGCGCCGGGCTTGCCGATGTTTCCGCGCAGCAGCAGCAGGTTCACCAGCATGCGGACGTTGTCGACGCCCTTGACGTGCTGGGTCAGGCCCATGCCGTAGATTGCCATGACCGCCTTGGCATCGGCATAGACCTGCGCGGCTTCCTCGATGGCGCTGCGCGACAAAGCGGATTCCTTCTCGATCGTCTTCCAGGTCGTCGAACGGACGAGCGCGACGAAATCCTCGAAACCCTTGGTGTGCTGGTCGATGAAATCGTGGTCGAGCACGGGTGGGGCACCGGCAGCCGAGGCCGCATCGTCCCATTCGATCAGGAATTTCGCCATGCCCATGATGGCAGCGATGTCACCCCCGGCCTTGAGCTGGTGATACTGGGTAGAGATGTCCGTCTCGCGCAGTGTCGTCATCTCGATCGGGTTCTGCGGGTCGGTGAAGCGTTCGAGGCCGCGCTCGCGCAGGGGGTTGAACGTTACGATCTCGACCCCTCGCTTGCGGCAGCTGCGCAGGTTGTGGAGCATTCGGGGCGCGTTGGAGCCGGTGTTGTGGCCGAAGAAGAACAGCGCGTCGGCGTGATCGAAGTCTTCGAGCCGGGTCGTTCCCACGGGCACGCCGATCGCCGCCTTTAGGCCGACCGACGTGGACTCATGGCACATGTTCGAGCTGTCGGGCAGATTCTGGTTGCCGAACATCCGCGCCATCAGCCCGTACATGTAGGAGGCCTCGAGGCTCGTTCGGCCCGACGAGTAGAAGGCCACTGCCTTCGGCGAAATCGGCCGCAGGGCTTCGCCGATCGCCGCAAAGGCCTCGTCCCAGGAGATGGCCTCGTATCGATCGGTCTCGCGATTGTAGCATAGCGGATGGGTCAGCCGCCCGTGCTGCTCGAGGTCGTAGTCGCTCCAGCCGCGCAGCGCTGTCAGCGTGTGCTCTTGGAAGAACGCGGGCGTGGTCCGCAGCGTCGTCAGCTCCCAGGCGGTCGCTTTCGCGCCTTCCTCGCAGAATTCGGCTGGATGCGCGTCTGCCGGCTTGGGCCAAGCGCAGCTCACGCAAGCGAAGCCTTCTGTCTTGTTCTGCCGTGCGAGCTGCGCCAGTGCCACGGGCCCGAGCCGTTCGCGCGGCAGAATGTCGGCGAGCGAGCGCACCGATCCCCAGCCCCCGGCGGGACCTTCGAATGGTTTGACCCGGCCCTTGCGCGGCGCGGTCATGCCGGGAAGACCGGCGAGAGCAGCGAATCGGACCGGGCCAGAACCCGTAGGTCGAGCCCGGCTTCGCGGGCCCGCGCCAGCGCCAGACTGGTTGGCGCGGAGATTGTCACGAGCATCGGGCACTGGCTGAGCACCGCCTTCTCGACCAGCTCGTAGGAACAGCGCGAGGAGAGCAGCGCGAAGCCGCCGTCCCAGTCGAGCCGCTCCCGCATCATCGCGCCGATCAGCTTGTCGAAGGCGTTGTGCCGGCCGATGTCCTCTCGCACCACGCGGATATGGCCTTCAGCATCGCAGAGAGCGGCAGCATGGACACCGCCGGTCATCCGGTTGAGCGGTTGATGGTCCGGCAATGCACCGAGCGCGCGAAACACGGCCAGGCTCGACGCGTCCGACGCCGCAGTCAGCCGAGGTAGTTCGCGCATTGCCTGCTCGAGATTCTCTACGCCGCACAGACCGCAACTGCTGTCCGAGGTGCGATGGCGCACGCGATCGGTCAGCCGCTCCGCAACGGCAGCGTCGACGGTGACCCGGGCGATATAGCCTGCTTCCAGCCGATAGCAGTCGATGGCGAAGATCTGTCGGGCCGTGGCGGCCAGACGCTCGGCGCGCAGAAAGCCGTAGATCAGGTCGTCTAGATCGAGCGGCGTCGCCATCAGCACGGCATAGCCGAACCCGTTGATCTCGATCGCGACGGGCACCTCCTGCGCGACGTCGCGGTCGAGCCCGGCGCGATCGGTCGAAGCGCTGATACGCTCGAACGCTATGGGCAGATGGCCTGGCACCGCCGCAAGCGGATCACGGGACGAAGTGACGAACGAATGGTCATGTCGCATTCCCGCTGAACGGGCCGCGGACATCTTTGTTTCTTCGAGGATTGGAGGAACCTGCGAGCACGCCCGCCGCTTCCTTTCGGAAACGCCATCGTTGCCGGAGTTCTGAAATGCTCACCCTCCCACCCGTTCCTTATATGCCCGACGTCGAGACCTACCGCGAGGACGAACAAGAGACGGTCGACCAACTCAACGCGACCTTCGATGAGATCCTGGCAAGGACTCACGAAGACTACGGCCACGCGGTCCGCGCAGTGCATGCCAAGGCGCATGCGATCCTCCAGGGCACGTTCACCGTGGAACCGGGTCTGGCGCCCGAGCTGGCGCAGGGGCTTTTCGCTCGACCCGGAGACCACGAAGCCTTTGTCCGGATCTCGACCAATCCTGGCGATATCCTCGACGATGCCATCGCGCTGCCACGTGGCCTTGCGCTGAAGGTGACCGGCGTCGACGGGGCGCGGCTACCGGGCGCCGAAGGCACGGCGCAGGATTTCGTGATGATCAACGGCCCGATCTTCCTTGTGCCGACGGCCAAGAAATTCGCTGGCAACCTCGCGCTGCTCGCCAAAACGACCGACAGGGCAGAAGGCATCAAGGTGGTCTTGTCGAAGGTGCTCCAGGCAGTGAACGGGGCGCTCGGCCTCGTCGGGCTTGACAGTCCGAAGCTTGGGAGCCTCGGCGGCGCGCCACAGGTCGATCCGCTTGGCGAGACGTATTTCAGCGTCACCCCGTTCCGCCACGGCGACTACATTGCCAAATATCGTCTGCGGCCGATCAGCGCATCTCTCACCGCCCTGACCGGTGAGACGATCGATACCACGAATCGCCGCGATGCGATCCGTGAGGATGTGCGCAAACAGATGGCGGTCATCGATGGCGAGTGGGCATTCGAAGCGCAGCTATGCCGCGACTTGGCCAAGCAGCCGGTCGAAGATCCCAGGGTGGAGTGGAAGGAGGACGATGCCCCCTTCGCCAGGATCGCGACACTGCGCATACCACGCCAGGACAGTTGGGATGCCGACGTGCTGCGACGCGTGAACGAAGAGATGCGCTTTAGCGTTTGGACGGGGATCGTTGCGCACCAGCCGTTGGGAGATATCAATCGCGCGCGAAAGGATACCTATCGCCACTCCGCGGCCTTCCGCGAGACGGCGAACCGTTGCCCGATTCATGAACCCTCAGGTTAGGAGAACCTGAAGTTCCTCGTCGATGATACTTAGCGAAAAACATCCACCGATTTATGCCGAACGGCGTAGCTGCGAGCTCGGCAGATTTCCGAGATCGCGACTACGCCGCCCGCTTTGACAGATTAGGTATCGATCGGTCTTTACGGGACTCTAGGACCACGTCCGAAGAGGAAGCCCAGCACGACAAGAACTACCGCAACCAATAGGAAGACCTTTGCGAAATCAGCAGAAAGGCCTGCGACGCCGCCGAAGCCAAGCAGCGCAGCGATCAAGGCGACAACGGCAAAGATAATGGCCCAGCGAAGCATAAGATATCTCCCTTGATGAAAGCTCCGTCATTGCGTTCGACGAGCACCTCAACTCAGAACCTGCCGGCGACCCAAATGTTCCATGACCCGTCACACGGATGCAGTTCCCCGGCGAGGATCGATAAGGTGACTTTGGAACTCGGGAGTCGATAGGGGAGGCCTAAGGCTTATGTTGGGGGCTCGCCGCGCTTGCCCGAGACGCCGGCCTTGAATTCGCTGCGCTTGGAATCGCATGTCATGCCAGGTGGGGCCGAAAATTCCTGCCGGCGCGTCCGTTCGATCCGGCAGCACCGGATGCCGGTCAACGCCAGTCCTCTGGCTCTGGCTCTGATGGTAATGTCCGATCGTTAGTTTCGGCGATTGTCTGAAGCCGTACGTGCGATGAATTTCTGTGCTGTGAGTCAGCGCGAAAGTGTTCCCGCCGTGGTCAGGTCTGCAGGGGACGATGAAGTGCCTAGCCAGACAGTATATTGCCCGGCGGGCGTGACCCATTTTTTCTCGGCTTCGTTCCACACTTCGAGCGGGTGATTGCTGGTTGCGGGATCGATCGTGATGGTCACGATCTTCGAAGTGCCGGGCTTCAATTCAACACGTTGAAAGCCGATCAGCCGCTTGGGAGGCTGCGCTGCGCCAAGCGCGCTCGCGCTCGCGGGCAACGAGATATAGGCCTGCACCACTTCCGCGCCCACGCGCTTGCCCGTGTTCGTTACCCGGGCTTGGGCGCGCCAAATCTTGCGCGCTCGATCGAACGAAAGCGCCTGCCGGCTGACGGTGAAGGTCGTGTAGGAAAGGCCGTGGCCGAAAGGGAAGGCAACACAGGGGTTGCGCCCCGCGCTCGCGGCGCAGTCGCCACTGACGTTCGCATCATACCACCGATAACCCATGGCGAGTTTCTCGGTATATTCGACGGTCGGGGTTTTTCCGTCCGCGCCCGGAATCCCGGGGAATTGCGATGGCGTGACCGTGTCGAGGAAACCCTTGCCCGAATAAGGGAATGTCGTCGGCAATTTGCCGGATGGGCTTCTCAAGCCGAACAGAAGATCGGCAACGATGTTGCCATCTTCTTGCCCCGGAAACCAGGCCTCGAGAATTGAAGGGCCATCCTTGCCGACCAGCGCCGGATCCATTGCGACGCTGGCGTTGTCCTTGAGCACAAGCACCGCCTTGCGCAGCATGTCGGTACCGGAAGTGGACCGCGTGCCAAGCACTGTCTTGATCATCGCAAGGGTCTGACTGTTCTTCGCGAGCACGGCTCTGGGATTCTTGCCGGGATCGACGACCGCGATCACGTCGGAGCGATCGGCATACCAGTCAAGTCCTTGACCTTCTGCGGCCTTGCCGGCGAGCACCTTGCCATCTGCCAGCTGGAACGTGGCGCGATCGGCACCTTCTTCGGAAATCGTTCCAGCCATCAGAACGACGGCATCTGCCTTGGCGGCTTCGGCGAGAACCGCATCGAAGCCCGCGCCGACGCCGTCGATCGTGGCCGTGCGGTTCTCGTCGTCGACGAGAACCAGTCTGACCGCCGCTTCGTCATTGCCCTTGGCCTTCAGCGCGTTGAGAATGCCCTGAACCGGTGTGACGGAATAGTGCGGCACGACGTCTGAACTGCCTCCGCCCGAACCCATAGGCTTACCGGTGAGCGCGCCGCCCGCGACGGCCTGCTGCGCATAGACCTGGCTCGCCTTGCCTATCACGATGATCGAGGCGAGGTCGGTCCGCAGCGGCAGTGTGCCATTGTTCTGCAGCAGCACGGCAGACCGAACGCCGATGTCGCGTGCTCTGGTACCGTGGCCCCGGACGTCCATGGGCTTTTGCACGAGGGGCCTGTCGAAAATACCGGCCTTGAACATCTGCGTGTATCGACGTTCGAGTGCCCGGTCGAAGTCCGCGGTCGCGAGATCGCCTGCGGCAAGCGCCGCGTTGAGGCGGGCGGGCGACCACTGAATAGGTTGGGGCATCTCGTGATCGAGCCCTGCCTTCATCGTGGCAACCGTGCTCTTCATCCCAAAGAAGTCGGGCTGGACGTAACCCGTGAATCCCCAGTCGCCGCGTAGGATGTCCGTTATCATCTCGCGGTTCTCGCAGGAGGATACGGTGTTCACATAGTTGTAGGCGCACATGATCGAGCCGGCCTTGGCATCCTTCACCGTCATTTCGAACGGCAAGAGATAAAGCTCGCGCAGGGTCTGCCGATCGACCGTGGTCCCGATGGTCTGGCGATTGGTCTCCTGTTCGTTGGCGACGAAGTGCTTAGGCATGACGATCAGCCCTCGCGCCTGGATTGCGCGCGTTTCGGCAGTTCCCATGACGCCTGTCAGATAGGGATCCTCGCCGAAATATTCGAAGTTTCGTCCCAAGATCGGCAATCGCGCCAGGTTAAGCCCGGGAGCCTCGAAGACATGAAGCGCAAGCGCGTTCATCTCATTGGCGATGACCTCCCCGTAAGCTGCAGCGATGGCCGGATCAAACGAGGCGGCGACGCCGATTGCCGCGGGGAGCGCGGTGGCCTTGGCCGAGGACGGATGCGTATAGGCGACCGCCATGTTCGCGCCGAAGATGCCCGCCGCTTTTGTGTCCACTACGCTGGGTGACACGCAGTCGTTCTGACCGACGCCGACCGGACCATTGGTGATCCGCAAGGTCGGAATGGAAAGCTCTGAAATGCCTCGTACGTGACGTGCGCCAAAGCAATTGGGAAGCTCGGGCACGATCTCGGGGCGGCTGCCCGTCAACTGCTGCAATTTCTGCTCGGGAGTGAGTGCTGCAACGAGAAGCTTCGCACGACGGTTCGCCAAAGCCTCTTTTGCCGTATCGGTTTTCTCCGCTTTCTGCTGATCGACTAGCTTCCGAGCCATCCACGGTTGCCGGCCGGCTTGGCCGGCACTGTTGGCAGTCGCAGGCAATGCGGTGCCCAGGGCGGCCACGGTGCTGACGGTCACCCCCAATTTCCAGCCTCGGCGCATTGCGACTACCACGAGAACTCTCTCCCAAATTGGCTAGTCCAATTTTTCTATAGGGCTACTGACTGGTGTCAAGCGGATGCGCCGCCCGATAGCGTTGATTCACCTGCCTCCAAAGGCCAGCCGCCTCTCCTTGTTGGCCAAGAAAGGTGAAGATTTTGGGTTGGCCGCTGTTCCTTTACTGGTATGACCAAATAAGATCGCAAAGAGATTTGTTCCGGCCTGCAAAAATGCTGGCGGCCATTGACGGACAACCCTGGGGAGGGCCTGAAATGTTCATGCATGCTACGCATAAGCGCGACGCTCGCGCACGCTGCGCCGGGTCGGCGATCACGATTGCCGTGTCTTTGACTTCGCTGGTGCCGCGGGTCTTCGCGCAGGATCGCGATGATTTGAAGTACCATCACGCAACTGTTGCAAACGGTGCCGCAGTTTGCGTCGTTCAACACGATGCAGGCGCCGTCGGCGGCTCGAACATCGCGCCAAGATTGCCGATGTTCAATGTCAACAAACTTGTCCGCAGAAGCTGCGTTCCGTTCAGCCTTATTTTCCTGCCGATTGAACCGAGCGTTGACCAGGCATCGGGTTGGATGCACCACTTTCGATGCAGCCCGGACGGCCACCAGATCGGTCCGCAGGGCGGATAGCCGGAAAACCGGCACGCTTGGGAGAATGTTGATGGTTGCGGAGCATCTGACGACGTGCCGATTGTGTCCGGCATTTTGCGGTATGACGGTCGAGGTCGACGGCACGACCGTGATCGGCGCGAAGGGCGATCCCGAGCATCCGATCTCTCGCGGATACCTGTGCCCCAAGGGGCGGGGCGTTGCAGCCTTTCACCATCATCCGCAGCGCCTCGATTACCCCAAGGTCGACGGTGGCCAGTCGAGTTGGGAAGCGACGCTCGACGATCTGGCTGCGCGCATGCAATCGATCATCGAGCGGGATGGGGCCGAGGCGATCGGCTACTACACCGCCAGCGGCGGTGCCTATGACAGCGCCGGCCGGCCCTCCATTGGTGCCTTTTTCCGCAAGCTGGGATCAAGCCAGCGCTACTCGGCCGTAACGGTCGATTGTGCGCCAGGGATCAGGGCACAGCAGATAGTTACCGGCGGCCATGCCGAGATCACGCCTGAATGGTTCCCTGACCATCAGGCGCCGAAGCTTGCCATAACGATCGGCAGCAATCCGGTCGTCTCGCATGCGCAGCTCGGGATGATGCTGTCGGATCCGGTCCGCTGGATACGCGACTATCAGGGACTGGGAGGCGAGCTTTGGGTGGTCGATCCGCGGCGTACCGAAACGGCGCGATTTGCCGATCATCATATGGCGATCCGGCCGGGCAGCGATGCGCTCTTGCTGGCCTATTTGTGTCGCGAGTTGCTGGAAGACGGCGTGGATCCGCGCGAACTCGAGCGCCATGTCGCGGCTGAAGACGTCGCCAGCCTGCGCCGTGCGCTAGCGCCGTTCGATCTGGAGATCGTTGCCGGACGCACGGGGATCGACGCGGTACAGATCACCAGTCTTCTTGACGCAATTCGCCGCGCCGGAAAGCTCGTAATCACGATCGGCACGGGCCTTAACTTCACGCCTGACGCCCTGACGACGCAACTGCTACGGTGGGTGATCCTGGTGCTCACGGGGTCGGTCGATCGCGAAGGCGGAATGTGGGTCAACGTCGGCTGGTACGACCAGCTGGAAAAGCGCGAGAATTGGTCAGCGACCCCACAAGGTGAAGTGCCCAGGACCCCGCGCAGCCGGCCGGACCTGCCGATGTGGCTCGGAGAAGTGCCCTGCGGCGCGATGGTCGACGAAATCGAAAGCGGCAACCTCAAGGCGCTGTTCATCAACGGTGGAAGCCCGCTGACGGCCTTTCCCGAACCCGATCGGCTGCGCGATGCCCTGCGCTCGCTCGAGCTGCTGGTGGTGATAGACGTTGTCGCTAACGAGCTCACGGACATGGCGACGCATGTGCTTCCGGCGGCCGCCATGCTCGAACGCAGCGATCTGCCGGGTGGCTGGTCGCAGCACATGGCCTACACGCCGCAGGTCGTGCCGCTGGGCGGCGATCGGCGCAAGACCTGGTGGATGTTCGCGGAGCTCGGTCGCCGGCTCGGCTTCGAGGTGATCGACGGGCTCGATCCGCAGACCGCGACCGACGACGAGGTTCTGACGGCATTTGCCGCATCGGGGCGCCGGCCCCCCGCCGAGCTGTTCGCGGCGGGCCCGCGCGGCATTGTCCTGCCGAGGATCTACGACTGGGTGCATGACCGCGTCCTGCCCGGCGGCAAATGGCAGATCGCCCCGTCCGCCCTGCTCGATCGGCTGCCCGATCTGCTGAGACCGGCTGAGCCGACAGCCAGTCTGGTACTCGTCAGCGGGCGCGAACTGCACAATCACAATCGCATGGCCTATGGTCGTTATGGCCACAAACGGTTCGACGCCGACCAGTTGCCGTGCATAGGCATCCATCCGGACGATGCAGCGCAGAACGGTGTCGGCGAGGGTGATACCGTCACGCTAAAAGGGGATTGCGGTAGCCTGTCTGGCACATTGCGCATCGACCGCGGCCTCCGTCCTGGAACGCTCCATCTCACGCATGGCTGGCTCGGGCGTAACGTGTGTCGTCTGGTCAGCAGCGAGATCGATCCGCAGACGGGCCAGCCGGTGATGATGTCCGCCATCCCCGTAGAAATCGCGGCTGCATCATGACGCAGGCTCATGCCGCGCGCGAGCAGACTGGCGCGGTGACGGTGCCGACCTTGTGCCGGCTTTGCCCAGCCCACTGCGGCGTTCTGGCGACGGTCGAGGATGGTCGGATCACAGAGGTCAGGGGCGATCCCGACAATCCTCTGTTCCAGGGCTACACTTGTCCCAAGGGGCGCGCCTTGCCCGAACTGCACAACAGCCCGCTGCGGCTGTTGGCGAGCCAGAAACGGCAGGCGGATGGTGCGTTCGCGCCCATCGGCGTAGATCAGGCGATGGACGAAATAGCTGCCCGACTTCGCGCAATCGTTGCGCAGTACGGCCCGCGCAGCGTCGCCATTTACACCGGTACTAGCGGCCAATCCTATCCCGGCGGCGCGAACATGGCTGCCGCGCTGTTACAGGCGATCGGATCGCCGATGTTCTTCACGCCCAATCCCATCGATTCTCCGGGCAAGCAGATAGCGGCTTCGGCCCATGGCAACTGGTTGGCGGGCGACCTACCGTTCGCCGGGGCAGATACCTGGCTCCTGGTGGGAATGAACCCCGTCATCTCCAAGGCCAACGGCGTACCGTTCAACAATCCCGCGCAGCGCCTGAAGGAAGAGGTGGCGCGCGGTATGAAGCTCATCGTCATCGACCCGCGCCGAACCGAGACCGCCAAGCGCGCCGCTATCCACCTGCAGCCCCGGCCCGGCGAGGATCCGACTATCCTGGCCGGGCTCATTCATGTCATCATCGCCGAAGGCCTCGTCGACCGGGAATTCATTGACGGTGAGGTCGACGGCTTCGATGCGCTAGCCGCGCAGGTCGCGGACTTCACGCCCGAATATGTCGCGCGTCGCGCAGAGGTTCCAGCCGATCAGGTGACCGCCGCAGCCCGTCTTTTCGCGACCCGTCGTGGCGGCATGGCCAACTGCGGCACCGGGCCGAATTTTTCGCAGCATGGCAATCTCACCGAGTACCTTGCGCTGTGCCTTGCCACCATTTGCGGTCGCTGGCCGCGCGCAGGCGACCCCGTCCACCGCCCCAATGCCCTCCTGCCGGCCTATACCGCTCGCGCGCAAGCCTCGGGCCCATTCCAGGGATGGGGCTATGGCACGAAGCTGCGCGTACGCGATCTGACCGACGCCGCTTGCGGCCTGCCAACCGCCGCGCTTGCCGACGAAATCCTGCTCGAAGGGGACGGTCAGGTGCGTGCGCTCATCTGCAACGGCTCCAACCCCATGGCGGCATGGCCCGATCAACGACGGACCCAGCAGGCGATGGAAAAGCTCGATCTGCTCGTCTGTCTCGACGTCGAGATGGCGCTCACCGCACGGCTCGCCGACTACGTCATCGCGACCAAGATGACGCTCGAAACTCCGGGAATGACCCAGCGCGTCGAGGCGCTCAAATACTACACCATCGGCATCGGCTATCCCAAGCCCTATGCGCAATATAGCCCGCGCATCGTCGCCCCGCCGCCCGATTCCGATCTCATCGAGGAATGGGAATTCTACAACGGTGTCGCCAAGCGTATGGGACTCGGCCTGACCATGGGCATCAAGTACGGCTTCGGACGGTTCGACGAGGCGCCGCCGACGATCATCGACATGGCGAAGAGCGACAATCTGACGACTGAGGGCCTGTACGAGAAGATCTGCGAGAAGGGACGGTTCACGCTAGATGAAGTGCGGCGCCATCCGCATGGCCACATCTTCGAGGTCAATGAGACGGTCGCGCCCAAGGATCCGGACTGCAGGGAAAGGTTGGACGTCGGAAACGCCCACATGATGGGAGAACTCGCCCAAGTGCGCGCCTTCGAGTTCCAGACCGAGCACGCAGATCAAGCCTATCCGTTTCGCTTGATCTCGCGCCGTTCGAACAATTTTCTGAACTCGGCGGGGCGCAGGCTTCCGGGAGAAAAGCTCACACGCGGCAAGGCGTATAATCCGCTCTTCATGCATCCACAGGATTTGACCGAACTCGGGCTACAAGCAGGTGACACGGTGACCATCACCTCGCGCCACGATCGCATCCCTAGCATCGTCGAACCCGACGAAACGATGCGGCGAAAGGTGATTGCGATGTATCATTGCTTTGGCGGCCTGGTGGAGGAGGACGACGGCTTCGAGACCCACGGTAGCAATGTCGGTCGATTGACGCCCGCAGACAGGCAATACGACGCCATCAGCGGCATTCCCCGCATGAGCAACATTGCCGTGTCTGTGTCGCGGGGGTGGAGCAAAGATGTTTGACAGCTATTGGTCGGGGAGCTGCCCTTGTGGCCGATTGTCGGGCCGGGGAAACTGCCGCGACATAGCTGTCGCTCGAACCATCAGATGCGTTCCCTGAAAACGCCACTCGTTCGGATATGCTTCAGGCGTAAAGCAATCCTCGCGCTCTTGTCCTGCTAATGGATGGGCGATGGCTAGACCGGCGCGCTGTTGCGCCTTAAGACCACAGGTGAACGCGAGGGGGCAATCGTGCGTCTGTTGTCTACGATTATAGAGAATTTTCGGTCCTACAGGGAACGTACCAAGCTGAATATCGGCGACTTCACAGCAATAATGGGGCGCAACGATGTTGGGAAAAGCACACTTCTTGAAGCGCTCGAAATATTTTTCAATAACCAGCTCGTAAAGATCGAGCAAAACGATACTTGTGTCCATAGTGAAGGGTCGGTGGTCGAAATTAGCTGCATTTTTGATGACCTGCCGGAAGAGCTGACACTCGATGCTCGCTAAGTTACATCGTTGGCGGCAGAGTGTCTTTTGAACGCTGACGGAAAGCTCGAAATCGTCAAGCGTTTCGATTGTCGCACCAAAACGCCTAAGGACGAAGTCTGCGCGCGAGCCAATTATCCAACTGCCGAGCCTCTCGCGGACCTTCTAAAACTTAAGAATAACGATTTGAAGGCCCGCGCACGCGATGTGGGCGTTGACTTGGAAGAAGTCGATCAACGCTCGAATGCCGCGCTTCGGACGGCCATTCGCGCTACTGTCGGTGATGGCAATCGCACCGAGCGCCTGATTTCGCTCTCGGAAGAAGACGGAAAGAAGGTCTGGGATCAGCTTCAGAAAAGTCTTCCTGCGTTTGCGCTTTTTCAAGCTGATCGCCCCAGCAAGGATGATGACCCGGAAGTTGCTGACCCGATGAAGATCGCTGTGGCCGCCGCCGTTCGCGAGGTCGAAGCCGATCTTGAGCTAATCAAGCAACGGGTTCAGCGCAGCGCAATGGAAGTCGCCGAGCGCACGCTGGCTAAGCTGCGCGAAATGGACCCCAACCTCGCCCAGCAACTCACGCCGTCATTCAAGGCCGAACCCAAATGGGACGGCTTCAAGCTCAGTCTGACGGGCGATGACCAGATTCCAATCAATAAGCGGGGCAGTGGCGTGCGCCGCCTTATCCTGCTCAATTTCTTTCGCGCCGAGGCCGAGCGGCGCCGGCAGGGTATCAACAGCCAACGCGTAATCTACGCTATCGAGGAGCCAGAAAGTTCCCAGCATCCTGACAATCAAATCATGTTGGTCCGGGCACTGCTGGCCCTGAGCGAAGATCCGAAAACGCAGGTGCTGATGACAACGCATGTGCCAGCCATTGCAGGCCTCGTGCCTGTGGAATGCATTCGATTTGTCAGCCGCAATGCCGAAGGCGCGCCGCAAGTTGAAGAGGGCAACGATGGTGTGCTCGAAGCCGTAGCGAAGGGCCTAGGCATCTATCCGGACAAACGCGCGCAGGTCGCGGTCTTCGTCGAGGGACCGCATGATGTCTCCTTCCTGTCATGCGCGTCGAAACTGTATTGCGAGAACGGTCATACCCTGGTGAATCTCGCTAGCGACCACCGCATCGCATTCGTCCCCACCGAGGGCGGCAATCTAAAGCACTGGGTTGACCGCCGATACATCCAGAACGCGGGAATGATTGAGGTTCACATCTACGATCGCGACACCCAAGCCAATCCGAAGTATGCCCGCCACGTCGATGCCGTGAATGATCGGGGGACGCACGACGTCGCGTTCCTGACGGCGCGGCGGGAGATGGAGAACTACCTTCATCCCGATTGCATAGCGGCGGAGTATCAGCCTGATTTTGACGTTGTGGTCGCAATCGACGATTGGTGCGATGTACCCGAGCTGGTCGCGGCGAGTGTTCACAATGCGAGTGGAGCACCTAATCCATGGAATCAGTTGCCCGAGGAAAAGCGCCAGGAAAAGGCGTCGAGAGCTAAAGCCAGGCTCAATGGCGGCGCGGCGGCCCGCATGACTATCGATCAACTCCGCCAGTCCGATCAAAACTCTGAAATACTCGGCTGGCTCAATGCCGTCGCTGAAAGGCTGCGCTGAGGGATGCTTCTCGATAGTATGCCGATATCCGCCCAAGGGACGCTGACCGATTACGCCTTGCATACACTCGGTTGGAAATCGTTCCAGGATTTGTGCGTCGCGGTCGCCCAGGAGTGCCTCAAACGTCCCATCGAATCGTTTCTTCCGTCGAGAGACGGGGGTCGGGATGGAGCCTTTTTAGGCCGGTGGCAGGACGGGTCGGCTACGGGAAAGTCGACGATCCAATGCAAATTTACCAGCAAGCCCAATGCCACGCTTTCGCTCGCCGCCGTAAAATCCGAACTGACTAAGGCCAAACGCCTTACGACGAAAGGTTTGGCAGAAGATTATGTGCTTCTGACGAATTGCGGTATCTCCGGTGACAGGGAGGCAGAGATTGCCGCAGCTTTCGAGGCTGTCGGTGTAAAAAAGTGCCTGCTGCTCGGGCGCGACTGGATCACCCAGCAAATCAGGGAATCCTCACGTCTGCGCGTGATGGTCCCGAGGGTCTACGGCCTCGGCGACCTATCTGAAATTCTAGATGAGCGCGCCTATTCGCAATCACGCGCACTGCTTAGCGCGTTGGGCGACGACCTTGCATGCTTCGTCGTGACCGACGCGCATCGGCAAAGCGTTGAGGCGCTGCTCAACCACAGCTTCGTGCTGCTCCTGGGCGATCCCGCGTCCGGGAAGTCCACCATTGCGGCCAGTCTTGCCTTGGGAGCGCTTGATCATTGGCGGGCTCCGACCATAAGGTTGACCAGTCCCGAAGACCTTCAACGCCATTGGAATCCACAAGCGCCGGAGCAGTTTTTTTGGGTCGATGACGCATTCGGCGCGACGCAATATCAGCGTCACATTGCCGACGCGTGGAATCGCCAACTACCATTGATGAGCGCAGCAGTTCGCAAGGGCGCGCGCTTTTTGCTTACGTCACGAACCTATATTTGGCGCGCTGCACATCGTGATCTAAAGACTAGCGCTTTTCCCCTGTTCGACAAATCGCAGGTGGTCATTAACGTTCAAGGATTGGAGATCGCCGAGAAGGCGCAGATTCTCTATAATCACATCAAACGGGGCGATCAGCCCACGTCCTTCAAAAAGGCCATCAAGCCTCATTTGGCGACACTGGCCGAGGATGAGGAGTTCTTGCCTGAGACGGCGCGACGCCTCGGATGGAGCTTTTTCACCGAGAACGTCATCCCCAGCCGAGAGGGATTGCTTGATTTTATCAGGCGCCCCGTCGATTTTCTGCGCGACGTGCTGCGCAACCTCGATCGTAGCGAAGCGGCGGCGGTCGCACTTGTGTTCATGCATGGCGGGCAACTTCCATCGCCCATTGACGTGGATGATCGCATCACCCTCATCACCGAACTTCTCGGAGTAGCCGCCGCCGATATCCGCATGGCCTTGGACTCGCTGCGCGGTAGCCTCGTGTTGCTGGTGGAAACGCCGGATGGGCCGAGATGGACCTTCAAACATCCGACGATTGGGGACGCTTACGCATCGCTGGTTGCTGATTCGCCGGAACTCACCGAAATCTACTTACGTGGTGCTAAGCTTGAACGTCTGCTGGAAGAGGTGGTGTGTGGTGATATCCGGCTCCGGGGAGCCAGTGTCCAGGTCGGACCTTCGCTCTATCCCGCCTTGCTGAAGCGGCTGCTTGTTCATCGGTTCGACTACCGTATCCGCTATTTCCTCGGTCAACGCAGCGATGACGCGTTTTTGAAGCTTTTTGCCGAGCAAAGGCCGGAAATCCTCGACATGAAGCCGGGAGTTTTCATGGCTTACTCCTCCGAGAACCGTGTGCTTGCCAAGTTACACTCCGCGGGATTGCTGCCCGAGGAAAAGCGGCTCGCCCTTGTCGCAGAGATTGTCGATAACACGGTCACGTATCAGGATGGCGGTGCATTTCGGGATGAGTCCTTGCGCTCATTGATGACTAAAGAGGAGTTCGCAGAGCTGCTTGGCCGGATCAGAGCAGAGGTTCTCAAAGGCTTTGACTCCCATGTTTCAGACTGGAAATCGAATTGCAGCGACGACGATCCAGACAGCCATTTCGATGAGCTGAAAAGCTTCCTGGACAGCGTAGAACGAGCTCTTCCGGAAGCCGATCCCGATCTCAAAAAAATTGAATCGGGCCGGCGTGCCATCAGTCGGGCTATCGACGATATTAACGAATCCCGAGACGCCGATGCTGATATGCGAGTTGAGACCCCGTTGGGCAAATCGGAGGGCATGAAGTCCGGGATCGCGACAATTTTTGACGACGTAGACGAATAGCGCGTTTCTGCGATTCGTTATGCGGACAATTGATCCCTCATTGCTCTATGTTCTGCTAAGCGCCATTTTACCTAGCTACGCCCCGCGCGGAAATCGTTGACGAAGGCCGAGCCGCCGGGGAAGCCACACCCGGTTTTCCGAACGGAAGGTACGCCGACCCGATCGAATGCCGGATATCCCGTTTCCGCATCCTCAAAGCTGCCGTTCCGGATCGTCCAACTTAGCGCCCTGCGATTTCGGCAATTCTTTCTTCGCAAACTTCGCCAACGATATCCCTCAAACGTTTCACGAACGTGTAGAGCGCGTCGAGGTCTTCCAGCGATATCTTATAATTGGGCGAGTAGCGCGCGTCGACGTAGGCCCGCTTCAAAAGTTCGAACCGCCTGCGGTCAAGCTTCGTATCGCGAGGCCAAGCCTCAGCTAGGCGCAGGTTCTTCCCCTCGGAAAGTGAGCGCAAGAATTTGATGTTGTGAGATTTCGGGAAGTAGAATGTGGATGTCAGCAGAAAACAGGCATAGATGGTCTCAGCTGCCTGATGAAGGCTAAAGGCCGCCTTATTGAGCCACTTTCCTTTGTCCCCTTTGGCCATGGCGTCTCGGGTCCATTCCAGCCACTCGGCAGATGACTCCCGATACTCTTGGTAGTAACGCTCGGCCATTCGCGCTGCGTCGAACTTTGACAGCGGCTTTGGAGCTGCCAGAGGGTGGTGAGGGAGCTCGTAGAGCACGATGCCGTCGCGCACTATGTCGGCCCAGAAGTACTCGCCGCGCTGGAGCGCCTGA
>NZ_JBBHJZ010000004.1:0-386238 GCF_037482895.1 Novosphingobium anseongense | reverse complement strand
CACGAATGCGCTAGCTCCGCTTTCGCTAACAGACTTCGAGCAGGCGATCGCCTCTAAGCCCAACACTCTCGCGGTCCACCTTGACCTGGTTGAGCGCGATATTGAAGTTGAGGGCTGTAAGGTCCGCATTCACTGCCACTGCTTGAGAGTGGACGCAAATGGACGAGTGAGCCCAGTTCGGCTCGCCGAATTCATGCGCTCAGCGGTGATCGACTATGCGATCCCGCACGAGGCGCGCCAACGCGCGAAGGAGCGAGACAATCGGGAAGGCGGTTCCGCCGCCACGATCGAACTCTATCACCGCGCGTTGGGTACGTTTACCGATCTGAAAACGTCCGGCGAAGGCGGGGAGCTGCTCCTCTACCTACTCGCCGAACGTTTCCTTAATTTACCGCAGATCCTCTGCAAGATGTCGCTTAAGACAAGTGCGCAGGTGCACTACCATGGCGCAGATGGCGTATACGCGGACGTGGACGAAGACGGGGTGCTGAACCTTTACTGGGGGGAATCCAAGATCCACTCCGACCCAGCCAGGGCAATTCGAGAATGCCTTAGCTCGTTGAAGCCATTTCTCGACGAGGAGGAGGGGGAGGCGGCCAAACGCGAACGGGACCTCGTGTTGTTGAGCGAGCGGGCCGACCTCGGGAATCCGGACCTCAATGCCTCGCTGCGCCGGTTCTTCGACGAGAGCGATCCGCTCGTGAAAAGGAAGCGATATCGTGCGGTCGCGCTGGTTGGCTTCGATAGCGGAGCCTATCCGGCCGCTGGCGGAAAATGTGGCGCGAACGACGTTATCGACGCCTCAAGGGAAGCGCTCAAGAAGTGGGCTGAGAACGTAGGGAATCGACTGATCCTCGAGGAACTCACCGACTGCCAGATCGAGTTTCTCTGCCTGCCGCTTCCTGATGCCGAGGCCTTCCGCTTGGCTGTGCTCGACTCCCTGGGATTGGCGAAGTGACCGAGGATGAGCTCATTGAGTGGCTCCTCGCCGAGGGTGTGGCGAGCGATCTCGCACTACTGTCTAGGATCAACGCGCTACAGGAACTTGAGAACGTCCAGCCGGTGGGAGCCGTCGCAGAGGCTCTGGGCGGGGTCGACTGGAATCGACTTCTCCTCGCCGGCAGCATACTGGCGCGCTCCGAAGCTCGGCCGCCGCGTGAGGCGGCGCTCCTGATCGCGACTTCATCGATCACGTTGGCGCAACGCGGCCCGACGCGAGATGCTGCGGCGCTGCTGTTCGAGCAGCTTTCCAACAAGCTAGCGGTCGGGCTTGCGCAAAGGAGAGGTGAGGTCGGAGTGGATCTCGATGCCCGTCTGGGCGTCGGCGCGCGGCTGGAGCTGACGCGAAACCGTCTAATGAACTCGGTGGTGCTTGAGGCCGATGGCGGACTCTTGGAGGTCAACGTCTTCCAGCGGTCTTTTTGGAGAGGTTCGCAGGACGAACACGGTTGGATGTCCGCGTCGGCGCCGACCGCGTGCGGGAAGACGTATCTGGTGCAGCAGTGGCTGCTAGACCAAATGCGGGCGAAACGCGCCCGGATGGTCGTATACCTCGCGCCGACCCGCGCGCTCGTCAGCGAGACTGAGACGAACCTCAGGAACTTGCTAGCAAGCGCAAGCTTCGGCGCCGGTCAGATTCGAGTTAGCTCGCTCCCACTGACGGACGAATACTTGGCGATGCGGAACGGCGGACCTCCGCTGGTCGCGGTCTTCACGCAAGAGCGACTGCACCTTTTTGCCAATGCGCTATCGGATGAGATGGAGATCGACCTGCTGATCGTTGACGAGGCTCACAAGATTGGCGACACCAAGCGCGGTGTGATCCTGCAGGATGCGATCGAGCGCGTGACGCGGGCAAGTCCCAATGTTCGGGCAGTCTTCATCAGCCCGGCGACACAGAACCCCCACACACTGCTGGATGACGCGCCGGCATCAGCGGATCGCCGAGTGGTCGACAGTGATGCGCCGACGGTTCTTCAAAACGTGCTCTTCGCGCAGCAGGTCAAGCGACAGACCACGAAGTACGATCTCGCTATCCGACGCGGTGACGAGCTTGAGAGCGTCGGAATCCTGAGCTTGACCGACCGTCCGATCGGGCTCCGAAAGAGGATAGCCTTCATCGCTGAGGCCCTGACGGGTCACCGGTCAGGCACCTTGATATACGCCAACGGTCCCGACGAAGCAGAGAAGATTGCGTTTCTGCTGAACCAGGGAACGGTTCGTGAAGCCATCGATCCAGAACTAGCGGCCCTTGCGGATCTCTCGCGGAAGGGGGTGCATCCGGGTTACCTCCTGGCGCCCCTCGTCGAGCGGGGTGTCGCGTTCCACTACGGCAATATGCCGTCGCTGTTGCGATCGGAAATCGAGCGGCTCTTCAAGTCTGGCAAGATACGCTTCCTCGTGTGCACGTCGACCCTCATCGAGGGCGTCAACCTCTCGTGTCGGATGATCGTGCTCCGCGGTCCAAGAAAGGGAAGCGGCAAGCACATGCTGGGGCACGACTTCTGGAACTTGGCCGGTCGGGCGGGTCGATGGGGTGATGAGTTCCAAGGCAAGATCATCTGCATCGACCCACACGACGAAGAAGCGTGGCCACACGGTGTGCCCAAGCGCGCGCGTTACGAGATTAAGCGTGAAACGGACCTTGTTATGGAGAAGCCCGAAGAGCTGCTCGGCTTCCTTGATGAACGCGCGGGCATGTCGATGGGCGAAGTCGGCCGCGGCTCCAAGCTCGAACAGGTCTCGTCCTATTTGATCTCGACGTTCCTGCGAGCTGGCTCCGTTGCCGATGCCGCATTCGCGAAGCGGCACGATCCGAGCTTCGTCGCGGATTTGGACAAGGCGCTCGCCGATCTATGCAAGGTTATTCGCCTGCCTTCGAAGCTGAGCGCGCGGCATCCTGGCGTGAGCGCTATCGCGATGCAGTCCCTCCTTGAGTTCTTCGAGCGGCATCCGGGCGAAGCCGAGGATCTCGTCCCGGCGGCCACAGAGGACGACGAGGCGGTAGCTTCCATGATGTTCGTGATGCAGACGATCAACAACCACCTCTACCCAGCCTTTAAGCCGGATGAACTGATCTACGGTCACGCAGTAACCGTTCAGCGATGGCTCCGAGGTTGGTCACTCGCCCGTATGATTAAGATGCGCATCGAGAACCTTCGACGGAGCGGAAAGGCCGTCAACATCCCGAAGGTCTGCCGGCAAACAATGGAAATGGTCGAGCAGACTGCGCGGTTTGCCGCACCAAAGTACATCGCCGCCTACGTGGACGTTCTGAGGGTTCATCTGGAGAACATCGGGCGTACCGATCTTCTTCACGACCGCTTCGACATAGGTCTGGCACTCGAGTTCGGCATCTCCACGCAGACGCTTCTCTCACTGATGGAACTGGGTCTCTCCAGGATGAGCGCCGTCGCGCTGTACGAGGTGATGGCGATGGATGACCTCGACCAAGACGCATGCCGCAATTGGATGCGTACCAACGGCGACGCGTTGGAAAGCGCGGGAATACCCATTATCATAGTGCGGGAGTTACGCGAGAAGTTACTAGGCGAGCCACCGCCATTGCCGGCCGCGGGGGCAGATTGACCACCCGGCGCCCGTTATCGGACGCACGGCCCCACGCTGCCTCAGTAGACACCGCGAACCAACATTTTTATTTCCCTACTAGGAGGTCAGAATGGGAAAGACACGGCGGATTACTCTCACCACGCGATCGTTTGAAAAGGCTGGGGACGCAACGGCGTTCTTCACGGCTATGCTAAACCGGTACAACATCGGTGACTGCGTCAGCGCCGAAGACGCGACCGATCTGTGCGCACTACTCCGGCGTCATGATCAGTTTGAGGAAAAAGCCGGAACCGGCATCGCGGGTTTCGAAGTCAACACACCGCCGGAAGACGTACCACAGTTTTCGAGGAGATGCTTCTGGGTTATCAGAAGCGATGATACGAAGATCGACTTCTCGATCGGTCATTGTCTTAAACCGAGGCCATACGACTGATCCGCCGGCAGGGACGTCGAAGCGTCAACTCGTCGGCGGACTTCGAACCGAGCCGGTACAGGTCTCCGCTTCTCGGTGCCGACAGACGTCATTAGGATGACCGGGTATAGGCCTAGTAGCAACCCGGGGATTTTGAGCAAGGGCCAGGTCAAAGGGGGGAGCATGATCGAGCATCTTCGGGCTGCTAAGACGGCCAACTTCCACCGGTTGAAGAAACCCCTTAGCCTTGCCGCCATCAACGGCCTTTTCACGTCGATAAGGGCGTCCCATGCGGAACCCTCGCATAATTTTTTCGCACACCGGCGCGTGGAGCATGGTCCGGCCGTCTGGTCCGCGATCTGCTTCTCCTATGAGCAAAAGCCGGCATTCCTCGCCGATGACGCGGGGGCTGACGAAAGGGTGTGGGGCTTCCTGCTCCTCGTCGAACATCGCGGCCATGCGGCGATCTTCAAGTCTCGTCTCAACCTGCCCAATGCTTTCGGGACGCGCTATCTCGGCCGGGTATCGGCCGAGCGCGTGGACGCCGCCATCGCTCGACAGGACGCGATCTTCGAGAAGGTGCGGCTTCGAAACCTTTCCGTCTCCGGCTTCGCCATGCGGACGAAAAGTTATGAGGCGAACGATCTAAAAGCGGTCGTCGGCCCATCCGGAGCGAACCGCTATGCGCCGCTCGGTTACGCACTGCGCGCGGGCCAGGACCATTACAGGACGACCCCGAGCACGGGACGCATCGCTTTGCGCTCGGAGCGGATAGGCCATCTTGAGTTGGTCGACTATGCGGTATCCGTGATCGAGGAACTGCTCGACGCGGAACCGGCCAGGAACGATTTCATTCGTACATTCGCGCGTGCGGTGGACCTCGAGGAAGCTCTTGAGACGGCAAGGCCGGCGGCGTTTGCTGTCGACGTTGCCAGCTTGGCTGGAGCCATTCACGACGCACGGCTGATTCGCCTCGTTCGCTTCGAGGAAGGCAACCTTCTCCAGCTTTCCAACGTTGAGGTCGACAGCGTTCTCGACGAACTTGGCCAAGTGCTTGAAATTGGAGATGTCGCGGGAAAGCTGTGTTCGCTGTCACGTCCGGGGGCGCCGCAAGATCCAGTCGGCGCGATCGCGCTCAACAAATCCGGTATCGGGCTGCGCAAGCTGGACCTTCCTCTAGCTTCCGACGTGTCCGTCGAGCAGACGGACTATCCGCTCGGCGCCGATCCCAACCGGCTTTCGCTGCGCCGCTATATCGACAAGGAGAATGGCTATATCATTCTCTTCAGCGACCCTGCTCTCGGCTATATAGGCGGGAACTTGTTCCGCGACGGCGCGATGGCCGAGGGGGGCGACGTGCTGCTGCGTTACCTCGTCACGAACGCGGACCTCGATAATGTCACCGACGAGAAGGGGACGTTCACGCAAGGTCACACGAGTTTCGACGAGGATTCCACATTTGGCGTCGTCGTAGCCAGCGTCGCCCACGGAGACGGAATTCTCGTCTGCGACGATCTCGGCGACGAGTGGGCTGACTTCATTGGTCTCGACAATGAGGCCAGCCCGCCGCGCATCAGCTTCTACCACGGCAAGCACGGGCCCCTCTCCCTCGGCGCCAGTCCCTTCCATGTGTCCGTCAGCCAAGCCCAGAAGAATCTCGAACGCATGATGCTCCCCGCCACGGCGATGGGTGGTAAGATCAATGGCTGGGGAAACAGTTACATCAGTGGAGGCGGCGTTCACACCGCTATTCCGAGGGTCATCCGAGGCGATCAGGAGTTGCTCGCCGAGGCCTTTGAGCAGGCGCGAGCGGCCCCCGACGCCATACGACGCGCCATGATCGTTATTTCCTCGCTCAGCAAGGGCGCGGTGGAGGAAGCCCTTAGCGAGATCCGGGCTGGCGGTCACCCTGATCCCTACTTCATTCAGCTCTATCAGCTGCTGATGAGCGTCTTCTCGGCATGCACCGATATGAACGCGTTCGGATATGTTGTGTGCCGGCCGTGATCACGAAGAAACGCCCTGAATGAATGCCTCCAGCGCCGAAGGGGGGCAACGGCAACCGGCAACTATCTTTTTTTTGTGAGCTGGAAGCCACCTGTCGGCAACCGGCCCAATCTCCGCCAACTGCGGTGCAGGTCGGATAAGCGCCGAACGTCGGCTTCTGGACACATCTGCCGTTCAACACTTGGCCACCGAACGGCCGAAAAGTCCCAGGGACGGTCAATCCCATCGGTGCGCCACCTACATGAATGCACGGCGGCTTTCGGGGATCGGAAATCTGGCGTCGAACGTCCGGTTTGTTGGCGGAGACAGCCCTATGATCCAATCACATCGATATGGATCTGGTCTGTCACGGAATCGGCCAGCGACGCGGGGGTAACTGGATCGAGGTGCGGCAAGCGGCCGAGGTGACGAACCTGGCCGAAACGCACGATGGCGGCCTCACTTGCCAAATTTTCGTATCCGGAGAAGACAATACCCGCCACCGCCACGCCGCGGCTGCGCAGCGCTTCGAGCGAGAGCAGGCTGTGGTTGATCGTGCCGAGTACCGTCCGCGCGACGAGGATCACCGGCAGGCCCCATTGCGCGAAGAGATCGACGTAGAGCGTCTCGTCGTTGACCGGGACGAGCACGCCGCCCGCGCCCTCGACGATCAGCGGGCCGTCGCCTTCGGGCAGTACCAGCGCCGCGGGATCGATCCGCACCCCGTCGATCCGTGCGGCCTCGTGCGGCGAGCAGGCGGTGTTCAGCCGCCAGGTCTCGGGCAGGACTTCGGCGCGGCCTTCGGTCAGCCGGTGGACCGCTTCGCTGTCGCTCTCCTCGTCGAGCCCGGCCTGGACTGGCTTCCAGTAGCGCGCGCGCAGGTGGCCGGCGAGGCCGGCGGCGACCAGGGTCTTGCCGACGCCGGTGTCGGTCCCGGTAACGACGTAGCGGCTCATGCCTTGGCCGTGGCTTCCGCGAGCACGGCGGCCAGACCCTCGATGTCGGCGAGCGCCGCATTGTTGGTGATCGAGATGCGCAGCCGGGCGGTCCCGTTGGGGACCGTCGGCGGGCGGATGCCGCGCACGTCGTAGCCCGCGGCCTGGAGCGCACCGGCCAGTTCCATCGTGCGGTCGTCGGGACCGACGATCAGCGGCAAGATTTGCGAGCCTGCCACTGCGGCGCCGAGCGGCGCAAGCAGGGTCTCGGCCTGGCGCACGCGCGTCCACAGCGCTTCGCGCAGGTCGGGCCGATCGCGCACGAGACCCAGCGCGGCGCGCACGACGGCGGCCATCAGCGGCGAGGGTGCGGTCGAGAAGATGAAGCCGCGGCCGCGGTTGACGAGGAAGTCGGTGACCACGGCTGAGCCGCAGACCAGCGCGCCCTCGGCGCCGAGCGCCTTGCCGCAGGTGCGCAGGGTGATCAGGTTCTCGCGATCCGAGATCGTATCGGCAAGCCCGCGGCCGTCGCGGCCGAACACGCCGGTAGCATGGGCTTCGTCGATCAGCAGCACGCCGTCGTGGCGGTCGGCGACCTCGATCAGCGCGGCGAGCGGCGCCTGATCGCCGTCCATCGAATAGAGGCTTTCGACCGCGAGCCAAGGCGTGCCCATGCCGCCTTCGGCGCGCCAGCGGCGGATTGCATGGTCGAAGGCGTCGACCTGGTTGTGGCGTACTGCGACGGTCTCGGCGCGGCCGAGCTTCATGCCCTCGTGTGCAGAGGCGTGGACCAGTTCGTCGTAGACGACGAGGTCGCCGCGCTGGGGCAGGGTCGAGAGCAGCGCCGAATTGGCGGCATAGCCGGTGGCGAACCACAGCGCGGACTCGCTGCCGAAGAAGGCCGCGGCCTCGGCCTCAAGCGCCTCGTGCTCGGGGCAGTTGCCGCGCAACAGGCGCGATCCGCCTGAGCCGACCGGGACGCCGCGGTCGAGCGCCGCGCGTGCAGCTTCGGCCAGCAGACCCGAGCGGCCGAGCCCGAGATAGTCGTTCGAAGCGAAATCAACCCCGACCTCGGGGATCAGGCGGCGCCGGCGGGCGCTCGAAGCAAGTCGGGCGAGATGCCGGGCATGCCGGTCGTAAAGGAAATCCGCGGTCAAGAGTCTGTCCTCAAAAGCACGGCAGTCGTCAGGCCATGTGACCGCCGCAATTGGCCTGGATCACCTGCCCGGTGATGACGGTCGCGCGCGGGGAGGCGAGAAACAGGAACACCTCGGCGATCTCACGCGGCTCGGCGAGACGCCCAAGCGGCAATTGCGCAGTCACCGCCGCCACGGCGCCCGTCGTGTCGCTGAGCATCAAGGCGCGCACCGAGTCAGTCAGAGTCGGCCCGGCCGAAACCACGTTGACCCGGACGTCGGGCGCCGCCTCGGCGGCCATGGCGCGGCTAAATCCTTCGATCCCTGCCTTGCTCGCGCTGTATGCAGCCAGACCCGGCGTCGGGAACCGCGCCGCGGTCGACGACATGTTCACCACGCTGCCTTGGCTTTCGCGCAAGGTCGGAAGGGCCGCGCGGCACATCGCGAAAGTAGCGTAGAGATTGCTGTCGATCGTCTCACGGAAATCGCCGTCCTGCGTCTCTTCGATACGCGCAGTCGGATACCAGCCGGCGACGTTGGCGAGCACGTCCAGCCGGCCGAATTTGGACAGCGCTTCGACGACGGCGCGCTCGGCGGTTTCGGCCGAGGTGATATCGCCGAACACCAGCGCCGGCCGGCGACCGATGGTGTCCGCGATTTTCTTCGCAGCTGCTTCGAGGCGCTCGCGATTGCGCGCGACGAGGACCAGATCGGCGCCCTGTTCGGCGAAAAGCTGCGCAACCGCCAAGCCAATGCCGCGCGAACTGCCCGTGACGAGCGCGGTCCGTCCCGCGAGTTCACCGTTCACGTCAAGATCCTCATCGGCCTATCGTCTCCGCGCAGCACGAGGCGGACGCTGCGCGTGCCCTTGCTGCCGCAAACGTCGGCATAGACTATCGTCTGCCCGCGCAATTGACCAATGGCCTGATCGCCGATCCGGTAGAGATGATTACCGTGCGCGACATAGAGCCAGCTGCCGAAGGCGGCCATCTCGACAACCAGCAGCGCCGCCACGGCCAGGCGCACGCGCGGCAGCGCGAGCCAGCGGCGCAACCGCGCATAGGCCGTGTCGAACTCGACGTCGGCCGGAACCTGGACGATCCCCCAGAACATGCCCCAGCGCCGCAGCAGTGCCACGATATGGGCGAGGAGCAGGGTCGCGAGGATGCAGCAGGCCATGGTTCAGCTCTCCGGCACGAGGTCGAGTTCGCTGCGGCTGTCGAGATTGAAGTCGAGCGCAGCCTTGCCGAGCGCGTCGGCGGTCACGCGCTGGCCGGTCTGGACCACGCGATAGCCGCGCTCAGGCACCAGGCGCGCGAAGCCCAGCTTGACGCGCTTGGGCCCTTCGCCTGCACGCAGGACCAGGCTCAGCGCGCGGCCGTCGCTGACCGCGCGCGTCACGATCGTTTCGGGATAGACCGCCTCGGCCAGCAGCGGCCCCTTACTCCAGGCCTCGGGCAGCCCCTTGGTGACCATGTCGCGAACCGTGTTACGGCGCGTCCAGGTCAGGGCATCGGCCATGCCTGGGCTGTACATTTCGTCGATCGTCTGTCGCGTCGCAGAGACGATCTCATCGTCGCCCATCTCCACCGCCGACCACAGCACCATCGTCAGCGGATTGAGCTCGGGCCACTGCTCGAACGAGAAATTGGCGGGCTTGCGCGTGTCCCAACCGAGCGGCAGCAGCTTGAATTCGAGCGAACCATCGGGCCGGCGCTTGATGAAGTCCTGCTTGAGCACCTGCCACAGGCGCTCGGCCTGGTCGGGCGCGTGCGGCGTGAGAAAGCGGATTCCCCAGGTCTCGCCGAACAGGCCCGACAGGCTTGGAACTTCGAAGCCGAAAGGCGTAGACGTGCAGACCTTGATGCGGCCATCGGCCATCATCATTTCCTCTTCCATGGTCTGCTCGAACCGCCCGCCGACGCGGCCAACCATGTCGCTGCCGTGGCGCGCGTCGTGGAGCGCCAGCGCGGTATGGCCGACGAGGTTGCACATCGAGTAGATCCAGCGCGGCTCACAGGGGAACCAGCCGAGATCGTAGCGCTGGTAATTCTTGACCACCTCCTCGAGCAGGGCCGTGTGGTCGTAGGGAAACGCAGTCTTCTCGTCCCAGCGGAAGGTCAGCGATCCAGGCGCGGCGAAAGGCGAAGTGCCACTGGCGGTCTCGAACAGCCCGAGCGATACGCCAAGGAAGCCCGAGAGCATGATGTTGTCGGTCGTGACTGGGTTCTTCTCGATCCGAAAGTTGCCCCAAAGGCTTTCCCAGAACCAATAGTTCCAGGTCTTACGGTCGATGTGCTTGCGGATCAGGTTTTCCTGCGCCTGGTTGAGATAGCCATGAAACGCGGGCAGCTGCGTGTACTGGCCAAAGGCCAGGTTCCACGACATCGTGCAGACCTGATAGCGTAGCGCGCCATCCTGCCAGGTGTCGTCGGTGGCGAAGCCCTTCCAGGTATCGACCGGTTGCAGCGCGAGATCGAGCATCCGGCGATATTCCCGGATCTGGCCGTCAGGCATCTCGGGCGAGGCTTCGACCGGCGTCTCGCGCAGGATCGGTTCGGTCCGTGCCAAGATTCCGTTGAGCTCCATGCCGCGTGCGCGCTGCGTCGCAAAGCGGCTGCGCCGGCGCAGCGCGAGGTAGCCGTGCAGCGCCAGGAGCGCCGCGGGAACGGCATACTCCATCGCCGCCACGCCTTCGCGTCCTTCGATCCAGGCGGCTGAGAGCAAGGCCGTACCGACGAGCACCGCGGGCGGCCCCAGAATCACGCCACGCGCCCACCAGATGAACATGATCACGGCGAAGGCGACGATCGAGAGCATGGCGCCGATCCCGCCGACCAGCCCGCCGGCAAAGAGGAAGCCGCCGCCCGGCAGCAGCACGCCGAGGCCGAAGGCCTTCCACTGTGCGCTCATGCCCAGGACGACGGGCGCGATGCCGAGCAGGAACAGGATCGCGAGGCCGGCATAGAAGCGGCGCAGGCGATAGGCGGTCAGCGGTCCATGCGCACGCCGCCGCTCGGGTATCGCCGGGATCGTGCCGATCAGGCGATCGGAAGGTGGCGCGGAAGCCATGCCCGCAGGCTCGATGAACTGGGTTGCCATTTGGACCTCTCCCGTCCCGGCACCGCGACTCCCGCGCGGGCAGGACTCAAACTATATTGTAGTACGATTTCATCAAACATAAAAATGCCCCGACCCGAAGGCCGGGGCAGTCGGGAGAGCTCAGTAACGCCAGCTCAACTGCACACCGTAAGTACGCGGCATGCCGGCGAAGCGGGAGATCGACGCGAGGTTGTCTTGGACATTGGTCCAGTAGAACGTGTTGGTTACGTTGCGGACGTAGCCACCGATGCGGATCTTGTCGTCACGCAAGCGCACGCCGGCGCGCAGGTCGAGCAGCGCATATTCCTTGACGATGAAGCGCGCGTCGCGGTCCACGAACTGGGTATTGGTGTTCGCCAGGGCGGTAGTGGTCTGGCTGTTGTAGGTGACCGAGGCGCCGGCATAGGCCTTCGACGTATCACCCACCGCCCACTCGTACTCGATGTCACCGATGGCGGTGATATCGGGCGCATAGGGGAACTTCTGCCCGGCGAAGTTGCGCAGCACACCGAGCGCGTCGTAACCTTCGAACTGGTTGATCTTGGTGTTGATGTAAGTGCCGCCGGCGGACAGGGTCAGACCATCTAGCGGCCGCACGTTGATTTGGGCCTCGATGCCGTAGACGCGGCTCTTGGGGATCTGAACGAGCCCGTCGAGCGTGCCGAAGACCGGATCGGGCTTGCGGCCGCGGAGCTGCTTGTCGGTATAGTCGTAGTAGAAGCCCGCCGCGGCGATCTCGACCGCACGATTGGCGAAGGGCGCCTTGATGCCGGCTTCGTAAGCCGTCACCGATTCCTGCTTGACCGGCGTGTAGCCGGTATAGCTGGCGACCGAGGCGGTCGGGAAGCTGCCCGACTTGTAGCCGCGGCTGACCCGCGCATAGAGCAGGATGTCGTTGTCTGTCTTGTAGTTGACGCCGACGTTCCAGGCGACGTTGTCCTCGTTGAGCTGGTCGAAAGCGGCCGGGTCGAAGATAACCGGGAAATTGGCCGTAAAAGTCAGACATCCGCCCGGCTGGACGTTGGTTCCGAACAGCGCGTTCCACCAGATCGCCGTGTCGCCGCCGAAGTCGTTCGTGCAGCCCTCGAAACTGCGCTTGCTCTTCGTGTAGCGGGCACCGCCGAGCAGGGTGAGATTGGGGCTGACCTGGAACTCGACGTTGCCGAACGCGGCATAGGTCGTGACATTCTGTCGCGAGTAGTTGAACGTCAGTTCGCCCTTCGGAGCGCCGGGGATCGCGAACAGCGGATCGGACGAGGGACCCTCGCTGAAATTGTAGAAAAGGCGATCGAAGGTGCGCGCGCGATTGTAATTGCCGCCGACGATGATGTTGAGATTGTCGAGCCGCGCCGAGAGCCGCAGTTCCTGCGAGAAGTCCTTGATGAAGCCGGTGGTGTTGGTGTCGACCGAGAATAGCGTCGTGCCGTCGAAATCCTGGACCGAGTCGGTCTTGTAGTCCGAATAGGCGGTGATCGAGGTCAGCGTCAGTTTGTCGCTGAGATCGAGGTCGGCGCGGGCGCTGACCTGCCAGAACTGATCGTCGCGCTTGGGCCGGCGCCCGAAGATGCCGTAGCCCCAGTCGGCCGCACGGGCGTCGTTTGGCGCGCGCGGATAAGCCTTGAAAGCCAGAGCCGCCGGGCTACCGCAGGTACCCGCAGTCGATAGGCGGCAGGTATCCTCGACGATCTGCGCCGCCTGGGTGTCGCCCTTGTCAATCCAGCCGTTGGCGTTGAGCAGCAGGCGGAAATTGCTGCCGGGATCGATCTCGAGCTGGAAGCGGCCCTGCAGCTGCCGCGTGCGGCCGAGCTTGTCGTTGCGCGTGAAGCTCTTCTGCCACTCGTCGCCGTGGACTCCGCGGACCGCGAGACGTGCCTTGACTCCGTCGGTAATCGGCCCGCTGACGAATGCCTGGCCGTCGAGCGTATTGAAACGACCGAAGCTGAGATCGGCGCCAGCGTCGAACTGGTCGGTCGGCTTGTTCGCGATGTAGTTGATCGCACCGCCGGTGGTGTTCTGGCCGAACAGCGTGCCCTGCGGCCCTTTCAGGACCTCGACGCGCTGGACGTCGAAGGCCACGCCGCGCGTCGTCGCACTGAACGGCAGCGCGACTTCGTCGGTATAGACCGCGACCGTAGGCGCGGCGGACAGCGTGGTCTCGTAGAAACCGATGCCGCGCAGCGTGTAGACAGGTGTGTTGAACGGCGAAGGCTGGACCGTGAGACCGGGAACGATTTTGCCCAGATCGGTGGGCGAGTTGATGCCGCGGTTCAGCAGATCCTCGCCGGTCTCGGCGGTGATCGAAAGGCCGACATCGTTGATCGACTGCTCACGCTTGTTCGCCGTGACGACGATTTCGTCGCCATAGCTGGGCGCGGCAGCCGGAGAGGCGGCCTCCTGGCCCCAGGCCGGAACCGCAGCGGCGAGCGCCACCAAAGAAACCGCCGCCGACACGGCAATACGACGCTTGGACGTATTCATAGCATCCTCCACTTCCCTGAATTCGAGCGGATTCGTTCCGCCGCCTTGCTCATTGAACTCCCACATCAACAGAGGTCTGTCAATATCGTTAGACGATTTCGTGTGATGGTACCGCCCGATTATTTGGTTTGCAGCATGGACGAGGCTGACGAATGGAGTTACGGAATTGGGAAATTTCCAGGGCGACGCGCGACATGGCCGGCAGATCGAAGAAGCAGATTGAGGAACGGGAGGATGCGGCCGACGCCGAAACCGAGGCGACCGATGGCGGTCTCGGCAGCGCCGCCGACAAAGTGGCGGACGCGATCATCCGCGGCATTCGTTCGGGCGCCTTCGTGCCCGGCCAGCACCTGGTCGAACCCGATCTGACTCGCCGACTCGGCATTAGCCGCGGCTCCTTGCGCGAGGCACTCAAGCACCTCGCCGCCGCCGGCATCGTCACGCTCAACCGGTTTCGCGGCGCCTATATCGCCTCGCTCGATCGCAAGTCGGTGCTCGACCTGCTCGAAGTGCTGGAGCCCCTCGCCCGCCTAGCCGCCCGACTCGCAGCAGCCCAGTGCGACACCGACGAGAAGCGCGAGATGATGCTAGCCGCCGCCAATGCGACCGACGAGGCCAATCGCAGCCACAACCGTGGCCAGTACCTCGAATGCCGTCGCGTGTTCTATTCGACCTTGGTTCGCATCGGCGGCAACCAGGAGCTGGAGCGCGCCATGCCCCTCACCCGCACCGACCTGTTCCGCGCGCAGATCGAAGCGATCCAGTCCGAGAAACAGCGAAATCGCCACGCCTCGGGCTATACCCGCATCGCCAAGGCCGTGGTCGATGGCAATGCGAGCGCTGCAGAGCGTGCCGTGCAGAAGCATTTCACCGGAACGCGCGACACGATCGAGGAACTGCCCTCGGATGCCTTCCCGAGCTTCAGCTCCTAGCCCCTTCCCGCGCGCCGCCAGCCCGCGAGGCGTGGCCGCCGCACGTGACAGCGCCGCCGCGAATCCCTCCCAAACCGAGCAATAAACGCGCCCATATTCCTTGAAATGGCGTCGCAATGTGTACGCAAAACGGCCGATCGCCGCTCCCGTTGCCATACCGTCGGTAAAAATGACTAGACGAAATCGTCAGACGGTTTTAGCAATTCGAACGGGACAAGAGAGGTATCGGAAAGGCTGAGGATGATTCGCGTTTCGGCCCTCTACCCGAACTCGGACGGCAGCCGCTTCGATGCGTGCTACTATGCCGAGCGGCATGAGCCCTTCGCCCGGAACCTGCTGGAGCCCTTCGGCCTCAGCGAGATCCGGACGACGCTCGGCCTTTCCGCACTCGACGGAACCCCACCCGCCTTCTGGGCGATTTCGGAAATGGTCTTCGCCACGCGCGGCCAGTTCGACAGCGCCATGGAGCACTGCGGCGAACGTCTGTTCGCCGACATTCCCAACTACACCGACGTCGTGCCCGTGCTGCAATTTAGCGAGCTCGGCAGCGACGCCGCGCCTTGAGAGGAGTCTGAAAGATGGATGCACTGCTGCGCAACGTACCAGTCCGCTTCGTGCGAAACGCGATGGAAGACATCGGCATGATCACCGCGCTCGATGAATACTTGAACCACCAAATCGTCGACACCTTCGCCTCGGTGTCAACGTCGGAGCTGAGCTGGACCGAGAAGATCTGGACCGCCATTGTGCGCAAGGACGGCGCGCTGGGCATCGACTTCGGCCTGGGCCGCTATCACAACCGAGGCGTGCTCGACGGCTGGGCCGCGGTCTCGCGCGGGGCCGAACAGTGGACCGTGCGCGCCAATCGCGAACTGCGTGACGATCCGTTGGTCACCGAAGTGGGCCCGTTGACTTACGAAGTCATCGAACCGCTGAAGCAGGTCCGCTTCGCGTTGGCGAAGAACGATCTCCAGCCGATCGCCTACGACATCACCTTCACGGCCGAGATGCCGCCGTTCTTCGAGGACCGCCACAAGCAGCGCGAAAGCGATGGCTTCCGCATCGGCTCCGACGTCATCCGCTACCATCAGATCGGCACGCCTTCGGGCTGGCTCGAACTGGAAGGCGAGCGGATCGAGATCCGGCCCGAGGAATGGACCGAATATCGCGATCATAGCTGGGGCACGCGCCTCGACGTCGGCGCGCACAACGCCGACGTTCGGCCCACGTCGAACTTCGGCGACGTCAAGTTCGGCGACGGCGAATTCGTGCTGCTCTGGAGCCCGTTCATGCTGGTTTCGCCCACGGGCGAGAAGACCGCCTATCACTTCTACTTCCAGTCGAAGCAGGGCCGCATCTTCTATTCCTCGGGCTATCGCAATCTTCCCGACGGGACGCAGGAGAAGGTTGCGCGCGTCCGTCCCGAACTGCGCTTCGACGACACCACCCGGCGCCTGCTCGGCGGCCGCGTCCACTTCGACATGCTTCAGGGCGGCTCGCATACGATCGAGGTCGAAGTCATGGGCACTTCGGGCGTCCACCTCGGGCCCGGCCTTTACCTGGGCTTCGACGGTCGCAAGCACGGTTCGTGGCACGGGCCGCTGACGCTGGAGGGCGAGAAGTTCGACAACACGCTGGACCGGGAGACGCTCAAGCGCATCCGCCAGCTCCGTGACTGCCCGATCCGCGTCACCGAGGGCGACTCGGTAGGCTACGGCATCATGGAGACCATCATCCACGGCGAGCATCCCGAACTCGGGCTGACCGCCGCGAACTCGCTGGTCTGAGCTATGGCGCGCGATACCGAAAGGCTCGCCCAGGGGCTGCGCGATTGGTTGCCGCGAGGTGACCGGATCACCGGCGTTACGACGCTTTCGGCCGGCCACTCGAACGAGACCTATCTCGTCGAGGGGCTGGACGAGGTGCTGCGCATGCCCCCCTCGGAAGAAGGCCTGCTGCCGCCCTACGACATGGTCCGACAGCACCAGGTGCTGTCGGCCGTGGCCGGCTCGGCGCCGCAGGTCCCGCTGCCACCGATGCTCGAGCTCTGCGCCGATCCCGAAGTGCTCGGCGATCCGTTCTTCCTGATGGGCAAGGTCTCGGGCGAGGCCTTCGAATATAGCGTGCCCGACTGGCTGGCCACCGATCCCGTCAACGGCGCCGAGCGCGTCTGCCGGCAGTGGTTCGACGCGGTCATGAGCCTGCACACCATGCCCGTCGCGGCGATGCCCGCAGGCAGGCGGACCGTGCAGGAGGAAGCCCAGCACTGGCTCGACGTCGCGCGCGGCGCCGAGTCCATGCCGGTGCTGGTCGCGGTGCTCGAGGATCTGGCCCAGCGCCCGCCGCGCAGCTCGGGCCCGGCGACGCCGGTCCACGGCGATCCCAAGCACGGCAACTGCCTGTGGGATCGCGGCCGGCTGACCGCGCTGCTCGACTGGGAAATGGCGCAGATCTCCGAGCCGTTGCTCGACCTCGGCTATATCCTGATGTTCCATGACCAGGGCGAAGCCTCGCTCGCCAATGCCGGCTTCGAACTGCCCGGCTGGTGGTCGCCCGAACGGATGGTCGCCGAGTGGGAAAAGGGCACGGGCCGCACCGCGGTCGACGTCCAGCGCTACGCCGTGCTCGGCCAGGCCAAGGTCGCAGCGATCATCTCGGTCGGCGCGCACCTGTTCAACAGCGGTCGCATCGCCGATCCGCGCTTCCAGGCCTTCGGCGCGGTCCTGCCCGCCTATGTCGGATTGCTCGAACGCCGCGCCATGACAGCCGGCTGAGCACGGAGCCCGTTCCCTTTCCCCCCAGCACCCCACCCGGAACGGGCTCCACCTCCTCCCCACCCGCAACGATCAATAAAAAGGCCCGCCCCTTCTCCAGGGGCGGGCCTTTCTCGTGCCGCAGATCGGGGGTCAGGCTGCGGCCGCGAGTTCCATCAAGCTGTCGGCATATTCGACGAGGGCGGCAGCGCTGAGCGCAACCACCGTGCCGGTTGCCGTGCTGGTCACCTCGGTGCGGCGCCCGAGCACGTCGATCGCGCCGATCACCGCGCCCGCGGCGACGACGTCGCCCACGGCGCAGGCCGGCTCGAACAAGCCCAGATGCGGCGCCTTGGCGGCGGTGACATGCGCGCTGGCTTCAGGCTGGTCCGCCAGTTCCTCGCCCGCGAGGACAGGCGCGAGCATCGGATTGCCCGCGCCTTCGAGCCGGGCCATGAACACCGCCCAGTCGCCGGCCTTGAGGTACATGTCCTTGAGCCGCGAACGCTCGAACTGGAGCAGCAGCGCGCGGATTTCCTGGATATCGGAATACATGCCTCAGCCCTCCAGCGCGACGAGCAGCGCGGGCAGCACCGGCTCGGTAATCATGGTCGTGACGCCGGCGCGGCGGGCCGCGCGGGCGATCTCGGGATTGGCGAGACCCGAGCCGCGCACCGACGCCTTGCCGGCGAGCGCATCGCCCAGGCTTTCCAGCGAGCCGTCGGCCAGCAGCAAGTCGACGTCGACCCCCTCGCCCGCCGGCGCGCTCTCGGGCGCGATCACCGCAACCGAACTGCGCTCACGCGCCCATTCGATCAAACGCGCGAGCTGCGCGTCGTCGGCCTCACGCGGCCGTTCGGTGGGCAGCGCGCCGAGGTAGACCTTGCCCGCAGCGCCATCAATCGTGACGATCTGCCCGGCGCGCGCCACCGCACCCACGCCGACACCGACCACGCAAGGCCGACCCAACGCGCGGCTGACGACCGCGGCGTGCGAGGTGGAACCACCCTGCTCGGTCACCACGCCCTTGGCGGCGATCATGCCGTGGACGTCATCCGGGCTGGTGGTGGCGCGAACCAGGATCACCGCTTCACCCGCGGCGGCACGGCGCTCGGCCTCGTCGGCGTCGGCAACGAGTACGCCGCTGGCGACGCCGGGACAGGCGCCCTCGCCCTGCGCGGCGATCTCGGCATTATCCGCGGCGCCATTGGCGAGGCGCGGCAACAGCAAGGTCGCGACCTGTTCGGCGCTGACGCGCGACAGCGCGGTAGCGGGATCGATCCGCCCTTCGGCGACCATGTCGACGGCGATGCGCACCGCCGCCGCCGGCGCGCGTTTGGCCGAGCGCGATTGCAGCAGATAGAGCCGGCCCGACTGGACGGTGAATTCGATGTCCTGAACGTCGCCGTTCTCGCGCTCGAGCAGGTCGCTGGCCGCCAGCAGCTCGGCATGGGCCTGCGGCGCGTGATCGCGCATGGCATCGAGCGGCAAAGGCGTGAACTTGCCCGAGACGACGTCTTCGCCCTGGGCGCGCGGCAGGTATTCGCCATAAGGCACGGGCTCGCCTGCCAGCGGATTGCGGCTAAACAGCACGCCGGTGCCGCTCTCCTCGTCGAGATTGCCGAAGACCATCGCCTGGACGGTGACCGCGGTGCCCATGTCGTGCGGGATGCCATTGTGCTCGCGATAGCGTTTGGCGCGGCGCGTGTTCCAGCTCTCGAAGACCGCGCGGATCGCGCCGAGCAGCTGGCTGCGCACGTCGCCCGGCACTTCGCCGCCGGCGGCGCTCACCGCGCCGCGCCAGGCGGCGGGATCGCCCATGCGCTCGAGCTCGACCGGCGCCTTGAGCACGATCGCGCTGTAGAGTTCGAGGAAGCGGCGGTGGGTGTCGCGCGCGAAATCGGGCAGCCCGGTCTCGCTCGCGAGCGCGGCTTCGCCGGCGTCGTCGATGCCCAGGTTGAGCACGGTGTCCATCATGCCGGGCATCGAGACCGCCGCGCCCGAGCGCACCGACAGGAGCAGGCGCTGGTCGCCAGCGCCGAAGCGGCGCCCGGCGCGCGCTTCGAGCCAGGCAATGCCCTGCTCGACCTCGTCGACGAGGCCCGGGAGGAAGTCTCCGTTTTCCAAATAGGCGAGGCAGGCCTTGGTCGAGATGACGAAGGCGGGCGGCACATCGAGGCCGAGCGCGGCCATCCGCGCGATCGACCAGGCTTTGCCGCCGATGACAGCGCGGTCGGGAATGCCGCTGCCGTCGAGCAGGATCGTCCAGTTCGTCATGTCTATTCCTCGCGCTCGCGGCCCATGATCCGCAGCAGCTCCTCGTGCAGCTCGAACCAGACGGTGTGATAGGAATCGCGGCGGATATCGCTGACCCATTCTGGATCGCCGTCCTCCGACGCTTCGAGCGCCGCGAGCAGCTTGTCGGCATAGTAGCGCAGCCGCGGCAGCTTGCCCGCCAGGCGTGCCAGGATCGGCTCGGCCTGCTCGTGCAGTCCGCCCAGCCGGTCGATCACCGCCGCGTCGTGCGCCTTGTCGCGGTGGTCGTTGGCGATCTTGGCGCCGCCGACGTCGAGCGTCTGCCAGTCGGTGATGATCTGCTTGAGCGTGACGTTGATCCGCTCAAAGCCCTCATAGGCGCCGACGAAAGCGGCATCGCTACGCAGATCGGCGAAATGGCGGGCATAGCGGGCGTGCAGCGCGACACCGGCGAGCGGGGTCAGCGCATAGGCGCCCTTGGCCTCGAACGCCCTGCCCGCGGCGACGGCAGCGTCGAGCTCGGCGCGCGCCGTGGCCTCAGACACCCCTGCCAGGCCGGCGATGGCCGCGGGCGGCGCGTGGCGCTTGATCGCGGTGGCATGGAAAACGAGATCGCGATCGTTCATCGGCCTGCCTCCTCAAGTAGCCAGACCCGGCCGACTCTTTCGACGCCCTGCTGATAGTCCTCGGTGGTCTTGGCCTCGGCCGTCGCCTCGATGGCGATGCGGTCACCCTCGCGGATACCGGTGACCTTGGCGTTCATCAGGCAGGGGATGTTGTACTCGCGCGTCAGGATGCCGAGATGCGAGCGGACGCTGCCGCCCGCGCAGATGACGCCGGTGAACTGATCTATGATCGGTGCGGTCAGGGTACCGCCCGAGTCGTCGATGATGGCGATCGATCCGGCGGGCACGCCGCCCGTGAGCAGTTCGAGCACCCGCTCGTTCGACCGCACGTAGAGCGCCTTGCCGCTGACGTCGGCCGGATAACGAACGACATTATCGCCGACGCCGCGCAGGGCCCGCCCCGCCTCGTCCGGTTCGGCCGAGGGCGCTTCGGGATGGGCGAAGCCCGCATCCTGCTCCTCGGCCCCGGCGAGCGGTTTGTAGGCCTCGGGACGCTCGGTCACGGAGGTCCGCGAAGACCAGTCGAAGCGATAGCCCGAGCCCAGGATTGCGCTCTCTACCGAAGCGATATCGGCCGCCGTCACCAGCCGGTCTGAGCCCGAAAAGACGAACTCTTCCCAGCTCATTCCGGACTCGCGCAGCCGCAGGCGCACCCGCTCCTTGATGAGGTCCAGCGCCGCCTCGACCAGCGGCGAAGCCGGCGGCCGAACATGGAGCGCATCGTCGATCGGCAATTTATCGGAGGTCACACCCTCTTCCCTCGTGCTGTTTCCCCAGATTTGCCGATTCCCGGATCGCCTGTCAACATTTTTGGATGAAATCGTCCGACGATATTGACCGATTAATTGTGACAGCGTAGCGGAAGAGGACCAGCCATTGGGAAGAGGAATGCCCATGTCAGCCGCCCCACCCCGCGTCCTGATCGTCAACGATGACGGCATCGACGGACCGGGCATCGTCCTGCTCGAGAAGATCGTGCGCCGTTTCACCGATGACGTCTGGGTGATCGCTCCCGACGAGGAACGCTCGGGCGCCGGTCACTCGATGTCGACCTATCACCCAATCCGCGTCCGCCAGCGCGACGAGCGTCATTTCGCGGTCAAGGGCACGCCCACCGACTGCGCGCTGCTGGGCGTCCACGACCTCATCCCCGACCGGCGCCCCGACATCATCGTGTCGGGCATCAACCGTGGCCCGAACCTGGCCGAGGACATCACCTATTCGGGTACGGCCTCGGCCGCGATGGAAGGCGCGATGCTGGGCATTCCCGCCATCGCGCTCAGCCAGGTCTTCCGGCCGCCCAACCAGCCCAACTGGGCCACGGCGGAAGCCTTCGCCGGAGAGGTGATCGAGAAGCTGCTGCGCGCCGAATGGCGCCCCGGCATGTTCGTCAACGTCAACTTCCCCGACTGCCCGCCCGAAGAGGTGCGCGGCATCCGCACGACGACCCAGGGCCTGCGTCCGCCCGGCGCCTTCCGCCCGATCCGCCGCGTCGATGAGCGGCACATCCCCTACTACTGGATCAAGATCGAACACCCCGAAGGCGGCCACGCGCCGGGGAACGATCTTCAGGCCGCGCTCGACAAGGAAGTGTCGATCACGCCGCTGCAACTGGACATGACCGATCGCCTCGCCATGCCGGGGCTCGACCGCTTGTTCGCAGATTGACGAGGGGTGGCCCGGCCGCCTGGCGGTCGGGCCGCTTCCTCAGCGCCGTTTGCGCAAGGGCGGCTCGGCCGTCTGGGGCACATCGTCCTGAGACGTGAAGACCTTGGCCCCCGGCCCCTTCCGGCCGATCGAATAGCGATAGATGACGTAGACGGTCGCACCCGCCATGGCCCAGCGCATCAGCTTCATGACGATCCTCTATGACTGCGCGAGAATGGTGACCGCGGACATGCCGTCCTCGACCCCATAGAAACCGCCCGAATTCTCGGCCACGGCGATGCGCGCGCCTTCGACCTGGCGCGGACCGGCGCGGCCGCGCAGCTGGGTGACCAGCTCGTGGATCTGGCCGATGCCGGTCGCCGCGAGCGGATGCCCCTTCGAGACCAGCCCGCCCGAGCCGTTGACGGGAATACGCCCGCCCAGCGCGGTCTCGCCGCGTTCGGCGGCGGCGCCGGCCTCGCCGGGAGCGCAGAGCCCCAGCGCCTCGGTCTGGATGATCTCGCCGATCGAACTGGCATCGTGGACTTCGGCGACGTGCATGTCCGCCGGTCCCAGCCCCGCTTTCTCGTAGGCGCGCGTGGACACCAGCCTCGTCACGTGATTGGCATAGTCGTCGGGCGCGCGGTCGCTGCCCGTCTGGCTCTCGGCCGCGAGCACGCGGATCGCCGCGCCCGAGAAGCGCTTGGCCAGTTCGGCCGAGCAGACGATTGCCGCCGAGGCACCGTCGCTGATCGGCGCGCACATCGGGTTGGTCAGCGGCCAGGCGACCTGCGGCGCGGCGAGGATCTCGTCCACGCTCATCGCCTCGCGGTACTGCGCCAGCGGATTGTGCGCCGAGGCCTGGTGATCCTTGGCCGCGACCGCCGCGATCTGGCGCTGGGTCGTGCCATAGGTCGCCATGTGCAGCCGCGCCTGCGCGGCATAGGCCTCCATCAGCGCGTTGGGACTTTCGAGATCGAGCCCCTCGGGCACCGGCTCGAGCAGGTCCCGGGTGCGCGCGAGATAGCCTTCGGCCTCTTCGATGTCGCGCGGCTGCTGGAACACGGCGAAGCGCTTGGCGCGGTCTTGGCTGTAGAGCTTCTCCACCCCGACCACGAGCGCCATTTCGGCGAGCCCGGCGCGGACGTGGTCGATGGCGAGATGCAGACCCATCGTCGAGCTGGCGCAGGCCGCTTCGACATGGAAGGCGCGCACGCCCGAAATGCCGAGCGGGCGCAGCGCATATTCGCCGGGGATCGACATCTCGCCGGCGAAGAAGCCCTGGATGACATTGGCATAGACCGCCATGTCGATCGCCTGCCCCTCGACGCCGGCGTCCTCGAGCGCCAGCCGCACGGCGGCCTGGGTCAGCTGCTCGTGGCTTTTGTCGAGATGGCGGCCGAAGGGCGTCATGCCCATGCCCAGGATCACGGCATCGCGCATCAGATCGTCCTTCCCGCCGCAGCCCAGCGCTGCTTCCGTAGCTCGGCGCGCAGCACCTTGCCGGCATTGCTGCGCGGCAATTGGTCCATTACCTCGATCGCCTTGGGCGTCTTGACCGGCCCGAGCGCTTCGCGCGTCGCGGCGAGCAGCGCGGCGACGTCGATCGTGCAACCCGCCTTGGGCTCGACCACGGCAACCACCGCCTCGCCCCATTTCTCGTCGGGCACGCCGATCACGGCGCAGTCCTGCACCTGCGGATCGGCCATCAGCGCCTGCTCGACCTCGGCCGGATAGACGTTGAACCCGCCCGAGATGATCATGTCCTTCTTGCGATCCACCACGTAGAACCAGCCGCCTTCATCGCGCAGTCCGATGTCGCCGGTGTGGTGCCAGCCGAAGGTCGAGACCTCGGCGGTCGCCTCGGGGTTCTTGTAATAGCCCTGCATCACCAGCGGCCCGCGCACGACGATCTCACCGCGCTCGCCGGGCGGGAGGATATTGCCGGCATCGTCCATGATCTCGACGATCGACAGCAGGTTGGCGCGGCCGCAAGAGCCCGGATGGGCCAGTTCGCCCGCTGCGTTCAGATGCTCGTGCGGCGGCATGGCGGTGACGCACATTGGCGCCTCGGTCTGGCCGAAGCTGGCGTTCATCACCGGCCCGAGCACTTCGATCGCTTCCTTGAGCCGATCGAGCGACATCGGCGCACCGGCGTAGGAAATGTATTCGAGGCTCGAGAGATCGGCGCTGCGCACGTCGGGATGCGCCAGCAGCATGTAGACCGCGGTCGGCGGCAGGAACATGTAGGTCACGCGATGCCGTTCGATCGCCTGCAGCACCGCGCCCGCATCGAAGGCCGGCAGCACCACCACGGTGCCACCCAAGGCCATCGAGGCCAGCGCCAGAGGTCCGGCGGCATGGGTCATCGGCGCCGCCACCAGGTTCACCGGCGGGGTCTTCATCGGCATCGAGGCGACGAGGCTGGAGACCAGCGCCTGCCAGTTGCCGTTGCTGAGCATGACGCCCTTCGAGCGCCCCGTCGTGCCGCCGGTATTGGCGAGGAAGCCCAGCTCCTCGCTCGCGCCCGAGCGGCGCTGCGGGATGGTCGCGTCGCCCTCGATCACGAGATCGCCGAGCCAGACGTCGGCCCCATCGATCGGCCGATCGATCGCAACGTAGCGCCGGATGTTCGGGCAGTCGCGGCGGAAAGTCTCGACGCGGTCGGCCAGGTCCGAATGGACGAACAGCGTATCGACATCGAGCAGGTCGAGCAGGTAGGCGTTCTCGCTCACCGAGGCGCGGTTGTTGGCCATCACCCAGACGCCGTCGGCGCGCAGCACGCCGAGAATCGCCTCGAAGGCGGTCATCGAATTGCCGCTGAGCACTGCGGCATGCGCGCCAGGCGCGAAGCCGTCCGCTATCAGCCCCCTTGCAATGGCGTTGCTACGCCGTTGCACCTCGCTGTAGGTGCGGCTGGTATTGCCCTCTATCATGCAGAGCCGATCGTGCGCCATGCGGGCGCCGCGATCGAAGAAATCGATCATCCGCATGGCGGTAGCCTCCGACTAGCGCCGCATCACGAGTTCGAGTTCGGCCGAGCGCATCTGCACCATCGGCAGGCTCGCCACGCGCAGCAGGCGCGAAACCTGGTCGAGCTCGGGCGAGGACAGCGTCGGATAGTCCTGCCGCGGCGCGCCCGACAGGCGCATCCGGTCGAGGTCCGCCGCCGGCACCAGCGCGCGCAGGAGCAATTCGTCGTCGTCGCCAGCTGTTCCGTGGCGGCGATGCAGTTCCTCACGGTCGGGCTGCTCGGGCGGGCTGCCGACGATCTCCTTGGCGCGCGGCTTTGCCATGATGCGGTCCATCACATCGGCATCGATCGGCGCGACCGGATCGCCGTAGTAGCCGGCAGCGTATTGGATGACCTCGTCGGGCACGACCGAATAGCGGTTGCCGGTGACGATGTTGAGCACGGCGAGCGTGCCGACGAGCTGGGCGAACGGCGTCGCCATGCCCGGATAGCCGAGCTCGCGGCGCACGCGGGCGACTTCCTCGAGCACGTCGGGCAGCTTGTCGAGCATGTTCTGCTGGACCAGCTGCGCACGCAAGGTGCCCATCATGCCGCCCGGAATCTGGTGCTTGAGCGAGGTCACGTCATATTCGAAATGCTGGTTGACCAGGAAGCCGGCGGCCTTGCCGACGCGCTCGAAGTGATCGGCGACGGGCGCGAACTTGCTGGTGTCGAGGTTGTGCGTGTGCCCCAGCATCTCGACGTTTCGGGCCATGATTTCGACCGAGGGGATCGACGGGCCGTTGGCCATCGGCCGCACCGCGGTGTGGATCGTGGTGACCCCGAACTCGATGGCATCGATGTAAGACTTGGCCGACTGGCCGAGCATGTTGTTGGCATGCATCTCGATCGGCTTGCCGCGCGCCTTGGCGACGATCGCGGGCACCAGGGTCGAGATGCGCGCGCGATCGAGCACACCGCCGGTGTCGTAGAGCAACAGGCTGTCGACCTCGGGCAGAGCCGAGAGCTTGTCCGCCTTGTCGGCGTAATAGGCATCGTCGTGGACGGGCGAGAGCGTGAACAGCATCGTCCCCGCGACCTGGCAATCGTACTTCTTCGCCTGCTTCGCCAGCCGCTGCATCTTGTCGATGTTGAACAGCACGTCATAGAGCCAGAAGCTGCGGATGCCGTGAGCGCAGAGTCGGTCGACCCAGATGTCCATCAGCGCATCGGGGGTGAAGCCAAAGGTCACTGATCCGTTCGAGCGGCAACCCGCGCGCAGAGGCGTTTGGGGCATCGCCTTGACCAGCATGTCGAGCCCGGCCCAGGGATCTTCCTGGCAGTGCCGGATCAGCACTTCGAACAGCGAGGAGCCGGCCAGGCTGATGATCTGATAGCCGGTCTGGTCGATGATCGGCGCCACGGGCAAGGCCATGCCGGCCTGCATGCGCATGCCCCAGAGGCTCTGCTGACCGTCACGCAGGGTTTCGTCGAGGAACTGGATATGCGCCACGCGCTTACTCCGCTGCCAGGGGCTGGCTCGCGAACAGGTCCTGTTCGAGCCAGCGGGTATGGATGGTGTTCGATCGGAACCGCGGATCCTGCAGGATCGCGCGGTGGAGCGGGATGGTGGTCGGCACGCCTTCCACCTCGAAGGAGTCGAGCGCGCCGATCAGCCGGTCGATCGCCTTTTCGCGCGTATCGGCGTGGACGATCAGCTTGCCGATCATGGAATCGTAGAACGGCGGGATGCTCGCGCCCTCGGTAATGTGGCTGTCGAGCCGGATCCCCTCACCCTCGGGCGGGCGCCAGCGGGTGATCGTGCCGGGCACAGGCACGAAGTCGCGCCGCGTATCCTCGGCGTTGATCCGGCATTCGATGGCGTGGCCCGTGGCGACGATCTGGTCCTGCGTCACCGACAGGCCCTGCCCGCCGGCGATCCGCAGCTGTTCCTGCACGAGATCGCGGCCGGTGATCATCTCGCTGACCGGGTGCTCGACCTGGATACGCGCGTTGACCTCGATGAAGTAGATCTCGCCGCGGGTGACGTCGTAGAGGAATTCGGCCGTGCCGGCGTTGCGGTAGTTGACGCTCTTGGCGAGGTTCACCGCGGCCTGATGCAACTGAGCGCGCAGCTCGGCCGGCATGGCGACGCAGGGCGCCTCCTCGATGACCTTCTGGTAGCGGCGCTGGACCGAGCAGTCGCGCTCACCGAAGTGGACGACTTCGCCCTGGCCGTCACCCACGAGCTGGACCTCGACATGGCGCGCCTCGGGCACAAAGCGCTCCATGAACAGGGTGCCGTCGTTGAACGCGGCCAGGGCTTCCGCGCTGGCGCGGTTGAAACCGGCCTCGACCTCGCTGGGGCCGTTGACGATGACCATGCCGCGCCCACCGCCGCCGGCCGAGGCCTTGAGCAGCACCGGATAGCCGATCTCGTCGGCAACCTTGCGCGCATCGGCGGCGCTGGCGATCTCGCCGCTGCCGGGCACCAGCGGCACGCCCGCGGCCGCGGCCATTTCGCGGGCGCGCAGCTTGTCGCCCAAGGCGTCAATCATATCGGCTTCGGGACCGACGAAGACGATGCCGTGCTCATCGCAGAGACGCGCCAATTCAGCACGTTCGGATAGAAATCCATAACCAGGATGAAGTGCATCACAGCCGCTGGCCTTGGCCGCCTGGACCACGAGGCGCGCGTCGAGATAGCTCTTAGCCGCGGGCCCCGGACCGAGCACCAGCCGGCGGTCAGCCAGCCGCGCGGCCATGGACTCGCGGTCGGCATCCGAAACGCCGATCACCGTCTCGAGATTGAGCGCCTGCGCGGCCCGCAGCACGCGCAGCGCGATCTCGCCGCGGTTGGCGATGAAGAGGCGGGAGATCGCCATGGCCTCAGGCCGCCGCGATCACGAACAGCGGCTGGTCGGCCGCAACCAGTTCGCCGTCGCTGGCGAGCACCTGGGTGATCTTGCCCGCCACCCCGGCGCGCACCGTGGTGAACAGCTTCATCACTTCGACCAGGCAGAGTTCGCTGTCGGCCTCGACCACGCTGCCGACCTCGACATAGGCCGGCGAGCCCGGCTTGGGCGAGCGGTAGAAGGTGCCGAGATAAGGCGCGCGGATCACTTCCGAGCCGTCGGGCCAGGCCTGCTCGGCCGCTGCCGGTGTCGACGCCGCCTTGGCGGGGGCTGCCGGTGCGGCGGGCGCCGCAGTCGCGGCAGCCTTGGCCGCCGGCTTGCGCGTCACCGCGACCTGCGGGCCAGCGAGCCCCGGCGCATCGGCATCCTGCGAGAGATAGATCTCGAACTCGCCATGGCGGGCGTGAAGCTCGCGCAGGCCCGAACGTTTGAAGTCCTCAATCAGTTGTTCGAGATCGGAAAGGCTATTGCCCGCGCTCATGCTTTGGCACTCCGGCTGGTTTCGACATCGGCGCGGCTCAGCCCCGCGCCACGGCCGGCGAGCGGCGTTCCTTCCTGCTCGAGCCGGTAGAGCGCCTGCACCCTCTCGTCGTTCGGCGTGTACTTGGCTTTGGTGTCGCAGATGAAACGGTACTGCTCGGCCATCTGCGCGGGACGGAATTCGGCTGCCCTTGCATTGTATTCGGCAAGTGGCATCCGGCCCGCGCTGGTGGTGTAGACGTCCTGCTTGGCGGCGTGGTGGCTGGTCCCCGGTCCGATCGGCGCGAGCTTGGGCACGTCAGCGCCGCGATCGATCGCCGCGTAGGGGACATGCGAGATGTAGCGCACCGGATTGTTGTTGTGCTGCATCATCGCATAGGAATGGAGCTGCTGCGTGGGCAGCGAGACCAGGCCGACCATCTCACCCAAGAAGTCGCGGCCGAATTCGTCGTTGAACAGGCCGCGAAAGCGGTCGGCGCGGACGTCAATCGTCATCCAGTCGTTGACGTCGTAAACGCCGGCCAGGTGCGCGAAGTCCTTGATCATCGAGAAATAGACGATCGCGCCCGCGTCCATCATCTGGTCGCGGCTCCAGCCGGCCATGCGCTTCCACAGCTCGACCGTGGCCTTGCGTAGCCGCTCGGTCAGATCCTCGAAGGTATCGGCCAATTCGTCGGCCGACCCCATGCCCACGGGCACGAACCCGTCGGACAAGGCGTCGGTGGTGTAAAGGCCGACGCCGGTCAGCTTGTCGGCGGTGAATTCGGGGCGGGATTCGAAGGAACCCCAGTCGTCCATCAGGTAGAAGTGGCCGCCGGTCGCTTCCATCGTCACGGTCAGGTTGCTGAAGGGGATGTCGCCCGCGACGCCGTCGAGCCAGGGATAGTCGCCCTCGGCCAGGTCCGAGAAGTCGCGGATGACCATCTCGCGGTCTTCGCCCAGCTTGTAGGGGCCCGAATTGTTGAGCGCGCAGCGGCTCTCACAGGAAACGAGGAAGCCATACTGCGAGATCGTCGCGAGGAAAGTCTGCGCCGCGTTGTTCAGCCGGTCGCCGGCCTGGCAGGGCTGCAGCTCGGCATGGAAGCGCTGGATCCGGCGCTCGGGCATGTGCTGAACGCGCTGGCCGAACTCGCGGGCATTGAGGTGCCCGTCCTCGCGCTGTTGCGCCAGCTTGAAGCGGCGCCAGAAGTCCATGACGTAGGCGACGTCCTCCGCCGCATCCTCGGGGCCGAGCATGCCGAAGTTGATCAGCATCTCGCGGCCGAGCAGGTAGAAGGTCGGCATCGACCAGCCCGACAGGTTGCCGAGCTTGCCGCCCATCAGCCGAGCCCGGTCACCGACCTCCTCGGCCTTCATCCGCGCCTCGACCTTCCGAAGCAACTCGGGATAGCGGTAGAAACAGCAGAGGTACGACAGCAGCATGTAGGACGGCACGGGGAACAGTTTCGATTCCTGCACCGTGCGCGTCACGCAGAGCCAATAGGTGTCGTCACCGATCGTCTGGATCGCATTATTCGTTTCCAGCAGGCGAACGTAATCAAGCATCAGCCCCGATCCTCTCTTCTGTCATTCCTTGTGGACTAGGCGCATCTGGTCTGTCAATATCGTCTGACGATTTTGATCGAATTGGCGCCAAAATGAAACTGCGCCGCGGACAGGGAAACGAGAGGAATGCTCGAAAATCAACCGTTTCGCGACTTTCGCCCGGAACGAACCCACGATGCGACCTCGCGCACGAACGCGAGTGGAATCGCGGCCGAACGCGACTCGCCGCGGACGGGCGGAACCCGCACCGACTGGACCCATGACGAGATTGCGGCGCTGTTCGATCTGCCGTTCACCGAACTGGTGTTCCGGGCCGCGGAGGTTCATCGCGCGAACCACGACGCCGGCGCGGTCCAGCTCTCGACCCTGCTTTCGGTCAAGACCGGCGGTTGTCCCGAGGACTGCGGCTACTGCTCGCAGTCGAGCTCGGCCGACAGCGGCGTCAAGGCGACCAAGTTGATGGACGTGCGCCAGGTGCTGCAGTCCGCCGCGCGCGCCAAGGACGCGGGTTCGACCCGCTTCTGCATGGGCGCCGCCTGGCGCAATCCCAGGGATCGCGACATGCCCGCGATCATCGAGATGGTCCACGGCGTGCGCGCGATGGGCATGGAAACCTGCATGACCCTGGGCATGCTGACCAGCAAGCAGGCCGAAATGCTCGCCGCCGCCGGGCTCGACTACTACAACCACAACCTCGACACCGCCCCCGAGAAGTATGCCGACGTGATCACCACGCGCAGCTTCGAGGACCGGCTCGAGACGCTCGACAACGTCCGCAAGGCGGGCATGAACGTCTGCTCGGGCGGCATCGTCGGCATGGGCGAGACGCGGCCCGACCGCGTCGGCTTCATCCACGCGCTCGCCACCCTGCCCGAGCATCCGCAGTCGGTGCCCGTCAACGCGCTGGTCCCGGTCAAAGGCACGGTGCTCGGCAACATGCTCGCCAACACCCCGCTCGCCAAGATCGACGAGATCGAATTCGTCCGCACCGTCGCGGTCGCGCGGATCACCATGCCGCTGTCGATGGTCCGGCTCTCCGCGGGCCGCGAATCGATGAGCGAATCGACCCAAGCGCTGTGCTTCCTGGCCGGTGCCAACTCGATCTTCACCGGCGACACCCTGCTGACCGCACCCAACGCCGGCGACGACGCCGACGGCGTCCTGTTCGCCAAGCTGGGCCTGCGCGCGATGGCGCTCCAGGAAAAGGCTGGGACAGAGTGATGATCTGCTCGGACCAGACCAGGCCGAGGATCGAGGCAGCCTTCGACGCAGCGCAGAACTACGAGACGCACGCCCGAGTCCAGCGCCGCGTCGCCGAGGCGCTCGCCGACCGGATTGCCGCGCTGCCAGTCGTCGCGGCGCGCGGCGATACGCTGCGCCTGCTTGAAATCGGCTGCGGCACCGGCCTGCTCACGCGCGCGCTCCAGGATCGCGGCATCGGCGGGCATTGGCTGGTCACCGACATCGCCCCGCGCATGGTCAGTCGCTGCGCCACGGCGATGGCCGACCATGCCGCTGCCCCCGCGCTGACCTTCGCGGTGCTCGACGGCAGCGCCCCGCCCGCGTCGCTCACGCCCGGCAGCTTCGATCTGATCTGCTCGAGCATGGCGTTCCAGTGGTTCGCGGATCTCGGCCCCGCGCTCGCCCGCCTCGCGGACCTCCTCGCCCCCGGCGGCACGCTGGCCTTCAGCACCTTGCTCGACGGCACTTTCGCCGAATGGGAAGAAGCCCATCGCCGCGAAGGCCTCGATGCCGGTGGTCTCCGCTATCCGAGCTTGCACGCGCTGTCGGGCCTGTTCCCTCGCGGCGGCAATCTCTCCGCGCGCGAGTTGCACGCGCGCGACGCCTATGCCGGCGCCGGCGATTTCCTGCGCGCGCTCAAGCGCATCGGCGCGGCGACGCCGCGCTCCGATCACCGCCCGCTGCCCCCCGCCTCGCTGCGCCGGGTCATGAAGGCCTTCGACCGCATGGGCGCGGCCGCCACCTACCGGGTGGCGCTCTGCAATTGGACCTCCCCTACCGCAAAGGATGAACTCTCGGCATGACAGACCATTCCGCTCAACCGCCCGCCGGCGCCGGCCCGGCACTGACGGCTGAGATCGCCACGCGGGTCGAGCGCTTCGTCCGCGAAGTGGTGGCGCCCTACGAGCGCGATCCCCGGCGCGATCATCACGGGGGTCCGACCGACGAGCTCGTGTTCGAGCTGCGCGAGAAGGCCCGCGCGGCCGGGGTGCTCACGCCGCACATCCTGCCCGGCGGTGACCACCTCACCCAGCGCGAGACCGCCAAGGTGCTGATCGCGACCGGGCTCTCGCCGCTCGGCCCGCTCGCCTGCAACACCGCCGCGCCTGACGAGGGCAACATGTACCTGCTCGGCAAAGTCGGATCACCGCTGGTCAAAGAGCGCTTTCTCGCGCCGCTGGTCTCGGGCCAGGCCCGCTCGGCCTTCTTCATGACCGAGCCTGCCGAGGAAGGCGGCGCGGGATCGGACCCTTCAATGATGAAGACGATCTGCCGCCGCGACGGCGACGACTGGGTGATCCGTGGCCGCAAGAGCTTCATCACCGGCGCCTCGGGCGCACGCGTCGGCATCGTCATGGCGCGCGCGGAAGAAGCCGAACCCGGCAAGGGCGCCTGCATGTTCCTGGTCGACCTGCCCGACCCGGCGATCCGCATCGACGAAGTGCCGAACACGATCGACAGCTCGATGCCCGGCGGCCACGCCACCCTGACGATCGACGACCTGCGCGTCCCCGCCGAGCAGATGCTGGGCGAGGCCGGCGAAGGCTTCACCTATGCGCAGGTCCGCCTCAGCCCCGCGCGTCTATCGCATTGCATGCGCTGGCTGGGCGCCTGCATCCGCGCGAACGAGATCGCCACCGACTATGCCTGCAAGCGCGAGGCCTTCGGCAAGGTGCTGGTCGATCACGAGGGCGTCGGCTTCATGCTCGCCGAGAACCTGATCGACCTGAAGCAGGCCGAACTGATGATCGACTGGTGCGCCGGCGTGCTCGACGGCGGCTCGCTGGGCACGGCCGAAAGCTCGATGGCCAAGGTCGCGGTCAGCGAGGCGCTGATGCGCGTGGCCGATCGCTGCGTCCAAGTCATGGGCGGCACGGGCGTGACCGACCGCACGATCGTCGAGCAGGTGTTCCGCGAGATCCGCGCGTTCCGCATCTACGACGGCCCGACCGAGGTCCACAAATGGAGCCTCGCCAAGAAGATCAAGCGCGACTGGCGGAGAACGCAGTGATGACCAGCGCTTCTGCCATCAATACCGCCGCCAATGCCGGCAGCGCCGCCGTGCGCGAAGGGTTCCGCTTCGACGAGGCCGCCCTCGCGCGCTGGATGGAAACCCATGTCGCGGGCTATCGCGGACCGCTGACGGTCGAGCAGTTCAAGGGCGGGCAATCGAACCCGACCTATAAGCTGACCACGCCGGGCGGCGCCTACGTATTGCGGCGCAAGCCGCCGGGCCAACTCGTCCAGGGCGCCCATGCGGTCGATCGCGAGGCGCGCGTACTCTCGGCGCTAGAACGCGCCGATTTCCCCGTCGCCCACGTCCATGGCCTCTGCACCGACGACAGCGTGATCGGCAGCTGGTTCTACGTGATGGAGCTGGTCGAAGGGCGCATTGTCTGGGACGCGACCTTCCCCGACGTGCAGCGCGAGCAGCGCGCCGCCCATTTCGACGCGATGAACGCGGCGATCGCCCGGCTCCACACGATAGACTATGCCGCGATCGGCCTGTCCGACTACGGCAAGCCCGGCAACTACTTCGCCCGCCAGATCAGCCGCTGGTCGCGCCAGTACCTGGAGGATCAGGACGCGGGGCGCGATCCCGGCATGGACGCGCTGATCGCATGGCTGCCCACCGCCATTCCTGCGGGCGACGAGACGTCGATCGTCCACGGCGATTTCCGCTGCGACAACATGATCTTCCACCCGACCGAGCCGCGCATCCTCGCGGTGCTCGACTGGGAGCTCTCGACGCTCGGCCATCCGCTGGCCGACTTCGGCTATCACGCGATGATGTACCGCATGCCGCCCGACATCGTCGCGGGTCTGGGCGGGGCCGACCTCGGCGCCTTGGGGATCCCGAGCGAAGCCGACTACCTCGCCGCCTATGCCGAACGCACCGGCCGCGGCAATTTCGCCGACTACGGTTTCTGCATCGCCTTCAACTTCTTCCGCCTCGCCGCGATCTTCCACGGGATCAAGGGGCGGGTGATCCGCGGCACCGCCGCCTCGGCCCATGCCCGCGAGCGCGCGAACAATTTTCCCCGGCTCGTAAGCCTGGCGATGGAGGCGATGCATGAGTGCCGCTAGTCCGCTGACCGCCACCCAAGAGCCAGGCCTCGTCCATCTGCGGCTGAACAGCCCGCAAACGGGCAATGCGCTCGACCTGCCGATGATCGCCGCGCTCACCCGGGCGATCGCCGCGATCGAGCCCGCCACGACACGCGCCGTGCTGATCTCGGCCGAGGGCCGCAACTTCTGCGTCGGCGGCGACCTGCGCGGAATGGCCCAGAGCGCCGACATGCCCGAGACCCTGCGCAAGATGGCAACCGCGTTCCACGACGGGCTCAAGATGCTCGAAGCGTTCGACGCGCCGGTGATCACCGCGGTCAACGGCAGCGCCGCAGGTGGCGGCCTCAGCCTCGCGATCGCCGGCGACGTCGTGCTGGGCGGCGAAAGCAGCAGCTACATGATGGCCTATTCGGCGATCGGCCTGTCGCCCGACGGCGGCGCCAGCCATCGGCTGCCCCGACTGATCGGTCTGCGGCTGACCCAGGACATGGCCTATCTCAACCGCAAGCTCGACGCCGACGAAGCCCTGCGCGCCGGGCTGATCACCCGCGTCGTGCCCGACGAAGCGCTCGCGACGGAAGCCCTTGCCGTGGCCAGAAGCCTCGCCGTAGGCCCGACCGCAGGCTTCGGGCGGATCAAGCGCCTGCTCGCCCGCAGCGCCACGGCCAGTCTAGCCGAACAGCTCGACGACGAGGCCTCTTCGATCATCGCCAGCGGCTCAACCCACGACGCCCGCGAAGGCGTATCGGCCTTCCTCGAACGGCGTCGGCCGGGCTTCCTCGGGCGATGAACATGCTTCTCTCGGAGTTGGGAATGGCCTGGAAATGAGCGAAGATTCGGAAGGATTGGGAGCCGGGGTGGTCGACAAGGTGGCCGATACGATCATCCGCGGCATCCGGTCGGGCACGTTCGTTCCCGGCCAGCACCTCGTCGAGCCCGACCTCATGCACCGCATCGGCATAAGCCGCGGCTCGCTCCGCGAAGCGCTCAAGCACCTGTCGGTCGCGGGCATCGTCACGCTGACCCGATTCCGCGGCGCCTATATCGCCGCGCTCGACCGCAAGACCACGCTCGACCTGCTCGACGTCCTCGAACCCCTTGCCCGCCTCGCGGCCCGGCTGGCCGCCCGGAACTGCGACACCAAGGAAAAGCGATTGGCCCTGCGCGCCGCCGCTTTCGCGGTTGAGGAAGCTAACAAGAGCCTGAACCGTGGAAAATATCTCGAGCAGCGCCGCAATTTCTACACCGTGCTCATCGGGATCGGCGGCAATTGCGAGCTCGAACGAGCTATGCCGCTCACGCGTGCGGATCTGTTTCGTGCACAGGCGGAAGCGCGCAAATCGGAAAAGCAGCGCCTTCGCCACATCTCCGGCTATGCCAAAGTCACCAAGGCCGTGACGGAGCAGGATGTCGGCGCCGCAGATCGCGCTGTGCAAAGCCACTTCGGCGGCACCCGGCAAACCATCCGCGAACTGCCTGAAGACGTCTTCCCTGGCGTGTTGCCGTGACACGGACCGGCTGCCAGAAATCGCAAGCCATGAGCGAAATCGGCTCCTGGACAGTCTCTCGATCTTCTTGCGGAACCGCTCGGACGGTTCGGAAAATCCGACCTTATCTCTACCACAACGGCGTGTCGGCGGCAGCGCAATAGCGTAGGTCGCGTTTGTTCGCTAGCCTAGGCACGCTGCCAAAATGCTATCACCGGCCTCTTCCGTGTTGGCCAAAAACGGCAGGCGGATCGCTGTGTGAGGGACCGAGAGATAATGCGATCAATAAACGTTACTGCCTGCTGCGCGGTCATCAGCGCGCCGGTCGCGTCTCAACCACCTCCGAGTCCGAATTGTGAACAGGTCGAGAAGACTGCCGAGGCATGCTTGACCAGCACGCATCGCGTCAGTGTCACCCCAGCTTTCCCCTTGGTCTCCGAATTGGGGGTTACTATCTCGATCGCTAGGCGACGCTGAATCAGCGGCAATGCTTCTATCGCAGATTAAAGATCGGGGAGGTTGAACAGCTTATTCGCGACGGTAACTCACCGAAGAACTAGGGCGAACTCGAACTCCGTTCGCGCCTTCTGCTCGGTAAATGAGCGGCAGCTTTCAGGTAGTGCCTGTGCGCAGCCGAGCGACCGCTACGTCGGCGAAATCGCTTACCGCCTGGGGCAGTGGACATTGCTTTTGTGTCTGACCGGACAAATTATGGGTCGGGCCCGCGCGTAGAAGCGACCGGTGCCCGAGGGAGAGAAAGATGCCGATCGGAATGGCCGACTTTGCCGACGGACCGCACCACTGGTGAGGGGACGCCTCTGGCCCGGACTCAATTCGATCCGGGCACACATGATTCTCCTCGCGCTGGGTACGATCGCCGCCATCACGGCGATCAACATCCTCGCGATCAATTTCAACTATGGCCCTTCGTCGAGCCCGGTCTCGCTCTACGAAATGACTCGGATCGTCCGTGGCCTGGACGTCGTGCAGATCCCGCCCAAGCTCATCGAGCGCGGCCGGGCAGAACAAGCGCCGTCAAGCGAAGGAAGCGCCGAGCGCGTGGTATCGCGGCTGCTGGCGGCCCGTCTGTCGCTTCCCGAACGCGACGTGCGCGTGCGCTTGCAGTCCGACCGCTTTCGCCCGCAGGTCATCGTCGACGAGGCGCGGATCTATGCCGACGAAGGCGCGGCCAATCCGATCCTGCTCGGCGGTTTCACGATCTACGTGCGGCAGGCCGACGGCGCGTGGCAGACCCATTCGCGGATCGTCGACTATTGGCAGGCTCGCTCGGTGCGGTTCTGGCGCTATGCAACCTATTACCTCGGTATCGCCATCGTCTTGCCGCTGGCGATGCTGTTCAGCGCGCGGTTCAATCGGCCGGTAAAGGCTTTCGCGGTTTCCGCGGGCAGGATCGGCGACGGGCATTACGATCGGCCGGTGCCGGTGGTCGGCCCTACTGAGATCCGCCAGGCGGCGGTGGCGCTCAACGACATGCAGGAGCGGATCGCACATCTCGTTCGGGAGCGCACGGCGCTGGTCGGCGCCATCGCGCACGATCTGCGCACGCCTTTGTCCAACCTGCGCTTCCGTGTCGCTAATGCCGACGCCGAAACTCGGGCCTCCGCCGAGGCGGAGATCCGGCACATGGAGCAATTGATCGGATCGACGCTCGACTATGTCGACGGCGAGGGCCGGCCGCTGATCACCGAGCCGCTCGATCTCGGCTCGCTGCTCCAGACCCTGGCCGACGACTGCCGTGACCGCGGGGCTAACGTCAGCTTTAACCCAGCGCGGAAGATCACCGTTCGCGGCGACATCGTCCGCCTGCGACGCCTGTTCACCAATCTGATCGAGAACGCGATCAAGTTCGGGAACCGCGTGGACCTCGCCTACAATGTCGAGGGTAAAGAGGTCGTCGTCGATTTCATGGACGACGGTCCGGGCATAGCCGAGGACGACCTGCCCCGCGCTTTCGATCCCTTCTTCCGCGGCGAGCGATCGCGTAACCGCAGCACGGGCGGCATCGGCCTCGGGCTCGCGATCGCCGAATCCGCCGCCCGCGCGCACGACGGCATGATCGAACTGCGCAACGTCCCCGGAGGTTTTCGCGCGCGCGTCCGCCTGCCGATTGGCGCCCCAGTCGTCGCGGTGACGTGAGCGCAGGATGGAAACGCCCCAGACCAAGATCCTGATCGTCGACGACGAACCGTCGGTGCGGTCGGCGATCAGTGACTATCTCGCGCGCGAGGGCTTCCATGTCCTCGAAGCGGGCGACGGAGTGGCGATGCGACGCGTGCTCGACGAACACGCGGTCGCCATCGTGCTGCTCGACGTGATGCTGCCGGGCGAGGACGGCCTGAGCCTGGCCCAGTCGCTCGCCGATCGCCAGAATGTCGGCGTCATCATGATCTCGGCGCTCGGCAGCGAGGCGGACCGCATCGCCGGCCTTGAATTCGGCGCCGACGACTATCTGCCAAAGCCGGTCTCGCCACGCGAACTGCTCGCCCGCATCCGCGCGCTCCAGCGCCGCTTCAAGAGTGCCGGCGTCAATCCGCCCGGCGGGCTTCTGTTCGAGTTCGCCGGTTGGCAGCTCGACGCGGTACGGCGGGTGCTGCGCGATCCAGGCGGCGTCTTGACCAGCCTCTCGGACGGCGAATTCGGTCTGCTCCTGGCTTTCGTCGAGCATCCGCAACGCGCGCTGAGTCGCGACGAACTGCTGCACTTGGCCCGTGGCAGCGATTCCGATGCCTTCGATCGCGCGATCGACACCCAGGTCAGCCGGCTCCGCCAGAAGCTGCACGGCGCCGCGGGGGAAGAGGTGATCCGGACGCTGCGCGGCGAAGGCTACATGTTCCTCCCGCCGGTGACGCTCGCTGCCGCCGGCGATGCCCCGCCCCCCCAAGCGTTGCCGGGCACCAACGAGATCCGGATCGACCCGCGCGCGTGCGAGGCGAGCGTCGGCGGGCGCCGGCTCGACCTGACGTTCTCGGAATTCGCGCTTCTCGCGGTTCTGGTCGAAGCCAAGGGCAATGTCGTAGAGAAAGACGCGCTTTCGCGTGAGGTGCTCGGCCGCCCCTGGCGATCGTTCGACCGCAGCATCGACGTGCACGTCAGCAACCTGCGCAACAAGCTCTCGCCCTTTCCAGCGATCTCGATCGAGACCATCCGCCGGGTCGGCTACAAGCTGGTGAACTCCTGACCCCGGCCTCCGGGACACCGGGCGGGCAAGTGTAAAGTTCATGTAAAACCGCTGGCTCCGCCTGCGTTGGAAAGGCAGTCCCTCGTTTGAGAGGATAGCCCAGGTCTGCACCCGCCACGCCCCTGCTTGGACGGTCGCAGATTGCCGATACGAGCCTGCCGGGACGGACAGACTCTGAGCCGCCGGTCGTTATCCTCTCGCACCGGCACAGGCCGCAAGATCAACTGGAGGGTGCGTGTGACAGCAGGTGACGGATACCGGAGGCCCGCCTTCCTTAAAGGGTGTGTCGTGCTGTCGGCCGGCCTGCTGCTGGCCAGCGCATCTTCGGAACGCGCTGCCCAGGCCTCGCCGTCTCCCGAGGTCTCGCACCAGGCAGCCGGCGGCGTGCAGAACGAGGTGTTCCGCAATGGCGAGGCCGGCTTCGTCGTCACCGAAATCGCTTATGCGCTCGGGCCGGACGGCAAGGACGGCGCCTGCCCCGCCGGCATGTCGGGCGGCGTACGCGGCCTGATCGAGGCCCTGGCGAAGACCCCGGCCGGCCAGCGCGGTGCCGATGAGAACCAGCAGACCTACGAGCGCCGCATGAGCATGGCCGTGCAGACCAAGCCGGACGGCCAGAACATCTGCCTCAATCCGCAGGGGGCACCCGCCGATCCGGGCTGGCGCATGGTGTCGGGCCGCGTGAAGGTCGACGGGTTCGATCTCGACGCGCGCGAGCCGGGCGCGAGCCGCTCGCGGACGGTCGAGACCTGCTCGCACGAGGAATTTCAAGGCTCCCAGGGCGAGCGCGGCGTCGACAATCAGTGGTATCGCGTCGTCGGATGCACCACCGGCTTCCAGTCTTCCGGACAGGCCAACGGCTGGCAGACCGAGATGTACACGGGCTCCTGGGGAATCCTGATGACGCTCAAGGGCGTCGACGATTTGCGCAACGATCCCGAGGTCCAGATCGGCTTCTACGCCAACGCCGATCCAATCGAACTCAGCGCCGCGCGGACCGCGCTGCCCTTTGCGACCTATGCGGCAACGCAGGATGAGCGCTACCGCGCCACCACGCGCGGCCGCATCGTCGACGGCGTGTTGATGATCGATCCGGTCGACCTGCGTTTCCACAACATCGTCAACTCGATGACCGACGACCGCGTCCTGCGCGCCGCGCGGGTGCGGTTCAAGTTCGCCCCCGACGGCGGCATCACCGGACTGCTCGCCGGCTACACCCCGGTCGAGAACATGTACGACCTGCAGTACGGCGCCCGGCACAGCCGCAACGCTAAGGGAGAGCTCGCCCCCGAGCGCCTGCGCCTCGGCACCTCGGTCGGCCGCGCAGCAGTGCTCGGGCACACCTGCAACGGCGCTCACCAAGCGCTTTACCAGGCCGCGGACGGTGATCGCGATCCCAAGACCGGGCGCTGCACCTCGATATCCACCCAGTACAAGATCCGCTTCGCGCCCGCCTTCGTCGTCGATGCGCGCACGCAAAGCGTCAACGCGCCGCTGGCGCTGAAATGAGCACCATGATCGCCAGAACCCTCAGACTATCATCGTTGCGCCGGATCGGCCTGGGACTTTGCCTGGCTCTGGCAGGCGGCATCGGCTGGGCCCAGCAGGGCGCACAGCCTGAGCCCGCGGCCCTTGTCGAGCCCAAGCCCGCGGGTGGCCCGCTGCTGATGCGCCGCCTGACAGAATCGCAGTATCGCGCGACGATCGCCGACGTCTTCGCGCCCGACGTCGCCATCGCCGGGCGCTTCGAGCGCGGCTTGCGCGAGGACGGCCTGATCGCGGTCGGCACCAGCCACGGCTCTATGTCCGCCTTCAGCGTCGAACAGTACGATGTCTCTGCGCGCGGCATCGCCGCGGAAGTCACAGGCGAGAAGCGCCGCGCGCAGTTCGTTCCCTGCCAGCCGAAATCGGAAACCGTCTTCGACAAGGCCTGCGCCACGCGGTTCGTCACCGACTACGGTCTCAAGCTCTTCCGCCGGCCTTTGTCTCCGCAGGAACGTGACCGCTTCGTCCAGGTCGCGCAGGCCGCGCAGGCGAAGCTCGGCGGCTTCTACCACGGCCTCGAATATGCGCTGATCGGCATGCTCGATTCGCCGCACTTCCTGCTGCGCATGGAACGCGCCGAACCCGATCCGCATCAGCCCGGGGCGACCCGGCTCGACGGCTGGTCGAAGGCCGTCCGGCTCAGCTATTTCCTGATCAACACCACCCCCGATGCCGAGCTCCTGCGCGCGGCCGCACAGGGTGAACTGCACGGCGAGCAAGGCCTGACGCGCCAGGTCGATCGCCTGCTCGCCTCGCCCCGCCTCGCCAGCTCGGTACGCGCGTTCTTCTGGGACATGTTCCAGTTTGACGGGTTCAACGACCTGTTCAAGGACCCAGCGATCTATCCCGCCTATACAACGACCGTCGCACGCGACGCGCAGGAACAGACCTTGCGCACGGTCGTATCGCTCCTCGTGACGCAGCAGGGTGATTATCGCGATCTGTTCACCACGCGCGAAACCTGGCTCTCGCGGCCGCTCGGCATCCTCTATCGCGTGCCGGTCACGACGCGGAACGGCTGGGAGCGCGGTGCGTATCCGGCCGACAGCCAGCGCGCGGGCATCCTGACCGACGTCTCGATGTTGGCGCTGCATTCGCACCCGGGCCGCTCGTCGCCGACCCTGCGCGGCAAGTCGCTGCGCGAGATTTTCCTTTGCCAGAAGGTGCCCGATCCGCCGGCCAACGTGAACTTCTCAATCGTGCAGGACGCCGTGAACCGTCCGGGATCGACCGCGCGCTTGCGGCTGGCCGAACATAACGACAATCCGGTCTGCGCGGGCTGTCACAAGCTGACTGATCCGATCGGCCTGACGCTCGAGAGCTTCGACGGCGCCGGCAGCTTCCGCGCCAAGGAAAATGGCGCCGAACTCGACCTCAGCGGTTCGCTCGACGGCAAGGATTTCTCAGGCGCGACCGGTCTCGGCCAGGCCATGCACGACAATTCCAGCGTGACGGGCTGTCTGACCGAGAAACTCTATCGTTCGGCCATCGGCCGCGACATCGCCGGCAACGAGGAGCCTTTCGTCGAATACCTGATGGGACGCTTCGAGGCCGAGCGCTTCCGCGTGCCCGCGCTGATGCGCGCAATAGCGCTCAGCAGGACGTTCTACGCCGTATCCCCGGCGCTCGATCAGGGACCGCAACGCACGGCCGCCGCCGCGAAGAAAGGAAACCGCTCATGACGCAGCTCAACCGCAGGACGATCCTGCGCGGCATGGTGAATGGCGCGAAGGTAGCCATGGCCCTGCCCTTCCTCGACATGTTCCTCGACGTGAACGGCGAAGCCCTGGCCGCGACCGGGCAACGCCTGCCCGTGCGTTTCGGCACCTGGATCTGGGGTTGCGGCTTCGTCCCCGAACGCTGGATTCCGACGAGCGAAGGCAAGGGCTACACGATGCCGCCCGATCTCGAGCCGCTGGCGCTCTACCGCGATCAGATGGCGCTGTTCTCGGGCTTCGACGTCAAGCTTGATGGCGTCGCCAACAAGCCGCACATGACCGGCAACCTCGGACTCCGCACGGGCATTCCCGTGCCGACTGAAACGGTCCGTGCGCCGACGATCGACGTGCTGGTCGGCGAGGCTATCGGCCAGGGTTCACGCTTTCGTTCGCTCGAGCTCAGCGCCTCGGGAATCGAGCGCTCGTACTCGTTCCGCGGCGCCGGCTCGCCCAATCCCAGCGAGGTTTCGCCAATGGCGCTCTATCAGCGAATCTTCGGCGAGGGCTTCCAGGATCCGAACGCCGCATCGTTCACGCCCGATCCGCGCACGATGGTGCGCCGAAGCGTCCTCTCGGCAGTGAGCGAAGACCGCCAGCGGCTGATGAAGGCGCTGGGCGCGGCCGATCGGCAGCGCATGGACGAGTATTTCACCTCGGTTCGCCAGCTCGAACAGCAGCTCGAACTCCAGTTGCAGCCGCCGGCCAAGGTGGAGAACTTCACCTTGCCGCAGGCGCCGGCCAAGACCGTGGTCGATGCCGACGTCGAGCACGTCATGGTCAACCACAAGATCATGGCCGGTTTGCTCGCTCAGGCGCTCGCCTGCAACCAGACGCGGGTGTTCAACATGCTGTTCTCGGACACCGCCTCCAACTTGCGCCGCTCGGCCTCGTCTGACACCCACCACACGCTCACCCACGAGGAGCCGGTCAATCCCAAGCTCGGCTATCAGGAGCAAGTGGCTTGGTTCGCGGCCAAGTCCATGGTCGCTTGCCGCGACTTCGTCGATGCGCTGGCGGGCATCAAGGAAGGCGACGGCACGCTGCTCGACAATACCCTGCTCTTCGCACATTCGGACTGTTCGATCGCCAAGTCGCACGCGGTCGAAGGCATCCCGATGATGGTCATCGGCAAGGCGGGCGGCCGCATCCGCACTGGCTATCACAAGGCTGGGCGCGCGGACGCAGCATCGCGCGTGGGCCTGTCGATCCAGCAGGCCATGGGCGTGCAGGTCGAGAAATGGGGCACGGGCTCGATGGACACCAACCGCACGGTCACCGAACTGGTCGCCTGATGACGCATAGGAACCGCAAGATCACCAAGATGAAGAACCGCCGCCTCGTCGCCCTGTCGGCGATGGTCGTCCCCGCTCTCGCCTTCGCGGCGATCGTCTCGCCACGCGCCGATGCCGCCGAGGGGGCGATGGCCAAGGCCGAAGCCGACGGGATCATCTTCGAACGGCAGAACCTCATGCTTCAGTTCGACAAGGACGCTGAACTGCTCGGTGAGATCGCCGCCGGGCTCAAGCCCAAGGACAAGCTTGCCGAAGTCACGGCGTCGATCGCGGAGACCGCGGCGGCTTCGAAGGCCGCCTTCGCGCCGCGGGTGCCCGGTGGCCGCGCCAAGCCAGAGGTCTGGTCGAACTGGGCCGACTATTCCCGCCGGCTCGACGATCTCGAGAAGAACACCAAGCAGCTCGCCGAATTCGGCGCCAAGGGCGATCTGACCAGCGTCACCAACATGCTGGGCGGCGCGCTGCAGTGCAAGGAATGCCACGACGTCTATCGCGGTCCCAAGAAGCCGACCTGAAGACGTCAGAGGGAAGAAAACGGAAACGACAATGACCATCGACCGATCGAAACCGGCGAAGCTTCGGGCTCTCGCCGCCATCGCCCTTGCCGGAATTGCGGCCGCCCCGCTCCTCGCTGCACCCGCGGACCAGATCCGCACGCGGATCGATGGCTACCGCGATCTCGGCGCCGCCTTCAAGACGCTCAACGACGGCCTGCGCGCGCCCTCGCCCCAGCCCCCGGTGTTGCGAGCCGCGGTGCAGAGGATCCGCGCCGCCGCCGGTCGCCAGTATGGCTGGTATCCGGCCGGAAGCGGCCCGCGACCGGGCGTGAAGACGGCGGCCAAGCCTGAGATCTGGGCGCAGGGCGCGCGCTTCCGCCAGCTCCAAGATGGCTTCGCCGTCCAGGCAGCCGCGCTCGAGCGCGCGGTCAGCACTGGCAACGCCGCAGCGATCCGCGCGGCCGCACGCAGTCTCGGTGGCAGCTGCAAGGCCTGCCACGACCAATTCCGTGTGGAGGCGAACTGAGATGAACAGCAATCGCCGCCGTTTCCTCGGCCTCGCCGCCACGGCCGTCCCGCTCGCCGCGCTCGGGGCTTCCTCCGCCTGGGCCGCCGCCTGCTACGATTCCGCAACCCTGCCGCTCAGCCAGAAGAACCGACGGCGATCAATCGGCTACATGGAGGCGGCCGCCGATCCTGCGCGCCGCTGTGCCGGCTGTGCCTTTTTCACGGCGGCGGAAGAAGGCTGCGGCAACTGCCTGATGCTGAACGCGACGGTGAACGCCGGCGCTTCGTGCGGATCGTTCGCGCCTCGCGGCAAATAGCAGCGGCAAAGGTTATCCGTCGGCTGCCCGATATGGATCGGCCAACCCGCAAGCACAGTTCATGAATGAACTGCCGCTATTGGGAAACCCAATGCGGCCGTCGGGCAGTAACCTTGTCGGCAGACATGACCTGATTCAAATCCCCCCGCCACTTCGGTTGAAATGGCGGGGAGACCGGGATGCCCGTTGACCCGGGTCGCTAGCGGCCAACGAGCGGCGCCATTGATCTTCCACAGCGTAAACACATTGTTACGACTGCGGCAGGTCGCCGCGTGTCAGCGACGGGCGGAGCCAGGATGCCCCCGGTGACGTAACGGATTCTCAATCGCCTTCGCTTAGGCAAGCAGCCGCGGATCCGGCGGCCCTTCGCAATGATCGACCGACCGGGTCCGCCACCGAAAATCGTTACAGCCTCCTTACGCGTACGGGATCGCGAATGGACCTTTTGTATTCAGATGCCGTTCGCGCCACGGAGGCCGCGGCGAAACTCCGCGCCATCGTGCGCAGACTGGAAGACCTGCCCTTGGGGCCCGAGCGGGAATTGGCCCGGAGCGGCGCGCGAGCCGCATCCGACCTGCTCAGTGACAGTCTCACGCCTCCGCCCGCCAGCGCAACGGAAGCGCTCCTCGAAGTGGTGATCGCAGGCGTCAGGCACATCCTGAGCGAAGCCAAAGTGGGTTCGGTTCCGCGATAACCGGCCCGCCCTTCCCCGAGTCTGCTCAGCGCGACATCCGCTATGGCAGATTGCCCTGCCCCCGCCACCCTCCACCTCTTCGATTCTCCTGCGCAATCGCCGTTGGCATGATAGATATGGCGCATGTGCAACCTCTCCACGGTCCGTAAGAGCGCTGCCGAGGTAGCCGCCTATTTCAGTGTCGCTCCGCCCGACATCGCCGCGTTCAACGCGGCCGAGGAAACCTATCCCGGCTATCCCGGCATGGTGATCCGCGAGGTCGAGGGCCGACGCCGGCTCGAGACGATGATCTGGGGGTTTCCGTACCGTCCGCCGACGATGAAACCCGAGTCCAAGCCGCAGAAGGTCAACAACGCGCGCGGCGACAAGCTAAACACCTCGTTTTGGAGGGACAGCTTTGCCAAGCGGCGCTGCCTGATCCCGCTCACGGGCTGGGCCGAGGCCGAAGGTCCCAAGGGCCAAATGACACGAACCTGGTGTTCGATCGAGGGCACGGACATCTTTGCGGTCGGCGGCATCTGGCGCGACACTGCCGAATGGGGCCAGGCCTATTCGATGGTCATGGTCGAGGCATCGCCTCAGATGTTGTCTGTTCACACGCGGATGCCCGTGTTGCTCCGGCCCGACGAGTACGATCAGTGGATGCACGGCTTGCCTGAGGAGGCCTTCGGGCTCGTTCGAACTTCTCACGCCGATTTGCGGTTCGATCGCACGCCCGAGCCCTGGACTAAGAGGAGCACGGCCAATGCCACCGCCACCCTGCTTTAGTCGCCGGCGCGAGAAGCCATCGCTGCCCGAACGGATCCTGGTCTGGGCGATGATCGCAGCGTTCTGGATTCCCTTGCTCATCCACGTGCTGACCTGAATCCCAGGCCAAGCACCGAGGCCAATGCCTCGCCTTGCGCGCGAGATCGGCCTGCCCTCCTCCAGTCTTGCGGAAAGGTCAGGCGCGCACTGCGGGCACCTCGGCGATCCTTGTCGTGTAACTCGGTGACCGCGCATCCGATCGCGCGGCCCAGTCGCGCTTGAACCCCTGGGTCGCCGGCACCGCGGCGAACTTCCCGAAACGACCGTTCACCTCGTCCATCGCGCTCATCAGCCGCGCGCGCTTTTCGGTATCGCCCTCGAAGAGCGCCAGAGGCCGTAGCCGCTCCTCGACGAGGTCCTCGAGCATGATCCCGGCCTTGGTGATGCCATAGCCTTCGCGCCAAGCGCTTTCCACGCCGCGGCGGGCAAGGCCGAGGATCACCAAGCCATCATTGGTCATGGGCTGAGCGCTGAGCGTGCGCGTCGCGGAATACTGCGGCCGCTCGGGCTTATGCGGGTTGGTATGGAAGGAGACCGTTACGCGGCGCGCAACGAGGCCGTGCTGGCGCAGCTTCTCTCCGGCCCGCATGGCATATTGCGCGACGGCGCCCATCAGCGTGTCGATGTCGGCAACCGGCGTACCGAACGAGCGCGTCACGGCCATGCCTTTGCGCTGCGGCTCTACCGTCTCGACGGCGGCGGCGGGCACACCGCGCAGCTCGGCGATCAGTCGCTCGAGCACGACCGTGCCTATGCCCCGGGCCTGCTTCATCGCCATGTCGCGGAGCTGTCCTGCTGTGCGGATGCCGAGCCCCTGGAGCTTGGTCGCGGTCGCGCGGCCGACACCCCAGACATCGCCGACGGCGAAGCGGTCGAGGACCCAGTTGCGCGTCGTCTCGTCGCGCAGGTCGGCGACGCCTTCGAACAGGGGGTTCTTCTTGGCCGCGGCATTGGCGAGTTTCGCGAGCGCCTTGGTCGGCGCGATGCCGACGCAGGTCGGGATCGTCGTCCATTCGCGGACCTGCGCGCTCATCTCCCGCGCGTGCGCGACGAGGTCGAGATGCTCGAAGCCCGCGAAATCGACGAAGGTCTTGTCGATCGAGTAGATCTCGAAATCGCGCGCGAAGGGTTGGATCGCCGCGACGACACGGCGCTGCATGTCGCCGTAGAGAGCGTAGTTCGACGAGAGCACCCGAATGCCGTGAGCCTTCACCTTGCCCTGGATCAGGTGGATCGGATCGCCCGTCTTGACGCCCTGCGCCTTGGCTTCAGCGGAGCGCGCGATGGCGCAGCCGTCGTTGTTCGAGAGTACGATCACCGGTACGCCGACGAGGCTCGCGTCGAAGGCCCGCTCGCACGAGACGTAGTAGTTGTTACAATCGATGAGGGCGACCGGCGCGCTCATGGGTAGCGCCGGGCGAGGCCAGCAAGGACGCCCCAGATTTCGACGTGCTCGTCGACGATGATGTCGGGATAGCCGTCCGCCTCGGCGACGAGCCACCGGCGGTCGCCGCGGCGTCGCAGGCGCTTCAATGTCCGGTCGCCATGGACGAGGGCGACGACGATATGCCCGGGCCTGGGCTTTTTCGCGCGGCTGACCACGATCAGGTCGCCATCGTTGATCCCCGCGCCTTCCATCGAGCGTCCCTCGACGCGCATCACGTAGCTCGCGGCAGGGTGCTCGATCAGCCAGTCGCCCAGATTGATCGGCTCTTCCATGTCGTCGTGGGCAGGCGAGGGAAAGCCCGCCGAAGCACTGACGAGCAGGATCGGCAGCTCGATCAGGGCGAGGTGAATGGGGACTATCTGGAGCATCTGAGCCTGCAGCGAATCAGGAGGACCCGGCCTGGGGTATCGGATGCCGGCGAGGACGTCATTGGTTTTGTACCTATTTTGTTCTATAATAATTCCTCGTTCCGAGTCGGAGAGCTGCATTGGCCATAACCATAATTCCCATGCCCAAGGAGCCGCGGCTGTGCGTCGTTGGCGATGTCGAGGCGAGCCTCGCGATTCCCGCCGCCGCGCCGCGTTTCCTCGGCGAGACCGAGCTCGTCGACACATACTGCATCGCCCTGTCGGACGGGTCGCTGATCCGCGCGAGCTACCATTCCGATCCGCGCTTCGAGGTCGTCGTCGAAGGTGCTGGCGCGGTGACGATCGACCGCGCGGGCAAGTCCTTCTCGCTCGACTGGAGCATCGAATGGGTCAATGTCGCCTCCGATCATGCCTCGACCGCGCTCGCCGAGAGGCAGCCGCCAAGCCTGCCGCTGTTCGACTTTGCCGCGGATGCCGCGGCGTGACCCATGAGCCGCAACCAGGACGGTCTCAGAGTCGCGACCAACGTCTTCGAGGCGGCCTTGTGGAAGAACAGCGTGCGCGCCGCTTGCTCGTGCGGGCAGGCTGCCTGCTTTCAGCCGCACGGCCTATGGAATTTGTGCGAGAAGCGGGGCTGGAGCGATGAATTTCGCGACCTGCGCCCTCACCTCTACTGCTCGCGGTGCTGGCGCGAGCGGTATCGCAAGGTCCGCCCGCGGACGATCGAGGCGAGCGACGAACTGCCCACGATCAAGCTCAAGATGCCCGACGAACGCGAATGGAAGCGCGCGCTGAGCCGCTTTCGAGCCTGAAAGGAAAGAGCCCCATGGACTATCAGGAATTGGTCGCTGGCGGCGGCGAGGAGACCACCCCAGAGAACGAGATCTCGCTCAAGGTCGCCGAGCTCGTCACGAAGATCATCGTCAGCGGCTCCATGCCGGGCGTGGTCGCCGGCCGCGATCCCGATGCAGCGATCGACGGCGTTCTGATGGCGCTCGCCCTCGTACTCGAGCAGTCGCCCGAAGGCGCCACGCCCCGCGACCTGCGCAAGCAGTGCGAGCAGTTCGGCAAGCAGCTTCACTACCATGCAAAGCTCTTCCGCGGCGTCTACGAGAAGACCGGCCAGCATCCGATCGAGCAGCTGCTCGGGGACTTCGCGTCGCCGATCGCAAAGACCGCGCACTAGCCATGACCCGGCTCTACGCGCTCCTCGCCGCAGCCCAGGACGTGGCGGATCACTTCGATGCCGAGTGCGACATCGCCGACTATCATCCTAGCGACGTCGTCGAAGGACTGCAGGGTCTCGTGGTGACCCAACGCAGCGGAGACCGCCGGCTCGAAGCGATGCGTTGGGGATTTCCGCGCATGACGCGCGAGATGCGCGAACGCGGCGAGCACAGCGACATCATCGGGCTCGTCGCCGACCTGACGAATCCGCTCTGGGAAGACGTGGTCCAGGACCGGCGCAATCGCTGTCTGATCCCCCTCACCCATTTTGCGAACCCCACGGGCGATTCCGGCGAGAAGGCGCGGACCTGGTTCTCGGTGAAGGAGCAGCCGATCGTCGCATGGGCCGGCTTCTGGGCCGAAACCGAGGAGATCGGGCCGGTCTATGCCGGCATGACCATGAATGCGAACGCAGCGGTGATGCCGACCAACGATCGCATGCCGGTCCTCCTGGAACGGCATGAATGGGGCGTTTGGCTGAACAGTGGGATCCGAGACGTGATCGGCCTGCAGTTCGCCCCACCTCTTTCATCCAAGCGCATGTTCGTCAATCGCACCCGAGACCGCTGGCGAAGCGGTAAGCTTCCCTTCGTTGAGCAGCTCACGCTGCTGTGAAGGCCACTTTGTCGGGGGGCCGGCAGCTATCCCGTTGTGGTGCAAGAAGAACCGATCCCGTCCAAACTCTTCCGGGTCGCATATGCGAAGGCGGGACCCAGCCGGCCGCGCTTCCAAGCGCCTTCCGCTTCAGGATGGAGAGCTCGATTGGCCCGTGCCTCCGCCGAGGCGACGGTTGGGAGATATGGACGGCTTTCAGAAGACCTCGAGGACTTATGAACGGGCGTAGAGTCGGCGCTGAACACGGAGCCAGAAATCTTTGCGCTAGTCCCTATGGATCCCAAAGCGGTCCATGCCCTCGTCGCCACTTTGCAGTCAGGCGCGGGCTGTCGCGGCCAGCGCCTCGAGAAGCGCCTCGATCATCGGAGCTTCGGCATATTCCTGCTTCAGGACGAGCGATAATTTGCGGAACACGGGCGGGCTCAACGACATGGCCAGGACCGTGTCACCGCAATCTTCGGGAACGGACGCTTCGGGTATGATGGTGGCGGCAAGACGCATCCTGACGATCCGCAGCATGGCATCGACTGAGTCCAGTTCGACGTAGGGATTTACTTCGATCTCGCGATCCTTGAGCGCGCGATCGATCGTTCGGCCGATACCGATCTCCTTTGTGAACCGTGCGAATGGCACGGCAGCCAGCGTGCGCGCGACGTCGCCTTCCGCCAGCTCGCGGTGCACGTACATCTTCAGCTCATCAGTCCTGATCGACCTTGCCACCAGACCGCTCGCTACGCGGTCCGGCTCGGTCACGACCGCCGCCTCGATCGTGCCCGCGCCCAGTTCCCGGATCAGATCCTGAGAGAGCCCGCTACGCACATGGACGCGACAATCAGGATAGGCACCGCCAAGCCAGGCAAGCATGCCCGGCAATATGCCAGTCGCTACGCTCGGCACGACGCCGACACGCAGCAGCCCCGCCACATCCGGCCGCAGAAGCGCATCCGACCTTTTAAGCGCGTCGTATTGATCGATCAGCTTTCGACCGTGCTGCACGAGTTTCCAACCGGCCTGATTGAGAACTGGAGGCCGGCGTCCACGATCGAAGAGCGGCATGCGCCACTCCTCCTCCAACGCCTTCATCTGCATGCTCACGGCCGACTGCGTCACGAACAGAGCTTCGGCAGCTGCGCTGAAGCCGCCATGATCGGCGATGGCTATGAGCGTGCGCAGGGTTTTGAGGCCCATGGTGTTCCTGACCATCCCATATCATTCAGATTCGTGATGATACCTCGAAATATTATGAATTTGAATTGCAAAGCCGTACCCGTCAACCAGCGGCCATCGACCTTAGCACGATAGTGAGAAACCGATGGCAGCAACGCCGAAATTCGAGAAATTCACCGAGCAGTTCTCGCAGCTCGTCGAGCAACCTTGGATTGATGAACACGGCATCTTGAACCAGGGCAGCGCCCTGCTGCGAGATCTCGTTTCGACCGACGATTGGCTGCCCGAGGAGCTCTCGCGGCCTCATCCGCAGTACTACCAGCAATATCTCCTGCACTGCGATCCGGAAGACCGCTACTGCGTGGTGAGCTTCGTCTGGGGCCCAGGCCAACGCACCCCGATACACGACCACGGGATCTGGGCATTGATCGGTATGCTAAGGGGCGCAGAGCGCAGCGAGGAGTTTTCGTTGGGCGGCGAAGGCCAAGCCTTGTGCCGCACGGGCGAAAAGGTCCTGCAGCCCGGCGACGTCGAACAGATATCCCTCCGCACAGGCGACATCCACCGGGTGTCCAACATGTTTGAGGATCGTATCTCCATCAGCATCCATGTGTACGGAGGCGATATCGGGCGATTGAAGCGCAGGGTTTTCGACGAAACAACCGGCGAAACGCGCGATTTCGTGTCCGGGTATTCGAACGCCCAACCTGCGACCTGAGTCCGATCGGCATGACTGACCGTGTTTTGGTCGCGCTCGTTCCGATCGTCCTCCTGATGATGCTGGGCGCGCTGCTGCGGCGGACGTCGCTGCTTGCAGATGACTTTTGGCCGCAAGCCGAGCGGCTGGGGTACTATGTGCTTTTGCCGTGCCTGTTCTTCCATGATCTGGCGACAGCGCAGGTCGGTCATATCCCGATCTACGAACTCGTTCTGACACTGATCGCGGCCACGGCACTGGTGGCCGCGATCGTCACGGCGTTGCGGCCAGTCATGCACGTCGACGGCCCCGCATTCACATCGGTTTTCCAGGGCAGCGTACGCTTCAACAACTTCATCGGGGTATCGCTCATGTCGGAGCTCTTCGGCGCCAGCGGAGTTGCCTTGGCCGCGGTCTGCAATGCCGCCGTTGTCCCGACCGTGAACATCCTGTGTGTTCTCATCTTCTCCCGCTTCGGCATCACGCGCCTCGGCCCAGGAGCAACCGTCCGGCAGATTGCGTCAAATCCCCTCATCATTGCGTCGCTTGCCGGCGTGTTATGGCAAGTCACTGGGTGGTCCGTCACCGATGGGTTGAGCTCTGCCTTGCGCTTGCTGGGCCTCGCATCACTGCCCCTGGGTCTCCTTTGCGTGGGCAGCGCCCTGCAATTCGGCCAGTTTCGCTCCTGGTTGAAGCCTATCGTTTGGTGTTCGATGGCAAAATTCGTGGCGATGCCGGTCGCGACTTTGGTGCTTGGCCGAATATTTGGCCTTTGCGGCGTGGCCTTGATGACCGCGATGCTATTTCAGTCTCTTCCCACTTCGTCGTCGTCCTACGTGATGGCCCGGCAGCTTGGCGGCGATGCACCACTTATGGCAACGATTACGGCGGCGCAGACCCTTCTGGCGATGCTGGCAATGCCCATCGTGGCCGCATTGCTACTTTGAACACGGGCAAAGCGCGCCCGCTTCACCCCGCCAGGTACTCGCGCGACTGTGCAGTCCTGCTGAGCTCGCCCGACGGATCACGCCTCGTGCCCGTCTGTTGCGGTATTCTCATACATCCGATGGGCAAGCTGTAGCCAGACAGACAAGGAGGTCGGAAAATTCGCGCTTAAGACGTCGATAGAAGGACGATGGCTTCAAAGCCGACGAATAGGATGCCGTCCTCCGCGCGGTACCGGCTATACCGAAGCGTCATCCTCTGCCGTAAAGAAATAGGACGACCTTCCCTCCCAGCCGTTGTCCCCCAGCAGGGCCGTGCGGTCCATCAAGCGGCGGCTAGTTTCAGGATAGGGCGAGGCCTTGTGCAAGCTCCCCGCGTTGTCCCAGAGAAGGAGATCGCCCATTTGCCAGCTGTGGGTGTAAACGTAACGCGGCTGCGTCACCCATTCGCAGAGCCGGCAAAGCAAGGTTCTCCCGGCTGGCAGGCTCATGCCCCGGACATGCGAGGCGCTGTGTCCGAGCAAAAGCGATTTGCGTCCCGACTTCGTTCGCCAGACGAGCGGAAAGAGGCGCTGGCCCGACTTCTGCCAAGTCTGTAGCTGCGCATGCGTCGGCCAGGGATAGACCGACCGCATGGCAGATTCGACGTCATGGACGACCCAAAGCGTTTCCAGATATTCCTGCTCGTCCGCGGGAAGATCGGCGAACGCCATGACCGCATTCGCAACATGGGTTTCTCCGCCAGTCTCGGGCAGGACGCGGGCGTTCAGCATCGTGGCGTAGTCAGGAATCCCGCCATAGAACCCATCGAAATGCCAGGTCAGCGAGGCACGCTGATAGTCAGCAACCTCGGCGTCGGGATTGACGTCGGGATTTTGCGACACCTGCAAAATGCCGCCTCGATCCTGGTTGCCGATCGGCCCCAGCGTGCTTGCGAACCGCACCTGTTCCTCGGGCGACAGGCCAATCGCGCGAAAGCTCAGAACCAGTCGCTCGTCGAGGAGCCGGCGAATGTCCGCAGCAACGCGTCCCGAGAGCAAGGCCTCGCGGTCCACGCGTAGCTCGCTGCCCAGCGCCGGGGTCAGATCCTGCACCACCTCGAACGCGGCATCGCTCATCACGTCTTCTCCTCTCCAGGGCCCGCCATGCGCAGACCATCATTGCTCGCGTCGCCCGCCGACCCCCCCCCGTTTTTCCGCCCCGCAAGGGTGGACGCTCTCGGCCAGTTGGCCCGGTCCTCACAGGCCTTCGAATTGCGTGGCATCCCTGTCACCGAGGCACCGGTGCGGCCGATTACGGCACCAATGGCAGCTCGGTCGTCGACTTGATCTCCGAGAGCGCGACCATCGAGTTGATGTCCTGGATTCCCGGAAGCTGCGACAGCTTCTCGAAGAAGAACCGTTCGTAAGCCTCGATGTCCTTCGCCACGATGCGCAGCATGAAATCGACCGAGCCCATCAGAACATGGCAGTCCATCACTTCCGGGAATTGGCGGATCGTCTCCGAAAATTCGGAGAGATTGGACCGCCCGACCTGATTGAGCTTCACGAGAGCGAAGACCTGCGCATTGAGGCCCACCATCTTGCGATCGAGCAGGCTGACCTGCGCGCGGATGAAACCATCGCGCTTGAGGCGCTGGATCCGCCGCCAGCACGGCGCCTCTGAAAGGCCGATCTCCCTGGCGATGTCTGCGTTCGATCGCGACGAATCGACCTGAAGGATGGCCAGAATGCGAAGCTCATAGGCATCGAGCGGTTCGGGCATGCTTCTTTCTCCGACGAACGAATCTCCGCAAGAATGCCTAGAATGTATCCAAAAAATGGCGCGAGAAAGAAAATTCTTTCGTCAGGCGTCCGGGTATTCTTGCAACGACGGCCTGTCTGGGATCGCAATGTATGCACGAAAATAAGCGAGATGGCGCACCGGCGCTGCTGCGCAATGCGCCTTACCTCTACGTGCCCGAACCCGAAGCGCGGCCGGGCGACCGACCGGATTTCGCGGGGCTTGAGCTGCCCGAGGCGGGAAGCGTCGCCCGCCCCCCGATCGACGTTGAGGCGTCCACGATCCGCGACATGGCCTTTACGCTCATCCGCGTTCTCCGTGAGGATGGCGTCGCCGTCGGCCCCTGGGATCCGGGCCTGACCCACGACGTGCTGCGCCGCGGCCTGCGCGCGATGATGCTGACGCGCGCCTACGACAAGCGCATGGTGCGCGTGCAGCGCCAGGGCAAGACGAGCTTCTACATGAAATCGACCGGCGAAGAGGCTGTCGCCGTCGCCGCGGCGAGCGCGCTGCAGCGCGGCGACATGTGCTTTCCGACTTACCGGCAGCAAGGTCTGCTCGTCGCCCGCGACTGGCCCCTCGTCGACATGATGAACCAGGTCTATTCCAACAGCGGCGACCGCCTGAAGGGGCGCCAGATGCCCGTTTTCTACTCGAGCCGCGAAGCCGGGTTCTTTTCGATCTCGGGTAATCTGGGCACGCAGTACAGCCAGGCCGTGGGTTGGGCGATGGCGGCCGCTTCCGATGGCGACAGCCGGATCGCCGCCGCCTGGATCGGCGACGGCGCCACGGCCGAGGGAGACTTCCATTACGCCCTGACCTTCGCCAGCGTCTACCGCGCGCCGGTCATCCTCAACATCGTCAATAACCAGTGGGCGATCTCCTCCTTCTCGGGCATCGCGGGCGGCGAGCAGTCGACCTTCGCTTCCCGGGGGATCGGCTTCGGTCTTCCCTCGCTCAGGGTCGACGGCAACGACTTCCTCGCGGTCTACGCCGTGACGTCCTGGGCGGCCGAACGGGCTCGCGCGGGCCTCGGCGCGACGGTCGTCGAGCTCTTCACCTATCGCGCCGAAGGCCATTCGACCTCGGACGATCCCACGCGCTACCGCCCGGAGACCGAGGCCGAGATCTGGCCGCTGGGGGATCCCATCGCCCGGCTTCGCGATCACCTGATCGCCCAGGGCGAATGGTCGCTCGAACGTCATGCCGAGCTCGAGGTCGCGCTCGACGAGGAAGTGCGTCAGGCCGGGCGCGAGGCCGAACGGCTCGGCACGCTCAAGGACGGCCCCCGCATCCCTGCCAGCACCTTCTTCCAGGACGTCTACAAGGACATGCCCGACCATCTCGTCCGCCAGCTCTACGCTTCGGGACTCTGACATGCCGCAGATGAGCATGATCGAGGCGATCAACAGCGCCCTGGACGTGACCCTCGCGCACGACAAGGACGTCATGATCTTCGGCCAGGACGTCGGCTTCTTCGGCGGGGTCTTCCGTGCGACCGACGGCCTTCAGCGCCGGCACGGCCGGCACCGCGTGTTCGACGCCCCGATTTCCGAGGGCGGGATCGTCGCCGCAGCTGTCGGCATGGGCGCCTATGGCAAGCGCCCCGTCGTCGAGATCCAGTTTGCAGACTACATCTATCCGGCCACCGACCAGCTGATCTCGGAAGCCGCGCGCATGCGTTACCGCACCGCGGGCGAATGGTGGTGTCCCATCACCGTGCGCAGCCCCTACGGCGGCGGCATCTTCGGCGGCCAGACACACAGCCAGAGCCCGGAAGGGATCTTCACCCACGTCGCCGGTCTCAAAACGGTGATCCCGTCGAACCCGCGCGACGCCAAGGGCCTGCTCATCGCTGCGATCGAGGACGATGACCCGGTGCTCTTCTTCGAGCCCAAGCGCCTCTACAACGGCCCGTTCGACGGCCACCACGACCGCCCGGTGACGAGTTGGGCGGGTCACGCCGATGCGGAAGTCCCGGACGGTCACTTTCGCGTCGAACTCGGCAAAGCGCGTACCGTGCGCGAGGGTCAGGCGCTCACGGTTATCGCCTATGGCACGATGGTTCACGTTGCTCTCGCGGCCGCCGAGCTCGCGCAGGTCGATGCCGAGGTCATCGACCTGCGAAGCCTTGTCCCGCTCGATCTCGCGACGATCGTCGCCTCGGTAAAGCGCACGGGCCGATGCCTCATCGTGCACGAAGCCACGCGCACCTGCGGTTTCGGCGCGGAATTGTCCGCCCTGGTCCAGGAGCACTGCTTCTACCACCTCGAGTCCCCGATCGAGCGCGTGACGGGCTGGGATACGCCCTACCCCCACGCTTTCGAATGGGAATATTTCCCGGGCCCGCAGCGCGTGGCGAAGGCGATGAAACAGAGTGTCGCCGCCTGACGATCGCTGCAGGAACCGCTTATCCAACAAATGTTCAGTAAGGCTTGACCCCTTCTCTGCACATTACTAAACGGTCGTTTAGTAATGCTGGCGCCGTGCAGGATCGTCCCGGGGGTCGCGAAAGACCTTCCCATAAGGGCGGCGTGCCAAAGACCGGTGCCTACAGGGAGGATGTTTGATGAAGCTTTTCAGCTCGACGACCGTAATCACTTTGGCGACGGTCATGGCGCTCGCCGCGGGGCAAGCGCAGGCGCAATCGGTGGCGGATGCAACCGGCTCGGATGCGGCCGACGTCACCAGCGAAATCATCGTGACTGCGCAGCGCCGCGCAGAGCGCTCGGTCGACGTGCCCATCACCGTCACCACGCTCGGCAGCGAACAGCTCGCGACCGCCAACGTCCGCGACCTCGCCGACATCACAAAGATCACGCCTTCGCTGCGCTTCGACAGTGCGGCTGCCTTCTTCCAGCCGACGATCCGCGGCGTCGGCACCTCGGTCGTCACGCCGGGCGGCGGCGCCAACGTCGGCATCTACGTCGACGGCTTCTATTCGCCGAACCCGCTCGCCGCCAACGGCCAGCTCATGAACGTCCAGAGCGTACAGGTCCTCAAGGGGCCGCAGGGCACGCTGTTCGGCCGCAACACCACCGGCGGCGCCATTCTTATTCAGTCGGCCGAGCCCAGCGAGGACACCAGCGCGCAGTTCAAGGCGTCCTATGGCCGCTTCAATCAGCTCCAGACGCAGGGCTATGCGACGACGGGGCTCGCACCCGGTTTCGCGGTCGATCTCGAAGGCATGTACCGCCGCGGTGACGGGTTCCAGACCAATATCGTCACGGGCAACGACAAGGTCGGCAAATACCGCTCGTGGTCGGTGCGCGCGGGCCTGAAGGCCGATCTTACCGACGGCGCGTCACTGCTCGTGCGCTACCAGCACAGCGACATCAACGATCCGACCTCGGTGGTGTTCAACAGCTATGTCGATCCCGTCCTGGGGATCGGCGCGCCGAGCTTCGCGCCGGCCGGTAGCTTCACGACGAAGCCCAACGAGGTCGCCCTCGACCAGCGCACCTTCTTCAAGTCGATCAGCAACGTCGTCCAGGCGACGCTCAACATCGACGCGGGCTTTGCCGATTTCACCTCTTACAGCCAGTACCGCCGCGAAAACAGCGACATCTCCGAGGATCTCGACGGCACCGCGGCGAAAGTCTTCCAGATCGGAATTCCGATCGAGAACGAGACCTTCAGCCAGGAATTCCTGCTGAACTCCAAGCCGGGCGGCAAGCTGCAGTGGACGGCCGGTCTCTTCTACTTCAGCAACCGGGACACCTACGAGACCTATCTCGATCTCTTCGCGATCGCCCGCACGCTGGGCAATCGCCTCGGCGGATCGAGCACGACGACGCGCAGCGCAGCAGCCTTCATCGACGCGACCTACGAGATCTCGCCGCAGCTCTTCGTCACGGCCGGCGCGCGTTATGCGCACGACGAAGTCGTCGACGCGAAATACGTGGTGGGGCCCTTGTCGAGCGGCGGCGCGCCGCTGACCGCGATTTCCGTGCCGTCGATCAAGAGCGACCGCGTCACCCCGCGCTTCGTGCTGCGCTACAAGCCCAGCGACCAGTCGAGCATCTACGCCTCGTTCACGCGCGGCTACAAGGCCGCGGTCATCGACGCGGGCGGCTCGTGCCAGAACCCCGTCAACCTGCCCTCGCCGTCCAACCCCACCGGCGCTGGCTTCACCTGCAATGACGTGAAGCCCGAAAAGATCGACGCCTACGAGGTCGGTTTCAAGTACGGTAGCCAAGGCCTGTCGCTTGAGGCGGCCGGTTTCTACTACGACTATAAGAACCTCCAGATTTCGGTCTATTCGGGCAGCGGCCTGGCCTCGATCACCAATGCCGCCACCTCGGAGATCTATGGCCTCGAGGGAGCCTTGCGGTACGAGTTCAGCGATGCATTCGAGATCAACCTCGGCGCGTCCTGGACCCACGCTCGCTACAAGGAGTTCGTGAACGCGCCGATCTATGCGCGCTGCCCCGGAAACCGCGGATGCTCGGGCAGCGCTGTGGGCCCGGTCTTCCCGTTCGAAGCGACCTTCCCCGTCGTTTCCGGCACGACGTTGCGCAACACGACCATGCAGCGCACGCCCGAGTTCACCGGCAATATCGGCGCGCGCTATCGCACGGACCTGGCGGGCGGAAAGCTGCAGGTTTCGGGCAATCTCTACTACACTTCGAGCTTCAACTTCGGCCCCTCGGGCGTCCAGTTCCCGCAGAAGGGATATGAGGTCGTCTCGGCCCGTGTGCAGTGGACCGATCCGAGCGAGACCTACACGCTTGCGCTCTGGGGCGAGAACCTGACGAACAAGCGGTTCCTGACTGCGGTCCAGTACAACAGCTTCGGCCTCGACGCGAACTGGAACCAGCCCGTCACCTATGGGGTGGAACTGAGCGCACGCTTCTGATGCCGCCGGCGCGCGCGGACGTTGCGTCCGTGCGCGCCACTCAATTCGTGGACCCGACGGTCGTCCGACGGCAGGAGCTCTGATCATGAACGGTCGGTTCGAGAACAATGCCCCGCTGGCCCTTGTCGTCGGCTGCGGCGACATGGGCATGGGCATCGCGAGGGCCCTGGGCCGAGTTCATCCCCTGCTGCTCGTGGATATCGATCGAGAGCGGCTAGCGGGCTGCGTCGCCGCGCTCAAGCATGACGGCTATGATGTCACGGGCCATGTCTGCGACATCTCGAAGCAAGTCGATGTCGAGGGACTGGCCTGGGCGCTGCTGCGCAGCCCCGGCGTGAAGGTTCTCGCCCATGTCGCGGCGATCGGCAACAGCGGCGCCGACTGGCGACGGGTCATCGAGGTCGATCTCGTGGCGGCAGGCCTCGTCGCGCGCGCCGTCGAGCCCGCGCTGGTCGCGGGCGCCGTCGCGATCTTCATCTCTTCGACGGGCGCCCAGCGCTGCCCGCGAGACCCGATGCTTCACGAGCTCATCGACAATCCGCTTCGCACCAATCTCTGCGCTCGCCTGCGTGAACTCGCAGGCCGCGATCTCAACTTCCTCGAAGCCTACTTCATCGCGAAAATGGGCGTGAACAGGCTGGTCGAACGCCTGGCCATAGCCTGGGGACCGAGACGCATGAGGGCCGTCTCGGTATCTCCGGGCCTGATAGATTCGACGATGGGCCGGACCGGGGGGAGTGAGATCCCGATCTATGCGGGGGGCGCGGAACCCCGCCTCGGCACGCGCGAGGAAAAGGCCCGCATCGAGGTCCCGCTTGGCCGCCAGGGCAGAGTGCTCGAGGTGGTCGGCGTCGTCGACTTCCTCGCCTCCGACGCGGCGAGTTTCATCAGCGGCATCGACGTTCCCGTCGACGGGGGCTCCAGCGCGTTCTGGCGCGCCATCGGCGATACGAGCGGCTCGCTGGGCGCAGAACAGCTCGCTCCGGGATTTCCCGCCTCGCCCTGAGAACTGGGCATCGTCACCCCATGACCGGCACTGCGCGGTCGGCGTCCCGCAGGTCGAGAGTCATGCGATCCTGGGCTCGGCACCGATCGACGCCGATGTCGGCGTCTGCTGATATGCCGGTCCCCGATCCTGCCGACGATGCCTCATGCGGTCGTTGCGACACCCGCCAACGAAGTCCAGCCGCCGTCGACGATGAGCGGCGCTCCCGTGACGAACGAGGAGTCGTCGCATGCCAGGAAAAGCGCCGCCTTGGCCTGCTCGATAGGCTCCGCCATCCGACCCAACGCCGACATGCGGTAGATCATGTCCGGGTCGACCAGGCCATGCTTCTCCATCTCTTCGAGTTCACGCATGGTCAGCGGCGACATGGTAGCGCCTGGGCAGAGCGAATTGACCCGGATGTTGTACTTGGCGAGCTGTACCGCCCCCACGCGCGAAAGCGCGACGAGCCCTGCTTTCGAGGCACAGTATCCCGCGGTCAGAGCGGCGATGAAGGCGCCGATCGAAGCCGTGTTGACGATCGTCCCGCCGCCCGCCTCGATCATGTGTGGCACGACATGCTTCATGAGCAGCCACGGCCCCTTGAGATTGACCGCGATGACGCGGTCGAAGGCCTCTTCGGCAACCTCGTGAAGCGGCAACTTGCCTTCGGTGTCGGTGCCCGCGTTGTTCAGAAGGACCGTCGGCACGCCGAGCTCGGCGACCGTGCGCGCGACGATGCGCGCAACGTCGGCGCTCGAGGTCACGTCGGCGCCAATGGCGATAGCATCGCCGCCGGCGCCCCGGATCGCAGCCGCGGTCGGCGCCGCGGCCTCTTCCTTCAGGTCGACGACAGCGACCTTGGCGCCCTCCTTGGCGAAGAGGATCGCCGAGGCCTCGCCCATGCCGCCGGCCCCGCCGGTTACGATCGCGACCTTGCCTGCAAGCTTCATGTCCTGTCCTTTTCGAAGTGTCCGTCGGCCTGGCGTCAGACGGGAATTGTGCCGCCGATGGCTTTGAACACCTCGGCGTAGAATTGCTCCGAGCCCTCATTACGCTCGATGAGCTCGATGATCGCGGCGCCCATCATGTCGCCTTCGACGTAACACCAGGGCACCTCGTTCCCGGGCCCCGTTCCGTCGACCAGGATGCGGGCGTCGGCGCCGCCCGCGCGCATCGCGGCGATTTCGCCGGCGACGCTGTCCACCCAGAAGGCCAGATGGTGAAGACCTTCACCATGGTCCGCGAGGAACTCATGATGCGGCGAGCGATCGTCGACGGGCTCGACGATCTCGAGCGCGGTGTTGTTCATCCAGACGAAGGCACCACGCAGGTGGAGGCCTTTGTCGCCATTGGCGAGGACCGCGTCGGCGAAATTGCCCTCGAAGCGATAGGCCGCTCCGAAGCCCATGGCATAGCTGAGCTTGGCGAGGGCACGCTCGCAATCCTTCACGACGAGGCCGACATGGTGGACGGGCGGCAGTCCCGTGCCGTCAGCCCGAGCCCCTGGATATCTGCCCCGAGCCGCTGCGCGCGCGCTTGGCTGGCTCGCATCGTTCGCGGCCGGAGCTGCGCTCCCGGCATTGCCCGCAATCACATCGCGACGCGTCAACGAACAGGTGCTGCACAGACAGATCGGCGCAACCGCCAGCGCGCTTGGCATCTCACCCTCCCCACATCGAGCCAGATGGCGTCGTGTTCGTCATTTTGGTAGCATCGGCCGCACAACGGGTCAATCCGAACGCGAAAGGCGCACCACAAGATCACCCAGGATGACTTCCGATCGGCCGAAATACTCACTTTTTTTATTTTAAATCATATTGATAACCTTCATTCTCGCGAGAAATGCCCCAATCCACCTGGCACAGCCGTCTCATCGCTCGATTGACAGCACGGCGCCCCGCTAACAAATAGACGATCAAACGCGGAGGCCGCCAGCACGAGGCGACGGCTCCAGATCCGCGGCGGGAAAGGACATGTCATGGCGCTCAATTCCGAAATGAGATCGCGCATCGATGCGCGCCATGCCGAAGTCCTGGGACAGCCTCCGCGTCTTGCGCCGCTTCCACGCGAGACGGTCGGCGAAGAGGTCCGCGCGACGACGACCGCGCTGCTTCGATCGATCGTCGGGCCCGAGGCCCCCATGCCCGACCTCCCGGTCTCCGCGATCCCGGAGATCATGTTCACCCTCTGCCGGTTTCCCTCGCTCTGGCAGTCCATCATGGACGTGACCACGCAGATCCAGGGACCGGCTTGCACAGTCGAACCGCGAGACCGCAAGCTGGCCATCCTGCGTACCGGCTGGCTCTGCCAGGCGCCCTACGAATTCGGCGAGCACGTCGATCAGGCGAGGCGCATGGGCTTCGACGAGGCGGACATCGACCGTATCGTCGAGGGCTCGTCGGCTGAAGGTTGGAACGCACATGATCGAGCGATCCTCGCCCTCGTCGAGGAGCTTCACACCAATGCCATGGTGAGCGACGCGACATGGTCGACGCTCGCCCTGCGGCTCGATGAGCGCCAGCTCTTCGAGCTCCTGGTGATCGTCGGCCAGTTTACCGCGACCGCCTATTTCCAGAACGCGCTGCGCCTGCGGCTCGAGGGCGGCAAGGGTCTTGCCGCGCGGTGATGCCCAATCCCCCGGGTCGCTGGGAGAATCGACAACTCAGTCTTGTGCCGGCTGTTTCACCAGCCCCGAGAGCGCCCGGCTGACCACGGCGCGAACCTCGTCATGACCGCGAGTGATCCCCACGCGCTCCTCGTTGGCGAGCGTGCGGGCGATCGCCACGAGGATCGTCGTCAGAGCCAAGGGCGAGACGACTGACGTATCGACTCCAGCGCCCGCCACGGCGCGCTGCAGCGCGTCCGCCTGCTGTTCACGGGCCTGGTCGGTCGCGATCGCGAACTTGCTCTGGAGCGCCTTGCGATGGTTCGATAGGGCTATGAACTCGACGCCAAGAGCCGACTGCCCCCAGTTTGACTGGAAATCCCATAGGGCCTGGAGCGGATCGGGTTGCGCCAGCACAGCCCCCAGCTCGATGAGCTGCTGATCGGTCATGCGCGCATGGAGCGCTATGAACAGATCGTCGGTCGTGGGATAGTAGTAGTGGACCGTCGCCCCGTTGACCCCGATGTCCTGAGCGACGCGGCGCGAGCTGACCGCGGCATAGCCTTCCTCGAGCATGACCTTCTCGGCCGCGTCGAGGATGAGCTTGCGGGCCGTATCGGGGTCCCGCCGAATTCGCTTCTTCTTGACCGTGTCCAATCCCGCTTCCTCGGTTTCCACCTGCTCGCCGCGTGCATGGAGCACCGGGCGGTTGACGGCAATCGCCATCACTACTAAACAGATGTTGAGTAAGATGAAAGCGATTCTGAGGATACCTGGATCATGACGGTTGAGTTCGAGCCCATCACGCCGGCGATCGGCGCTTACGTTCGCGCGAAGGCCGAGGACGTCATCCAGGATGGTGCTCCCGGTCGGATCCTCGAGGCGCTCAACCGGTACAACGTCCTCGTCTTTCCCGAGGTCCACATGAGCGACGACATCTTCCTCGCTCTGACCGCCGCCATGGGCGTGATGCACGACAACAAGAACACCGACGATGGCACCGCGGTCAGCCAGAAGGGCATCTTCCGCATCGCGCTCGACAAGGACGACAAGACGCAGCGCGAGTTCATTCTCGGCAACGACTTCTGGCACATGGACGGCATGTCCTACACGGTCCCGGTCAAGGCCACGCTCTTGAAGTGCGAGAGCGCGCCGCGCGAGGGCGGCGACACGGGTTTCGCGAGCCTTCACGCCGCCTACGAGGCGCTTCCCGACGATCGCAAGCAGGCCCTCCAGGACCTCAAGGTCGGCCACTGCCTGTCCTCGTCGCTGCGCCGGCTCTACGAAGCGCCGACGCCTGAGGATTTCGCCCGCTGGGACGCGATCTTCCCGCGCCTCGAGCATCCGCTCGTCTGGCACCAGGACGATGGTCGCTCGGCCATGCTGATCGGCTCGACCGCCAACGACGTCACCGGGATGGAGGAGGCCGAGAGCCGCGCGCTCCTCGACGAGCTCCTCGAATGGGCAACCCAGGAGCGCTTCACCTATCGTCACCAGTGGCGCGATGGCGACCTCGTGATCTTCAACAATCCGGGCCTCCTGCACCGCTCCTACCCCTACGACGACGAAGCCGGCCGTGTGATGCACCGCACGACCTTGAAGGGCACCGAGGCGATCGGCGCCGGCATATCGGAAGACGCGGGCTACTGAGCGTTTCGCAAACGAGACGAAGCAGCATCGACACATGATCGCCTCTCCCCCGGGGAGGCACGCAAAGGAAGCGCGGCGCGAAGACGGCGTCCAGCGACGGGAGAGACCAGAATGAGCGAGCAACGCGTGGCGATCGTGACGGGCGCAAGCCGCGGCGCGGGACGAGGCATAGCGCGCGCGCTCGGCAGCCACGGCTGCATCGTCTACGTCACGGGCCGGTCGGAGAAGGAAGGATCGGCCGAGATGCCCGGCACGATCCATTCCACCGCGGCTGAAGTCACCGCCGCAGGGGGCACGGGTATCGCCGCGCGTTGCGACCATGCCAACGACGCCGATGTCGAAGCCCTGATCGAGCGGGTCATCGCCGAGCAGGGCCGGATCGACATCCTCGTCAACAATGCCGCCGCGGTCTCGGACGCGCTCAGCGCGCCGGGTCAGTTCTGGGAAAAGCCGCGCCAGATCGGCAACATGATCGATGTCGGCATCAAGAGCGGCTTCACCGCGAGCTGGTTCGCCGCCCGTCATATGGTGAAGCAGGACAAGGGCCTCATCGTCTTCACCTCGTCGCCGGGCGCCATGCACTACTGCTTTGGTCCTGCTTACGGCGCGCACAAGGCCGGGCTCGACAAGATGGCCTTCGACATGGGCGTAGATTTTGCTGACGCTGGCGCCAACGTCGCCGCGGTCTCGATCTGGATGGGCGCGCTGACGACCGAGCGGCTTACCGGCATGATGGAAGCCATGCCCGAACGCTTCGCGCACCTCGAAGGCACGCTGGAATCGCCCGACTATACCGGCCACGTCGCCTGGGCGATCTACAACGATCCCGAGATGATGCGCTTCAACGGCGCGACCGTGATCGGCGCCGAAGAAGGCAAGGGCTTCGGCATCACCGAGGCCAACGGCAAGTACCCGCCCTCGGTCCGCGAGACGACCGGCGCGGTGCCGGCTACCTACTATCCTCACAAGGTCAAGTGACGCGCATCGCCGCGAGCCGATTTGCAGCGACAGGGAGTAACGACATGGTTCTGGAACGCGCCGAAATCGTCATCAAGGACGGCATGATGGAGGAATTCCTCGGCGTGCTCGCCGAGAAGGCCCTGCCGCTCACCGAGACCTTTACCGGCATCATCTCCTTCACCGCGCTGCGTGGCGTCGAGGACGAGAACAACGTGATGTTCCTCGCCTACTGGGAATCGATCGAGGCACATCTAGCCTCGCGTCCCGAGCCTTCGCACGCCGAGTTCCGCAGCCACGTGCTGCCCTATGTCGCGAGCGCGAAGACGACGGTCCACTTCGATCCCGTCGGTGAGACACGGCTGCGCTGAAGATCGCATTCGCAACGACAAGGCCCGTTACGGCCAGGCCCAAAAAATCGGGCCCTAACGATCAGGAGAGGACGATGAAGATAACGAGGCTCGAGGCCCCGATATGCCAGGGCGGCGAAAACCCGATGTGGGATGCCGCGACACAGCGGCTCTACTATATCGATAATTCCGGGTGCAAGGTTCACTCCTACGAGCCTGCGACCGGCGCGACGCGCACGCTCGACATGCCTACCGTCGTGACCACGCTCGTGCTGCGCGAAGGCGGCGGCGCGGTCGTCACCCTGCGCAGCGGCATTCATTTCCTCGACCTCGAGACCGGCGCGCTCGAAATGGTCGATCCGCTTCCCGATCCCCCGCCCTATGTCTACAACGACGGCAAGGTCGACAGCCGTGGTCGCTTCCTGATGGGTGGCAGCACCGCGAATTTCACCGCGCCCGCGCCCGATGGCGGTCTCTTTCGGCTCGATCCCGACCGCACGGTCACCCGGCTCGATTCCAATATCCATTTCTCGAACAGCCCTTGCTGGTCGCCCGACGAACGTACGTTCTATTTCTCCGACAGCTGGGTCGATACGACCTTCGCCTACGATTACGACATCGAGACGGGCGGCGTGTCCAATCGCCGCGTCTTCGTGAACACCCGCGAGATCGGCGGATTGCCGGACGGCGCCACGGTCGATGTCGACGGTCTCTACTGGGTCGCGGTCTACCAGGCCGGCAAGGTCGCCGCCTATCGCCCCGACGGCACGCTCGCGCGCGTGATCGACATGCCGGTCAAGCTCGTCTCGAGCGTCGCCTTCGGCGGCCCCGATCTCGACCGGCTCTTCGTCACGACGATTGCCCACGGCACCCAGGGCGAGCCGACCGAGGAAGGCGCCGGCGCGCTCTACGTCATCGACGGGCTCGGCGCGAAAGGCCGCCTCGAAAACCGTTTCGCAGGCTGATTGGAAGGAGAGGCAACATGACCACCGAGGACCGTCTCGCCGCGCTCGAGGCGAAGATGCAGGAAGTCGAAGATCGCCAAGCGATCTTCGACTGCATCAAGCGCAATTCACGCGGGAACGACCGCTTCGACGTCGATCTCGTGACGAGCAGCTATCATGCCGACGGGATCCACGAGCTCGGCCAGAAGGAAATCTCCGGCCGCGAATATGGCGAACACGCCAACACCGCGCACGGCCGTTTGTTCGATGCGAACCTCCACAACGTGACGATGCACATGTGCGAGATCGACGGCGACGTCGCTCATGCCGAGAGCTACAGCCTCGGCATCTTCCTCGATCAGGGCGGCGAGACCGGCCGGATTCTCGCAGGCCGCTACATCGATCGCCTCGAGAAGCGCGACGGCGAATGGCGGATCGCGCTGCGGCGCGCGACTGTCGAGATCGCGCTCGAAGGCAAGGCGACCCTGCCCAATGGCGCGGCCCTGCCTGGCTCGGGCTATCTGCGCGGCAATCGCGACCGGACCGATCCGTCCTACGAGCGCCCGCTCGCAGCCGGCACGGGCGGTCGCTGGTAAGTCGTCAAGGAAGGAAATCGTCATGTCGTTGAAGGGTAAGGTCGCGGTCGTCACCGGCGGTGCACGTGGACTGGGACACGCGATCGCGCTGAAGCTTGCCAAGGACGGCGCCGCCGTGTCGGTCTGGGATCTCAACCGGGAGGGTGCGGAGGAGACGACCGCGCTCATCCGCGATCGTGGCGGCAAGGCCATGGCTTGCGGCGGCAACTCGGCGAGCGCCGTCGATATCGCCAAGGCCGTCGCGGCGACGCGCGACGTGCTCGGCCCCATCGCCATCCTGGTCAACAATGCCGCACTCTCGCCCTTCTGCAAGTTCGAAGACCTCACCGAACAGATCTGGGACGACCTGATGGCGATCAATCTCAAGGGGCCGTTCCTGTGCTGCCAGGCCGTCCTTCCCGACATGGTCGCGGCCGGGTGGGGCCGGATCGTCAACATCTCGTCCTCGTCGGCCCAGACGGGTTCGGCGCGCCAGACCCACTACGCGGCCAGCAAGGCCGGGATCATCGGCTTCACCAAGTCGCTCGCGATGGAATACGCGACGAGCGGGATCACGGTGAACAACGTGCCGCCTGGCTTCGTGAACACCGAGGGGCTGCAGGAATCGCCGGTCGACGTCGAGGCCTTCGCGCCCATGACGCCGATGAAGCGGCCCGGCCGGCCCGAGAACATCGCCGCGGCCGTCGCCTTCCTCGCTTCCGAGGACGCTGACTACATCACCGGCCACACTCTGAGCGTGAACGGTGGTCGCTACCTGAACTAGCGGGTCGGCGCTGCTTTGGGCAGCGCCGACGATCCAGCAATCTGATCGATTTCTCCGGCGACGTCCCGTCGTTGGTGCGATGACGCCAGCGCGCGTCATTCGAGGCGTGACGATTGCCATGGCTTCGCAACCTTGCTAACAAGTTGACGAACAACTTGTGTCCGCAACATGCGGAGCATCGTCGGTGAGAGGGCGGATGGGCCAGACGCTACCAGATTTCTACAGCGACCCGGCTGTGATCGCGGATTCGCGCGGGTATTTCGACGTCTTGCGATCGCGGGGGCCTGTATTCCGAGAGCCGTATCGCGACACCGTGATGGTGACGGGCTTTGCCGAAGCGCTCGAGATACTGAACGACCGCACCGGCATCTGGTCGAACGCCTGCTCGGTGGTGGGCCCGCTTCCGGGCCTGCCCTTCGAGCCTGCCTCGGGCGACATCGGCGCCCAGCTCGCCGAGCACCGCAGCGAAATGCCCTGGGGTGATCACCTCGTCTGCATGGATGGCAAGCGGCATACGGAGCTGCGCATGCTGCTCGGCAGCCTGCTCACCTACAAGCGGCTCAAGCAGAACGAGGACTATCTGCGCGGTCTGTGCGACCGGCTCATAGACGGTTTCGTCACGCGAGGCCGGTGCTCGGTGATGCCCGAATACGCCCATGCCACGACGATCTATGCCATCTCGGATCTCATGGGCATTCCAGAGGCCGACCGGGCGGAATTGCTCGATCTCATCGGTGCGCCTCCGAGCCAGATCGAGGGTGATGCCGTTCACAAGGTCGGGCCCGATCCGCTGATCTTCATGAAGCCGCGGTTCGACCAATACCTCTCCGACCGGCTCGTACAGCCCCGCGGCGACCTCATGTCCGACCTCGTCGGGGCGCGCTTCAAGGACGGGTCGAGCCCCGACTTCGCCACCTTGTCCAACCTCGCGCGCTTCCTTTTCGGCGCCGGCCAGGACACGACGTCGCGGCTGATAGCCATGGCGATCCTGATCCTCGGCGAAAATCCGGATCTGCAACGGCGTCTCCAGCGCGAGCCCGAGCGCATCCCCGACTTCGTCGAGGAGGTCCTGCGCTTCGATGGCCCTGTGAAGGTCGCCTACAGGCTCGCCGTCATCGACACGCGCATCGGCGATCTCGCCGTTCCGGCAGGAACGATCGCGACCGTGTGCTACAATGCCGCGAGCAACGATCCCGCCCGGTTCGCCGATCCCGGCGCTTTCGACATCGATCGTGAGCACGTGCGCGACCACATGGGATTCGGACGAGGCGCCCATGGCTGCCTCGGGGCGCCACTCGGACGCATGGAAGCGCGCATCGCGATCGAGCGGTTGCTCGCACGGGTCGAGGACATCTCGATCTGCGAGGAGCATCATGGCCCGATCGGCGCGCGTCGCTTCAGCTTCGAACCCACCTACACGTTCCGCAGCCTCGCCGAACTGCACGTGACGCTCAAGCCGCGATGATGCGACGCCTCTCGCAAGGGCGCGTGCCGAGGAATGTCGGCCGGCCGCGGAGATGCGGCCTATCGTCGCCGCCTTGAAAAAGCGCCGCTGTCAGGCGTCTCCGAAGGGTATGACGTCATCGGCGTAGTCGATGTCTCCCAGGACGATATTGGTGTTCATCACCTCGCCGGCCATCCGCTCCCAGAGAACGAGCTTGTCGTGCCAGGGCGAATCCGGATGGTCATCCATCAACGGCCCGACCACCAAGCCAAGCTTTTCGAGGCGGGCCTTGTGAGCTTCGAGGTCGCGCACGCCGAACACGACCGAGCTGATCCCCTCGCCCTTGGCCTCGAGCTCGCTCCACAACCAGGCGTTGAATTCGGTGCGCTCCACCATCGGAGACACGACCTCCAGGCCAGCCTCCCAGCTGATGCACATGGTGAACCCCATATCCTTGCGCACGAAACGCGTCAGGGTGGCCCCAGTGATCTTCTCGAGCTCGGCGACGTTCGCATCGAGGTTCTCGGGCCGGGAGAGCCAGGCGACGTGATCGACATGATTGATGAACTTCTTCACGGCTTCACTCCCACCTTTTTTGGATCTCTCACGAGATATCGTCGGCCAAGCTGGCATCGACGGACATCGGTCCTCCCGTGGAGGGCCACTGACGACGACATCGCAGGCCCCGCCGTCACAGCATCGTCGTGCCGCCCTCTACGCCGATCGTTTGGCCGGTGACGAAATCGGAATCGTCGCTTGCGAGGAAGATCGCGGTCGGCGCGATGTCGTGGGGTTCGCCGAAGCGCCCCATCGGTACTTTCGCGAGTTCGAGATCGTATGTCCCCGACTCTTCGAGATACCAGATCGACTTCGGGGTCAGCGCCGAGGGCAGGATGGTGTTCACCCGGATCTTGTGCTTGCCCCATTCGCGCGCCGCGGTCTTGGTCAGCGCGCGGATCGCCTCCTTGCTCGCCGCGTAGGCGAGAAATCCCGGCTCGCACCGGATCGAAAAGCCCGTTCCCATGTTGATGATCGAGCCCCCGCCCTGCGCGACCATGTGGGGGAAGCACAGCTGCATCAGCTGCAACGAACCGAAGAAGGCCGATTGGAAATCGACCATGCAGTTCTCCTCCATCTTCGGATCGTCAAGGGGGAGGTAGTCGGTGAAGGTATGGGCATTGTTCACCAGAGCATCGACCCGCCCCCATTCGGAAATGGCGCGGGCAACCGTCGCCTCGGCATGCTTCCGCTCGCCGGCTAGGGCCTCGAGACCGATCGCGGTACCGCCGGCGGCCGCGATCTTCTCGATCACCGCGTCGAGCTTGCTCTTGGTGCGGCCCGTTACGATCACTCGCGCGCCCGCCGCCGCATAGCCGACGGCGATTGCCTCGCCGATGCCCTGCCCCGCACCGGTGACGATCGCCACCTTGCCGGCCAGCCGGCCTTCCGATCCGCCCATCACCCTCTCCTTTAATTTTTGTTCGTCACATTGGTAGCATTGCGCCAGTTGAGGGTCAATCGCGGGTCGCGCGACCAATTCCAGCAGAGGCTCGCCTGCGCTTGACAGCAAACCCAGACGCTAACAAACTGACGAACCAAAATGCGATGGCGCACGATGAGATGCGCACGGGCTGGGAGACCTGGGGCCATGAAGTTCGGCATCATCATCAATCGCAAGATGGTCGATCGCGCGGCGGCCGACCCCTATGGCAAGCTGTTCGACTACCTCAACGAGATGGAGGATCTGGGCTACGATCTGGGTTGGTGCGGGCACCACCGGTTTTCCACGACGACCGCCTTCGGCGGCAACGAGGCGAGCGAGCCTTCGGCGCCTCTCCCCATGCTGGCGGCGCTCATGGCACGGACGCGCACGATGAAGTTCTGCACGAACATCTTCCTGTTACCTTCGCGCCATCCCCTCGAGATCGCCGAGGAGATCAACACGATCAACGAGATGTCGGGCAATCGCTTCATCCTCGGCGCGGGGATCGGCTACAAGCCGGACGAGTTCGAGAACTGCGGATGGGACTTCCGTTCGCGCGCGAAGCGCTTCGAGGAATGCCTCGAGATCCTGCCGCTTGCGATGCGCGGCGAGCCCTTTTCCTATGAGGGCAAGCACTTCAACATCGACGACGTCACGGTCGTGCCCCCACCCCTTCGCGGAGAGGTCCCGCCGATCTGGATCGGCGCAGTCAGCGAACCCGCGATGAAGCGCGCCGGCCGCCTTGGGGACGGTTGGCTCATCAGCTTCGCCGAGCATCTGCTCGAACTCCAGGACAAGGTCCGTACCTACAAGGCCATCGCAGCCGAGCATCGGCGTCCCGCGACGCTCGCGCTCATGCGCGACGTGCACATCGCGCCCACACGCGCGCAACTCGATCCGGCATTCCTGCCGAACATCGTCAAGGTCTGGCAGAGCTACGAAAGCCTCGGCTCGAAGGCCGACCGCGACCCTCTCGCCGACGAGGTGATGTTCGGGGGACGACAAGTCTCGCTGGAGGAATTCGCGCCCAACCGCGCGGTGGTCGGCTCGCCCGAGGACTGCTGCCGGGAGATGTCGCGGATCCGCGATCTCATCGATCCCGAGTGGTTCTTCATCACGCCGACCGGCGTTCCCGACGTCGCACAGCAAATTGCGGAACTGCGCCTCTTTGCCAGGGAAGTCATGCCGCACTTCCGCGACTGAGCGTCATTTCACGCGCTCACACGTCGAGCCGGCTCCTGAGGGTGCATCGTTCCAGGAGCCCGATCGTCTCCTCGCCGTCCCAGCGATAGCGGGCCGTGCCCTGATGGAGAATAGAACTGTCCGCCATCTCGAAATGCTCGCGGTCGAAAACCGAGGCCAGGACTTCACCCTCGATGCGCACAGGCCCGTCCTCCGTCGCCAGAAGCAGTGAAGCATCGTCACCCTTCTCGACGAGTCTCGTCATCCAGGGCGCCTCGATCACCCGCGCGGGAAGGCGTTTGCCATCTCGCAGGACGAAGGCCTCGTTGAACACGACCGGCCCCTCAGGTCCGGGCGCCATGATGATTGCACCAAAGCCGCGTCCCGATGAAAAGAGCGCGGAGTGCTGGCAATGTCCCTGGGCGCCGCCCATGCGCCTTACCCCCTGGCGACGCACACGCATGCCGGTGCCGCGAACGGCCCGCGCCTCTCCCGCTACCGCGATCGTGCCGACGACGCGGCACAGCTGCTCGTAGCGCAGCCCGCCCATGAGCACGGCGGCTCCCTCGTCCGCCATCTGGTTGGCCGCTTCGGGCGTGAGCCCGCCCATCAGCCACGGCGGCGCGGCCATGGTCGCCTCGAGCTCGAAGGCGAGGTCCACGGGAGCGCCGTCGGGCAGACCTTCGAGCTGCCGTGTCGTTGTCGATCCGAGAGCCGTGCCGGCAAAGGACACCGACCACCGGGCGTAGGGCTCCCTGCAGCGAAATTTCAGCGGGCCGGCTCCACGCAGCGAAGCGCGACCAGCCTCGAATTCTCCCGTCAAGCCGCGCCCTTGTGTCCAAATACGGAGCGTCCTGCCGCGGGCGTCTACATAGTTCAGCTGCAGGCAGGGCCGGCTCCAGTCACCTGCAACTGCATCGATCGTAACGCGCGGCAACGCGAGATCGCCGCTGTCATCCATGAACCAGATCGTCGCGGAATCGCGCATTTCAGGGTCAGCGGGGCATTCCGCAAGAAAGCGGTCGAAACCCACGTCGAGGCCGCCGGAATGCACGAAGCTCATTGCCCGCTCATCAGCTCGGGCCTCACCCCGAAGCCAAAGCCAAAACGATCTCGATAGGCCGCGAAGCGCGTGTTGATCTCCTCGCCGTCCATGCCGAACTCCTCGGGGCTATGCCGGTGCACGCCGTGCTTGGTCTGATGGTGATCGGCGAGCCAGCGGCGGATCCGCTGCTCATGTTCCTGTGAAACGGCCCTTCCGCTCTTCTCGTAGATGCGGCGCACAGACGCGACGGGATCAGCGAGCAGGTCGTGGTAGGAAACGTCGACGAAGCGCTCCTCGCCGATGGCGTCACGCGACCTCATCGCCTTCTCGATCGCGGCATGCTGGAGATCGATGGCCTTTCGCCCCTGACTGCGCCGCGCCTCGGGCGTAACCGGACGGCCGTGAAGCCCGCGCAAGATGGATTGGACCGAAGCGAGCGAGCCGAGTTGCTGTGCGAGATCACGGTGGGTCCAGACGAGCGTCGCGTCGGGATAGAGACGCGCGAGCTCGCGCAACCATAGCATGTGATCGGACCCCTTGAGCGCCCAGTGCTTGCCTGGGATCCGCCATTGCGCGGCCTGCAGGAACTCGCGGTGGAAGGATAGCGCGGCCGTGTGGTCTGCATCGAGCAGGAAGCGCCGATAGGTCTCGCCGCCCCAGAAGCACCAGAGCTGCTGGCTCGTGAATACCAGGCTCATGATATCGCTGCCGCACTCGGCGAGCGATCCAGCTCCTTCCTCGATCATGTAGGGATGGGTGACGAATATGTCCGGGATGAGCCCGAACAGGGTCGTCATCTGCCGGTTCGCGGATTCGAGCCGGGCCGGGGAAGGCTTGCCCAGCGCTGGCGGCGGCGATGGCTCGCTGCACAGCCAGTGCTCGGGAGCCATGCTGTCGGGATCGAGGCTGAGAAGGTTGTGAAGCAGGGTCGAGCCGGAACGCGGCGGCCCTACGACGATCAGGGGCCTGGTTATCGCCTCGCTCGCGATTTGCGGGTGGGCCTTGCGATCCGCAGCCATGCGCAGTCGGTTCTCGAGGAGATGCGACAGGTAGTCGATGGCGAGCACGCGCGACCTTGGCGTCATTCCCGCCCAACTTTCCTCGGTGATCGAGCGCGTCAGCATGCCAAGCCCGAGGTTGCGCGCGGGATCCCCGAAGTCGTCGAGCCCCGTTCGCGACGCAGCATGCTCCATCAGCGCCTGTGCGTCCGGACACCGGTCGCGGTCGATATCGCTCATCAATGGTTCTCCCAAACCATGGCGCCATTGATCGGCGCTAATGTTCGTCAATTTGTTAGCATGGGCATCCCAAGTCAAGCCCGCCAGGGTGCGGCCTTTACGTCGCAGCCGCGGAGCTCTACGCAGGCGCCGGCAAGATAGGGGGCCTATGACGAGCGCCGATACCGCGCCCAGCCGACGGATGGGACAACCCGGTTCCGAGAACTGGAACGCGATGCTCGACGGGGCCGAGGACGTGCTGCGCGAAGAAGGTCATGCCGCCCTCACCTCGCGCCGGATCGCCGAGCGGATCGGCGTCAAGCAACGCCTCGTCTACTACTATTTTCGCACGATGGACGAGCTCGTCGTCGCGCTATTCCGGCGATCGGCGGATCGCGATCTTCAACGCCTGCGCGACGCGGCCAAGTCCGAACACACGCTTCGCGAGATTTGGAACACCGCGATCGCGTCCACCGACAGCCGGCTGATTTCCGAGTTCATGGCGCTCGCCAATCGGATCGAGGGTCTGCGCACCGAAGTCATTCTTTTCATCGAAGAGTCGCGCGCGATCCAGGTTGCCGAAATCATGGCCGCGATGCGGCGACGGTCAGTACGAAGCGCGATCCCCGCTCCGGGCCTGGCTCTACTGGCGACGAGCGTCGCCCTGTCGCTCAGCCGCGAACAGCAGCTCGGCGTGAATTCCGGCCACGCCGAGATCATGACCGTGATTGAGCAGTTCCTGACCTCGCTAGAGCCTGAATAGCCCTGTCTGACCTCGGTCAGGCTGGTCAACGAGACGATGCCAGGACCGGCGGATGAAGCCGACGGCCAGCCACCTCGAGATCCACCTTGAGGATCGTGCCGCTCTGCGATTCTGTGATGAACAGCGATCGATTGCCCGGGCCTCCGAAGGCGCAATTTGTCGTATAGATCCCCCGCGGCGAATTGATGCGGAGCTTGGGTTCACCGAATATCGCGCTGAAGACCCAGACCGCTCCGAACCCGTTGTGGCAGACCACAAGATTGTCGTCCTCGTCGATCGCCAGGCCGTCGGGGCCGCTCGTCCCGCCGGAGAGTTGCACGAATACGCCGACCTTTCGCAGGCTGCCGTCGGGCATGATCGGGCATTTCCACACGGCATTGGCGCGCGTGCAGGCGAGAAAGAGGACCGTCTCCGCCTTGTTCAGCACGAGACCATTGGGGCTGGGCAAGCCGTCGAGCATGCATTCGAGCCGGCCGTCGGCCGATAGCTTGTAGAGCTTGCCATTGGGATTTTGCAGGCCCGACAGTCCCATGTCCGTGAACCAGACGTCGCCGCTGCGCGCGACGGTGAGATCGTTGAGCCCGAGGAACGGCTCGAGCAGGTCGCGCGCAACATGAGGCTCGATTGTCCCGCGCGCCGGATCGAACAGCATCAGCCCGTTCTGCCCGTCGGCGATCAGCGCCCTGCCGTCCGCGAGAAACTTGAGGCCATTGGGATGGCCGTCGTATTCCATTTCCAGCGAAACCTCGCCCGCCGCGCTGATGCGAAAGAGCCTGCCCCAAGGTATGTCGACGACCCATAGGTTCCCGGCCGCATCGAAGCACGGGCCCTCGAGAAAACTCGGGATTTCCTGGCCTGGGAACTGAACGTCGATCCAGTGAGAAGACGCTGCCCGCCTGCGATACTTCACCGGAATTTCGGCAAAGACTTCGGCGACGACGGCGGGAGGGGCGGCGAACATGGAAACTCCTGAGACTGTTGCGGCCCCCTCGTTGATCGTAGGGGCAATCGGGCGTTGACCTGCACCGAACTGGGCGACAGGAAGAAGCTCGTCAATCTGTTAGCATCGCCGCTCCGTAGAATGCCTCGCGCTTGGTTCCTCGCGGTTCAGGACGGCGAGGTCGCCGAAGAAGGTTTCGCTCACACCATCCGCCCGGCGGGGCCTTGGGGAAGTAACTCCTCCGGGCGGTACCAGCCTGCTCCCTCGGGGGCAGGCTGGTTTCGCGGGTTCACTGGCCTTTGGCGCGTTGCGGGCGAGCGCGAACCCTACACACACACGCATACGCGAACGAGGCCGACCGGGACGACCCGATCGGCCTCGCCGAACCGCTCCGGGATAGTCCCGGAGCAACAATAGTCCTTTTACCGCGAACCGAAGGCAAACCGCATGGAGATGCCGAGCTCACGCGGAGGAAGGATCGACACCGGGTAATAGGGTGCCGAGAAGGAGGACGACACGCTGCCCGTCGGCTGACCGGTCGGACCGAAGGTCAGAGTGGTCAGAGTGGTGGTCTCGGGCGCCGTGCCGACGCCGAAATTGCCGCCACCCGCAAAGACGACCCGCTTGTTGAACACGTTCTTGGCGAAGAGCGAGATCTCCCAGGCGCCCTCGGGATCGCGCAAGCCCGCATAGAGATTGACGACCGTGTAATCGCCGACATCGTCGAAGCTGTTGTTGGGATCGCCGTCATTGGAACCGGTGTAGGTCGCAAGGCCGCGGGCGAAGGCATCGACGGGGCCGATCTTGAAGCCTGCCTCGGTCTGCAGGTTCGCGTTGAACTTGGGCGTCAGGTTCGCGCGGCTCCGGAAGCCCGAGCACTGGGCGACGTTCTGACCCGCGCCGACCGCGGCCTGCAGCTGCGCGAGAGTGGGCTGCACGGAGTTCGCGTCGGGAATGCCGTCGCCGTTCAGATCGTTGCAGGCGATGGTACCGCCGCGGATCTTTCCATCGGCATAACTGGCGTTCGCGGTGATCCCCCAGTTCGGCGTGATCTTGAACGAGGCTTCGCCTTCGATGCCGCGAACGCGGACGGGAACAGCCGCCACATAGTTGAAGCTCGCGACTTCGGGCACGGTCACGGTCGCAGTGAGCGCGCGATAGTTAACGTAGTAGACGCCCGGTCCGCGGAAGACGTAGTTGTCGAAGTCCTGCTGGAAGACGCTGAGATTGATGCGGCCGCGACCATCCATGAAGCTGGCCTTGATACCCGCTTCGTACGAGGTCGAGGTTTCGGGGTCGAGGTTCAGGAAGGAGCGTTCGCGGGCGCTCTGCCGGGCACTGAAGTTGCCGACCACGCGCACGCCAGGCCGCCAGGAACTTCCGACGAGAGCATAGGCCATCAGACTGTCGTTGAACTTGTACTTCAGCGAGCCGGTATAGACGGTCGCCTTGTCGTCGTTGGTCACGTCGTTGAGCGTCGCGCCGCTGACGCTGATGCTCGAATAGTTCTTGTAGTTGATGTGGCGAAGGCCGCCCGACAGCTCGAAACCACCGAGTTTGGCGGTGAGGTTTCCGAAGAACGACTTCTCGGTCGAGCCGCTGAGGCTGATGATCGGCGTGAGATTGACAGCCAGGAGGAAGGTCGGCGCGGCGAGCAGCGGCGTTTCCTGGGTCAGGTAGTTCTGATTGGTGTTCTTGTCGTAGAGGGCGCCGACGACGTAGTCGAAGATGCCCGCGATCGGCGCGTCGGACGACAGCCTGAGCTCGTGCGAATTGCGCGATGCCAGCGAATTCGTGCACTGATAGTATTCGCCGTTGGTCAACGACAGCCTCAGGCCATCCTGGTTGCCCGAGCAGACCTGGCGGTTACCCACCGGATCTGCGAAAGTACGCTCTCGCACGGCAAAGCGCGGCGGCGCGAAATAGTCCGCGGAATCGTTGTCGCTGATCGAGACGAGATCCTGCTTGTTGTGGGTCCCGGTGTAATTCAGCTTCTGGCCGGCAAACCGGAACTCGGCGTTCCACACGTACATCTGCTGATACTGCCCCGCACGGCTGCCGAGGTCGGTGATCGCCAGGCGATCGTAGGGCCGGATCAGCTGACCGGTGAGCGGCTGCCCCGTGACCAGCGATGCGGACTGGACCTGCTGGTAGTTCCCATTCTTCTGGTCGAGGATCTGGGCCATGAAGTTGAAAGAGGCGAAGTCGGCCGGCTCGAATCGCGCGCTCGCGCGGATCGCCTGGGTTGATCGGAAGGGATCGAGGCTATGGGTCGGGTCGTCGATCGCGCGGATCGTACGGACGCGATCGTTCTGGTTCCAGTCGGCGACACCTGCGATGCGAAGGCCCAGAACGTTCTCGATGATCGGGACGTTGAGAGCGCCATCGATCTTGTAGGCATGCGTGTCGGTGGCCGTGGCGTTCATGATCACGCCGGCCTGGGTGAGATCGGGCCGCTTCGTCGTGACCGTGATCGATCCCGAAGGCGAAGCGCGGCCGCGAAGCGTGCCCTGCGGGCCGCGGAGCAATTCGAACTGGCCGACGTCGAACAGCGACTGGAAGAGGAAGTTCGAGCTGATCGGCGCGTCGTTGAGGTAGAATTCGATCGTGGGATTGTTGCCGCTGGCCTCGACGTTGAACGCAACGCCGCGCACGGTCGCCGTCGTCGAGAAGCTGCCGCCCCCCGAAAGGGTGAGGCCCGGGACCAACGACTGGATGTCGTTGAGCGTGCGAACGTTAAGCTTGTCGATCTGGTCGGACGTGACGACATTGACCGTCTGCGGAACGTCCTGGAGCGTTTCCTCGCGCCGGCGTGCCGTCACCACGATGTCGTTCGATACCGCGAGGCCGTCTTCCTCGCGCGCCTGGGCCGTGCCGGGCATGTCCTGTGCCGCGACCGGCGTCGCCAGAATGCTGGCCCCCAGCAAGGCGATGACGCGAATTCTGCGCATTTGATCCCTCCCCTGTGACAGCGGCACCTTTGGGCGCCCGCTACCTAAACGACGAGCAGCGTGCTCGACCGATCGCATCGGTACCCTCCGCAATACCTCCAAGCAAGACAAAAGAAGCCCTTTTTGTACCATTTAAATACCAATTTCGCGGGCGGAAGTGACGATCGGAGCGCCGGCCATGGCGAGAGGGCGGCCGATCGCATCGCGCCCGCCCGCAATCGCGGAACGGGCACGCCTATTTCATTGGTATGGTGAAGTCAGCCGACGCGACGATCCGCGGCTGCCCGGGTCAATCCGACAATTCAGCCACGAAGTCGTAGGCGTCGCCGCGATAATAGGAAGTCGTCAGCTCGATCAGGCGACCTGCCTTGGTGAAGCCCCGCCGCTCGATCAACAGCCCCGGCGAACCGGACGGCATGCCGAGAAGGGCCGCGCGATCGTCGTCGAAGCCGATCGCCCTGAGGCGCTGCAGGGCTCGGGTCGGGCGATGGCCGGCTTGGGCGAGCGCTTCGTAGAGCGACGCGTCGACGGTATCGATCGAGGCAAGACAGGTCGCATCGATCGTCGAATATTCGAGCGCCATGGGCAGGTCGTCGGCGAACCGAATGCGATTGAAACGGTAGACCGGCGTTCCTGGCGACAGGCCCATATTGATCGCCTCTTCGGGCGTCACGCTCCCGTTCGACTTGCTGACCCACTCGCTCCGCGGCTTGAGGCCGCGGGCGATCATGTCCTCCGAAAACGAACTGATCTTCGACGAACTCTTCTCGATGCGATCGACGTTGCCGGCAACGAAGGTTCCAGCGCCATGGCGCCGGTGCAACAGGCCCTCGTCGACGAGCGCGCCAATGGCCTTCCGGATCGTAATACGCGACACGCCCAATTCTTCCGCAAGGTCTCGCTCGGTCGGAAGGGCGTCTTCGGGACGCAGGCTGTCGCTTGCGAGCGCGGCGCGCAGCATGCGCTCGATCTGCATGTATTTCGGGGTCGCGTCCGTATCGTCGAGGCGGCCGAAGGTCTTGAGCATGAGCGCGGTCATCATCCTGAATGCATCCGCCGGACGGCCGAATGCGCCTCCCTGTCTAGACCAGTTGAGGACCAGTAAGGAAGAGCGCATTGCAGGATGGCTCGACACGACCGTCGCTGCAGATGTGATCCTGCCGCTGCGGCCTCGCACGATCGCGCCGCCGCGCTCGCCGCTCCTGCGGCTTTCATCGAAGCTTGCGCGCCACCTCGACCAGCCGCGCGACATCGGGCGCCGGGAGTATGATCAGCGCCGCGGGCGGCTGCTTGAGGCGCGCGATGGCGCCAAAGTCTGCCGAGGCGGCCTCGTAGTCACGCAGTTTGCGCAGCAGTTCCTGCCCATCGTTCGACGGCCTGACCGCCAGCGGCTTGCCAAGTTCGATCGCATCGAGCGCCGCCAGGCCCAGTTGGGCGAGATCGGCCAGGTCGCGCGCCGTGGGTATCGCCTTCTCAAGAAGTGGACGCCCCGCGGCCACCTTCTCGAATGCGGGCCGATTGTCGATCCAGCCCCGCATGGCGGTCCTCAGCAGCATACCGCGAGACTTGTCACCCGCCAGAAAAGCGGCGACGTCTACCCTGAAGCGGCGCGCCGGCGACCCGTCGGTCGATGCGGCGTCGGTCAGCTCCACGAGATCCGGCGTTCCGCCCATCATTGCCTCGACGTGGTTGGCGCCAAGCCGCGTCGGCGCCACCAGATCGACCAGGCGAAGGACCACTTCGGGCGCGTCGGGCGCCAGGCGCGACACCATGGCCCGCCTACGGCTGTCGTCGGCAAGCCCGAGGCTGCGCAGCTGCTCCATGACCGGCAGCATGCGCGCATACATATCCGTCGTGTCGGTCAGAGCGGCCGACGACCAGAACCGCTCGGCGAGCGCGAGGCCGCGGGGCCACAACCGTCCATCGAGCAGCTCGTCGTTCACCCCTTCTGCCCAGAGCGGCCCCTCGCCGCCGATCACGAGCTTTTCCTGCTCGGGGGTCAAAGGTGGGACCGGACGCGCCACGAGACCATCGGAAACCTGAGCCGCGGTCACGGGATTCTTGCGAACGTTGGCGAGAATTTCGGCTGACATGGTCGAATAGGCCATGGGATCGAGCATGTCGTGGCCGTAGTAGTATTCGGCGGTTCTGAGGTCGTTGATATAGAACCCGGCCGAGACGATGACGCGGTTCCCCTTGGCGGTCGCCGTCGAGAGCGGATTGGATGAGCGCCACGCCTGGACGATGACGTCGCGCGGCAGCGGCGTATCGGCCATCTCGTCCCAACCGACCGTGGTCTTGCCCTGGGCGGCGAGAATCTTGCGCAACCGTTCGTGGAATCGGGCTTCGACTTCGATCTTGGTCTTCAGACCATACCGCGCCTTCATGGCCTCGACTTCCGCACTGCCCGCCCAGGCAACGTCGGAGACCTCGTCGCCGCCCACGTGGAATTGTCGGTCCGGGAACAAGGGGGCCATCTCGCCGATCAGCTTCTCGAGGAACCGATAGGTGCGTTCGGACGCCGGATTGAGCGCGCTCTTGGGCTTCGCCAACGGATCCTTGGGATCGATCGGAGCCACGGCGAGTTCGGGGTAGGCGGTCAGCAAGGCATGGCTGTGCCCGGGCAGGTCGAACTCGGGAACGATCCGCACCCCCCGATCGGAAGCGTAGCGCACGAGTTCGCGGATCTCGTTCTGGGTGTAGTACTCCCCGTGCGACGCGATTGTCGTCAGCTTGGGAAAGACGCGGCTCTCGACCCGGAAGCCTTCGTTGTCGCTGAGATGGAGGTGGAGTACGTTGAGCTTGGCGAGCTCCATGGCGTCGATCTGCCGCTTGATCGTCGCGACGCTGACAAAATGCCGGGCCGTGTCGATCATGACCCCGCGCCAGGCGAAGCGCGGCGCGTCACTGATCCGGACCGCGGGGATCATGCGGCCGCGCGCATCACGGCCGACCAGTTGCCGGAGGGTCGCCAGAGCGCGCAGAACGCCCGCCTCGCCGTCGGCTTCGATCGAAATTCCCGAAGCCGCGACCGACAAGCGATAGCCTTCGCGGGCGCCGATCCCCAGGGCATTGGAATCGTGCGACAGGCAGCGGATCGCGAGCGGTACCGTCCCGGATCCAAGGGGACTACCGGCGAGGGTGACCACGTCGCGGAGGAAACGCGTCGTGGCCGAAGAGACCATGCCCTGCGCGCAGCCTTGAATGTTCGCCTCGAGCCTCGCGTCGAGGCGCAAGGTTCCTTCCACCTGCTCGACCTCGCGCGGCATCGGCATCAGTGCCGGGCGGACGTCAGCCTTGGCCGAGGCAGCGACGGCAAGAGCGCAAAGGGCCGCAGCAGCGGTCAGCGCCGCGCGGGTGCTGGGCCGCAACCCAAGCTTGGTGTCGTTCATTGTGATCCTCTCGCGATACCGAGGCGCCATCGGGCGCCCGATTATTTTGCTTCGATGACGGCCACGCCCCAGGGCGCCAGAGACAAGGCCGTGCCGCTATCGACGCGGCGTCCCGACAGAAGGTCGCTGCCTTCGGTCGCGGCCAGGTTCACCTGGCGCGCTTCGCCGGAAAAGTTGAGGACGTAGCGCACGCGCTGCCCGCCCTTGAGATAGCCGCTGCGAACGATCACCGGAAACCGGCTTCCCGTTTCCCAGACGACGCCAGCTCGCCTCGCCGCATCGGCGACAATCTTCTCGGCGAGCGCATCGCTCGGCATGAAGCCGACATATTCGACCTCGCCCGCACCGTACGAATTGCGCGTCATGGCGGCATAGCGCGACCAGGCCGGGTGGTCGTAGCGCGCCATGACGGTGGCCGTGGTCGGCTCGAGCATTTCCATCCACCAGCGTGCCTTGTTGTCGGCGGCCCCAACCGAGAACGGATCACCCTGGAGCGATACGTCGACCGGCCGGGTGTAGAGCTGATACTTCACCCCCGCCGCCTCTGCGATGCCGCCTGGCTGCGCCGCATAGCGGACCTTGGTGTTCTCGTCGGAGAACCCGCTCTTGAAGGTGTAGAGGAGATGCCCCCCGGCCTTCGCGTAGGCGTTCAACCGTTCGATCTCGGCATCGCTCGCGGCGTAGAGCGCCGGAACGATGATGAGCTTGTACTTGTCGAGCGGGGTGGTCGTCGCGGGCGACAGCACGTCGACCTCGATGTTCTGACGGTAGAGCGCGTCGTAGAAACCTCGGAACACGTCGTTGTAGCCAACTCCGCGCCCGCCTGCTTCCATCTTGAAGGAATCGAAGGCGCTGAGCGCAGTATTGCTGACGTAGACCGCGACGCTGTTGCGCTTCTCCATGTCGACGAGCTTGGGCCCGAGGCGCTTGAGCTCAGCGCCCACCACCTTGGCCTCGGCGTAGACGGCATTGGGCTGGTAGTCCTGGCCCAGCAGACCGCGCCAGTAGGTTTCGACGGCGTTGGCCGTCGTCGCCCAGTGCCAGTACATGACCCCGTTGGCGCCCGACGCGAGGTGGCTGTAGGCCTGAAGACGCAGCTGCCCGGGATAGGGCGTCCATTCGGGCATGCCCTGTGCCTGTGTCTCGACGACCAGGTAGTTCTTCCCTTTTACCGAACGCGCTATGTCGCCGCCAAATGCGATTTCGGCGCCGGTGAGCTTGTCCTGGCCTGGGTGGTAGATATCGACGCCAGATATATCGAGTGCCTTGCCGGCCGCCCAGTGGTCGACGTCGGGCTGAACGCCGAAGGAATAGTTCCGCCACTCGTAGTCGAAGTTCTGCGTGACGAACTGACCTGTCCGGGCACGACCGCGCACAAGTCCGGCCTGCCAGGCCAGATAGTCGGTGACGAGGCTGCGCTGGTAGGCCGAGAAGGCATTGGCGACGCTCGCGTTGATCGTGCCGACCGTCGAGGGGAAATCCTCCCAGCGGTTTATCCGGTTGCTCCAGTAGTCGAGCCCCCAAGCCTTGTTGAGCGCATCGAGGTTCCCGAAACGCCGGCGCGTTGCCTCGACAAAGCCCGCCTGCACGCGCGGTCCATTGGTGTTGTAGTGCTTGGTCTCGTTGTCGATCTGATAGCCGATCACCGCGGGATGATCCTTCACGTGATCGACGAGAGCGACAATCACGCGTTCGGCGGCAGCACGATAGTCGGGATCGGTGATGTCCATGTTCTGCCGACGGCCGTAGGTGCCGGGCTGGACGAGGACGTTGGGATGCTCGTGCGCCAGCCAGGTCGGTATGGCATAGGTCGGCGTGCCGACGATCACCTTGATACCCTGCCGATGCATCGCCGCCAGCGTTCGATCCACGTGCGAGAAGTCGAAGACGCCGGGCTGCCGTTCGAGCGTCCCCCAGGTCGATTCCGCTATGCGCACGACATTGATGCCGGCGGCCTTCATCAGCTCGGCGTCCTTCTCGACGCGGTCGACGGGGGTGTACTCGTCATAGTAGGCGACCCCGTAGAGGATCGTGTCGGCCGATTTGCCTGTGCCCTCAGCCCAGGCAGCGATCGGCGTCATTCCGAGGCAAGCCAGGGCAGCCGTGACCGAGCGTTCGAGCTTCATCTTGTTCTCCCGTTTCGCCGGCAGGCGCGCGTGCGCCTCTTGGCTTTTCCGCGGCGTCACCGCCGGCTTTTCATGATGACGTGAAATGAATTTGGCGCCGCGCGCACGACGCCCCGCAGCCCGGCGAGCGCAATCGTGGGCGGCTTGGCCGGCGCGTCGCGGACTGAAACGATGACCCGGTTCCCCCGGACTAGATGCTCGGTCACGTTCGAAGCTCCTCCGAATGCCGCGATGATCGCGAGGACATCCTCCCGCGCAAGCCCTTCCTCGGCGGCGACATGGGCCGCGACGAATGGTGCTCTCCCGCCGCCCATGGCCTCGCGGATTTCACCCGCAACAATGTCCGCCATCGGCCCCAGCACGACTTGCACCGCCCCCCCGCCAGGACGCAGCACGCCCCGCGCACCGAGAGATCGCAACCCTGCTTCATCGGCCTTCGCGGGCGTCATGAGCGTGAGGCGCAGTCGCGTCGTGCAAGCGTCGACCTCGACCACGTTCTCTTTGCCGCCCAAGGCCTCGAGGAAGGCGAGCCCGCGTCCGCCTGTCTCGGCGGGCCGTTCCTCGACCAGCTGGGCCCCACTCTCGCGTCCCGGCGTGGCGAGGTCGAAACGGCGAATGACGAAAGAGAAGACCGTGTAGTAGACGAGCGCGTAGACGAGACCGACCGGCAGCAGCAGCAGTGGGCGCTGGTCGAGCCCGAAGTTCACGAGATAGTCGGCGAGGCCCGCCGAGAAGGTGAAGCCGAGCTTCACGCCGAGCGCGTCCATGACGACCATCGCGAGGCCCGTCATGAGCGCGTGGAACAAATAGAGTGCCGGCGCGAGGAACAGGAACGTGAACTCGATCGGCTCGGTGACGCCGGTCAGGAAGGACGTCAGCGCGAGGCTCAGCAGCAGACCTCCGACCTGACCGCGTCTGTGCGGCGGCGCCGCGCGATACATGGCGAGGCAGGCGGCCGGCAGGCCGAACATCATGACGGGGAAGAAGCCCGACATGAAGCCCCCGGCTGTGGGATCTCCAGCGAAGAAACGCTTGAGATCGCCAGTCGCACCGCCAAAGTCGCCGAGCACGAACCAGGCCACGTTGTTGATGATGTGATGAAGCCCCGTGACCAGCAGCAATCGGTTGAGGGCGCCGTAGATGAACAGGCCCACCGGCCCCGAACCGAGCGCCCAGCGGCTGACCGTATCGACGCCCCCTTCGATGGCGGGAAGTCCAAGGCCGAGCGCGACCGCTCCGACAACGCCGGCTGCGCCAGCCGCGATCGGCACGAAGCGGCGACCGCCAAAGAAGGCGAGGTATTCCGGGACGCGGATCGTGTGGAAGCGATTGTAAAGCAGGCCCGAGACGAGGCCAGCGGCGATCCCCGAGGGGACGCTGAGCTTGGCGATCGCGGCATCGGCCCATGCCTGCGAAGGTAATCCTGCCGCTATGCCTGGTGGAGCTACGAGAAAGGTCTTTGCGCCCTCGGTCAGGACGAGGAAACACACCACGCCAGCGACGCCCGCCGCGCCGTTGTTTTCCCGCGCGAGGCCGACCGCGACGCCAGCGGCGAACAGGAGGCCCAGGTGTGCGAACACCGCGTTCCCGGCTGCTGCCATGAACGCGAGATCGAGCAGGTCGGGCTGGCCGAGGCGCAGGAGCAAGCCAGCGAGAGGCAGGACCGCAATTGGCAGCATGAGCGCGCGTCCCACGCGCTGTAGCGGATCAAAGCGCAAACGCATGAAAATGCTCCTCGACGAGATTGCGGACCTCGCTCGCGCTCGTCGCATCAAGGGCTGCCGCCGCGAGTGGCTCGCAGCCTGCGGCCACCAGCCTGCGCACGGCGCTCTTGACCGCCGGCACGGCCGGCGGGCTGACCGACAGCTCGTCAATTCCCAGCCCGACGAGGATCGCCGTAGCCGCGGGGTCAGAAGCGACACCTCCGCAAACGCCGATCCAGCGACCGTGAGCCCGGGCCCCTTTGGCAGCTTGGGCAAAGAGGCGCAGGACGGCGGGGTGGAGCGGATCTGCCATTGCCGTCAAAAGGGGGTTCTGCCGATCGGCGGCGAGCACGTACTGGGTAAGATCGTTGCTTCCGATCGACAGGAAATCGGCTTCCTCGGCCATCTTCTCGGCGAGCAGGGCGGCGCTCGGCGTCTCGATCATTATCCCGAGTTCGGTCGGGTTTTCCGCCCCGACCCGCGCCTCGACATCACGCAGGATCGCCTTGGCCGCGCGAAGTTCCGCCAGATCCGTGACCATGGGCAACATGATGCGCCGCTGGTCCGCCGCAAGGCCGGTTATGATCGCCTCGAACTGCTCGGCCAGCACTTCTGGCCGCGATAGCGACAGCCGGATACCCCGGGCCCCGAGCGCCGGATTCTCCTCCACCGGCGTTGGCAGATAGGCCAGCGGCTTGTCCGAACCGGCGTCGAGGGTTCGCACGATAATCGGGCGCCCGGCGAGCGCCGCGCCGACGGCCGCATAAGTCGCGGCCTGCTCCTCGCGCGTGGGTGGGGTCGTGCGGCCAAGAAACAGGAATTCGGTCCTTAGCAGGCCGCACCCCTCGGCGCCGTTGATCGCGGCGCGCCGTGCGTCGTCGACCGATCCGCAGTTGGCGAACACGCCGATCCTGCGACCATCGCGCGTAATGCAGTCTTCCTGCGCGCTCGCCGCTTCGGCACGAGCCCGTTGATCGGCTGCACTCATGTCGGCGCGGAACGCCGCCAGGGCCGCGGGCTGCGGATCGACGAGCACCTCGGCGCGAACAGGGGCGACGACGACCACGGTTCCGTCCGCAACGTCGAGGATCGCATCCCCGCAAGCCACGATCATGGGCACGCCGCGACTGGCCGCGAGGATCGCGACATGGGAGGTCGCCCCGCCACCCGCGGTCACGATCGCGGCAAGGCGGGCTGGATCCAGACTGACGAATTGCGAGGGAAGCACGTCTTCGGCGATGACAATGGCCCCGTCGGGCTGTTCCACGGTGCTGGCCACCTCGCCGAGGATGAGCCCGATCAGCTGACGCTCCACATCGAGGAGGTCGGCGGCACGTTCCGCCAGTATCGCGTTGCCCGAAGACCGCAGCGCGGCGGCCTCTGCGCGCAGCGCTGCCCGCGCGGCCGCGGCGGCGCTAAGCCCCGAGGCGAGCTGGTCATCCATGGCCTTTCGCAGCTCTGGGTCCTCGCAAATGGCAAGATGGGCCTCGGCGATCTCGTTGCCCGGTTGCTTCGCGAGACGTTGGCGCAAAGCTTCGATCGCGGTCTCCAGGACAAGGTGCTCCGCATCCACGCCGTGACCAAGCTCGGGGACCAAGCGATCCTCGCTTCGCAGGCGGAAGGCGACGCCTTCCGCTCCGCCCGGCGCGGCTCGAATTCCCGCGATCCGATGACGGTCGGCGGTCACGGCGCCGGCATCGGGATGTGTTCTCAGCTCACGGTCCGAGACGACATCCGAGGACTCGAACCCATCGCCGCGGGCGGCTGCTTCGTCGGCGAGGCCGCTCGCAATCGATGCGGCGAGCGCCTCGACCGCCAGGACGGCATCGCTTCCGCTTCCCGCGATCGCGATCTCGGTGCCATGACGCAGGTCGAGCTTGAGAAGGGCCGTGACGCTGCGCGCGTTTGCCTCGCCGCCATTGCCCTGGATCGTCACCTGAGCCTCGAAGGGTTTGAGGGTCGCGGCGATGCGTGCGGCCGGACGGGCGTGGATGCCGTGGAGCAAGGGAATTCGCAGGCGGCACAGATGGTCGGGCACCACGGGTCCGGCAGGCCGATCCGACCGGTCGCCGCGGGGCCGAAAGACGCCGATCGGTTCGCCCGCGCTGACGCGCCTATCGACAGCGAAGGCCTCAACCTCGAAGTCCTCCCCCAAGACGACGAGCGGCGTGAGAAGGCTTCTCGCATTTCGCCCAACCTGGTCCAGATCGAAGCGTAGCAGCACGTCCCCGCTCGCTACACGATCGCCGACCGCGACGACCCGCTCGAACCCCGAGCCGCGCAAGACCACGGTGTCGATACCGATATGGATTAGGATGTCCGCGCCATTCTGGTGGCGCAGGGTTACCGAGTGTCCGGTCGCGGCCACGACGGCAATGACCCCATTGCAAGGCGCTCGGACCGTACCTTCGAGGGGATCAAGAGCGACGCCGCCGCCCAGCAGCTCCGTGGCGAAGGCCTCGTCGGGCACTTCGCCCAGTGGCGCCAGCCAGCCATCGAAGGGCGCGGATAGGATCGCGTCGGTCATGCCTCGTCAGCTTCGCGAGAGCGGATGGCGGTGACCGGGACCCTAGGCATCAAAGTTCCCCTTCGCGATATTCCTCGCCGCCGATCCAGGTCGCGCCGACCTTCACGTCCTCGTCCAACCACACGAGATCGGCCGCTTCGCCAACGGCGATGCGCCCCCGCCTCCCCCGCAAGCCCAGGAAGTCTGCTGGCGCCGCAGCTGCCATGGTCAGGGCGTCGGACAAGGGCAGCTCGAGCAGGCCGACTACATTGCGGACGGCTTGTCCCATGGTCAGGTTGGACCCTGCGAGGATACCGTTTTCGTCCACGCAACGGTCGATGCCGACCTGAATCTCGCGCCCTTGCAGATTGAAGCTCCGCATCTCGGTGCCCACCGGAGACATGGCGTCGGTCACGAGCATGAACCGATCGATCGGCCGACATCTGAGCGCCACCCTCAGCATGGCCGGATGCACGTGCACCCCATCGACGATGATGCCGCACCAGGCGTGCTGGTTTTCCAGCGCCGCGCCGACAACGCCTGGTGCGCGATTGACGAGCCCGGACATCGCGTTGAACAGATGGGTAACTCCCGTCACCCCGGCAGCGAAAGCCTTTCGCGCCTCGTCGTATGTCGCTTCCGTATGGCCGACGGAAACGATGACCCCGTTCGCCGCCAGCTCGCGAATAGCGGCTTCGCCCACGATCTCGGGGGCGACGGTCACGAGCCTACGACCAGGACCGGGTTTCGCCACCAGTTCCAGCATCGCACGATCGGCACCGCGGAAGAAACGCGGATCGTGGATGCCATGCCGGCTGGGCGCCAGCATGGGTCCTTCGATATGGATGCCCAAAATGCCGGGCACGCCGTCCTCGATCGCGGACCGAACTGCATCGATTGCGCGCGCGACCACCTCGATGTCGTCGCTGATGATGGTTGGCAGGAATCCTGTTGTGCCGAAACGCCGGTGAGCAGCGCCGATCGTCTCCAGCGCTTCAAGCTCGGGCGCATCGTTGAACAGGATGCCGCCGCCGCCGTTGACCTGGCAATCGATGAAGCCCGCCGCGAGCGTTCCGCCGGCGAGTTCGCGGCGCCTAACGCTGCGATGCAAGGCCGCCTCGGCAACGATCGCGGCAATCCTGCCGTTTTCGACTACGACGCAGTAGCCCTCTACAAGTTTCCCCGCGACATGCACGCGGGCTCCGCACAAGGCCTCGCGCGGCATCACCGAGTCCTCGTGACTTTAGCGAGATGCGGGGGCTGGTCTGGATCGAGCCCGCGCGCAAGGCTGAGGCTCGCCGCCGCCCGATAGAAGGAAAGGGTCATCATGATCGGCTCGAGCGCCGGATGGCCCGGCAGCGTCGGCAGAGGCTTCGCGCCTACCGCTTCGCCCCCCGCGATCATCACGTTCGCCCCGCGCTCAGCCATATCCGCGGCAGTCGCCCGCGACGTCGCGCCCGAAGCATCCGATTGCACCAGCGAGAGCACGGGAAAGCCGGCCCCCACCAGCGCCATGGGACCATGGACGACCTCGGCCGAACTGAAGGCCTCGGCATGAAGCTGAGAGGTTTCCTTGAGCTTCAAGGCCATTTCCTGCGCGATGCCGAGACCCGGTCCGCGACCGAGGATGAAAAGCTGCCTCGCATCGACAAGGGCCGCAGCAAGCTCCCACCAATCCTGTTCCCATGCGCTCGCGAGATGTAGGGGCAGTTCCTCGATGGCCGAAAGCAGATCTTCGTCGCGCGACCAGGCAGCAACGATCCAGGCCAGCGCCGCGAGCGAGCAGATGAAGGACTTGGTCGCGGCAACGCTGCGCTCGGGACCCGCCGACAGGGCGATGACTTCGTCGCACATGGCAGCCAAGGGAGAATCAGGCTGATTGATCAGACCGACGACTACAGCTCCGCCCGCCTTGGCGCGCGCGACGGCCGCAAGCAGGTCCGGGCTGGCACCCGATTGCGAAACGGCAATGCACAGACCCGCTGTATGGGGCGCTGGCGCGTCGTATATCGAGGCCGTCGACAGGCCTATCGAGCTCGTGACGATGCCGAGCCGATTCTCGATGAGGTAACGGCCATAAGTGCATGCGTGGTCCGAGCTTCCCCGTGCGGCCGTCAAGACGACAGCGGGGGGTACGGCCGAAAGGCGAGCCGCAATGCGCTCGACACACGCGCGATTGCCCTCGAGCAAACGGGCCACGGCATCGCCCGACTCTTTCGCCTCGGCATACATAAGCGTGCGGGCCGCGACATCGGGATCAGGCATTCGATTCTCTTATCACGAAACAGGCCTCTCCCTCGCCCTCGCGGTACGACGACGCGGCGAATTCAATTCCACGGAAATTGGTATTGCACAAGCTCAAAATTGGTCTCATTACTTAGCAACACACGAGCGCAGACCTGCTCAAACAGGCTGAACGATCCGCGAGCAGATCGAGAATTGGGATAGAGATTGGCATGAACTCGGTTCCCTAGAGGGAGCTCGAGTCGCGGAAAAGGGAACGCCAGATGCCGCCAGATGAGAAGAACCAGGCGCGCGCCTCCAGCGCGGATCAGCGCGCGGGGCGGCTCGACACGAGTGAAATGTCCGGAGCCGTGAGCCGCCGATCTTTGCTGATGTACACTGCGCTTCTTGCCGCCCCTGCCTTGGCACGGCCTGGCGAAGCGCCAACGATCCGTTTCGGCGTTCAACTCTACCCTCTGCAGGCGCCGTTCGCCTCCGACATGCCGGGCCTGTTCTCCACTTTGGCGCGGGCGGGCTTCCGCACCGTCGAATTCGCGGGTTTTGCGCCGCACAGCCCATCGGCGATCCGCTCGGCGCTTTCACAGGCCGGCCTTCAGGCATTTGGAGCCCACTGCCTGCCTCTAACTCTCTCCGACGAAGAAGCCGCGCGCCAGATGGACGCCTGCGCCGCGATCGGAGCCTGGCGGGTCACCACCGCCCTGCCGTCGGTCATGCCGACCAAGGACCGCCCGAAGCCGCCATTGTCGGCTGTATTCTCCGGCATGTCGGGTGACGACCTGCGATGGTCTGCCGAACGGATGAACCATTTCGCCCACATGGCCAGCGCGCGCGGGCTGATCTACGGCTACCATTCGCACAACGTCGACTTCGCGCTCGTCGAAGGCCGCACGATCCTCGATTGGCTGATGCGCCTGACCGAGCCCGGTGCGGTGGCGCTACAACTCGACCTCGGCAATGCGGTACTTGCCGGGGCGGATCCGATCGCGCTCCTCGGCCGCTATCGTGGCCGGGTGCGCTCGGTCCACGTCAAGGATTGGATAGCCGGCTTCACGCCGTCGCTTGGCCTGCGCTTCCCGGCCCCCGCCCCGCTCGGCGCAGGCGCCATCGATTGGGATGCGATCATGCGGGCGCTTTCTCAATTCCACGTGGCCGACATCATAGTCGAACAGGAAGCGCAAAGTGGTACCGATAGTTTGGCCGCCCAAATCCAGGCGGTGGACTATCTGCGGGGAATGGTCCGCAAAAATCCGATCTGACTTCGTCGGAAGGAGGCCGACCAATGCAGAACAGGACTTTGCGCCCTGCACCGTGCGCGGCTTCCCTCTTCGCCATTTTCGCCTGATACGGACAATCGCGGGCCAACGGACCTCTCGAACACACTCGGCGAAGAAGACTGCGAACTGAAGAGCCCGCGCTGGGACGCGGCGATCCTCGGCGACTAGATTTTTACATACCACCCACGCCGATCCATGATGGCCAAGGGCAACCAGAGTATCGCGAGAAAGATCGCCACCGGCGCGAGCGCAGCTGTTTCGTTTCCGACGATCGGAGCGAGCCATTTCATCGGCGCGCGCAGCGGCGCGCTCATGACGAAATTGATGATCACATAGTGGAGTGCATAAGCGGTAATCGCATTGCGGCCGAAGCTGCCAAGCAGCCCCCCTTTGCGCATCCCATGATCACGGCCGTCGAACACGCGGTGAAACAACGCTAGCCCGATGAGCGTGATGCCGGCGCTCAGGAATACGAAGCTCGTCGTCCAGATCGGCTTGGCGATCGGGATCACAGGATCGAGCAGCATAGCCGCCGCGATACCGACGACACCCGCGGCCGCCAGTCCCTGCGATCGTCGCGATACCGACAGCTTGCTTCGCAACAGATCACCGGCGATCGTGCCGATGAAGGCCTGGGCGAGTGCGGGCAGCGTGCTGAGAAGTCCTTCGGGATCGTAGCCCAACGGTCCTTTCTCGCCCATCCAGTCACCGAACACCTGCCGGTCGAGCCAGGATGCCAAGTTCTGGCCCGGCTCCCACAGATCCGTTGGAACACCTCCGGGCACGGGCAGAAGACAAAGTAGAGCGTAGAGCGCGAGAATTGTGGCCGCGGCAACGGATCGCCACCGCCAGCTCGTGCGCGGATAGACGAGCGCCGAGATCGCGTAGACGATTGCGATGCGCTGGAGAACGCCGGGAAGCCGCGGCGGCCAAGGATCGGGCGAGAACGGCAGGTACAGATTGACCAAGACAAGGCCGAGGAGGATCAGCCGCAATGCGCGCCAGGCGATCCGCCGCGCAGACAGCGGCGCGTCCGGTCTCGCAGAGATCGCGATCGAGACACCCACCATCGTGATGAAAGCCGGAAAAACGGCGTCGGCCGCCGTGAAGCCGGCCCAACGCGCGTGCAGCAGAACTGGGAAGACCGGCCCGGCCACGTAGTTCAACGCGGCCGTGGCGTTGACCACGATCATGCCCGCGACCGTAAGCCCGCGCAGCAAATCAAGCGACGGTAGCCGGACCGCCCTCGCACGATCCCGAGCCTGGTCCGTTGACCCGGCTTGTGCGACGCTCGCCATATTCTTCTCCCGTTCAAAGCTATATCGCCAACCATCATACCAATTGAAGTGGTGTCAATACCAATATATCATGAGACCCACATGGCCGTACGTTCCAAGATGACGATCGTTCGTTCGTGGCGCTGATCCGGCTGGAGAAGTGACCCGCCATGCGGGCCGTTGAGTCTTAGGGAAAAGGGCCCGACTGGGCTGGGGATGCGAGAACGTGATCGAGAACGTCTTCAAGAGAAAGCTTCTGGCGCGCGAACGGCAGATCGGCCTCTGGCTTGCCATGGCTGACGCCTATGCGGCCTCGATCGCCGGCCAGGCCGGTTTCGACTGGCTCGTGATCGATGCCGAGCATGGCCCCAACGATCTGCGCAGCATCCTCGCGCAGCTGCAATCGATAGAGAGCACGCCTTCGATGCCAGTGGTACGCCCGCCGCAGGGCGAAGGCTGGATGATAAAGCAGCTGCTCGACATCGGCGCACAGACATTGCTCATTCCGATGGTCGAGAACGCCGAGCAGGCTCGCCAGCTCGTCGCCGCATGTCGCTACCCTCCTCGGGGCCGCCGAGGGATGGGCGCTGGCATAGCGCGAGCCTCGCGCTTCAACACGATCCCCGACTACGTCGATGCGGCAGATGACCAGATCTGCCTGCTCGTCCAGATCGAAAGCCGTCAGGGACTGGACAACCTAGAGGCGATCGCCGCGATCGAAGGCGTGGATGGACTGTTCATCGGTCCCGCGGATCTCGCAGCCGATATGGGGCACACGGGAAACATGCACCACTCGGCCGTCCAGGCCGCTGTAGAGTCAGCGATTGGCCGCATTCAGGCCTGCGGCAAGCCCGCGGGAATACTGACCTTCGACGTCGACCTGAACCGGCGTTATCTGGAACTTGGCGCAACCTTCGTGGCGGTCGGCGCGGACGTCCCGATCTTCACCGCCGCGCTTGGCGATCTCCTCGCACCCTATTCCGCCTCGGCGACAAGACCTCCATCGCGAGGATATTGAGCGCCAGACGCTAACCGCGCCGCAGCCCATGATTCTCTTGGTCCGAGCGCTCGACCCGCGGGCTTGCTGGCTTGCAACTGTGTCGACCACGTCGTCTGTGCGCGATGCCACCTGATGGCAGCAACAGCCGCCCCATTACGCCCCCCCTTTCCATACGCATGCGAATGTTGTTTGCTGCCTCCTGTGATATTTGGGGAGATGGACATGAGCGCACTTTCGCGAAGAGACTTTATTGTGGCAGCAGGCGCCGCAGGCGGCACGATGATGGTCGGCACCGCCGGCCTCGCCCAACAAGACGATACTCCTTGGCGCGGCGAGAAGATCGTCGACTGTCATTTCCACGACCGCCCAACGGATGCGGCGCTGATCGCACATCTCGACGGGGCGGGAATTTCGAACGGCCTGGTACTTGCTGGGGTCCCGTCCGCCGATCGGTTCGCAGCGACTGCAGCGAAGTATCCGGGACGAATTTCGGGATGGGCCATGAGCACGGTGCTCGCCGCCGACGGCGCGCAGCAGCAGGAATCGGTCGCCGGCATGGCCCGCATTCCGTCGCCCGAAGCGGCCATCAACCTTCGCAAAGCCGTTCGGGCCGGAGCAAAGGGCTTTGCCGAAACCGTGGGTGTGGTCGCGGTCGACGGGCCCGAACTGCAGCGCCTCTATGCGCTGGCCGCAGAACTCGACGTACCCGTGATGATGCATTTCCAGGAAAGCAGCGTGCCCAATCTGCCACGTTACGGGATAGCGGGTTTCAGCCGCATCGAGGCAATGCTTCGCGCCTTTCCCAAGACCCGTTTCGTCTGCCATGCATCGGACTTCTGGGGGAACATCGACAGCCAGTTCCACGATGGCGGAGCCTATCCGACCGGCAAGGTCAATCGCGGTGGTCTCACCGAGAAACTTCTCGCAGACTACCCCAACATGTTCGGTGACCTTGGCGCTCCGTCGGGGCTGATCCAACTCGCTCGGGATTCCGAGTTCACCTCCGGCTTTCTCGACCGGCACCAGGACAAATTGCTCTTCGGCAGCGACTGTGGATGCATCGATGGTCGCGGTGGCACCCTGGCTGCGGTAGGGACTTCGGCGATGCAGACGCGGATGGCAGCCCAAGGCGGGCTCGCCGGAAAGTGCATCGCGCGCGAGTTGCTCAAGATCATGTGGACCGGAGTAGAGCGGCCGACATTCCGCAAGCTCGCCTGGAGCAACGCCCAGCGGGTCTACAAGCTTGATCCAGGATAAGAACCGCGCCGACGCGGCAACCTAGCCTCGTCTCGTGAGCCCGTCTCACTCGATGGAGTATGAGGCTTTCACCGCACGCTCCGTACGCCATCGAATGTAAAGTTCGTGTAAAGGCACTGGCGAAGCAAGGCTTCAGCGGGCACCCGTTTTCTCGAGAGGATATCCGAAGGTCCGCGTTCGCCCGATCTCTCCGCAGGAGCGAAGGCAGACTGCCGATGCACGACCTTGCCCGGCCGTCTCGGCGCACCTTGGGTATCCTCTCACATCGACCTTGATCCGTTGACGGGAGCGCGCGCGTGATAGCTGGGAAAGTCCAACGCTGCGGCATTCTCGCTCGCACGAGCCTTGCCCTGTCCATTTCTCTCCTGCTTGCCGGCGCATCCCAGCTGCCTGCGGCGGCCTCCCCCGCCGATCCGGCGAAGACAAACTCCACGCGCGGCATCACCAACGAAGTGTTCCGCAACGGCGAGGCGGGTTTCGTGGTGACCCAGTTCGCCTATGCCCTGGGGCCCGACGGCAAGGATGGAGCCTGCCCGACCGGCATGTCCGCTGGCGTGCGCGGCTTGATCGAGACCTATTCGAAGACGGCTGCGGGCCAGCGCAAAGCGGACGAGGATAAGGAGAGCTACGAGCGCCGCCTGTCCCTCGCTGTGCAAACCGCGCCCGACGGCACGAACATTTGCCTCAATCCCGCGAGTGCTCCCGTCGATCCGGGATGGCGCATGGTGACGGGCCGCGTGAAGGTCGACGGCTTCGATCTCGATGCGCGGGAGCCGGGCGCTAGCCGTACGCGATCCGTCGATACGTGCTCGCATGAGGAATTCCAGGGCACGAATGGCGAACGCGGCATCGACAACCAATGGTACCGTGTCGTCGGTTGTTCGCCCAGTTTCCAGTCGAGTGGGAGCTCGAACGGCTTTCAAACCGAGATGTACACGGGCTCCTGGGGTATCCTGATGACGCTCAAGAACGTCGATGACCTCGACAACGATCCGGAAGTCGAGGTCGGGTTCTACGCCAATGCCGATCCGATCGAGCTCAGCTCGACACGCAGCGCCCTGCCCTACGCCACCTACGCGGCAACGCCCGACGCACGATACCGCGCGACAACCCGAGGGCGGATCGTTGACGGCGTCTTGATGATCGATCCCGTCGACGTGCGCTTCCACAACATCGTCAACAGCATGACCGACGACCGCGTGCTGCGCTCCGCGCGCGTGCGCTTCAAGTTCGCGCCCGACGGTGGTCTGGAAGGCCTGCTCGCGGGCTACACGCCGATCGACGACATGTACGACCTGCAATACGGAGCCCGTCACAGTCGCACGGCCAAGGGCGAGCTTGCGCCCTTGGGCTTGCGCCTGGGCACATCGGTCGGCCGCGCCGCGGTGCTCGGTCATACCTGCAATGGCGCTTACCAGGCTTTGGAGCGGGCGGCCGACGGCCACCGGAACCCGGCGACGGGTCGCTGCACCTCGATCTCCACCCAATACAAGGTCCACCTGGTTCCGGCCTTCGTCGTCGAAGCCAAGACCCAGAGCGCCAACGCGCCGCTCGCGCTGCGCTAGACGCGTCGAACTAGATTTCGATTAGCACGTATCTGCAGATAATCGCCGGTTACGCGCAGATCCGCGACGACCGCCAAAACTCTGCCTGGTGCGCTGCTAATGAATGCATGCCAATTCAATACCACATGAACAATCATGCATACCAGTAAGGCAATTTTAACCATTCGCCCTGATAGCGCTACCACCGCAAAAATGCGGAGTGACCGTTTCAGGGGGCATGATGTTCAATACCCGTATCACGATCTTCAATTCTTGTGTTTCGCTGGCCGCCATCGCCGTGGCCGCGCAGGCTTCGGCCGCCTTCGCGCAGGACGCAGCCAAGCCCGTCACGGCTTGGGAAGCAAGCCGCCAGGCCGACGACAGCGACATGGTGACGACGGGCGTGGCCCGTGGCCGAGATCGCCTCGACAGCGCCACCTCCACGAGCTCGATCAAGGAAAACGAAATCGTGAAGCTCGGCGCGCCGTCGCTCGCGGATCTGTTCCGTAACATCCCCGGCATCCGGGTCGAGGGCGGCGCAGGCGAAGGCCTCAACAGTTATACCGTCCGCGGACTGCCGCTCGTGAATAGCGGCGCGAAGTATCTGCAGATCCAGGAAGACGGCCTGCCGGTTCTCGAATTCGGCGATCTCGCCAACATGGGTCCGGACCTGTTCGTCCGCGCCGATCTCAACCTGGCCTCGGTCGAATCCATCCGCGGCGGCTCGGCCTAGACGTTCGCCTCGAATGCTCCGGGAGGCGTAATCAATCTCATTTCCAAGACCGGCGAAGTCGAGGGCGGCTCGATCCAGGTCTCGGCCGGCCTCGACCACGACAACAAGCGCGTCGATTTCGACTACGGCGGCCGCCTCGGTGGGGGCTGGCGCTTCCATGTCGGTGGATTCTACCGCCAGGGCGAAGGCCCGCGCGAGACCGGTTATACGGCCACGCGCGGCGGCCAGGTGAAGTTCAACCTCACCAAGCAGTTCGAAGGTGGCTACCTGCGCGTTTACGGCAAGGTGCTCGACGACAAGTTTCCCGGCTACGCGACTGGCCCGATGTCGGTCACGGGCACGAACGACAAGCCGGTGATCGCTGCGATGCCGCAGTTCGATGCGACGCAGGACACGGTGATGTCGCGTTACATCGGCGGCATCACGCAAGCTGACGGCACGGGCAACATCGTCACCAACAACCTGCAGAACGGCTATCGCGTCGAGGCCAAGACACTCGGCGCCGAGTTGCAGTTCTCCTTGGGCGATTGGAACTTCACGAACCGCTTCCGCTATTCGGACATGTCGGGCGAAGCCGACCTGTTCGATCCTTCGATCCAGTTCTCCGGTGATGTGCTGATCAGCTATTTTGCAGGCCCTGGAGGCCGTATCTCTTACGCCACTGGCCCCCAGTCCGGTACCGTCGCCAATCCGGCCAGCATCAGCGGTAATGGCGTCATCGCGCTCACCTCGGTTGGTCACACCAAGATCAACAGCCTGCGCAACGTGACGAACGATCTGCGCACGAGCAGGGTGTGGGAGATCGCCGGCGGCGACCTGACGACGACTGCGGGCGTCTATGCATCGACCCAGAAGATCGATCGCGAAACTTATGGCTCGGTCATCCTTCAGGACATCGTTGGAAACGGCCACTCCGCGCTCCTCAACCTCACGGCAGCGAACGGCACCGCGATCGTGCGCAACGGCATCTATTCATTCGCCGCCGGCACCGGACCGCAGCGCGTCAACGTCGACTACGACGTTCTGGCGCCTTATGGCTCCTTCAACTTCCACAAGGGCAAGATCGCGATCGGCGGCTCCATCCGCTATGATCGTGGCAATGTCTCGGGCCTTCAGGCTCAGGGTTCGGGCTCGGCAGCGATCGACATCGACCGCAACGGCATCATCGACCGCGCCGAGGCCAGCGTTCCCCTGATCGGTGCCGGTGCTTCGCGCCCCGTCGACTATCGCTACGACTACGTGTCGTATTCGGGCGGCATCAATTTCCGTGTTGCCGAGAACTTCTCGCTGTTCGCTCGTCACAGCCTGGGCGGTCGTGCGGGTGCCGACGCCCTCCTCTTCTCCCCGGCAATCAGCGCAACCACGGGCGCGCTGCTCGACGATAGCGCGGGACACGATTCCGTTCGTCAGAGCGAAGTGGGCCTCAAGTACCGTGACAATGGCATCTCGCTGAACGTCACCGGCTTCTACGCGACCACCCGGGAAACCAACGTGCAGATGATCCCCGACTACCTCGGGATACCGACGCCGACGCTCGTGTCGCGCGGCTACCGGACTTACGGTGCGGAGTTCGAAGGCAGCATTCGCCGCGGTCCCTTCAGTGTCGTTGGCAGCGTGACGCTGACCGGCGGCGAGATCACGGCCGCGGAAACACCGACCCTCGTCGGAAACAAGCCGCGCCATCAGGCCACGCTGCTCTACACGCTCACGCCGCAAATCGATCTCGACAAGATCACCGTCGGCGCCAACCTGCTGGGGCAGACCGCCAGCTACGCGCAGGACATCAATCAGCTGAAGATGCCGGGCTATGCAACGGTCGGCCTCTTCGCCCAGATCCGTCCGGTCGACCGGCTTGTCCTCGGCATCAACGCGAGCAACATTTTCGACAAGCGCGCCATCACGGCGATCTCGAGCGGTGCCGTGCCCGCGAGCGGCATCGCGACCGCCCGCACGCTCTACGGTCGGCTCGTGTCTGCGTCGGCACGGTTCTTCTTCTGATCAACGAGGTCCCTGCCCGCTGCCACTTAAGCCCTGGCAGCGGGATTCCTCCCGGCGACGCAGTCCCCAAGTTGCGTCGCCGGGACTTTGACTGATATCAGCGCCTCGCCTCCCGACGCGATCGGAAAGGCGATTTCGAGTCTTGGCTCCGCTTTGCAAGACGCACCGCTAGTTCTGGGCTTTTGTCGACCATCGCCAGCGCCTGAATGCAATTCACCAAACGTGCGCGATTGCTTCAGATCGGACGCAACAGATGCCCGCCAGGCACGGCGAATTGTTGCAGAGCCGCGCAAAAAGTAAGAGTCTTGGCGCCAGGGCATCCGGGCCGCCGGATCTCTGTACAGGCGATTGGCTAAAAGTTCCGGCTCATGACCAAGCATGCCTCGAAGCCCGGGTGCCCGCCCCACAAGTGGGCCTAGTGGCAGATCAGATAGTTTTACTACCCTGAACTAGGCGCCGCGCAGAACGCGCGGATCGTTGAGCCACTTCCTGACTTTGCGCGCGGAAACGCGAGCCGCATCGGGATGCACCGGATTGATCAGCAGGTTCCGCTCCTCGGGGACGATAACGGACGGCACCTCAAGCAGAAGCGACCGCCGGCTTTTCACCCACTCCGTGCCGAAAGCGATGCTTGCGCGCCCTGAAGGCTCGGCCTCCCAACCGATGTGCTTGGCGGGGTCGACTTGCTCAGCCGATGCCAGCAAGTCGGCACCCGAGACGTCATCCGCCTCGTATGAAGGCGTATCGGCTGCGATGCGCCAGAAGCTGCCGCTCAAACAAAGACGCCAGACTGCATCTGTGCGAGCGTTCGCGAGATGACGGCCTGCCCTTCCATGGTTTCGAGATAGTCAATCGGCATCGCCCCCCCGTAAGCCGGGAGGGGGTTTCTCAGCCACCACGATAGCCACTCAATTGCATCGAACCCTTCCGGATCCCCGGACTCCTCGACCATGGTTTGGACCTGGCCGACCAGCTTCACGAGCCCGATGACCCGCTCACCCTCGTTGGTCGATAGGGACTCGTCGTTGACCGCCTTGCGATTGACGGTCGCGGTCTTCAGGCCCAGCGCGTCGAGCATGACCTTCTGGTCAAGCTGGAAGCGAGTGAAGAGCAGCTTGGCTTTGCGTGCCGACACGCCGTTCTTGATGAACGCGATCCGATCCGCGGGCATCGCCTTATAAACAGCCGAGAAGTCGAATGCCTGCCCGTTCTTTGCGGGAGGGGATTTGCGGGTGATGACGGACCTCTCCACACTGATGCTCCTTGGGCAAAGTGATAGCCCACTTGGGCATCCATACAACTGAAGCCGCCCCGCAACTTCACTGAAATGGCATTTTCAACGCCGCGTTGAAACGAAAACTGGGTGAATAGCTGCCCTAGCTCGCGAGCCAGCCCCCTCCGGCCGGCTCGAAGTAGTCGCGCTCGCGGATGTCGAGATCAATTTCCAGTATCTGCGCCAGGTGATCGATCTCGCGCCCGATCAGATCATCGAACAGCCTCAGCCCGATCGTGCGAAGCATTCCAGATCGCGCCTCGATCGTTTCGAGCATTTCGCGGACCGGGCCGTTGATGAACCTCCTGGCACGCGGCCCCTGCAATCCAAACTCGGCGAGAAAGGCCAGCATGTGGTCCGTTGTCATGTCGTCGAAATCGGTCGCGCCTCCGAGATGAACGGCGAGCTGATGCGTGAAGCGTCCATGCAAGCGGATTGGCAGCAAATCGTAGAGCGGCGCGAGGTGGATGCTGCCATCGGGGGAATAGAGAACACCATGGTTCTTCGCATGGTTGTCGGTGTTACCGATGGCGAGGTTGAAAAGCGTGGCCAGGACGAACGTCTCGCGCGCTTTGGCAGGAGCGGCGAGACGGTCGAGCACCGAGCGAGCCTGCTGCGTGTCATAGCGCCGGCCTTCGGCGCCATTCCTCTCGTATTTGAGCCGCGCCGGCAGTCCCAGAGCTTGGGCAAAATCCTCCTGGTGAACCCGATAGACGGTGCCCTCGTGGACGAGGCGGTCGAACCTCTCGATCAGGAGCGCATCGACGCCTTCGATGACCGTGTGGTGCGATCGCGAAACGGCAAAACCGCATGCGTGGGCAATGCGGCAGGCCGCATCTTCTTGCAGCGCCTCGCCCGCTTCACCGCGCCGCGGCACCTTGAGGATGTGCGTCGTAGGCACCTTGCGACCGTCGATCGGAAAGGCAAATCGACCGTCCTCAAGTACCGTGATCGCAATCTTGCGCTGCACCCCTGCTACCGGCGAGGGATCGTCGAATTCGGCCGGCAAGGGCTCGCGGTCCGCGAGGCGCTGCGCGATCAAGGCGATCTCGTCCTTTTCGAGCGGCCGGTAATCGGCGGCTAGGTCTCCCGGAACCTTGATCGCGGGGGCGCCCACGGGAACGCAGGAGATCGCGCCCGGACAGTCACCGCCGACATGAGCGAGGATGTCGACGATGTCGGCACGGTCGAGACCTTCGCGGTCGATCACGCGCTGCATCTGATCGTTTTCGGGCAAGAGATTGTCGAAGAACGCCCGGGCAAGGCCATCGCCGATCGGCTCCGCGCCGAGCGGCAAAGACATGGAGATCGGACGACCGCCCGCGGCATATCCTTGCGCGTAGGTGAACGACACTGAACCGGTATCATGCGCATCGAGACGCCCGACAGGGTCCCTCACCCCATCAAGACGCACGTCCAGCGAGAGCCTTATGGTCACGGCAGGAAGCCGATCTTGATGCCGGCCGCTTCGCAAACCGTGAGAACCAGGCCGATGTCGAGGCTGGATTTTCCGCGTTCGAGTTCGCCCAGAAACCGGCGCCCCACGCCGGCCAGATCCGCAAAGCGCTGCTGGGTCATCCCCATCGCCTTGCGAGCATCGCGCACCCGGTGCCCGATTTCGGCTATTGAGGAGATTGGTGTTGCCGCTGGGTTCGGCGCGGGCCTGGATGCCACCGGTTTCGTCACGCTTTCGCCATGCTCGCGCGCTGGCGCTACGGGCGCTTCCATAGCGGCAAGGACATCGCTGGCAGGAGATCGATATATGTCGAGCCCTTGGAGCTGTCTCAGCTCGCGCATGATGCGCAGGTCCTCCTCCATCGCCGGCGTCGTACCGATGTGCGCATAGCGACCGAAGGTGTCGTGGCCCAGGATGTCAGCAAGCTTGTCTGCGGACAGACCAAGCGACCGTTCGAGGGGTGAGCCCTCCTGCGAAAGCGCCATGATCGAGGCAAGCTCGGCCATGCGGCGCGCTTCTTCGGTCTCATCGAACAACTTCTGATGTTTTTCGATCTCGGCATACTGCGCCGCCAGCTCCGCCGCGCGTAGCACGTCAGGCGAAATGCCAAGGCCAGACTTGTGGACTTTCACCATACCATTGTTCCCGTTCGGGGACTTTAATAGCCGTTCAGCGCTAAATTTTCAATAAGTCCCGTTCGGGAACATTTAACGGATTTGCCTGCGCCTATCACCGAAATGTTCCCGAACGGGATCGAAGCCAAATCTCCCTTACGCAGCGAACCGAAAATTGTCGGTCACCGCCAAAGGCCGGCCACGGCGCCGATGGCGTCCAACTTCTCGCGCCGGCAGGTTCATCAGCAGTTCGGGCTCGGGCAGGCCCTCGCAGAGCATGTCGGCCCAGATCTGCGCGAGCTCGCGACGACGCGGCAGGTAGGCCGCACGGTTGTAGACGCCCTCAACCTTCTTTTCGGGCACATGGGCGAGCATCAGGTCAAGCACCTCGCGGTCGTGCTTCTTGCCGTGCCGTTCCACCCACTCGTTCATGATCGTCGAAAACGACGCCCGGAACCCGTGTGGCACGTGGCGGCCATGATAGCCCGCACGGTGCAGCAGATAGCCGATGGCGTTCTCGCTCATCGGCTTGTGGGCATTGCGGGCATTGGGAAAGATGTAGGGCCCGCCGCCGGTCAGCGGCCAGATCGCGCGAAGCACGTCGACGCTCTGCCGGGCGAGCGGCACGAGGTGATCGCCATTGGGATCCTCCTTGCGATCCTGGTCTCCCTTCATCCGCCACGCGGGAATGCACCAGAGCGGCTCGGCACTGTCCAGCTCCTGTTGCTCCGCCCATGCCCCGCCATGGAGCTCATTGGGGCGTACGGCGGTGAGCGCGATGAACCGCAAGGCATAGCGCGTGATGGGCCGGGCATAGTCCGCCTCGGCGTCCCGGATCATCTTCTGCAGGCGCGCAAGATCGGTGATCGCCGGCTGCCGCCCGCGCTTCACGGACTTGAGGACGGAGCCGAGCTTTTCGGAGGGGTCTTTCTCCGCCCACCCCTGCGCGATCGCATATTCGAAGCTCGCCGAGATTCGCTGACGCAGACGGTGCGCCGTCTCCTTCGCGCCGCGCGCCTCGACGACTTGCAGCGGCTCGAGCACGAGCGGCGGCGTGATATCGCAGATCGGGAGCTTGCCGATCATCGGAAAGACGTCGCGCTCAAGACTCCTGAGGACGTCGTCTGCGTGCCGCGACGACCACTGCGACTTCGAATGGGCATGCCAGAGGCGGGCGACCTTTTCGAAGGTGCTGCGCGCGGCCTCCAGGTTCTCTTCGATCCGGAGCTTCTTGACGACCCCGGGATCGCGCCCTTCGTCGAGAACGGCCCTGGCCTTGTCGCGCTTGGTTCGAGCCTCGACAATGCTCAGCGCGGGGTATGCGCCAAGACACAGGGTCTTCTGCTTCTTTTCGTAAGTATAGTTCCAGCGCCATTTCTTGCCCCCGGCCGTCGTTACCAGGACATAGAGCTGCTCGCTGTCGGTGAGCTTGTAGGGCTTGGATTTTGGCTTTGCATTCCGGACTTTAGCGTCGCTGAGCATGGTTCATCTCCAGACCATGTTTTTCCGATGCCGTTACCATGCCGCGTACCATATTCCGGACCGGAACGTGGCGAACGGCTATGGCCGAATCGATCAGCTAAAAGTCAATTTTTCGAGCAAAAACACAATCTTACCGGACTGCTGCGGACCGCTGCGGAAGCGGTGATGGCGGAGAGGGTGGGATTCGAACCCACGGTACGGTCACCCGTACACCGCATTTCGAGTGCGGCGCATTCGACCACTCTGCCACCTCTCCGTGAAGTGTCTCAGCGCCCCCAAAGATGGGGCTGCCGGGTCGGAAGCGGGCGGTTAGCGGAGAAGGTGGCGCTTGCCAAGCCCCGTCATGCGAAATCCGTGGAACGTTTTTACCACTTGCTTGTTACACTTGGGCCTCGAACCTATATCCCACCCATGGAACGTGCCAATTTCTTCTCGCCCCAAGCGGGCCGCCTGATCGAAGCCCCTCTCCAGACGAGAGCCCGCTTCGCGATCGGAGACGTCGTGCGGCACAAGCTCTACGATTTTCGCGGCGTAATCTTCGATATCGATCCGGTCTTCGCCAACAGCGAGGAATGGTATCAGGCTATTCCAGCCGAATCGCGCCCCGCCCGCGAGCAGCCCTATTATCACCTGCTCGCGGAGAATGGCGATTCGAGCTACGTCGCCTATGTCAGCCAGCAGAACCTGCTCGCCGACGGTGCCGGCGGCCCTGTCGATCATCCTTCGCTGCAGCAGCTGTTCGAGGATTTCAACGGCGAGCGCTATCAGCTTCGCCGCGGCCTGACCCACTGATCGCGCCAAGGAGGCGCGCCGGCGGTCAGCTCTTGAGCTTCCAGCCCGAACGCAGGACGAGATAGGTCACGACACCGAGCACGAGGTTCAGCACGCCCAGCCCCAAGGCGCTGTGCAATACGGCCATGTTGGTGCTGCCGATGTCGCTCTGACCGAGAAAACCGAAGCGGAAGCCCGAGATCACGTAGAAGAACGGGTTGAGCCGGCTAACCGTCTGAAACGCCGGCGCAAGGTTGTCGATCACGTAGAAGGTGCCCGACAGCAAGGATAGCGGCGCGATAACGAAGCTCGTAATCGCCGCGTTGTGGTCGAACTTGTCCGCCCAGATCGACGACAGGAAGCCGAGCAGCGACAGGAACAGCGCCCCCATCAGGCCGAACCAGGCGACCGCCCAGGGATGCGCCACGTGCAGCGAGACTCCGGGCCAGAAGGCCATCAGGAGGGCGAGTGCACAGCCGACCAGCACCGCGCGCGTCATGGCAGCGGCGATCATCGCGCCCATCAGTTCCGCCTCGGTCAGCGGCGGCATCAGGAAATCGATGATCGTCCCCTGCAGCTTGCCAGAGAGGAACGAGAAGCTGGCATTGGCGAAAGCGTTCTGCATCATGCCCATGACGATCAGGCCGGGCGCGACGAAAGTCGCGAAGTTGACGCCGAGCACCTGGCGGTCGCCGCGCCCCATGGCGACGGTGAAGATGACCAGGAACAGGAGGGTCGTCACGGCAGGGGCCCAGATCGTCTGGGTCTGGACCTTGAAGAAGCGCCGCACCTCCTTCATATAGAGCGTCTTGAGCCCCAGCCAGTTCACCTGGTGGATCACGGCTTCTCCCTGCGGCGGAAACTTGCGCAGTCCCGGAATGGCATCGTTTGTGCCGGCGGGTTCAATGCGCTGAGGATCGCGGTGGGGTTGATCGGCCATGGGACGGCGACTATCGGGTGCGCTTTGCCGTGGCAAGCGCGCCTTCTCAATGTGGCGGCCATCGTCACGGAATGGATCGAGTGGAATAGGCATGAGCTGGACCGACGAACGCATCGAGAAGCTGACCAAGATGTGGGAAGGCGGCTCCACCGCCAGCCAGATCGCCGACGAACTCGGCGGCGTGAGCCGCAATGCCGTGATCGGCAAGGCGCATCGCCTCGGTCTCAAGGCACGCCCGTCTCCGGTCAAGCCGAACGAGAAGACGGAAGCTCCTGCCACGCCTGCGGCGAAGCCCGCCAAGGCTGCGACCGAGACTCCGCGCGCCGAAGCCACGCCACGCCCCGCGCCGGCACCCGCACCATCGCGCCCCGCGCCCGTCGCCGCCGCACCTGCGGCGCCGGCAGCGGCAGCGGGCACCCCCGCACCGGCTGCCCCGACCCCGCGCATCGTCTCGGTCGGCCCTGGCGGCTTCCTGCGTCAGGGTCCCGGCGACCAGCAAGCGCCGATTCCCCCAGCTCCGCCGCGTCGCCTGGTGCCCGCCAAGCCGAGCGCCGAAATCGCCGACAAGACAAGCTTGCTCGATCTGAACGACCGCATCTGTCGCTGGCCGATGGGCCATCCGGGCGAGCCCGACTTCCATTTCTGCGGCGAGAAGGTGAACCCCGGGTTCCCTTATTGCGTTGAGCATTGCGGCCGCGCCTATCAGGCGCAGCTGCCGCGCGGCGCGCGCCGTCCTCCTCCGCCGCTACCTTTCGGCGGTCCGCGCGTGCGCTAAGTACCCGCAAAGCCAGGAAGTATCAGACGGCGGCCGGGCTCTCGCTCGGCCGCCGTTGCCTTGTCTGTTCCGCCTCCGACAAGCATTTCGCGTTTTCCCGGATCGCCATCTCTGACACTCTGGCAAAGACCTGAAGGAGGAAGGCATGGGCGGGGACAAAGTCGAGATGACCGAGGTCGAGCGCGCGACGCTCGAATTCGTGACGCAGCACCGCAACACCTATCTGTCCTCGGGCGGACGCGAAGGTCACATCCTCGACTATCGCCACCTCGGCGGGCACCGCTTCACCACCACGCTGCTGCTCGAGACCCGCGGCCGCAAGAGCGGCGAGCGACGGGTGACGCCGCTGATCTATGGCGACACCGGCGGCGACGTGGCGATCGTCGCGTCGAAGGGCGGCGCCGACGTCCATCCCGCCTGGTATCACAACGTCAGGGCCGCGGACGAAGTGACCATCCAGATCGGCGGCCAGGCCTTTCGCTGCCGCTGGCGCGAGCCGATTGGCGAGGAACGCGCGGCGATCTGGCGCTTCATGGCCGATCTCTACCCACCTTACCGCGACTATCAGGCGGCGACCGATCGCGAGATACCGATCGTCTGTTTCTCTCCCGGCGATGAGATTGCCCCGCTCCAGCCCTGAGCGCCGATGGCGCTCGCGCGAAAAAAATCGCGCCAGCCTGCGAAAAAAGCCGCGCAAAGCGGCCCCCGCGCCTTAATTTCATGGCAAAATCGTCGTTAACCAGCGCATGAGCGATCATGAGGCGAAATCGAAGGGCATCCTGCGCTGGCTCGGGCTGGGCGCCGGACCGCACGGGGACGAGGACATCGACACGGTCGAGGCCACCGGCGACACGCCGACGCCCGCCGAGCACGAAGATCCGCGCGAACGCAGACGGCGCCAACTGCTCACCGATATCGGCAGCTTCCTGCTGACCCATCACCTCGAAGTGAACTCGTTCACGCTCGCGATCGCGCATGACGTGCTGACGGGCGCCGATCCCAAGCTCGCCTGCCTGCTCGAGGAGCGCGTCATCTCGCGCCAGCCCGTGAACATGCACTGGCTCGAGGATGCCTGCCGCGCCACCGGCCGCAACGATGGCGTCGCCCAGCTCGACGCCATGATGGCCAAGCTCGAACACTCGATCCAGGAATTCGGTCAGACCACGGTCGCGGCCAAAAGCGCGGCCAACGAATACAATTCGGCGCTCGAACAGCACGTCAGCGAACTCGAGCAGGTCTCGAAGGCCGGCATCGTCATCACCGAGCTGGCGAACATCGCCCGTCTCATGCTCGACCGCACCCGCGAGATCGAGAAGGAGATGAACCGCTCCGAGATGCAGACCCGTGCGCTCCAGCGCAGCCTTGACGAAGCGCGCCGCAGCGCCGAGCTCGATCACCTCACCGGCCTGCCCAACCGCCGCGCCTTCGAGAGCGTGCTCGAGCGCGAGACCGGTACGGCTCTCGATCTGAACGAACCGCTCTGTGTCGCGATCTGCGACATCGATCACTTCAAGCGAGTCAACGATACCCACGGCCACGAAGCGGGAGACCGCGTCATTCGGGCCGTCGCGCAGACACTCGCCAAGATTTCGAACGAGAATTGCCACGTCGCCCGCCACGGCGGCGAGGAATTCGTCATCCTGTTCCGCGGCAAGTCCATCGAAGAAGCATGGTCCGTGCTCGACGAAGCCCGCGATGCCATGGCCGAGCGTCGACTGGTGAACCGCGCCACCGACATACCCTTTGGGCGAATCACCTTCTCGGGCGGTATCGCCGACGTGTTCGCCCATCCAAGTCCACGCGAGGCGATGAAAGCCGCGGACGATGCGCTCTATGCCGCCAAGGCGGCAGGCCGGAATCTCATCATCAAGGAACCAGGCTCGGCGCGCGAAGCCGCCTGAGTCGTCGAAGCGCCTCGGCAAGGTTTCGTTAGCCAAGCCGATTAGCCGGTTTGCTCCACCGAGCAGGCTGGCCTAGCCTCCCCATCGTTACTCGGGGAGAGCTTTCGCATGTCCAGTCCGCTCCACAACGCCACGGTCGGCATGTTCTTGCAGATCCTGCCCTCGGTCGGTCGTCTGATCGACAAGGCCGAGGCGCATTGCCGGGAGAACGGCCTGCCGCCGGAAGCACTGACCGACGCCCGGCTCGCCCCCGACATGTGGAACTTCGGCAAGCAGATCCAATACTGTGTGTTGAGCTCGGCCGGCGCGATTCAGGCGCTCCGCGACGGGCGCACGGGCCCCGACACCTCGACACCGCCGACCGATTTCGCACCGCTGCGCGAGGCGGTGAGCGGCGCGATCGCGGCGCTCAAGGCGGTGGAACCCGGCGAAGTCGACGAAGCGGCGGATCGCGATGTCGTGTTCGATTTCAGCGTCGGCCGCATGGAATATCGCGGCGAGGACTTCCTGCTGAGCTTCTCGCTGCCGAACTTCTTCTTCCACGCGACCACCGCCTATGCGGTGCTGCGCCATCATGGCGTGGCGGTCGGCAAGCGCGATTTCCTCGGCGCGGTGCGGGTGAAGCGTTAAGTCTTTCGATGGAATGTGCTTACGTCGGGGTTAACTCCCCGTGGGATAATTCTTAACTTCCTTGCTGCTACAGCCCGCCCGGGATTCATCACGCGGGTAGCCGAATGGCTTGGGGATCGATCAAAAAGGTGACCGAAGGCGGCGTCCATGGCTGGACCCTGCCGTTCATCGGCATGCAGCTGATCATCTGCGCCGCGCTCGGCGTGGCTGCCTATCAGACCACGGGCTTCCCCCGCATCGCCACGATCGCGGCACTGCTCATGATCCTGACGATCCTGGCGCTGTCGACGATCCTGGCCAGCAAGAGCCTCGACGAACTCGACGAGCGCAGCGCGATGGCCGAGACCGCGCGCGAAGCGCATGCCCAGGTCGAAGAGCTTTTCGCCATGACCGACATGCTCCAGGCGGCGGAAGACCACGACGACGCGGGCGCCGTGCTGATGGCCACGGCCATGCGCCTGCTACCCCAGTTCGCCGGCGCGCTCTACGTCTTCAACAATTCGCGCGATCGCTTGGATCTGGCCAAGAGCTGGAACACCTCGGAAGGCTTCGATCCGAGCGAAGCGCTGCTGCCGGGCAATTGCTGGGCGCTCAAGCGCGGCAAGCCGCACGTCAACGATCCCGCTTCGCGCACCTTGTGCTGCATGCATCATATCGGCGACGCCGCTACGATCGAAGTGCCGATGATGGCGCGCGGACAGGTCTATGGCCTGATCATGCTGGCCGTCGAAGCCGAGCATGCCAGCGAACTGCTCGACGGCGTCCGTCGTCTTGCCAGCGCCATGGCGGATTCGATGTCGCTCGCTCTGTCGAACATCGCCCTGCGTGAGAAGCTGCGCACGCAGTCGCTGCGCGATCCGCTGACCGGGCTCTATAACCGTCGCTACATGGAAGACGCGCTCGACCGCTACGTCAGCCTCGCCGAGCGGACGGGCAGCTCGACTTCGGTCATCATGATCGATCTCGACAACTTCAAGCGGCTCAACGACCAGAACGGCCATGCCAAGGGCGATGCAGTGCTGCGCGACGTCGCGGCCCAGCTCATCGGTGGCCTGCGTCCCTCGGACGTCGTCGCGCGCTATGGCGGCGAGGAACTGATGGTCATCCTGCCCGGCTGCAGCCTCGAAGGCGCTGAAATCAAAGCCGAAGGTCTGCGCGCGCGGATCGAAGGCCTGTCGGACGCACACGGCGTGCCGATCAGCGCCTCGTTCGGCATCGCCTCGGTACCCGAGACATCGACCAGCCCGGCCGATGTCGTGCCGATGGCCGACGCCGCGCTCTATGTGGCCAAGCAGGCCGGCAAGAACTGCGTCCGCATGGCCGATCGCCGCGGCGGCCGCGACGATCAGTTGCGGCTCGCCGTCGCCTGATTCTACCGCGCCTGAGGGCGCGTCAGCAGGAACACCACGTAACCACGAAATTCGGGATCGCGCGCGAGACCTGCGGGTGGGCGCCATTCGCCGTTCTCGACCAGGCCGACGCGATAGGGCAGCGGCAGTTGCGCCAGCGAAGCCATATAGGCTTCGTAGCCCGGGATCGTCTTGCGGCCCTGGTAGGTCTGGATCACCACTTCGTCGACCGTACCCGCCAGTCGCGCCAGCGCGGCGGGATGGCCTTGCGCGCTCCAGTCCATCAGGCCGGTGATCGACAGATCATAGTCTCGGGGCAGTCTCCGGCGCAGCCCTTCGAGGAAACGCGCGTAGTCCGCGAGACCTCGGGTTTCGGCGTCGAAGTCGATCTGCAGCCCCTCGATCGCGTTCCCGGCCTCACGCCAGCGCGCGAGATCGGCAAGAACGCGGGCATAGACTCCCTCTTCCCAATCGAGCCGCTCCACCCGGACCGTGTACCACAGCGACATGCCGCTGCCCTTGGGCGTACCGGGCCGCAGCGACACGAGCCGACCAGGGTCGTCGGCACGCACCTCGCCGGCGAGCAGATAAACCGTCCGTGCGCGTTTCGGCACCGCGGACGAGGGTACGCCGGCCCAGAGGAACACCGCATCGTGGTCAGCCGGGTCGACCCGCTCAGGCTCCCGCGAACCGCATCCCGCAACCAAGGCCGCGCCGAGCAACGCGGCCCAGAACCGCCTCACCAGTAGTAGCGCAGCTTCTGCGCCCAGGGGCTCGCCCCGTGGTCCTTCTTCAGGCGCTGGAACCACGTGCGGCGTTGGCTCTCGGGCACGTCGGCATTGCCACAGGCGTTACTGCCGCTCGGTGCATAGCAGTTGATCGCGCGGAACAGCGCATAGGCCTTGTCCTCGCCGCCGGCCTTCGGATCGGCGATAATCTGCGCGTAGAAGTCGCCGCGGGGCGTGGGCTTGCCCGCGAACAGCGTCGGCGTGCCGCCGAGCTCGTCCCGCTTGGGGCGCATCGCGTCGTCGGCGAAGACCCCGAAATCGTCAAAGCCGTTGAGCCGGTAGAAGTCGCCGAGGCACAGCCGCGCCTTCACGTCGCGCGGGTCCTGGGTAAGGGTAGCGGCAGTGGCCGACAGCGCCGGGCAGGCATAGCCGTCAGACCAGGTCGCCTTGCGGAACAGGCCCGCAGGCACGCGGTCCTGCACGAGCAGGTCCCACAGTCCTCCTTCGTTGCTCGCCGAGGCGCCGAGCATTGCGCTGTCACTGACGAAACCGGCATAATTGCCATAAGCGAGTTGCTTGTGGAGCAGGGTGAACAGCGCCAGGTCACGCTCGTGCACGGGGCGCTTGGCGTCGCGCGCCTGCGAGCGCAGCAGGTCGGCCCCGGCGACGTTCTGCAGGAGGATCTCGCGGATGGCGGTTTCGCCGATTGGAGACATGGGCGCGAAAACATCCGCCAGGCGGCCGCTGCGCTCGAGGTTCATCGCCAGCGCGAGTTCGACTATCGGGCGCTGATATGGCCCGTTGGCGCCGCCGAGCAACTCGCGCCAGAAGCCGGCCTCGTTGCGATCGGCCTTCGCCGCCAGGGCCATGCCGCGCAGCACCTGGCGGCTGAAGGCCAGCGGCGCATAGGCCGGCTGGCGCGCGTCGTCAGGCAGCAGCTGGAGCACCTTGGCCGGGTTCTTCTCGACGTAGAAAGCATGGCTCGCGAGGACATAACCGTAGAGGTCGGCACGGCCCGCGAAGCTCTTTTCCTGCGCGACGATCTGCGCGAGCGCGATCGGCTGCGGGCCATTATCATAGGGCTCGCGCATCATCATCAGATCGACCGTGGCGAGCAGCAGCGGCCCGTCGATCGCCCTGCCCCCCTCATTGGTCAGCAGCTTGTTGTCGACCTCCTGGACCAGGTCCGCGGCGGCCGCCGTTGTGGGCGAGGTCGCCGCGAGCAAGCGTTCGTACTCGCGCGCCAGCCCCACGGCATCCCCGCCGAGCCACAGGGTCCGCCGCACGAGCCCGCTCGCCGAAGCGGCATAACGTCCCTGGGCATAGCGCTTGAGGTAATCGGTGAAGCCGCCGCGCGCGCGGCCGACCGCGGCCTTGTCGACCTTGCCCGCGTCGAACGAGCCATATTCGTCGAAGGCGGCGTTCTGCGCGGCGTTGAGCTCGGTCCGCGCGACCATGTAGGCCGCGGTCTCGGCGAGCCAGGAATCCTTTGATGCGCGTAGTCGGGTGAAGCCGTCGCGCGCGGCGTCCCACTGCTCGGCATAGAAGGCATCCGCTGCCTGGAGATAGCCGAGGTACTCGCGCCCCGGCGCCGAGGCGATGTCCGCGGGCGCGACGAGCGAGCCGGCGCTGGCCTCGCCACAGGTCTTCGCGACCGTGCCACGCGCGGCGGCAAGCTTGTCGCGCTCGCCCGCGGGCAGGCCGCGATTGGCCTGCATTGCCGCGGTGAAGGCCTTGGTGCCCGAAGCCAAGCTGATGCAGCGTGAACCATAGGGTGCCTCGGGATCTTCCGCCTCGGCCTGCGGATAGAAGGCCCCGCGCAGCATGCGCCAGGAGAAGAAATTGTGACCGAGGCCGGGCTCAGCCAGATTCTCGCCCGGATAAGCGAAGCGCGTCGCCGGCGCCGCTTGGCGATCACGGACGAGGAACAGCAGATTGACCCGCGTGTCGTTGCCTGGCGAGAGCAGAGCCGTGTTCGAGCAGCGGTTGAATTCGCGATTGAACAGCCGCCAGGCCGGGTCACAACCGAAATCGCCGCTGGCGCCCGCAGCCTGGGGTAGCGCGAGCGCGCCGAGCAAGGTGCCTGCCAGCCAAGCGATGCGGCGCATTTCGGTATTCTCCCTGGGTTGTAGCGGGGAGAATTCCAGCGGGGGCGCGGGCGCGCAAGTGCAAAAGCCCCCGTCATCCCCGCGAAAGCGGAGACCGCCGGCGGTTTACGCCGAGATGGCAGAACGAGACAGCCAGCGGTCTCCGCTTTCGCAGGGGTGACGTTGCGGGGGCGCGGGAATGGCAATGCGGGATCGGAGAGGAATCAATCCTCTTCCCGAATATACCAGCTATGCGTCTCGACGATCGCCGCGCGCACGGGATTGCCTTCGCGGTCGCGCGCGGGCTTGAAGCGGAAGCGCTGCTCGATCAGGCGGCAGGCGGTCCAGTCGACCTGCGAATAGCCGCTGGATTCGGTGGCGCGGCAATTGCTGACATGGCCATCGACCTCGACCACGTAGCGCACACCGACGCTCGCTTCGCTGCCGGGCCTCAGAAGGCCGTCGGGCAGGTCATTGAACGAAAGCTTGCCGCGGATCTGACGCGGGCCGACCGCGGGCACGCCGCCGCCGCCATCGCCGCCCTGGCCGCCCCCACCCGTGCCGTTGCCGAAACCACCCGCCCCTCGCCCTGGTCCCAGCCGGTCGGACGCGCCGGTCTGCGGTGCCTGGCCGGTTCCCGCCTGCGTGGCGGCCACGATCGGCGGCGGCACGATCAGCGGCACCACGGGCGGCGCGACGACCGGGGTCGCCTCGTTTTTCAGATTACGCGGACTCGCCTCGTCCTTCGCCGCAGGCCGCTCGTTGCGGCGCTCCTCGCGCTTGGGCTCGGGCTTGGGGGGCGGAGGCGGCGACTGGTCGGAGAAGACCGAGACCAGTGCCTCGCGGCCGTGGGTGACCACGTTGAAGGCCAAGCCCATGACCAGCGCATAGATCACGAAAGTCACGACGGCGCCCGAAGCCAGCGCCGACATCACGCGCGCACGGGGAGATGCGGAAACGTACACCTAGGGGATATCTGTGCGCGGTGGCGCCGGTTCAAGGTTTGGTCTCTTGTGGTCCTCCCCTGCAAGGGGAGGGGGACCGCCCGCGCAGCGGGTGGTGGAGGGGTGTCGCCCTTTCCGAGACGGGGACACCCCTCCGTCAGGCCTGCGGCCTGCCACCTCCCCTTGCAGGGGAGGATCATAAAGCACCCAAAGAAAAAGGGGGCCGCGTTGCCGCGACCCCCTTCTTGTTTTCTGGCTCTCGAAGGACTCAGTCGTCCTTGAGGAACGCCGGCATGTGACCCGGGTCACCGCCACCGTTGTCGCCGCTGTCGCGACGCGGGCCGCGATCACCGCCGCCTTCGCGACGCGGACCACGGTCACGACCGCCATCACGGCCGCCGCCACCGCTGCGCGGGCCACGACGGTCACCACCGCCACGGTCCGGGCGATCGCCGCGCGGCTCGCGCGGTTCGCGGGCAGGACGCGTGTCCTCCAGCTCTTCGCCGGTCTCCTGGTCGACGACGCGCATCGACAGGCGAACCTTGCCGCGCTGGTCGATCTCGAGGACCTTGACCTTGACCTCCTGGCCTTCCTTGACGACGTCGGTCGGCTTCTCGACACGCTCGTTCTTCATTTCGGAGACGTGGACGAGACCGTCCTTGCCACCCATGAAGTTCACGAAGGCGCCGAAGTCGACGATGTTGACGACCTTGCCGTTGTAGACCTTGCCGACTTCGGCCTCTTCCACGATGCCCAGGATCCACGCGCGCGCGGCCTCGATCTGGTTGAGGTCCGACGAGCTGATCTTGATCAGGCCCTCGTCGTCGATGTCGACCTTGGCGCCGGTCTCGGCGACGATCTCGCGGATCACCTTGCCGCCCGTACCGATGACTTCGCGGATCTTCGACTTGTCGATCTGCAGCGTCTCGATGCGCGGTGCGTGCGCCGAAAGCTCGGTGCGCGCGGTGCCCAGGGCCTTGGTCATCTCGCCCAGGATGTGGGCGCGACCGTCCTTGGCCTGGTTCAGAGCGGCTTCGAATATCTCGCGCGTGATGCCCGCGACCTTGATGTCCATCTGCATCGTGGTGATGCCCTCGGACGTGCCGGCCACCTTGAAGTCCATGTCGCCGAGGTGATCTTCGTCACCCAGGATGTCGGACAGCACGGTGAACTTGTCGCCTTCGAGGATCAGACCCATGGCGATGCCCGAGACCGGACGCTTGAGCGGAACGCCCGCGTCCATCATGGCCAGAGCGCCACCGCAGACCGTCGCCATCGACGACGAACCGTTCGACTCGGTGATGTCGGACACCACGCGGATCGTGTAGGGGAACTCTTCCTTGGTCGGCAGAACCGCCTGCAGCGCGCGCCAGGCGAGCTTGCCGTGGCCGGTGTCGCGACGCGACGGCGCACCGAAACGACCAACTTCGCCGACCGAATAGGGCGGGAAGTTATAGTGCAGCATGAAGTTCGAGTAGGAGAGACCCTCCAGCCCGTCGATCATCTGCTCGGCGTCCTTGGTGCCCAAGGTGGTGGTGCAGATCGCCTGGGTTTCGCCGCGTGTGAACAGCGACGAACCGTGGGTACGCGGCAGCAGGCCGACGATGGCCTCGATCGGGCGGACCTGATCCTTGGTGCGGCCGTCGATGCGCTTCTCACCCTTGATGATGGCGCCGCGAACGATTTCGCCTTCCAGCTTCTTGACGACCTTGCCGGCCGCCATCTGGGTCTGGCCGTCCTCGCTCGCGAAGGCTTCCTTGGCCTTGGCGCGCACGGCGTTGAGCGCGTTCGACCGCTCGGACTTGTCGGTCAGCTTGTAGGCCGCGGCGATGTCCTTGCCGACGATGCCCTTGAGCTTTTCCTTGATCGCCGAATTGTCGGTGACCGCGACGTCCCAGGGCTCCTTGGCCGCCTTTTCGGCAAGATCGATGATCAGGTTGACCACCTTCTTGATCTCGTCGTGCGCGAACAGCACGGCGCCGAGCATGATGTCCTCGGGCAGCTCGCGCGCCTGCGATTCGACCATCATCACGGCATTGCCGGTGGCCGCGACCACGAGGTCGAGATCGCCAGCGGCAGCGACGTCCTGCTTGGGGTTCAGCGTGTAGGCGCCATCGACGTAACCGACGCGCGCGGCGCCGATCGGGCCCATGAAGGGCACGCCCGAAATGGTCAGAGCGGCCGAAGCGGCGATCATCGCCAGGATATCGGGCTCGACTTCGCCGTCATAGCTCAGGACCTGGGCGATGACGTTGATTTCGTTGTAGAAACCTTCGGGGAACAGCGGACGGACCGGACGGTCGATCAGGCGGGAGACCAGCGTCTCCTTTTCGGTGGCGCCGCGTTCGCGCTTGAAGAAGCCACCGGGGATGCGGCCGGCCGCGAAGAACTTTTCCTGGTAGTGGACGGTCAGGGGGAAGAAGTCCTGGCCTTCCTTGACGCTCTTGGCGGCCGTGACGGCGCAAAGAACGACGGTTTCGCCATAAGTGGCGAGGACCGCGCCGTCAGCCTGACGGGCAATGCGGCCGGTTTCCAGAGTGAGGGTCTTTCCGCCCCACTCCACCGATACGGTTTTCGTGTCGAACATGTATTTTCCTTCAACCCGCCTGCCCTATTGCCTGCGGGGTTTGCTGCCGGGTGTACCGTCCCGGTCCGGTTGGGGCGCTCCTGGCCCCGGTCCCGCCCTCGCCGCCGAATTGCGCACGGGGCTGATACAAGAAGCGGCCCACTCGGGGCCGCTTCGAAACTCGTTTACTTGCGCAGGCCAAGCTTCTGGATGAGAGCGTTGTAACGCTCGACGTCCTTCTTCTTTAGATAGTCCAGCAGCGAACGGCGCTTGTTGACCATCATCAGCAGACCACGGCGCGAGTGGTTGTCCTTGTGGTGAGCCTTGAAGTGCTCGGTCAGCGTGATGATCCGGCTGGTGAGGATCGCGACCTGGACTTCCGGCGAACCCGTGTCACCCTTGCCACGGGCGTTGGACTCGATGATTTCCTGCTTCTTTTCAGCGGTAACCGACATTATCATTCACTCCGCGACATCGGGAAGGTTGAAGCCTCTGACCACGCGGGCGTCGCCGCCCGAAAGCTCCACCAGCGCCAGGGGTCGATCCCCGATCCGCGCCCAGTAGAGCCCATCGTCAAAAGCCAGCTCGGACAGAACCCGGCCCTGGCGGACCATGCTTGCCTGTTCCGAGCCGAGGTCTAGAGCCGGGATGTCGACCAGCCCTGCCTCCAGCGGCAAGATCACGTTCTCAAGGGGGGCGCCGTTACCGATTGCGTTCAATTTGTCCAGCGAAATCGCCTGCGAAAGATCGAACGGCCCGGCGCGTAGCCGGCGCAGCATCGTGACGTGGCCGACCGTGCCGAGCGCCCGCGCGATGTCGCGCGCCAGGCTGCGGATGTAGGTGCCCTTGGAGACGTGGGCTTCGAGCGTCGCCTCCTGCTCGTCCGCCGCGACGAGGCGCAACTCGTGGATCGTCACATGGCGCGACTTTAGCTCCACCACCTCACCCTTGCGCGCCAGATCGTAGGCGCGCTCGCCGTCGACCATCAGCGCCGAATAGGCCGGCGGCACCTGCTCGATCGGCCCGGTGAAGCGCGGCAGCACCGCCTCCAGTTCGGCCGGCGCGGGACGATGCTCGCTCTCCGCGATCACCTTGCCCTCGAGATCGAGTGTGTCGGTCTCGGCGCCGAAGCGTACGGTGAAGGCATAGACCTTGCTCGCGTCGAGCATCCGCCCGGCAAGCTTGGTCGCCTCGCCCAACGCGATCGGCAGGACGCCCGTCGCCAGCGGATCGAGCGTGCCGCCGTGGCCGACCTTGACCTTGCCGAGCCCCGCTTGGCGCAGGTTGCGCTTGACCGCCGCCACCGCCTGGGTCGAGCCGAGTTCGAGCGGCTTGTCGAGAATGATCCAGCCGTGCGGCATCAGGCGATCTCCGGCCAGGCAAGCGTCAGGCCGTGGTCGCGCACCGCCTGAGGCCAGGCGGCGGCGAGCGCTTCGAACCGCGCGCGATCGCCGGCATAGAGCGCGCGGATCGCTTCCTCGTAGCCCGACAGGTCGCCGGCCATGACCGTGAGGAAGCGATAGGCCGCGTCGAGGCAATCGCGTTCCGAACGGCCACGCTTGCGCGCATCCTCGATGAGCCGGCGCAGGGTCGCCGAGGCACCGCCGGGCTGGCCAGACAGCCATTCCCAATGCCGCGGCAGCAGCGTCACCTCGCGCGCCGCGACGCCGAGCGAAGGCCGCCCTCGTCCGCGCGGTGCCTCGGGCGCGGCTTCGACGGGTAGATCGACCTGCTTGCCGCTCTCGTCATCGAACACGAGCACGTCCGACGAGCGCGCAGCCGGTGCGAGCCCGCGCAGGCGCTGGGCGACCTCCTCAGGCGCACCGCGCGCGAACAAGGCATTCTCGACGAAAGCGGTAACGGGCATGATAGAATCCTCCTGCCCGCGCCGATAATTTAATCCGGGTATTAATGTCAATATTAAACCCGGATAAAAATCACAGATGCGCGACGGCCTCGGCCAGGCCGAGGTAGTGCCCGACCGCCCACTGCACCGGCGGTACCACGAAGCTCTCGACGATCGAAAGGCTCGGCACCAGCGAGGGCAGCACGATCAGCAGCAGGATGATCAGCCCGAAGCCGTAGGGCCGCAGCCTTTCGAACTTCTCCGCCGCGGCGGGGGGCAGCAGTCCTTCGACGATGTGTGAACCGTCGAACGGCGGCAACGGCAGCAGGTTGAACAGCGCCAGGAAGACGTTGATCTGCAGGAAGTTGATCAGGTTGGTCACGATGAATTCGGACGTGGCGCGGCCATAGGATCGCACGAGCAGCCCGAGCAGCACCGCGCCCATCGCCGCGAGCACGAAGTTCGTCGCCGGCCCCGCCGCCGCGACGATCATCATGCCATAGCGCGGATTGCGCAGCCGCCACTTGTTGACCGGGACCGGCTTGGCCCAGCCGATCACCGGCGCCTTCACCAGCGCGAGAAAGCCCGGGAGCACGATCGTGCCGATCGGATCGACATGGCGGATCGGGTTGAGGCTGAGGCGGTTCATCTCGGCCGCGGTCGGATCGCCAAGCGCGCGCGCCACCCAGCCATGCGCGACCTCGTGGAAGACGATGGCGACGATCAGCGGCACGATCAGCGCCGCCGCCTGAATCACGGTCTCGATCATGCGCTGTTGCGTCCCAATGCTTCGCCGAAATGCCTGCGGCACAACGCGACATAGCGGTCGTTGCCGCCGACCTCGATCTGCGCGCCTTCGCGCACGGCGGCGCCATCCTCGTCCACACGCAGGTTCATCGTCGCCTTGCGGCCGCAATGGCAAACCGCCTTGAGCTCGATCAGCGCATCGGCGATACCGAGCAGCGCGCCCGAGCCCGGAAACAGCTCACCCCGGAAATCGGTACGCAGACCGTAGCACAGCACCGGAATATTCGCCTCGTCGGCCAGTCGCGCGAGTTGCCAGACCTGCGCGACCGAAAGCCACTGCGCCTCGTCGACGAACACGCAGGCGAGCGGCTGCACAGCATGAGCGGCGGTGATGCGCGCCCAAAGGTCCGTGGTCGGCTCGTAGCGATGGGCGTCGGCGGCGAGGCCGATACGGCTGGCGATCGCCGCTTCACCACCGCGATCGTCGAAAGCCGCGGTCCACAGCATCGTCGCCATGCCGCGTTCGCGGTAGTTGAAATTGGCCTGGAGCAAGGTCGACGATTTGCCAGCATTCATGCTGGCATAGTAGAAATAGAGCTTGGCCACGCCTTAGTCTTCGCCCTCGCCCGCAGCGAGATCGCGCGCCACGCGCGGATCGGAGAGCAAAGCATCGATGCGGCTGGCCTCATCGAAGCTCTCGTCGGACAGGAACTTGATTTTCGCCGCATACTTGAGCTTGAGCCGCTGCGCGACCTCGCGCTGGAAGAAGGCGGTGTGGGTGCGCAGCGCCTTGATCACGATCTCCTCGTCGGCGCCGAGCAGCGGCTTGGCATAGACCGAGGCATGACGCAGATCTGCCGACATGCGCACTTCGGTGATGCTGACGGCATGGGCCGAGAGCACGTCGTCGTGCACCTCCTGCCGCATGAGCAGATCGGAGACGACGTGGCGCACCTGCTCGCCGACCTTGAGCAGCCGAACATTGCGCGTTTCGGGATTGGTAGTGGTGCGAGCCATCCTGTTCAAACCTTCGTCTTCAAACTGCGTCCATCTTGGCCAGCATACGTTTCATCGACCGCAGGCTGCGTGCGGTTCCACGGCGACCGAGCCGCCGTTCGACGAATGCTGCCACCTGCTTGCCCTCAGCGCCGCCGGAGACATAGTCGATATGGAGAGCCCGGTCACCCATCGCCAGCCTTTCGACACCCTGCCGCCCGGACTCGAGCCGCGCAAAGGCCTCGGGATCGACCGAACCATCGAGGAAGAGCGTGTGAATGAAGTCCTCCTCGCCCTCTGCCGCGAACGGATTGCCGTCGATCGCCGCGGCCAGCGAGGCGCGCGAGCGGACAAGGGCCACGCCTTGCATACCGAAGCGATGGCGCAGCATCAGGCCGAGCTTTTCCTCGAGCCCTTCGTCGGGTCGCTCGTCATGATCGACCAGCAGGTTGCCGCCGGCAACGACGGTCTCGACATTCGAGAAGCCCTCGGCCTCCAAGGCCGCACGCAACTCCGCCATGGTCAGGCGTTTGGCTCCGACACGAATACTGTCGAACAGCGCAATGTAGCGAGGCACGATTTTAACCCAGCAGGATGATGGGCGAGATGCCGACGATCACGCCGGACAGCCATCCGCCGTTACGAACACTGTCAACATAGCGCTCATTCGGTTCCCACCACGTCGGCCTGGCGACCGACTTGGTGGGAAGCTTAGATTTACGCCATCTGCTTTGCGCCAATTACAGCGTCCGTTCGCGCATCTCGACGTCGAAGGTCTCGAGCACGTCGCCCGGCTTGATGTCGTTCGTGTCCTGAAGGACCACGCCGCATTCCAGACCGGCGCGGACTTCGGCCACGTCGTCCTTGAAGCGTCGCAGCGAGGCGATCGTCGTCTTCGAGACGATGACGTCGTCGCGGGTAACGCGGGCGTAGAGGCCCTTGCGGATATAGCCGTCGGTGACGAGCAGACCCGCCGCCTTGTCCTTCTTGCCCGCCGGGAAGATCTCCTTGATCTCGGCGCGGCCGACCACGGTTTCGATGCGCTCCGGTCCCCAGATGCCCGCCATCTCCTTGGCGACTTCCTCGGTGAGCTGATAGATCACGTCGAAATACTTCATCGGCACCTTGAAGCGCTCAACCATCTCGCGCGCCTTGGCGTTTGGACGGACGTTGAAGCCCACCACCGGTGCACCGGCAGCCTGCGCCAGCGACACGTCGCTCTCGGTGATCGCACCGACGCCCGAATGCAGCACGCGCACCTTGATCTCGTCGTTCGAGATCTTATTGAGCGCATTGACGATCGCCTCGGTCGAACCCTGGACGTCGGCTTTGACGACGATCGGGTACTCGAGCACGGTCTGCTTGTCCTTGAGCGCCGAGAACATGTTCTCGAGGCTCGCCGGGGCCGCGGTCGTGCGCTTGGCGGTGGCCTGCTCCTGACGGTAGCTCGCGACTTCGCGGGCGCGCGCTTCGTTCTCGACGACGGTCAGCGTATCGCCGGACATCGGCACGCCGCCAAGGCCAAGGACCTCGACCGGCAGCGAGGGCGGCGCGCTCTTGATCTGGCGGCCCTTGTCGTCGTGCATCGCGCGGACGCGGCCCGACTGGGTGCCGACGACGAAAATGTCGCCAACCTTGAGCGTGCCGCGGTTGATCAGCACGGTCGCCAGCGGGCCCTTGCCCTTGTCGAGCTTGGCCTCCACCACGGTGGCTTCGGCCGAACGATCGGGGTTGGCGCGCAGCTCGAGCAGCTCGGCCTGAAGCAGGATCTTCTCGATCAGTTCGTCGAGCCCAGCGCCGGTCTTGGCCGAAACCTCGACGTCCTGGACGTCGCCCGACATCTGTTCGACGACGATCTCGTGCTCGAGCAGACGTTCACGGATCTTCTGCGACTTGTACTCGGGCTTGTCGGCCTTGGTGATCGCCACGATCATCGGCACGCCGGCAGCCTTGGTGTGGTTGATCGCCTCGATCGTCTGCGGCATCAGCCCGTCGTCACCCGCGACCACCAGGATGACGATGTCGGTGACATTGGCACCGCGCATGCGCATCTCGGTGAAGGCCTCGTGGCCCGGGGTGTCGAGGAAGGTGATCAGATCGCCGCCCTTGGTCTTGATCTGGTAGGCGCCGATGTGCTGCGTGATGCCGCCGGCTTCGCCGCGCACCACGTCGGTGCCGCGCAGCGCGTCGAGCAGGCTGGTCTTGCCGTGATCGACGTGACCCATGATCGTAACCACCGGCGGACGCGTCTGCAGAGTCTCCTCGGCATCGACGTCGGCCGAATGGTCGATGTCGACGTCGCTTTCGGACACGAGCGTGATGTTGTGGCCGAACTCCTCGACGAGCAGTTCCGCGGTATCCTGGTCGATCGTCTGGTTGACGGTGACCATGACGCCCATCTTGAACAGCGCCTTCACGAGGTCGGCGCCCTTCTCGGCCATGCGGTTGGCGAGTTCCTGGACGGTGATCGCCTCGGGTACGACGACATCGCGGACCTGCTTCTCGCGCGGCTGCGACTTGCCCGCATAATGGGCACGCTTTTCCTTCTCACGCGCGCGCTTGAGCGCGGCGAGCGAACGCGCGCGCGCGCCCTCGTCCTCGTTGAGCGCACGCGTGACGGTGAGCTTGCCCGACTGACGGCGGTCACCGGCACCGGTCTTGTCGCGGGCGTGCGCGGGCTTCTTGACTGCGGGCTCGGGACGCTTGGGCGCTGCGACGGGGGTAAAGCGGCGCGGCGCGGGCGCGGCCTGGGTGGCGGGGCGTTCCTCGGCGTCGGATGCGGCAACGGCAGGTGCTTCCGCGGCGGGCTCGGCCGGGGCCTGTGCCTGGACCTCGGGCGCGGCGGGCGCCTCGGCAGCGGCAGCGGCAGCGACTTCGGGAGCGGGCGTGCTCTCTACGACCGGCGCGGCGACCTTGGTCTGGTTGGCCTCGGCGCGGCGACGCTCTTCCTCGGCAGCACGCTGGCGCTCGTCTTCCTCGCGGCGGCTGGCCGCCTCGAGCGAAGCCATGCGAGCTTCCTCGGCCTCGCGCAGCAGGCGTGCCTGGAGCTCCTGGCGCGTCTCGCCGGTCGGCGCGACGTTGGTCGGCCGCGGTGCGGGCTGCGGGGCCTGCTGCTGGACCGGCGGCGGCGGGGGCGGCGCGGCTACGGGCTCGGCCGGCGCGGCCTCGGGCGTACCGGGCTTCCCGATCAGCTTGCGGCGCTTCACCTCGACCACGACCTTGTTGGTGCGGCCGTGGCTAAAGGTCTGCTTGACCTCGCCCGCTTCGACCGAGCGCTTCAGCCCAAGCGGCTTGCGGCCCAGAGTCGGTTTGTTGTCGGTATCGCTCATACGTCTACTTATGCCCTTCGGTCCAAATTCGTCGTCATGGCAAGCGGCGCAGCGGTATCCGCCGAGTCTTTGCCTTCATCTGTGTCTGTCGCCTCGGCGGCGGCTCCACCTTCATCTGGTGCGCCGGCGGAGCCGAGGTAACGGAGCAGGCGCTGCAGCGGTTCGGATAGCCTTGCGGCCGCCGCTTTGTCCGCGAGCGCCAAATGGACGACGTTGTCGCGGCCCAATGCCACAGACAGAGCCGCCCGGTCCAGTGGCAAGGTGTCGCCACGCAGACCACTGCCTTCCGCATCTTCGCCCACGCGCCAGGCCTGATCGAGCTTGCGCGATCCGTCCTCGGCCGCGTCGGCCGCATGCGCGAGCCAGGCGACCTTGCCCTGTCGCGCGTTCTCGGCGATGCGATCGGAGCCGACAAGCAACTTGCCCGCCCGCATCTCGAGCCCGAGACGATCGGTGAAGGTGCGCGTCAGCGCGATCTCGATCCGTTCGGCCAGATCGTCGGGAATGGTCAGCGCCGCGCCTTTGAACGCGCGCGCCAGCGCTCCCTTTAGTTTGCCCTTGGCGATCGCGATTTCAAGGTCTGCACGCGAAACACCGATCCACGCCCCGCGTCCGGGGGCGCGGGCGAGGGCATCGGGCAGCACCAATCCGTCGGGCGAGATCGCCAGACGGATCAGCGCGTCACGCGCCGCGTGCTCGCCGGAAAGGATGCATTTCCTCTCCGGCTCAGCCGCTGACCTGTCGGAGCCTAGGCGCTCATTGCGAGGATTCCGCATCGGCGGCCTCCTCTGTTGCCGGTTCGTCTTCGAACCAGTGCGCACGCGCGGCCATGATGATTTCGTTGCCCTGCTCTTCGTTCAGGCCGTACTCGCCGAGCACGCCACCCTTGTCTTCTTCGCGGCGGCTGTCGCGGCGCGGCGGCGAATTGTCGCGGCGGCGCTGCTCCTGGCGCTTCTTGGCGATGAGCTCGTCGGTGGCCAGATCGGCCAGATCGTCGAGCGTCTTGATGCCGGCCTTGCCGAGCGTGACCAGCATCGCCTCGGTCAGGTGCGGCAGTTCGGCCAGGGCATCTTCGACGCCCAGACCGCGACGCTCCTGGCGGTGCGCTTCCTCGCGACGCTCGAGCGCTTCGGTCGCGCGGCTCTGCAGCTCTTCGCCCAGCTCCTCGTCGAAGCCTTCGATCGTGGCCAGCTCGCTGAGCTCGATATAGGCGACTTCCTCGAGCTCGCTGAAGCCTTCGGCGACCAGCAGCTGCGACAGCGTCTCGTCGACGTCGAGCTCTTCCTCGAACATCTTCGAGCGCTCGGCGAATTCCTTCTGGCGCTTCTCCGAGGCTTCCTGCTCGGTCATGATGTCGATCGCCGAAGCGGTGAGCTGCGAGGCCAGACGCACGTTCTGGCCACGGCGGCCGATGGCCAGCGACAGCTGGTCGTCGGGCACCACGACTTCGATGCGGCTCTCTTCCTCGTCGATGACGACGCGGCTGACGGTCGCGGGCTGGAGCGCGTTGACGACGAAGGTCGCGGTATCCTCGCTCCAGGGGATGATGTCGATCTTCTCGCCCTGCAGTTCCTGCACGACGGCCTGGACGCGGCTGCCCTTCATGCCGACGCAGGCGCCGACCGGGTCGATCGACGAGTCGCGGCTGATCACGCCGATCTTGGCGCGCGAGCCCGGATCGCGGGCGGCCGCCTTGATCTCGATGACGTTGTCGTAGATCTCGGGCACTTCCTGCGCGAAGAGCTTCTTCATGAACTCGGGGTGCGCGCGGCTCAGGAAGATCTGCGGACCGCGGTTCTGACGCTCGACCTTGAGGATCAGCGCGCGCACGCGCTCGCCGACGCGGGCGGCTTCGCGCGGGATCTGCTGATCGCGGCGGATGACACCCTCGGCGCGGCCGAGGTTGACGATGACGTGGCCGAACTCGACCGACTTGATCACGCCGGTGATGATCTCACCCGCACGATCCTTGAATTCCTCGTACTGGCGCTCGCGCTCGGCATCGCGGACCTTCTGGAAGATCACCTGCTTGGCCGACTGCGCGTCGATGCGGCCAAGATCGACCGGCGGCAGCGGATCGACGATGAAGTCACCGAGCTTGGCGTTCTTGTCGAGCTTCTGCGCGGCCTTGAGATCGACCTGCTTGAAGTAGTCTTCGACTTCCTCGACGACCTCGACGACACGCCACAGGCGCAGATCGCCGGTGCGCTGGTCGAGCTTGGCGCGGATGTCGTTTTCAGCACCGTAGCGGTTGCGCGCGGACTTCTGGATCGCCTCTTCCATCGCCTCGATGACGATCGACTTGTCGATCATCTTCTCGGTGGCGACCGAATTCGCGATCGCGAGCAGTTCGGCGCGGTTTGCGGACATCGCACTGGCCATTATGAGTCTTCCTGTTCCTCGAAAATCTCTTCGGCGCCGTCGGCTTCCAACGGGCGCGTGGCGGCAATCAATCGGTCGGTCAAGATCAGCTTGGCGGACTGGACATCAGAAAACGGAAAGCTGACGCGACCGCTCTTGCGGTCATCGAACGCGATCACGCCATCTTCGATAGCAACGATATCGCCTTGAAGCGCCTTGCGGTTGTCGGCGACCGCACTGACGAGCTGGACCTTGGCCTCATGGCCGGTCCAGTCGGCGAAGTCCTTCACGCGGGTCAGCGGGCGATCGATACCCGGCGAGCTCACCTCGAGCCGGTAGGCATCGCCGATCAGCACGTCGCCCGCCGCTTCGAGCTCATCGATTCGATCGGAAATCCGGTGCGACAGCGCGGCGCAATCGTCGAGCACGAGCTGGCCAGTCTCGGGCCGCTCCGCCATGATCTGGAGCGTGTATTCGTCGGCCTCACTCAGAGGCCCGATCTCGCCGCCTCTGAAATAGACCACGCGCACGAGTTCGAAGCCCAGGGCCTTGGCCTCGGGTTCGACGATCTCGATAATGCGCGCGATATCCGCCATGAAAACTCCAAAAACCCGAAACACGAGCAAGGCCGGTGGGCGCCGCCACCTTTCGGTGCCGGCCCTGACCTTGCATCACAATGTCGGGATATGGCGCAAATAGGCGCAACTGCGGCCGAATGCAAGAGCGATCAGGCGCGCTGAAACAGCCCGTGCCGTTTCATCGCATGACGCAGTTGATCGTAGGTCAGGCCCAGCTCGGGCGCGGTGCTGCGCTGGTTCCAGCGGTGCCGCGCGAGCGCCTGCTCGATCAAGCCGCGCTCGTATCTATCCACAGCGGCGCGCAGATCGCCGGGCTCGGACGGCAACGACACCGACTCCGTCGGCACGACCGCTGCCGCAGGCGGCTCAGGTGTGCGACGCGGCTGCCAAGGACTCTCGAACGGATCGAACACGATCTCGGCGACCGGGCGTTCGGACTCGTCCCAGCGATAGACCGCACGCTCGACCACGTTGCGCAGCTCACGCACGTTGCCCGGCCAGACATGCGCCGACAGCGCCTGCCGCGCTTCGGACGAGAAACCCGGCCAGCCGTCCCAGCCTGCCTCGGTCGCCATGCGCCGGCCATAGTGCTCGGCAAGCAGCAGCACGTCGTCACCCCGCGCACGCAGAGGCGGCAGAGTGATAACCTCGAAGCTTAAGCGATCGAGCAGGTCGGCACGAAAGCACCCCTGCTCGGCGAGCGCGGGCAGATTCTCGTTGGTCGCGGCGATGATACGCACGTCGACTCGCAAGGGCCGCGAGGCACCGATGCGGGTGACCTCGCCATATTCGATCGCGCGCAACAGCCTTTCCTGCGCCGCAGCCGAGAGCGTAGCGAGCTCGTCGAGGAACAAGGTGCCACCGTGCGCCTCTTCGAACCGCCCAGCCCGAGCACGCGTCGCGCCGGTGAAGGCGCCGGCCTCGTGGCCGAACAGTTCGGCCTCGATCAGGGTTTCGGGCAGCGCCGCGCAGTTGAGCACGATCATCGCTTCACCCCAGCGCGGCGACAGGCGGTGGAGACGCTCTGCGATCAGTTCCTTGCCGGTCCCGCGCTCACCGATCACCAGGACCGGGCGGTTGAGAGCCGCGGCGCGACTGGCGCGCTCGAGCGCGTCGAAAAAGGCAGGCGATTCTCCAACGAATTGTGCCTCGCGCTCCATTGCCAATATTTAGCGTAATTTCCCTATATTTAGCAATATTGTTGACACCCCAAATCCGGAAAAAATCATCAATCCATTGAATTAAAGACGAAATACCAATTTGGCACGACCGTTGCTCAAGGGTGGACAGAAAACTTGAAGGAAGGACCTCACCCATGACCAACCAGCCCGCCATGTCACCCCTCGCCGCTTTCCCCGCGATGAGCCTGCTCGATCGCGCGATCTTCGCCAGCGTCAGCGCGATGAGCGTCTTCGCGCTGTTCTCGCCGCTTTTCCAGGCCGTGGCGAGATGAGCGTGCCCCTGCTCTTGGCCCTTTCGCTCAGCGTCCAAGAGCCACCAGCGGCGCGTTGCGAGCCTCCGCCGCAATGGGCCGCAGCCACCCGCGACACCGGCTGCCCGGCCAGCCCGCAACGCCGCCCCACCGCCCGCACCACGAGGTAAGACCGTGACCGACCAGACCGCCGCCTTCACCCCCACCGCACCCGAGCCGGCACCGCTGCCGCCCGTCGGCGCGCGTCCTTCCCGGATCGATATGGAAATCGATCGCATTCGCCTCTATCCCAGACCGCAAACCGGAGTACGCCGCATGGGCATCTTCTCGCGCACGCGGGACATCATCGCCGCCAATATCACCGACATGCTCGACAAGGCCGAGGATCCGGCCAAGATGATCCGCCTGATCATCCTCGAGATGGAGGAGACCTTGGTCGAGGTCCGCTCGAGCGCCGCGCGCTCGCTGGCGGAGCAGAAGGAGATGCGTCGCCACATCGCCAAGCTCGAGCATTTCCAGGCCGACTGGACCGAGAAGGCGCAGCTCGCCCTGTCGAAGGACCGCGAGGACTTGGCCCGCGCCGCCCTGATCGAGCGCCAGAAGGCAGCCGACCTCGTCGCCCAGCTCCAGCGCGAGATCGCCACGCTCGAGGAATCGGTGCGCGCCTACGAGGACGACATCGACAAGCTGCAGAACCGGCTGCGCGAAGCCCGCCAGCGCCAGCGCTCGATCATGGTCCGGCTCGAAAGCGCCGAGCATCGCGTACGCATGCGGACGCTGATGTCGAGCGAGCGCGTCGATGCGGCGATGGCCCGGTTCGACCAGCTCGAACGCCGCGTCGATTACGCGGAAGGCCGGGCCGACTCGCTCGACCTCGGTGGCCAAAGAGGCAATGGGGCCCAGCCCTCGCTCGCCGACGAGATCGCCGCGCTCGAAAGCAACGACAAGGTCGACCGCGAACTCGAGGCGCTCAAGCGCAAGCTCGGCGATCGCGACCCGTCGAACTGACCCTCAAAAGCACAGCGTGAAAGGCAAGTCATGCGACGCAAATTCTACCTCAACAAGCGCGACGGCAAGCTGATGGGCGTCTGCGCCGGCCTGGCCGACTATACGGGCGTCGATGCCCTCTGGATCCGCATCGCGACCGCGCTCCTGTTCCTGGCGGGCGTCGGTTCGCTGCTGCTCGTCTACCTGCTCATCGGCCTCGTCGCCAATCCGCGCCCAGCCGAACTCGAGGATCGCTACGACCGGCATTCTAGCTTCGGCGCCAGCCGTACCGACTGGCGCGACGGGGGCAGCCCGCTCGGTGACGTCGAGACCTATTATTCCGCATCGAACCCGCGCCTCTCGCGCGAGATCGATGGGCTGCGCTGACACGCCGGATCGAGGGGGAAATCACCAATGGACTTCGCCGTACTCATCCCGCTGGCGCCCTTCATCATGGTCGGCTTCATCGTCTGGTCGCGGCACCAGACGAAGCTGGCCGAGATGCAGCTCAAGGGCGCCACGGTGGAAACCGCGGAAAAGGCCGCGCAATACGCGACGCACATCCGCGAACTCGAAGAGCGCGTGCGCGTGCTAGAACGCATCGTCACCGATCGCGGCTATGACATCTCCGCCCAGATAGACGCCCTGCGCGACACGCAGCGGGTCGAAGGCGACAGCAGACTGCCTTGATCGCCGATACCAACATCATGATCGGGCGCGCGGGGCTTGTGCACCCGCGCGCTTCGATTAGATGACCGGCCATGCGCACGCTCGACGACATATTCGAAGAATACAGCTTTCTCGAAGGCGACGACCGCTACACCATGCTGGTCGAACTCGGCCGGGAGCTCGATCCCATGCCCGAACCGCTCAAGACCGACGCCACCAAGGTTCGCGGCTGCTCGGCCAGCGTCTGGGTCTATCCGACCAAGCTCGATGATGCCGAGAATGATGGGCGCCTGCACTTCCTCGCCGACAGCAACGCTGGGATCACCAAGGGCATCGTCGCGCTGGTTCTGTCAGCGGTCCAGGATCGCCCGGCCCGGGAAATCGCGGAAACCGACATCGCCGCCTTGCTCGAACCATTCGGGCTCAAGAACCAGCTCTCGTCGAACCGCACCCAGGGCATTCCCAACATGATCGCATTGATCCGGGAAACCGCCGCACGCTACGCGGCGGGCTGAGCCGAGGATGGCCAGGCACCTCTACCTGGCCGCCGGACTGCTCTGCGTCGCGCTCGGCGCGATCGGCGCCTTCCTGCCCGTGCTGCCGACCGTGCCGTTCCTGCTGCTTGCGGTCTACTGCTTCGCGCGCAGTCGGCCCGAATGGGCCGAGCGGCTCTACGCCCACCCGCGCTACGGCCCTTCGCTGCGGCAATGGCGCGATCGCAAGGCGATCTCGCGCAAGGCCAAGGTCTCGGCCCTGGTGGTCATGGCGCTGAGCTCGGTCGTCTCGTGGCTGACAATCGGCTGGCCCGGCGCCGCGGGCGTTACCGCGGTCTTGCTCTGCACCGGCACCTGGATCGCGACACGGCCCGAATAGACGTCCCCAAACGGGGATTGACCCGCACCGCACCGAAGGTCCGTATTCCGCGCAAATCAGCGATAACGGGAGACATCGGATGGAAAAGCTGCGCGTCGTCCAGTGGAACACGGGCAAGGTCGGCAGGCTGGCCATGCAGGGGATCCTCGACAATCCCGACCTCGAACTGGTCGGCGTCTATGCTCATTCGCCCGAGAAGGTAGGCCGGGACGCCGGCGCGCTCTGCGGTCGGCCCGATACCGGGATCAAGGCGACCAACAGCATCGACGACATCATCGCTGCCCGCCCGCACGCGGTGATCTACACGTCGTTCACCGGCGACGTCGATGAAGTGGCGAAGCTGCTCGAAGCCGGCATCAACGTGCTCAGCACCAATCTGTTCTTCCACGTCGGCGGCATCCGCGGCGCGGTCAAGGACCGGCTCCAGGCGGCGGGCGAGCGCGGCAAGGCCTCGCTCTACATCACCGGCATCAATCCCGGCTGGATCAACTCGCTGGCCACCGCGATCACCGCGGTCTGCGCGCGCGTCGATTGCGTCTCGATCTACGAATCGGCCGACTGCTCGGGTTACGAATCGCCCGAGACCTGGAATTTCTTCCGCATGGGCCAGCACGGCGTCACCGACGAAGTGATCGAGGCGGCCAAGACCTGGCTGGTCATGTTCAAGGACGCCGCCGAACGCGTCGCCGAAGGCCTGGGCCTCGAACTCGACGAGGTCGATTTCTACTGCGACTATGCGACGGCCGCCGAGCGCGTCGACCTCGGCTGGTTCCTCATGGAAAAGGGCACCAATGCCGCGGTGCGCGCCGGCTGGAACGGCAAGATCAACGGCGAGACGCGGGTGCGCGCGCAGATCACCTGGTATCTGACCAAGCAGATCGCCGAGGACTGGGACATCGACGACAAGGAATACCACCTCGTCGTCGACGGCGCGCCGAGCGTCGACCTGCGCATGCATTTCTCCAATCCCGCGGACTCGCCGGTCGACGGCGCCTGGAGCCCGACCGCGACGACATCCTACGCGACGATCAACGCAATTTCGCAGATCGTCGCGGCCAAGCCGGGTGTGCTGACGCTCCACGACATCGGCCTGCCCTATGCCCCGGCGGGCGCCTGGGAGAAGGGCACGCGCCGCGGCTGGGGTTGATAGCCGGCTTCCCGCGAGAGCCCGATCGTCCTAGGGGCGGACCATGCGCATCTCGTCCCCCCGCCTCCGCCGCCTCGACGGCGCGCTCGCGAGCCTGCCCGCCGAGAGCGAGGCCATGCTGCTCAGCGATCTCGACGGCTATCTGGCCGGGGTGATCGTCTGCCCCGATCGCGTGCCGCCCGAAGACTGGCTGCCGCTGGTGTGGAGCGCCGACGGCACCGCGGCGCCGTTCGTCGATGACGAAGAGGCGCGCTGGTATGCGGACCTGGTGCTCGACCACCACGACAGGCTCCGCCAGGCGCTCGCCGCGGGCCGCCACGCGCCGTTCTTCGAGATCGACGCGCAGCACGACGAGGTGATGTGGGAGCTGTGGATCGAGGGCTTCGCCGCGGCGGTGAACCTCTATCCGCGGTCCTGGGCCGCCATCGCCGCGAGCGGCGACGCGGAAGCGGCTGCGGCGATGGCGGGCATGGACACGCTGGTCCGCATCGCCCGCGACGAGAGCGACCTCGATCGCGCCGAGATCGACCGCCTGACGCAGGAGGCACCCGCGCGCATCCCCGAATGGACGCTGCGGCTCGACGCCTGGCGCCGCGAACACCGCGACGCAGCCGATGGCCTTGCCGAGACGCCGCGGCCCGCGAAGATCGGCCGCAACGATCCCTGCACCTGCGGATCAGGCAAGAAGTACAAGAAATGCTGCGGGGCGGGTTGAAGGGTTCAGCCCCTAATTCGCCGCCTTGATCTCGCTCGGCAGCAGGCCGGTCGCGCGACGGAAGGCTGAACGGAAACCGCCCGAGCTCGAGAAACCGAGCCGCCCCGCCACCTCGGTGACGGGCAGACCCTGACGCAGCATCGGCGTCGCGCGCTCGACCATCACCGTTTCGCGGTACTTGCCCAAAGTCTGGCCGGTTTCGGTGCGGAAGGCGCGCGCGAGGTGGCGCACGGTCATGTCGCAAAGCTCGGCCAGTTCGGCGAGATCGGGCAGCGGGTCTTCGGCATAGAGCCGATCGCGCAGCCGCTGCAGGCGCCAGGGCGCCATGCCGCCGCGGCGGAAATCGGCGACGCTGCGCAGCTCGAACTTGCGGACGATCTCGACCGCGAGCTGCTGCGCGAAGGTCGCGAGCATCGCCTCGGTCGCGAAATCGGGCGCGGACAGCTCGCGGTACATGCGCCGGATCAGCCATTCGATCTGGCCGCCCGACAGGCTGAAGGCCTCGTGCAGCAGGCCATCATGCCACTCGGGCAGGTCGGCGAGGAAGCCTTCGAGCAAGCGCGCATCGAGCAGACAGCGGATCGCGCGCGACGATCCCGCCGCGCTCAGGCACGAGAGCGCCTGCCCCGGCGGCACCAGTGCCAGCGCGCCCATGCTGCTCGCGGCGTTGCGCCCGGACGTGAGGTTGGTGACGATGTTCGGCGGCCCTTTCCCGTCGAGCGAGAGGTGCAGCAGGTAGCAATGGCTCGCCGTGCTCCACACGCTCTCGACCGGCTTCGACCAGGAAAACTGACGCACCTCGACCGCGCCGCCAGCGAAATCGAGGCGGTTCTCCGCGGTGAAGCGGTCGACGTCGTCGAGCATCGACTTCTCGATGTTCACCCATCGCGCCAGCTCGCGCCGGCGCTGCGTCATGATCGGATCGCGGCCCAATTGCGCCATCGTCATCCTTGCCTGTCCCAACCGCCGTCCTAGCGGCGTGGCCGCGATCCTATCACGAACCGGAGCAGGCTCTAGACCTTCGTGGTGACGATCAGGCGTTCCTCGGCGGTCCGTTCCGTTTCCGTCACCTCGGCCGGCACGCCGAGTTCGGCCATCTCGCGCTCGGCCCAGAACAGGCGCCCGGTATACTCGTCGGGATCGGCGCAGCTCGCAAAGTAGACGATCATCCGCGCGGGCACGCTGGGTGGCACCGGGCGGTTGTCGCCTTCCTTGGGATCGAAGCCTTGCGCCTCGAGCCGCGCGCTGACGATCTCCGTCGCGACCCAGCCCGGGTGCAGGCCGATGACGTAGACGCCGTGCTTGCGCAGTTCGGGGGCGATGACGTTGCCGAGCCGGTCAAGCGCGCGCTTGCTAGCGAAATAGCTGGGCACGACGAGGTTGCGTCCGACCACCTCGCCCGGCGGCACATGCTCCTCGGTCATGCGGAAGACCTCGCCGCTGCCCGTGGTGACGTTGACGATCCGCCCGCCGCCGCGCGCGGCCATGATCGGCGTGACGAGCTGCATCAGGGTGAATGGCGCGTGGAGGTTGATGTCGAAGTCGTTGCTCCACTCGTCGAAGGTCAGGTCTAGGAATTTCTTCTGCCAGACCGAGCCGACGGTCGAGGCGGCGTTGTTGACCAGCACGTCGATCCCGCCGAAGCGCTCGACCGTGGCATCGACGAGCTTCTGCAGGTCGGCGCGGTTGGCGAGGTCGGTCTGCACGACCAGCGCCTCCCCGCCCATGGCCTCGATCGCCTTCAAGGCTTCGCCGAGACTGCCGGGCAGCTCGGGATCGGGATCGACGGTGCGCGCGGCCAGCACGACCTTGGCGCCGCGCTCGGCGAAATAGAGCGCCGCCTGCCGCCCGACGCCGCGGCTCGCGCCCGTGACGATCACGACCTTGCCGGTGAGATCCTGTTCCTGCTGACGTTCCATGCCTCTTCCCTTTTGCTATCGCTTGACCGCAAGCATCGGCCAGCATCCGGCGGGTGCCTAGCCAGCGAAGCCGCGGGCGGCGCAGAAAAGGGACATTTTCGCGCCGGGCTCCGTCGATTTGCGCGCGGGCACGAGGCTTAGTAAGGCAGGCGATGGCCAAAGCAGACCGTCTCGCCCGCCTCGATGATCGCCGCGCCGAACTCGAAGCCGAATATCTCGCCGCGCTCGTCGCCGCGCTGCGCGTGACCGTCGCGGGCAAGTGGGGCCTGTTCGACCAGCAGAAGGACAAGGTGGCGCAGAAACGCGTGGCCCCGGTCCTCGCCGAGCTCGACGAACTCGCCGGGGAGATCGACAAGGCGCGCGATCAGCTCTTCATGCCGCCGTTCGACCTGCATCGCGAATTCCTCGCGGCGCGCGGCCCGGTCGGCCCCGAAGCGGTGGGTGAACCCAAGCAGGCGCAGGCCTGGCTCGATCGCCTGGCGGCTGAGACCTAGTCCTCGATCGCCTCGCGCAGCACGGCGATCCCCGCCTGGCGCTGTTCGCGCAGCTCGCGCTTGAGCGAAGCGGGATCGCGCGCGATCACGAAACCGAAGCTGACGCCGCCTTTCTTGCTCGTGGTCGCATGGTGGAGCTTGTGCGCCTGGACCAGCCGCTTGGCATAGCCGCCGCGCGGCACCCAGCGGAAGTAGCGCTGGTGGACGAGACCGTCGTGGACCAGCGTGTAGATCACGCCGTAGAGCAGCACGCCGAGGCCGATCCAGGTGCCAGGCTCCCAGGCCGCGGCGCCCATCACCAGCGGGCTGCCGAGCGCGAACATCGCTATGCTCATCGCCGCGCCGAACAGCGCGTAGAGATCGTTCTTCTCGAGCAACTTGTCGTGCGGCTCGTGGTGGTCGCGGTGCCAGCCCCAGCCAAAGCCGTGCATCACGTATTTGTGGCTCGCCCAGGCGACGAGTTCCATCGCGGCGACGGTGGCAATCACGATCAGGACAGCGGTAGCGATGGGCATGGCTTCGCCCTTTAATCCGAAGTTCATCGGTTGGCCATGTCCGCGGCATCTGGCGACCAATTGCGACAGTTTGAAACGAGCCTTTTCAACGGTTCGGGTGTTTCCTGAACACCTCCCAGCCCCCCGGGAGAGACGGAGAAAGTCCATGACCAAGTTCACCAAGTTCGCCGCCCCGCTCGCCATCGCTGCCGCCGCGCTCTCGCTGGCCGGCGCCGCCCAGGCCCAGCCCTATGGCGGCCCGCGCCACGACAACCGGCACGACGCGCGCGGCGACAACCGCAACGACGCTTGGCGCCTGACGCCGGCGCGCAACAACGAAATTCGCCAGGATATCAATTCGCTCGACAATACGATCACCCGCGCCGCCCAGCGTCGCACGATTTCGCAGCGCGAGGCCCAGGGCCTGCGCCGCCAGGCCAACGAGGTGAAGCGGCTCTATGCCCAGTATGCGCGCAACGGGCTCGACCGTAACGAGGTCCGCAACCTGCAGCAGCGCGTGAATTCCGTCCGCATCGCACTCCGCATGGAGCGTCGCGACTGGGACGGCCGCCGCGGTTGAGCCAGCTTGCCCCTAGGGGCATCTCCGGGAGCGCGGCGGTCCAACGGATCGCCGCGCTTTCGCGCATCTGCCATAGGCTGCAAGACGCTTGAAATGCACCTGCGACGGGCCTAGCTGCCGCTGCATGACCACTGCACCGCGCACGCTCTACGAGAAGATCTGGGACGCCCACGTCGTCGAACGCCGGGACGACGGCACCTGCCTCGTCTACATCGACCGTCACCTCGTCCACGAAGTGACCAGCCCGCAGGCCTTCGAGGCGCTGCGCGTCGCCGGCCGCCCAGTGCGCCGCCCCGATCTCACGCTCGCCGTACCCGACCACAACCTGCCGACGACCGCGCGCAAGGATGCCCAGGGCAACCGCGTGCCGATCGCCGACGCCGAGAGCGCCAACCAGCTCCAGACCCTGGCCAAGAACGCGCCCGAATTCGGCGTGCGCTATATCAGCGAAGTCGACGTCGAGCAGGGCATCGTCCACGTCGTCGGTCCCGAGCAGGGCTTTTCGCTGCCCGGCGCGACGATCGTCTGCGGCGACAGCCACACCTCGTGCCACGGCGGCCTCGGTGCGCTGGCCTTCGGCATCGGCACCACCGAGGTCGAGCACGTGCTTGCCACCCAGACCCTGATCCTGTCGCAGTCGAAGACCTTCGAGGTTCGCGTCGACGGCAAGCTCGCGCCGGGCGTCACGCCCAAGGACGTCGTGCTCCACGTCATCGGCGTGATCGGCACGGCCGGCGGCACCGGCCACGTCATCGAGTTCTGCGGCTCGACCTTCGAGGACATGAGCGTCGAGGGCCGCCTGACCGTCTGCAACATGTCGATCGAAGGCGGCGCCCGCGCCGGCCTGGTCGCACCCGACGACAAGACCTTCGCCTATGTGAACGGCCGCCCCTACGCGCCCAAAGGCGCGGACTGGGACAAGGCCGTTGCCTGGTGGAAGAGCCTGGCGACCGATCCCGGCGCGAAATTCGACAAGTCGGTGCACATCGACGCCGCCGACATCCAGCCGACCGTGACCTGGGGCACGAGCCCCGAGGACGTCGTGCCGATCGGCGGCACGGTCCCCGCGCCCGAGAGCTTCGCCGATGCCTCGAAGCAGCAGGCCGCACAGGTCAGCCTCGACTACATGGGCCTTCAGCCGGGCACGAAGATGACCGACATCGAGGTCCAGAACGTGTTCATCGGTTCGTGCACCAACAGCCGCATCGAGGACATCCGCGCCGCCGCCGAAGTGCTGCGCGGCCGCAAGAAGGCCGACAACGTCAAGTGGGCGATCGTCGTCCCCGGCTCGGGCCTGGTGAAGGCCCAGGCCGAGGCCGAAGGACTCGACAAGATCATCACCGAGGCCGGTCTCGAATGGCGCGAGCCCGGTTGCTCGGCCTGCCTGGCGATGAACCCCGACAAGGTCCCGCCCGGCGAGCGCTGCGCCTCGACCAGCAACCGCAACTTCACCGGCCGCCAAGGCCCCGGCGCGCGCACCCACCTCGTCTCGCCGGCCATGGCTGCTGCGGCGGCGGTGACGGGTAAGCTGACCGACGTGCGGACGCTCGTTGGCGAACCCGCCTGATCCGGCTCGGGACCTGACAGAGGCGCGCAAGTCCGCTTTCGCGCCTTTCGTCTTCGCCGATACGCGCGTCTTGATTCTCGGCACCCTGCCGGGCGAGGCTTCGCTGGCGGCCGGGCGCTACTATGCCCATCCGCAGAACCAGTTCTGGCGGCTCACCGGCGCGGTGATCGGGCGCGAGGACCTGGCCTCGCTCGAATACGAGACCAGGCGAGATGCTCTGCGCGCGCACGGCATCGGCCTGTGGGACACGATCGCCTCGGCCGTGCGCCAGGGCAGCCTCGACGCGGCGATCCGCGAGGTCGAACATGCCCCGCTGGCCGAGCTCGTCGCCGGCCTGCCCGCCCTGCGCGCGGTCGCGTTCAACGGCGGGACTTCGGCGCGGATCGGGCGCAAGTTGCTCACCGACGCGACAGTCCGCCTCGTCGATCTGCCGTCGAGCAGCCCGGCCTATGCGGCCATGCGCTTCGAGGCCAAGCGCGAACGCTGGCTCGAATTGCGGGAATTCCTGTCCTAGAAACCGCAGCCGAAGCTTGCGTCCGCGCGCAGGCATGCACATAGGAGGCCTCATGACCGACAAGACCGACAAATCGAGCTGGACGGGCAAGGCCGCGCTTGCGGGCGCCGCGATCGGCTCGGCCGCGCTGACCGCGGCGCTGCTCTACAACTCGCGCCGCAAGGAACGGGCCCAGAAGGCCTTGCCCAAGCCCGTGAGCGAGACGCCGGAGACCGATTGATGGAGCCGATCAATCACGTCCACGGCCGCGCGATCCCGTTCGGACGCAAGAACGTCGACACCGACGTCGTCATTCCCGCGCACTGGCTCAAGACGATCACGCGCGAAGGCCTGGGCAAGGGTGCCTTCGAGGCCGTTCGCAAGGAACCGGGCAACGTCTTCGAAGATCCCGAATATGCCGGCGCGCCGATCCTGATCGCCGGCGACAACTTTGGTTGCGGATCGAGTCGCGAGCATGCCGCCTGGGCGTTGCTCGACATGGGCGTGACCTGCGTGCTGGCGCCGAGCTTCTCGGACATCTTCTCGGGCAATGCCTTCAAGAACGGCATCCTCGCCGTGGTCCTGCCGCAGGACGCGATCGACCGGCTGATGGAGGTCGCCAAGACCGACCCGATCGACGTCGATCTCGAGACGCAGAGCGTCACCACACCGTTCCAGGACCGCTTCACCTTCGAAGTCGATCCGTTCCGCAAGCACTGCCTGCTGAACGGGCTCGATGAGGTCGGACTGACCCTGGCGCAGGCCGATGCGATCGGTTCCTACGAGAAGCGCGCCGACAACGACCTGCCCTTCCTGGCGCACCCCGGTCGCCAGGCCGCCTGACTTGCCCCGGACCGCGCCGAAGCGCGGCAGGGATTGAATGCGCGAGCCCGCCGCCCTATCGCGGCGCGAACACCACAAGGAGCCGAGATGACGACCTTCGAGGACCGCGAACGCGGAGAAGAAGCCAAGTTCGCCCACGACGAAGAGATGCAGTTCCGCATCCAGGCGCGCCGCAACCGGCTGCTGGGCCAGTGGGCGGCCGAGCGCATGGGCCTCTCGGCGGCTGAAACCGAAGGCTATGCCAAGGGCGTCGTCCAGGCCGACTTCGAGGAAGCCGGCGACGAGGACGTGATCCGCAAGCTGCTCGGCGATCTGGTCTCGGCCGGCGTCGACGCCAGCGAGGGCGAAGTTCGCACTGCGCTCGCCGACAAGGCCGTCGAAGCCCGCCGCGCGCTGATGGGCGAGGCCTGAGCCCATGGCGATGCCCGCCGCAGAGATCGAGGCGCTGATCCGCGCCGCCCTGCCCGATGCCGAGGTCGAGATCACCGACCTCGCCGGCGACGGCGATCACTATGCGGCGCGCGTCGTCTCCGAAAGCTTCCGCGGCAAGTCGCTCGTGCAGCGACACAAGCTGGTCTACGAAGCGCTCGGCGGCCGCATGGGCGGCGAGCTCCACGCCTTGCAACTCAAGACCGAGGTTCCCAACTAGGAACCGCATAAATCAGGGTCCCTACCAAGCCATGTCCGACGCACAGAGCCGCATCGCCGAAATCGTCCAGTCCAACCCGGTCGTCCTTTTCATGAAGGGCACACCGCTGTTCCCGCAGTGCGGCTTCTCGAGCCGCGCCGTGGCGATTCTCGACCATCTCAATGTTACCTATGAGAGCGTCGACGTTCTCCAGGATCTGGAGATCCGTTCGGGCATCAAGGAATTCTCCGAGTGGCCGACGATCCCCCAGCTTTACGTCAAGGGCGAGTTCGTCGGCGGGAGCGACATCATGATGGAGATGTTCGAGGCCGGCGAACTGCAGGGCCTCTTCGCCGAGGGCTGAGGCCCTCCACCCTCACCGCTGCGACTAGCTTCGCTGCGCTCAGCAGTCTCGCTTCTCTCCCATCAGCGGGAGAGGAATGGCGAAGCTTGCGCCCGCAGGACGTTAGCGAAGCTGGGATGAGGGTGGTGATTTTGGAAAACCCCGTCCCGGAGGGGGAGGAGGCGGAGCCGGGGAGACTAGATCCGGCCCCGCCTCATATTCGAGACTACATTGGGGTACCCCATATATAGCATGAGGCGTGCCAATTCGTAGAAATTGCTTATTTTCGGGGCTTTCGGAAGAATGCCTACCGGAATTTCATCGCGACTTGTAAGGTTTTCCGACAGCACGTGCCGGTTCCGGCCCGCCGCTTTTTCCTTGCCACGCGCGATTGGCGGCAGGACAATACACCGATGAACGCGCAATCCGACGACACCGCCGCCGTACCTGCCAAAGTGATCCCCGCGGCCACCGTCGTGATCTTCCGCCACTGCCCGCAGGGCGGTCCGCCGCAGCTCCTGATGGTCCAGCGTGCCAAGGAGATGCGCTTTGCCGGCGGCGCCGCGGTGTTCCCCGGCGGGCGTGTCGACGAGGCCGACCGCGTGCTCGCAGCGCGGCTCGCATCCCAGGCCGATCCCGAGATCGCCGCCTCGCGTGTCGCAGGCGTGCGCGAGACGCTCGAGGAGACCGGCCTGGCCATCGCCGTCGAGCAGCCCGTCACCGTCACCGATGCGATCGCCGCGCGCGCGCTGCTGCTCGAGACGGGCGAACTCGCGCCGGTACTCGATCGCTTCGGCTGGACGCTGGATCTCGCTGGGCTCGTGCCTTTCGCGCACTGGTGCCCGATGCGCGAGGGCTCGTTCGACACCCGCTTCTTCCTCGCCGATCTCGGCACCGGTGCGGTCGACATTACCGTCGACGCGACCGAGAACACGCGTCTGTTCTGGGCGAGCGCCGCCGAGGCGCTGCGCCTGGCCGACGCCGGCGACATCAAGGTGATCTTCCCGACGCGGCGCAATCTCGACCGGCTGGCGCTGTTCTCCTCGTTCGCCGAAGCGCGCGCGCAGGCCGAGGCGATTCCCGTGCGGATGATCACCCCGCGCCAGGTCGACCGCGACGGCGAACGCTGGCTGACGATCCCCGAGGACTACGGCTACCCCGTCACCGGTCAGTCGATGGAGACCGTCCAGCGCGGCTTCTAAGCCGCGGCGGCGCCGCCACGACGGGGGCGGCACGCTTGGCCGAGGCCCATAGCGCGAGCAGCACCGACACCGCGAAATAGCCGACCATCGCCACGATCGTCACCGCATAGTCGTGGTTGATCCGATAGACCGTGCCCGTCCCCACCACGCCGATGACCATCAGCGGCAAGGTCAGCGTCGTCGCCAGGCCATAGGCGCGGCTGAAGCTCGCCGCCCCCAGGGCGTCGGAAATGGCGCGGCTGAGCGCGGGGATCGCGCCCGATCCGTGCATGCCGATCAGGCCGACGATCACCGCGACGACAGGAAACGGCAGGCCGAGCAGGAGGGCCAGCCACAGCAGGCCGGCGTCGAAGGTGATCAGCGCCAGCGTCCGCCCTCCGCCGATGCGGTCTGAAACCAGTCCGAACAGGATCGAGCCGAGAATACCGACCATCGACATGACCGACGCGAGCAGCGCCGAGTGGTCGCGCGTGAAGCCCCAGGATTCACCCATCGACACGAGATGCACGCCGAGCAGCACCGAACTGGTGTTGATCGATCCCACGGCGATGGCGAGGCCCCAGAATACCGGATTCTTGAGCAATTGCGCTAGGCCCAGCCCGGTATCGGCGATCACCGGATCGCCGGTGCTGACCGCCTGCTTGGCGGTCTCGCCCGGCGGATGGTCGATCACGAGCAGCGCCGCGGGCAGCAGCACGAGGCCGGACAGCGCCGCGAGCGCGAGGAACAGCGTCTCGACGCCATGATGCTCGACGACCCAATTGCCCGCTACGGGCATGATCGTGACGATCACGGGCAGATGGACGAGGCCGATGGCGAGCCCGCGGTTGCGGTTGAACCAGCGCGTGACCAGAGTCGGCGGCACGACAGCGCCCGCCAGCGACATGGCCGGACCGAGAAGCAGACCGAAGGCGATGAGATAGGCGACGAAGCTCGTGGTAAAGGCGAGCAGCAGCCAGGCCAGCGCCGATGCTATGGCGCTGCCCGCGATCAGGCTGCGCAGCGAAAAGCGCGAAGCGAGCACGCCCGCGACCGAGGCGAGGATCGCCGAACCGAGAATCACCATCGGCACGCCGGCCGAAGCCAGTTCGGGAGTGACCTGGAGCCGTTCCTGCATGGGCTTGAGCAGAATACCCGCCGTCCCGAAGATCGAGCCGATCAGGACATTGTGCGAGAGCCAGGCGATCACGCCCATGCGCACGGCAAGCGGATGGTTTGGCGCGTCCTGCGCCGATTCGGAACGGATGGCGGTCACTGATGCATCTCCCATCGGCGCGCTGCGACGCCGCTTTGGGAGGAGTGTTGCAGCTAGCCTCGGGCTTGGCCAGCGCCTTTCCGGCCGGTCAGCAGGAGGAGACGGCCACCGGCTGGTTCGCTGCGTGCATCTGGCTGAGATGATCGACCACCGGGCCATAGAGCGGCGCGTCGAACTCGATGCCCGCATGCGGCCCCTCGATCCACCGAACCGTCCCGCTGACACCTTCGAGCCCTTGTGGGCGGATGACGATACGCGTGCCGATCCGCACGGCCAGCGTGCTCGTGGTCAGACGACAGCCATATTGCGATATATCGGAAATATAGCCATTGTCGCGCATCCCGCTCTGCGTGCGGCAGGTAGCGGCCATCCTCACGGGACGACGTTCGTCACGGCGCGGAGTGATCGGGTGCGACATGGCGCTTTTCATAGCTTCAAGATGGTAAACGCATCCTGAATTCGCCCTTGCCACGACTACGCGGTCGGACCGCGGACATGCGAGTGTAACAGTGTGTTCCTACGCCCAGGGTCGAAGGGACGAATCGACCATGGCAACACTTACCGCAGACATCGCCGAGGCCGGCCGACCGAACCTCGACCGCGGCCTGGGCCGCGCCGGTTTCGTGGGCTTCGGCGCCGCGATCCTCGCCGCGCTGCTCTACGTCGTCTGGAGCGTCTATGGTGATGCCAGTGCCGCGGGGGTCGATACCACGGTGTTGCTGCCCTTCGTCCTGCTGTTCGTCGCGCTGCTGATCGCGCTCGGCTTCGAATTCGTGAACGGTTTCCACGATACGGCCAATGCCGTGGCGACGGTGATCTACACCAATGCCCTGCCCGCGCACGTCGCCGTGGTCTGGTCGGGCTTCTTCAACTTCCTCGGCGTGCTGCTGTCGACGGGCGCGGTCGCCTTCGGCATCATCTCGCTGCTGCCGGTCGAACTGATCCTCCAGGTGGGCTCGAATTCGGGCTTCGCGATGGTCTTCGCGCTGCTGATCGCGGCGATCGTATGGAACCTTGCGACCTGGTTCTTCGGCATTCCCGCTTCAAGCTCGCACACGCTGATCGGCTCGATCATCGGCGTCGGCATCGCCAATGCCATGCTCCACGGCCGCAGCGGCACGGCCGGGGTCGACTGGACCAAAGCCACCGAGATCGGCCAGGCCCTGCTGATCTCGCCGCTGATCGGCTTTGGCGTCGCCGCGCTGCTGCTGCTGACGATGAAGGTGCTGGTGCGCAACAAGGCGCTCTACGAGGCGCCCAAGGGCGATACCCCGCCGCCCTGGTGGATCCGCGGCCTGCTGATCTTCACCTGCACTGGCGTCAGCTTCGCGCACGGCTCGAACGACGGCCAGAAGGGCATGGGCCTGATCATGCTGATCCTGATCGGCGTGGTGCCCACCGCCTATGCGCTCAACCGCGCGGTGCCGGCGCAATACGTCAGCGAGTTCCACGTCAACTCGGCCGCGGCCAGCGCCGTGCTCGATCCTACCGCCCCCGCCGGAGCCGATACCGTCGCCGCTCGCGCCACGGTCACGCGCTACATCGCCGAGCGCCAATATGCGCCCGAGACGAAGCCCGCGCTCGCCGTGCTGATCCGCGACATCGACGGCCAGGTCCAGGGCTACGGCTCGCTGGCGAAGGTGCCCGGTGCCGCGGTCAACAACATGCGCAACGACATGTACCTGGCCTCCGAGGCGATCAAGCGGCTGAGCAAGGACCAGCCCGCGGGTATCGCGGAGCCGCAGGCCGCCGTGCTCGACAGCTACAAGAAGGACCTCGACCAGGCGACGCGGTTCATCCCGCTCTGGGTCAAGATCGCCGTCGCCTTCGCGCTCGGCCTTGGCACGATGGTCGGCTGGAAGCGCATCGTCGTCACGGTCGGCGAGAAGATCGGCAAGTCGCACCTGACCTATGCGCAGGGCGCCTCGGCCGAACTCGTCGCCATGGGCACGATCTTCGGCGCCGATCACCTCGGCCTGCCCGTCTCGACCACCCACGTCCTCTCCTCGGGCGTCGCCGGCACGATGGCGGCGAACAATTCGGGTCTGCAGATGAGCACGGTGCGCAACCTGCTGATGGCCTGGGTGCTGACCCTGCCGATCTCGATCCTGCTCTCGGGCGGGCTCTACGCGCTGTTCTCGGCCCTGATGTAACCGGCTTGGCGGAAGACCGTCCCGCATCGGATCCGCTCGGGCCCGGCCTGATCTGGGGCATGGCCTTCGCGGCCGAGGGCGCGCGCGAACTGACCGGCTGCGACGATCGCGACACGGTCGGCGAGACCTTCCGCTGGTTGCACCTGAGCCTCGCCGACCTGCGTACGCGCCGCTGGCTCGAACAGTCGGCCGACCTCCCGCCCGAAGTGCGCGAACTGCTGCTGTCCTCCGATCAGCATCAGCGCTCGGTGGCGCAGGCCGATTGCGTCGGCTGTGTCATCCACGATTTCGAGCGCGACTTCGAACGCACCCAGACCGACCGCATCGGCGCGGTGCGCATCGCGCTTTGCCCGAATCTGGTGATCACCACCCGGCTCCACCCCGTGCGCTCGGCCGACATCGCCCGGCGCCGGATCGAGGCCGGCGCGCTCCCGGAAGGTCCGGCCGCGGCGCTCGATCTGATGGTCGGCGCGATCGCGCAGAACATCGGCGATATCGCCCGCTCGCTCGAGCGCGAGGTCCAGGCGGCCGAAGACGCGTTCCTCGATGGACATCACACACCCACCAGCCGCGAACTGATCACCTTGCGCCGCCGCCTCGCGCAGATCCACCGCCTGCTCGAGGGCATGCGCAGCGTGTTCCAGCGGCTGGAACGCGACAGCGACGTACCCGCGACGCTCCAGCCGGTGATGGAAAATCTGTCACAGCGCCTGCTGGGGCTCGACGGCGACATCATGTCGATCCAGGGTCAGCTCCGCGTCCTGCGCGACGAGATCGACATCCAGCAGGAGCAGCGGACCAACCAGAACCTTTACCTGCTTTCGATCATGACCGCGCTGATGCTGCCAACGACTTTGGTGACCGGCGTGTTCGGCATGAACACCGGCGGCATGGGACTACAGGGCCCGGGCGGAACGGTGATCGCCATCCTGCTGGCGCTCGCCGCCGCAGCCGGCACCTGTGCGCTTCTTCGCTGGATGGGCTTCATCCGGCGCTGAGCCGGTCAGATCGTGAAAATGCCGCCGACGGAGTCGAAACCGACCAGCGTGACGATCTGACCTTGCAGCAAGGCGAGTTCGACGGCGTCATCCTCCCCGGCTGTGGCCGACGCGACGGGCGCGACGAAGACAGGCGCCAGCTCGATCGGCGCGTCGGTGGCCTGGACGTTGACGAAGGTCAGGCCGTCGACGGCTTCGCCCAGCGAAAGATACAGATCGGCCATGGCTTCCCCCGAAGATTCCGGTGCGGCGTCCAAGCACGCCTCGCGCCCCACTGACAAGGAATTTCATCATCCGGCACGATCGAAGACGGCAGGCTTCAGCCCAATCGGCTCTGCAGCGTCGCATCGACGAATTTGAGCAGCGAAGCCACGGTGAAAGGCTTTGGCAGCACCCGCACGTGCGAAAACCGCGGCGCGATCGCATTGGGCGCATGTCCCGTGGTGATCGCCCAAGGGATCTGCAGTTCATCAAGCCGGCGACCGACGTCGAATGAGACGTCGTCGTTGATCTGGAGGTCAATCACAGCCGCGTCGACCGCGCCGTCTTCAAGAAGTTTCATCGCGCGCGGTATGGTCAGCGCCGGACCAACGACCTCGTGCCCCGCAGCCTGGAGCGCTTCCTCCATCAGCATGGCGTTGAATACGTCGTCCTCCAGGACGAGAATCCTGGCGGGCTGGGCTGCGGCGGCGGCGGACTGGACCTGCATGACACCCCTCGCTTGATCGAAGATCACGATCTGCTCGAGAAACGCGCGATCCGGCGAAATGGTTGCGCAGGGCCCGTCTAGCCGTCGCGCCTGCGATAGAGGTCCATCACCTGGCGCGGCAATCCCTTCACGTCGAACGGCTTCGAAATCAGGCCGAGCACATCGATATCCTCGTATCCGTTGAGGTCACGCTCGAACAGGGCAGCTGAAATGAGGATCGCCGGAAGGTCCGCATAGGCGGGGATGGCCTGCATCTTCCGGATGAATTCCAACCCGTGCATGCCGGGAAGCCTGAAGTTCACCACGGCAAGATCGTAACGATCCCGCTCGGCCGACAGATGTTCGAGCGCCGAGATTCCGTCGTCGAAAGTCTCGATCGCGAAATCGCCGCTCTTCTCGAGCACGATCTTGACGATCAACTGAATGTCTTTTTCGTCCTCGACGAGCAGGATCTTGATGACCGACATGGATGAGGTCTTTCGCTTGGGTTCGGTATTGGATCTCCCCGATTCAGAAAGGCCTAACGCCTGAGACGCACGAATGACCCGTGCCGGCGATCAAAAAACTACGTCCGTTAGCGACCGAATTAGAACTTGGCCGACACGTACATCTCGTCGGGAACCGGATGGCGGATGTAGTCGTCGTGCCGCACGCGGTCCGGCAGGTGCACCGCTGCCTTGGGAACGTCGGTATAGGCGAACTGTGAAAGCAGGTGATCGATGCAGTTGAGCCGCGCGCGTTTCTTGTCGTCGGCCGCGACAACCCACCAAGGTGCTTCGGGAATGTGCGTGCGATCGAGCATGGCTTCCTTCGCCCGCGTATAGTCCTCCCACATGCGCCGCGATTCCACGTCCATCGGCGAAAGTTTCCACTGCTTGAGCGGATCGTGGATGCGCAGCGCAAAGCGGAACTGCTGCTCCTCGTCGGTGATCGAGAACCAGTATTTTATGAGGATGATGCCCGAGCGCGCGAGCATCCGCTCGAACTCGGGAACCGAGCGGAAGAATTCCTCGACGTCGTCCTCGCTGCAAAAGCCCATGACACGCTCGACGCCGGCGCGGTTGTACCAGGACCGGTCGAACAGCACGATCTCGCCCGCCGCGGGCAGGTGCTGGACGTAGCGCTGGAAATACCATTGCGTGCGTTCGCGCTCGTTGGGCGCGGGCAGCGCCGCGACGCGGCAGACACGCGGGTTAAGCCGCTGGGTGATGCGCTTGATCGCGCCCCCCTTCCCCGCCGAGTCGCGCCCTTCGAAGATCACCACGACGCGCAGGCCCTGGTGGACGACCCAGTCCTGCAGGCGGACGAGCTCGTGCTGCAGGCGGAACAGCTCGCGGAAGTAGACGCGGCGGTCGAGCCGGCGGCTTCGCCGCGCTTCGAGGTCGAATTCCTCGTCGTCGATCCCTTCGACGTCCTCGAGCCGTGCATCCTCGAGCTCGAGCTCGAGTTCCTCGTCGAAATCGTCGCTGATCTCTTCCTTGATGCGGTCGAGGTCGGCGGGGCTGGCGGGCGGGTTCATCGGCGTGCTCCTTCGAGCACCAGACCTGCCCCAGCTCGGTTACAATCCCGCGACGATCGCGATCATCGCTTCACTGGCGCTTGAGCAGATGTTCGAGCGACTTGCGCGCGGTGTCCTCCTCGCCCGGCTTGCAGCTGACCTCGCGCTCGAGCGCGGCGCGGATATTCTCGATCTCGCGATCGGTCAGGTGCTCGATGGCGATGAACTGCTCTCGCGCATTGTCGACGGCGCGGATCAGCTCGTCGAGCTTGGCCTGCATCGCCGCGGCATCGCGGTTCTGGCTGTTCTGGATCAGGAACACCATCAGGAAGGTGACGATCGTCGTGCCCGTGTTCACCACGAGCTGCCAGGTATCCGAATAGTGAAACAGCGGCCCGGTGACGCCCCATACGATAATCACCCCGAAAGCCAGAACGAAGGCCAGGGGCTGGCCGGTCGCCGCGGAGATCAGCGTGGAAAAGCGGGTAAACAGGCGATCCATCGCGGCCGGTCCTCGTGTCTTGAAACATGATCTCGATCAGGCCTCAGCAACCTTCCGCGCGACCGGTGGTTTCATGCCAAACCGAAATCGAGGAGTTAAATCATGGGCAAGGCTCTGCTTCTTTGGCTGGTCGGCGTTCCGATCCCCGTCATCCTGATCCTCTGGCTGGTATTCTTCCGCTAAGGAGTCGGCGCTGAGCTGATCCGAGCTTCCGGTCGCGCGCCGCGCCTGCTAGGCGCGCGCCATGCTCAACCTTTCCGGCATCACGGTTCGCCTTGGCGGACGCACGATCATCGACGACGCTACGGCCAAGCTGCCGCCACGCGGCCGCATTGGCCTGATCGGCCGCAACGGCGCGGGCAAGTCCACGCTCGTGCGCGTCATCGCCGGCATGCTCGAACCCGATACGGGCTCTGTCGCCATGCCGCGCGGCAGCCGGCTCGGCTACATCGCGCAGGAAGCCCCGGGCGGCGATGCCACCCCGTTCGAGACCGTGCTCGCCGCCGACATCGAGCGCGCCGCGCTGATGATAGAGAGCGAGACCTGCGAGGATCCGCACCATCTGGGCGAGATCCACGAGCGGCTGATCGCGATCGACGCCCATTCGGCGCCGTCGCGCGCCGCGCGCATCCTCGTCGGCCTCGGCTTCGACGAGGACGCGCAGCACCGCCCGCTCGAAAGCTTCTCGGGCGGCTGGCGCATGCGCGTCGCCCTCGCCGCGCTGCTGTTCTCGCAGCCCGACCTGCTGCTGCTCGACGAACCGTCGAACCACCTCGATCTCGAAGCCGTGCTGTGGCTGGAGGACTTCCTCAAGTCCTATCCGGCGACGATCCTGCTCGTCAGTCACGAGCGCGACTTCCTCAACAACGTGGTCAACCACATCCTCCACCTGTCGGGTGGCAAGCTGACGCTCTATCCGGGCGGCTACGACGCCTTCGAGCGCCAGCGCGCCGAGCGCCAGGCGCAGCTCGCCTCGGCCAAGGCCAAGCAGCAGGCGCAGCGCGACCATCTGCAGGAATACATCGCCAAGAACTCGGCGCGCGCCTCGACCGCCAAGCAGGCGCAGTCGCGCCAGAAGGCGCTGGCCAAGCTCCAGCCGATCGCCGAGCTGATCGACGATCCCTCGCTGAGCTTCGAATTTCCCGATCCCGACGAATTGCGCCCGCCGCTGATCACGCTCGACTATGCCTCGGTCGGCTATGGCGACACGCCCGTGCTCAGCAAGCTGAACCTGCGCCTCGATCCCGACGATCGCATCGCCCTGCTCGGCCGCAACGGCAACGGCAAGACCACCCTCGCGCGGCTGCTCGCGGCGCAACTCAAGCCGATGGACGGCGCGATGAACGCCAGCGGCAAGATGCGCGTCGGCTATTTCACCCAGTACCAGGTCGAGGAACTCGACCGCAGCGAGACGCCGCTGCAGCACATGACCCAGCTGATGAAGGGCGCGACGCAATCGGCCGTGCGCGCGCAGCTCGGGCGCTTCGGCTTCTCGGGCAACAAGGCGACGACCGAGGTCGGCAAGCTTTCGGGCGGCGAGCGCGCGCGTCTGGCGCTGGCGCTGATCACGCGCGACGCGCCGCACATGCTGATCCTCGACGAACCGACCAACCACCTCGACGTCGACGCGCGCGAGGCGCTGATCCAGGCGCTCAACGACTATTCGGGCGCTGTGGTGATCGTCAGCCACGATCGCCACATGCTCGAGATGACCGCCGACCGGCTGGTCCTCGTCGACAGCGGCGCGGCGCGCGAGTTCGACGGCTCGATCGACGATTACATCGCCTTCGTCCTCGCCAAGGAGCCGCAGTCCTCGGCGGGCGGCGGACGTGAGAAGGGCGTCAACAAGAAGGACCAGCGCAAGGCCGCCGCCGAAGCCCGCGAGAAGAGTCAGGAACTGCGCAAGCGCGCCAAGACGATCGAGAGCGAGCTGGAAAAGCTGGCCAAGCAGCGCAGCGCGGTCGATCAGGCGATGTTCGATCCCTCGTCGGCCAGCGGCGAACTGGCCAAGCTGACGATGACCGAACTCATGAAGCGCCGCGCGCAGATCGAGGACGACATCGCGGCGGCCGAGGTGAAATGGCTCGAAGCCAACGAGGCCATCGAAGCGTTCACCGCTTAGGAGACAGCGATGAGCGTGGCATTTCGCCGGGAAGGCGACGAAGAACATCTGGAGCCCAAGTTCGAGATCCCGATCCCGCCCGGCCCCAACCTGGTCACGCCGCGTGGACTGCGGCTGATCGACGAAAAGGTGGCCGAGGTCGAAGCCGCGGTCGCGCGGCTTGAGGCTGAGGGCGCCGAAGAGAGCGAGATCAAAGCGGCCAAGCGCGACCTGCGCTATTGGCAGACCCGCCAGATCACCGCCGAACCTGCGCCCGAGCCCGACGGCGAGACCGTGGAGATCGGCACGACCGTCAGCTTCACCCTGGCCGGCAAGCACCGGACGTTCTCGATCGTCGGCGACGACGAGGCCGATCCCGCGGCGGGGTCGGTCAGCTGGACCGCGCCGCTCGCCCGCGCGATGATCGGTGCCGAGGCGGGAGAATGCGTGGCGTTCAACGGGCGCGAAGACGCGATCGAGGTTCTGGACGTGAACGTCACGCCGGCAGGCTGACGCCGCTCAGTCTCCGGCGGCGCGCTCCATCATTTCCATGAAGTCCCGCGCAGCGTTGCGATCGGCGTCGTCCTTGAAGGCAACGTCGAGATCGGGCGCTGCGCCGAACATGTGAAGCAAGGTCCACAGCGCGAAGCGGCGCGGCCGATCCTGCTCCATGCCGAAATCGACGCGCATCTTCTCGACTCCCGTCTCCAGTGCCTCGGGCGGCACCTGGGTCAGGTCGGTGGTGGCGAAATAGCGGCGCAGTTGGTCGTCGAAATCCATGGGCGGTCCCCTTGCTGCCGCGCCCTTAGCGGCTTTTCAGCCTCGTCCATAGCCGTCGCAAAAAGATGCCCCCGCCGAAGCGGGGGCCCAAGGTTGTGGCTCTATCAACGGGTCGCTTTCGTTGAGCCGCCATCGGTCTAGGCCCCTCCGCAAGGTGGGGTCTGTGAGATTTCCCACACGGTTAACCGAAAGTAACGCACGCCGAGCCGTGGGACCGCGGCGGAACAGCACGAGGGTTCCGGCGTTTGGCTCGCGGGGGCAACGTTTCGGCGGAACGGCAAAGGCTGGCCGCCCAACGCCTGAAGGAGATGGACTGTGAAACCTTCCGTTTTGATGCTTCTGGCGGCAGCCTCGATGCCGCTCGCCGCCTGCGCCTCGACCAATGACAGCGCGCTCGCCAGCGCGGCGCCCGCCAGCACGGCACCCGATTACACCGCTGCCGCCGCGGCACCGCGCGATTGCCGTTCGGTCGGCGGTACCGCGCTTACCGGCGCGGCGGTCGGCGGTGCCGGGGGGGCGGCGCTCGGCGCGGTCACAGGCGGCGTGAGCGTGCTCGGCGGTGCCCTGATCGGCGCGGCCGTGGGCGGCCTTGCCGGCGCGGTCTGGGCCGATGCCAACAACGACGGTTGCGCCGACGGCTATGTCCGCGAAGGCCGTTACTACGAAGGCGAACCGGGCGCTGCGCGCACGATCGACCGTCCCTACCGCCGCGGCGAACGCGGCTGACGGTGACACGCGCACTGCTGTTCGCGCTGGGTGCGGCGGCGCTGGTCCCGACCAGTGCCGCCACGCTCCAGGCCAGGGAGGCCGCGGCAGCGGCGAGCCCCTCGGCGTCCCTGCGCGCCGAGATCGCCAAGCGCGCGGGTTCGGACCTGCGCGAATTCTACGCCGCGCGCGACAACCGCCCACTGTGGATCGCGGCCAACGGCGTGTCACCCGCCGCGGCGCGGCTGCTGGACCTGCTCGAAACCGCCCCGCGCGACCGGATCAAGCCCGGCAAGGTCAAGGCCTCGGCGCTCGCGCGCGCGTTCGAAGCGGCGCGTGGCGGCACGCCCGAGGACCTGGCCAAGGCCGAAGTCGCCGCCTCGAAGAGCTACGTCGCCTACGTGAAAGCGCTCCGCTCGGGCAAGCGCGCGCCGATGATCTACGAGAGCGAGGCGCTGAGCCCTGCGGTCCCCACCGCCCGCAGCGCGCTGCAGACGGCCGAGCGCGCGCCCTCGCTCGAAGGCCATCTGCGCACGATGGCCTGGATGCACCCGCTCTACGCGCCGCTGCGCAAGGCCCTCGACGACGCGACGCTCGACGAGGCGCAGCGCCGTCAGATCGCGCTCAACCTCGATCGCCTCCGCGCGATCCCTGCCAATCCGGCCAGCCGCTATGTCCTCGTCGACACCGCCAGCGCGCGGCTGTGGATGTATGAAAACGGCCGCCCCGCAGGCACGATGCGCGTCGTCGTCGGCAAGCCCGAGGAAGCGATGCAGACGCCGACGATGGCCGGCTACATCCGCTATGCGGTGGTCAACCCATACTGGAACGTTCCGCCCGATCTCGTGCGCAGCCGCGTCGCCTGGAACGTGAATACCAAGGGCACGACCTATCTCGGCAATGGCGGCTATCAGGTACTTTCGGACTGGTCGGACCAGGCACGCCCGATCGATCCCGCGCGGATCGACTGGCGTGCAGTCGAGGCCGGCGGCGACACCGCGCCGCGCGTGCGCCAGCTTCCCGGCGGCAGCAATTTCATGGGGACGGTCAAGTTCATGTTCCCCAACGACCAGGGCATCTACCTGCACGATACCCCCGACAAGGATCTGCTGCGCAAGGACGTGCGCCAGCTGTCATCGGGCTGCGTGCGGCTCGAGGACGCGCAGCGGCTAGGCCGCTGGCTGATGAATCGCCCACTGCCGCGCCGACCGCGCGGCGATCCCGAGCAGCGCCTGGCCCTGCCCGAACTGGTTCCCGTCTACATCACATATCTGACGGCCATGCCCGAGGGCGGCCGCATCGTGTTCCGCGACGACGTCTACGCACGCGACCGGCTCGGCGATGCCCGGCTGGCCCTGGGTGGGCGTTCGCGCGCCGATCGCCCCTGACATCGGAACCGCGCGGCGCGCGCTCGGTTACCCTCCCATGACCCATCGCAAAGCCCATCCCCGATGACCCCGCGCTGGCCCTCTACGCTGTGGGTCGTGCGCCACGGCCAGAGCGCGGGCAACGTCGCGCGCGACAAGGCCACCGCCGAGGGACTGGCCCGCATCGCCTTGACCAGCCGCGACGTCGACGTGCCGCTGTCTGCGCTCGGTCGCGAGCAAGCCCAGGCGCTCGGCCGCTGGTTTGCCTCGTGGCACGAAGAACAGCGGCCCGAGATCATGCTCGCGAGCCCCTATGTCCGCGCGGTCGAAACCGCGCAGATCTTCCGCCAGGCCGGCGGTTGCCCCGGTGACGAGAAGATATGTCTGGACGAGCGGCTGCGCGAGAAGGAATTCGGCGTGCTCGACGGCCTGACGGTCGCGGGCATCCACGAGTTCCAGCCCGACCAGGCCGAGTTCCGCAAGCTGCTGGGCAAGTTCTACCACCGCCCGCCCGGTGGCGAGTCCTGGACCGACGTGATATTCCGCCTGCGTGCACTGATGGACACGGTCTCGCTCCACTACGGCGGCCGCCGCGTGATGATCGTCGCGCACCAGGTCGTCGTGCTCTGCCTGCGCTACGTCATAGAGAACCTGACCGAGGCCGAGATCCTGGCGATCGACAAGCAGGGCGACGTCGCCAACTGCGCGATCACCGAATACAAGTTCGACCCCGCGGCGGGCCGCGACGGCGGGCTGGTGCTGTCGCGCTACAACGTCACCGCCCCGATGGAAGAGGACGACACCCCGATCACGGCCGAGCCCGATCAGATGGTCGCCGCGCGTGGGTGATGCCACTCCGCCCATCCCCACTCCGCTGGACAGCAATTGGCTGCGCGATCATCCGCTGCCCGATCCCGACCACCATGCCGACAAGAACGCACGCGGCCGCGTCTTCATCATCGGCGGCTGCGCGCGCGTGCCTGGCGGGCTCTTGCTGACCGCGGAAGCGGCGCTTCGTGCGGGCGCGGGCAAGGTCCAGGTCGCAACCGCCAGGAGCACGGCGCTGGCGCTCGGCGTGGCCATGCCCGAGATCGCGGTCTTCCCGATCGACGAAGACCACGAGGGCGAGATCGCCTGCCTGCACGATGGCCTGGACGACTTCATCGCGCGCAGCGACGCCATCGTCGTCGGCCCGGCGATGAGCGGGGCAAAGGCGGCCGGCGCGGCGCTCGACCGACTGCTCGAAGCGGACGACGGGCCGGCGCTCGTCGTCGATGCCGCAGCCTTGATGGAGCTGCCGTCTCGCGCGGCAGCGCTGGCGGCGCGCAAGAGCCCGGCGATCCTGACCCCGCACATCGGCGAAATGGCCGCCATGCTCGATTGCGACGCGGCCGAGATCGAGGCCGATCGTCCCGCCGCGGTGCGCCGCGCGGCCGAGACCTTCGGCGCGGTGGTGACGCTCAAGGGCTCGACCAGCTTCATCGCCGACCGCGACGGCGCGCTGTTCGCCTATGCCGGCGGCGGGGTCGGACTCGCCACGGGCGGCTCGGGCGACGTCCTCGCCGGCATCGCCGCGGGCCTGGCCGCGCGCGGCGCGCCGCCGCTCGAGGCCGCGCTCTGGGCCTCGTGGCTCCACGGCGAGGCCGGCCGTCGCTGCGCGGTCGAGATCGGCCCGATCGGCTTCCTCGCGCGCGAACTGCTACTGCAAGTGCCCGGGCTTATGAAGGCGATCTAGCCCCCGATCGGAATCACCGTATCGGCCAGCCGCTCGACCTCGGCACGGTCGTGGCTGACGTAGAGGATCGGCAGCTTCAATTCGTCGCGGATGCGCAGGATCACGGCCATGATCTCCTCGCGCCGCGCCATGTCGAGCGAGGACAGCGGCTCGTCCATCAGCAGGAACTTCGGTCCGCGCAGCAGCGCCCGGCCGATCGCCACGCGTTGCGCCTCGCCGCCCGAGAGCGTGCGCGGCATGCGATCGAGCAGCGGCGCGATACCGAGGAAGTCGACCGCCTCCTCGAGCGCCAACCAACGCTGGTCTTCGGCAGCGAGCTTCCAGCCGTAGAGCAAGTTGTCGCGCACCGACTTGTGCGGGAACAGCCGGCCGTCCTGGAAGACGTAGCCGCAGGCGCGGCGTTCGGGCGGCAGGTCGATCTTCCGTTCGCTGTCGAACAGCACGGTATCGCCCACGGCGATGCGTCCGCGCGTAGGGCGCAGCAGCCCGGCGACGGTGTCGAGGATCGAGGTCTTGCCCGCGCCCGAGGGGCCGAACAGCGCGATCAGGCCCTTGGGCACCTTGTAGTTGGCGACGATGCGCGCCGCACCGCGTTCGATCGTGACGTCGATCTCAAAGGACATGGCCGCCCCCCCGCCCGCTGCGGCGCGCCAGCATCTCGGATGCCACCAGCGCCGCCAGCGACAGCAGCACCGAGATCACCGCCAGCCGCGTCACCGCGCCCTCGCTGCCCGGCACCTGCAACGCCGCGTAGATCGCCAGCGGCAGGGTCTGCGTCTCGCCGGGAATGTTCGAGACGAAGGTGATCGTCGCGCCGAATTCGCCGATCGAGCGCGCGAAGCCGAGCACCAGGCCGGCCAGCACGCCAGGCATGGTCAACGGCAGGGTGACGGTGAAGAAGGTCCGCCAGGGTCCCGCCCCGAGCGTGCGCGCCGCGCCTTCGAGCCTCCGGTCGACCGCCTCGATCGACAGCCGCATCGCCCGCACCATCAGCGGCAGCGCCATGACCGCGGCGGCCAGCGCCGCGCCGGTCCAGCGGAACATGAAGGTCAGGCCCAGCGTCTCGGCCAGGAACCGCCCGGCCGGGCCGTTGGCGCCGAAGGCCAGCAGCAGCATCCAGCCCGTCACCACGGGCGGCAGCACCAGCGGCAGGTGGACCAGCGCGTCGAGCAGGACCTTGCCGGGAAAGCGCCCGCGCGCGAGCAGCCAGGCCAGCGCGAAAGCCAGCGGCAGCGCGAGCAGGATCGCCACGCCGCTTACGCGCAGCGACAGCGCGACGATCTGCCATTCGGTTTCGGTCACGTCACCGCGAACCGAAGCCGAAGCGGCGGAACACGGCCTTGCCCTCGCCCGAAAGGAGATAGCGGCGGAAGGCCTCGCCCTCGGGATTGGTCGATTTCGCCAGCGTCGCGACCGGATAGGCGATCAGCGCATGGCTGTTCGCGGGAAAGCGGCCGACGACCTTGACGCTGCGATCGGCAAGCGCGTCGGTGGTGTAGACGATCCCCAGCGGCGCCTCGCCGCGACCGACGAGCGCCAGCGCGGCGCGCACGTTCTCGGCACGCGCGACGCGATCCTGGACCGAGGGCCAGACGCCGAGGCGCGTCAGCGCCTGCTTGCCGTACTTGCCCGCGGGCACCGCGTCGGGATCGGCCATGGCCAGCCGGCCCTGGCCGAGCGCGCGCGCCAGCGGGAAGCGTGGCGCCACGGTCAGCCGGACGGTGCTCGCAATCGGCGCGACGAGCACGAGGTTGTTGAACAGGAAAGCGGCGCGCGTGTTGGGCTTCACCAGCCGCTTGTTCGCGACATAGTCCATCCACTCCTCGTCGGCCGAGATGAACAGGTCTGCCGGCGCCCCGGCCTCGATCTGCCGCGCAAGCGCCGAGGACCCGGCGAAGGAGATCACCGGTCGCGGATGCCCCTTGCGCGCCCAGCTGTCGGCCGCGGCGTTCAGCGATTCCTGCAGGCTCGCGGCGGCGAGCACCAGCGGCGCGCGCGTCTGCGCGTTTGCGGGCGCGATCGCGGCGAACAGCAAGGCAAGCAGGGCCAGAAGGCGCGGCATCGGTCTCTCCGGCATCTATATTCGGATGGATACAATAGGCGGAGCAATCGGACCTGCGCAAGCTCTCGCACGATATTGAACAGTCGCTCAGCACGCCATAGGCTGGCGCGAACGAGAACGGGAGAGCGACATGGGACTGAGGGCTGCAGCCGAAGCGATGCGCGGCAAGATCGCGGTGGTTGTGGGCGGCGCGGCCGGCCATATCGGCCGCGGCGTCACCCTGGGGCTGATAGACGAGGGCGTCGAAGTGATCTGCTGCGACAACGATCGCGACGGACTCGCGGCGATCGTGCCCGAGGTCGAGGCGCGCGGCGGCACGATCACCGCGCTCTACGCCGACGTCGAGGATGCTGCCTCGCTCGACGCCTTCTACGACGCGGTCGCGGCGCACACCGATCATATCGACATCCTGGTCAACGTGCCCGGCGGCGTCGCACGTTCGCTGTTCGAGGCTACGACGCGCGAGAGCCACGCGCGCGATATCCGGCTCAACTACGGCTATGTCGTCGATTCCTGCCACCGCGCGCTGCCGCTGCTGCGTCGGTCGCGGAACGGCGGCGCGATCGTCAACTTCACCACGATCGAGGCACACCGCGGCGCCGCGACCTTCGCGGTCTATGCCGGCGCCAAGGCTGCGACGACCAATTTCAGCCGAGCGCTCGCGGTCGAGCTCGGCAAGGACATGATCCGGGTAAACTGCCTGGCCAGCGACACCAGCCTCGCGCGCGCCTCGAACGCCGCGCTCGCGCCCGAGGACTTCGCGCGCCTCGCCGAGCTCGGCCCTGACGCATTGGGCCAGTCGATCGAGTTCTACGTCCCGCAGAAGCGCCCGCCGACGGTAGAGGAGGTGGTCGACGGCGTTGTGTTCCTCGTCAGCGACCTCTCGCGCACGGTGACCGGCACGACGCTCCACGTCGACGGCGGCACCTGGGCGGCCTTCGGCTTCCTCGACTGGCCGGAGGGCGACAGCTTCATGCCCGCGCCGCTCGGCGGAACGCTCAAGCGGCTGTCGCGCTAGCCGCCTCGCGCGCCCAGCGGACGATCGCCGCCGGCGGCATCGCGCCCGCCTGGCGCGCGATCTCGCGGCCCTTGTGGAAAAGGATCAAGGTCGGGATCGAGCGGATGCCGTAGCGTCCCGCGATCGCCTGTTCGGCCTCGGTGTCGAGCTTGCCGAGACGCATCGCCGGTTCGAGCTCACCCGCCGCCTGGGCGAAGGCCGGCGCCATCTGCCGGCACGGGCCGCACCAGGCCGCCCAGAAATCGACGAGCAGCGGCAGGTCGCTCTTGCTGGCGTGGGCATCGAAATTGGCCGCGGTCAGCACGACCGGCGTCGCCTGGAACAGCGCGCCTTTGCAGCGCCCGCAAGTGCCGCCGGTGCCGAGCCTCCCGGCGGGCAGGCGGTTCAGCGTCGCGCAGGTCGGACAGGCTACGATCTTGGATTCGCTCATCGGCTCACCTCCGTCGTCGAGATAGGGAATCGAAGCGCTGCAAAGAAGGCGCGAAGGTTTTTTCCACAAGATGCGTTGAACCGAGGAACCGTTTCGTCGCGCATGACGTTCGGTTCATCGAAGGAGCTTCGGCATGATCTTCGCGCTTATCCTGTTCGGTTGCGCCGATGACGGCAGCCAGTGCCAGAAGCTGGCCGCTACGCCGAAGCATTACGAAGCGCGCGTGCTGTGCGAAGCCGACGCCGAAATGGCGCTCGAAAGCGACGTTGCACTGAGCGCCGACTATCCGTCGGTCGAAGCGCGTTGCCTGCCGATCAGCGCCAATGTCGCGATGAGCTCGGGCGAACCGCGCGAGAACCAGCCGGTAGCCTCGCTGCGTCTCGCCTCGGTCCAGTCGGCTCAGCCGCGCCCGCGGTAGGACGCGACACCCTGGTCGGGCACCCACAGCCCGGCCGGCGGTACGTCCGACTGCCAGAACACGTCGATCGGGATGCCGCCGCGCGGATACCAGTAGCCGCCGATGCGCAGCCACTTGGGTTTCATCTCGGCGAACAGCCGCTGGCCGATACCGACGGTGACATCCTCGTGGAAGCCGCAGTGGTTGCGGAACGAGCCGAGGAACAGCTTGAGGCTCTTCGATTCGACGATCGTCTCGCCCGGCGCATAGTCGAGCACGAGATGCGCGAAATCGGGCTGGCCGGTGACGGGGCAAAGCGAGGTGAATTCGGGCGCCGCGAAGCGCACGAGATAGAGGCTGCCCGTGCGCGGGTTGGGGACGTAGTCGAGCACGGCCGCTTGCGGAGAAGCGGGCAGTGCGGACTGCTGGCCCAGATGCAACGGAGTCGAACTTTGTGGCGTATCGCTCATCGAAGCCTCTTGCCGTCATCGCGCCGCTCGCACAAGTCGGCGGCCAGGTCGCGCGGGTTCACCCACGGTTCACGCGTGCGGGACATGGGATCGCTGCGGGGACATGACAAAGACATCATATAGCACATCCGGCCTGATGGCGCGCACGGCGATGCTGCCGGCGCTCGCTCTGGCCGCAGCCGCCCAGGCGCAAACGCCGGGAGCGGTGCAGGACTTCCAGCTCCCCGCCGCGCGCCCCTCGCCGACCGCGACCGCGGCCGGCCCGGTCGACCCCGAGAATCCCACGGCAGCGCCGCCGACGCGCGCCGCGCCAAGCCCGACACCGCCGCCGACGATCGTGGTGCCACCCGTCGCGGCAAGTCCGGCGCCGCCGCGCGCGACCGCAAGCCCGCGCGCAACCGAGCGGCCGAGCCCCGGCACCGGCGCTGCGATCGAGCTGCGCGGCCCACCGGCCGGGCAATCCACCCCCACGCCGGCTCCGGCCGGGATCGAACAACCCCAGATTACCACCGTGCCGATTCCGGCCACGGGCACCGCGGCTCCCGCGATCGAGCCAGCGGCTCCTGCGGCCCCCGCCTCCGCCGTAACCAACGCGACGCCCTGGCTCTGGCCCTGGATCGGTGGCGGTGCGGCGCTGGTCGCGCTGATCGGCTCGCTGCTCTATCGCCGCACGCGCAGCCCTGCCGCGTTCGATGAATCTTACGAGCCGGCCGAACCCACGCCAACATCCACACCGGCCGAGGCACGGCCCGAACCCAGCCCGCCCGCGACGCTGCCGCGCCCGCAAGAACTCAACAAGGCGCCGCCGCCACCGCCCGCTCCAGCGCCCGAGCCCGCCCCGCCCGCGATTGCCGAAGGCCCGCTCGAGATGCGGTTCGAGGCACGCCACTTGAGCCGCGCCATGGTCAACGCTGCGCTCGCCTATCGACTGACCCTGACCAACCGCGCCGATGCCGAGACCGGCCCGCTGCGCCTGGCAGGCGACATCGTTTCGGCCCACGCCTCGCGCTCGGCCGAAGAACAGCTACTGCCTGCCGACGCCGCACTATCCATGCTCCACGAGTCGGCGACGCTCGCGCCGGGCGAGTCGGTCTCGTTCGCCGGCGAACTGCGCATGCCGATCGCCTCGATCCTGCCGATCGGCAGCGGCTCGGCTCGCGTCTTCGTGCCCCTGGCACGCTTCCGCGCGGAAGCGGGGAACGGAACCGTCGCCACGCGCGTCTTCGTGGTGGGCCAGGCCAGCGAGCAGCCGGGCGGCGCGCTGCGGCCCTTCCCGCTGGATCGCGGGCCGGGGGTCGATCGCGGCCTGGGTCAAAGAGAACTCGGCGTTCCGGCATGATCGGCTCTCGACGTCGGCCCACCCACGGAGTAATCGCGGCAGCATAACAAAGGGAACGCAATGGACAGCCTGGTCTCGACCGAATGGCTCGCCCATGAGATGGGCGCGAGCGATCTGAGGATCGTCGATGCGAGCTATCACCTGCCCGACGCCGCGCGCGATGCGCGCGCGGACTATGAGGCCGGTCACATTCCGGGCGCGGTCTTCCTCAATCTGGCCGAACTGGTCGATCCCGCATCGCCGATCGACAATACCCTGCCCTCGGCCGAAAAGTTCGCCAGCCGCATGCAGGAGCTCGGTCTCGGCGACGGCAGCCGCATCGTCCTCTACGACGACAGCGCGATTCGGACATCGGCGCGTGCCTGGTACATGCTGCGCCAGGTCTTCGGCGCGCACCACGTCGCCGTGCTCGACGGCGGCCTCGCCAAGTGGAGGGCCGAAGGGCGCACGATCGAGAACGGGCGCAACGCGCTGCGCGCGCGTCATTTCACCGCCTGGTCCGACGCCAAGCGGCTGCGCACCAAGGACGACGTCCTCGCCAACCTGCGCCACGGCGAAGAACAACTGGTCGACGCGCGCGGCACCCCGCGCTTTACGGGTGAGGAGCAGGAAAGCCGCCCCGGCCTGGCCTCCGGCCACATTCCCGGCTCGCGCAACGTGCCTTACAAGGCGCTGTTCAACGCCGACGGCACCTACAAAGACAAGGCCGCGCTGACCGCAGTGTTCGAGGAGGCCGGCGTCGACCTCGACCGCCCAATCATTGCCACCTGCGGCAGCGGTATGACCGCCTGCGCCGTGGCCTTCGCGCTGCACCTGCTCGGCCGCGACAAGGTTTCGCTCTACGACGGCAGCTGGAGCGAATGGGGCGCCGATCCGGCGACCCCCAAGGCAACGGGGCCGGCCTAGCCAGACATGGATGATCTTTTCGCTGATCGCGCCGTGCGGGATCGGACCCTGGCGCGGGCCGACATCGAGCGCCTGACCGGGCGCGCGCAATGTCTGGTCGACTGCGATCTCGAAGAGGTCGACCTCTCCGGGCTCGATCTGACCGGCTGGCGGTTCGAACGCTGCAACGTGCGGAAAGCCGACATCAGCCGCGCAAAGCTCGAAGATACGACCTGGCAATCGTGCCGCGGCGCCTTCGTCAATTTCACCGGGGCAGACATGGGCGCGGCGCGCTGCGTCGCCAGCGATTTTAACAATGCCGCGTTCCGGCGCACCAACCTGCAGGCCGCGAAGTTCGACCAGTGCAAGCTGACCGGCGGCGACCTGTTCGAGGTGAAGGGATTGGAGATCCATTTCGGCGAGACCCTGTTCGTCAACGCCAAGCTCGCCGGTCACACCTTCCGCAAGGCCACGCTGACCCGGGTCGATTTCTCGCAGGCCGATCTGCGCAAATGCGATTTCCGCCAGGCCACGCTCGTCGAATGCAGCCTGCGAGAGGCCAACTTGGACGGCGCGCGCTTCGACGGCGCGGACTTGCGCGGGGCCGATCTCGGCGGGCTGCAGTTGTTCGACGCCCGCCAGTTTCGCGGCGCGACGATCTCGCGCGAGCAGGCTGCGCAGCTCCTCGGCCAACTCGGCCTGAACGTGCGCTAGGACCGATCGACCCTGGCCTTCCCTCACGCGTCCAGCCGGAAATGGAACAGGCGGCTCGGGCCGTCTTCGGGCACCACGTAGAGATCGCGCCCCTCGATCGCCATGCCTTCGCCGGTATAGGGCCCGCCGCGCCCGAACGGCCGCACGGGGCCGACCGCGCCAGCGCGCAGGCTGCGGCGCAGTTCCATCGAGGGCCAGTCGATCCAGTCGACGGTGCCGCTCCACCAGCCCAGACTGCCGGCCGCGACGAGTTGGCCGTCGACGAATTTCATGTCCTGATGGTGCGTGGGCGACGGATTGGGCACGGTGCGCATCCGCCCAGGATCGTCGAGATCGATGACATAGAGCAGCCGGCTGTCCCAATTGCCCGCGACGAGGGTGCGGCCCGTCGCCGCCACGCAGCCGAGATGGTCCGCCACGCGGATGCGGCGGCGCACCTTGAGGCTGTCGGCGTCGATCTCGATCAGCACGGCCGAACTGTCCGGCCGCATTTCGGCCACCGGCACCCAGATCGACCGGCCCGACAACGAAATGCCGCCCGGATGATAGCGCACACCGTCGGTCAGCTCGACACGGTGCAGGACCTTGCCGGTGGTCCGATCGAACAGATGGAGATAGCCCTTGCGGCTGGTCTGATCGACCGAAGTGACCCAGATTCGCCGGCTATCGAGCGCGAGGCCCTGGACATGGAAGACCTCGCCGTCGAGCTGCAGAGCGCCTTGCAGGCTCGCATGCTCGATGCCGTCGCCCGGCCAATCGCCTTCCGGCCGATCGGGTGCCGCCGCCACCGACAGGCTCCAGAGAACGAGAAGAAGCGCAGTCGCACCGATCTGCAGGGGTTTGCGCATCGTCTGCCTGTCCTTTCGCGAACAATTCCAGCTCCTGCGCGATGACAAGCTTATGTGTCAGGACGATTGCTGCAGCGCAGCAAGGGACGCGATAACGCCAATCCTTGCCCTGCCCGCCATCGCGGCGGTAAGGCTGGGGCGATGGCCAAGACCCCGACCGACAAGCCGAAAATCGCCACCCGCCTCGTTTCGGCCGGGCGACGCCCCGAATGGACCGGATCGGTGGTCAACCCGCCAGTCTGGCGCGCCTCGACGCATCTCTATGCGGACATGGCCGCGCTCAAGGACGGTCCCAAGCGCAACGAGGACGGGCGCTTCTTCTATGGCCGCCGCGGCGCGCCGACGCAGTGGGCCCTGGCCGAGGCGCTGACCGAGATCGAGCCGGGAGCCGCCGGAACGATCCTCTACCCCTCGGGCGTCGCTGCGCTGGCCGGGGCATTGATGGCCGTGCTCAAGGCCGGCGATGTGCTGCTGATCACCGACAATGCCTATGATCCGACGCGCGCGATGGGTATCGGCCTGCTGACCGACTTCGGCGTCGAGACAAGGTTCTTCGATCCGCTCGACCCGGCTTCGCTCGAAGCCGGGATCTGCGAGCGGAGTCGCGCGGTGCTGCTCGAGGCACCGGGCAGCCTGACGATGGAAGTTCAGGACGTACCTGCGCTCGCTGCGATCGCGCGCCGGCATGGACTCGTCTCGGTCTTCGACAACACTTGGGCCAGCCCGCTCGGCTTTCCCGCGCTCGAACGCGGGATCGACATCACCGTCATGTCGCTATCGAAGCATGTCGGCGGCCATTCGGACCTGATGATGGGTGCCGCGTCGGCCGGGGAGAAATTTTACGCCGTGCTGCGCAAGCGCGCGCAGCAGCTCGGCCAGGTGGTCTCACCCGACGATGCCGCACTGGCACTGCGCGGGCTGCGCACCTTGGGAATCCGGCTTAGGCAGGAAACCTCAAGCGCGCTTGAGATCGCTGAATGGCTGCGATCGCGGCCCGAAGTCGCGCATGTTCTCTGCCCCATGCTGCCGGGCGCGCCGGGACACGAGGTCTGGGCGCGCGACTTCACCGGCGGCTGCGGGCTGTTCAGCTTCGTGTTCAAAGGCGGCGATGCCGCCAGCCGCGCACGCTTCGTCGATGCGCTGAGCCTGTTCGGCATCGGCTATTCCTGGGGCGGCTTCGAGAGTCTCGTCGTGCCCGTCGATCCTGCGCCGATCCGCGCGGTGACGCCCTGGCCGCCCGCGGGCTGGAATCCGACCGACCGCTTCGGCTTGCGGCTGGCCATCGGGCTGGAAGACCCGACCGACCTGATCGCCGATCTCGAACGGGGCTTCGCCGCCCTATGACCTGGGAGGCCGGCCTTTCCGAAGTCGTCCGGCACCTGGACTCGATCGGTTTCGACGTCGGCAGCTCGCGCATTTCGATATATCGAGCGATCATCACGCTCGTCGTCCTCGCCGGCGTGTTTGTCGGCGGGCGTATCGCCGCCGGCCTGGTGCGGCGGCTGTTCCACCGGCTGACCCCGCTCGACGCGGCCGAGCGGCTGATTGGCGAGAAGATCGCCTCGATTGTCGTATGGGTCGTCGCGATCCTTATCGGCATCGACGTGCTCGGCATCAACCTGACCGCGCTGACCGTGTTCTCGGGCGCCTTCGGCCTCGCGATCGGTTTCGGTCTGCAGAAGACCTTCGGCAACCTGATCGCCGGGATCATCCTGCTGATGGACCGCTCGATCAAGCCGGGCGACGTCATCGCGGTCAACGACGGGATCTCGAACACGGTCGGCCAGGTCAAGAAGATCGGCATCCGTGCGGTTTCTGTGATCACGCGCGACAAGAAGGAATACCTGATCCCCAACGAGAACCTGATGATCAATCAGGTGGAGAACTGGTCCTATTCGAGCCGCGACGTCCGCGTGAAGGTGCCCGTCTCGGTGACCTACGACACCGACATCGCCTTTGCCGAGGCGCTGATGCTCAGGGCGGCGCGCGAGACCGACCGCGTGCTCGACAATCCGGCGCCGACGGTCTGGCTCCACACCCTGGGCGAAAACGGCATCCAGTTCGAGATCCAGATCTGGATCGACGATCCCGAGGAAGGCATCGGCAATGTCCGCTCCGACGTGCTCAAGCGGCTGTGGGCCCTGTTCCGCGAGAACGGATTGCGGGTGCCGGCGCCGCTCCGCGACATCCGGCTGCGCGAAGTGCCGGAAGACTTTCCGCGCCCACGCCAAGGCTAGCTAAAGTTCTCCTAGCCCCGCCCCAACGCAATCTGACTGGCGAGTTTGCCCATTCGTCGCCAAATGCGCCGCAATGAACGAATCCCCGTCATCGATCCCGCCCCCGGTCGGCACGGTCCACCTGGTCGGCGCCGGCCCCGGCGATCCGGACCTGCTGACCTTGCGTGCAGCAAGGCTCATCGGCAGCACCAAGCTGATCGTCCACGACGGGCTGGTCGATCCTGCGATCCTGGCGCTCGCGCATCCCGCCGCGAAGCTCGTCTCGGTGGCCAAGAGCCGCGCGCGCCACACGATGCCGCAGCATGAAATCAATGCCTTGCTCGTCGCCGCAGCGCTGACCGGGCATGACGTCGTCCGCCTCAAGGGCGGCGATCCCTTCGTCTTCGGTCGTGGCGGCGAAGAGGCCGAGGCCTGCCGCGCCGCCGGCGTGCCCGTGGCGATCGTCCCCGGCATCACGGCAGCAACGGGAGCGGCCGCCGCCGCGCAGATCCCCTTGACCCACCGCGACAGCGCCTCGATCGTCAGCTTCGTCGCCGGCCAGTGCAAGGGCCTGACCGAGCAGGACTGGTCGGGCCTCGCCGGCAAGGGCCGCACCCTGGTGATCTACATGGGCGTCGCCACCAGCGAAGCGATCTCGGAAAAGCTGATGACCGACGGTCTCGCCCCCGACGTCCCCGTCGCGGTGATCGAGAACGCCAGCCGCCCCGAAATGCGCGTTTTGCGTGGACCGCTCGCCGGTTTGCCCTCGCTCGTCGCGACGCATCGCGTTAAGAGCCCCGCCCTTATCGTGATCGGCGACGTCACCGCCGAACCGGAACAGGAACTGCGCAAACTGGCGCTGGAGGTAGAGAAGTGAAAATCCTAACGGGCAACGACCTGAAAACGGGCGCCGTCATCTGGTGGGACGGCCAGGCCTGGTCGCTCCACATCGAAGACGCCGTCGACGCGACCGAACATCCCGACGAGATCCTCGCGCGCGAAGAAGCCGCGCGCCACGTGAACTCGTCCTACGTGGTCGATGCCACGCAGACGCCCGAGGGCGTCCGGCCGAACCACATCAAGGAACGCATCCGCGCCCTGGGGCCGACGGTGCGCCCCGACCTGACCCTCAAGCCCGCCGATCCTTCGGCGCTGAACTGGGTGATCTGAGATGTACAAGTACGACTCCTACGACCAGGAAATGGTCGATGTCCGCGTCGAGGAATTCCGCGACCAGACCCGCCGCCGGCTCGACGGCACCCTGGCCGAGGAAAACTTCCGCCCACTGCGCCTGCAGAACGGCCTCTATCTCCAGCTCCATGCCTATATGCTGCGCGTCGCCGTGCCCTATGGCACCTTGAGCTCGGCCCAGATGCGGATGCTCGGCGACATCGCCGACAAGTACGACCGCGGCTATGGCCACTTCACCACGCGCCAGAACATCCAGTACAACTGGATCAAGCTGGAAGAGGCGCCCGACATCCTGGCCGACCTCGCGACGGTGGAAATGCACGCCATCCAGACCAGCGGCAACTGCATCCGCAACATCAGCTCTGACCAGTACGCCGGCGCCGCCGCCGACGAGCTGATCGACCCGCGCCCTTATGCCGAACTGCTGCGTCAGTGGTCGAGCTTCCACCCCGAATTCCTGCACCTGCCGCGCAAGTTCAAGATCGCGGTGATCGCGTCAAAGACCGATCGCGCGGCCATGCGCCTGCACGACATCGGCATCGAGATCGTCAAGAACGACGCGGGCGAGATCGGTTGCGCCTTCTACGTCGGCGGCGGCATGGGCCGCACGCCGATGATCGCGCCGCTGATCAATCCCTTCGTGCCGCTCGACCAGCTGATCACGTACTCGGAGGCGTGCCTGCGCGTCTACAACCGCTACGGCCGGCGCGACAACAAGTACAAGGCGCGCATCAAGATCCTGGTCCACGAGATGGGCAAGGACGAATACACGCGCCAGGTCGAGGAAGAGTTCGCGCACCTGCTGACGCAGGGCATCGAGCCTCCGATCGCAGAGCTCGAGCGGATCATCCCGCACTTCGCCGACCCGGCTTTCGACGCCGCGGCTTCGGACGATCTCGACCTGTCCGATCCCGACTTCAAGCTGTGGGTCGACAACAACACCGTCGCGCACAAGGCAAAGGGCTACGTCATCGCGACCGTCAGCCTGAAGCCCGTGGGCGGCATTCCCGGCGATGCCAGCGCCGACCAGATCCGCCTGATGGCCGATCTGGCGCGCGACTATTCGTTCGACGAACTGCGCGTGACCCACGCCCAGAACATCGTCTTCCCGCATGTAAAGAAAGCCGATCTCTACACGGTCTGGCAGAAGCTCGACGCGGCCGGTCTCTCGACCGCCAACCTCGACACGATCGGCGACATCATCGCCTGCCCGGGCCTCGACTATTGTAGCCTGGCCAATGCCCGCTCGATCCCGGTCGCGCAGAAGATCGCCGAGCGCTTCAAGGAACAGGACCGGCTGGACACGATCGGCGAGCTCAAGCTCAAGATCTCGGGCTGCATCAACGCCTGCGGCCACCACCACGCCGGCCACATCGGCATCCTCGGCGTCGACCGCAAGGGCGTCGAGAACTACCAGCTCTCGCTCGGCGGTTCGGAAGGCGCGGACACCTCGCTCGGCACGATCACCGGGCCCGGCTTCAGCGAAGACGGCGTCGTCGACGCGGTCGAAAAGGCGACGAACCTCTATCTGGCCCAGCGCCAGGAAGGTGAACGCTTCCTCGATACCTACCGCCGCATCGGCATGGCTCCGTTCAAGGAGGCGATCTATGGTTGAGACCCAATACCGGTTCCGCGACGACGAGCCCGTGACCGATCCCGCGGTGACGGTCGATTCCTTCGGCGATCAGACCAACGCCGCTTCGGTTCGCATCGAACCCGGCGATGACGCACGCGAGCTTCTGCCCTTCCTCGACCGGCTGCGGCTGGTCGAAGTCAACTTCCCCTCGTTCGGCGACGGCCGCGGCTATTCGTCGGCGCGCCTGCTGCGCGAGGCGGGCTACGAGGGCGAACTGCGCGCCGTGGGCGCGGTCTTCGTCGATCAGCTCTCGCACCTCCGCCGCTGCGGCTTCGACAGCTTCGCGCCGAACGCCCCGCTCGATCCGCAGGATGCGGAGAACGCTTTCAACCGCTGGCCCGACGTCTACCAGGCAACTGGAGACGGCCGCCCGGCAATCTGGTCCAAGAGGCATGGCTGAACAGTTAGTGCGCGCCGTTGACCGTATCGACACGGGGCCGCGTTTCACCGAAGCGGATGCAATCCGCCTCAACCGCATGTTCCGCGGCACCGAGACGCTGGAGATGCTCTCCAGCGTGCTCAAGAGCGGCGCGGCGGGCGACGTCGCCGTGGTCTCGAGCTTCGGCGCCGAGAGCACGGTGCTGCTGCACCTCGTCTCGCGGATCGACCCGAACATCCCCGTGCTGTTCCTCGAGACCGGCAAGCACTTTCCCGAGACGCTGGCCTATCGCGATGCACTGATCGCCAGGCTCGGCCTGACCAACGTGATCAACCTCACGCCCGACGAGGCCGAACTGGCCAAGAAGGACGAGAGCGGACTGCGCTGGTCCTACGATCCCGACGGCTGCTGCGAGATTCGCAAGGTCAAGCCGCTGGCCAAGGCACTGGCGGGCTATGATGCGACGATCACCGGCCGCAAGGCGTTTCAGGCCGCGACGCGCGCCAATCTGCCGCGCTTCGAGATCGACGTGACCGACGCCCAGGGCCGGCTCAAGATCAATCCGCTGATCGACTGGAGCGCCGAGGACCTCGCCGCCTATGTCGAGGAGCACGACCTGCCCGCGCATCCGCTGGTGGCCGAAGGCTATCCCTCGATCGGCTGCTCGCCCTGCACGACCAAGGTCGCTGCGGGCGAGGATCCGCGCTCGGGCCGCTGGAAGGGCTGGGACAAGACCGAATGCGGCATCCACGTCCCGGGCAAGCCCGACGACGATCAGGGCGAACTGCCGCCCGGCTACGATCCGGTGTTCTGATTACCGCCGGGCTTCGGTCGCCATTCTGACCGCGAGCCCGGCGAGCACCGTTCCCATCAGCCAGCGTTGAACCACGGCCCAGGTCGGCCGCTGGGTAAGGAAGGTCGCGATCGACGCGGCCGAGAGCGCGATCGCGGCATTGACCAAAACGCTGATGACGATCTGCGTCGAGCCGAGCGCCAGCGCCTGCGTCAGCACAGAGCCGCGCGCGGGATCGATGAACTGCGGCAGCAGCGACAGGTACATGACCGCGATCTTCGGATTGAGCAGGTTGGTCAGGAACCCCATCAGGAACAGCTTGCGCGGACCGTCGACCGGCAGTTCGCGGACCTCGAACGGCGAACGGCCGCCGGGACGTAGTGCCTGCCAGGCCAGCCACAGCAGATAGGCGGCGCCGGCCAGACGGATCGCGTCGTAGGCATAGGGTACGGCGAGCACGAGCGTGGTGATGCCGAAGGCCGCGCAAAGCATGTAGAACAGGAAACCCAGCGCCACGCCGCCGAGCGAGATAAGCCCGGCCACGCGCCCCTGGCAGATCGAGCGCGAGATCAGATAGACCATGTTCGGGCCGGGCGTGAGCACCATGCCGAGCGCGATCAGCGCGAAGGCGATCAGATTGGCAGTGCTCGGCATCGGCGGTCTCCGGGAGGCTCGACCCGAAGACCTACCAGAGCACGCCGTATTTGTCCGCCTGCAATGGCGGGCGCGGAGCGTCGCCGATCGCTTCGAGCAGATCGATCTCGATCGTGCGGCACATCGCCGAAAGCGGCAGGTCGTGAACCCGGTTGTCGAACGGCTCGGCCAGGTCGTCACCGATCGCCAGAACGGCGAGAAACATCAGCCCTGCCACGGTCGAACCCAGCGGCGTCGCGAGCCCCAAGGTCTCGACCAGGCCGAACGGCAACAGGATGCAGAACAGGTGCGTGAACAGGGTCGGGAAAAACCGATAGTGGACCGGCAGCGGCGTGTTCTTGATCCGCTCCATGCCGCCCTGGGCATTGGCGATGTCGACCAGCACTGCCTCGATCTGCGTCTGCTGGATGCTGTCGATCCAGCCCTTCGCGCGGACATCGGCGATCCGCCGTCCGGTGCCGTCGAGCAGGCCGTTGGCCACGTTCACGCGGCCCAGCGCCGGATCCTGGACCGGATCTTCGATGAACCGGCCGATATCTTCGTCCATCGCCTGGCGCCGAAGCTGGCACCGCAGCGCGTTGACATAGGCGATCTGTCGCCGGACGATCTCGCGCTTGAGCGGCGCTGCGGCGGGATCGGGCATGAAATTGCGCACCCCGCGCGCCAGGCTGCGGCTGGCGTTGATCATCAGCCCCCACAGCGACCGCGCCTCCCACCAGCGCTGATAGGCCGAATTGCTGCGGAACCCGAGAAACAGCGCGAGCACAGAACCGAACAGTGTGAGCGGGAGTTCGGGCGCCGAAAAGCTGGGCCGGTAATAGGCGACGGTCACGAGCACGTCCCAGACGAACAGGATCATGAGCGGTCGCCAGACCTCGCGAACGATCTGCTTGAGGCTGGGAGTCGCCTTGACGATCATCGTGTCGCGCCTTTGCCGGAATAGCGATTCCGCGCTTCTGTAGCGACCTCGTGCGCGGCCGTCACGGCGCCTCCGACGCCTGATCAGAGGCGTGCGACACGGCCACTGCGCCGGCGCTGATCGGACGCAGGTGGAACCACTCTTCGTGGTCGATCGCGACGAGGAAGCAGAGGGTGAAGAAGCCGAAAACCAGCATGGCGATGTTGGAACGCGCCGAGGCGGAAAGGGCTCCATCGCTTCCGTCACGCGGCGTCTTGTTGGGATTGGACATATGCTGCTCCTGCGAAGTTGAGGAGCAAAGCTAGGAATAGAACGCTGATCTAATTGGTCTTATTGGTAAGAAAAGTTTTCTGCACCGCAGCATTTAGCCGAGACGAGACGAACCAGCGGCTAACGACTCAGAGCCAGCCCTCGGCGCGATACCACTGCGCCGTGGCCTTCATGCCCTCGCGCGTCTCGACTCGCGGCCGCCACAGCGCCGCGGGCACCCGCGCGCCGAGGCTGACCACCCAGTCGGGGTGGGTCATATAGCCGACGCGGTCGAGCGTAAGCTTGGCCTTGGCGCCGCGCAACATGGCATCTGCCTTGGCCGCCCACTGCATCGTTCGCTTCGACAGACCGATGACCTTGGGCCTGCGCCCGACCGACCAGCCGATCATCCGCGCGAGCTCGTAATGGCTCCAGCCACCGCGCTTGCCGTCGTCAGGCTCGAAATTCATGTGCGACACGCCCTCGCCCCCCGGCATCAGCGCCAGCAGCAGGCGCGCCAAGTCCTCGACGTGGATCAGCGAGGAGCGCCCTTCCTTGGGAGTCGGGATAACGCCCCACTTGGCCGAGCGAAACAGTTCGAACACGTCCTTGTCGCGCGGGCCATAGACCGTCGGCGGGCGAACGATCGTCCAGTCGAGCCCGGAGGCCTTGACCACGCGTTCTGCGCGCGCCTTCGAGGCGCCATAGGCCGAGAGCCCAGGCTCGCGCGCCGACAGAGAGGAAACGAAGATCAGCCGCTGTACGCCCGCCGCATGCGCCGCCTCGATCACCGCGAGGGTGCCCGCGACATTCGCCTCCTCGAACGCGGCCGGGTTTTGCGCGTGGGTCAGCCCTGCGACGTGGATCACCGCCTCGGTGCCATCGACCAGCTTGGCGAGCGCCTTGCGGTCACCGAGATCGCCGGCGATCCAGTCGACGCCGTTGCGCCGCTCCTGCGGCTTGCGCGCCAGCGCCTGGACGACGACGCCCTGCGCCCGCGCCTGCTCGATCAATGCCTGGCCAACGAAACCCGTGCCACCGGTGAGGGCAATCGTCATAGGGAATTCGGCGTCATAGCAGGATCAGCTGGTCCCGGTGCACGATCGACGAACGCGGCGAATAGCCGAGGATCGTTTCCTGCTCGCTCGAATGGGTGCCGATCAGGCGGCTGCACTCGATCGCATCGTATTCGGACAGGCCATGCGCCAGCGTGCGCCCTTCCAGATCGCGAATGGCAATGGCGTCGCCGCGCTGGAACACGCCCTCGACCTGGGTCACGCCCTTGGCGAGCAGGCTCGAGCCCGAACCCAGCGCCTTGGCCGCGCCGGCATCGACCGTCAGCGAACCACGCAGCCGCAGCCTCCCGCCGAGCCAGGCCTTGCGTGCACCGGCCTTGCGGCGCGGCGTGAACAGCGTGCCGATACCCTGCTCTACGGCGCGTGCGATCGGCGCATCGTAGGTGCCGTTGGCGATCGCGAGCGAGATACCCGCGAGCTCGGCGATCTCGGCCGCCTGCAGCTTCGAGGTCATGCCGCCCGAACCGAGGCCCGAGGCGGAATCGCCCGTCGCCATCGCGTGGATCTCGGCGGTGACACCGTGAACCTCGGGCAGCAGTGTGGCCGCGGGATCCTTGGGATTGCGATCGTAGAGCCCGTCGACGTCCGACAGCAGCAGCACCGCGCTGGCGCGGGCCGCCTGGGCGACGCGCGCAGCCAGGCGATCGTTGTCGCCGAAGCGGATCTCCTGCGTGGCGACGGAATCGTTCTCGTTGATCACCGGTACGGCACCGGCATCGAGCAGCCGTGTCAGGGTGGCCGTGGCGTTGAGATAGCGGCGCCGGTCCTCGAGATCCTCAAGCGTCAGCAGCAGCTGCGCGGCAGTGAGGCCGTGGTGCCCCAGCAGTTCGGCCCAGAGCCCCGACAGCGCGATCTGGCCGACCGCGGCGGCCGCCTGAGCATCGGCAAGACTGCCGCGCCCGCCCTTCTCCAGCCCCAGCCGTGCCGCGCCCAGCGCGATCGCACCCGAGGACACGACGATCACGTCCTGGCCCCGCGCCCGCGCCGCCGCGATCTCGGCGACCAGCCCCTCGACCCAGGCGCGGCGCAGCCCTTCGCGGCCGACGAGCAGCGACGAGCCCACCTTCACCACGAGGCGCGAGCAGGCCGTCTTGTCGGCAAGGTCGGAAAGGCGGGTAATCGACATGGCGCGGGATTAGCGAGGGATCGTCACAATTAGAACCGGTTTCGTCGCACCGGGGACTCGCCCCATCAGATCGCTGGTCTCAGATCGGCGACCACGGCTTCTCGTCGAGCTCTTCCCGCTCGCCATCGGGCCTCTCGGTCGCGGTCGCGGCGGGCAGGTGACCGATCACCGCGTCGAGCAGTCGGCCCATGCCTTTGCCGCTTGCGCCCGAGATCGGATAGACCCGCTTGGCCCCTGCCGCCTTGAGCTCGGCGGTGAAGGCCTTGACCAGTTCCTCGTCGACCGTGTCGATCTTGTTGAGCGCGATCAGCCGCGGCTTCTCGTCGAGCCCGCCGCCATAGGCTTCGAGCTCTTCCTCGATCACCTGCAGCGCCTCGGCCGGGTCAGTGCCGTTGATGTCGATCAGGTGGATCAGCACGCGGCAGCGCTCGATATGGCCGAGGAAGCGATCGCCAATCCCCGCGCCGTCGGCGGCGCCGGCGATCAGGCCGGGGATGTCGGCCAGGACGAACTCGCGGTTGCGATGCGCGACCACGCCGAGCTGCGGACGCAAGGTGGTGAAGGCATAGGCGCCGACCTTGGCCTTGGTGTTCGAGATCTGGTTGATGAAGGTCGACTTGCCGGCATTGGGCAGGCCGACGAGGCCCGCATCGGCCAGCAGCTTGAGCCGCAGCCAGACGTACATTTCCTCGGCCGGCATGCCCGGCTGGTGCTGGCGCGGCGCGCGATTGGTCGAGGTCTTGTAGCTGGCATTGCCGCGACCGCCGATGCCGCCTTCGAGCAGCACGACGCGCTGGCCGGGCTCGGTCATGTCGGCGAGCACGGTTTCCTGGTCGTCGTCGAGGATCTGGGTGCCGATCGGCACCTTGATGATCAGGTCCTCGCCACCCGCGCCCGTGCGATTGGTGCCGGCACCGCCGCCGCCACGCGGGGCTTTGAAGTGCTGCTTGTAGCGAAAGTCGATCAGCGTGTTGAGGCCGGGCACGGCTTCGAACACGATGTCGCCGCCCTTGCCGCCGTTGCCGCCGTTGGGACCGCCGTACTCGACGTACTTCTCACGCCGAAAGGCGACCGCGCCGGGGCCGCCGGCGCCGGAGCGAATGAATATCTTGGCCTGATCGAGAAAATGCATGGGCTAAAACTAGGCGCTTTCGGCTCGATCTCAAGCCGGTCACTCCCGGAGGCGGGAGACGCTTTCAGCCGAAACCTTCAAGAGTGTCGCTACTGGTGGAGCCGAGGGGGATCGAACCCCTGACCTCGTCATTGCGAACGACGCGCTCTCCCATCTGAGCTACGGCCCCGTTCCAGTACGAGCGAGAGGCCGACGTCACATCGGCACACCCGCGGACGGCCCCCTTAGCGAAGAGGTGCCGCCCTTGAAAGCGCAAAGTTACGGAAGGCCCGAAGTTGCAGGCCTCGAACTTACTGCGCCTGCACCTGCGGCGCCGCGGGCAGCGCCACCGCGATCGGCTGCGAGGCCGTATACTTGGCCTGCCAGGCGCCGAGATCGGTGCGATACTGGTCGTAGCTGCGATAGAACTCGAGGAAGACGCGCTCGAGCGACGGCAAGCTGCGCCCGGCGAAGCTGTCGAGGTCGGCCGACTTCACCGTCGCCGCTTCGGCGCTCATCGCCAGAGCCGCGTCGCAGAACGAGGAGATCGTCGGCGGCAGCGCGAAGTAGTTGTAGACCTGCGTCATATAGGCCTCGCGCGGCGGGATGAAGCGCGTACCGTGCTTGGCCTTGAACTCCTGGTCGACCGTCTTGTTGACCGCGGTCAGCTTCTTGGCCTGGACCTTGAGGAACTCGCGGTAGTTGACCACGATCTGGGCATGCTTGGGATCGAGGCAGTTGAGCGCGGCGACGTTGTAGGCCGAGCGCAGGTTCCACGTGGTCTGCGCCGTCGAGATCCCGGCATTGACCGTGCGTCGCACGCCATAGGCGTCGATCGGCGGCGGCACGAGGTTGGGCGAAGCGCCGCGCGGCGGCATCGGCTGCGGCGGGACGACCATGACCGGCGCGGGCGGCGGCGCCGAGGCGACGGGGGTCTTGGGGCCGCAGGCCGAAAGCGCCGCGATACCGGCAAGGCTGGCGCCTGCCACGATGTAATGCCGAATTTTCAAAAGGTTCACTCGCGTCCACTCCCGCAACGGGACACCTTCGTAGCGGCACGCGGCGGTAAAGAAAATGCCCGGTGCGACCAAAGGCGCACCGGGCATGATATTTTCCGTTCACTGATGCGGCAGAGCCGCGCCAGTCGTCCCGTCGCTTAGTCGCGGTTGCCGAGGAAGCTCAGCAGGAACTGGAACATGTTGATGAAGTCGAGGTACAGCGACAGCGCGCCGAGCACGACCGCCTTGCCGGCGAAATCGGTGCCGCGCAGGTAGGCGTACTCGTTCTTCAGACGCTGCGTGTCATAGGCCGTCAGACCCGCGAAGATCAGCACGCCCAGGCACGAGATCGCCAGGTTGAGGCCGCTCGACTGCAGGAAGATGTTGATCACGCTGGCGACGATGATGCCGATCAGACCCATGATCATGAACGAGCCCATGCCCGACAGATCCTTCTTGGTCGTGTAACCGACCAGGCTCAGACCCGCGAAGGCGGCCGCCGTGGCGAAGAAGGCCGTGGCGATCGAGGCGTCGGTGTAGATCAGGAAGATCGTCGACATCGACAGACCCATGATCACGCAGAAGCCCCAGAACAGCGCCTGGATCGTGGCCGTCTTCATCTTGTTGGCGCCCAGGCTCATCGCGAAGACGAAGCCCAGCGGGGCGAGCATGACGAGCCACTTGATCGGCGACTGCATCATCTGCAGCGCGAGGCCCGAACGCTCGAACAGCAACGCAACCACACCCGTGAGCAGCACGCCCGACGACATGTAGTTGTAGATCGACAGCATGTGTCGACGCAGGCCCTGATCGTAGGTCACCCCGCCGATGGCGCCGCCGTTCAGGCTCGGAGACGCTCCGAAGCCCGTTCTATCGAGCTGGGGGTCGTTCCAGTTGGCCATTGCAAACTCCTTTGCCGGCACCGCCCGATGCGGATTGCCGATAGTGTGGAATATCGGCCTCTACGGGTAAACATTCAAGAAAAACCGGTCCTGCCGATTTTGTAACATTTTGTTGCCGAACCCTTGCAACTTAGGCGCGCGTGGCCTTTGCCATCTCGGCATTGCGATCGGCCGCGGCCTTGAGCGTATCCTGAGCGAGCCTGGCGAGGGCACTGTCGGCGTCGAGCACGTCGAGCCCCGCCTGGGTCGTGCCGCCGGGGCTGGCGACGCGGCGCGCCAGTTCGCCCGGCGAATGCTCGGAGGCGGCAGCAAGCAGCGAGGCGCCCTCGACCGTCGCCAACGCCAGTCGCTGCGCCTGGCCTGCGTCGAGCCCGAGCGCGGCCGCGCCCGCGGCGAGCGCGTCGATGAAGCGATAGACGAAAGCCGGCCCCGAGCCCGCGAGCGCAGTCACCACGTCGAACTGATCCTCGGGAATCCACTCGGGCGTGCCGAGCGGATCCATCAGCGCGGTGACCTCGGCCTGCCGGTCCGCGTCGATAGCCTGCGTGGCGAGCGCGATCGGCGACCTGCCGATCGCCGCCGAGAGGTTCGGCATGATCCGCACCCGGGCACCGGCCGCAGGGAAAAGCGTGGCAAGCGTCGCCAGTTCGGCGCCGGCCAGGATGGACAGCAACGTGGTATCGCTGCCGATCAGCGGCGCGATCGTCGGCGCGACCTCCGCCAGCATCTGCGGCTTCACGCCGAGCATGACGACATCGAACCGCGCACCCTTGGGCAGTTCGCGCAAGAGGGTAACGCCCCGCGGCGCCTCGGCGAGGACGGGGTCGACCACGGTGAAACGCGAGGGCGCGATACCGCCCGCAAGCCAGCCCGCGAGCATGGCCCCACCCATGTTGCCGCAGCCGATGATCAGGATTGTGTCGAGCATGGTTGCGCTCCTGTGTGCATCCTCCCCGGAACGGGGAGGATCAAGCCAACCTAGGCCTCGCCGACCGCATCGACCATGGCCGATGCCAGCGCTTCGGCCGGGGTCTTGTCACCCCAGAGGATGAACTGGAACACCGGATAGAAGCGATCGCACTCCTCGATCGCGGTTTCGATCGCGACCTGCGCCTGGCTGGGGCTCAGCAGCCCTTCGTCCCCAAGCATAAGCCCGTGGCGGTAAAGCAGCACGCCACCGTTCGACCAGACATCGAAATGGCCGAGCCACAGCTGTTCGTTGATCAGGGTCAGCACTTCGTAGACCGCCGCACGCTTCTCGTCGGTCATGCGGATGTCGGGCAGGCAGAGGATCTGCAGCACGTGATCCTCAGGCCGCCAGATCGCCTGGAGCTGATAGTTTGCCCAGGCGCCCTGCACCTCGCCGGTGATTTCGTCTTCGCTGACGAATTCATACTGCCAGCCGCGCGCTTCGAACAGCGAGGCGAGCATGTCGACCGGTGCGGCGTCCTCGTCCCGGTTCATGATGTCCTGTTCCGTTCGCATAGCTTGCGTGCAACCCTTATCGTCATGCCGGTTGGATGCTTCGGTCCCTACCCGGCGCACAATGGAACCACCGATCTCGCCTGCGCAAAACTCCACAACCCTGTGCACAAAGTGTGGACAATTAACCTTTAGCGCCGCGGCGGCACAGCCGCCGTCGTCAGGGCGTCAACGACCTGCCCCGCCGGACTGGTCCAGACGAAGGCGCCCTCTACATCGGCGCGGCGCAACTGTCCAATGAAGGCATTCGCCGCCGCCTCGCTCTGGAACGGACCCGTGAGCAGGCGGTTGGTCTGCCCCCACGCGCTGATCATCGGTGCCTTACCGCGAAACGCCTCGGCCTTTTCGCGCGTCATGCGTCGCCAGTCGAAGCCGAGCGCGGCCTTGTCGCGACCGGTCGCAACCTGCACCCAGATACGGCTCGGATGGCTGGGTTTGGGTGGCTCGACCGGCTTTTTCGGTTCGGGCCGTGACGGCTTGATACGGCGCAGGTCGACCGCACCGGCGGTCGGCGTCACGTCTATGCTCGGCCGTCCGAGATCGGCGAAGGCATCGGCCAGGCTTCGCGGTGGTGGTGGCGCAGCCGGCGTGGGCGTGGGCATCGCGACAGCAGCGGCGGTCGGAATCTGCGCGATAGATGCGGCCGGTGTCGGCGTGGGTGCCGCGGCAGCAGCGGTCGGTGCCGGCACCGACGTCGGGACCGGCGACGGAACCGAAGGCGGCGTGCTCGGCACGAGATTGAAGCCCGGCGCCACGGGCAGCACGCCCGTGACCGAGGCGGTACGCGGCGGCGTTGCCGGCGCCGGCAATGCCGTCGAGGTGCGCGCAAGTTGCGGAGCCGGTGTCAAAGTCGGTGTGGGGCGCGCCGGCACTGGCGCCGGCACAGGTGTGCGCACACTGCGGGTCGGAGCCGAGGCGACGCGCGTCGGAGCCGCGGCGGCCGCAACCGCGACCTCGCGCGCGGGCTGCAGGTCGGGCGGCGCGGCGACCGCCTGCACATTGCGGCTGTTGCGATTGCGGTCGCGTGACCGGACCTTGCGCCCCAAGGGCTGCCCCTTGGGGGTCAGCGTCGCATCGATCGCCGCGACACTCGTCGTCTTGGGCGCATATTGCGCGACCCGCGGATCGTCGCGACCGATTTCCGAAGCACGCGGGAATGCCCCGAAATTGGCCGCCGCAGCCTGCTGCGCGCGCGTCAGGCGCGGCATGTAGCGCAGATAGGGCGCGATCCCGGCCGCCAGTTCCGCGGGCAGGACCGAGTTGGCGACGTTCACCGCCTCGTCCGTCTGGCCGACGATCGCCAGCGCGAAGGCCCGCGTACGCCAGGCCGCAAGATTGCGTGCCTGGAGCAGCGGCGAAAGCATCGTCTCCGCGCCCTGCTTGTCGCCCGCGATCGCGAGGCTCAGCGCCATGCGCCGCGTCGCTTCCTCGCTGGGCATGCGCGCCAGCGACTGACGGTAGTACCGCTGCGCGGTCGCGCTGTCGCCGACGAGGTCGTAGGCAAGCCCGCGATCGGCCGCGAGCGAGCTGTCGAGCGCGCCGGCGGCCTCGGCCTGATCGAACAAGGGGATCGCGCCGAAGGGATCGCCGTTGCGCACCATCGCCCCGGCCAGCCCGGCCTTGACGCGCGGATTGCCCGGCGCGACCTGATCGGCGCGGCGGAAGAAGCCCGTTGCGGCATCGACGTCGCCCATGACCAGCGCGGCATTGCCCGCATCGATCAGCGCGCCGACGTCACGCGGATCGCGCGCCAACCGCCCGAGCGCCTCGTTGAGCGTCATGCCGTCGCTGCTCGGGATCGACTGGACCACGGGCTGCGACACCTGCGGCAGTCCCGTCGCGCGCGGCAGCACGCCGCCGGGCGTCATCGGACGCTGCGGCACACCCTGAGCACCGGCCTGGACGCCCGCCGCAGCGAGCGCCAGCGCCGATGTCAGCGCGGTCAGCCTGATGATCCTAATCGCCATGCTCGATCTGCAATGCATGATCCGAGATGAACCCTGGGCAAATGAGCGCCGACAAGACCCTTACTGGTTGTTCTGGCGCCCGAGGAAGCGCGGTATGCTGATCGCCGTACCATCATCCTCGTCCTCATCGCCTTCATCGCTCGCGGGGGTCGACTTCACGCCGCGCGAAAGGTTGGCCATGCGCTCGAACAACGTGTTGCCGGCCACCGGCCCGCGACCACCGCCGCCCGGCGCAGCCGCCCCGGCACCGGCACCCGGTGCGATCGGTGCCTTGCGGCGCGTCACCAGCGGCGAGACCGGCGCGTCTTCTTTCTCAAGCTCGGTGGCGTTCAGCAGCAGCTCGTCCTGGCCACCGGCGGGCTCATCGAGTGCATCGCTGGCATCGAGACCGAGTTCGAGCGGCTCGCTGCGGTTCGACTTGACACCGCTGAGGCTGGCGTAGCTCGTCGAGCTGTCCGCGATGTCGTCGGCATCCTCATCGGTCAGTTCGAAGGCATCGCCCTCGCTGGCGAGATCGAGGCTGGCCACGGGCTCTTCCTGAACAGGAGCCGGGGCCGCGACCGGAATGATCTGCGGCTCGGGAACGGGCTCTGCCAACGGCTTGGCGACGGGTTCGACCGGCGCGGGCGGAGCGGAGGGCGTGGTGATCGACGGACGAATCGGACCGCGCGAGGGCGAGAGATTGAGCGGACGCGCCGCGATCTCGGCCATTTCGGCGCTCTGCTCTATACCGGTGGCGACCACCGAGACGCGGATCTTGCCCTGAAGGTCGGGATTGAACGCCGACCCCCAGATGATGTTGGCGTTGGGGTCGACCAGTTCGCGGATATGGTTGGCGGCCTCGTCGACTTCCAGCAGCTTCATGTCGTCGCCGCCGATGATCGAGATGATGACGCCCTTGGCGCCCTGCATCGACACGCCGTCGAGCAGCGGGTTGGCGATGGCGCGTTCCGCGGCTTCGAGCGCGCGGTTCTCGCCGCTGCCCTCGCCCGTGCCCATCATCGCCTTGCCCATCTCGCCCATGACCGAACGGACGTCGGCGAAGTCGAGGTTGATCAGGCCCGGCATGACCATGAGGTCGGTGATCGAGCGCACGCCCTGCTGGAGCACTTCGTCCGCCAGGGTGAAGGCTTCCTTGAAGGTCGTCTCGGCCTTGGCCACCAGGAACAGGTTCTGGTTGGGTATGACGATCAGCGTGTCGACGTGGCGCTGCAGCTCCTCGATGCCCGCTTCGGCCGAGCGCATGCGGCGCGTGCCTTCGAACAGGAACGGCTTGGTGACGACGCCGACGGTCAGCACGCCCTTGTCGCGCGCGGCCTTGGCGATGACCGGCGCAGCGCCGGTGCCCGTGCCGCCGCCCATGCCCGCGGCGATGAAGCACATGTGCACGCCTTCGAGCGCGCGATCGATGTCGGGCAGGCTCTCTTCCGCCGCGGCCTTGCCCACTTCGGGGCGGGCGCCGGCGCCGAGGCCCTTGGTGATCTCGGTGCCGAGCTGGATGCGGTGCTCGGTGATCGAATTGTTCAGCGCCTGCGCGTCGGTGTTGGCGACGACGAAGTCGACCCCCTCGATCTCGGCGTTGATCATGTTGGCGATGGCGTTGCCACCCGCACCGCCGACACCGATGACGGTGATCCGAGGCCGAAGCTCTTCGATAGCCGGCGGTCCGATATTGATGCTCATCTCACTGCTCCTGGCGGGCTCGCACGGGAGGAAATCCCTGAGCCTCCAAATTGCACGCTTCGACTCGGCGAATCAAAGCGGCTTTAACCTTTGTCCACAGCCCCATAGGCGGGCAAAGGCCAGTCAAAAATATTCCTTCACCGCGCGGATGACACGGTTCGCCAGTCCGAAGCCGCCATAGCGCAGTGTCGGCTGGTAGCTGGGGCCGATCGAACGGATGTCGACCGGGTCCGCCGCGGCATAGAGCACGAGCCCTGCGAGCGTCGCGAAACCGGGCTTGAGATGCGTTTCCGCGAGCCCGGTGAGCTGCGGCGCCTTGCCGATGCGGACGGGCTTGCCGAGCGCGGACTGGGCGTAGTCGGCAAGTCCGACGAGCTCCGCGCCGCCGCCGGTCAGAACGACCTGTTGCCCGCGCTGACTATTGAAGCCCAGACCTTTCAAGGCCTTCGACACTTCTTCCATCAGCCGCCCGACCTGCGTCGTGATGACCGAGACCAGTTCGGCGCGCGGAATGCGGTTCTTGTCGTCGGCGTGGCGCGCGAGCGGACCCGTGGCTTCTTCGCCAGGGGCGTTGACCGGGATCATTTCGCGGTGGTCGGTTGGGCTGGCGATCGCCGAGCCGTTGACGCACTTGAGCCGCTCGGCCTGGAAGCGGCGGATGCCGAAGCACGAGGCGATCGCATCGGTGACGTCGCCCGAACCGATCGGGATCGCCGCCATGCCGAGCAGCATGCCCGAGAAATAGACCGAGACGTTGGTCACGTCGGCGCCCATCTCGACCAGCGCGACACCGAGATCGCGCTCCTCGGGACTGAGACACGCGTGGCCGGCGGCGATCGGCGAGCCGACCAGGCCCTCGACCTCGAGGTGCGCGTTCTGCACGGCTTCGGTCAGATTGCGGATCGGCGCACCGTCGGCGAGCATGACATGGATGTCGACGCCGAGGCGCTCGGCGTGGAGCCCTTTGGGATTGGCGACGCCGTGCGCGCCGTCGAGCGTATAGTGCGCAGGCTGCGCGTGGAGCACCATGCGGCCGTCGGGCTGGATCACGTCGCGCCCGGCGATCAGCAGGTGGTCGATGTCGTCCTGCTCGATGCGACGGCCGCCGATGTCGACCTCGACCTGCGCGACCTGGCTGGCCAGCCCGGCGCCCGAGCAGCCGATCCACACCGACGATACGCTGGTATTGGCCATGCGTTCGGCGCGCTCGATCGCGTCGCGCACCGCGTAAGTGGCGGCGGTCATGTCGGTGACATAGCCGCGCTTGATGCCCTGGCTGGCGCGGTGGCCCGAGCCGAGCACGATCATCTCACCGGTATCCGAGATGCCGGCGATCATCGCCGAGATGCGGAACGAACCCATGTTGACCGCGCCGAAGACGCGGCTGATGCGGGGCGAGGCCATTATTCGCGTTCCTCCTTGGCAGCTTTCGGCTTGTCCTGCTTCGGCTTTTCCGCCGCGGCGGTCTTGGCGATTGCCGCCGCCGTCTTGGCCTCGGCCTCGTCCTTGGCCCGATCGGGCACGCGCAGGTAGATGCGATCGGGCGCGCGCATGTCGAAGGCGGCGACCTTGCCGCCGAGCAGGCGGTTCGTACCGTCGAGCCGCGCGAAGGCCATCAGCGCCTTGGCCGACGCCTGGCCGCCCTCGGGCAGGGCCAGGACCTGACCCGTCTTGAACTTGAGATTCCAGCGGCGGTTGCCGATCCATTCGGCCTCGCGCACCTGCGGCTGCAGCGCGGGCGCGGCTTCGAGCAGCGCCGCAAGCGCCACCATCTGCTTGCCGGCCCCCGGACCGCCGACCATGAGCAGACCCTTGGCGCGGGCGGCGCTGACGGTCTCGAGCTCGTTGCCCTCGCTGTCGATCAGCGCGAGGCGATTGCCCGGCTTCTTGAGCACGGCGTGCGGCACGCGCTCGACCACGTCGATCACCAGGGTATCGGGCAACTGGCGCGAGACGCGCGCGTCCTTGACCCACGACAGCTGGATCAGCTCTTGGCGCAGCGCCTCGATGTCGACCAGCGGCATGGCGCGGTTGCGCTCGGTCAGCACGCGCTCATAGATCTTGAGTTCGTTGAGGTTCTTGACCCCGCGCACGTCGACGCGGCGGACCTCGAAGCCGGCGTCGCCGGCGATCATCGCCAGTTGCTGCCCGGCCATGGCCGGAAGCCCGGCAAAGCCCGCGACGACCCAGGCGAGCACGGCGGCGCCGCCGAGAATCATCGCCAGCAGGATGCGGTGGAGCTGTTCCTCGCTGAACGGCATCCACGACATGAAGCCGTCGAAGGCCGAGCCGGTCGTCGCCTTGGCCGCGCGCACCTTCTGCGCCGTACCATGCCGGGCCGCGACCTTGCGCGCGGTCGGCGCCTTGCGCTTGAGCGTCTGCGTGGTCATCCGTTCGCTCTCGCTTTTGCGTCTTCAAGCGCCTCGGCGATGATCGCCTCGACCAGATCGGGATAGTCCATGCCCAGATGCCGCGCCTGTTCGGGCACGAGGCTCAGCGCGGTCATGCCGGGCTGGGTGTTGACCTCGAGCAGGAACAGCCCGTCGACGCCGCGCTCGTCGTCCCAGCGGAAGTCCGAGCGGCTGGTGCCGCGGCAGCCGAGCAAGCGATGCGCCTGGAGCGCGATCGCCTTGCAGGCCTCGGTGATCTCGTCGGGGATTTCGGCCGGGCAGATGTGATCGGTCATGCCGTCGGTGTACTTCGACTCGAAGTCGTAGAAGCCCGACTTGGGGCGCAGTTCGGTGACGAGCAGCGCCTTGTCGCCCAGCACCGCCGTGGTCAGCTCGAGCCCGCGGATGAAGGGCTCGGCGAGCAGGCGGTCGAACTCCTGCCACGGCCCCTTGGCGTCGCGCGCGATCGGATTGCCGTAATTGCCCGCATCGGTGACGATGGCGACGCCAACCGAGGAGCCCTCGTTGACCGGCTTCAAGACATAGGGCCGCGGCAGCGGATCGCGCTCGTAGAGCTCGGCGGTCTCGACGATGCGACCGCCGGGCATCGGTACGCCATGCGGCACCAGCGCCTGCTTGGTCAGTTCCTTGTCGATCGCGACGACCGAAGTGGCGAGGCCCGAATGGGTATAGGTCAGCCCCATCAGGTCCATCATGCCCTGGACCGTACCGTCCTCGCCGGGCGTGCCGTGGAGCGCGTTGAACACGACATCGGGCTTGGCTTCGGAAAGCCGCAGCGCGACGTCGCGATCCATGTCGATGCGCGTGACCCTGTGGTCCTTTGATTCGAGCGCCGTGGCCACGCCCTCGCCGCTCATCAGCGAGACCGGGCGTTCGCTGGACCAGCCGCCCATCAGAACCGCGACATGGAGCTTGGGGAGGGTCATGAATTCAAACTCGTAGGATAGAGAGCAGGCTGATAATCGATCACGTCTTCCGGGCAGTCGGGGTCCCAGGGGAACAGGCCCATCGAAGAATCGGGCCAGACGATCTGGAAGGCGCGCTCGATGTCCTGGCCGCGCTGTGTCTGGTGGTAGTCGATCCCGGCGCAGAAGTAGGCCTCGATCACGTCGCGATCGACGATCTCGCGCGCGACGCAGTCGAAGCCTTCGAGCAGATTGCCGATCCGCATGCCGTCCGCCAGACGCAGGCCCTTCTCGGAGATCTGCGTCCACAACTCGTCGATCATGTATTTCATCAGCTCTTCGGTCAGCCCGACGATGATGACCTCGGGATGATCGAGGCTTACCGGGAAGCCGATCGAATAGGTGAACGGCAGCTCCTCCTCGTCACCGTAGACGTGCAGCGCCACGCGGCCGTAGTCGCGGACATATTCGACGATCTGCCGGACCTGCTTGTCGAGGCGCGAGCTCATGGCCTGCCCACGCGGTTCTTGTCCGGCGCTCCGGCAAACATGCCTACGCGCTGGATTTCCCACTCGAGTTCGACACCCGAGTTGTCCTTCACGCGGCGACGCACTTCATCGCCCAGGGCCTCGATGTCGGCGCTGGTGGCCTCGCCCATATTGATCAGGAAGTTGGTGTGCTTCTCGCTGACCTGCGCGCCGCCCAGGGTAAAGCCGCGGCAGCCGGCCTTGTCGACCAGTTCCCAGGCCCTGTGGCCTTCGGGATTCTTGAAGGTCGAGCCCCCGGTCTTCGAGCGCAGCGGCTGCGAGGCCTCGCGGCTAGCGGAGATGCGATCCATCTCGGCCTGGATCGCGGCGGACTCGCCCGGTCGGCCGCGAAACCGCGCGGCGACGACGATCGCGCCGAGGGGCAATTCGGAATGGCGATAGGTATAGCCGAGTTCGGCGACGGCCAGCGTCTGCAATTCGCCCGAACGCAGGACGACATCGCAATCGATGAGGATGTCCTTGACCTCGCCGCCATAGGCGCCGCCGTTCATCCGGACGAAGCCGCCGACCGTGCCGGGGATCGAGCGCAGGAATTCGACGCCGGCAACGCCCGCGTCGCGCGCGGTCGAGGAGACGAGGATACCACTGGCACCGCCGCCGCAATTGAGCGTGCTGTTGCCGAGGTCCGATACCTTGGCAAAGGCCTTGCCGAGCCGCACGACCACGCCCGGCACGCCGCCGTCGCGGACGATCATGTTCGAACCGAGCCCCAGCGCCATGACCGGCGTCGCGGGATCGAGGTCGCGCAGGAAGCCCTGCAGGTCGGCGAGGTCCTTGGGCTCGAACAGCCATTCGGCCGCACCACCCGATTTGAACCAGACCAGCGGGGCGAGCGGGGCATCCTGCGTGAGCTTGCCCGCAACCTTGGGCAGCGCATCCGCCATCATGACCCCCTCCGCTTGCCGATCGCATCGGCAAGGCCGGCGGCCCACTTGGTGATGTCGCCCGCGCCGAGGCAGACGACCATGTCGCCATCCTGCAAGCTCGTCGCCAGGACATCGGCGAGCGCATCGGCACCGGCGATCACCTGCGCCGAGCGGTGGCCGCGTTCCTTCATGCCCGCGACCATCGCGTCCGAGTCCACGCCTTCGATCGGCTGCTCGCCGGCCGCGTAGACGGGTGCAGCATAGACCACGTCGGCGTCGTTGAAGGCGGCCTGGAACTCTTCGAGGTGGTCGCGCAGACGCGTGAAGCGGTGCGGCTGAACCACGGCGATGACGCGGCCCTTCACGCCCTCGCGCGCGGCGGCGAGCACCGCCTTGATCTCGACCGGATGGTGGCCGTAGTCGTCGATGATCGTCGCCCCGGCAACCTCGCCGACCTTGGTGAAGCGGCGCTTGACCCCGGCGAAGCTACCGAAGCCGTTACAGATCACCTCGTCCGAGCAGCCCATCTCGGCCGCGACGGCGACCGCGGCGAGCGCGTTCTGAACGTTGTGCCGGCCGGGCATCGGCAGTTCGATACCCTCGATCCGGCGGAACGAGCCGTCGCGCTGGCGCAAGGCCGCGTCGAAGCGGTTGCCGCCGGGCACGGGCGTGACGTTCTCGCCGCGCACGTCGGCCTGGGCCGAAAAGCCGTAGGTGATGACGCGGCGGTCGCGCACCTTGGGGATCACCGCCTGGACTTCGGGGTGATCGATGCAGAGCACGGCAGCGCCGTAGAACGGCACGTTCTCGATGAATTCGACGAAGGAGGCCTTCACCTTGTCGAACGAGCCGTAGTGATCGAGGTGCTCGGGATCGATGTTCGTGACGACCGCGATCGTGCCGTCGAGCCGCAGGAACGAGCCGTCGCTCTCGTCGGCCTCGACCACCATCCAGTCGCTGGCGCCGAGGCGCGCGTTCGAACCGTAGGAGTTGATGATGCCGCCGTTGATCACCGTCGGGTCGACCCCGCCCGCATCGAGCAGGCAGGCGACCATCGAGGTCGTCGTGGTCTTGCCGTGGGTGCCGGCCACGGCGACGGTGTTCTTGAGCCGCATCAGCTCGGCCAGCATTTCGGCGCGACGAACCACGGGGATGCGGTTCTCAAGCGCGGCGACGACTTCGGGATTGTCGCGCTTCACCGCGGTCGAGGTGACGACCACGGCGGCGTCGCCGATGTTCTCGGCGGCGTGGCCGATCAACACCTTGATCCCGCGCTTACGCAGGCCCTCGACGACATAGCCCTCGGCGATGTCCGAGCCCTGCACGCTGTAGCCGAGGTTGTTCATCACCTCGGCAATGCCCGACATGCCGATGCCGCCGATGCCGACGAAGTGGATCGTGCCGATCTCGGTGCCGACGCCCTTCATTCGGCCGTCTCCAGCGCGAGCGCTTCCTTGCCCGCGGGCTGCGCCTGGCCGGCGACGCGGATCACGTCCATCAGCGGCGAGCCGCCGAAGCCCTCGACGAGGTCGGCGAGGTTCGTAGCGGCATTGGGATAGCCGCAGTTCCACGCGGCGTGCGCGGCATTGGCCAGGGTCTCGGGATGCTGCGCCATGGCCTGGATCTGCTTGGCGAGTTCGGCGCCGGTAAACTTCTCTTGGCGGATCGAGCGCGCGCCGCCCGATGCGGCCATCTCGCGGGCATTGGCGGCCTGGTGATCGTCGGTCGCGATCGGCAAAGGCACGAGGATCGCCGGGCGGCCGACCGCGGTCAGTTCGGCAATCGTCGAGGCACCGGCGCGGCCGATGAACAGGTGCGCATCGGCGAGGCGCGTCGCCATGTCCTCGAAATAGGTGCCGAGCTCGGCCGGGATGCCGTGGGTGGCATAGCGCTGGCGCACGGCGTCGATGTCCTCGGGCCGGCACTGCTGCGTCACCTGCAGCCGCGCGCGCAGCGCGGGTTGGAGCATCGACAGGCCATCGGGCACGACTTCGGACAGCACGCGCGCGCCCTGGCTGCCGCCGGTGACGAGCACGCGCAGCAGGCCGTCGGCGGTGAAGGCCGGGAACGGCTGGTCGCGCAGCGCCAGAACCTCGTCGCGCACGGGATTGCCGACGAGATGGACCTTCTCGGCATGGCTCGGCGAGAGCCGGTCGACCTCGCGATAGGCCGTGGCGATCGCGTTCACGCGGCCCGCGAGGAAGCGGTTGACGCGGCCGAGCACGGCGTTCTGCTCGTGGATCACCGTCGGGATCTTGGCCGAGGTCGCGGCGAGCAGCGCGGGCAGCGCCGGATAGCCGCCGAAGCCGACCACGGCCGAGGGCTCGAAGCTCTCGAACAGGCGCAACGCCATCGAGCGACCTTCGAGGATCGCGCGCACGCCCTTGATCCAGCTCAGCGGGTTCTTGCCTTCGAGCCGGCCGGCGGGGAGCACGTGCGCGGGCAGCGAAGCGGGCTTGCCGGGGATCGCCGCGCCGCGCGCATCGGTAATCAGCGCGACGTGGTGACCGCGACGCTCGAGTTCAGTAGCGAGCGCAAAGGCGGGGATGAGGTGCCCTCCGGTGCCGCCCGCGGCGAGCACATAATGGCGGCTGACACTCATTTCTTCGCTCCGGGTTCTCCGCGCAGGGACAGGCCTTCGCGCGTGATGAAGGGGTTGCGCCGCGTGATCGCGAGCAGGAAGCCGACACCCAGACAGAGGGCGACCGTCGACGAGCCGCCATAGGAGATCAGCGGCAGGGTCATGCCCTTCGAGGGGAAGAGCTGGAGGTTGACGAGGATGTTGATGAAGGCCTGGCCGCCGAGCTGGGCGGTGAGGCCCGTCGCGGCGAGCACGGTGAAGAGGTCTTCCTCTTCCACTAGCCGCAGCAGCACGCGCACGATGATCGCCAGATAGAGCATGACGATCACGGCGCAGACCCAGAGGCCGAATTCCTCGCCGATCACCGAGAAGATGTAGTCGGTATGCGCTTCGGGCAGCGACAGCTTGCGCGTACCGAGCCACAGCCCGCTGCCAGTCCAGCCGCCCGAGAGCAGGGTGCGCTGCGCGAGATCGACTTGGTCGTAGGCCGTGCCGCCGCCAAGGAAAGCGTCGATGCGGTGGCGGGCATTGTCGTAGAACACATAGGTCGCAACCATCAGCGAGACCCCGCCGACCCCCGCCGTGGCGATCAGCCGCACCGAGATGCCCGAGAGCAGCACGAGCACGAACCAGACGCCGGCGAACAGGATCGTCGAGCCGAAGTCGGGCTGAAGCATCAGCAGCCCGCCGACCAGCGTCATGATGCCGACGCTGATGCCCAGCACCGGAATGTTCGGATCGCGCGAACGCCAGGACAGAATCCAGGCGAGGCCGATAGCGAAGGCCGGCTTGAGGAATTCCGAAGGCTGCAGCGACACGCCGAGGTTCAGCCAGCGCCGCGCGCCGTTCACTTCGCTGCCGATCACGGGCACGAGCGCGAGCCCGACGAGCATCGCCGCGCCGAGCAGGATGCCGATCCGCCGCGCGGTGTCCTTGGGCAGGCACGAGGCACCAAGCATAACCGCCAGACCGATCGCCTGCCAGCGCAAGTGGAGAATGAAGAAGTGCAGATCGTCGAGCTTGAGCGCCGCGGTCGACAGGCGGCGGGCTGAAGCCGGCGAGGACGCGGCGACGGCCGCCGTGCCGATCGCCATGACCGCGAGGATCAGGGTCAGCAGCACGCGATCGATCTCGCGCCACCAGATCGCGAACTCGCCGCGGCGGTTGCGACGGTAGCGCTGGCGGTTCTGCGCCGTGGTGTTCACGCCGGGAACCAGCGGCGGATGCGTCGCCATCAGCAGGCCACCTTGTCCGCATCCGGCGCGATCAGCGCCTCGACGAGCTGGCGGAAGGTATCGCCGCGCGCTTCGTAATCGCGGAACTGGTCGAAGCTGGCGCAGGCCGGCGAGAGCATGATCACGTCGCCCGGATCCGCCGCCTCGATAGCCTCACGGATCGCCTCGCACATCATCTCGCTGCGGCGCACGGGCATGTGCGGGCCGAGGATTTCGGCGAAGCGCGGGCCGGCGTCGCCGATCGTATAGGCGGCGGCGACATTGCCGAAATAGGGCGCGCACTCGTCGAGGTCGTCGCCCTTGGGCAGGCCACCGACGATCCAGTGGATACGGCGATGATCGCCCGCGACCGGCGGAAAGGCGCCGAGCGCGGGCGCGGTCGAGGCGGGGTTGGTCGCCTTGCTGTCGTTGATGAAGATCACGCCGTTGGCTTCGGCGACGCGCTCCATGCGGTGCGGCAAGCCGCCGAAAGTCGGCAGCGCCGCCTGCCACTGCGCGCGCGTCAGCCCCAGCGCCTCGACGATCGCGACCGCCGCGGCGGCGTTCTGCAGGTTGTGCGGCCCCTGCAGCGAGGGCCAGCCCGGCTGCAGGTCGCGCAGGTCCTCGCCGGTGACGCGGTGGACGCGGTCGGCGGCGCGGCGGCTCGCCTCCCACTGCGCGATCGCCGCGGTCTCGGCATCGCCGACCCCGAACACGGCATCGTGATCGACGCGCTGCATCGCGAAGAGCCGCGCCTTCGACGCGGCATATCCAGCGAAGTCCGCGTAGCGATCGAGATGGTCGGGCGTGATATTGAGCAGCGCCGCGACCTCGCAGTCGAGGCTCTGCGTGAGATCGATCTGGTAGCTCGACAGTTCGAGCACGTATACGCCGCCCTCGGGCAAGGGCGCCTGGCCGAGCACCGGCAGGCCGATGTTTCCACCCATCCGCGCTGGCACGCCGGCGCTTTCGAGCAGGTGGTGGACCAGCGCCGTGGTGGTCGACTTGCCATTGGTGCCGGTGATGCCGACGACGCGGTGCGCGGGCAGGCTGTGGCGTGCTTGGGCGAAAAGCTCGATGTCGCCGATCACCGGCACGCCCGCGGCAGCGGCGGCTTCGGCGATCGGGTGACGGTTGAGCGGCACGCCCGGCGAGACGACGACGCCGGCGAAGCCCGCCAGGTCGATCGTCAGCGGATCGGCCAGTTCGACGCCGCGATCGGCCAGGCCCTGGCGCGGTTCCTCGCGGCTGTCCCAGGCGGTGACCTCGGCCCCGCTGGCGAGCAGCGTCTCGACCGCGGTCTGGCCCGAGCGGGCGAGACCGAGGACGGCGAAGCGTTTTCCGGCGAAGGCGTCAGAGGTGATCATCTTGCGGCGATCACCTAAGCTTGAGCGTGGACAGGCCGATGACGGCGAGGATGATCGAGACGATCCAGAAGCGGATGACCACGGTCGATTCCGCCCAGCCCTTCTGTTCGAAATGGTGGTGGATCGGCGCCATGCGGAAGACGCGGCGGCCGGTGCGCTTGAACCAGAACACCTGAATGATGACCGAGGCCGCCTCGAGCACGAAAAGCCCGCCGACGATGGCCAGCACGATCTCGTGATGTGCAGCGACGGCGATCGCGCCAAGCGCGCCACCCAGCGCGAGGCTGCCGGTGTCACCCATGAACACGGCGGCCGGCGGCGCGTTGAACCAGAGGAACGCCAGCCCCGCCCCCATGATGCCCGTGCACAGGATCGCAAGCTCGCCCGCGCGCGGCACGTGCGGAATGCCGAGGTAGGTCGCGAAGTCGGCGCGGCCGGCCAGATAGGCGATGATCGCGAAAGTGCCCGCCGCGATGATGACCGGCATGGTCGCGAGCCCGTCGAGACCGTCCGTCAGGTTCACCGCATTGCCAGCACCGACCATGACCACCGCCGCGAAGACGTAGTAGAAGGGTCCGAGCGGTATATAGCGGTTCGACAGGAACGGCACGTAAAGGTTGGTGTTGACCTGGCTGACGATGATGTAGGCGGCGACGCCCGCGACGCAGAACTCGAGGAACAGCCGGATCTTGCCCGAAACGCCCTTGTGGCTGCGCTTGGTGACCTTGTCGTAATCGTCGAGGAAGCCGATCGCGCCAAAGCCGATCGTCACGGCCAGGCAGGCCCAGACGAAGGGGTTGTTGAGGTCCATCCAGATCAGCATGGACACGACGAGCGAGATCAGGATCATCAGCCCGCCCATCGTCGGCGTGCCGCGCTTGGCGAGGTGGGTCTGCGGCCCATCCTCGCGGATCGGCTGGCCCTTGCCCTGGCGCACGCGCAGCATGTTGATGAAGCGCGGGCCGATGATCAGACCGATCACCAGCGCCGTCATCATCGCCGCGCCGGCGCGGAACGTCTGGTAGCGAATGAGGTTCGCCAGACCCTCGAAGTGGAAATATTCGGCGATGAGGTAAAGCATCAGGCGTCCTTGGCAGCGAGAGCCTTCACCAGCGCGCCGAGCCCGACCGAATTCGAGCCCTTGACGAGGATCGCGTCGCCGCTTTCCACGCCGAAATCCGCGAGCGCCTGGCCTGCCTCGGCCGGGTTCCGGCAATGGGCGAAGGCGATCGGCTTGCCAAGCGCGGTGTTTTCCGATTTCCCCAATTCATCGGCGAGAGCGCTCATCTCGTCGCCCACCAGCACCACATAGTCGACATGAGCCTCGCCCAGCGGCTCGGCGAGCGCGGCGTGGAAGGCCGGACCGTGATCGCCCAGTTCCTTCATCGAACCCAGCACGGCGATGCGGCGGCGCGCGACGGTCTTGCCGAGCTGCGCCAGGGTCGCGCGCATCGAGGCGGGGTTGGCGTTGTAGCTCTCGTCGATCAGCAGCGCCTTGCCGCGACCGTCGGGGCCGTCCTGCACCGCGATCTCGAGGCGTGCACCGCGGCCGGCCAGGCCCGGCATGTCGGCCAGCGCAACACCGGCCGCACCCAGATCGCCACCCGCGGCCCGCACCGCGGCCATGACCGCGAGCGAGTTCATCACCCAGTGCTCGCCGGGCTCGGCGATCGTGTAGCAGAGGCGGCGGTCACCGAGATCGGCGGTGACCAGCGAGCCGCCGTTGGCCGCCGCGATCGTGTCGAGCAGGCGGACCTGAGCATGGGCGGCGCGGCCGAAGCCGACGACCTTGGCGCCGAGGCTCTCGGCCTTGGCCTTGAGCCGCTCGTAGTGCGGGCTGTCGGCGGGGATCACCGCGACGCCGCCCTCTTCGAGACCCTCGAAGATCTCGCCCTTGGCGTCGGCGATCGCTTCCTCGCTGCCGAGCATCTCGATGTGCGCGGGCGCGATCGTCGTGACGACGGCGACGTGCGGGCGCACCTGGCGCGTCAGCGCGGCGATTTCGCCCGCGTGATTCATGCCCATCTCGAAAATGCCGAAGCGGCTGCGCGAGGGCATGCGCGCGAGGCTCAGCGGCACGCCGACGTGGTTGTTGTAGCTCTTGACCGAGCGGTGTGCGGCGCCGCGGCTGGAGCGATCGAGCGCAGCAAAGATCGCTTCTTTGACGCCGGTCTTGCCGACCGAGCCGGTGACGCCGATGACCTTGGCCGGGGTACGGGCGCGGGCGGCCTTGGCCAGGGCTTCGAGCGCAGCGGTGGTGTCGTTGACCAGAATGTGCGGATAGTCGACCGGGCGATCGACCACCGCGGCAGCCGCGCCCTTGGCGAAAGCGGCTTCGAGGAAGCGGTGACCGTCCATGCTCTCGCCCTTGAGCGCGAAGAACAGGTCGCCCGGCATCACGTCGCGGCTGTCGATCTCGACGCCCGAGACCTGGAAATCGGCATTGGCCACGCCCTTGACCGCGCGCGCGATGGCGATCGCGTCCCACAGCGCGAGCGGCAGGTCGTCGGCAATCTCAACAGGCCATTCGAGAATTCGTGCAACCGCAGCCATTAGTCTTCCCTTTCGGGAGCGCCCGCGCACTCCCTTGCAACCGAAACGTCGTCGAACGGCAGCACGCGCATGGCGTCACCGCTGCCGATGATCTGGCCCTGCTCGTGGCCTTTCCCTGCTACGAGCACGATGTCCTGCGCCCCCGCTTCGCCGACCGCGGCGGCGATCGCCGCGCGTCGGTCGCCAATTTCACGCGCACCGCGCGCTCCCGCAAGAACCTGCGACCGGATAACCCCCGGATTTTCGCCGCGCGGGTTGTCGTCGGTGACGATGACAAGGTCCGCCTGGGCCTGCGCGACGCGTCCCATCTCGGGCCGCTTGCCCTGATCGCGGTCGCCGCCGGCGCCGAACACGACGATCAGCCGGCCGCCCTGTCCATTTTGGCCGACATGCGGCCGCAGCGCCGCGATCGCGGCTTCGAGCGCGTCGGGGGTATGGGCATAGTCGACATAGACCGGCGCGCCGGCGCGGGTGATCGCCGCGCGCTCGAGCCGGCCGCGCACGGGCTGCAGCCGCGAGAGCGCGTCGAAGGTCTGCTTGGGATCGCCGCCGGTGGCCAGCACGAGCCCTGCCGAGACCAGCGCATTGGCGGCCTGATAGGCGCCGATCAGCGGCAGCTTGACCGTATAGGCCGTACCCGCGTGCTCGATCTCGAGCATCTGGCCGAGCTGACCCGGCTGGCGCGAGGCCAGCCGGATCGCCTCGCCGTTCACCCCCACGGTGAACAGGGTAAGCCCGTGTTTATTGGCATGTTCGATCGCCTTGGCCGACCAGGCATCGTCGGCCCAGACCACCGCCGCGCCGCCCCCGCCTTCTTTGGCGACGACGACCTCGTCGAACAGCCGCATCTTGGCCGCGAAATAGTCGTCCATGTCGGCGTGGTAGTCGAGGTGGTCGCGACTCAGATTGGTGAAGGCGCCGGCGGCGACCTTGAGCCCCTCGTTGCGGAACTGCGAGAGGCCGTGGCTCGACGCCTCGTAGGCGACATGGGTCACGCCTTCGCGGGCCAGGCCGGTCATGTTGGCCAGGAAGGTGACGATGTCGGGCGTGGTCAGCCCGGTCGAGACGGTCTCGTCGGGCGTGGTCACGCCGAGCGTGCCGATCGAGGCAGCACGGTGGCCGGCCATGCGCCAGAGCTGGCGCGTCATCTCGACGCAGGAGGTCTTGCCGTTGGTACCGGTGACGGCGACCACGGTCTCGGGCACCGGCGTGAAGAACCGAGCCGCGAGGTGCGCGAACGCACGGCGCGGCTCGGAAGCGGAAATGTGCACCGCGCCTTCGACCTTCGCCTCGGGCCGCGCGACGACGGCGACGGCGCCGGCAGCGATGGCAGCCGGAATGAAATCTTCGCCATTGACCTTCGCGCCCTGGAACGCGCCGAAGACGGTGCCGGGCGCGACCTTCCGGTTGTCGATCGCGAAGCCGGTCACGTTCGCGTCCGTGCTCGCGGGCAGCGCGATGCCGGCAGCCTGGGCGAGCGCGTCGAGCCTCACTCCTCGGCTCCCGCGGGGATCAGCGGCGACAGTTCGGAAATGTCGACGTCGTGGCTCTCGTCAGGCATCACGCCGACCAGCGGGCCGATGCGCGGGACGACGCGGCCGACGATCGGCGCGGCATTCCAGGCGGCGGTGCGTTGGAACGACGTGGCCTGGGTGCCCTGCGGCTCGTCGAGCATGGCGATGACCACGAAGCGCGGACGGTCCATCGGGAAAGCCGCGGCAAAGGTCGCGACCAGCGAGGTCTTGCGATAGCCGCCGGCACCGGGCTTCTCGGCCGAACCAGTCTTGCCGCCGATGCGGAAGCCGGGCGCATCGGCCTTCCGGCCCGTGCCGTCCTCGACGATCATGCGCAGCAGCTGGCGCATCCGCGCCGAGGTCGAGGCCTTGAACACGCGGCGACCCTGCGGGACCTGGCTCGGCGTCAGCTTCTGCAAGGTCGCGGGGCGCCAAATGCCGCCGTTGACCATCGCCGCATAGGCCGAGGCGAGGTGAAGCGGGGTGACCGCAATGCCATGGCCATAGGACACGGTCATGTTGGTGATCCGCGCCCAGGTGCCGCTCGGCCAGATCGGGAAACCGCGCGCGGGCAGCTCGATATAGGGGCGCTCGTTCATGCCGAGCGCGGCCATCGTCGCCTTGAGCCGCTGCCCGCCGAGCTCGTCGGCGACCTGCGCGGTGACGACGTTCGACGAATGGATCAGCGCCTCGGGCACGTTGAGCGAGGCACCCATGGAATGGCTGTCGCGGATCGTGAAGCGGCCGATCTGGAACGGCGCGGCCGGGTAACGACGCGCCATCGAGGTCACCGTACCGGCATCGAGCGCGGCGGCGACGGTGATCGGCTTGAAGGTCGAACCGAGCTCGTAGACCTGGTTGGTCACGCGATTGAAGATGTTGGGGGTCGAGGACTCGTCGATCAGGTTGGGATTGAACGAGGGCAGCGAAGCCAGGGCGACGACCTCGCCCGTGTCGACGTCGAGGATGATGCCGGCGGCGCCCTTGGCATTGCTCTCGCGCATGCCGCGGCCGAGTTCGTCCTCGAGCGCACCTTGGACGCGCAGGTCGATCGACAGCATCTGCGGGGTTCCGCGGGTGGCGGGATCGGTCAGCTTGTCGTTGAACACCTGCTCCATGCCGACCTGGCCCTTGCCGTCGGCGCCGACGAAGCCGAGGATGTGCGCGGCCATCGAGCCCTGCGGATAGAAACGCTGGTTCTCGCGCGGGAACTCGAGCGCGGGCTCGCCGATCGCGTGGAGCTTGTTGGCGTCCTCGGGCAGGATGCGGCGGCGCAGGTAGCCGGGCTGGCCCGAAGCCAGCCGTGCGGTCAGCTTGGCCTGATCCATGTCGGGGAAGACGCGGACCAGCGCGGCGGCGACTTCGGCCGGAGACTTGACCAGCGGCGAGCCGCCCTCGCCCAGCGCCTTGGGATTGAACCACAGCGCATAGGCGTTGAACGCGCGCGCCAGCGGCACGCCGTTGCGATCGACGATCTCGCCGCGGCTGGGCAGGAGCGCGTCGGCCATGGTGACGGGGCCGCGGCCGGGCTCGAACACGCCGAGCATGGCGATGCGCCCGAGCGCCAGCAGCGCGATCACGCCGAACAGGGTCAGCACCCAGAGCATGCGCCACTTCGCCACGACCAGCGAACGCTGGCGCACGTTCACCAGTTGGCGACGGCCCGTGCTGATCGTGGTGACGGCGACCGCGGTCATTCGACGCTGGCCTCGTCTTTCGCCGGCTTGCGCGTCGAGCGCAGTTCGATCCGCGCGAGACGATCCTTGAGGTCCGAAGCCTCGGCGGGCTTGCGCGTACCGCCAGCGGGCATTTCGGCAGCGATGGCCTTGCCGCTCAACGGCGAGACCATGGCGGGAAAGGCCGAACCTTCGTCCTCGGCCAGGTCCGCATGGGCGACGCGGATCGGCGATGGCGCGCCCGGGCCGCGTTCCTTGCCGAGCACGGCGAGCTGACGCTCGCCCTCGATATACTGGCCCGCCTTGGGCGCCTCGTAACCGAACTCAACGTCGTTGACCGCGCGCAGCTGCTGCTGGTTGGCGCGCGTCTCGAATTCGGTCTCGAGCGCGAGCTTTTCTTGCTTGAGCGCGACGATCTGGCGCTCGGCCAGGCGAACCTGGCTCTTGATCGCGTTGACGCGGAAGGTGAGAATCAGGGTCAGCGCGGCGCAGACCGTGAGGATCACGGCCCAGCCGATCGAACGAACGCGGTCGCGGGTCAGGTTCATGCCGCTTTCCTCTCACGCGCGGGGGAATCGGTGCGGGTGGCGGCGCGGAGCGTCGCCGAGCGCGCGCGGGGGTTGCGCGCGACTTCGGCGTCCGACGGCCGCGCCGCCTTCGCGATCTGCGCGAAGGCCGCAGGCGCCTTGGCGGCGACCGCGGGCAAGTGACGCGAGGTCGAGGCGACCGCGCCGCTGGCATCACGCAGGAATTGCTTCACGATCCGGTCTTCGAGGCTGTGAAAGCTGACCACGGCCAACTTGCCGCCGTCCTTGAGCAGCGCCTCGGCCGCAAAGAGGCCGTCGTTGAGCTGGTCGAGCTCGGCGTTCACGTGGATGCGGATCGCCTGGAAGCTCCGCGTCGCCGGGTCCTTCGACGGGCCCGAGCTGCCCTTGTAGTTGGGGCTGTAGCCCAGCGCCTTGCGCACCACGTTGGCCAGTTCGCCGGTGGTCGACAGCGGCCGCGCGGCGACGATCGCGCGTGCGACGCGGCGCGACTGGCGCTCCTCGCCGTACTGGAACAACACGTCGGCGATCTCGCCCTCACCCGCGGTGTTGACGAAGTCGGCGGCGCTCGGCCCTTCCTGCTCCATCCGCATGTCGAGCGGACCGTCGGCAGCGAAAGCGAAGCCGCGCTCCGGCTGGTCGAGCTGCATCGACGACACGCCGACATCCATGGCGACGCCGTCGACCCGCGAAATCCCCGCCTCGTTGAGCGCGGCGACCATTTCGGAGAAGCGACGCGGATGCAGCACGAGCCGTGGCGGGTTCTCCTGCGTTTCGGGCCAGAGACGACCGGCGGCGATCGCATCGGGATCGCGGTCGAAGGCGTGGACCGTGGCGCCCGCAGCGAGTAGTGCGCGGGTATAGCCGCCGGCACCGAACGTGGCATCGACGATGACCGAGCCGGCCACCGGCGCGAGTGCGGCGATCACTTCGTCGAGCAGGACGGGAACGTGCGGGACGGATGCCGTGCTCATGCCGCGGCTCCCTTGGCCTTGGCCTTGCCCAGCGCTTCGGCCGCGAGCTGGCGGCAGGCGGCCTGCGCGCCTTCCCAGCCCTGCCCCATCTCGGCAAGCCGCTTGGGACTGAAGATCACGAAGAACTGGCCTGCGCCCTGGAAATAGAGCTGGTCGTCGACGCTGGCGAGTTCCGCCAGGTATTCGGGCAGGACGAAGCGGCCGCTGTCGTCGAAGGGCAGCTGGGCGAAACCGTTGAGCTGGAGGCCGCGCAGTTCGCGATCGAAATCCTGATTGCGCTTGGCGGCGAGGTCTTCCTCGCGATCGAGCTGGGCCTCGAAGCCATCCTTGCGCGAAAGGCCGAAGCCGATCAGGCAGGGCCAGCGATCGTGCTTGTCGAGGCAGAGGACGGCCTTTTCGCCGCTCGAATCCTTGACCGTCTTGCGGAACTGCGGAGGCAGCACGAACCGACCCTTGTCGCGCAAGAGCGAAAAGCCGGTGCCGTTGTAGTTATATGGCTGCGACGCCATCTGCCCCTAGTCCCGTGAGGGTTGCCCTAAAAACCGGCACGACTTCTCCACCGCTGGCCGCGCGATTTGCGACCGGCTGACCGCGCCATGACAACGCGGCGGTTCATCCGTTCCGATAGGATTTCCTCTTACCGTTAGAGCGGGATTCAGAAAAGGGCTTTTAGGGGATTTTCCGGGAAAAGGCGGAAATTTCTGCTTCAAACCGGTCGAGATAGCCGGGAACCTTTATACAGTCTCTTTTTGTTCTATTTTAGAATATTGAAAATAAACAAATTTTCGACTCACCCCGAAATCCCGCATTTCCCGCGCTGCGACCAATGTCTAATCGCCGGACGGCATCAGGGGAAAATACGGGGATCATCTCGAAAAGCGCGCAAAGCCGGGAAATTGCGCAGCATCGACGCGACTTCGCGCCTTGCCTCGTCAGCGCGCGTTCCATGCACGAGCACCGGCGCGAGGGGGCCATCCCGTAATTTCCCGGATCGGAGTCGCAGCGCTCGCGAAGCGCGCAGGCTTACTTCTTGGCGGCTGCCGCCGTGGGATCGGCGGCAGGCACGACGCCGATGTCGGCAAGCGGATCGCTGGCCGCCTTGGCCGCCGGGGTTTCAGCCATGCTCGGAATGGCGTCGGCCTCTTCGGCCAGCCGCGCGCGATCCATGATGATGTTGGCCAGGCCGACAAGCAGCAACATGGCAGCAAGCCCGAACAGGCCGATCTGCAATCGGTGGACGGCCTGAGCACGCAGCACACGCGCCAGCGAAGGCACGTTAGGCTGGGGCGTTGCGACCGGCTCCACCAGATTCGACTGGATTTTTTGCGCCATTACGCCCTGTTTAGTCGATCAGGCGAGGCATATCAAGCGAGCCAGGGGAAGACCGGAAGCTTCTTCGATTCGAGCCACTCGCGATTGTAGAGTGAGGACAGGTAGCGGAAACCGGTATCGCAGAGGATCGTGGCGATCCGCGAACCCTTGCCGAGCTGCTTGCCGAGCGCCACCGCGCCCGCAACGTTGATGCCCGAGGACAGGCCGAGGCACAGCCCCTCCTCCTTGAGCAGCCGCGCGACCCATTCGAGCCCTTCCTCGTCGGAGATGCGGAACTGGGTGTCGATCGGCGCGCCTTCGAGGTTGGCGGTGATGCGGCCCTGGCCGATCCCTTCGGCGACCGAGCTGCCCTCGGCCTTGAGTTCGCCGTGGGCGTAGTAGGAATAGAGCGCAGCGCCGTGCGGATCGGTCAGCGCGATCGTGATCTTCTCGTCGAACTCCTTGAGCCCGAGGCCGACGCCGGCGATCGTGCCGCCGGTACCCGCAGCGCAGGTGAAGCCATCGACGCGACCTTCGAGCTGTTCCCAGATCTCGGGAGCCGTGCTCTCGATGTGCGCCTTGCGGTTGGCGATGTTGTCGAACTGGTTCGCCCAGATAGCGCCCTCGGTCTCCTCGGCCAGGCGGCGCGAAGTATGAACGAAGTGGCCGGGGTTCGAGAACGGCGCGGCGGGGACGAGGACGAGCTCGGCGCCGAGCGCGCGCAGGGTGTCCATCTTCTCGCGCGACTGGGTCTCGGGCATGACGATGACGGTCTTGTAGCCCAGGGCATTGGCGACGAGCGCCAGGCCGATACCGGTGTTGCCGGCGGTGCCCTCGACGATCGTGCCCCCGGGCTTGAGCGTTCCCCTGGCCTCGGCGTCGCGCACGATCCACAGCGCCGCGCGGTCTTTCACCGAGGCGCCCGGATTGGCGAATTCGCACTTGCCCCAGATCTCGCAACCGGCGGCCTCGCTCGGCCCCTTGAGCAGGACGAGCGGGGTGTTGCCGATGAGATCGAGCGAGCTGGGCTGAGCGACGGGTGCTGTCATGGGTGACGAGGTAGAGCGGCGGGCGCGCGGGATCAATGCCCTCGCGCGGCCCGCTCGATCTTCATCATCCCGACCTGCGCCGGGACGATGGCAGCAATCAGTCTTCCTGAGCGATCGTGACCTTCAGGCCTTCGAGCGCGTCGGTCACCGGCACCTGGCACGACAGGCGCGAATATTCGTTGCGGTGGTCCGAGCTGTCGAGCAGGTCGTTCTCGTCCTCGGACATCGCCGGGATCTTGTCCATGAAGTCGGGCGCGATGTGGACGTGGCAAGTGGCGCAGGAGCAGCAGCCGCCGCAAAGCGCGAGAAGCTCGTCGAAGCCGTTGTCGCGAATGACTTCCATCAGCGTGCGACCGAGCGGAGCCTCGACGCCGCGTTCCGCACCGGCCTGATCGACGACAGTAATCTGCGGCATGTCCCTAATTCCCCTTTGATACACTCTATATCGGTTTGGCCGGGCGACTAATCGCTGCCAAGGCCTTTGGCAAGCTGGCTTTACCACCCTATGGCAGGCCGAGGTTGTCGGCAAATGAACGGCCAAAGGATCGGAGCGACGATGGGACTGCAAGCGGAAGTGCTGCGCGAAGGACTCGACGCAATCGCCGCGCAAGAGCCCGCCATCGCCCGGGCCTTGCAGATCGCCGGCTATCCCGAACCGCGGATTCGCGCAACCGGTTATGCGACACTACTTCGCACAATTGTCGGCCAACAGGTCAGCGTGGCCGCCGCCGCCTCGGTCTGGGCCAAGCTCGAAGCGTTGCTCGGCGAAGACATGGCGGCCGAAGCCCTGCTCGCCGCCGACTTCGATTCGCTACGCGCCTGCGGGCTTTCGCGCCAGAAGCAGGGCTATGCGCGATCGCTTTGCGAACTGGTCACCGGCGGCGAACTCGACCTCGAGAACCTGCCTGCCGACGACGAGCAAGCGATCGCCCAACTCGTGCAGATCAAGGGCATCGGCCGCTGGTCGGCCGAGATCTACCTGCTCTTCGCCGAAGGCCGCCCCGACATCTGGCCGGCGGGCGACCTCGCGGTCCAGGCGGGGCTGCACAAGCTGCTCGGGCTCGACGAGCGCCCGAGCGAGAAGCTTACGCGCGAACTCGCCGAGGCCTGGCGCCCGCACCGTGGTGCCGCGGCGATTTTCACCTGGCACGTCTACAACAATCCGGCGCTCTGAGCGGGCACGACGAGGGGGGCGTCGATGACCAAGGCGATCTTCATCACCGGCGGCGCATCGGGCATCGGCAGGGCGGTGGCGCAGCTTTTTGCCACGCGCGGCTGGCGCGTGGGCCTGGGCGACGTCGACGGCGCCGGCATGAACGAGACGCTGGCGCTGCTACCCGTCGGCGCAGGCTCGGCCCATCCGCTCGACGTGCGCGACCGCGCGCAATGGGATGCAGCGCTGGCCGCGTTCGCCACGCAGGCCGGCCGGATCGACGTGGTCTTCAACAATGCCGGCCTAGCCTATGGCGGGCCGCTGCTCGACCATTCGGACGAGGAGATCGACCGGCTGATCGCGGTCAACTTCCGCGGCGTGCTCCACGGCGCCCGCGCCGCCCATGTCCATCTCAAGCGGAGCGCGCCCGGCTCCTGCCTGCTCAACACGGCGAGCGCCGCCGCGCTCTACGGCACCGGCGGGCTGGCGGTCTATTCGGCAACCAAGTTCGCGGTCCGCGCGGTGACCGAAGCGCTCGACGGCGAATGGGAGGCCGACGGCATCATGGTCCGCTCGCTGATGCCCAGCTTCATCGACACGCCGTTGCTGGCCGGCCCGGCCAATGCCACGACCAACCGCGCCAAGCGCGACGCCGTGGTCGCAGCAGGGCTCGAATTCACGCCCGTGGAGACCGTCGCCGAGGCCGCCTGGGCCGCGGTCCACGGCAAGCGGCTGCACACCCTGATCGGCAAGACCGCGCGCAAACTGGCCTTCGTGGCGAAATGGGCGCCGAGCCTCGCCCGCCAACGCGGCAAGCGGATCGTGGGAAGTTAGACGAAGCCGTCGATCAGCCGCGCCAGCGACACGTCGCGCACGCTCAGTCCGCCGGCGTCGTGCGTCGTCAGCGTGATCTCGACGCGGTTGTAGACGTTGAACCATTCGGGATGGTGATCGGCCTTCTCCGCTTCGATCGCGGCGCGCGTCATGAAGCCGAAGGCTTCGGCGAAATCTGCGAACTTGAACGTGCGGACGATGGCCAGGCCGTCGTCGCGCAGCGCCCAGCCGGTCAATTCGGCAAGCGCGGCATCGCGTTCTTCATGGGTGAGACGGGGGATGGCCATCAGCGCTCTCCTTGGCAGGGCGCGACCATTCCCCTATCGCCGGCGCCGATGCAAGCCGCCTGCCTCGTCGCCTGGGAACTCTACTGCCGCCGGGGCGACCGCATCCTGTTCGGCCCGCTCGACCTCTGGCTCGAACCCGGCGAGGCGCTGCACCTGACCGGCCCCAACGGCATCGGCAAGACCAGCCTGATCCGCATGCTCGCGGGCCTGCTCCAGCCTTTCGTCGCCTACGACATGGGTTCGAGCGCGATGGGCTCGATCACCTGGCAGGGCAGCTTCGCCTTGCAGGACGAGCGGCCCGCGCTCGATCCGCACCTGCCGCTCGGCCAAGCCCTGGCCTTCTGGCAGGGCATCGACGGCGGCACGGCGCCGCTCGATCGGCGCATAGAGCGATTGGGCCTCGCGCACCTGACCGACGTACCCGTGCGTTACCTCTCGACCGGTCAGAAGAAGCGCGCGGCGCTCGCCCGCGTCATCGGCCAGGGCGCCGACCACTGGCTGCTCGACGAGCCGCTCAACGGGCTCGACAAGGATGGCGTGGCACTCGTCGAAGCGCTGATCGCCGAGCGCCGCGCGGCGGGCGGCACGGTGATCGTCGCCTCGCACCAGCCGGTCGCTCTGCCTGGCGGCCAGACCATCGACCTGCGCGACCATCGGGCATGAGCCAGCTTGCCGCCCTCCTCCGCCGCGACCTTTCGCTGCTGCTGCTCGGCCGACGCGGTGGACCGGTGCTGCCCGTGCTGTTCTTCCTCGCCGTCGCCATGCTGTTCCCGTTTGCGGTCGGTCCCGACGCGCAACTGTTGGCACGCACCGGTGGCGGGGTGATCTGGGTGGCGGCGCTGCTAGCGGCGATCCTGCCGCTCGACCGGCTGATCGAGCCCGACATCGAGCTCGGTTTCTTCGACCAGTGGGCGCTGCGCGGGATTTCCGAGGAATCGATCGTCGCCGTGCGCATCCTCGCGCACTGGCTGAGCTTCGGCCCACCGCTGATGCTCGCAAGCCTGATCGCCGCAGCGCTGCTCGGGCTCGACGGCACGGCGCTGCGCACGGTCGAGCTGGGGCTGCTCGTCGGCACACCCGGCCTCGCGGCCTTGGGCGTAACGGTTGCCGCGCTGACCGCAGGCCTGCGCGGCGGCACGGCGCTGGCCGGGCTGCTGGTGATCCCGCTGGCCGTGCCGCTGCTCATCTTCGGCGCGGGCAGCCTGACCACGGGCGGCGACAGCGGCATCGCGCTGACCGCGGCGGTGAGCCTGGTCCTGCTGGCGATCGCGCCGTTTGCGGCGGGTGCGGCGATCCGCGGGGCGCGCCAATAACGTCATCCCCGCGAAAGCGGGGACCGCTGGCCGTCTTATCCGCGATCTCGGAGTAAACCGATAGCGGCCGCCGCTTTCGCGGGATGACGGGCTAAGCGTAAGGCGGCTTGTGCAGGCCCTTCGAGCTCAGCGTGAAGATCTCGCAGCCCGTCTCGGTGATCCCGATCGAATGCTCGAACTGCGCCGAGAGAGAGCGGTCGCGCGTCACCGCCGTCCAGCCGTCCTCGAGCAGCTTCACCGGCGGCTTGCCGAGGTTGATCATCGGCTCGATCGTGAAGAACATGCCGGGCTTGAGCTCCGGGCCGGTGCCCGCGCGCGCGGCATGGATCACTTCGGGCGCGTCGTGGAACAGGCGGCCGAGGCCGTGGCCGCAGAACTCGCGGACGACGCCATAGCGGTTCACCTCGGCATAGCGCTGGATTGCCGCGCCGATGTCGCCCACGCGATTGCCGGGCTTGGCCTGCTCGATGCCGAGCATCAGGCATTCGTGCGTCACGTCGACCAGCCGCTTGGCCTTCAGCGAGACGTCGCCGACCAGATACATGCGGCTCGAATCGCCGTGCCAGCCGTCGAGCAGCGGAGTCACGTCGATGTTGACGATGTCGCCGTCCTTGAGCGTCTTGTCCGACGGAATGCCGTGGCAAACGACGTGGTTGATCGAGACGCAGCACGAGTGCGCATAGCCGCGATAGCCGAGCGTCGCGGGCACGGCGCCGCCGTCGAGCGTCATCTGGCGGACGACGTCGTCGATCTCTTCGGTCGAGACGCCGGGCTGGACCATCGGCGCCAGGGCATCGAGAATATCGGCGGCGAGGCGGCCGGCCTTGCGCATGCCCTCGAAGGCCTCGGGGCCATGCAACTTGATCGTGCCGTCGCGCAGGACGGTCTCGTCGGCCGTGACAATCTGGTACTGAGTCATGCCGCGCATGTAGCGACAACCGCCCCGAATTGCGAGCCCGTCAGCGTTTCGCCACGAAGGTCGAGCGGAATTCGGGCTTCACCGCCGCCAGCACCGCGGGGGTCACGGGCAGGGTCACCTCGTAGTTGCCCTCGGCATAAGGTCCCGCCTCGTAAGGCGCGATCAGCACGCCGATGCGGTCGAAAGCCTTGCGGTTCGACGAGCCGAGAATGATCGTCGACTCGGCCGGATCGATGCACTTCGAGAACTCGGGCACGGCGTCGCCGATGGACTCTCCGCCCCGCTTCTTGGCGCGTTCGCGATCGAGCGCGGCGCAGAAGTCCTTGCTAATGGCCTGGGCCAGCGCCGCCTTCGAGGTGAACAGGTCGATCGGCTTGCGCCGCTGGTTCGCCTGACGATCCCAGACCAACGCATCGAAGCCGTGGTTCGGATGCGCGCCGCCCTGATAGTCGCTGATGTCGGCCGAGAGGCTGAGCCAGCCGGGCAGATCGGTGACGACCTTCCATTCGACCCAGGAGCCGAGCGGGTTGAACGGAAAGCCTTCCTTCTTGGCCTCCGCCTTCTGACCCTCTGCGTTCTTGGCCAGTTCGGTCTTGAGCTTCTCGAGCTCGCCGTCGAGCTGTGCCTTGAGGTCCGGGATCGCGCCGACCGGCGCGGGATAGGAATAGGCGAATTCGAAGAGCGGATTGCTCTGCTTGACCTCGCGCGCCGCACCGGGCTGGGCCGCCCCGGCCTCGCTGGGCGCTGCGACCTTGGGCACGTCGGCGCCCTTGCTGGCGAGCGCGGCAGGGGTCTCCTGCTTCTCCTTCGAACAGCCGGCGGCGAGCATTCCCAACGCGACGGCGGACAGCAGGGCGGTTCGGGAGATCGACATTCGTGCTTTTTCCTCTCGCAACGGCGCGCGCCATTCGGCAAAGCTCCGCAGCACAATGTCCGACAAGCACACTTTGATCCAGCCCGACCGCGGGCAGCAGGCCACGGCGATCCATCTCGTCGACAAAAAGGGCCTCGAAGACTTCACCAAGACGCTCTCCGCGCCGCAACGCGCGGCGCTGGCGGCGCAGAGGTTCGAGGGCGATGGCTATGCCCATGCGATCGTGCCCGATGGGGATGCCTGGTTCGTCGTCGCCGGGGTCGCCGATCCGGCGAAATTGTCGTCATGGTGCCTGGCCAAGCTCGCCGAGGTGCTGCCCGCGGGTAGCTATCGCCTGGTGGATGGCGATCCCGGCGCAGCGCTGCTCGGCTGGGTCACCGGCCAGTACCGCTTCGACCGCTACAAGGCCGACAAGGCCAAGGAAGGCGCGCGCGTCCTGCTGACCAAGGAGGTCAAGGCGATCGACGCGGCGCTGGCCGAAGCTGCGGCGACCGCGCTTGTGCGCGACCTCGTCAACACGCCCGCCGAGGACATGGGCCCCGCCGAGCTCGAAGCCCAGGCCGAGGCGCTGGCCAAGGCTCATAACGCCGAGCTGCGCGTCACCCGCGGCGACGTGCTCGAACGCGAATATCCGATGATCCACGCGGTCGGCCGCGCGGCCGAGCGCGCCAAGGCGCCGCGGCTGATCGAGCTCGAATGGGGCGATGCCCAGCACCCGCGGATCGCCGTCGTCGGCAAGGGCGTCTGCTTCGATTCGGGCGGGCTCGACATCAAGCCGAGCTCGGGCATGCTGCTGATGAAGAAGGACATGGGCGGCGCCGCGCACGCGCTCGCGCTCGCGCGGCTGATCATGGAAAGCGGACTCAAGGTGCGGCTGCACCTGCTGGTCCCCGCGGTCGAGAACGCGATCGCCGGCAATGCCTTCCGCCCCGGCGACGTGCTGCGCTCGCGCGCCGGAATCTCGGTCGAGATCGGCAACACCGACGCCGAGGGCCGCCTGATCCTGGGCGATGCGCTGACCCGCGCGGGCGAAGACAAGCCGGAGTTCATCCTCGACTTCGCCACCCTGACCGGCGCCGCGCGCTCGGCGCTCGGGCCCGACCTGCCCGCACTGTTCACCCGCGAGGACGCGACGGCCGAAGGCCTGCTCCAGGCCGGCGAAGCCTGCGACGATCCGTCGTGGCGCCTGCCGCTGTGGAACGGCTACCGCGAATACCTGAAATCCGACGTGGCCGACCTCAACAACTCCTCGCCCAACCCCTACGCCGGGGCAAGCGTGGCCGCACTGTTCCTCGACCGCTTCCTGCCCGAAGGCATCGACTGGGCCCATTTCGACACTTTCGCCTGGCGCCCGGCGAGCAAGCCCGGCCGGCCCAAGGGTGGCGACGCGCTGGGCCTGCGCGCGTCTTGGAAGTTGCTCCAGGCGCGCTACGGCTGACGCTGTCATCGTGACCAGCCCAACGATGCCGCGCTCGCGCGTCTACGCGATGCTGATGATCGTGCTGCTGCTCTGGGCCGGCAATTCGATCGTCGGCCGCGCCGTGCGCGAGGACATCCCGCCGCTGACGCTCGCACTGTTCCGCTGGTCGGGCGGCGTGCTCCTGCTGCTGCCGTTCGCCTGGCGCCACATCCGCGCCGACCACGCGGTGATCAAGGCGAACTGGCCGATGATCCTGCTGCTCGGCGCCGCGGGCATCGGTGCGTTCAACGGCCTGCTCTATTCGGGTCTGCGCGAGACGACTGCGAGCAACGCCCTGCTGATCCAGGCGGCGATCCCGGCGCTGGTCTTCCTGTTCGACTTCGTCCTGTTCCGCAGTATCCCCCGCCCGGCCCAGCTCATCGGCGTCGCAATCGCCGCGGTCGGCGTCGCGACGATCATCTTCGAAGCCGATCCCGCGCTGCTGCTCGCGCTGCAGTTCGGGCGCGGCGACCTGCTGGTGCTGATCGCGGTCACCGCCTGGGGCTTCTACACCTCGCTGTTGCGGCGCCGGCCGCCGATCCATCCGCTCGCCTTCCTGACGCTGACCTTCATGATCGGCGTCGCCGCCATGCTGCCCGGCGCCCTGCTCGAATGGCGCCACGAGACGATCCGCTGGTCGCCCACGGTGATCGGCGCCATCCTCTACGTCGCCATATTCCCCTCGCTGATCGCCTACCAGATGTTCAACCGCGCCGTGGCCGAGATCGGCGCGGCCGATACCGGCCAGGTCATCAGCCTGCAGCCGCTGATCGGCGCGGGCCTGGCCGCGTTGTTGCTCGGCGAGGCGCTGCACGCCTATCACTTCGCTGGCATGGTGCTGATCCTGCTGGGAATTGCCATCCCGATGCTGCGCCGAAACAATTGAGGCCTTTCCGCATTCCTGCCATCACGGCACGGTGGAGGTTCGACGATGTCGGATAGCGACGCGGATATCGAGGCAGCAGAGGACGTCGCGAGCCTGATCGTCACGCACGACTGGAGCGCGTCTCCGCTCGGTCCGCCCGAGACCTGGTCGACCAGCCTGAGGACCACCGTCGGCATGCTGCTGCGCGCCCATGCCGAAATCGTCCTGTTCTGGGGGCCGGACTTCGTCGCGCTCTACAACGATTCCTACGCGCAGACGATCGGCGACAAGCACCCCCGCGCGCTGGGTCGTCCCGCGCGTGAGAACTGGGCCGAGCTGTGGGACGATCTCGAACCGCTGCTGCGCGGCGTCTACGAGACCGGCGAGACCTTCTCGGCCAAGGACCGCGCGTTCTACATCGAGCGCCACGGCTACGGCGAGACCGTCTATTTCGACATTTCCTATTCGGCCGTGCCCGATGACCGCGGCGGGATCGGCGGCGTGCTCTGCATCGTCTCGGAGACCACCGAGCGCCACCGTGCCGGCGAGCATCTGCAACTCGTCGTGCACGAGCTCAACCATCGCATGAAGAACAGCCTGGCGATGGTCCAGTCGATCGCCCGCCAGACCTTCCGCAATGCCGAAGATCTGAGCGATGCTCAGGAGCGCTTTTCCGCACGGCTGATCGCCCTGGCCCAGGCGAACGACCTGCTGACCGGCGAACGCGGGGCCCGCGCCAGCCTGCGCGGCGCCGTGGCCCAGGCGGTCGCGCCCTACCAGCCGAGCGAGCACCGGGTCGAACTGATCGGGCCGGAAGTGCTGCTCCGCCCGAAAAGCGCGCTGACCCTGACCCTGGCGATGCACGAACTTGCGACCAACGCCGTCAAATACGGCGCCTGGTCGAACGATCGCGGTACGGTCACGGTCGAATGGTCGCGGCACGAGACGGGCGGAGGCGCGGAGCGGCTGAATATCGAGTGGCGCGAGACGGGCGGCCCGCCGGTCGTGCCGCCGGCGCGGCGCGGCTTCGGCTCGCGCCTGATCGAGCGTGGCCTGGCCGGCGAGCTCGACGGCGAAGTCGAGCTGATCTTCGCCGACACGGGGCTCCGCTGCACGGTCGACGCGCCGCTGCCGGCCCTGCGGGAAAGCTGACTCAGATCTCCACGGTGACCTTGCCGAAATGCCGGCCCGACTGGAGATGACGGAAGGCATCGGCGAGGTCTTCCAATGCGAACGACCGGTCGAGCACGGGGCGGATGTTCGAAGCCTCGATCCCGCGAACCATGTCGATCTGATCGCGGCGGCTGCCCACGGTCACCGCCTGCAGGTTGAGCCGCTTGGCCTGGACGATCGCAAACGGCATCGTGTCGACCTGGAACCCGCCGACCGCGCCGATGATCGCGATATGCGCGCCGGTGCGCGCGGCGGCGAAGGACTGGCCGATCGTGTTCGGCCCGCCGACTTCGATGACGTGATCGACCCCGAGCCCGCCCGTCAGCGCGAGCACGGCCTCGCCCCACTGTTCCGTTTCGCGGTAGTTGATCAGGTGGTCGGCACCCAGTGCTTTCAGGCGTTCGAGCTTGTCGGCGCTGCTCGAAGTGGCGATCACCGTCGCACCCGCCGCCTTGGCGAACTGCAGCGCAAACAGCGAGACGCCGCCCGTCCCCTGGACCAGCACCGTCGCGCCGGGCTTAACCCGCCCGTCGGTCACCACCGCGCGCCAGGCGGTGACCCCGGCGCAGGTCAGCGATGCGCTCTCGGCGAAAGAGTAGCCCGCCGGCGCGCGGGTGAAATGCGTCGCAGGCCGCGTCGTCTCGTCGCAGGCGAAGCCCTGGGCCGGTCCCCCGGGGCTGTTGGTCAGTTCGCTCTTCTCGATGTGCCCGTCGAGCCAGTTCGGGTGGAAGGTGCTGACAACCCGTTCGCCCGGCGCGAACGCGGTCACGCCTTCCCCCACGGCGATCACCTCGCCGGCGCCGTCGGACAGCGGGATCAGCCCGTCGGCTACGGGAAAGAAACCGCCCACCACCAGACCGTCCCGGAAATTGAGTGCGGCGGCGCGAACGCGCACCTTGATCTCGCCGGGACCGGGCGGCGGCGCCTCGGCCGTTTCCATCCGCAAATTGTCGAGGTTTGCCGGCTGGCGCAGACGCATGGCTCTGGTCATCGTTTTCCCATCCTTTTCACGGCTATGTCCTAGCAGGCCCGGTCCACGCGGACTTGACCGATTCGGTCGCGGGGCGCAGCGCATGAAGCCATGCCAATCCGGCGAATCGCCCTCGAACTTGCGTCGATGCCATGACCGATATAAGCGCGCCGATCTTCGATTTTCCGGGAAGCCAGCATTTGTCAGCACTCGACGGCCATACGCGTATTGATCTTCCGACCGGCATGCTCTCGCTTGCCGGCCCCAGCGTGACCGCCGAAGCCGGCCATCTGCCGGTCCGCGGGGACCTGGCGCACATCAAGCTCGCCGGCCGCTATTTCGTGCCGCACTATGCCGTGCCGATGCCGCACACCGTCGCCGCGGCCGGCGCATCGCTGCGCGCCGCGGGCAAGCTCGAGGCCGAGGAAATCTGTCTGCTGCCCGGCGGCAGCCAGTTCGACGTGCTCGACATCGCCGGCGGCTGGGCCTGGGGGCAACATGGCGAGGACGGGCCCGTGGGCTACGTGCCGCTCGCCGATCTGGAAGGCGTCGCCTGATGACCAAGAGCGTGTTCATCGACGGGGCGGTGGGCACCACCGGTCTCGAAATCGGCGAGCGGCTTGCGGGCCGCAGCGAATTCTCGCTGATCACCCTGCCCGAGGATCGCCGCAAGGACGACGCCGCGCGCGCCGAGGCGCTGAACGCGGCCGACTTCGTAATCCTTTGCCTGCCCGATGATGCCGCCAAGGCCGCCGTGGCGATGATCGACAACACGTCCACGCGCGTGATCGATGCTTCCTCGGCACATCGCGTGGCGCAGGGCTGGACCTATGGCTTCCCCGAAGTCATCGGCCGGGACAAGGTTTCCCAGGCCCAGCGCGTCAGCAATCCGGGCTGCTACCCGACCGGCTTCATCGCGCTACTCGCACCGCTGATCCGCCAGGGCCTGCTGCCTTCGGACTGGCCCTATGTCTGCCACGCGGTCTCGGGCTATTCGGGCGGCGGCAAAGCACTGATCGGCCGGTTCGAGGAGGACACCGACGTCGCCTTCCGCGACTACGGCCTCGCACTCGGCCACAAGCACGTTCCCGAGATGACCGAATTCGCCGGGCTCGCCCATGCGCCGGTCTTCGCGCCGGCGGTAATCCCGGCGCATCGCGGCATGGTCGTCGAAGTGCCGCTGCACCTGGGCATGATGCCGCGCTCGGCGCCGACCGACGGACTGCGCGATTGTCTCGCCGATTTCTACGCCAGCAGCCCGATCGTCACCGTCCACGCCGACACACCCGACGAACTGCTGCTGCGCCGCTCGATGGCGCCGAGCGACAAGCTCGACCTCTACGTGTTCGGCGCCCGCGACGGCAGCCAGGCGCGGCTGGTGGCCGTGCTCGACAACCTCGGCAAGGGAGCCAGCGGCGCTGCCGTGCAGAACCTCAACCTGATGGCGGGACTGCCCGAAACCGCCGGCCTCGTGCTCTGAAGAACGAATTGCTCAATTTTTAGGCAGCAGTGCTGAAATTTTGAGCAATAATATTGGCGACGTGTTGTGCAAAAATGTCGCGGTTCCGCATTACAAGGCGCGAATCCTATGATTCCACCCTTTCGCGCACACGCGGCTTTGCCTAAACGCTTCTCATCGCTCTGGCACGATTCTTGATAGATCGTAAACGGGCACTTGGACGGCCGGGCTGCTCGAAAGGCGGCGCCGGTTCACTGCGCGGGGGTTTTACAAAGCCGTGAAGAAAATCGAAGCGATCATCAAGCCGTTCAAGCTGGACGAAGTGAAGGAAGCCCTTCACGAGGTCGGCGTGTCCGGCATCACGGTTACCGAGGCCAAGGGCTTCGGCCGCCAGAAGGGCCATACCGAGCTCTATCGCGGCGCCGAATATGTCGTCGACTTCCTGCCCAAGGTGAAGCTCGAGGTCGTCGTGCCCGACAGCTTGGCCGAACGCGTGGTCGAAGCGATCGCCGCCGCCGCCCAGACCGGCCGCATCGGCGACGGCAAGATCTTCGTGATCCCGATCGAAAGCGCCGTGCGCATCCGCACCGGAGAGCGCAACGAAGACGCGATCTGATCCCGACATTCCGCGACGGAACATCCTGATCCCGCGATCAGGCTCCGTCGCAATCCTTTATCAATCCACTCCCAGAATGGCTCCAGCCGGAGCGACGAGAAAGGCGAAGCATGAGCAAGGCAAGCGACATCCTCAAGCGGATCAAGGAAGAAGAGATCGAATGGATCGATCTGCGTTTCACCGATCCCAAGGGCAAGTGGCAGCACCTGACCATGGTCGCCGGCCTCATCGGCGAGGATGAGCTCGAAGACGGCCTGATGTTCGACGGTTCGTCGATCGAAGGCTGGAAGGCCATCAACGAGTCGGACATGATCCTCAAGCCCGACCTCGACGCCGTCTACATCGATCCGTTCTCGGCGACGCCGATGCTGATCGTCGTCTGCGACATCGTCGAGCCTTCGTCGGGTGAGCTCTATGCGCGTGACCCGCGCTCGACCGCCAAGCGCGCCGAAGCCTTCGTCAAGTCGAGCGGCGTGGGCGACACCGTCTACGTCGGCCCCGAAGCCGAGTTCTTCCTGTTCGACGACGTCAAGTTCTACGACGGCTACGACGGCAACGGCTTCAAGATCGACGACATCGAGCTGCCGACCAACTCGAACCGCGACTACGACGGCGGCAACCTCGCCCACCGTCCGCGCGCCAAGGGCGGCTACTTCCCCGTCGCGCCGGTCGACTCGTGCGTCGATATCCGCGGCGAGATGGTCTCGACGATGATCGAGATGGGCCTTCCCTGCGACAAGCACCACCACGAGGTCGCCTCGGCTCAGCACGAGCTCGGCCTGACCTTCGGCACGCTCGTCCAGACCGCCGACCGCATGCAGGTCTACAAGTACGTCGTGCAGCAGGTCGCCCAGGCCTATGGCAAGACGGCAACCTTCATGCCGAAGCCGATCAAGACCGACAACGGTTCGGGCATGCACACCCACATCTCGATCTGGGAAGCGGGCAAGCCGCTCTTCGCCGGCAACGGCTATGCCGGCCTGTCGGACATGTGCCTCTACTTCATCGGCGGCGTCATCAAGCACGCCAAGGCGCTGAACGCCTTCACCAACCCGACCACCAACAGCTACAAGCGCCTTGTGCCGGGCTACGAGGCCCCCGTGCTGCTCGCCTATTCGGCACGCAACCGCTCGGCCTCGTGCCGCATTCCCTACGGCACCGGTGCCAAAGCGAAGCGCGTCGAGTTCCGCTTCCCCGACGCGATGGCCAACCCCTACCTGTGCTATGCAGCTCTGCTGATGGCCGGCCTCGACGGTATCAAGAACAAGATCCACCCGGGCGACGCCATGGACAAGAACCTGTACGATCTGCCGCCGGCAGAGCTCGCCCAGGTTCCGACCGTCTGCGGCTCGCTGCGCGAAGCGCTGGAATCGCTCGAAGCCGACCACGACTTCCTGATCCAGGGCGGCGTCTTCACCAAGGACCAGATCGATGCGTACATCGAACTGAAGTGGCCCGAAGTGATGCGCTGGGAAACCACGCCGTCGGCGGTCGAATTCGACATGTACTACAGCCTCTGATCGCGGCTTAACGATCACCGAGAAGGGCGTCCGGAGCGATCCGGGCGCCCTTTTTCTTTCGGAAGGACGATACGTGAAGCTCGGCATTCTGAAGACTGGCACCCCGCCCGCCGGTCTCGAGCATTTCGGCAGCTATCCCGCCATGTTCGAAAAGCTGCTCGGCGAGAGCGCCTACGACTATGCGGTCTACGACGTGCAGGCAGGCCACCTGCCCGATCGGCCCGAAGCCTGCCCCGCCTATGTGCTCACCGGTTCGGCCAACGGCGCTTATGAAGATCTGCCGTGGATCGGCCAGCTGACCGAATTTCTCCAGCAGACGCGCGGACGCGCCGCGCTCGTCGGCATCTGCTTCGGCCACCAGATCATGGCCCAGGCTTTCGGCGGCAAGGTGATCCAGTCACCCCACGGCTGGGGTCAGGGCGCGCACCGCTACGACGTGCTGCAGAACGAGCCCTGGCTTGGCGGCGCCCGCACGATCACCCTGCCCGCCTCGCACCAGGATCAGGTCGTGGAATTGCCACCGAACGCCGAAGTGATCGCCGCCAGCACCTTCTCGCCCTTCGGCATGCTCGCCTGGCGCGACCAGCGGGCGATCTCGCTCCAGCTCCATCCCGAGTTCGAGCCGGACTATGCGATGGCTTTGGCGGAGACCCGCCGGGGCAACGGCCTCAGCGATACCGAGGTCGACCGCGCCGTGGCAAGCCTGCGCGAGCCGAACGATCAGGTGCGCGCGGCGGGCTGGATCCGGAGCTTTTTGACGAAGGCGTTGGGGGAGGCCTAGGCGGTCTCGGCTTGCCATGTCGTTGGGTGCCGACAGTCTGGTTTGGGCCGCCGAAGTGCCTACGTCGGCGCTAACTCCCGTCTGTCAAAGCTGCGCTGGCCCGCTGCGCCGACGGATCGATTTCCGTCCCCAATGCCTTTCGCTCTGAATAGCGATCGACGATGTGCTTCGCGTGCGGGCGCATCAGGATCGTGAACCGCACAAGCTCCTCCATGACGTCGACAATGCGATCGTAATAGCTTGAGGGCCTCATGCGCCCCGCCTCGTCGAACTCCTTGTAGGCCATGGCGATCGAGGACTGGTTGGGGATCGTGAACATCCGCATCCAGCGGCCAAGCAGGCGCAACGTGTTGACGACGTTGAACGATTGCGAGCCGCCGGACACCTGCATCACGGCAAGCGTCCGCCCCTGAGTCGGGCGCATTCCTTTCAGCTCCAGCGGCAGATGATCAATCTGCGCCTTCATGATGCCGCTGATCGCGCCGTGCCGCTCGGGGCTGCACCAGACCTGCCCTTCGGACCATATAGACAGCTCGCGCAGCTCGTGGACAGCCGGGTGGTCGTCGCCGGCCACCTGATCCGGCAGCGGAAGATCGGACGGATCGAATATGCGGGTCTCCGCGCCGAAGAGCCGCAAAAGACGTGCCGCCTCCTCGACGGCAAAGCGCGAAAACGAGCGTTCGCGCAGCGAGCCGTAGAGCAGGAGGATACGCGGCGGCGGCTGATCGTCGCCCAGACCGAGATCGGATCTATCGATCGTGAAACGGCCATCCAACGCGGGCAACAGGTCAGGATCGGAGAGGGTGTGCAGGCGTGACATGATTTATTCCTGAGATCATCGGCGCGCTGGCGCGGCGCGCTCGTACCAGCGGCGGGTGCGCTTCACGATCGAGACTACCGAGAGCATGACGGGCACTTCGACCAGCACCCCAACGACCGTCGCCAGGGCGGCGCCAGAGTTGAGCCCGAACAGCGAGATGGCAGCGGCGACCGCAAGCTCGAAGAAGTTCGACGCGCCGATCAGCGCAGCGGGCGCGGCGACACACCAGGCCACGCCGAGCTGGCGAGACAGCAGGTAGGCGATGCCCGCGTTGAGATAGACTTGGATCAGGATTGGCACCGCGATCAGGGCGATGACGATCGGCTGCGTGACGATCTGCTCGCCCTGAAAGCCGAAGAGCAGGACGAGCGTCGTCAGCAGGGCGATCAAGGATAGCGGGCCGAACTTAGCGAGCAGACGATCGAGCGCGGGCTGGCCGCCCGACGCCAAGACCGATCGGCGCAGAAGCTGCGCCACGATAACGGGCACGACGATATAGAGCCCGACCGAGATCAACAGCGTTGCCCAGGGCACCGTGACCGAGGCGACACCGAGCAGAAGGGCGACGATCGGCGCGAACAAGATCACCATGAGCAGATCGTTCAAGGTGACCTGGCTCAGCGTATAGGTCGGATCACCATCGCAGAGGTTCGACCACACGAAGACCATCGCCGTGCAGGGTGCAGCGGCGAGCAGGATCAGACCGGCGATGTAGGATGAGGATTGGCCGGCCGGGAGCAGAGGTACGAAGAGCCAGCCGAGGAAAAGCGTGCCCAGCAAGGCCATCGAGAACGGCTTCACGGCCCAGTTGACGAAGAGCGTCACACCGACGCCGCGCCAGTGCTGACGCACAGAGCCCAGTGCCCCGAAATCGATCTTGAGCAGCATCGGCACGATCATCAGCCAGATGAGGACCGCGACGACAAGATTTACCCGTGCGACCTCGGCCGAGGCGATGGCGGCAAATGCGGCCGGCACGACATGGCCAAGCGCGATCCCGGCAACGATGCACAGCGCGACCCAGAGCGTGAGCCAGCGCTCGAACAGGCCCATCGCCGGTTTGGCGGGTGCGGCTTCGACTGCGGAGGCCATGTCAGTTCACGCGCTGACCAGCAGCGTCAATCACCTGTTCGCCATCTTCCTTGGCGAGGGCCCCGCGCTGGGCATCGGGGAGGATATCGAGCACGGCTTCCGACGGGCGGCACAGCTTGACGCCGATCGGGGTGACGACGAGCGGGCGATTGATCAGGATCGGGTGTGCCATCATCGCATCGACCAGCGCTTGGTTGGTCAATGCCTCGTCGCCGAGGCCGAGTTCGGCATAAGGCGTGCCTCTTTCGCGGAGAAGTTCGCGGGGCGTCATTCCAGCCGCTTCGATCATCTCGACCAGCAGCGCACGCGAAGGCGGCGTCTTCAGGTATTCGATGACATGCGGCTCGACGCCCGAGTTGCGGATGAGAGCGAGCGTGTTGCGCGAGGTCCCGCAGTCGGGATTGTGATAGATGACGATCGTGGTCATGCCCGGCCTTTCAGCAGCAGGTGAGTTCGGCGAGCAGCGGCTCGCAAAGATCGGGTCGGCCTTGGCAGCAGTCCTTGGCAAGGAAGAGCATGAGGTCGCGGAAGGCGTTGATGCTGACCCGCTGGATCTGCTGGCGTCCCCGCTTCTCCGACACGACTAACCCGGCCTTCGCCAGCACAGCGAGATGGGTCGAAAAGGTGCTCTGGGTCAGTCCGCTCTCCTCGACGAGTTGTCCCGTCGACAGTCCTTCGGGCTCATGCCGCACGAGGAGGCGAAATGTCGCGAGCCGTACAGGGTGCGCGAGTGCGGCCAGCATCGAGAGGGCGGAATCGGTTTGCATGCATCGGAATTAGACGATGCGATTAACTCGTCAAGACGCATCGTATTTTTCCGATGCATATCTGTTCGATTTCTTGGATCGCGGTCATGGCTTGCGCCAAGGGCCTAGCCAATGAACGAATGGCGTATGCCAAAGACCATCATGCCCGCGCGGTGCTTCGGCCGCGGCTCTTTGAACCGTCGAGATCTAATGCCCACTGCGGCGTCACTCGTCCGCGGCGGGACAAGCCGCTGAACCGTCTGGATGAATCGGAGATCAGGCAGGGTGACAGGGCGTAACTCGTGAACCCTGCGCGGTGGCGGAAACCCTAGAGATCAAGCCAGCCGGTATTGCCCCTGCCCGCCGGGCATGCCGTCCTTGTGGCTGCCCTCGAGCGCCGGAGCCTCGTCGCGGCGGGTGTTGGCGGCACCGTGGATCAGGCGGTCCTGCTCTTCGGCCGAGATGCGCTCCCAACCGTTGCGGCCGAGACGTTCCATCGGGCGGTAGCGCACCTTGTACTGCATCCGCGCCGAACCCTCGACCCAATAGCCCAGGTAGACGAAGGGCATGCCCTTGTCCTTGGCGCGCTCGATATGATCGAGGATGATGTAGTTGCCGAGGCCTTCGCGCGTCGTGTTCTCGGGCTCGTAGAACGAGTAGATCATCGACAGCCCGTCGCCCTGCTTGTCGGTCAGGCAGGCGCCGACCAACTTGCCGGGGGTCACGCCGTCGTCGGAAGGCTCGCGGTATTCGATGACGTAGGACGTGACCGGCGTGTGCTCGACCATGTCGGCATAGTCTACCTCGTCCATCGTCGCCATGCCGCCGCCCGGATGGCGCGCGCCCAGGTAGCGCTGGAGCAGTTCGAACTGCTCGCTGGTCGACCAGGGACGGCAAAGGGTCGCGATCAGATCGCCGTTGCGCTTGAGATTGCGCTTCTGGGTGGAAGAAGGCGCGAACTCTTCCGCGACGACACGGACCGAGACGCAAGCCTGGCAATCGAGGCATGAGGGGCGATAGGCGACCGTCTGACTGCGGCGGAAACCGATGCGGCCGAGCGCGTCGTTCAGCGCGTCCGAATGCGCCCCCTTGAGCTCGGTGAACACCTTGCGCTCGCTGCGGCCCGGAAGATAAGGGCACGGCGCGGGGCTGGTGACAAAGAACCGGGGAAAGCGAACGGGTGCCGTCACGGGCGTTTAAGGTCCTCTACCTGGCCAGCACGCCGATCCGCACCGCCTATCCGAACTATGCATTGGGCCTGTCGGAGTTCAAAGTCTTTTAACCATATTTTGCGGTCGGCGGGCATTTCTTTTGCACAAGTGTCTCGCAGCGAGGCACTTGCCGCATGACAAGTAAATCGGCTGACAACCCCCGGTTCCCGCTAGAAAAATGCCGGCTCAACGTCCCGCCGCCAGGGCGGCTCAGTTCAGCTCCATCTGGCTGACCTCGAAGCCTTCGGCGCGCAAGGCCTCGACCAGGGCATTCAATTGCTCGCTGTCGCGCGCTTCGCATTCGATCTCGGTCACGAGTCCCTTGGCCGGCAGATGCGTGAACACGCGCTGGTGGACGATCTCGACGATGTTGACGTTGTAGCGATAGAACACCTGGCTCACGCGCATCAGCGAGCCCGGGCGATCCTGCAGCACCAAACGTAGACGGGCGAGACGCCCGCTGCGCGCGAGATCGCGAAGCAGGACGTTGGCCAGGAGGCGCGTGTCGATGTTGCCGCCCGACAGGACGATGCCGACCTTGCGGCCCTTGAAGTGATCGGGATAGGCCAGCACGGCAGCCAGACCGGCAGCACCCGCGCCCTCGACCACGGTCTTTTCGATCTGCAGCAACAGCGCCAGCGCACCCTCGATCTGATGCTCGCTGACGAGCAGGAATTCGTCGAGCAACTCGCCGAGCACGACCGAAGTCATCTTGCCCGGTTCGAACACGGCGATGCCTTCGGCCAGGGTGTCGCCGCCCACGGGGCGGGTGGCACCCTTGAGCAGGTTGAACATCGACGGGTAGAGTTCGGCCTCGACGCCGATCAGCTGGATGTCGGGGTTCAGATCGCGCGCGATCACGCCCATGCCAGAAGCGAGTCCGCCGCCGCCCACCGGGATTGCCAGGATCTCGAGATCGGGAACGTCCTCGAGCATCTCGAGCGCGACCGTACCCTGCCCCGCGGCGACATACGGATCGTCGAACGGCGGCACGAAGGTCAGCCCCAGTTCGATCTGCAGCTTGCGGGCATGGGTCAGAGCCTCGTCGAAGCTCTCGCCCTCGAGCACGACGGTGCCGCCGACTGCTTCGGTCTGCATCACCTTCACCACCGGAGTCGTGCGCGGCATGACGATCGTGACGGGGATGCCCAACCGCGTTCCGTGATAGGACAGGCCCTGCGCGTGGTTGCCCGCCGAAGCGGCAATCACGCCGTGCTCGCGCTGCTCTTCGGTGAGCTGCAACAAGGCATTAAGCGCGCCGCGCTCCTTGTAGGCGGCAGTGAACTGGTGGTTCTCGAACTTGACGTAGATCTCGGCGCCCGTGATCTTGCTCAGCGTCTTGCTGTGAAAGGTCGGCGTGCGCACGACCGCGCCGGCAATTCGCCGCGCCGCCGCACGCACGTCGTCGGCAGTCAGCAGGGCATTGGCGCCTGCAGCGGGCTTGAAAGCGGCTTCGTTCATGGTCGGGCGCTACCGGAAAGCTCGAGGCTTGTCGATTCGCGACACCGATGATGGGACTGGCTGTGCAAGCGCGCAAAACCCGCTAGGACGGTGGGCATGAGCGAGAAACGCAAAGTCTCCTTCCTCGGCCTCGGCGTGATGGGCGGAGCGATCGCCCGGCACATCGGCAAGGCCGGGCACGAACTCACCGTCTACAACCGCTCGCCCGGCCGGCTCGACAAGTGGCTCGCGGCCAATACCGGGGTGGCGGCGCGCGTGGCTTCGAGCCCGGCCGAAGCGGCCGAAGGCGCCGACATGGTGATCACCTGCGTCGGCAACGACGACGACGTCGCCGATGTCGTGCTCGGCCCGCAGGGCGTGTTCCGGGCCCTGCGCCGCGGCGGCGTGTTCGCCGATCACACCACCGTCTCGGCCCGCATCGCTCGCCAGATCGCGGTCGAGGCGCGCGATCTCCAGGTCCATTGCATCGACGCGCCGATGACCGGCTCGCAGATCGGCGCCGAGAAGGGCACCTTGACCCTGATGTGCGGCGGCCGACCCGACGCGATCGACATGGCGCGCCCGGTGATGGAGGCCTATTCGGCGCGCATCGTCCACGTCGGCAAGGCCGGCGCCGGGCAGACCGCGAAAATGGCCAACCAGATCTGCATCGCCGGCATCGTCAGTTCGCTGGCCGAAGCCGTGCGCTTCGCCCAGGCCTCGCACCTCGACATGGGCAAGGTCTACGAAGCCATCTCGGGCGGTGCCGCACAGTCGTGGCAGATGGACAACCGCTGGGCCACGATGAGCCGCGACGAGTTCGACTTCGGCCTGGCGATCGACTGGATGCGCAAGGACCTGGGCCTGGTGATGGAGGAAGGCCGCGGCCTCGGCGTCTCGCTGCCCGTGACCGCGCTGGTCGATCAGTTCTTCGCCGATGTCCAGGCGCTGGGCGGCGGTCGCGAGGATACCAGCGCGATCATTCGCCGGCTGCCGCGGAAGGGGCGCAAGTGAAGTCTTCGGTTACCGCGCTCGCTCTCTCTCTCGCTCTCGTTCTCGCCCAGGCCGCCCAGGCCGATACGCTGATCGACAACGTCAACGGCATGTCGCTCGACCGCGATGGCAAGGTCGAGCGCTTCACCGGCCTTCTGCTCGGCGACGACGGGCGCATCGAGCAGGTGCTGCAGCGTTCGGACAAGCGGCCCGGCAAGGTCGACTACAAGGTCGATGGCAAAGGCCGCACGGTGATCCCCGGCTTGGTCGATTCGCACGTTCAGCTGATGCCGCTGGGCCTGTCGCTGCTGACCGAAGCGCGCCCCACCGCGCAGCCGCGCCCCGAGGACCGCGACCAGGCGCTGCTCAAGGCGCAGCAGGCGCTGCTCGCGCGCGGCATCACCGCGGTCACCGACATGGGCACGACCATCGAAGACTGGCAGACCTACCGCCGCGCCGGCGACGCGGGCGCGCTGCAGATGCGCATCCTGGCCTATGCCGAGGGCGTCGACGCGATGATCCTGATCGGCGGACCTGGGCCGACGGCCTGGCTCTACGACGACCGACTGCGGCTCAACGGGCTCAAGCTGACGCTCGACGGCCCGCTGATGACGCGCGCGGCGGCGCTCAAGGCGCCCTATGCCGATGCGCCGGCGAGCAAGGTGGCGCTGCGGCTCAGCGAGACCCAGTTCAAGAACCTGATGAGCCGCGCGGCGATGGACAAGTTTCAGGCCGCGATCGAGGCCAGCGGCGACAAGGCCGTGCAAGTGGTGATCGATACGCTGACCGAGCTGTCGGAGACCTACAAGGGCGACCGGCGCTGGCGGATCGAGAATGCCGAAGCGGTGGACCTCAACGACCTGCCGGGCCTGACCGGCAAGGGCGTGGTGCTCTCGATGCGGCCGCAGCAGGCCGAGACCGGCAGCACGATCGCCGAGACGCGGCTCGGTCCGGCGCGGGTTGCCGGCGCCTATGCCTGGAAGTCGCTGGCCGGTGCGGGAACTGCGCTCGCCTTCGGCTCGGGTGCGCCCGTGGCCACGCCCGAGCCCTTCTCCGCGCTCGCCACCGCGGTAACGCGCCAACGCGCCGACGGCGAGCCCTATGGTGGCTGGCAGGCACAGGAAAGACTGACGCGGGAGAGCGCACTCGCCGCCTGGACCGCGGGTTCTGCCTACGCAGGCTTCGCCGAAGGGCACTTCGGCCGGCTCGCCAAAGGGCAGCGCGCCGACTTTCTGCTGCTCGACCGCGATCCACTGCTGGCGACGCCCGCCGAACTGCGCGCGACGCAGGTGCTGCAGACCTGGGTCAACGGGCGACTGGTCTATCAGGCGAAGGATGGCGAGGCTGGAGCCGCCAACACCGGGGGACGTTAGGCCTTACGGCAGCGTCGGCGCGTCCGAGCCGATCGGCTCGAGCTCGGTGCCCGTCTCCAGCGCCGCGCGGCTCTCGCTGAAGCGCATGATCAGCAGCGAGCCTTCGAACAGGAACAGCAGCGGGATCAGCAGCATAAGCTGAGAGACGACGTCGGGCGGCGTGATCACCGCCGCGAGGATGGTCATGCCCACGATGACATAGCGCCGTGCGCCCGCGAGCTGGGCGCGCGTGACGATGCCCGCGCGGTTGAGCAGCAGCAGCAGGACCGGCAGCAGGAACGACACGCCGAAGGCGAGGATGAACTGCATGACCAGCGACAGGTAGTCGCCCGTGCCCGGCAGCGCCTCGAGCTTAAGCCCGCCACGCTCGCCCTCGAAACCGAGGAACCAGTGGAACGCGGTCGGCATGACGACATAGTAGGCCAGCGCCGCGCCGGTGGTGAACAGGATCGGCGTCGCCACCAGGAACGGCAGGAAGGCCCGCTTTTCCTTGGCGTAGAGCCCCGGCGCGATGAAGGCCCAGAGCTGGTTGGCGATGATCGGGAACGAGACGAAGAAAGCCGCGAACAACGCGACCTTCAGCTCGACGAAGAAGGCCTCGTAAAGCTTGGTATAGACCAGCCGGCCCTGCCCCGGCGGAAAGGCTTCCGTCAGCGGCCGCACGAGGAAGCCGAAGATGTCGTTGGCGAAATACATGCAGACCGCAAAGCAGATGCCGAGCGCGAGGATGCAGCGCAGCAGGCGCGTGCGCAGCTCGAGCAGGTGATCGAGCAACGGCGCCTGCGAGTCGTCGATTTCCTTGATTTTCAGCACGGTAAGCGGCTCACGACGACGAAAGCGGGAGCTGCGGCTCAACCGTCTCCGATTTCTGATTTTGCACGGGCGGCGTTTCGGCCGGCGGTGGCAGGCCCGCTTCGGCCGAGGCTGCCGGAACGTCGCCGTCGCTTGCGGTCGGATGCGCCTTCATGATCGCCTCGTTCTGCTCGCGCCATTTCTGTTCCATGTCGGCGAGTTCCGCCTCGCGGATCATGGTTTCGATGCCCGAGCGGAAATGCCCCGAGACACGCCGGATCTTGGCGATCCACTGCCCCGCCATGCGCAGCGCGCGCGGCAGATCCTTGGGGCCGATGACCACGATCGCGACGATGACGATCAACAGCAGTTCGGAAGCGCCGACGTCGAACATGACGCGTTAGTCCGCGAGTATCAGCGGTTGGTCGAGTTGGTGTCGACCACCGTTTCGCCGTTCAGGGTAGCCTGCTGCGGCGGCGCGGGTTGCGCGGGGATCACCTGGGGGGGGATCTGCGCAGCGGGCGGCGCCGCGGGCTTGTTCTCGTCCTCGCTCAGGCCCTGCTTGAAGCTTTTGATGCCTTTGCCGAAATCACCCATGATCTCGGAAACGCGGCCGCGTCCGAAGAGGACGAGCACGACGAGCAGCACGATGACCCAGTGCCAGAGAGACCCAAAACCCATTATCGACTCCGAAGTTTGGCAGGCGGCTTGCGCCTAACGCTGTCCTATCTAGGCGCTTTCCTCGTCGGTTGCCACCCCGTCAGGCCCCGTATCGGCGTCCTGTGACATTGCCGTGACCGAATCCACCGTGGTTTCCGCCGCAGCCTCCCCCGGGGCCTCCCCCAGGGTCTCCATCGCCAGCATGGCCTCGTCGACCGGATCGAGCAGGCCGGCGGCGCGCAGTTCGTCGATTCCGGGCAGGTCGCGGCGCGATTGCAGGCCGAAATGGGCGAGGAAGGCCGGCGTGGTCGCATAGATCACTGGCCGCCCCGGCACCTCGCGGCGCCCGGCGACGCGCACCCAGCCGGCTTCGAGCAGCACGTCGAGCGTGCCCTTGGCAGTCTGCACGCCGCGGATCGCCTCGATCTCGGCGCGACTGACGGGCTCGTGATAGGCGACGATCGCCAGAACCTCGGTCGCGGCGCGCGAAAGGCGGCGAACCTCTTCCTTTTCGCGGCGCAGCAGATGCGCGAGATCGGGCGCGGTCTGGAAATGCCAGCGCCCGCCGCGCTCGACCAGATGCACGCCGCGACCCGCATAGAATGCGCCCAGTTCGGCCAGCGCTCCGCGCACCGAAGCCCCGCCGAGATGGGTCGAGATCGCGTCGACTGTCATCGGATCGGTCGCCGCGAACAAGGTCGCCTCGACCGCGCGGACCAGATCGTCCGGCTGTTCGCTCTCGGGCGTCATCCCGCGCGCCGCATGTGCAGCGGGCCGAAGGTCACGTCCTGGACCATCTCGGCCTTGCCCTGCTTGGCCAGTTCGAGACAGGCGACGAAGCTCGAGGCCAGCGCCGAGCGCTTGAGCCGCGGATCGGCGTGCGGCGGCAGGAAATCGCGCAATTCCATCCAGTCGAGCGTGACGCCGAGCAGCGACGAGACCCGCGACAGCGCGGAATCCAGCGTCATGACCATGCGGTCGCGCACGACGTGGACCACGGGCGCGGTGCGTGCCTTGACCTGGCCATAGGCCTGGATCAGGTCGAACCACTCGCACTGCCAGGCATTCTTGCGATCGACGCGCAGCCCCTCCGGCGCACCGCGGCGGAACACGTCGCGGCCGAGCCGGTCGCGCGCCATCAGCCGCGCCGAAGCCTCGCGCATCGCCGCCAGCCGCTGCAACCGCAATTGCAGGCGCAGCGCCAGTTCCTCGGGGCTCGGGTCTTCCTGCTCTTCCCGGGGCAGTAGTAGCGCCGACTTGAGATAGGCGAGCCAGGCCGCCATCACGAGATAGTCGGCGGCAAGCTCGAGCCGCAACGCTTCTGCCTGCTCGATGTAGATCAGGTACTGCTCGACCAGCGCCAGGATCGAGATCTGGCGCAGGTCCACCTTCTGCCGTCGCGCGAGATCGAGCAGCAGATCGAGCGGGCCTTCCCAGCCGTCGAGCTCGAGATAGAGCGCGGCATCCTCGGTCGGTGCCGCGGCGGGGCCACCCCAGTCGTCGCCCTGAAACAGGGTCGGATCGAGGTCGGCCTCGCCCATCAGGCGAGCGCCAGCAAGGCGTCGCGCTTGGCAAGGAGTTCGGCCTGGCGAGACAGCTCGCCCTTGGCCGGATCGGTCGCGGCGAGCGCGCGTTCGAGCCGCCCGGCTGCTGCCGTGGTGATCGTCGGCAGCAGTCTGGCTATGCCGATCATGTCGTCCATCCTGGCCCAGCAGTTGAGCGCGATGTCGCAGCCCGCGGCGATCGCCCGCGCCGCGCGTTCGGGCACGGTACCCGACAGCGCTTCCATATCGAGATCGTCGGTCAGCAGCAGCCCGTCGAAACCGATGCGCTTGCGGATGATCTCCGCGATCACGAAAGGCGATTGCGTCGCCGGGTTCTCGGCATCCCAGGCGGTGAAGCGGATGTGGCCGGTCATGCCGATCGGCGTGTTCGCGAGTGCCCGGAAAGGCGCGAGATCGCTGGCGAGCTCGTCCTCGCTCACGGTCACCGTCGGCAGTTCCTTGTGGCTGTCGGCCGTGGCGCGGCCGTGGCCGGGCATGTGCTTGATGCAGCCGGCGACACCGGCCTGGGCGAGCCCGTCGAGCACGGCGCGACCGAGCGCGGCGACGCGCATCGGCTCGCTGCCGAAGGCGCGATCGCCGATCACGTCGTGCGCGCCGGGCTGACGCACGTCGAGCGGCGGATGGCAGTCGACCGAAATGCCGATCTCGGCGAGATCGAGCCCGAGCGCATGGGCATTGACCCGCGCAGCCTCGATCGCCGAGGCCGGCGCCACGTCGTAGAGCGCGTCGAAGGCGCTACCCGGTGGAAAGGCCAGCCACTCAGGTGGCTTCATCCGCGCGACGCGGCCGCCCTCCTGGTCGATGCAGATGAAAGTGCGATCGCGCCCGTGGATCGTGCGCAGTTCGTCGGTCAGTGCACGAACCTGATCGCGGCTGCCGATGTTGCGGCCGAACAGGATGTAGCCGGCGGGATCGGCATCGCGAAAGAACGCGCGCTCGTCGGCAGAGAGTGCCAGGCCGGCAATGCCGAAGATCGCAGGTGTCATTGTGCGAAAATCGCAATTCGCGGGGGTTTTCGCAAGTTTTGACGGGTCAAGGAGTGTGGATAGTACGCCCCCGCGAGAACGGGGGCGCCACCGTCAGTTCTTCACCTGGCAGGCGAGCCCCGCCGCCTTGAGCCGGCCGCAGAGGCCATGCGCCGCCGAAGAATCGCCGGCGAGCACCTGCAGGCGATAGACGGTGCCGATGTCGGCGCTGCCCTCGACCACACGATGGTTGAGGCCCGACAGCACTTCGTATTGGCCCGACAGCCGGGTCCAGCCCGCATCGGCCTGCGCGCGCGAGGTATAGGCTGCGATCTGCACGCCAACGCCCGCAGGCACCGGCGCAGCAGGCGAAGCGCCAGCGCTCGGCTTCACCGCGGGCTCGACTGCGGCGGTCTTGGGCGCGGCAGCCTCGCCAAGGCGGGCCGGGCGCGTCTGGCCTTCGGACACGGCAAAGGCAGTGTCGCCGGTGCCCGCGAAGGTCTTGCCGCCCGCATCCTTGGGCCGTTCCTTGTAGGGCTGCTTGGGCGCGGCGATGACGCTGCCGTCGGCAACCAGGACTTCGTCCTTGCGCGTGGACAGCGCCCACCAGATGCCGCCACCGATCACCGCCACTGCCAGCAGGCCAAGCGCGATCAAGGTGAACAGCTGGCGGCCGTTGTAGCCTTTGAACTCTTCCTCGTCGTCGCCGTCGGTCTCGAGCCAGGGAAGCCGCACGTCGTCGTCGCCGAATTCGAGCCGACCGTCCTCGACAGGCGGCTCGTCATCGTGACCGGCCCACGCAGTGTCGGCCGGCAGGACGAGCGGATCGACATCGGAGTGATCTCCGAGATCGGCGTTATCGTGGCTCTTCCCATCGGCCATGACTACATCTCCTCCACCGCCTCGACGCCCAATAGCGCCAGTCCATTGCGAACTAGCTGCCCGATTTGGCTGGCGAGGAAAAGCCTTGCGCCGGTCACCTGACCATTCTGTGCCACGATGAACCGCTTTTCGGGACGGTCGTTGCCGACGTTCCAATAGGCGTGGAAGCCCGCGGCGAGGTCACCGAGGAAGAAGGCGACGCGGTGCGGCTCGCGCGCGACGGCGGCGGCCTCGACCAGCCGCGGAAACTGCGCGGCGAGCTTGATCAGCTCGAGCTCTTCCTCGCCGAGCAGTTCGAGATCGGCGTCGGACGGCGCGAAACCCTCGGCCGCGGCCTTGCGCAAGGTCGAGTGGACGCGGGCGTTGCCGTACTGGACGTAGAACACCGGGTTGTCCTTCGAGGCTTCGACCACCTTGGCGAAGTCGAAGTCCATCTGCGCCTCGGGCTTGCGCGTCAGCATGGTGAAGCGGACGACGTCCTTGCCGACCTCCTCGACCACGTCGGCCAGCGTGACGAAGTTGCCCGAACGTTTGGACATCTTCACCGGCTCGCCGTTGCGCAGCAGCTGGACCATCTGGACGAGCTTGACCTCGAACGGGGTCGCCTTGCCATCAGCACCCGTCATAGCCGCGACGGCGGCCTTGATTCGCTTGACCGTGCCCGCGTGGTCGGCGCCCCAGATGTCGACCAGCGCGTCGGCGCTCTGGGCCTTCTGGTAGTGATAGGCGAGATCGGCACCAAAATAGGTCCAGGCGCCGTTCGATTTCTTGATCGGCCGGTCTTGGTCGTCGCCGAACTTCGTCGAGCGGAACAGCGGCAGCGCCACCGGTTCCCAGTCCTCGGGGGTCTTGCCCTTGGGCGCTTCGAGCACGCCGTCATAAACCAGGTCCTGCGATCGCAGCCACTTCTCGGCCTCTTCGGGCTTGCCCGCGGCCTGGAGCTCGGCCTCTGACGAGAACAGGTCGTGGTGGATGCCGAGCAGCGCGAGGTCCTGCTTGATCATGACGAGCATGGCGGCGACCGCCTTCTCGCGGAACGGCACCAGCCATTCGGTTTCGGGCGCCGTGACGTAGCGGTCGCCGAACTCGGCCGCGAGCTGCTGGCCGACGGGGACCAGGTAGTCGCCCGGATAGAGCCCCTCGGGAATCTCGCCGACAGCTTCGCCGAGCGCTTCGCGGTAGCGGACATGCGCCGAGCGCGCGAGCACGTCGACCTGCGCGCCGGCGTCGTTGACGTAGTATTCGCGGATGACCTTGTGGCCCGAATATTCGAGCAGGGTGGCCAGGGCATCGCCGACCACGGCGCCGCGGCAGTGCCCCATGTGCATCGGCCCGGTCGGATTGGCCGAGACATATTCGATGTTCACCGTCGTGCCGCCGCCGAGGTTCGAGCGGCCGTAGTCGGCGCCGAGCCGGGCGATCGCGCGCAGCTCGTCGATCCAGGTCTCGGGCGTGAGACGCAGGTTGATGAAGCCCGGACCGGCGATCTCGGCGCTGGTCACCTGCGGCAGCTTGCTCAGCTCGGCAACGAGCGCCTCTGCAAGCTGGCGCGGGTTCTTGCCCGCAGGCTTGGCCAGGACCATCGCGGCATTGGTCGCGAGATCGCCGTGCGAGGCATCGCGCGGCGGTTCGACCGTGATCGCGGCGCGGTTGAGCCCGGCGGGCAGTTCGCCCGCGGCTTCGAGCCGGTCGAGCACGTCGGAAATGTGGCCGGCGAAGGCCGCGTAGAGAGTCTTGGTGTCGGACATGCCGCGCGACTAGCCGGTTTGGCGGTTCAAGGGAACCTTTGAGCGACCGCGGCGTGATGGCATAAGCAACCGTCAACGAGGAGAAGGATGCCCATGAAGACCAAGCTGCTCGCGGTACTGTCGGCCTCGCTGCTGTCGCTGTCCGGCCCGGCCCTGGCGCAATCGGCGCCGCGCGCGCTCGGCCAGTCCGAAGTGCAGCAGGCGGCGCAACAGCATCCGCAGCTGGTCGAACAGTTCGGCGGCGCCGTTGAAGGCCCGCTGGCCGACTATGTCGCCGGGGTCGGCCGCCGCGTCGCCGCGCAGACCAATCTCGTCAACGCCAGCGGCGCCTACCGCGTGACCCTGCTCAATTCGCCGGTGCGCAACGCCTTCGCCGTGCCCGGTGGCTACGTCTACGTCACGCGTGAACTGCTCGCGCTGATGAACAGCGAGGACGAGTTGGCCTTCGTGCTCGGCCACGAGATGGGCCACGTCACCGCCCGCCACGGGCAGAAGCGCCAGACGCGCTCGACGATCACCGGCATCGGCGCGGTGATCGCGCAGGTCCTGACGGGCTCCGACGTCGTCGGCCAGGTCGCGGGCCAGGTCGGCCAGGGACTGCTGCTCGGCTATTCGCGCAGTCAGGAAAACGAATCGGACAGCCTCGGCGTGCGCTATATTTCCGCCGCGGGCTTCGATCCCTATGCCGCGCCGCGCATGCTCTCGGCGATGGGGGCGGCCGAAAGCCTCGACGCGCAGCTGGCGGGCCGCCAGCAATCGCAGACACCGTCCTGGAGCCGCACGCATCCACTCTCGACCGACCGCGTCCAGCGCACCCGCGCGCTCGCCGGACAGCAGCGCCCCCCCGGCATTGCCGCACCGCAGAGCCGCGACCGCTTCCTCGCCGCTATCGACGGCATGACCTATGGCGACGACCCGCGCCAGGGGATCGTCGATGGCCGCCAGTTCCGCCATCCGGGCCTGCGCTTCAAGTTCACCGCGCCGCAGGGCTATACGATCGAGAACGGCGCCGCCGCGGTCACGATCGCGGGCAGCGGCGGCCAGGCGCAGTTCGGCACGGGGCGGCTCTCGGGCGGACTCGACGCCTATGTCGGCCAGGTGTTTCGCTCGCTGTCGAGCAACGGCGGCCAGCTCGCTTTGCCCGCGACGCAGACCACCACGATCAACGGCATGCCCGTCGCCTATGCCACGACCCGCGCCAGCGCCAACCGCAGCCAGGTCGACGTGACCGTCACCGCCTATCGGTGGGACGCCGACAGCGCCTATCACTTCGTCACGATCGTCCCCGCAGGCGCCGGCGTCGGTCCGTTCCGCGAGACGATCAACTCGCTGGCGCCGATGTCGGCTAGCGAGGCCGCGGCGGTGCGGCGGCGGGTGATCGACGTGGTCACCGTCCAACGCGGCGACACCGCGCGCTCCCTGGCCGCGCGCATGGCTTTCTCCGACAACCAGCTCGATCGCTTCCTCGTGCTCAACGGGCTCGATGCCAATGCGACCTTGCAGCCGGGGAGCAAGGTCAAGCTGATCGTCTACGGTTCGTGACACGGCAGAACACGGGCCTGTAAACGCGCGCCGTTTTCGGCTATCGGCGCGCGCCATGGCTTCCACCCCCGCACCTCAGACCTACCGCGTAAAAAGCTTCGGCTGCCAGATGAACGTCTACGACGGCGAACGCATGGCCGAGCTGCTGGCCAGCCAGGGCCTGGCGGCCGCGCCCGAGGGCAGCGAGGCCGATCTCGTCGTGCTCAACACCTGCCACATCCGCGAAAGGGCGGCGGAAAAGGTCTATTCGGACATCGGCAGGATCGTGAAGGACTGGGACCGCAAGGACGGTTCGAGCCCGCTGATCGCGGTCGCCGGCTGCGTCGCCCAGGCCGAGGGCGAGGAGATCATGAAGCGCGCGCCCGCGGTCAAAATGGTGGTCGGCCCGCAGGCCTATCACCGCCTGCCCGAGATGCTGAAAGAGGCCGAGGCCGGGCGGCGCGTGACCGATACGGACATGCCGACCGAAACCAAGTTCGACGCCCTGCCGAAACGTCGCCGCTCGGGCCCGAGCGCCTTCCTGACCGTGCAGGAAGGCTGCGACAAGTTCTGCACCTATTGTGTGGTGCCCTACACCCGCGGCGCCGAAATATCGCGCCCCTTCAAGGACCTGATTGAGGAAGCCGAACGGCTGGTCGAGGCCGGCGCGCGCGAGATCACCCTGCTCGGACAGAACGTCAACGCTTGGACCGGCGAGGATGCCAAGGGCCGATCGGTCGGGCTCGAAGGGCTGATCGCGCAGCTTGCGAAGCTGACCGACCTGCGCCGTATCCGCTACACCACGAGCCACCCCAACGACATGACCGAGGGGCTGATCGCTGCGCACGGCGAGATCGACAAGTTGATGCCCTTCCTCCACCTGCCCGTCCAGGCGGGCAGCGACCGTGTACTGAAGGCGATGAACCGCAGCCACACGGCGGAGTCCTATCTCAAGGTGCTCGACCGGGTGCGCGCCGTACGCCCCGACATCGCGCTATCGGGCGACTTCATCGTCGGCTTTCCCGGCGAGACCGAGGCCGATTTCGCCGAGACGATCGCGCTGGTCGAAGCGGTCGGCTATGCACAGTGCTTCAGCTTCAAGTACAGCCCGCGCCCCGGCACGCCCGCGGCGGCGATGGACGATCAGATCGCACCCCAAGTGATGGACGAACGCCTCCAGCGGCTGCAGGCGGCGGTCAACCGCGGCCAGATCGCGTTCAACGAGGCGACCGTAGGCCGGCGCTGCGACGTGCTGGTCGAACGCAAGGGCAAGCTGCCGGGCCAGTGGCTGGGCAAGACCCCCTGGCTGCAATCGGCGCATTTTATCGGCGAAGCCGCGATCGGCGATATCGTCACGGTCGATCCCGTCGAGGCCGGGGCCAATTCGCTGAGCACACGTCTCGTCGCATTAACCGCCGCCTGAAGCAGAATTCGGCCAGTTTTCCACCACGTCGGGGCGCATGCGTCCTTGCGCTGCAACATGGCAGGATTATCTTTCGACTCATGAGGCCGTCCCGGCCTCGCATCGAAAGGAGCGCATGGCCCGCAAGCCCGCCCGCGCCGACAGTGATCTGGCGCAGCTTCGTCGTCCGGAGACACCCCGCAGAGCCCGGATCGAGGTACAGTTCGACGAGCAGACCCTGCTCGGAGCCGTGTTCGGCCAGTACGACGCCAATCTCGTACGGATTGAGAACCGGCTTGGGGTCTATATCGCGGCTCGCGGTGATCGCGTTCAGATCGAAGGCCCGGACGATGCGGTGGCGCGCGCGCGCGACGTGCTCAAGGGCATGTACCAGCGGCTCGAACAGGGGCACGAGCTCGACTCGGGCGCGGTCGAATCGCTGATCGCGATGTCGAGCGAGCCCACGCTCGAAGGCATCATCACCGGCAGCCACGATGCGCCGCCGATCATGATCCGTACGCGCAAGAAGACGATCGTGCCGCGCTCGGGCATTCAGATCGACTACATGAAGGCGCTGAATTCGAAGGACATGATCTTTGCCCTCGGCCCGGCCGGTACGGGCAAGACCTACCTTGCCGTCGCCCAGGCCGTCGCGCAGTTGATGACCGGTTCGGTCCAGCGCCTGATCCTGTCTCGCCCCGCGGTCGAGGCCGGCGAGCGGCTGGGCTTCCTGCCCGGCGACATGAAGGAGAAGGTCGATCCCTATCTCCGCCCGATCTACGACGCGCTCTATGACTGCATGCCGCCCGAACAGGTCGAGCGGCGCATGGCCTCGGGCGAGATCGAGATCGCGCCGATCGCCTTCATGCGCGGCCGCACCCTGGCCGATGCCTTCGTTATCCTCGACGAGGCGCAGAACACCACCCAGGCGCAGATGAAGATGTTCCTGACCCGCTTCGGCCAGAACAGCCGCATGGTCATCTGCGGCGATCCGCGGCAGGTCGACATTCCCGGCGGCGATGCCCAGAGCGGCCTGGCCGACGCGGTGCGCCGGCTCGAGGGTGTCGACGGCATCGGCGTGGTGCGCTTCACCGCGGCCGACGTCGTCCGCCATCCGATCGTCGGGCGCATCGTCGAAGCCTACGAGGGACCGGACGCCTAAAGGCAAACGTCATCCCCGCTTTCGCGGGGATGACGCAAGGGCTAGGCGGAACCGCATGGACCTGGATCTCGACATCGAAGCCCCCTGGCCGCCGGCCGCCGACTGGGCGGACCTCGCCGAACGCGCCGCCGAGGCCGTTGCCGAAGTCGCGCCCGAACTGGCCAATCAACGGCTGACCGCCAGCCTGCTGTTCACCTCGGACGCCGAGGTCCACAGGCTCAACCGCGAATGGCGCGCCAAGGACAAGCCGACCAATGTGCTGTCCTTCCCGATGCTCGAACGCGACGAACTGCTCGATCTTGCTCCCGATGGCCCGCCCGAACTGCTCGGCGACATCAGCCTCGCTTGCGAAACCTGCACGCGCGAAGCCGAAGAGAAGGGCCTCTCGCTGGAGGAACTCGCCGCGCACCTGATCGTCCACGGCCTGCTCCATCTGGCAGGCCTGGACCATGAGATCTCGCCCGAAGATGCCACGGCGATGGAGGCGCTCGAGATCAAAGCACTTGCCCTGATGGGCATTGCGGACCCATATGGGGATGCAAACGACGCAACAGGGGCTTGAACAGGGAATGGCCGAACAGGGCCGCATTGCAGACGCCGGATCTGGAGATCCGGACAGTAGCTACTCGCTTTGGCGCTCGATCCGGCGCTTCTTCGACAAGGGGGACAACGAGCAGTCGCTCCGCGCCCAGCTCGAGGAGGCGATCGACGAGCACGAGGACGACGCGGGCGACACGCAGGGCGCGAAAGGCGATCTTTCGCCGACCGAGCGCCAGATGCTGCGCAACCTCCTTCATTTCAGCGAGCACGACGCCGACGACGTCGCGATCCCTCGCGGCGAGATCATCGCGATCCGCGCCTCTGCAAGCTGGGACGAAGTGGTCGAAGCCTTTGCCGAGCACGGCCACAGCCGCCTGCCCGTCTATGGCGACACGCTCGACGAAGTCGTCGGCATGGTCCTGATCAAGGACGTGTTTCCCTATCTCGCCAAGGGCACTCCGCCCGAGGACTGGGCCACGCTGATGCGCCAGCCGTTGTTCGTGCCGCAGGCGCGCGGCGCGCTCGACGTGCTGGCCGACATGCGCACCAGCCGCACGCACCTCGCCATCGTCATCGACGAATATTCGGGCACCGACGGGATCATCACCATCGAGGACCTGGTCGAGGAGATCATCGGCGACATCGAGGACGAGCACGACGACGCGCCCGAGGCGCTGATCGTGCCGATCGAGCATGGCATGTGGGAAGCCGATGCCCGCGCCGAGCTCGACGACATTGCCGATACGATCGACCCGCGGCTGGCCGAGGTCGAGGAAGCCGTCGACACGCTCGGCGGCCTGACCTTCGTGCTCGCGGGTCAGGTGCCGCCCGTCGGTACCGTGGTCGATCACGACAGCGGCTGGCGGATCGAGGTGATCGCCGGCAACGAGAAACACGTCACCCGGCTGCGGCTGCACCCACCGCGCCCGCACCAGGACACGGAGGACTAGGGTCCATGGCCGTTCGCCGCCTCCCCCCGCTGCGCGCGCTCGAAGCCTTCGTGCGTGTGGTCCGGCTCGGTTCGGCCAAGGCAGCCGCCTCCGAGCTCGGCCTGTCGCCGTCGGCGCTGTCGCGGCGTGTTGCGGCGCTCGAGGATTTCACCGGCAAGCGGTTGTTCACCCGCCAGCACCAGGCGATGAAGCTGACCGACGAGGGCATGGCCTTCTACAATGCGGTGAGCCCCAAGCTCGAAGAGCTGGCCGAGGCGGTCGAGGCGCAGGTCGATCCCGGCCGCGTGCTGCGCCTGCACCTGGGCGTGCCCTCGCTGTTCGGCGGCCAGCGGCTGTTCCCCAAGCTGCCAGAGCTGCGCAAGCTGCACCCGCGCCTGCACATCGACATCGACACGAGCCCGCATTCGGACACGCGTGTCGGCGATACGCTCGACGCCGCGATCATCATGGCGAAGGAGCCCGATCCTTCGTTCCATGCCGTGCAGCTCGATCACAACAAGGTCTATGCGATCACTTCGCACCAGATCGCCGCCGAACTCGGCAAGACGCCCGATCCGGCCAAGCTCGCGCGCCAGACCTTCCTGATCCACCACGACCTGCCCGAAAGCTTCGACGCCTGGAAGGCGGCGATCGGCCTGCCGCGCCTGCAGCCCGCAGCGATCGATCATTTCGATTCGGGCCAGCTGATCCTCGAAGCTGCGGCCCAGGGCCTCGGCATCGCGATCATGCACGACGATCACTTCAACCGCCGCCAGGACGAGCGTCTGGCACGGCTCTTCGACATCGACGTCGAGAGCCCCTATTCCTACTGGTTCATCTGCCGCCCGCGCGACCTCGAGGCACGCCCGGTCAAGATCTTCCACGAATGGATCGTCAAGGCAGGCCTCTGAAAAGACCAAGCTAGGGGATTATACCTAGGCCTGAAGTTACCGGGTATACTTAACGTTCGGTTACCTCCGCCCGCGGGTCGGCCTGTCTTTTGCCGACGAATAGCTGGCGTGAGACTATGACCGACCTTGCCTTTGCCCTGAATACCGATCGCCGTGCCCCTCTGCCCCAGGCGGAAATCGCCCGGCTCATGTCGCTCTATGGCGTCGGTCGGCTCGCCGATCTGGTGCGCGACGCCCAGGCGCTCGCCACGCGCCACCGACCCTCGCTCGAACTCTACAACATCCTCGGCGCCGCCTGCGTCGCGCTCGGCGACTTTCCCGGTGCCGAGGCTGCGTTCCGCGCCGCGATCGCCGTCGACGACCGCCATGCCGAACTGCACAGCAACCTCGGTGCCGCGCTGGAACCGCAAGACAAGTTCGACGAAGCCACGGCCTGTTTCCATCGGGCGCTCGCGCTGAATCCCAACCAGGCATCGCCCCACTTCAACCTCGGCAATCTTCTGCGCCGACAGCATGCCCTGCCCCAAGCGATCGCCTGCTATGAGCGTGCGATCGCACTGAAGCCCGACTATTTCGAGGCGCACAACAACCTGGGCCTGGCCCTCCAGGAGCAGAACGCGCTGACCCAGGCCATAAGCTGCCATCAACGCGCGCTGACGTTGAATCCCAACTATGCGGAAGCCTACAACAACCTCGGCCTCGCCCTGAAAGGCTTGGGCGATCCCGAACGCGCCGTGCAATGCTACAAGCAGGCGCTGGCGCTGAAGCCGGGATGCCCCAAGGCACTGCATAACATCGCCACGGTGCTGCTCGACATCAACGATTATGACGGCGTCATCCAGGTCCTCGACCTGCTGCTGTCGTTCACGCCCGACGACGGTCTGGCCGCGCGCCAGAAGGCCTTCGCACAAATGTATGTCTGCGATTTCTCGGCGAACCGCAACCTGCCCGCGCCGGTGGACCAAGCCGCGCAACGCCTGGCGACCCCGCCCTTCATCATGCTCCCCTTCTTCGACGATGGCGCACAGCAGCTCGCCTATTCTCGCCTGTGGGCGCGTACCCTTGCCTGCCAACCGGCCGAGACTTCCATCCAGAACGAGCCGAGCGACGGTCGCATCCGCATCGGCTATTTTTCCGCCGATTTCCACAGTCATGCCACGATGTTCCTGATGGCCGGGCTGCTGCGAACGCACGATCGGGAGCGCTTCGAGATCAACGCCTACAGCTATGGCGAGATCGTCGATGCGGACGTCCGCGATCAGTTGCAGAGCCAGGTCGATCGTCTCATCGACATCCGCGGCATGACCGATCAGGACGTAGCCAATCTCACGCAAAGCCACGGGCTCGACATCGCGATCGACCTCAAGGGTTACACCGGGCAGTCGCGTTCGCGCCTGTTCTCCGGTCGCCTGGCGCCGGTCCAGATCAACTATTTGGGCTACCCCGGCTCGATGGGCACCGACGACATCGACTACATCATCGCCGATCCCGTAGTAATTCCCGAAGCTTCACGAGCGTTTTACAGCGAGAAGGTCATCTACCTGCCGGGCAGTTACCAGCCCAACGACGATCAGCGCGTCATTGCCGAGACCGGCGCGACGCGGTCCGATTTCGGGTTGCCCGAAGACGGCTTCGTGTTCTGCTGCTTCAACCACACCTACAAGATCTGCCCCGACGTCTTCGACATCTGGATGCGCCTGCTCGATCGCACCGAGGGAAGCGTCCTGTGGCTGCTGGGCTCGAAGGAGACCGCCAAAGCCAACCTGCGCAAAGAGGCCGCGCTGCGCGGCATCGACCCCGATCGACTGGTTTTTGCCGACGGCCTGCCCCACGCCGAGCACCTCGCCCGGCTGCGACTGGCCGATCTGTTCGTCGACACCTTCGCGGTCAACGCCCATACGACGGCCAGCGATGCGCTATGGGCCGGGATTCCCGTCGTGACGCTGGCCGGCGGACAGTTCGCCGCGCGCGTCGGCGCCAGCCTGCTGCACGCGATCGGGCTGCCCGATCTCGTCACGGACAATGCCGCCGATTATGAAGCGCTGATCGCGCATCTGGCCAGCCATCCGCAGGAACTCGCGACGGTACGCGCGCGGCTCGCGGAGAATCGGCTCAGCCAGCCCCTGTTCGATACCGCGGGCTATACCCAGGCGATCGAACGGGCTTTCGAGACCGTCCACCAGCGCAGGCTCGATGGCCTGACACCGGCGGACGTCGTCATCGACTGATTACTCGGCGCTGATCGTCGCCTTGACGATGTTGCCCGGCTCGCGCGGCGGCTCGCCCTTGGGCAGCGCGTCGACGTTTTCCATGCCTTCGACCACCTGGCCCCAGACCGTGTACTGCTTGTCGAGGAAGCGTGCATCGTCGAACACGATGAAGAACTGGCTGTTAGCCGAGTGCGGCGCGCTCGTGCGCGCCATCGAGCAGACACCGCGGACGTGCGGTTCGTCGTTGAACTCGGCCTGGAGGTCGGGCTTGTCCGAACCGCCCATGCCCGTGCCGTTGGGGCAGCCGCCCTGCGCCATGAAGCCGGGGATCACGCGGTGGAACTTGATGCCGTCGTAGAAACCTTCGCCGACCAGCTCCTTGATGCGCTCGACGTGACCGGGGGCCAGGTCGGGGCGCAGCTTGATCTTCACGTCGCCGGTCGAGAGTTCGAAGTTCAGAAATTCGTCTGCCATGATGGTCTCCTGAGGTTTTGCCGCCGGATATAGGGGCAATCACGACAAAGTCACGTAGGCGCTCGATAGTTGCGCCTTGCCCGGTTGCTTTTGCCTCTCTCGTGGCTAGACCCTGCCCCGATGACTCCCGAGGATCTCGACCATGACCTGCTGGAGGACGCCGCCGAGACATCGGGCGCGGCGACCGAAGCCGTGCAGGAAAGCGAGAGCCTCGACGAGGACAACCGGCTGAAGTCCGACTTCGTCCGCCGCGTTCAGGATGCGCTCGAAGCGGGCGAGACCGACGCAGTCTACGACATGGTCGAGCCGCTGCACCCGGCCGACATCGCCGACCTGTTCGAGCTGATCGAGCCCGACGAGCGTCTGCCGCTGGCGCGCGCGATCAACGACCAGATGAGCGTCGACGTGATCGCCGAGCTCAACGACCACGTCCGCGAACTGCTGCTCGAGGAACTGCCCGCCGGCATCATCGCCGACATCGCCGAACAGCTCGACACCGACGACGCGGTGGCGATGCTCGAGGATCTCGACGAGGAGGACCAGCAGGCCGTCCTCGCCGAGATGGAGCCGGAGGATCGCGCGGCGATCGAGACCGCGCTGGCGTACCCCGAGGAATCGGCGGGCCGCCTGATGAGCCGCGATTTCGTCGCGGTGCCCGAGCACATGACCGTCGGCGGCCTGATCGATTTCCTGCGCGACGATCGCCAGCTCGCCACTGAGTTCTGGGAAGTCTTCATCGTCGATGCGCGCCACCATCCGCTTGGCACCTGCCTGCTCTCGTGGATCCTGCGCAGCCCGCGCACCGCGGCGCTGACCGACGTGATGAAGCGCGACCAGACCTTGATCCCGGTGACGATGGACCAAGAAGAGGTCGCGCTGCGCTTTCAGAAATATGCGCTGATCTCGGCCGCGGTGGTCGACGACGACGGGCGGCTCGTGGGCCAGATCACCGTCGACGACGTCGTCCACATCATCCAGGAAGAGGCCAGCGAGGACATCCTGCGCCTGTCGGGCGCCGGTGACGGCGACATCAACGAGCCGATCCGACTGACGGTCAGGACGCGACTGACCTGGCTGCTCGTCAACCTGTTCACCGCCATGCTCGCCGCCTCGGTGGTCGGACTGTTCCAGGGCGCGATCGCCAAGTTCGCGCTGCTCGCGGTGCTGATGCCGATCGTCTCGGGCATGGGCGGCAATGCCGGCACCCAGACCCTCGCCGTGGTCGTCCGCGCGCTCGCGACCAACCAGATCACCAGTTCGAACACCTGGCGCATGATCGGCCGCGAGCTGCGCATCGCCCTGGCCAACGGCATGACCCTGGGCCTGCTGATCGGCAGCGGCACGGCGCTGCTGTTCGGCAACCCGCTGCTCGGCCTGGTGATCGGCTCGGCGATGGTGATCAACAACGTGATCGCGGGCCTGGCCGGTATCCTCGTCCCCGTGACGCTCGATCGCGCCAATGTGGATCCCGCGGTCTCTTCGGCGGTTTTCGTCACCATGGCGACAGACGTGATGGGCTTCTTCTCGTTCCTCGGCCTCGCGGTGCTTTCGGGGCTCGCGGGCTGATGCCGCTGCACATGACCAAGATCGCCTTTGGCACCGAGAGCGCGGCGACCCTGCGCGCCTGGCTCGAGAGCCAGGAGGAAGCACGCACCTCGACGCGCTATCTGCCCAAGCGGGTGGATGAAATGGCCGGCGGCTCGCTGTTCTGGATCCACCAGCACACGATCATCGGCCGCTCGCCGCTGATCGGTTTCGAGCAGCGCGAGGACGGCCGCCACTGGATCCGCATGGAGCCCCGGCTGATCGCCGTGCACCCCAGGGCCAAGCGCGCGCACCAGGGCTGGCGCTACCTCTCGGACGAAGACGCCCCCGCCGATCTCGACGGCGCCATTGCCGAAGGCGACGTGATGCCGGCGCGGCTGGTCGGCGAACTGGCGAAGCTAGGCCTGGTCTGACCCAGACTGCGCCACGACCTTGCGCAGCAGATTCGCATAGGTTTCCGCCCCCTGCGCGCCGGGGATCAGATAGCGACCGTTGACGATCACCGCGGGCACCGCGTTGATTTCCGCCTCGCGGGCCTCCTGCTGCTCCTCGCGCACGGCCTGCGTCAGCGCCGGATCGTCGAGCGCCACTTCGGCCGCCGCGCGATCGAGCCCGACCTGCGCGACAAGATCGAGCAGAACACCACGATCCGAAACGTCGTGCCGCTGCTGGAAGTTCGCATCGAACAGCGCCAGCTTGAGCCGCGTCTGCGCCTCGGGGCCCGAGGTGACCAGCGCCCAGCGCAAAAGCTTGTGCGCGAGGAAGGTGTTCCACAGCCGCCGCTCGGGTTCGGGCTGCGGCCCCAGATAGCGCATGTCGTAACCGGCCTGTTCGGCGATCCCCAACATCTGCGCGGTCGAGGCGGCATCGGGCGTGCGGCCGTATTTGCGCAGCATGTGTGCGGCCAGTTCCTCGCCTTCGGGCGGCATGTCGGGGTTGAGTTCGAAGGCGTGCCAACGCACTTCGGCCGTGACCTCGCCCTCGAGCGTCGCCAGCGCCTGCTGCAGCTGCTTGTAGCCGATCACGCACCAGGGGCACATGACGTCGGAGAAGATGTCGATCGTCAGCGGATCCGCCATGTCTATCGCTCCACCCACCAGCGCAGCAGGGCATTGGCCACGGCCGTGCGCGGCGGCGAACGGAAGGCCTGGCCGCCCTCGCCGCGCTCGATCGCCTGGACCGCGTCCTCCACCTCGGCGCGACTGAACCAGCGCGCGTCCTCGAGCTCGGTGTGATCGATCGTCAGGGCCGGATGGTCCGCATAGGCGTGACAGCCGATCATCAGCGACGAGGGAAACGGCCAAGGCTGGCTGCCGACATAGGAGACGTCGCGCACGACGACGCCAGCCTCTTCGAGCACCTCGCGCGCCACGGCCTCCTCAATCGCCTCGCCCGGCTCGACGAAGCCCGCGAGCGCCGAATAACTGCCCGCCGGAAACCGCGGCTGGCGGCCGAGCAGGAGCCTATCGTCGTGCTCGACCAGCATGATCGTCACCGGATCGACGCGCGGGAAATGCTCGGCGCGGCAGGTCTCGGCGGTGCAATTGCGCTGCCAGCCACCCTTGGCGAGCCGCGTCGGCTGGCCGCAGCGCGCGCAGAAGCGGTGGCGCGCATGCCAGTCGACCATGGCGCGGGCGGCGCCGTAGGTCGCGAGCTCGTCCCCATCGAGCGTCGCCATCGCCTGCCACAGCGCGGGATTGGCCGGCGCCGTGCTGCCCGCCGCAGGCACCGGCGCGAAGCAGGCGCGCCCGTCGCGCAGGCCGAGGAAGACGAGTTCGGCATCGTCAGCAGCATCGGCGAGGCTACCCCATTCGAGGTTACCCTCGGCCGAGATCACCGGATCGAGCCCCGACAGCCGCAGCAGCCGCGCCGCGGGCGTATACTGCGCGGCGAGCAGATCCTCGTTGGAGCGGATATGATCAGCGCGATCGGTGCGCCCACCGACGAAGGCAATGCCCAATGGGTTCCGGCGCGGGTTGGTCTTCACGCGGGTTTCGCCACCAGCGCCATGACGTCTTCGTGCAGCGCCTTCTGGTAATCGCTGAGCAGCGAGTTGGAATTGGGCGGCATGAACTGGACGTAGATCCCCGAACGCACGCCGCCGCGCATGTCGACGGTGCCGACCGTGCCTGCCGCGCCAGCCCAGCCGAATATCCCCTCCTCGGCACCAAGGCCGACGCGCCCGCCCGCGCCGAAGGCGCTCGGCGCCGTCATCATCGCCGGCCCGGCGACACCCGCCGGCAGCAGGTTTTCCGTCCCCAGCCGCACCGCCGCTTCGCTCATCACGCGGCGGCCATTGAGCTCGCCGCGGTTGGCGAGCATGTGCAGGAAGCGGTCGTAATCGCGCGGACTCGAAACCAGCCCGGCGCCGCCGAAGGGGAAGGCCGGCTTGTCGAGATAGATCGAGGTATCGCCAGGATCGATCGGCATCAGGGTAGACCCCATGGCACCGAAATTGGTGGTCAGCCGCTTCGCCTCGCTGGCCGGAACCTGGAAGAAAGTGCTGCTCATGCCCAGCGGATCGAACAGCCGCTGCTGAAGGAAGGCGTCGAACGGCTGACCGCTCACGACCTCGATCACGCGCCCCATCAGGTCGAGTCCGACGCTGTAGCTCCACTTGGTACCCGGCTGGTAGACCAGCGGCACTTCGGCGAGGCGATCGGCGAACAGTTCGAGGCTGCGCACCGACTGGCCGCGATCGAAGCCGGGGATCTTCAGCCGGCTGACCTGGCCGGCGATCACGCCCTTATCCTCGAGCAGGGTCTTGATCGGCCCTTTCTGGATGATCGAATAGCTGAGCCCGGAGGTGTGCGTCAGCAGATGGCGGATCGTGATCGGCGTCTTCGCCGGCTCGAGCGCGTCGTCGGTGATCGCGCCGTCATAGGTCTTCTGCACGCGCATCTGCGCGAACTTGGGCAGAATCTCGGCGATCGGCTGGTCGAGCTTGAGCTTGCCATCGTCGATCAGGATCATCGCCGCCATGCCGGTGACCGGCTTGGTCATCGAATAGATGCGGTAGAGGCTGTCACCGCCCTGCATGTCGAGATCGGTGAAGCTGTCGGTCCCCCGCGCGACGAAGACCGGCTCGCGCCCGGGCAGGCCCAGCGCCGCAATCATGCCGGGGAACTTGCCCGGACCGACCCAGCGCTCGATCACCTCGGTAACCTTGGGTGCCAGCGAGGGTTGCTCGGCAGCCCAGGCCAGCCGCGGCATCAGCGCCGCCCCGATCCCGGCGAGCGCGCCGAGACGCAGGAGTTCGCGCCGGCCCAGCTCGGCGCGCAGCGTTTCAATCTTCATCGATCCGTTTCTCCCATCGCCGCGAGGCCCAGCCGCGCCGCCTTGGCGAACAGCGTTGGCAGGCCGGCCTCCTCGAGCCGGTCGAGCGACCACCACTCTCCTGCGTCGGGCGGCAAGCTAACCACTTCGCTTCCCGAATAAAGCGCCAAGTGCAGGTCGAGCGTAAAATGGGTAAAACCGTGCTGAACCGCGCCGCCCGGCGTCCAGGGTCCGGCGATCGGCCCTTCGCCGCTGCCGTCGCCGCGCGCAGACCAGCCGTCGTCGGGCAAGGCCCGCATGCCGCCGAGCATGCCCTTGCCCGGCCGCTGGACCAGCCAGACCTTTTCGTTGCGCACGATCCAGAAGGCACGGCCCTGTCGATGCGGCTTGGCCGCTTTGGGCGCCTTGACCGGGAAGCGCTCGGGCTCGCCCGCGCGGTAGCCCGTGCAATCGCCCGACAGCGGGCAGAGCAGGCAGCGCGGATTGCGCGTGGTGCAGACCGTCGCGCCGAGATCCATCATCGCCTGGGCAAAGTCGCCGGCCCGCGCATCGGGCGTGATGCGATCGGTCGCGGCGCGGATTTCGGTCCGCCCGCCGGGCAGCGGCGCGTCGATCGCAAAGAGCCGCGCAACGACGCGCTCGACGTTGGCATCGACCACCACCGCGCGCCGCCCGAAGGCGATCGCCGCAACCGCCGCGGCGGTATAGACGCCAAGCCCGGGCAGCTTGCGCAGTTCGTCCTCGCTGTCGGGAAAGCTGCCGCCGCTCTCGGCCACGGCCCGCGCGCAGGCCAGCAGATTGCGCGCACGGGCATAGTAGCCGAGGCCGGCCCAGGCGGCCATGACCTCGGCGTCCTCGGCCGCGGCGAGGTCCGCGACTGTCGGCCAACGCGTGGTGAACTTGGCGAAATAGTCCTTCACCGCCGCAACGGTAGTCTGCTGGAGCATCACCTCGGACAGCCAGACGCGATAGGGATCCGGTGCTGGCGAACCCGGCGGCGCGCGCCAGGGCAGCGTCCGCGCGTGGCGGTCGTACCAGGCGAGAAGGTGCCCCGCGACATGCTCCGATCTGGCGTCCATCGCCGCGCTATGGCATTGGGCCCGACACAATGGAACGGGACCCGCCAGAGAAACCCAAAGCCGTGCCGGCCAGGGCCGGGCCGAAGACCGCGATCAAGCGCTATGAGCGCCCGCGCGGCGGCCAGGCGCGCGCGATCTCGGACCTGATGCCCGAGATCGGCCGCACCGCCTTCCGCCGCTTCGGTTTCGTCCAGTCGAGCGTCGTCACGCGCTGGCCCGAAATCGTCGGCCCGCACCACGCGCGCGTCTGCGCGCCCGAAGCGATCCGCTTTCCACCGGGCGAGAAGAGCGACGGCATCCTGCAGCTCGTCGTCGTGCCCGCCCACGCGCCGCTGATCCAGCACGTGATTCCCGAGATCATGGAACGGGTGAACCGCTTCTTCGGCTACAAGGCCGTGTCCAAGGTCAAGCTGCGGCAAGGCGAGGTTAAGCCGCCGCCTGCTGAAAAACCCGCGGCGCCGCCGTCGCTCAAGCCCATTCCGATCGAGCTCGGCGATTCGCTGCGCGACATCGGCGATCCCGAACTGCGTGCGGTTCTCGAATCGCTCGCGCGCAGCATGGCTACGCAGAAGAAGGAACCGAACTGACGATGCGCCCGATCCGCTTCGCGATCCTCGCCCTGACTGCCGCGCTCTCGATCGGCGCCACCAAGCCCGCCGCCCCGGCGCCGCGCGGCAATTGGCTGACCACGGTCGCGGTATCGCCCAACGGCAGCCATCTGCTCGGCAATCCCGCCGCGCCGGTGAAGCTCGTCGAATATGTCAGCTACACCTGTTCGCACTGCGCGCATTTCCAGCGCGAAGCGGAGATGCCGCTTCAGATTTCCTACGTTCAGCCTGGCAAGGTCCAGGTCGAAGTTCGCCACCTGGTCCGCGATCCGATCGACATGACCGTGGCCATGCTGACCAACTGCGGCACGCCGGCGCGGTTCTATCTCAACCACAGCCTGTTCCTGCGCAACCAGGACAACTGGATGGCGCGGGTGAACAGCGCGAGTGAGGCGCAACGCGCGCGTTGGAACAACGGAGACACCGTCGCCCGCATGCGTGCGATCGCCGGCGACCTCGGTTTCTACGGCATGATGGCGCAGCGCGGCTACGACCGGCAGACGCTCGAGCGCTGCCTCGCCGATCCGGCGATGACCAAACGCCTCGTCGCACAGACCACCAGGGCCCAGACCGACGGTGTCGAGGGTACGCCCAGCTTCATGATCAACGGCGTCCTGCTGACCGCCACCCACGACTGGCAGAGCCTGAACACCCAGCTTCAGGCGCGTTTCTGAGGATACACCTGTGGAGATGTCGGCCGGCGTGACTGCCGCCTGCTTCTAAGCTCCCGCCCCTTGGGCTAGCCTTTCCCTTCATCGACGAGGACCTTTCATGACTCGCTTCCCGCTTCGCCGTTTTGCCTTCGCTCTTGCCGTCGCCCCCCTCGCGCTGGGCCTCGCGGCTTGCTCGAAAGGCAGTGAAGGCGGCGCTGCCAAGTCGGGCGAAGCCGTAGCCAACGTCGCGCCGCCAGCCGGCAAGGCCTGGACCGAGGTGGTCACCAAGACGCCCGAAGGCGGCTATCTGCTCGGCAATCCCGAGGCCCCGATCAAGCTCGTCGAATTCGGTGCGCTGTCGTGCTCGCACTGTGCCGAATTCGCCGAGAAGAGCAGCGCCGAGCTGCGCGAGAAGTTCGTCGCCAGCGGCCGCGTTTCCTACGAGCTGCGCCTGTTCATGCTCAACGCGCTCGACATGCCCGCGGCGCTGCTCGTGACCTGCGCCGCGCCCGAGGCGGTGCCCGGTCTGTCCGAACAGTTCTGGGCATGGCAGCCGACCATGTTCGAGAACCTGCAGAAGGCCGGCGACGCACAGATGCAGGCGATCCAGGCGCAGCAGCCGCCGGCGAGCTTCGTCAGCCTAGCCAAGGCCTCGGGCATGGATGCCTTCATCACCGCGCGCGGCGTGGCTGCCGATCAGGCTTCGGCCTGCCTTGCCGACACCAAGAAGGCGACTGCGCTGGCACAGATGACGCAGGACGCCAGCACCAAGTACGAGATCACCGGCACGCCGACCTTCATGATCAACGGCGACAAGGTCACGGGCAATACCTGGGCCGAGATCAAGCCCCAGCTCGAACAGCGCGGCGCCCGCTGATCATGAACGCCTAGCCCTCCGATGCGCATCAAGCGGCTCAAGCTCTCTGGCTTCAAGAGCTTCGTCGAGCCTGCCGAACTGCGCATCGAGAGCGGCCTGACCGGAGTCGTCGGCCCCAACGGCTGCGGCAAGTCCAACCTCCTCGAAGCGATCCGCTGGGTCATGGGCGAGAGCTCGGCCAAGTCGCTGCGCGGCGGCGGCATGGACGACGTGATCTTCGCGGGTACGGCCACGCGCCCGCCGCGCGACTTCGCCGAAGTGATCCTCTTCGCCGAGGATGCCGAGCGCGAGGAGCTCGAAGTCGTCCGCCGCATCGAGCGCGGCGCGGGCTCCGCCTATCGCCTCAACGGCCGCGACGTCCGCGCCAAGGACGTCTCGCTGATCTTCGCCGATGCCGCCACCGGCGCGCATTCGCCGGCGCTCGTCAGCCAGGGCCGCATCGCCGCGGTGATCGCCGCCAAGCCCGCCGAACGCCGCATGATGCTCGAAGAGGCCGCGGGCATCTCGGGACTCCATGTCCGCCGCAAGGACGCCGAGCAGAAACTGCGCGCGACCGAGACCAACCTCGCGCGGCTCGAAGACCTGATGGCCGGGCTCGACACGCAGATCGCCTCGCTGCGCCGTCAAGCCCGCGCGGCCGAGCGCTACAAGCAGCTGTCGGACAAGATCAAGCTGGCCGAGGCGCGGCTGATCTTCGCGCGCTGGCGCGACGCTGCCGAAGCCGCCGACGCCGCCCGGGCAGAGGCCCAAGCGGCAGACGCGCGCGTCGCCACGGCGCAGGGTGCGGTCAAGGCCGCGCAGGATGCCCAGGCCGCCGCCGCCCATGCCCTGGCCGAAGCGCGCGACACTCTCGCCGACCGGCGCGACGATGCGACCGCCCACGGCCACCGCATGGCCGCGCTGACCAGCCAGCTCGAAAGCGCCGAGCAGCGTCTGGCCGATCTCGACCGCCAGCGCGCGCGGCTCGAACAGGACCGCGTCGATGCCGACCGGCTGACCCAGGACGCGGCCCAGGCGCTCGCCTCGCTCGAACGCGAGCTGACCGCGGGCGAGGCGAAGCTGGCCGAAGACGAGAAGCTGCGACCGGCGCTGGCAAATGCGCTTTCTGGCGCCGAGCAGGCCTCGCAACAGGCCGAACTGGCGCTGGCGCAAGCAACCGCCGAGCAGGCCGGGGTCGAGGCCGAGTGGCGCGTCGCCGAGGCAGAGGTCAACGCCGCCCAGGCGCGGCTCGCGCGGCTCGGTCAGGAGATCACGCGCCAGCAGGCGCAACGGGAAGCGCTGGCGCAGCAAGGCGACCCCGAGATTGCGGTGCACGAAGCGATTGCGCGTCGTGATGCGGCCACCATCGCTCTTGCCGAAGCCCGCGCCGCGGTCGAGGCCCAGCAGGAGCGCAAAGCCGAGCTGCAATCCGCACGCGACGTCGCCGCCTCGGCGCTCGCCGCCGCCAAGGCCGAACTCGCCGGTGTCGAGCGCGAGCACGGTGCCTTGCTCCGGGACCGCGAGGCGCGCGAGAAGCAGGCCAAGGCCAAGCACGGGCTGCCCCAGGCAATCGACCGCGTGCGCGCCGCTCCGGGCTACGAGCGCGCGGTCGCTGCGGTGCTCGGCCGAGATGCGCGCACCGCGCTCGGACCTGCGCCGGCCCACGAGGAAGGCCGCTTCTGGACCGGCGCGCCCGCGCCCAGCCCCCTCGCCGGCAGTCTCGCCGAACACGTCCGCGAATGTCCGCCCGAACTCGCTGCGCGCCTCGCGCTGGTCCATGTCGCCGATGCGGACGATGGCCGCCCCCTGCAGCCCGGCGAATGGCTGGTGACGCGCGATGGCCGGTTGCGCCGCTGGGACGGCTTCGTTGCCTTCGGCGAAGGTGCCGCCGAAGCCGCACGCCTCGAAGCCGAGAACCGCTTCGCCGAGCTCGCAGCCGAACTTCCCGGTAAGCGCGCACTCGCCACCGAAGCCGAGGCGGTCCAAGGCCAGGTCCAGGCCGAATTGTCGCAACTCCAGACCGAGGTCATTGCCTCCGAACGCGCGGTCGCCGCGGCGGCCGATGCCGAACGCGGCGCCCTGCGCGCGCTCGATCAGGCCGAGGATGCCCGCGCGCGTCTCGCCACCCGCCGCGCCGAACTCGAAGCCGCCGAAGCCGATCTTGCCGAGCAGCGCCAAGGGGCCGAGGCCGAGCGCGCCGAGGCGCAGGCACACCGCGCCGGCCTGCCCGATCCCGAAGCCGGTCGCGCCGCGCTCGCCGCCGCGCAGGCCAAGCACCAGGCGGCGCGCGCGACCTTGCAGGCAGCGATGGCAACGCTGTCCTCGCACGATCAGGCGTTGGCGGTTGCGCGCGAACGCGCGACCGCGCAGCGCACCGACATGAAGAACTGGCAGGCGCGTGCGGGCGACGCCGCCGGCCGCCTCGCCGAAATGGCGCGGCGGCTGGAAGAGATCGAGGAAGAGCGCGCGATCGTCGCCGCGAAGCCCGCCGCACTGGTGCGCGAGATCGAGGCCGGCGACGAAGTCCGCGAACGCCTTGCCGGCGAACTCGCCGCCGCCGAGCAGGTGCTCGCCCAGGCCACCCAGGCGGGCCGCTCTGCCGACGAGGCCTTGAGCGCAATCGGCGAGACGCTCGCCACCGCGCGCGAGGAGCGCGCCGGCGCCACCGCCCGCGCCGAGCACGAGGAGCAGCGCCGCGTCGAGATGGGCCGCATCTCGGGCGAGCGCTTCCAGTGCCCGCCGCCGCTGCTGCCCGGTCGCTTCGAATTCGATTCAGCCGATGTCGCCGAAGCCGGCGCCGAGTCGGCGACGATGGACCGCCTGACCACCGACCGCGAGCGCATCGGCCCGGTCAACCTCGTCGCCGCCGACGAACTCGCCGAGGCCGAGGGCCGCCATTCGACGAGCATCGCCGAACAGGCCGAGCTGACCGAGGCGGTCAACCGCCTGCGCGGCTCGATCGGCAGCCTCAACCGCGAAGGCCGCGACCGCCTGCGCGCCGCCTTCGAAGCGGTCGACACGCACTTCCGCCGTCTGTTCACGCGCCTGTTCGAAGGCGGTCAGGCGCACCTCGCGCTCGTCGATTCGGACGATCCGCTCGAAGCCGGGCTCGAGATCTACGCCCAGCCGCCGGGCAAGCGGCTGCAGTCGCTGACCCTGCTCTCGGGTGGCGAGCAGGCACTGACCGCGGTCGCACTGATCTTCGCGCTGTTCCTGACCAACCCCGCACCGATCTGCGTGCTCGACGAGGTCGACGCCCCGCTCGACGACGCCAACATCGAGCGCTTCTGCGACCTGCTCGAAGCGATGACCGCCGAGACCGACACGCGCTATCTGATCGTCACGCACAACGCCGTGACGATGAGCCGCATGCACCGCCTGTTCGGCGTGACCATGGTCGAAAAGGGCGTCTCGCGGCTTGTCAGCGTCGACCTGACCGCGGCGACCGATCTGCTGGCCGCCGCCGAATAGTCAATCGAGCACGAACCGCGGACCGGCGGCTCCTGCTACGCCCGCGCGGTCGTCCTTGTTGTAGAGCCGGCAGCGATCGAGGCTAAGGCAGCCGCAGCCGATGCACTCGTCGAGCTTGGCACGCGTGCGCGTCAGCAGATTGATGCGCGCATCGAGTTCGCCGCGCAGCGAGCGGCTGATCCGCTGCCAGTCGGATAGCGTCGGTGTGCGACCCTGCGGCAGGGTCGACAGCGCCTGCTCGATCTCGAACAGGCCGAGGCCCAGCCGCTGGGCGATCAGGATGAAGCTCAGCCGACGGATATCCGAGCGCAGAAAGCGCCGCTGGTTACCCGCAGTGCGCAGCGAGGTCAGCAGCCCCTTGCTCTCGTAGAACCGGATCGCCGAGACCGCGAGGCCCGTACGCTTGGCCAAGGTGCCGATGGGGATGAGATCATTGCGGTCCACGCGCGACGGGTCCTTTGAGACTTGACCTCAAGTTAACTTGAGGTTGCATCATGGGCAAGCGATCGATTCCCCACTCATCGAACCACAGGAGGAAACGCATGCCCAATGGCCATATCGAACATGCCAATCTGACCGTCTCCGATCCGCAGCGCAGCGCAGAACTGCTCGAGCAGCTCTGCGGCTGGCACGAGCGTTGGCGCGGCGGCTTCGGCGCTGGATGGCTGGTCGCTGCACGTCGGCAACAACAGCTCCTACATCGCGCTCTATTCGGGCCACTTCGGCGGTAGTGCCGACAACCGGTACGAGGGCGCCCCGCGCTTCCGCAAGGGACAACCGCTCAACCACGTCGGACTGGTCGTCGACGATCTCGCCGCGGCGGAGGCCGTGGTGATCGAAGCAGGCCTCGAACCCTTCGGCCACGACGACTACGACCCGGGCCGGCGGTTCTACTTCTTCGACTGGGACGGGATCGAGTTCGAACTCGTCTGCTACGAGTAAGCGCCTCAGGCGTTGCCGACGACCCAGCAGGCCAGTGCCACGAGCAAGCCGGCAAACCGGTTCGAACGGAACCGCGCGAGCGGGTTGGCGCCGTCGTCGGTATCGAGCGTGAGCACCTGCCAGGCGAGATGCGCCGCGGCAGGTGCCAGCGCGACCAGAGACAGCCAGTCGGGGCGCAGCAGCCAGAAGGCCAGCACCCATAGGGCAATGGCGAAAGCGTAGAAGATCGCCACCCCGCCGCGCACGTGTGCCCCCATGGCGCGCGCGCTCGAGCGGATACCGACCAGAGCGTCGTCCTCGCGGTCCTGCAGCGCATAGATCGTGTCGTAGCCGATGACCCAGGCGATCGCGCCGGCATAGAGCGCGGCGAGCACCATCCAGTTGTCGTCCCGCAATTCGGTCCAACCGACCAGCGCGCCCCAGGAGAACACCAGGCCCAACCAGGCCTGCGGCCACCAGGTGATGCGCTTCATGAACGGATAGGCGGCGACCGGCGCGATCGAGCCGAGCGCGACGAGCTGCGCCTGCCAGCGGAGTTGCAGCAAGACGACCAGGCCGATCGCGCAAAGCAGCAGCAGCCAGACCCAGGCGGCCTTCTTGCCGACGGCGCCGCTGGCCACGGGGCGAGATGCCGTGCGCGCCACCTGCCGGTCGAGATCGGCGTCGACGACGTCGTTGTAGACGCAGCCCGCGCCGCGCATGGCGATCGCGCCGGCGAGCAGCCACAGGATCAGGTCCCAGCGCGGCGCTCCGCCAGCAAGCAAGACGCCCCAGGCGCAGGGCCAGAACAGCAACCACCAGCCGATCGGCCGGTCGAACCGCGCGAGCAGCGCATAGTTGCGCAAGCGCGCGGGAAGCGCCGCCACAAGGCCGCGGTGTTCGGTGTCGGGAACGATGTCGATGGCCATGCCGCGGCCATAACCGTCTCGCCGTCGCGGCGAAAGCACGATAACCCCAGGCGATGACCACGCCCCTCGCCGCCGCCGTGCTCGCCCAGCTCCGCGCGATCGCCGATCCCGCCCGCGCGCCGGCAATGCAGGCCTATATGAAATCGAACATGCCCTATCTCGGTGTCTCGGCCGTGCCGCTGCGGCAGGCCTGCAAGACGCTGTTCGCTGGGCTCGCCTGGGCCGACAGCGCGGCCTGGCAGGCCGATGTCCTGGCAATATGGCATGAGGCCGAGTTTCGCGAGCAACGCTACGCCGCGATAGAGCTGACCGGACTACGCAATGCCCGGGCCTTCCAGACGACCGAAGCCCTGCCGATGTACGCGGAAATGATCGTCACCGGCGCCTGGTGGGACCACGTCGACAACATCGCCGGCCCGCGCTTCTGGCCGCTGCTGCAGAACGATCGCACGGCGATGACCGCAGCGATGCGCGCCTGGGCGCATGACGCCAACATGTGGAAGCGGCGCAGCGCGATCATCTGCCAGCTCCACGCCAAGGCGGAGACCGACCTCGACCTGCTCTATGCAGCAATCGAACCGTCGCTCGATTCCAAAGAATTCTTCCTGCGCAAGGCGATCGGCTGGGCGCTACGCCAATATGCACGGGTCGATCCCGACGAAGTGCGGCGCTACGTCACCGCTAACGAGATGCGGCTCAGCGGCCTCAGTCGGCGCGAGGCGCTCAAGCGGATCTGACCGCTCAGCGCTTTCCCGGGCCGCGGCCGCCAGCATTCGCGGCGTCGTTGCGCAGACAACGCGACACCACGGTCGGATAGTCGGCAGAGAGCGCCGCGTCGCTCTGCAGGGCGTTCTCCTGGCCGGCTTCGCAAAGCGCACGCGTCGCATAGCGCTCGGGCTGAGCGCTCAGGCGCTCGCAAGCCGTCCCGTCGTCCGCGCAACCCAACAGCACCAGTGCGAAAACCATGCTCATCGCCGTCATCCCTCACGTCATCCGCCAACCGGATGAACGCGTTATGGGGCTCATCGCCGCGATGCTCTGTGCGGCGGCCCACTCCCACGGTGTGAACTTTCGCACAGAGGCATTGGCGCTTTCCTACGTTTCACGGTTTCCAAAAGATTCCGCGGGCCATTCGGTTTCCCCCGAGGGTCCCGGCTTCCGTCGGCGCTTCGTCCAAGCTATCGCAGCGCCATGCCCGCTACCCCTGCCTGGCCGCCCCGCAGTGCGCCCCGTCTGTTCGTGTCCGGCCCGCTGGTCGAGGGCGCTGCGGTGCTGATCGACGGCCAGCCCGCGCATTACCTCACGCGCGTGATGCGCGTGAGCGCGGGTGATGCCGTGATCCTCTGCGATGACCAGACCGGCGAATGGGCTGCGCGCGTCACCGCGGCAGGCAAGCGCGACCTGACGCTGACCCCTGAAACCCTGCTGCGCCACCGCGAACAGGTGCCCGATTTCACGCTCTGCGCGGCCCTGCTCAAGAAGCCCAATTTCGATCTCGTGCTCGAAAAAGCCACCGAACTCGGCGTACGGCGGATCCAGCCGCTGATCACGCGGCGCTGCGTCGCCGATGCGCTCAATGCCGAGCGCGCGCGGACGATCGTCACCGAAGCGGCCGAGCAGTGCGCGCGCACCGCCCTGCCCGAAATCGCCGCGCCGATGAAGCTCGAAGCGCTGCTGCGCGACTGGTCGGCCGAGCGAGTGCTGTTCTTCGCCGACGAAGCCGGCGGCGAACCCGCTGCTGCCGCCTTTGCCGCGCACGCGGGCGCGGCGGCCCTGCTGGTCGGTCCCGAGGGCGGCTTCGACGATACCGAGCGCGCGACGATCCGCGCCCTGCCGCAAGCCCGAGCGATCACGCTCGGCCCGCGGATCCTGCGCGGCGAAACCGCGACGATCGCCGCCACGGCCCTCTGGATGGGCGTGGCCGGCGACTGGTCGCAGAGTGCCAAAACGGACGGCAAATAGTGCTGGCGCAACAATTCGCGCTCACCTAACGGCACGCCATGAGCACGCGGCAAGTTTCAAATCGCAACGATCCTGTGATCGAACACGTCAGCCAGCTCGCCGAGCCGATGGCCAAGGGCGAGAAGCCCGCCGAGCGCTGGCGGATCGGCACCGAGCACGAAAAGCTGGTCTACGACCGCAAGGACCACCACGCGCCGTCCTACGACGAGCCCGGCGGCATCCGCGACCTGCTGCTGTCACTCAAGGAATTCGGCTGGGAGCCTGTCGAAGAGGGCGGCAAGGTCATCGCCATGTCGGGTCCGGACGGCGCAGTCAGCCTCGAACCCGCGGGCCAGCTCGAGCTTTCGGGCGCGCCGCTGGAAAACCTGCACCAGACCTGCGCCGAGACCGGCCGTCACCTCGAACAGGTCAAGGCGATCGGCGAGCGCACGGGGACGAGCTTCCTCGGCCTCGGCATGTGGCCCGACAAGACTCGCGCAGAACTGCCGATCATGCCCAAGGGCCGCTACGAGATCATGCTGCGGCACATGCCGCGCGTCGGCTCGATGGGCCTCGACATGATGCTGCGCACCTGCACGATCCAGGTGAACCTCGACTATGCGAGCGAGGCGGACATGGCGCAAAAGTTCCGCGTCGGCCTGGCGCTGCAGCCGCTGGCGACCGCGCTCTTCGCCAATTCGCCTTTCACCGAAGGCAAGCCCAACGGCTTCCTCTCGTACCGTAGCCACATCTGGTCGGACACCGATCCGCACCGCACGGGCATGCTGCCCTTCGTCTTCGACGAAGGCTTCGGCTACGAGCGCTACGTCGACTACATGCTCGACGTGCCGATGTATTTCGTGTTCCGCGATGGCAAGTACATCGATGCCTCGGGCCTGTCGTTCCGCGACTTCCTCAAGGGCGAGCTTTCGGTCCTGCCCGGCGAGAAGCCGCTGATGAGCGACTGGGTCGATCACCTGTCGACCGCCTTCCCCGAAGTCCGCCTCAAGTCCTTCCTCGAGATGCGCGGCGCCGATGGCGGCCCGTGGAACCGCATCTGCGCATTGCCGGCGCTGTGGGTCGGCCTGCTCTATGACCAAACCGCGCTCGACGCCGCCTGGGACCTCGTCAAGGGCTGGGACATGGAAGGCCGCGAGGCGCTGCGCAACGCCGTGCCCAAGCTCGGCCTCGACGCGCCGCTGCCCGGTGGGGGCAAATTGCGCGACATCGCGGCCGAAGCCGTGGCGATCGCGCGTTCGGGCCTCTCGGCGCGCAACCGCCTGAACGCCGCCGGCGACAACGAGACCAGCTACATCGCCCCGCTCGAAGAGATCGTCGCTTCGGGCAAGGTCCCCGCACAGCGACTGCTCGACAAGTACAACGGCGAGTGGGGCGGCGATCTCAGCCGCATCTACGAAGAGCGCTTCTGACGATGATCGTGGTGGTCGGCAGCTTCCGCCTGCCCGTCGCCCATCTGGCTGCGGCGCGCGCGGCGATGGCCCGCGTGATGATAGCCACGCGAGCCGAAGTCGGCTGCCTCGCTTATGCCTATGCTGAAGACCTGCTCGAGCCGGGCCTGATCCGCGTCAACGAAGCCTGGAGCACGCGCGAGGCGCTGGCGCTGCATTTCGAGCAGCCGCACATGATCGAATGGAAGCGCGAGCGCGCCGACTTCGGCCTGACCGACCGTGTAATGACGGCTTACGAAATCAGCGGCGAAGAATCGCTCTGAGGCTATTCGGCGGGTTGCACCTGGTGCGCCTGCCCGCGCTCTCGTAGCTTGCGGCCGAGGCGGTTGAAGCTCCGCGTGATCAGCGCGTTCTCGCTCATCCAGGCGTGATAGGCGCGATACTTGGGATCCTCGCCCAGCAGATGCTTCTCCTCGGTCTTGGCGCGCCAGAAGTAGACCGCGCTGACGAGGGCCATGATCGTGGTGTTGCGCACCACGTCGGTCAGGGCACCCGTCGTCGCGAAGAACGGCAAGGTCGAGAGCCACCAGAACAGGTTCTTCGACAGATAGGCCGGGTGCCGCGTAAAGCGATAAGGGCCGTTGGTCAGGACGCCGCGATAGGTGAGGTTGGAGAAGCGCAGCCCGAAGGCCACGGTCGCCCAGGCATATATCGCGGTCAGGAAGACGAGCATCGCGCCCCAGACCCACAGCAGCGCGGTATGGCCCTGCAGCCAGATGCCCCAGTCGGCGCTATGTTCGTGATAGGATAGCGGCCCGCCCTCGCCCATCAGGATAAAGGGCGGATAGCACATCAGCGCGGCGACCCAGCCGGCAAGATAGGGATTGGCGCTGCGGATCTGCGCGTCGAACGGCTTGAGCGTCATCAGATAGCCGACCGTGCCGATCTGCACGTCGATCAGGAACAGCAGGTCGATCAGCCGCCACGACAGCTGCACCGGATCGGCCGGGATGCTGGCGAAGTCGAGCTCGACGATGGCGCGGAAGCCGCCGGGCAGGATCGAGATCATGAAGGCGCAGAAGAAGCCCTTGACCGCCCAGGCCAGCAGGTGCCGCTTCACTTCGGCCGGGTCGTAAGGCTCGCGCCCGATCAGCATCGCGCCGAAGTGCCAGGCGCCGTCGCGCGGGTTCACCAGCAAGCGGTCGAGCCAGAGCACATAGGGCACCGACAGCACGAACAGCGGCACGGCCGCGACGCCGATCACTTCCATCGCGAAGAGATAGCCGTCGCGCCAGTACCAGCGGGCGATGCAATAGAAGAAGCCGATGATCGCCCAGGTCGCCCAGAGCCCGGCGAGCTTGGTGATCGAGACGTCGACGGTGTCGGCCAGCCGGCGCGGCCGGGTCCAGTCGATGCCGGTCGAGGCGCGCCGGTGTACCTTGTCGACCAGAACCGACCAGGCGATCATCGGCAGGCTGGTGAAAGCCAGGGTCAGGAGCGCCGCATAGGCACCCGACATCGGCGCGCGCGGGCCGGGAAAGGCGAAAAGATCGGCGATCGTCGCCCAGTTCCGGCAGATTGCGATCCACAGGAACAAGCCGAACAGGCCCGACAGGCCGACGCCCGCCGAAACGTCGCTGACCGGCCGTGTCGCCGGGGCCTGCTGCCGCTCGCTCATGCGGGCGGGATTAGCGGCAATTGGTTAAGGTAGGTGTAAAAGCCATCCTCCCCGGCCCGGGGAGTATGGGTATCACTTGAAGGCGCTGATCCGGCCGCCGTCGTCGAGCACGTAGAGCACGCCGCCGGCCACGACCGGCGCCAGCGAGACCGCGCTGCCGACTTCGGTGAAGCTGCTGACGCTGCCGTCGGTCACGCTGGCCGAAGATATCTCACCGCGCGAATTGGCGATCCACAGGCGGTTACCCGCGAGCACCGGCCCGGTCCAGAACACGGGGTTCTTGCGCTTCTTCTCGTTCTCGTAACGCATCAGCTGGGTCATCCAGCGAACCTTGCCGCTCGACCGTGCGATGCACAGGAGCTTGGCGTCGTCGGTCAGGGTGAACACCCAGTCGCCCGCGACCGCCGGGGTCGAGATGCCGGCGAGATTGAGCTCCCAGATGCGCTGACCCGTGGTCAGCTCGTAAGCCGCCATGCGGCCGCCCTGACCCAGCGCGAAGACGCGGCCGCGGTCGATGATCGGATCGGCATCGACGTCGGTGAGAATGCCCACCTGGGTCGAGATCGAGGTGCGTGCGAGCGCGTCGGACCACAAGGTGCGGCCGTTCTCGTAGCGATAGGCGACGAGCTCGCCCGTCGAATAGCCGGCGATGACCGTGCCCTGGCCCGCGGCGGGAGCGGCGACGCCGAACACACCGGCCTGGCCCTGTGAACCGGACTCGCTCCACAGCACCTTGCCGTCCTCGGCATTGAGCGCGTGGAGTTCGTTGTTCTGGGTCATCACATAGACCGAGTTGAACCCGATCGTCGGCGATCCACGCAGCGGCCCCGCGGGCTTCACCTTCCAGATCTGATTGCCCGTCGCCGCCTCGAGCGCGGCGACTTCGCCGACGCCCGTGGTAACGTAGACGCGGCTGTTGTCGTAAGAGACGCCACCGCCGAACACCGAGTTCGAACCGTCGCCCTGAATCGAGAAGCTCTTGGTCCAGACGCGCGCGCCGCTCGCCGCGTCGAACGCGCTGACGAGGCCATCGGTATCCATGACATAGAGCTTGCCGTCACCGATCACCGGCGAGGCGGCAAGGCGCTGCTTGCCCGAAGAACCGGCAACGTTCGCTGTCCAGGTGCGGCCCGGTGTCTGCGCCAGAGCGAGATGGCCATAGGCCTTGCTCGCCGTGCCGCCGGCCTGGGGCCATTCGGCGTTGCTCTCTTCGGGGGGCAGGATCACCTGCACCGACGCCATCGTCGGATCGACCTTGGCACCCGATTCGATGCGCGAGAGGATCGGCACGCGATTGCCCACGGTGGGCGTCTTCGGCCCGCTCTTGCCGCCGCCGAACACGCCGCAGCCCGACAGACCGAGCGCCAGACCGAGTACCAGCGGCAGGGCGAGCGAGCGGCGCAGATTCGAAGACTTCATTCAGGCATCCTCTACAAATCGCGGATTATTGCGCCGCTGGTTCGGGCGCATCGCCGCTCGCGGCCTTGGCCACGTCGTCGATCGCATCAACACCGAGCAGCCCGGCAAGCTGCCGCGTGCGACGCTTGAGACTGTCGGGCACGTCCTTGTCGCGCGAAATCGCGGCGAAAAGCGGGCCGGCCAGATCGTTGCGGTTCTGCTTCATGTAGGCGATGCCGACGAGTTCGCCGGCATTGCCGAACCAGGGGTTGCCCGGGGTCGCCAGCGGCTTGAGCCGATCGAGGACCTGCTGCGGCGGCAGCGTATCGAAATTGATCGAAACCTCGCGAATCGTCGCGAGATCGCGGAACGGCTGCGGCGCGTCGCCATCGGCGGCAACTTCGGCAAAGAGCTTGGCGGCTTCGGCCTGCTTGTTCTGTTCGAGCGCGATGCCCGCGCGCAGCAGCTTGGCGGCCGCGGCGCTGCCATCGCCGCCCTTCTGCTCGACGGTGACGAGTTCCTTGTCGGCCGCGGGCAGGTTGCGCGCATCGAGTTTGTCGAGCGCCACGGTGAACTGTTCGCCGACTTCGCCCGCAGACTGCTTCGAGCTGTGGTCCCACCAGAGATAGCCGGCGAGTGCGAGCAGACCGACCACGACGACCGCGATAGCCGGCTTGCCGTAGCGCTGGAACAGAGTGAACATCTCGTCCTGGCGCACGGCCTCGTCGACCTCGCGCAGGAACACGTCCTGCTGAGCGGCATCGCGCTGGGCCAGCTTGTCGCTACGGGACTGGGGAGGCAGGGCCAAGACGGGCGCTTTCTGCAGCTATGGAACGGTGGGGGGCTGTTTAGCGGATGGCGTTGCCATTTCAACGCCTAACCGCGCTGGCCTGTGGACGGTGAAGCCCGCCTGAACGCCGCTTAGGGAAAGCTCGCGCGCTTCAGGGCCCGCGCGTAGACACTGCGATAGGCGGCGATCATCGTCTTCTCGTCGTATTCGGCACGGGCGAGAAGCCGGTTGGCCTCACCCAGACCACGACGCAGCGCCTCGTCAGCGGCCAACGCCGCGAGCGATGCGGCGAGCGCGGGCTCGTCGGCCACCACGGTCACGTAGCGGCGGTTGCCCTCGGCCAACATGCCCGCCACGTCGCCGACATCGGTCGAGACCACGGCGAGCCCGGCCGCCATCGCCTCAACCACCGAGATCGGGAACTGTTCGCTGTCAGAGGACAGCGCGAACAGGTCGAACAGCCCGACCGCCTTGGCCGGATCGGCGACGAAGCCCGGCAGGTGAACACGGTGCGCGACATTCAACCGCAGCGCCTCGGCACGGATCGCCTCGCGCTCTGGCCCCTCGCCCAGGATCACGAGCTGCCATTCCTCGGGCAGGTCGGCAAAGGCGCGGACCAGCCGCGGCAGGTTCTTCACCGCGCGCAGCCCGGCCAGGGTGCCGAGCCATTTCTCGCCCGGTCGCTTGATCACGCGCGGCAGCGCGTCGGGCTTGGCTTTTTTCGCATAGGCGGCCGTGTCGATGCCGTTGGCGATGCGCGCGACGCGGCCCTCGGGCTGGTGCCATTCGCCGAGCGCGATCGCTTCGAGCCGCCGCGACGGCACGACCAGCGCCGAGGCGCGGCCCAGACCGATCCGGCGATACCAGTTGCGCGAGCGCTTGCGCTGGACGGCCTCGTCCTCGTTGAAGCCATCCTCGTGGTGGACCAGCGGCGGCAGGCCGTGGAGATCGTGGAACAGCGTATGCGCCATGACCGCGTCCATCGCCCCCCAATTGTAGGTGAGGACGAGGTCGAAGCCCTTCATCGCCTGGGCAATCCGCTGCAGGCGGCCCGGCCGCAAGGGCCCGGCGAGCGAGGGAAAGTCGCGGGGGTAGCCGACCGGGATCCGCGGATCGATGGCCGAGGCCGCGCCCATGGCATCGGGCACGGCCGAGACCACCACGTGCGAAACGTCCTTGCCGAAGGCGTTCATGAGCTTGGCCGCGCGCAATTCCTTGCCGCCGGTACCGAAGCTCGAATGAAGATGGAGCAGTCGCAAGGTCAGGCGCCGTACACTCAGGCGCAGCGCGCCAGCAGCCGCTCGATCGCGGCAACCGCATCGGGCTCGTCGAGCGTCGGCGCATGTCCGACGTTCGGGATCGTTACCGTCTCCGAGCCCGGCAATGCCGCGCGCATCTGCTCGAGTGTCTGCGCCGAAAGCAGATCGGACAGCGCACCGCGCAGCAGGAGGATCGGCTTGCCCGCCAGCGCCTCGATCCCCGGCCAGAGATCGGGCTGCGGCCCGGCCTCGATCCGCGCGAAAGGTTCGGCGATCTTCATGTCGTAGTCGAAGACGATGCGGCCGTTCGACGAGAGCACCATCAGCCGCTTGGCCAGGGCCAGCCATTCGTCGATGCCATAGTTCGGATAGGAGACGGCCTGTGCCTCCTCGATCGCACGCGCCGCATGCATCCAGGTCGGGAAGCTGCGCCCCTGGCCGACATAGCCACCGATGCGCGTCAGTCCCTCGGGCTCGAGCACCGGACCGACGTCGTTGATCACGGCACCGGCAATGCGCTCGGGCGCGTTCATCGCCAGGATCATCGTCATCAGCCCGCCGAGCGACGTACCGATCGCGACATAGCGCTCCACACCCGCCTCATCGAGCAGATGATTGACGTCGTCGACGTACTGAAACGGATTGTAGGTCGATGAATCCTTGGCATAGGCGCTGTCGCCCCGGCCCCGCATGTCGGGGGCGATCACGCGCCATTCGCCAGCAAGGCGCGTAGCGAGCGCCGCGAAATCGCGGGCATTGCGCGTCAGGCCCGGCAGGCACAACAAGGCCGGGCGGCCCTCCGGCCCCGAATAGTCGCGATAGTGCAGCTTGAGCCCGTCCCGGCTCGTCCAATAGCAATCCGCGAATTCGGTCATGACAGTCCCACCCCGCTTGCGTGGCGGGCCTCCTCCCCCCACTATCGCCTGATGCGCAGCGAACCGCAAGCCGGCGACTATCGGCCCGATACTCCAATCCTGTCCCTGGCACCCTGGCTCGGCGATACCGTCATGGCCGCGGGCTTTCCGCAGCACGTCCTGCGCTTCCGCAACCACCGCTGGGCACCTGCCGTCGGGCTGGAAAGCCTGAGCGACGACCGGTGGCTCGACCATTTCGGCCGCTTCGAGCCGCTCGCAGGCAATCTCGAACGGCCTCTGGCGCTGCGCTATCACGGCCACCAGTTCCGCCACTACAACCCCGACATCGGCGACGGACGAGGCTTCCTCTTCGCGCAGATGCGCGACAGCGAAGACCGCCTGCTCGATCTCGGCACCAAGGGTTCGGGCGTCACGCCCTACAGCCGCAGTGGCGACGGGCGACTGACGCTCAAGGGCGCGGTGCGCGAGATCATGGCGACCGAAATGCTCGAAGCGCTCGGTGCCTACACCAGCAAGACCTTCTCGGTGGTCGAGACCGGCGAGGAGCTGTGGCGCGGCGACGAGCCCTCCCCCACGCGCTCGGCCGTGCTGCTGCGGCTGAGCCACGGACACATCCGCATCGGCACCTTCCAGCGCCTGCGCGCTTACGAGGACGCCGAGCACATGACCGCGCTGGTCGACTATTGCCTGGCGCAGGTTCCGGGCCCGCCCCCGCCCGAAGACGCGCCCGGCCGCGACGAGCCCGCAATCCGCCTGCTCCACCAGGTGGTCGAGCGGATGGCCGATCTCGCGGCCTCCTACATGGTCGCGGGCTTCGTTCACGGCGTGCTCAATTCGGACAACATGAACGTTTCGGGCGAGAGCTTCGACTATGGCCCCTGGCGCTGGCTGCCCGCCTGGGACCCGAGCTTCACCGCCGCCTATTTCGACCATTCGGGGCTCTACGCCTTCGGGCGCCAGCCCGAGGCGATCCTGTGGAACTGCAACCAGTTGGCTGTCGCGCTGCGGCTGCTGGTAGAAACCGAGCCGCTGGTCTTCGCGCTCGAACGCTTCGGCGGACTCTATCAGCAGGCGATGGCGCGCCGCTTCTGCTGGCGGCTGGGCGTCGTGCCGCAGGGTCTCCAGACCGAGATGAAGCTCATCACCGCTGCCGAGCAGCACATGGTCGCGGAAGGCCAAGCGCCCGACGCGATGTTCTTCGGTCACCGCGGCGGCCGCAACGCGCCGGCGGGCGAATTCGGCGACCTGCTGCGCACCTATGGCGCGACGGGCGACGATGGCCATCCGCTGTGGCATGAGGAGGCCCCGCCGACCTTGGTGATCGACGAGGTCGAGCGCGTCTGGGCGGCGATCGCCGAGCACGACGACTGGGAACCGCTGGCCGACAAGGTCGCGGCGATCCGCAGGATGGGCGATGCTCTGGGCGAACCGCCGCATCCGGCTGGGCACAACCCCGCCTAACGGCTTCAAACCCGGCACCTTTGCCGCTAATCCCCGTTTCACCCTCAGGAGGCCGACCCGAGATCGTGAGCCAGTCCGAGATCATTTCCTACGAGCCCGCGACGGGCGCGGAACTCTGGCGCGGCAAGATCGGGGACGTGGACGACGCGGTCGGCCAGGCCAAGCGCTCATGGCCAGCCTGGGCGGCGCAACCTCTGGCGACGCGCATGGAACTGCTGCGCCGCTTCGCCAACGAAGTGCGCAAGGATGCCGAAAAGCTCGCGACGATCATCGCGCGTGAAACCGGCAAGCCCAATTGGGAAGCCCAGGCCGAGGTCGAGAACGTCGTTGCGCGAGTCGAGATCTCGATCCGCGCCTATGCCGAGCGCTCGGCCCAGCGGAAGCTCGACAGCGCGCTTCAGGGGGCTTCGGCGGTCCGCCACAAACCGCACGGCGTCATGGCCGTACTCTGCCCCTTCAACTTCCCCGCGCACCTGCCCACGGGGCACATCATTCCCGCGCTGATCGCGGGCAATGCCGTGGTGTTCAAGCCCAGCGAGAAAGCCCCCGCCACCGCCGAGGCGCTGGTCCAGTGCTTCCACCGCGCGGGCATCCCCGCGGGCGTGGTGCAACTGCTGATCGGCGGACCAGACATCGGCCAGGCGCTCGCACTGCACGATGGCATCAACGGCGTGCTCTTCACCGGCTCGGCGCACACCGGCATCGCGATCAACCGCAAACTGGCGGCCCGGCCCGACAAGATCGTCACGCTCGAGATGGGTGGCAACAACCCGATCGTCGCCTGGGACACGCCGCTGATAACCGATGCCGCAGCGCTGATCGTGCAATCGGCCTTCACCACCGCTGGCCAGCGCTGCACCGCCGCGCGCCGTCTGATCGTGAAATCGGCGCTCTACGACACGCTCATCGGCGCGGTTAAGGACCTCGCCGACCGCGTCATCGTCGGCGCGCCGTTCGACGAGCCCACCCCCTTCATGGGGCCGGTGATCGACAATGCCGTCGCCGATGGCCTGACCGAGAGCTTCCTCTACCTGCTGAGCAACGGTGGCCGACCGATCAAGCATCTCGTCCGGCCCGATGACGACAAGCCGTTCCTGTCACCCGCGATCATCGACGTCACGGGGATGAAGGACCGCCCCGACGTCGAACTTTTCGGCCCGATCCTGCAAGTGATCCGCGTCGACGATTTCGACCAGGCGATCGCCGAGGCCAATGCCACGCGGTTCGGGCTGTCGGCCTCGCTGATCGGCGGCTCACCCAACGACTACAACCGCTTCTGGGCCAACGTCCGCGCGGGCATCGTCAACTGGAACCGCCCGACGATCGGCGCGCCGCTGGCGGCGCCCTTCGGCGGCATCGGCATCTCGGGCAACCATCGGGCGACGGGCTACTATGCGGCCGACTATTGCGCCTATCCGGTGAGTTCGGCCGAGATGGAACAGCCCCGCGCGCTGATCGGCGTGGGCCTCAAGGACGCCTAGACACCGCCCACGACGACATCGGCCGCGGTCAGTCCGTCCTCGTTCGGACGCAGATACACGACGTAGCCGGTTCCACCCTGGCGTCCGCGCAGCAGGTGTCCGGCACCATCGCTCGCGTGTTCGACGGTGAAGCGCGCGCTGCGCAGTCGAGCGTAATAGAAAGCGAGCACGTCCGCCACGGCAACCGGCGAGCGGAAATGAACGATCCGCAAGCGGCAGCCGACATCGCTGCCGGCAGCCTCGTCCACCGCGCCGCGCGGATAGACCGACAGCGGCTCCGGCAACATCGTCGCCCAGCGGGCGGTATAGCTGACGCGCCCGGCGCAGTCGGAACCGGGAACGCGCGCTGCAACCGCCATCTGCGCGGCGGTCATGGCTTCGCGAAAGGGCGTGAGATCGGTCGGGCCAGCATCGGGCACGGCGGCGGGCGCCCCCCCGATCAGCCGTGCGGCCGCATCCCTTGCGGCATCGACCGCACCGTCGCCGGCCTCGATCGGCGGCAGGGCAGCGCTGACCGGCCCGCTCACGGCGATCGCGGCATGGGCCTCGTTCTGCGAAGCCAGTTCGGGATCGGACATGATCGGATCGGCCAGGGCATCGATCACCGCGGCGTCGTCCGGCTTGACGCGCGCTGCGTCCTTCGCAGCACCACCGCAGCCGGCGAGCAGCAAAGCGGCACAAGCGCCGGGCAGAAGGGCAGCGATGCGAACCATCAGGCCACCGGGTAACGCCAAGCCCCTAATTTCGCGTTAGCCGGACACGAAAGGGCGCCCCCGATCGCTCGGGGGCGCCCTTGTGAAACGCGCGCTGGCGGCGCGGTTTCGCGATTAGCGGCAGCGTCGCGAAGAGCCGCTGCGCTCGACCTCGCGGCCGAGCAGGGCACCGCCGGCAACGCCGAGAATGGTGCCCAGCGTTCGATCACCGCCGCGGCCGGCGATCTGGTTGCCGATCAGGCCGCCCGCTGCACCGCCGATCAGCAGACCGGTGGTGCCGTCGTTGCGACGGCAGTAATAGCGGCCGTCGTTGCCCCGCCACGAGCGACCATTGTAGTTGTAGTTGCGGTCCCCCCGGTAGCCGCGGTCTTCACGCCAGCGACGATCACGATACTGGTTGGCTTCGAGATCGGCCGTGCCGGTCATCGTCGAAACCTGCGCGGGGACGTCGAAAGCCGTTGCCGCAGTCGCGGGAGCGGCGGCAGCGAACATGCCGGCACTGGCGAGGCCGATCAGGGCGGAGTGGTGAAGCTTGATCATGGCGGGTCTCCTAGGCTCTACATTCAATCTTGAGTGGCGTTCAGTGCGTCTGCGTTCAGTTAAACACCCAGAACCCTGAACGGAGGACAACACCCAAGTCAGGATCGCCAAGATTGCGGCAGGCGGAGTGAAAACGTCCGATCAGCCGAGGGTTGCCCCCGGGGACCGCCGGGTCTAGGGCCGCGTCAGGAACCGCACTTGCCCCCAAAAGACCCCGCTTCAGACAGCCCCAGCGGGCTTCCGCACGCGATCGGCGCTTACCTCGTCTGGGGGCTGCTGCCGCTCTATCTCCGGCTCGTGCACAGTGTGCCACCCTTCGAATTCGTCGGCTGGCGGCTGATCTTTACGCTGCCCGTCTGCCTGGCCATCGTCGCGTTGCGACGGCAGGGTGCCGAGGTGCTTGCAGCCTTGGGCAATCCACGCACGCTCGGCCTGCTGCTGTTGAGCGCGCTGCTGATCGGCGCCAACTGGCTGCTCTACATCACCGCGATCCAGGAAGGCCACGTCTTCGCGACGAGCCTCGGCTATTACATCAATCCGCTGATGAACGTGCTCGCCGGCACGCTCTTCCTCGGAGAGAAGCTCAATCGCCGTCAGTGGACCGCAGTGGCGATCGCCGCCGCCGGCGTCTCGCTGCTGGCCTGGGACGCACGCGAGATGCTCGGCATCGCGCTAGCGCTGGCGATCACCTTTTCGGGCTATGGCCTCGCCCGCCGCTTCGCGCCGGTCGGCTCGCTGCCGGGGCTGACGATCGAGACGATCCTGCTGCTCGTGCCGGCGATCGGCATCGTCGTCTGGCAGACGCAGGACCACGGCACGGCCTTCGGGCGGGATATGCGCACCGACCTGCTGCTGCCGCTTTCGGGCGTGCTGACCGCCATACCCCTGCTGATGTTCGCCACGGCGACGCGGCGGATGAACTATTCGACGCTCGGCTTCATCCAGTACCTGTCGCCGACGATCGTGTTCCTGCTCGGGCTGTTCGTGTTCCACGAGCCGCTGCGGCCCGTGCAACTCGTCTGCTTCCTGCTGATCTGGACCGCCGCGGCGGTCTTCGTCTGGGATCTGCTGTCGCGGCGTCGCGCGTCAGGCCAGGCGCCAGCCTAGCGTTGTTCCCGCATGGAACGGCACGATCGGCGTGCCGTTGGCGTCGATCCGCTCGGGCACCGCGACCTCCGCACGTTCGAGCGTGACCCGCTCTTCGTTGAGCGGAAGACCGTAGAACTTCGGACCGTTCTCCGAAGCGAAGGCCTCGAACCGATCGAGCGCGTTCTCCTCGTCGAACACGGTCACATAGCTTTCCAGCGCATAGGGCGCGTTGAAAATGCCGGCGCAACCGCAGGCGCTTTCCTTGGCACCTACCGCATGCGGCGCGCTGTCGGTGCCGAGGAAATACTTGGAACTGCCCGAGGTCGCGGCCTTGCGCAGCGCCAGCCGGTGCTTCTCGCGCTTGGCGACGGGCAGGCAATAGGCGTGCGGGCGGATGCCGCCGACGAGCATGGCATTGCGGTTGATGTGCAAGTGCTGCGGCGTGATCGTCGCGCCCACGTTGGCCCCGCTGGCATCGACGAAATCGGCCGCTTCGGAAGTGGTGATGTGCTCGAACACGACCTTGAGCTCGGGCAGGTCGCGCAACAGCGGCGCCAGGGTGCGCTCGATGAACACCGCTTCGCGGTCGAAGATGTCGACCTCGTGATCGGTGACCTCGCCGTGGATCAGCAGCGGCATGCCGATCGCCTGCATCTTCTCGAGCACGCCGCGGATATTGGCAACGTCGGTCACGCCGTGCGCCGATCCCGTCGTCGCGTGCGCCGGATAGAGCTTGGCCGCGACGAAGACCCCGTCGGCAAAACCCGCGGCGATGTCCGCCGGGTTCGTCGAATCGGTCAGATAGGCGGTCATCAGCGGGGTGAAGGTCATGCCTTCGGGCACCGCCGCCTCGATCCGGTCGCGATAGGCGATGACGCCCGCGGCCGTGGTCACCGGCGGCGACAGGTTCGGCATGACGATCGCGCGTGCGAACTGCTTCGCGGTGTGCGGCAGGACGCCCTTGAGCACTTCGCCATCGCGAAGGTGGACGTGCCAGTCGTCGGGGCGGCGGATCGTGAGCTGCGAGTCGGTCGAGGTAGCCATGCCGGCGCCCCTGCCACACTTTTCAGGGATTGGCATGCCCGTCTGCCGATCCGCGCGTCGCGAAGAATCCGATCGTCGCCGCAACCGCCAGGATCACCGCGGCGATCAGAAAGCTGCTGCCCGGAACCGAAACCGACAGGCTGTAGACCCAGCCGAAGAAGATCGGCGAGACGATGCCGGCGATGGAGGCGACGCTGTTGTTCGCGCCCTGGAGCTGGCCCTGCTCGTTCTCGGCCACACGCTGCGTCATCAACGACAGCAGGGTCGGCATGGCCAGGCCCCATAGCGCATTCGGAAACAGCGCCGCGACGAACCATTCGGGCGTCGGTGCCAGCCCGACCGCGACGAGACCGAGCGTCCCGCCGATGAGCCCAATCACCATCGTCTTGCGATCGCCGAACCGCTTGACCACGCGGCCCACGACTAGGCCCTGCATGATCATGTCGAGCACGCCGGCCAGCGCCAGCATGAGCCCCACCTCGAAAGCGTCCAGGCCATAGCGGTGATAGGCATAAAGCACATAAACCACCGAGAAGACGTGATGCGCGAAATGGAGCAGCAAGGTCACCGCCGCAAGGCTCGACAGTTCGGGATGCGAACGCAACAGGCGTAGCGAACCGAGCGGATTGGCACGCGACCAGGCGAAGGCCATGCGCTTTTCTTCGGGCAGCGATTCGGGCAGGATCAGCCAGCCATAGACGAAGGCCAGGCTCGACAAGCCCGCCGCCACCCAGAACGGCACGCGCGGCCCCCAGGCACCGAGCACGCCGCCGAGCGCCGGTCCCGCGACGAAGCCCAGGCTGAAGGCCGCGCCGACCAGGCCATAAGCGCGGGCGCGCTGATCGGGCGTGGTGACGTCGGCCATGTAGGCGTAGATCGCGGTGAAGCTCGACGAGGTAATGCCGCCGATGATGCGGCCGAGCGCGAGCCACCAGAGGTTCGGCGCCAAAGCCATCAGCACCCAGTCGATCGCCAGGCCCGCGGTAGAGATCAGGATCACCGGCCGCCGCCCGTAGCGGTCCGACAGCGAACCGATAACCGGTGAACAGAGGAACTGCATCCCGGCCCAAAGCGCGGTCAGCACACCGTTCCACAGCCCCGCGCCCGAGCGCGATCCCGCGAACTCTTCGATCAGCGGCGGCAGGACGGGAATGACCAGCCCCATCGCCATGACGTCGAGCACGCCGGTGACGAAGATGAAAGCGATCGCCGGCTGGCGCAGCGAGAAGGCGGATTCGGGTTTCACCCACGCGCCTCTAGCAGTGGAGATCCTCGGCGTCGTCCCGATTGCCATTCGCCGCGCAAGTCGCCACTTTGGCGCCATGACCGCCACCCGCCTGTTCTCCCGCGCCATCGTCCGAGTTTCACCGCAAGACGCCGAGGAGGACGTCGCCGAGTTCCTCCAGGGCCTCGTAACCAACGACGTGGCGGGCATCCTGCCCGTCTGGGCCGGGCTGCTGTCGCCGCAAGGCAAGGCATTGTTCGATTTCATCGTCTGGCCCTCGGGCAAGGACCTGCTGCTCGACTGCGAGGCCGAGGCTGCGGATGCTCTGGTCAAGCGGCTCTCGATCTATCGTCTGCGTCGCCGCATCGGCATCGCGCGCGACGAGGGGGTCGCGATTCACTGGCGTCCGCACGAAGGCGACGGCGCCGCCGCCGACCCCCGCCTCCACGCGCTCGGCGAACGCTGGATCGCGCCGGTCGAGGCCGACGACGAAGGCGCCGACGAGGAATGGCGCGCGCATCGGCTGGCGCTTGGCATCATCGAGGGCCGCGGCGAATTCGGCAGCGACGCGACCTTGTGGCTCGAATGTAACGCCGTCGAACTTCACGGCGTGAGTTTCGCCAAAGGCTGCTACGTGGGGCAGGAGAATACCGCGCGGATGAACTGGCGACAGAAGGTCAATCGCCGGCTTGTCGTCGTGCCGCTGGCGAAATCGGACCCGGCACGACAGCGCGTGGCCTATCCCGAGTTCGGCCTCGCGATCGATCATTTGCGCGTCGAAGACATCGACCGGGATCATGCCCCGGCCTGGCTGAAGGCCGGGCTGGACTAGCCCGGAAGCATCGAAGCCGCGCGCTCGGCGGCGTCGGTCAGAACGCGCTCGGCCATGTCGCGCGCGGTATGTGCGGGCAGGCCCAGCGAATTGGTCAGAGCCCCGCCCATCTGCGCATCGCCCAGCGCGAGCAGCACCAGCGTCAGAGTGACCTCGCGGCGGATACCGGCACCCGAAGCGTCCAGTTCATCGACCATGTCGTGGATCGCCTCGACGATCGGATCTAGCGCGTCCTCGTTGCCGTTGAGCGACATCCACGACGCGAGAGCGCCGCCACCCTCACGGGTAAAGGCATCGAAAGTGAGATCGACCACGTCGCGCGCCGAGGCGAGACCCGCGCGATTTGCCAGGACAGCCTCGGCGATCGTGCCGCAGATGGCACCGGCAAGGTGACTAGCAAGCGAGCGCTGGAGTTGCGCGGCCGTACCGAAATGGTGGAGCAGGTTGGCATGTGTCCGGCCCATGCGCGCAGCGACGGCCTTGAGCGTGACGGCCTGCGGACCGCTTTCGATCAGCAGCGCGCGTGCGGCTTCGAGCGCGGCGATGCGGCTTTCATGCTGCGGGAGACGCTTGCGAACTGCCATCGAATGCCATGCCCTCGTTGGAAGCAACGACCGAGGAAGATTTCACGATCATATCATTTCCGGCGCCCTTACGGGAGCCGGCAGCGAAGGGCACGAAAGAAAATGTTTTGGGTGGGCTACTGCGCCGCATTCGCGATATTTCGCAGCTCGCTTGGACTCCTGGCAAAAGACCTTTAGAGCACGGCTATAGCGTCATTTATTGACATTTATGTCAGTTAATGACATGGAGACCGCGATGAACGCCTTAGGCAAGTTCCCCTCCCCGGCCGAAGCGGCATCGCCCGCGCCGACGGATCTTGCCATCACCGTGCGCGACCGCCGCTTCTCCCGTGTAGACAAGCCGCGCTGGTGGCTGAACGGCGATCCGATCGCCACGGCCTGGCTCCACTCGCTCTCGGCCACCTTCCCACGCGGCGAGGCGTTCTTCATCGAGTCGGTCAAGGCGTTCCGCGAGGGCGTGTCACCCCAACTTGCCGAAGAGATTCGCGCTTTCGTCGCGCAGGAGATCAACCACTCGCGCGAGCACATCGCCTTCAACCGTTCGGCGACCGACGCCGGCTATGACCTGTCCGCAATCGACGCGCACGTCGTCGAATGGCTCGAAATAACCCGCAGCCGGCCGATGATCTTCAACCTGGCGGCCACGATCGCGCTCGAGCACTTCACCGCGATGATGGCGCACGAGTTCCTGCTGCGTCCCGAGTATTTCGAGGGTGCGCATCCCGATTCGGCCGCCATGTGGCGCTGGCACGCGATCGAGGAGATCGAGCACAAGGGCGTCGCCTACGACACCTACCTCCATGCGACCCGAGGCTGGAGCCGGTGGAAGCGCTGGAAGCTGAAATCGCTGGTCATGCTCGCCGTCACGCGCGACTTCGTCCACAACCGCATCCGCGACACCCTGCAACTCCTCGCACAGGACGGCATCACCGGGCCGCGCGTGCGCTGGAAACTCCTCGCCTATCTGTTCTGGTCGCCGGGCGTGCTGCGCCGCATCCTGCCCGCCTGGCTCGGCTATTTCCGGCCGGGTTTCCATCCCTGGAACCACGATGACCGTGCGCTGATCGCCAGGGCGGCGGCAGACTTCGCCGATCCGGAGGCCGCCACCTAGCTTCGCAAGACCTCAGGCGGCGCGCATGGCATCCACGTCGTCGTCGCAATCGCTGCGATCGCCAAGCGTCAGAGCATGCAGTTCGGCCGGCGCCTCCCCGCCCCGGCCCAGGCTGAAGCGATTGCGCACCTCGCCCGTGGGGCAGAAGCCCAGCTTGCGGAGCACGCGGCCCGAAGCCGGGTTGTCGACGAAGTGGCCCCCCACCAGGCGCCGGTGGCCGAGCGACTTGGCCAGGCTCAGCATCGCCCGCGCAGCCTCGGTCGCATAGCCCTGGCCCCAATAGGGCCGGCCGATCCAATAGCCGAGATTGACCTCACCCTCGACCAGGCTGAGCCCGACGCTGCCGATCAGACGCGCGCCGTCGCTACCCGGCAGGGTGACGAAGAAGTTCGGCAGGAGGCGATCCTGCTCGCGCGCTGCGAAGGCCTTGGCGTCCTCGGCGGTGTAGGGCCAAGGCGCACGGGCGAGATTACGGACCACTTCCTCATCGTCGATGAGGGTCAGCAGGTCTTCCCATTCCTCGGGCCAGCCCGGCCGCAGGAACAGCCTTTCGCTGCGAATGAACATGAGCATCAACTCCACTCGGACGCCCCCCGGCGAGCGGCCTCTAGTCGGCGCTCGTGACAGGCGGGTTACGGTTATCGTCAGGTCGCGCGCCTTAAGCGCCGCTCGGACGAATGCGTTCCAAGGGAGATACGAAAAAAGGGAGACGGGTTGGCCCCTCTCCCTTGATTCAACCGGATTCCAGGATCCGGTGGGGGCCATCCATCACGGACAGCCCTTTATCGACCATCCGGTTTTATTCGGCGGCTTGCGCCAGATCGACCGATACGTACTTGCGGCCGAGCTTGCCGTCATGGAAGCGCACGCGGCCCTCGACGAGCGAGAACAGGGTGTGATCCTTGCCGATGCCGACATTGGCGCCCGGGTATACGCGAGTGCCGCGCTGGCGGATGATGATGTTGCCGCCGATCACTTCCTGACCGCCGAACTTCTTCACGCCGAGGCGACGGCCGGCCGAATCGCGACCGTTACGCGACGAACCGCCTGCTTTCTTATGTGCCATCTCGATCTACTCCGGTCTTATTCGGCCGCAGGCGCTTCGGGCGCAGCAGCTTCAGCCTTGGGCGCGGCAGCCTTCTTGGCGGCCTTCTTCTCCTCACCACCGACGGTGAGGATGCGCAGCAGCGTCAGCTGCTGGCGGTGGCCGTTCTTGCGGCGATAGTTGTGCCGGCGGCGCTTCTTGAAGACGATGACCTTCTCGGACTTCGCCTGCGCAATGATCTCGGCCGAAACCACGACCTTCGCAGCGTCGGCGATCTCGCCGTCGTTGCCGGCGATCAGAACGTCGCCCAGGGTGATCTTGTCGCCGGCTTCACCCGCCAGCTTCTCGACCGCGATCTTGTCTCCGGCGGCAACCCGATACTGCTTGCCGCCCGTGCGCACTACTGCGAACATGGTGCCCTTACCTGTCTATCTGTCTTACTGCCCCAACCGCGACATGCGACCTAGGCAACGCGCCGGTGACCCGTCGGATGACAGGAGCCGGAAAGAGCGGTGCCGATAATCGAAGGTCCCGAAGGTGTCAACCGCGATGAGGCGTCGGATTGCATCTCGCGATGCGCTGGCACCATGCTATGGCACCGGCATGCGTCGTACGCCTGCACCGTTCCTGCCGCTCGTCCTGATCGCCTCGCTGACGGCCTGTGCCGCCGCGACCGACTACCCCTCGCTCGAACGGCGCTCGGCCGAACGCGTGACCGGGAGCGCGGCTCCGGTCACGCCCGAAACCCCGCCGCCACCGCCTGAACCGGCGAGCCCGCAGCTCACGACCCGGCTCGCTCAGCTTGTCGAACAGGCGCGCTCGGCGCACCAGCGCTTCGCCTCCAGACGCGCCAATACTCAACGACTGGTCGCTGCGGGTGGGAACGGCGCGCCAGGCAGTGAAAGCTGGTCGGTGGCGACGATCGCGCTGTCCGATCTCGAATCGGCGCGCAGCGATGCGATGCTGTCTCTGGCCGAGCTCGATCAGCTCTATGCGAGCGAATCGATCGCGGCAGCCGAATCGGGCAATCGCCAGGCGATCGACGCGATCGCGTCCGCGCGCGATCAAGTGACGACGCTGGTCGGCGAGGAGGATCAGATCCTCGCCACGCTCCGCAGCCGGGTGCGCTAAACCTTCCAGCGATCCTTGTCTTCGAAATCGACGGGGCGCGGCTCGATCCACGACCATTGGCCCTCGACCTTCTCGCGCTTCCAGAACCACGATTCGCTCTTGAGGTGGTCCATCGCGAATTCCGCCGCAGCGAAGGCATCGCGGCGGTGTCGCGCGGCGGCGGCGACGAGGACGATCGGATCGCCGGGCACCATCTCACCACTGCGATGGATCATCAGCAGGCCTTCGAGCGCCCAGCGCCGCTGCGCCTCTTCCCCCAGCGCCTCCATGCCCGGGAGGGTCAGCGGGCCATAGTGCCGCAGTTCGAGCGCCTCTACCCCCCCGCCGGCTCGGACCTGGCCGAGGAAACTGGCGATACCGCCCGCTTCGGCCTGCGCCGCGGTGAAGGCCGCGAGTTCGGCCCCGGCATCGAACGTTTCGGTCAGCAGGCGAACGTCGCCAAGAAAACCTGGGGCAGCCAATTCAGCCTCCGCTCACCGGGGGCAGAAAGGCGAGTTCGTCGGACGGGGCGAGCACGATGCCGCTGCGATCGACCAGCAGCACCCCGTTGAGCGCCAGCCGGATGCGATCGGCGACCAGTGCTTCCGCCAGTTCGGGTTCGAGCGCGGCCAGCACTGCGGTGAGCGGCCCGTCGGAAACTTCCCGCTCGGCGGCGCCGGCCAGATCTTCCAGCCGTCCGAGGAACACGAGCTTGGCCAAGGTTTCTAGCCGCCGGTCATCGACATATGCCGCGCCAGCGCCGGAGCGCTGCCCGGGCGGTCGATCGCGAAGCTGTGCCGTGCGGGCTTGATCTTCATCGCCAGGTCGAGCGCCGCATCGAGCGCCGCATCGGGATCGGCCGAACGCAGCGCGGCGCGGAGGTCGACCTGCTCGTTGCCGCCGAGGCAAGCGTAGAGCTGGCCCGTCGTGGTCACGCGGATGCGATTGCAGCCGTCACAGAAATTGTTGGTCAGCGGCGTGATCAGGCCGATCCGCCCGCCGGTCTCGGCAATGTCGAAATAGCGTGCCGGCCCGCCCGTGCGGTGCCCGCTCGGCGTCAGCGTCCAGCGCTTGTCCAGATCGTCGCGCACCGCCGACAGCGGCAGGTAGTGATCGAAGCGATCCTCCTCGACCTCGCCCAGCGGCATCACTTCGATCAGGGTCAGATCGAAGCCTTGGCCGTGCGCCCAGGCGATCAGATCGGGAATCTCGCCCTCGTTGAGTCCCTTCAGCGCCACGGTGTTGATCTTGACCTTGAGCCCCGCCGCCTTGGCCGCGGCCAGGCCTTCGAGCACCTGGGGCAGCGAATCACGCCGCGCCAGCTTGGCGAAGGTCGCACGGTCGAGCGTATCGAGCGAGACGTTGATCCGCTTGACCCCCGCCGCGGCGATCGGATCGGCAAACTGCGCGAGCCGCGTGGCGTTGGTCGTCAGGGTCAGCTCTTCGAGTCCGTCACCCACCTTGCGCCCGAGCGCCTGGATCAGGTCGACCACGTCGCGACGCACCAGTGGCTCGCCACCGGTCAGCCGCAGCTTGGTGATGCCGCGATCGATGAAGCCCAGCGAAAGCTTGTAGAGTTCTTCGAGGCTCAAGACCTCGGCCTTGGGCAGAAAGGTCTGCCGCTCGGGCATGCAATAGGCGCAGCGCAGGTCGCAGCGATCGGTCACCGACAGGCGCAGATAGGTTATCCGCCGGGCGAACTGATCGATGAGAGGCGCGGGCTTGGTCATCCGTTCTTAGATAGTAACGCTGCCGCGCCGTTTCCATCAAGCGGAAGATATTGTCCCGTGACGCCTTCCGCCGTGCCGAGATAGGCCAGCGCCGCGGCGATGGCCTTCTCGTCGCCCCCGGCCAGCGCATTCACCCGCACCGGTGCGTGATCGCGCGCAAGCTGCTGCACCGCTGCCAACCGCCAGGCCTTGTGCGTATAGTCGGCCGGATCGAAGGCGATGACGAGGTGATCGGGCGTTTCGGCAAGCGCCCGGCGAATCGCTTCGAGAGCCTCGCCGTAAAACTGCGCCGCGGCCGCCAGCGGCTCCCGCGGAAGCCCACCGACGCGCAGCAGCGTCATCAGCGGCGCTGCCGGGTCAAGGTGATGCCGATCTTCTCGCCGGCCTCGGCGATTGCCAGCTTGAAGATCTTCACGGTCACCGCCTCGATCCGCGCGTCCTGCAGAAACAGGGTATCGCAGATGTGATCGGCCACGGCCTCGATCAGCTTGAAATGCAGCCCCGGCGGCAGCGCATCCGACGCCGCGAACTTGAGATCCATGTAATTCTTGCTGGCGCTCAGAGGCGTGTCGGGCGAGTAGCGATCGATCGGTTTCATCGCGGCCTGGATCGTGATCCGCAGCGGCTGCGGCTTGCCCGTCTCCTCGGAATAGATTCCGGTGAGCACGTCGACTTCGAAATCGGCGACTTCAAGGATCAGGCTGTCGGCCAAGCTTGGTTTTCCTGCGGGAGCTGCGGCGAGCCGCGCCGATGGCACTTCACTGCCAAACTGTCCAGTCCATGCGCAATTCGGCGGTTTGTGCGAGCGCGGCGATTTGATAGACCTTCGGCATCGATGCGGTGGAGTGACGATCATGGGTAAGCGTTTTCTGGGCCTGGGACCGGCCGTGCTGCTGGCCGTGGCCGTACCGGGCATCGCGGCGACGCTGACCAAGCTGCAGACGCCGCGCGGCGTCGCCGGCGCCGTGCTCAATCCCGAGCGCCCCGAGGCCGACACAGTGCGCGACGCCGATCGCAAACCGGCCGAGATGCTGGCCTTCGCGGGCGTCCGCCCCGGCTGGAAGGTGCTCGAGATATCGCCTGGCGGCGGCTACTTCACGCGGCTGCTGAGCCTCGCGGTCGGCGGCAACGGCTATGTCTATACCAATGCCACGCGCGCTTCGACGGCGGTCGAGGCCTGGGCCAAGGCCCATCCCAATGTCAGCCAGCAATTGGTGCAGCCCGGCCAGCTCGGTGCCCCCGAACCGGTCGATCTCGTCTGGACGACGCAGAATTATCACGACTTCAAGAACAACAAGATCGGCGATTCGGATCAGGCCGCGCTGGTCAACACCGCCGCTTTCGCCGCGCTCAAGCCCGGCGGGGTCTACCTCGTCAGCGATCACCAGGGCGCCGCGGGATCGGGCGCGACGCAGACCAACACGCTTCACCGCATCGAGGACGCCGCGGTGATCCGCGAGGTCGAAGCCGCAGGCTTCAAGCTCGAGGCGCGCAGCGCGATCCTGCGCCACGAGGCCGACGACCACACGCAGAAGGTTTTCGAGACCGGCTTGCGCGGCAAGACCGACCAGTTCGTGCTGAAGTTCCGCAAGCCGCGCGGGCGGCGCTAACGATCGGTCGTCAGTCTCTGCGCCACCGCGCGAAGATCGCGGTGGGCAGCAGACGCCCCTGCCCGTCCTCGCGCACCGCAAGATCGCCGTGCTCGATCGTGCCGGGCATGTCGGCGAAGAGCTCCGCGAGCAGCCCGCCGATCGCCAGCGACGACATGCGCACAGCATAGACCGTGAGGAACAGGAAGCGGCTGTCGGCATCGAGCAGCTTGCGGCAATCGGCGACGAGCCCCGGCAAGTGCTCCTCGAGCCGCCAGACCTCGCCCTCGGGACCGCGGCCGAATTTGGGCGGATCGAGAATGATGCCGTCGTAGCGCTTGCCGCGGCGCACTTCGCGCGCGGTGAACTTCGCGGCATCGTCGACGATCCAGCGCACCGGCCGCGCTTCCATGCCAGACAATGCCGCATTGGCACGCGCCTGGGCCACCGACTTCTTCGAGGCGTCGACATGGGTGACGGCGCCGTGCTCGGACAGCGAGAGCGTGCCGACGCCGGTATAGCCGAACAGGTTCAGCGTGGACGCGTCCTGCTTGCCGTCAAGCTGCTCGCCCATCCACGACCAGACCGGCGCCATGTCGGGGAAGAAGCCGAGATGGCGGAACGGCGTGCACTGCGCGGTGAAGCGAACCGGACCGACACCGAGCTCCCAACCGTAGCGCGGTACGGGCTTGTCGAATTGCCAGCGGCCGCCGCCGTCCTCGTCCGAACCGGGGACGAATTCGCCGTGCGCGTTCCACTCGGCGAGCTTGGGCGTCCACAGCGCCTGCGGCTCGGGCCGGACGAAGCGGTAGGCACCGTAGCGCTCGAGCTTGCGGCCATGGCCCGAATCGACGAGGCCGTAGTCCTGCCAGCCCTCGCCCGCCAGGATCAGCGGGTCAGGCGCAAGCTCGGCCATCAGATCTTCGGCACCGCATGCGCGGCGACATATTCGGCGATCGCATCGTAGTCGCCCGGCAGATCGACGCAGCGCTCCTCGCGGTCGAACAGATCGCCGACGCGCGCGGGCAGCTCGGGACGCTGGCCCGTGGCGCGCTCGACGGCGTCGGGGAACTTGGCCGGGTGCGCGGTCGCCAGGGTGACGATCGGCACGTCGCGCGGCAGATCGGCGACGCGCGCAGCGTGCAGGCCGATCGCGGTATGCGGATCGATCAGCTCGGCGCAGTTCTCCCAGGCCCAGCGAATCGCCTGGCTCATATCGTCGGTATCGGCACGGCGGCTGGCGAACAGCGAGGCCGCACCTTCGCGCTGGGCGTTGGTCAGCTGCATCGCCTTGCTGGCTTCGAAGCCGTGCATCTGCGCGGCAAGCGCAAGGCCGTCGCGGCCGCCGACGTCGAACAGCAGACGCTCGAAGTTCGACGAAACCTGAATGTCCATCGACGGTGCCGCGGTCGGCGTGACCGTGCCCTGCGAATAGTCGCCGGTCGACAGCGCGCGGTGGAGGATGTCGTTGACGTTGGTCGCGACGATCAGCTTGGCGATCGGCAGGCCCATCTTCGCGGCGACGTAGCCGGCGAAGACGTCGCCGAAATTGCCCGTCGGCACCGAGAAGGCGACCGGGCGGTGCGGCGCCCCGAGCTGGAGCCCGGCGGCGAAGTAGTAGACCACCTGCGCCATCAGCCGCGCCCAGTTGATCGAATTGACCGCGCCGATGTTGAAGCGGCTGGTCATGGCCGCATCGTTGAACATGCGCTTCACGATCGCCTGGGCATCGTCGAAGGTCGCATCCTCGATCGCGATGTTGTGAACGTTCGGCGCGAGGACCGTGGTCATCTGGCGCCGCTGAACGTCGCTGACGCGACCCTTGGGGTGGAGCATGAAGATATCGACCTTGGCGCGGCCGGCGACCGCGTCGATTGCGGCCGAGCCGGTATCGCCCGAGGTGGCGCCGACGATCGTCAGGTTCTGGTCGCCGCGACCGAGGAACTCCTCGAACAGCAGGCCGAGCAGCTGGAGCGCGACGTCCTTGAAGGCCAGGGTCGGACCGTGGAACAGCTCGAGCAGCCAGTGCTGTTCGTCGAACTGTTCGAGTGGGGTCACGGCCTTGTGCGCGAAGCGGCCATAGGCGGCGGTCGTCAGCTCGAGCAGTTTCTCCGGTGTCAGACTGTCGCCGACGAAGGGCTGCATGATCCGCTGCGCGAGCTCGGCATAGGGCAGGCCCGCCATCGCGGCGATCTCGGCCGTGGAGAAGCTCGGCCATTCGCGCGGGACGTAGAGCCCGCCATCCGATGCGAGACCGGCGAGCGTGGCGCCGGCGAAATCGAGCGAAGGCGCGCTGCCTCTGGTGCTGACGTAGTCCATGGGAGCCGGCGGTTAGCGAGACGCGCGGCAAAGGGCAAGCAGTCCGCTACGCTCTGCGCAGCCGCTTGCGGATCGCCAGGACGTAGATCACCAGCGCGGTCAGCGCGAAGAGGAACCATTGCACGGCGTAGGCCAGATGGTTGTTCGGCAGATCGCCCGGATCGGGCCGCGCATTGGCTTCGAGCCCGGCGAGCGGCGGATCGGCGACGAGGCGCGGTCCGGGGGCTATGATGCCGCTGACCGGGCCGCCTTGCCATTGCCCCGGCAGAGGATTGCGTGACCAGCCGATCACGACGCGTGCCTGCCCCCCTCCCGCCAGCGTGCAGTCGGCGATGTTGGCCATGCCGGTCTCGCCCTTGGCGTTGTGGCCGGCAGTCACGGTGACGCCGCGCACTGCGGCGCAGTCGATCCGGGCGTGGCGATAGAGCACCGATTCGGCGGCCCTGGCATCGCGCGGGAAGGGCACGTCGGCCGAGAGCCCGCTCGCTTGCGCATAACGCGTAAGCAGCGCCTCCTTCTGATGCAGCCGGTCGAGCTGCCAGAAGCCGAGGCGGATCATCACGCCAACCGCCGCCAGCACGAGCAGCGACGCGAATATCGGAAGTCGGCGCATCATGGATCCTTGCGTTCGGCCTCGCCCGCCCCGTCTGGTTTTTGGGCGCGCTGGTATTCAGCGGCGAGCAGCGCGCCCTTGCCGGCACGCAGCCCCCAGACCACGGCGGCGCCTGTCAGCGGGATCCAGAGCACGACATGCAGCCAGAACGGCGGATGCGCGGTCAGCTCGAGCCCGATCGCCAGCGCCGTGACCAGAGCCCCGATGATCAGGGTGAGGAAGGCCGCCGGCCCGTCGCCGACGTTGAAGCTGGTGAAGTCGAGCCCGCAGGCACGGCAGCGGTCGGCGAACTGGGCCACGCCCGCGAAGAGCGTCCGCGCGCCGCAGCGCGGGCAGAGACCGAAAAGGGCAGCCGGAACGAGTCCCGGCTGCCCCTTGGTGTCTTGCGGATTTTCGTCCGTCATCGGATCAATGCGTCGGGTAGCCCCAGCCGCCCCAGACGTAGATCGCGACGAAGAGGAACAGCCACACCACGTCGACGAAGTGCCAGTACCAGGCGGCCGCTTCGAAACCGAAGTGCTGCTTGGGCGTGAAGTCGCCGTTGTAGGTGCGCTTGAGGCAGACGATCAGGAAGATCGTGCCGATCGCCACGTGGAAGCCGTGGAACCCGGTCGCCATGTAGAAGGCCGAGCCATAGGTATTACCCGCGAAGGGGAACGGCGCGTGGGCGTATTCGTAGACCTGGATCGAGGTGAACAGCAGACCCAGCAGGATCGTCAGCCACAGGCCCTTCTTGAGGCCGTCGCGGTCGCCATTGATCAGGCAGTGGTGCGCCCAGGTGACCGTCGTGCCCGAGCAGAGCAGGATCAGCGTGTTGAGCAGCGGCAGGTCGAACGGATCCATGACCGCTTCGACCGCCTTGGGCGGCCATTGCCCGCCGACCACCTCGGACAGCTCCGAAGGGAACAGCGAGAAGTCGAAGAAGGCCCAGAACCAGCCGACGAAGAACATCACCTCAGAGGCGATGAACAGGATCATGCCATAGCGCAGGTGCAGCTGCACGACCGGGGTGTGGTAGCCCTCCTTGGCTTCCTTCACCACGTTCGACCACCACGAGTAGAACGTCAGCAGCACGCCGAACAGGCCGAGCAGCAGGATGTACTTCCCGATCGGATTGTTGTGCATGTAGAGCACGCCGCCGCTCGTCATCGTCACGGCCGACATGGAGCCCACCAGCGGCCAGATGTCGGGCGGCAGGATGTGATAATCGTGGTTCTTGGTTCCGGCCATGATGCCTCTGGTCCCTGTTGCGTCGCTGGAGCGGCCTAGACCGCCCGTGATGGATTTCGGAAGGCCCTTAACCGCCCGTTCCGGCGCGGTCCAGTGCCTTCGCACCGGCATCCGCCGCCTTCTCCTCGGCGGTGACGTGGAAAGTGTAGCTCAAGGTGATCTCGTCGACGTCCTTGTTGTCGGGATCGTCGAGAATCTTGGGGTCGACGTAGTAGATCACCGGCATGCGCACTTCCTCGCCCGGCTTCAGCGTCTGCTCGGTGAAACAGAAGCACTGGATCTTGCTGAAATACTTGCCGGCCTGCTCGGGCGTGACGTTGAAGCTGGCCGTGCCGGTGATCGGCTTGTCCGATAGGTTCCTGGCCGTGAAGATCGCCATGTCGCGCACGCCGACCGAGACGGTATCGACCGCCTGCAGGGGCTTGAACTCCCAGGGCATGCCGCGCTCGACATTGGCGTCGAAGCGGATCTGCATGTCCTTGTTGGTCGAGACGATCGTTGCCGCCTGCGCCTCGCTGACGCGCATCGTCGTGCCGCCGAAGCCCGTGACCTGGCAGAACATCCGGTAGAGCGGCACCGAGGCGTAACCGAGGCCGATCATGGCCAGCACGACGCCGGCCATGATGATGCCGACCCGGCGATTGCGTTGTTGCAGCGTGGCTTGTTCCGCGGCCATCGACTTCAGGCCATCTTGGCGATCGAGATCGCAAAGATCAGCACCGCGAAGCCGACCAGCAGCACGCCGAAGACGCGGTTGCGGCCACGGATGATGCGCATGCGTTCGGCCTGAGGATCGAGTTCGTTCATGCGATGGCTCCCTGGACCAGCCAGTGGTCGGCAACAAGCGCCGCGAACAGCGCGAAAAGATAGATGATCGAATAGGCGAAGAGCTGCTTTTCGGGCTTCATCGTGTCGTCGTCCGACACGCGGCGGCGCAGGCCTACCCGAAGCGAGAAGAGCAGGAACACGGTGGAAAGCACCAAAGCGGTGATCCCGTAGACCGCTCCGGTGCCACCGATGAACCAGGGCAAGGCCGACAAGGGCAGGAGAAGCACCGCATAGGCCAGAATCTGGCGGCGAGTCGAAGTCTCGCCCGCGACGACCGGCATCATCGGAATGCCGACCTTGGCGTAATCGGTCTTCACGAACAGCGCGAGCGCCCAGAAGTGCGGCGGCGTCCACATGAAGATGATGGCGAAGAGAATCACCGGCATCGCGGTGATGTCGCCGGTGGCCGCGACCCAGCCGATCAGCGGCGGGAAAGCGCCGGCGCCTCCGCCGATGACGATGTTCTGCGGCGTGCGCGGCTTGAGCCAGATCGTGTAGATCACCGCATAGTAGACGATCGACACGGCCAGGATCGCCGCGGCAAGCCAGCCGATCGCCACGCCCATGAGCAGGACCGAACCGACCGACAGGCCGATGCCGAAGTCGCGCGCCGAGGTACGGTCCATGCGGCCCGCGGGCAGCGGGCGCGCGGCGGTGCGCTTCATGCCCGCGTCGAGATCGGCTTCCCACCACTGGTTGAGCGCGGCGGCGCCGCCCGCGCCGACGGCGATGCAGAGGATCGCCGTGAAGGCGAGCACGGGGTGGATCGTGTCGGGTGCGGCAAGCAGGCCGCAGAGGCCGGTGAAAATCACCAGGCTCATCACCCGCGGCTTGGTCAGCGCGAAGAAATCGCGCCACTCCGCGGGCATGGCTGGCGCAGTCGTCGTGGTCATGGGCGCGCCTATAGGCCCGGTCCGCGCGCGGAGCAAAGCCAAACCGTGCGCCATGCGGCGAACCGGCGCGGCCAGGACAAACAAAAAGGCCGGCAGGTTTCCCCGCCGGCCCTCTGTTGCCGCGTCCCGGAGGACAAGGACTTAGTGGTGCGCCTTGTCGTCGATGACGGGCAGCGTCTCGAACTGGTGGAACGGCGGCGGGCTCGACAGCGTCCACTCGAGCGTGGTCGCGCCTTCGCCCCAGTAGTTGTCTTCCGCCTTCTTGCCGGCCAGCAGCGCCCAGATGATGTTCACGAAGAAGATCAGCATGCCCGCAGCCATGATGCTGTAGCCATAGGCGGAAGCGACATGGTTCCAGTGGGCATAGGCTTCCGCGAAGTCCGGGTAGCGGCGCGGCATGCCCTGGAGGCCCAGGAAGTGCATCGGGAAGAACAGGATGTTCACGCCCGCGAAGAACACCCAGAAGTGCAGGTGCGCGAGGAACTCGCTGTGCATGCGGCCGCTCATCTTCGGGAACCAGTAGTAGAACCCGGCGAAGAGGGCGAAGACCGCGCCCATCGACAGCACGTAGTGGAAGTGCGCCACCACGTAGTAGGTGTCGTGCAGCACGTCGTCGACGCCGCCGTTGGCCAGGACCACGCCGGTCACGCCACCGACGGTGAACAGGAAGATCTGCCCGATCGACCAGACCATCGGCGACTTGAAGCTCAGCGAACCGCCCCACATCGTCGCGATCCACGAGAAGATCTTGATGCCGGTGGGAACCGCGATGACCATGGTCGCCGCAGTGAAGTACATCTTCGTGTTAACCGACATGCCGGTGGTGTACATGTGGTGGGCCCACACGATGAAACCGACGACGCCGATCGCGACCATGGCATAGGCCATGCCGAGATAGCCGAACACGGGCTTCTTCGAGAAGGTCGAGATGATCTGGCTGATGATGCCGAAGCCCGGCAGAATCATGATGTAGACTTCGGGGTGACCGAAGAACCAGAACAGGTGCTGGTAGAGCACCGGATCGCCACCGCCCGACGGATCGAAGAAGGTCGTGCCGAAGTTGCGATCGGTGATCAGCATGGTGATCGCCGCGGCGAGGACCGGCAGGGCCAGCAGCAGCAGGAAGGCGGTGACCAGCACCGACCACACGAACAGCGGCATCTTGTGCAGGGTCATGCCCGGCGCGCGCATGTTGAAGATGGTGGTGATGAAGTTGGTCGCACCCAGGATCGAGCCCGCACCGGCAAGGTGGAGCGAGAAGATCGCGAAGTCGACGGCCGGACCGGCAGAACCGCTGGTCGACAGCGGCGCATAGACCGTCCAGCCCGTACCGGCGCCGTTGCCCGTGCCGCCCGGCACGAAGGGCGAGATCATCAGCGAGATGAAGCCCGCGACGGTCAGCCAGAACGAGATGTTGTTCATGCGCGGGAAGGCCATGTCCGGCGCGCCGATCATGATCGGCACGAACCAGTTGCCGAAGCCACCGATCATCGCGGGCATGACCATGAAGAACACCATGATCAGGCCGTGGGCGGTGATTAGCACGTTCCACAGGTGGAGCGACTGGTCGAACGAGGGATTCTTCTCACCCAGCAGGCTCGCGAAAGTGCCGAGATACTGGATGCCGGGCTCTGCCAGCTCGATGCGCATCATGCCCGAAATCGCACCACCGATGATCCCCGCGAAGATCGCGAAGATCAGGTACATCGTGCCGATGTCCTTGTGGTTGGTGGACATGAACCAGCGGGCGAAGAAGCCCGGGTGGTCGTGCGCGTGGTCGTGATCGTGATGATCGCCGTGCGCCTGGAAGGCCTCAGGGGCGGTGGTAGCCATATTCGGATAACCCTATCGGAAAGCTCAGGCCTTGGGGGCCGGCGATGCGGAAGCTTGGGCGGAAGCGGCGGCGGCGGGCGCTGCCTCGGACGCGGCGGCGGCCGGAGCAGCGGAAGCGGCAGCAGCCGGAGCAGCAGCGGCTTCGGCCGGAGCGGCGGCCGCGGCAGGGGCCGGCTTGCCGTCGATCACGCCGCCCGACTGGGTCAGCACCCAGGCGTTGAACTTGTCGCGCGGCAGAGCCTCGAGCGCGATCGGCATGTAGCCGTGGCGCGCGCCGCAAAGCTCGGAGCACTGGCCGTAGTAGACGCCGGGCTTCTCGACGAAGAGCGTCTTCTCGTTGATGCGGCCGGGCACGCCGTCGATCTTGAACCACAGCGACGGCACGGCGAAGGCGTGAATCACGTCGGCCGCGGTGACCTGCATGCGGATCGGCTCGCCCGCGGGAACGACCAGGCGGTTATCGACTTCGAGGTGCGAAGGACCGTCCCAGGGCTGCGAACCGACTTCGCGCACGCCGTTGTTGATCACCGGCGCGCCGGGGATGTTCAGCATGTTCGAAACGACTTCGAAACCGCCGTTGTCGGGATAGGTGTAGGTCCAGAACCACTGGTTGCCCGTCGCCTTGATCGTCAGCGCCTTGGCCGGGGCCGGCTTGAACTGCTTGGCGAGCAGGTCGATCGAGGGCACCGCGATACCGACAAGCACGAGAACCGGAACCAGGGTCCAGATCACCTCGATCAGCGTGTTGTGGCTGGTCTTCGAGGGAACCGGGTTTGCCTTGGCGTTGAAGCGGACGATCACCCAGATGATCAGCGCGAGCACCAGGATCGTGATGATCGTGATGATCGGCATCAGGACGTCGTTGTGGATCCAGTGGCCGTATTCGCCGAGCGGCGAATACTGGTTCTGCAGGTGGATCGCGCCATCGATCGGCATGCCCACGCCTTCGGTGGGCTTCATCGGAACGTAGGAGCCCGCCGCGGGAGCCGTGCCGGCAGCGGAAGCCGCCGCAGCGGGTGCCGCCGCGAGGACAGCCTGCGGCGCGGCCGACAGGACAAGGGTGAGTCCGAGAGCCTGAATCTTGCGGCTCGCGGCCCGTGCATGTTCGCCGAATTTCATCGTGTTCTTGCTTTCGCTTTCGATCAACTGCGAGAGAATTGCCCCCCTCTCGCCCGTCGGGAGCCATGGGGATCGAACCCCATTCGGCGCGGCCTATACGCGCGCTTGCGGGCAGCCTCAAGCGCTTCTAGGGGAATTTTTACCCAACCTCCCGCGCCGTCACGCGGCGCTCATCGCAATCACGCGTGTCGCGGCTCTCGTGACGCACTCTATATAGAAGGACGCACCACACCATGCAGGACGAAGAGGTTCTGGCCGAGTTCCGCGCCAGCAAGGCGCTGCTGGAGGGTCATTTCCTGCTCTCGTCGGGCCGCCACAGCGCCCATTACCTCCAGTGCGCGCGCGTGCTGATGGACCCGGACCGCGCTTCGCGGCTGGCCATTGCCGTCGCCGGCCGAATCCCGCGCGACCTCCGCAAGGAGATCAACAAGGTGGTCTCGCCGGCCATGGGCGGGGTCATCATCGGCCATGAAATGGGCCGCGCGCTGGGCGTCGAGGCGATGTTCGTCGAACGGCCGACGGGAACCTTCGAGCTGCGCCGCGGCTTTGCGCTCAATCCGGGCGACAAGGTGCTGATGGTGGAAGACGTGGTGACGACCGGACTGTCCTCGCGCGAAGCGATTAAGGCGATCGAAGCCGCCGGCGGCGAAGTGGTCGCCGCGGCCGCGCTGATCGACCGCTCGGCTGGCACGGCCGATCTCGGCGTGCCGTTCTATCCGCTGATCGCGATCAACTTCCCGACCTATGCGCCGGACGAGCTGCCGCCCGAACTCGCCGCAACGCCGGCGATCAAGCCCGGCAGCCGCGCGGAAGCCTGACCCCAGCATGACCGATCTGATCCGGCCCACGAAGCTGCGCCCCCATTCGCTGAGATTGGGCGTGAACATCGATCACGTCGCGACGATCCGCAACGCCCGCGGCGGCGATCATCCCGATCCCGTCCGCGCCGCGGAAGTGGTGGCGGCGGTGGGCGGCGACGGCATCACCGCACACCTGCGTGAGGATCGCCGCCACATCCGCGACGACGATCTCGCGCGGATTCAGGCGGCCACCGGCCTGCCGCTGAACCTCGAGATGGCCGCGACCGAGGAAATGCTCGAGATCGCGCTGCGCCACAAACCGCACGCGGCCTGCATCGTCCCCGAACGGCGCGAGGAGCGCACGACAGAGGGCGGGCTCGACGCCGCCGGGATGCACAACCATCTCCAGCCCGTGGTCTCGCGGCTGCTCGACGCCGGCATCCGCGTCAGCCTGTTCATCGCCCCTGATCCGCGCCAGATCGAGGCAGCGATCCGGCTCGGAGCGCCCGTGGTCGAACTGCATACCGGCGAATACGCCCATGCCGAAGGTGCGGCGCGCGCGGCCGAACTCGCGCGCATCGCCGATATGGCGGCGCTCGCCGCCAAGAACGGTATCGAGCCACACGCGGGTCACGGCCTGACCTACGAGAACGTGCAGCCGATCGCGGCGATCCCGCAACTGGCGGAGCTCAACATCGGCCACTACCTGATCGGCGAAGCGATCTTTTGCGGCCTCGAGGAAAGCATCCGCCGGATGCGCCAGTTGATGGACGATGCGCGATGATCGTCGCGATCGGTTCCGACCTCTGCAGCATCGAGCGTATCCAGCAATCGCTCGATCGCTTCGGTGACCGGTTCGAAAAGCGCATTTTCACAGACGTCGAGCGCGCTCGGGCGGGAGAGCGCCCCTTCACGCGTGCCGGCACCCTGGCCAAGCGGTTCGCCGCCAAGGAGGCTTTCGCCAAGGCGGTCGGCACGGGCATCGCCAAGGGTGTGTTCCTGAAAGACATCGGCGTAGTCAATGCCAAGAGCGGCGCACCGACCCTGGCGCTGACCGGCGGCGCGGCCGCGCGACTTGTGGCGCTGACGCCGGCGGGGCACGAGGCCGTCGTCCACCTGACCCTTACCGACGATCATCCCTGGGCCCAGGCCTTCGTCATCATCGAGGCCCGAAAGCTCGAAGAAAGTCCGTTATGAGCGACGAGCCGGACAAGAAGATGCCCGACAGGGAAATCGAAGAACTGGAGCGCATGGAAGCCGAAGAACGCCAGACCGTCGCGCCACAGACGCCGCCGGCGAGCCCACCCAAGTCCGAAAGAGTCGACTGGCTCGGCGAGCTGCGCGGCCTCGCGCTCATGCTGCTGGCCGTGCTCGGCTTCCACAGCCTGATCGCCAAGCCGTTCTACATCCCGTCGATCTCTATGATGCCCAACCTGCTGGTCGGCGATCGGCTGGTGGTCAGCAAGTATCCGTTCGGCTGGAACTGGTCGTCGATGTCGTTCCACCTGCTGCCGCGCGGAACCTGGCGCGTCATGGGCGGCACGCCCGAATATGGCGACATCGTCATCGTCGTGCCGAAGAACCGCAAGGAAGACCTGATCAAGCGTGTGGTCGCCCTACCCGGCGATCGCATCGCCGTGATCAATGGCCAGATCCTGCTCAACGGCAAACCGGTGCCGCAGGAGATCGAGCCGCCGACCCTGGTCAAGGTCGACGCCAACCAGCCCTGCGACGAGATGACCTTCCCCGGTCTCAAGGTGCGTGAAGCCTCCGGCATCGACTACTGCGAGTTGCCGACCCTGCGCGAGACGCTGCCCAACGGCGCGACCTACAGGATCATCGATCACGTCGACCAGACGCTCGACCATATGGCCGAAATCCGCGTGCCCGAGGGCCACGTCTTCCTGATGGGCGACAACCGCGACCATTCGGCAGACAGCCGCGCGCCGATCGAGGAAAACGGCCTCGGCGGACCCGTGCCGCTGTCGAACATCGGCGGCCGCGCCGAATTCATCACCTTCTCACTCGACGGCAGCGAATCCTGGAACCCGCTTTCGTGGTGGTCTTCGCTGCGCGGGGATCGCGCCTGGTCGACCCTTCGCCCCGCGGTCGAACCCCAGGAGAAACAGGCGGATAAGCCGTGACGAGCCCGGAACCGCCCAAAGCCGATCTCGTCACGAGCACGGTGGTCAAGGCGGTTCCGCCCAAGCGCAAACGTTCGCGCGGCCAGCGCGTCGGCCCGACCGATATCGCCGATCCCCTGCTGCGTGAGGAGGCTAAGCGCGCCTTCGTCTGGATCGGCATGGCCGCGCTGTTCGCGCTCGTCGTGCTGCTGGCGCAGCCGCTGCTCATCATCTTCGCAGGCATGGTCTTCGCAGCCATGGTCGACGGCGGCGCGCGGCTGCTCGAACGATTCCTGCCGATCCGGCGGGGCTGGCGCGTGGCTATCGTGCTCGTGCTGGTCGGCGTCTTCCTCGTCTGGACCGCCTATTTCGCCGGCAGCCAGATCGCCGTGCAGGCGGCGGCCCTGCCGGCCACGGTCGAGGCCCAGGCCCTGCGCGCCATCCACTGGCTGTCCGAACGCGGCTTTGCGATCGAGGCGCGCGACGTCCAGGGCTTCGTCGAGAAGGCGGTCGGCGGCGTCGGCCAGCTCACCGCCGCGGTCGGCGGCCTGATCGGCGCGGTCGGCACGACGATCCTGATCATCGTGCTCGGCATCTATTTTGCGGTCGAACCCCAGCTCTACCGTCGCGGCGTCGCCTGGATGATGCCCGCCGACCGGCGCGACTATTTCGAGGGTACGGCCCAGCTCATGGGGCGCTCGCTGCGCCGGCTGATGGCCGGGCGGCTGCTCGGCATGGGTATCGAGGGCGTCTGCACCTGGCTGCTGCTCACGGCCTATGGCGTGCCGATGGCGGCGCTGCTCGGACTGCTTACGGGACTTCTCGCTTTCCTGCCCAACATCGGCGCGCCGCTCTCGGGCCTGCTGATGATCCTCGTCGGGTTCTCGGGCGGCGTGAACATGGGCATCTACTGCATCATCGTCTACGTCGTCGTGCAGACCGTCGACGGCAACATCATCGTGCCGATGGTGGCGCGTCGCACGGTCGACCTGGCACCCGCGCTGGTGCTCGGCGCGCAGCTCATCATGGGCGTGCTGTTCGGCATCATCGGCCTGATCCTGGCCGATCCGATGGTCGCGATGATCAAGATCTGGCTCGAGCGCGGCGCCGCCCGACTCGAAGCCGAAGGGGCTGAATAACGAACGATGGCACGCAAGTTTCTCTATATCATGGCGGCCCTCGTGGTCCTGCTGATCGGCGGCGCGGTGGCGCTCGTGCTGTGGTCCGACAGCCTGACCAAGCTCGCCTTCGTGCCGACCGCCAAGTTCACCCCGCAGGCCGCGCTGGCGGCGAACGTCTACGACGATCCCAAGATGTGGATCGCCCGCCCGGGCCTGGGCGCGCAGGATCCATCGCGCTGGCTGCCGCCGGAGCAGAAGCCCGATGCGCAACCGCTGCCCGCCGCGGTGTTCTTCATCCACCCGACCTCCTACCTCGAAAAGACCCACTGGAACGCACCGTTCGACGACGCTGATGCGCGCGACCTTGCCGACACGTTCGTGCGCGGCATGGCGAGTCCGTTCAACGCCAGCGCCGACCTCTGGGCACCGCGCTATCGCCAGGCCGCCTTCGGCGCCTTCCTGACCGACGATCCGCAGGCCGGCCAGGCGCTCGACGCCGCCTATGCCGACGTGCTGCTCGCTTTCGACACCTTCGTCGCGGGCATCGACAAGAACGAGCCGATCGTGCTCGCCGGGCACAGCCAGGGCGCGCTGCATCTCAAGCGACTGCTGCGCGACCGCGTCGCTGGCACACCGCTCGCGGCGCGAATCGCCGCCGTCTATGCGATCGGCTGGCCGATCTCGCTCGAGCATGACCTGCCGGCGATGGGCCTGCCCGCCTGCGCCAAGCCCGACGAGACCGGCTGCGTGATTTCCTGGCTCAGCTTTGCCGAACCGGCCGACACGAAGCTCCTGCTGGAATCCTATCGCCAGCATCCGGGGCTCGACGGCAAACCGGTGGGAGACAGCGCCTTCCTCTGCAGCAATCCGCTGACAGGCACCGTCGGCGGTGTTGCCGATGCCAAGGCCAATCTCGGCACACTCATTCCCGATCTGGCGAAGAAGGCCGGCAAACTGGTTCCCGGGATGGTGCCCGCGCGCTGCGGCGGCGACGGCCTGCTCTACATCGGCTCGCCGCCCGATCTCGGCCCCTATGTCGGCCCCGGCAACAACTACCACGTCTACGACATCCCGCTGTTCTGGGCGAACCTGCGCGCCGATGTCGCGCGCCGCGTCGCCGCGAAGACGGAAGTCCGATGATCACGACGATGACCCCCGAATTCCGTGGGGCGCTGCCCGGCGGCGGCGCGCTGATCGGGCTCGACCTCGGCACCCAGACGATCGGCACGGCCTTCGCCGACGCCGGCTGGCGCTTCGCTTCGCCGGGCAAGACGCTCAAGCGCGGCAAGTTCGGCGCGGACAAGGCGCTGCTCGGGGACCTGATCCGCGAGCGCTCGATCAAGGGGATCGTCATCGGCCTGCCGCTCAACATGGATGGCTCGGAAGGTCCGCGCAGCCAGTCGAGCCGTGCCTATGCGCGCAATCTCGGCGTGCTCGAACTGCCGATCCTGCTGTGGGACGAACGCTGGTCGACCGTGGGCGCCGAGCGCGGACTGATCGAGCAGGACATGAGCCGCGCCAAGCGTGCGACGCGAATCGATTCGGCGGCCGCGGCGGTGATTCTCCAGGGCGCTATCGACGCGCTTGCGGGCGGGATGATCTAGGCCAGCGCCCGTTCGCGTCGTGCTTCTGCCGCGATCATCCGACTGCCGCAGTTTTCCGCCATCCGCCAGACCGCGTCGCGGTCGGTTTCGACCGAGGCCAGCGCGCTCCAGGCGGCGAGGCGCATGCGATCGCTCGGGTGCGTCCGGCCGAAGCGCAGCGCCAGGTCCTTGGCCTCCTCGCTGCCGAGCCCGACGGCGATCCGCACGAAGGCCTCGCTCGCGCCGTTGTTGAGCACGCCGGTCACGCGCTTGCCGTCGAGATCGAAACGGTACTGATCGAACCAGCCTTGTGCCGCGCCCGTGTGGACGACGTTGATCGAGACCGAGAGCGCATCGGCGGCAAGCTGCGCGTGGATATCGCGATGCGCACGGTAGTGCATGATCTTGCCCTCGGCGAGCCGCGTGCGCTCGACGAAGCGCAGGTCGACCGCCTCGCCGCGCCAGCCGTCCACGTCCGCATAGTCGTATTCGTAGTAGTCGCTCCAATAGCCGGGACCGAAATAGCCGAGCGTCAGGAAGTCGAAATTGTGATCGTGCGGCACGCCGTAGACGAAGGTCTCGCCGCCGCTCGCGCGCATCGTGTGCTCGTCGGCCGAGGGCCAGATGTTGGCGCGCAGGAAGAAATCGGGCGCCGCGCCGGCGGGCGAGAGCATGACGACCTGCGGACCATAGGAGGCCATGCCCTCGTCCTGCCCGCGCCCTTGCGCCAGTTCGGCGACGAGCAGGTCGCCGAGGAAAGTCCGATCGTTGCCGAGGCGCCGCAGCAGCCCCGCGGCGTGCTGGAGGCTGTGCTCGTCATTGGGCTCGAAGCCGCGCGCCATTAGCGCGTCGATGCATTCGGGTAGGCTGGCGGTGCTGTCGTCCGCCGATTCGATCACGCGGGGCATGGTTCGAGCGCTCCGAGCTGGGGGTAGGTTTCGATCAGCTGCGCGCGCAGCGTCCCGGCCATGGCGGCGAGCGGATCGCCGGGCGAGGTCGCCATCGCGGTGAGCGCCGCGAAGCCCGTGGCCGTGTCGAGCGCCAGGCATTCGCGCAGCGCCTGCCAACGCAGCGCCGTGCTGCCCTCGCCCCGTGCCAGCCCGGCGAAGTGCGGAGCGGCGTCGGCGCGGCCCATACGGCCGAGCAGCGCCATGGTCAGCTCGAGCCGGCTGTCACGCGGGTCGCTCGCGGCCTGGTGGAGCAGGCGTCCGTCGGCAAGCGCATATTCGCGCGTCGGGCCGTCGTCGGCGCGGCGACGCTGGAGCCGCAGGGTGACGAGGCAGCCCGAAACCGCATTGAGCAGCATGGCCGTGTTCGCGCCGTCGCGGCGGATCGACCGGCCAGGCGCCAGCGCGATCGCCGCGCGGCTCAGCTGCGCCTGGCGATCCCCGAGCGGACGGCAGGCGATCAGCCCGGCCTCTGCAGAGCCCGCGAGCACGCGCTCGGCCACTTCGCTCGGGCGGAAATCGACCGCGACCGGGCTCGGCCGGGCGGCCAGCCCCGCGCCGTCGACCGCCACCAGCGACAGCGTTACCGCACCGGCATGGCCGATCAGCAGGGTCGAGATCACCCCGTCGCTGAAATGGCGCAACGGAAGGTAGCCGAGCGGCGCTTCGGCAAGCCCTTCCGCGGCAGCCGTGGCGAAGGCCTGCATCAGCGGCAGCGCCAGGTCGGCGCCCTCGTCGAACAGCGCTGCCAGCGCGGCACAATCGTCGAGCGGGCGCCCTTCGGCATAAGGCGCGAGATCGGCGATCACCGCCGCCGCTGCCGGCGTTTTGCGCCAGGTGCCGACCGCGCGGTAAAGCCGCTCCTGCGCGTCACGCTGCGGAGCATCATCGCTCCGCAGCGCGCGCAGATCGGGATGAACGATCACCCCAAGTGCCTCAGAACAGCCCGCGGGTGGGGTTCAGTTCATAGAGGAAGGTCATCAGGATGACGATCGTATCGTCCGACGACTGCACCCGCGCAGCGTCGACCAGGCTGCCGAACAGGCCGGTGAGCTGGTCGAGATCGGGCAGCGAGGAAATGTCGATCTTGGGAAGGTTCATGGCAGACCCCTGTGCTCGCGGAGCCCCATCGCCCCGCGTTGTCAGTCTGTCGAACCGGGCCCGCAGGCCTAAATTAAATGATTGTAATCGCCCTGCCCCGCCACCACAGCAGGGCCATGACCGCCAGCGCATCCTCGAACTTCGAACCCGGCGCGCCGTTCGATTTCGCCACGATCGCCGATGCTATGAAGACCATGGGCCACAGCGCCTGGCTCGACATGAAGCGCCACGCCGAGGGTCCCGACTGGGTCGAGATCGCCCTGCCCTGGCATGCCGACATCGTGGCCGATCCCGAGAGCGGCGTGCTCGCCTCGGGCCCGATCATCAGCCTGATGGACAATGCGACGGGCATCGCCGTGTGGAAGAAGCGCGGCTATTTCCTGCCGCAGGTCACCGTCGACCTGCGCGTCGACTACATGCGCCCCGCCCGCCCCGGCGCGACCGTGATCGGCCGCGGCGAGTGCTACAAGATCACGCGCAACTTCGCCTTCGTCCGCGGCACCGCCTATGACGAAAGCATCGACGATCCCGTCGCGCATGTCGTCGGCAGCTTCATCCTGGTCGGCGGAGAGGTGCCGGCATGACCACGATCATCCTCCCGCCCTATGCGCTGGGCCTCGGCTGCACGATCGACCACATGGATGGCGACCTGCCCGTGATCGGCTGCGACTACGGCCCGCGTGTCGCCGGGCGCCCGGGCTTCTGGCACGGCGGCGCGCTCAGCGGCCTGCTCGAGATGGCGGCGGTGACCGCGGTGCGCAGCACGCTCGATATCGAAATGCGGCGACTCAAGCCGGTCAATGTCTCGGTCCAGTTCATGCGCGGCGGCGTCCAGAAGCGCACCTATGCGATCGGCCGCGTGATCCGCGAAGGGCGCCGGCTGGTCAACGTCAGCGCCGAAGCCTGGCAGGACGACCGCGCCAAACCGCTGGCGCGGGCCGAGATGCACGTGATGATTGCGGCGGCGAAGACCTAGCGGCGCAGCACGACCGCCAGGCCCTCGGCCGACGGGGGCATCGCGCCCGGCTCCAATACCAGTCGCGCAGCATCGGCCCGCGCACGATCGACGATCACCGCCGGTACCGTGCGCTCGTAGACCAGCAGGTCGGCCGAACCGAGCAGTCGCGCCTCGCGCAGGGTGAGGTCCTCGGGATCGTCGCTGCGCAGGTGGATTTCGACGACAGCGCCGGCAGGCGCGTCCGCGCCTTCGAGCCAGGCATCGATGCGATCGGCAGCCTCCGCAGCCAGGAGATCGACCGCGCCGCCCTCGGCCAGGGCATCGTCGAGCGCGCGGCGGCGGTCGCCGGCATCGGGCCAGCGCGCGCGCATCGCCCCGCGCGCCGTGCCGAGCCTCTCGGCCAGGCGGCCAAGCGCTTGCGGAAGGAAAGCCTCAATCCGCAGCCGCAGCGCCTTGGCGAAGCCTGCCGAAACGCCGCCCGTGCCGATCGCGATCAGCACCGGAGAGCGGTCGAGGATCGAGGGCGTGGTGAAGTCGCAGAGTTCGGGCCGGTCGACGACATTGACCAGCACGCCGCGCGCGCGCAGTTCGGCCGCCACCGCATCGGGTTTCTCGCTCGCGACGAAGGCCAGCCGCGCGGCCGTGTCGTCGGCGCCGACGATCACGCCGCCGGCGCGCTCGACCAGCCGGCGCTTGGCCAGCGCCGCCTCCCCCTCGCCCAGCACGATCACCGGCTGGCCGGCCACGCGATGGAACAAGGGGAGCGAATTTATCACTCGAGCCAGTCCGGCACGCGCTCGGCGGCGAGGATCGCGGCGGGGTCGATGCGCTGTGCCACCACGGCCCACTTGTCGCCGTCGACCATGACCTCGGGCACCAGCGCGCGGCTGTTGTAGGTGTTGGCCATCGTCGCACCATAGGCGCCGGCGGTGCGAAACACGGCGAGATCGCCGGCCTGCACCGTGTCGATGTCGCGGCCCATGGCGAAGGTGTCCGAGCTCTCGCAGATCGGGCCGACGATGTGCGCGGTCGTGCGCTCGCCGCTCGGCGTCACGGCGAGGAAATCGTGCCAGGCGTCGTAGAGCGCGGGCCGCGCCAGGTCGTTCATCGCCGCGTCGACGATGACGAAGGGCGAGGTCACGCCCGGCTTGACCCGGACGACCTGGGTCAGCAGCACGCCCGAATTGCCCGAAATGATGCGGCCCGGCTCGAACATCAGGGTCACGCCCCAATTGCCCGTGACGCGCGCGACCATGGTCGCGTAGTCCTCGGGGCTCGGGAAGACGTCGTCGGCCTTGTAGGGCACGCCGACACCGCCGCCGAGATCCATGTGCGAGACCTCGTGCCCGGCGGCGCGGATCGTGTGCATCAGGTCGCCGAGCCGCGCGAAGGCGGCTTCCATCGGATCGAGCTTCGACAGCTGGCTGCCGATGTGCACGGCAAGGCCGCGCAGATTGAGCCCCGGCAGCACCGCGAGCCGGCCGAACATCGCCGCCGCGCGGTCATAGGGCACGCCGAACTTGTTCTCGGCCTTGCCGGTCGAGATCTTGCCGTGGGTGCCGGCATCGACGTCGGGATTGACGCGCAGCACCGCCGGCGCGGTCAGCCCGCGCGCCGTCGCCAGGGCTGCGAGCTCGATGCCCTCTTCCTCGGACTCGAGGTTGAACTGGCCGATGCCGGCCTCGAGCCCGCGCACGAGTTCGGCCGTGGTCTTGCCCACGCCCGAGAAGACGATCCCTTCGGCCGGGATCCCCGCCGCGAGCGCGCGCTCCATCTCGCCGCCCGAGACGACGTCGGCGCCGTAGCCTTCCTTGGCCAGCAGCTTGAGCACCGCGAGATTGGGGTTCGACTTCACCGCGAAGGCGATGTGCGGCTTGTCGAGCGCCGAGGTCAGCGCATCGCGGAACACGCGCGCATGACGTGTCAGCGTAGCGCGCGAATAGACGTAGACGGGGGTGCCGACCGCCTCGGCGATCGCGGGCAGCGGCACCTGCTCGGCGTGGAGCACGCCATCGGTGAATGCGAAATGGTCCATTGTCTTGAAATCTCGGTTCTGGCCCTGCGGGCCCAAATCATTCGGAAGGCGGCAGGTCGAAGGGATCGTCGGCGCGCTCTTCGGAGCGCTGGCGCAGCTCGACCGTGCGCGCGGGGGCGGCCTGGACGTGCGGTTTGAGCAGCCCATTGGCCGAACGCGGTTCCTCGCGGCCATAGGGCGCGGGCGGCAGCGCCTTGCCCGCGGCCGGCTTGAGGTCGCGGCGCACACCGCAGGCCGACAGGGCCAGCACGATGGCAAGAGCTGCTACGACACGCATGCGATCACTCCAGGCCGAGGGCGATGCGCGCCTCGGCAACGCGCTTCCTTACCTCGTCCGGCGCGGTTCCGCCATGGCTGGCGCGGGCGGCGACCGAAGCCTCGACCGACAGCGCCGCATAGACCGCCTCGGTGACGCGCGAATCGATCGCCTGGAGGTCCGCCAGCGGCAGCTGGTCCAGCGCCACGCCGCGGCTCTCGGCCAACTTCACCGCGGCGCCAGTGATGTGATGCGCCTCGCGAAACGGGATGTTCGCCTGGCGCACGAGCCAGTCGGCCAGGTCGGTCGCCGTGGCATAGCCGAGCTCGGCCGCGCTGCGCATGCGCTCGGTGCGGAACTTCGTCTCGGCGACCATGCCGGTCATCGCCGCGATCGACAGCGCGAGCAGGCTCGCGGCCTCGAACACCGGCGGCTTGTCGTCCTGCATGTCCTTCGAATAGGCGAGCGGCAGCCCCTTCATCGTGATCATCAGCGCGGTCAGGCAGCCGACGATCCGCCCCGAATGACCGCGCACGAGCTCGGCCGCGTCGGGGTTCTTCTTCTGCGGCATGATCGAGGAGCCGGTCGACAGGCTGTCGGGCAGCGCGACGAAGCCGAAGGGCTGGCTCGCCCAGATGATGAACTCCTCGGCGAGCCGCGAGAGGTGCAGCGAGCACTGCGCCGCGGCCATGAGATAATCGAGCGCGAAGTCGCGGTCCGAGACCGAATCGAGACTGTTGTTCGTCGGGCCGTCGAAGCCGAGCGCCGATGCCGTCGCATTGCGATCGATCGGGAAGCCCGTCCCCGCCAGCGCCGCCGCACCGAGCGGGCAGCGGTTCATCCGCGCGCGCGCATCGGCGAAGCGCGAACGGTCGCGCGCGGTCATCTCGTAATAGGCCATCAGGTGATGGCCCAAGGTCACCGGCTGCGCGGTCTGCAGGTGGGTGAAGCCGGGCATGATGGACCCAGAATGTTCACCCGCACGCGTCACCAGCGCCGTCTGCAGTTCGACCAGGCCGGCCTCGGCCTGGTCCATCGCATCGCGCACCCAGAGGCGGAAATCGGTCGCCACCTGGTCGTTGCGGCTGCGCGCCGTGTGGAGGCGGCCGGCGGTGGCGCCGATCAGCTCGGCCAGCCGGCTCTCGGTGGTCATGTGGATGTCTTCGAGGTCCCAGTTCTCGGGCACCCCGTTGGCTTCGTATTCGGCCGCGACCTGGTCGAGCCCGCCCGCGATCGTCTTGGCATCCTCGGCCGTGACGATGCCCTGCTGGCCCAGCATCGCGACATGCGCCTTTGACGCGGCGATGTCCTGGCGCCACAGCGCCTTGTCGAAGGGGATCGAGGCATTTATCTCGCGCATGATCGCCGACGGTCCTTCGGCGAACCGTCCGCCCCACATGGTGTTGGAGCCTGCCTTGCTATCTTCCCGTTCGCTCAAAATCGCCGTCCTCGGTCTCGCCGTCGCAATCGCGGGCTGCAATAGGGAGAGCAGCGAAAAGGCGCAACCGCAGCCTTCCGCCAGCGCCGATACCAGCCAGGCTGCCGGCGGCGAAGCGCTCTCGGGCGCGATCGATCGCAGCCACAAGGGTAGCGCCATGCCCGAGTTCACGCTCACCGATCAGGCGGGCAAGCAGGTGAAGCTCGCCTCGTTCAACGGCAAGCCGCTGCTCGTGAACCTCTGGGCGACCTGGTGCGCGCCCTGCGTCGTCGAACTGCCGATGCTCGACAAGCTGGCCGAGACGCGCGGCGCGGAACTCAAGGTGCTGACGGTCTCCCAGGACATGCCGACGACTGCGAACAAGGTCGCCTCGTTCCTCGCCGGCAAGGGCGCGACTCACCTCGAACCCTGGCTCGATCCGAAGAACGATCTGGCCGTCCATTACGAGGTGACCACCCTCCCCACGACGGTGTTCTACGACGCGCAGGGCAAGGAGGTCTGGCGCTATGTGGGCGGTCACGACTGGACGAGCGCGGAAGCCGCCCGGATGCTCGCGGAGGCCAAATAATCTCGCAAAAATAAGCGACTAAGCTCGTCGCTCCCCTGTTCGGGTCATGTGGCGCGTCCGCCACACTACTCACCTAATTTAGTTTTGCTGCAACTGCGAACTTGCTTCGCCGCGGTCACCGGTCCTATCTCTGTGCCTGTTCCGACATACGTCGCCACTGTGCCCCTGCGGCGCGAAACGAGCGAAGGTGACGGAACGCAGGAGGAGCATTCTTCAACGTGAGGGAATGTTCCAATGAAAAAGATTATCGCAGCCGCTCTCGCCACGGCCACTCTGGTCGTCGCCAATCCCGCGTTTGCCCAGGACGCCGAAGCCGAGAGCGCCATCAAGGTCACCGGTAGCGTCACGCTCGCCAGCGACTATCGCTTCCGTGGCGTCTCGCAGACCGACAAGGCCATGGCCATCCAGGGCGGCGTCACGCTGACCCACGAAAGCGGCCTCTATGCAGGCACCTGGGCTTCGAACCTTTCCGGCTGGGGCACCTTCGGCGGCTCGAACACCGAACTCGACATCTTCGGCGGCTACGCGATGGACCTCGGCGGCGCGACGCTCGACGTCGGCCTGACCTGGTACATGTATCCGGGCGGCGCCGACAAGACCGACTTCGCCGAGCCCTACGTCAAGCTCAGCACCACCCAGGGCCCGGTTTCGCTGCTCGCCGGCGTCGCCTATGCGCCGAAGCAGGAAGCGCTCGGCCGCTGGTACGCTTCGGGCGCCGCCTACGGCACGGGCATTCCCACCACGCCGGGCGCCAAGGACGACAACCTCTACATCTGGGGCGACGCCGCTTATGCGATCCCCGAAACCCCGTTCAAGCTGAAGGCCCACATCGGCTACTCGGACGGCAACCCCGGCCTCGGCCCGAACGGCACCTCGGTCGCGCCGACGGGCAAGTACCTCGACTGGTCGCTGGGCGGCGAAGCCGCCTGGGGTCCGCTGACCTTGGGCGTCTCGTGGATCGACACCGACATCAGCACGGCGGAATCGGCCTATCTGCAGCCGAACTTCTCGTCGACCAAGGACGGTTCGTCGATCGCCGGCAGCACCGTACTGGTTTCGGTAACCGCAGCGTTCTGATCGCACGAGAGATCGTCACGGAAGGGGCGCTGGCTTGGCCGGCGCCCCTTTTCGTTTGAGGTCAAATAAGCCGCGTCAGACCACCCCGATCGCCGGAAAATGCGCTGGCTCGCGCATCCGGGAGCCGAGCGACGGATAGCCGGGCTGGTCGTTGCCGGTGAAGTAGATCAAGCGCCCCTGCGCCTGTTCGGGCACCACGGCGAAGCGGTCGGCGACGTCACCTACCAGGGTCAGCCCCCTGCCCCGCAGATAGTTTGCCGCAGCTTGGGCCGACTTCACCTTGAAGGTCAGGCAATAGACCCCCTGGACGTCGCGCGAATGGCTCGCCACCGGCGTGTCTTCCGCCTGTCCGACCATCGCCTCGATCACGGTATCACCCATGTCGAACGCAGCGCATTCGGCCTGGTCGCCCGGCAAGGCCCGCGTGCCGAGTTCGGGCCATTCGAGGCGATCCGCGAACAGCTCGCGCGCGACCTCGAGCGACGGCGCCGAAACACCGATCGACTGCAGCCCTTCGATGCCGAGTGGATGATCGTCGCGCCATTTCGCGGGCGTCCAGGACGGGTCGCGGCGCGGATCGTCGGGCAGGTCCTGCTTGATGATCTCGATCCGCACGCCGAGCACCTGCCAGCGCGCGATCAGGAAATAGTGCGCTTCCATGCCCGGATCATAGTGCAGCTTGAACCCCTTGGCCGAGAGCCAGGCGTCGGCCGAAGGTAGGTCCGCGGTCTTGAGGGCGAGGCCCAGCCAGCGCATCGTCGCAGCGCTGCGACGAAGCATGTCGCCGATCGGTGCCCCCTCTTTCGCACCGGCCCCGGCCGGGGCGATCGGTATGATCATCGTATCGCCGATCATCATCAGGCTCTCCTCGCGGTCGAGCCCCATCGCCTCGGCTTCGGGCGTGATCAGCATCTCGTAGGCGATCTCGGCGCCGAAGGTGTCGATGAAGAACCGATCGCAGGCCTTGCGATCGGAATTGTCGGCGATCGCCCAACTGACGTGGGCGAGTGGAATGGCCACCATCTCGCGAATCCTCCCCTGTCTATGCTTGGGGAGATGGCATAGGCGGCCGGCCTTGCCGAGAGTTTCCGCTGTCGATCGGGCGGGCGATGGGACGAGCTTTCGGCGCCGACGGGAAGGCTTGCGTCAGGTTCCCGTTCGCCGATGTTCTTGCTGGATCGCCGCGAGCGCCTCTCCGGCAAGTTCGCACTGCATCTCGAGACAATCGTTGGCGCCCCTGACGAAAGCGACCTGCGTGCCGTTGCCCGCGCAGCGACTGAAGCGGATCACGACGCCACCACAACTCGCCAGCCCGTTCAAAAGGTCGACGTTCCAGGCGCGGATCGATTCTTTTTTGGGCACGGCGCCCCGATACCAGACGCCCCACCAGCCGTCGCTTGACGATACGCGACAGAGCTTAGACCTTGGTCGCAAGCATCGGCGAAGCGGGGACGCAGGCGGGCGGAAGGGGGGATGGCCCGCGTCCCCTAGGCGGACGTTGGGGGGCAACGTCCGATCTCGCTGATCTCCACCTGTTTGGAGCAAGGCACCCGCACAGGCTATTATACCCACGTATTAGGTACTCGCCCGCGCTCGGCGGCGCCTTAGCTCTGCCAGCCGCCGCCGAGAGCGCGGAACAGCGCGATCTGCGTCTCGGCCACCTGGGCATCGGCATTGGCCAGGTCGGCATCCGCCGTCGCCAGAGTGCGTTCGGCGTCGAGCACGACGAGGAAGTCCACGCGCCCCTCGCGCAATTGCGCGCGGCTGATGTTCGCAGCGATCTGCGCCTGGTCGGAAGCCTGCTTGAGCGCAACCTGGCGCTCGATGCTGTGCGAATAGGCCGACAGCGCCGTCTCGGTTTCCTGCAGCGCGCGCAGGACGGTGCCGTCGAAGGTGGCCAGCGCCGCCTTGGTCGAGGCTTCGGCCTGCGCGATTCGTGCGCGGCCGCCTTCCATGTTGGGGAAGGCCCAGGACAGCAGCGGCCCCGCCAGCCAGCGCAGCGGGCCGGCACCGAACATGTCGCCGAGCGAATTGCCCGTCGATCCCACCGAAGCGCCGAGCGTGATGCGCGGATAGAGCTCGGCCGTGGCGACCCCGACGCGCGCGGTTTCGGCCGCGAGCTTGCGCTCGGCCTCGCGCACGTCGGGTCTACGAGCCAATAGCGCGCGGCCGTCTCCCACCGGAATGGGGCGTTCGAGGCGGAGCGTGGCCGCGCGCATCCCGACCGAGGGGGGAAGTTCGGCCGGGGCCCTTCCGGTCAGGAATGCCAACCGGAAGAGAGCTGCATCGCGCTGGGCGCGAAGCGGGGGAATCGTCGCGCGCTGCTGATTGAGCAGCGCGCCGACGCGCGAAACGTCGAGGCGGCTGGTGCGGCCGGCCTCGAAACGCTTGGTGGTGAGCGTGGCGGTCTTCTCGAGCAGTTCCACCGTGCGCTCGGCGACGGTGATCCGCTCGGCCGCCGAAGAGGCATCGGCGTAGGCGCGCGTCGTCTCGGCGACCACGGCGACGCGGACGACGTCGGCTGCGGCATGCGCCGCCTCGGCATCGCCGCGCGCGGCCTCGATCCCACGACGCACGCGGCCGGCGAGATCGACCTCGTAGGACACCGACAGCCCGGCATCGATGTTCCAGTCCTCGCGCTGGATACCGGGCGCGGTCTGCTGGACGGGCAGACGGCGATAGTTCGCGCCGGTGGAAATCGAGGTCTGCGGCAGCAGGTCGGAGCGACTTTCGCGCACAAGTGCCCGCGCCCTCTCGATATTGGCGAGCGCGACGCGCAGGTCGGTGTTGGCCTTCAACGCATCGGCGACGAGCCCGTCGAGGATCGGGTCCTCGTAGAGCCGCCACCAGTCACCCTGCGGCGCATCGGGGGTAAAGGCGGCCGAGGTGCCGCCGATGAACGGCTGCTCGGCGGCGGTCGATGCCACCGGCCGATGATAGTTCGGGCCGGCGGCGCAGGCGGCGAGCGCCAGACTGCCGACGGTCACTGCAAACAGGGTACGAAAGCGCTGCATCAGGCTTACTCCGCAGGCTCGAGATGGATGGTACGATCGCCGTCGCGACGGGCCTCGCGGCGGCGCTTCATCGCCTCCGACAGCGAGCGCGTCGCGACGTAAAATGTCGGCGTGAAGACGAGGCCGAAGAAGGTCACGCCGAGCATGCCCGAGAATACCGCGGTGCCCAGCGCCTGGCGCAGCTCGGCGCCCGGCCCGCCCGCGATCACCAGCGGCACGACGCCGAGGATGAAGGCGAAGGAGGTCATCAGGATCGGCCGCAGACGATCCTGCGCCGCGCGGATCACCGCCTCGACCGGGTTCAGCCCGTCCTGCTCCTCCGCCTGCTTGGCGAATTCGACGATCAGGATCGCGTTCTTGGCGGCCAGGCCGATCAGCACGACGAGGCCGATCTGCGTGAGGATGTTGTTGTCCATACCCCGCAGGTTCACGCCGACCATGGCCGCGAGCAGCGTCATCGGCACGATCAGGATGATCGCGAGCGGAAGCATCAGGCTCTCGAACTGGGCGGCAAGCACGAGGAAGACGAACAAGGTCGCCGCCGCGAAGACCAGGATCGCGGCATTGCCCGCCGCCTTCTGCTGGAAGGCGACCTCAGTCCATTCGGTGGTGACGCCCGCCGGCAGGGCCTTGGTCAGCCGCTCCATCGCCGCCAGCGCCTGGCCAGAGGAGTGGCCGGGTGCGGTATCGCCCTCGATGTCGATCGCCGGGTAGAGGTTGTAGCGCGTGGCGCGGTAGGGCCCCGTCTTGTCCTGCAGGGTCGCGACCGCGCCGATCGGCACCATCTGGCCCGAGTTCGACCGCGTCTTGAGCTGGGCGATGTCGCCGACGTCGTCGCGGAACGGCAGGTCGGCCTGGGCGATCACGCGATAGGTGCGGCCGAGCAGGTTGAAGTCGTTGACGTAGGCCGAGCCGAGATAGACCGACAGCGTCTCGAACACGCGCGACGGCGACACGCCGATCATGTCGGCCTTGGCGCGGTCGACGTCGGCGAAGATGCGCGGCGCCGAGGCCTCGAACTTGGTGTGCACGCCGGCGAGGTTCGGATCCTTGTTGGCCTCGCCGATCACGCCCCAGACGATCTTGTTGAGCTCGTCGTAGCCGAGTCCCCCACGGTCCTGGACTTCGAGCTTGAAGCCGCCGCCGGTGCCGATGCCGCGGATCAGCGGCGGCGGGATCACGAAGACGCGGCCGGCATCGACGCTGGCGGCGATCTTGTGCGCCTCGCCCATGATGAAAGCCTCGGTCTGGCCGTGCTTGTCGCGTTCGGAGAACTTGTCGAACACCAGGAAGGCCGCGGCGGCGTTGGGCGCCATCGTACCCGTGGGGCCGTGGAAGCCCGCGAGCATGACCGCACCCTTGACCCCGGGGATCTTCATCATCTTGGCCGAGGTCTCGCGCAGGACCTTGTCGGTCTGCGACAGCGATGTGCCTGCGGGCATGAAGGTCGCGGCCAGGACATAGCCCTGATCCTGTTGCGGCACGAAGCCCACCGGCGTCGCCGAGAACACCAGCCCCGTCAGCACCAGCAGCGCGCCATAGACAAGCAGCACGGTCTTGCGCAGCGAGAGCAGGCGGCGCGTGGTCCGCGCGTACCAGTCCGACAGGCGATCGAAGCCGGCATTGAAGCGCTTGCCGCCCCAATAGGCCATGCGCGCCCAGCGGCCCTCGGGCTCATGCTCTTCCTTGGGACGCAGCAGCAACGCGGCGAGCGCGGGCGACAGCGTCAGCGAGAGGATCAACGAGATGATCGTCGCGCTCGAGATCGTCACCGCGAACTGGCGATAGAACTCGCCGGTCAGGCCGGTGAGGAACATCGTCGGGATGAACACCGCGCAGAGCACGAGCACGATCGCGACGAGCGCGGTCGAGACCTCGTCCATCGAACGGTGCGCGGCTTCGCGCGGGGACAGGCCGTGCTCGAGATTGCGCTCGACGTTCTCGACCACGACGATCGCATCGTCGACGACGATGCCGATCGCGAGCACGAGCCCGAACAGCGAGAGGTTGTTGAGCGAATAGCCGACCCCTGCGAGCACGGCGAAGGTGCCGATCAGCGAGACGGGAATGGCGATCACCGGGATCACCGCCGCGCGCCACGACTGGAGGAACACCAGGATGACGATGACCACCAGCACCACGGCCTCGAACAGCGTGTGCTCGACCGCGCTGATCGACTCGCTGATGAATTCGGTGGGGTTGTAGAAGACGTCGTGCTTGAGGCCCGGCGGGAAGCTCGTCGACGCGTCGGCCAGTTCGGCCTTGATCGCCTCCGCCGCCGCCAGGGCGTTGGTGCCCGGACGCTGGAACACGCCGATGCCGACCGAAGGCTGGCCCGAGAAGTAGAAGTTGATGCCGTAGTCCTCGGCGCCCAGCTCGACGCGGGCGACGTCGGACAGCCGCGTCAGGCGGCCCTGGGTGTCGGTCTTGATGACGATCTGCGAGAACTGCTCGGGCGTGGTGAAGCGGCCCTGGGTCTCGAGGTTGAGCTCGTAGGCCGCGCCCGTCGCCTCGGGCGGCTTGCCGATCGAGCCGGCCGCGACCTGGACGTTCTGGTTGCGCAGCGCGGCGACGATCTCGCCCGCGGTCATGTCGCGCGCGGCGGCGCGGCCCGGATCGATCCACACGCGCATCGCATAGTTGCGCGCGCCGAAGATCTGTACGTCGCCCACGCCGTCGAGCCGCGCGATGCGGTCCTTGAGCTGGGTCAGCGCGTAGTTCGACATATAGGCCGTATCGAGCGAATTGTCGGGCGAGGTCAGGTTGGCCACCAGCAGGAAGTCGGGCGTCGACTTGCGCGTGACGACGCCCTGGCGGCGCACCTCCTCTGGCAGCCGCGGCTCGGCCAGCGCGACGCGGTTCTGGACGAGCACCTGCGCCTCGTCGAGGTTCGTGCCCTGCTTGAAGGTCGCGGTGATCGTCAGTCGGCCGTCGCCGGTCGACTGGCTCGACAGGTAGAGCATGTTGTCGACGCCGTTGATCTCCTGCTCGAGCGGCGCGGAAACCGTATTGGCGATCGTCTCGGACGAGGCGCCCGGATAGGTGGCGCTGACCGTCACCGTCGGCGGAACCACGTCAGGGTACTGCGCGATCGGCAGGCCGAAGAAGGCGAGCGCGCCGACGATGGTGATGATCACCGCGATCACCCCGGCAAAGATGGGGCGCTGGATGAAGACGTGGCTCAGGCGCATGGCGCTGTATCCCTTGTACGTTTACCGCTTGCGCCACGGATTGCGGGCGCACTTCGGGCCGGAACCGGCCCGCTATGGCAAGATCAGTTGACCGGCAGGACCGTCGCCTGCGAGGCGGCGGGCGCGCTGGGCGGCGCGGCCACGGCCTTGGTCGGGGCGATCTGGCCGGCGACCGGCTTCACCTTGGCGCCAGGCTGGGCGAACTGGGTGCCCGAGATGACCACGCGTTCGGTCGGCTGGAGACCCGAGCGGATCACGCGCAGCCCGTCGGCGAGCGCGCCGACCTGGACCGGGCGCACCACCACCGTGCCGTCCTTGCCGACGACGTAGACCACCTTGCGCGCCTGGTCGGTCACCACCGCGCCATCGGGCACGAGCAGCGCCTGGTGTGGTGCGCCGCCGTTCATGCGCATGTTGCCGAACATGCCCGGGACGAGGAAGTATTCGGGATTGGCGATCACCGCGCGGCCGCGGATCGTGCCCGAACCGTTCTCGATCGCATTGTCGGTGAAGTCGACGCGACCCTTCCAGGTGTAGCCCGATTCGTCCTGCAACTTGATCTCGACGTCCTGCGCCTGCGCTCCACCCTGCTGCTGTGCACGACGCTGCTTGAGATAGAGCGCTTCGGAACCGTCGAAGGCGAAGTAGATTGGATCGAGCGCGTTGATCGTCGTCAGCACGGTCGCACTCGCCGCGGAATCGCCGGCCACCAGATTGCCGATGTCGGCGCGGCGATCGGAGACGCGGCCCGTGACGGGCGCGCGGATCTGAGTGAACTCGACGTTGAGCGCGCGGCTGCGCACTTGCGCCTGCGCCGCGGCGAGCGAGGCCTGGGCCGACTGCACGCGCGCGCGCAGGGTGTCGATCTCCTCGGCGCTGACCGCCTGATCGGCGATCAGCCGGCTCGCGCGGGCCAGTTCGCTGCGCGCGAGCGTCAGCGCGGTCGAGGCGGCGGCGGCCTGGGCGCGGACTTCGGCGAGCGCGGCGGCGAAGGGCCGCGCGTCGATCGTGAACAGCAACTGGCCCTTCTGGACCACGTCGCCGTCCTTGAAATGGATGCCAACGAGCTGACCGGAGACGCGCGGACGCACCTCGACCGCTTGGCTTGCCTCGAAGCGGCCGACATAGTCGTCCCAATCGGTCACCGTGCGCGACAGCGGCGTGGCTACCGTCACCACGGCTGGCGGCGGCGGAGCGGCCTCGCTGCTACCGCTCCACCACCGCGTCACGGCATAGAGCAAGATCACGCCTACCAGGGGAAGGAGGTAGTAAGCTGCCTTGCGCTGCCGATACCAGGGCGTGTTCTCCGTCGACTCGCTGCTCGAATCGGCCTTAATGTCGGAAAGGTACATGGAAACCGCCATTTATCTGGGGGCCAGTTGTTACTGACCGGTACGTCTCTTGCCTGATACGTACCGTTCTGTTACATTAAGTCAAGACGATGAGGATGGGCTGACTGCGAAATGGCGAAAAATGCTGACGCATGCGGCGAGCTTGAAACCGAGAATGCGCGGAAAACCGCGGCTTCAAAGATTTTCGATACGGCTCGCGATCTTTTCTATCGGCGCGGTGTGCGCGCCGTCGGCGTGGACGAAATCGTCTGCGAGGCGGGCGTAACCAAGCCAAGCTTGTACCGCGCCTTCAAGTCGAAGGACGATCTCGTCGCGGCCTGCCTGCGTGAAAGCGGGCGCGAGGGACGCGAGGCGATAGCCGAGGTGCTGGCCAAGGCGGGGGACGATCCCCGCATCCGGCTCGACGCGCTTGTGCGGCACTATGCCGACAAGCTTGCCCACCCCGATTTCCGTGGCTGTCTGATGAGCAATGTCGCGGTCGAACTGCCCGAGCCCGGCCATCCGGGCCGCGAAGTGCTCGAGGAATGCAAGGCAGAGATGCGCGCGACCTTCCTCGGTCTTGCGCGCGACCTGGACGTCGCCGATCCCGAAGGCCTGTCGGATGGACTGATCCTGGTTATCGAGGGCGCGATCGCGACCTATCACGTGTTCGGGTCGCAGGGGCCGGCCCATTCGATGCTCATGACCTGCAACGCCGTGATCGAGGCCAATCTCAGGCGCAAGGCCGGCATCCGATAGGTTCGAGGCCGCGGATGGCGGCGGCAGACCGAGCGGCCCGCCGCCCTTCGCCCTACGACTGATCGAGCGGCAGCGGGATCGCGCGGGCGGGCAGCACCTCGGTCATGAATTCGACCAGCCCGATCCAATATTGCATCAGGCACTGTTCGACGGCCTCCACCCCGCGCGGTGTCAGGCGCACGTCCTTGGCGCGCTGATCCTGAGCGCTGCCTTCGCGCGCGATCAGGCGCTTCTGCTCGAGCACGCCGATCCAGCGCAGCGCGGTGGTCGGCGGCGAGTTCGAGGCCAGGCAGACGCTCGTCGTGCGCAGGCTGCGGCCTTCGGCGTGGTTGATGTAGAGATCGAGCAGGATGTCCCAGGCCGGCTCCGACAGCAGTTCCGCAGTCAGGAACTTCCGCCGCTTGGCACGCGAGGCGTAGAGAACCTTCGCGAGCTTCGCGAGATTGGGCTGGAGCGGATCCGTGCTCGACCGGTCGGTCGGCACGGTGCGGGGGGCATCCGCCCTACAGGTGCAGGCGCCGCGATCGTGGATCGCGTTGGGGCAGGACGCCGGCAGCGTGATCGTTACGAAATCGGGGTTCTTCATGGGGTCGAGCTCCGCGCCATTCTGCATTTTCCGATCCTCAGGCTTCGGCGAACTGGCCGAGCCGCATTTCACGATACTGTTCCGCCAGTGCCGCCTGTTCGGGCAGCAGGGCGTCGACGAAAGGTTCGATGCTGTCGTTGCCGAGCAGCAGCGAGGGACATTGCCCTTCGAAATTGTTGAGGCTCGGCAGGTGCTGGCGATAGCCGACCAGCGCCGCCACCTCGGGCGCGAAGGTCCGCGCCACTTCGGGCGGATAGGCCAGCCACTGGTTCTCCCAGGGCTTGAGCCAGCCCAGACAATAGCTGACGATCAGGCCACGGCGCGATCGCAACGCGTGGTTCTCGCCGCCTGAATGCATCGTCGAGCCGAGGAAGATGCAAGCCGAGCCCTTGGGCATGACCGCCGAGATGGCGTCCTCGTCGGGCAGCAACGGCTCGCTCTGGTCCTTGTGGTTCGACCCGGGCCAGACGCGCGTGGCTCCGTTGCGCTCGGTGAAATCGTCGAGCGCCCACATGACGTTGATCATGTATTCGGTCTCGCCCTTGGGGGTCCACCACATGTCGTGATCGCGATGCGGCCCTTGCGCGGGCGCGCCGGGGAATATCTCGATCGCCTGGGTCAGGTTGAGCTGGAGCGAGTGGCAGTTGGGCTGCAGCACCGAATTGACGATGTCGTAGACCAGATCGTGCAGCACCAGCCCGTGCGCCGAGCGCGAGCGGGCGAGTACGCGGCCGAGCCGCTTGGTCTCGGCGCCGTAGAACGGTCCCTGGCAATAGGGCACGGCATCGAAGTGCGGCGTCAGCTCCTCGCCGATCGCGTCGATCGTGGCCGGGCAGGCGATTTCGTTGAGGATCAGGTAGCCGTCGCGGCGAAGCTGCGCGACGAGCGCCGGGACGTTGTCGAGGTCATGGGACATGAGGGTCTCCGATGCAGAGGTCAGGCGACGAGCGCCGGCGTGTGTTCGATCATGCGCAGGACCGGCGCGTCATGGCGCCAGGCCTCGTTGGTCAGTGCGAGCGAGTGGCGATCGAGCCGGATCTGCAGCGCGCCGATCAGCGAGCCGGCGACGAGTTGCGGCATGCCGAGCGGCTTGATGTGCCAGCCCGAGCTCAGCAGCTGGGTCAGGAAGCCGAACTCGCAGACCGCGGTATATTTTGTGATGCCGGTCTGCAGACCGAACTCGATCATCGCCCGCCCCAGCATGTTGCGGACCATCAGCCGGTCGCGCACGGGCACGGAAGGCGACACCACGAGCCGCGTGATCTCGCGCACGCTCGGCCCGCGCGGGATCGCGCCTTCACAGAGGAAGGGAAACACGTCGGCCAGCATGTGCGAGCCCGTGGTCGGCAGCAGCCGGACCGAGCCGAGATGGTCGCCCGAGGCGACGTCGCGCAGGATCAGGTAGTCGGCATGGTCGGTGTCGTACTGATCGGCTTCCTGGCGGCCGTCATGCGGTACGGTCCAGTTCAGCGTATCGACGAAGACCTTCTTGCGGTCTTCGTGCATCGTTCGGAACAGGCGCCGGTTCCCGGCCCGATCCGATCTCGTAAGATGTTGGATCATTTAAGCGATTTCCCACGATTTGCGTGGGATCAAGATCGCTCAAACGCGCCCGGCGAACATGTCTTAGATCTAAGGTATTGACCTAGAACAGCTCGCTGAACGGCAGCGAGCCGTCGTAGAGCGCGCGCAGCACCACCTGGATGCGCGTCGACACGTCGTAGCGTTCGCGCGCGGTCTGGATATAGGTGGTGACCGTGGACTGCGAGAGGCCGAGGATCTTGGCGATCTCCCAGTCGGACTTGCCGCGCGCCACCAGCGCGATGCATTCGAGCTGGCGCTGGGTCAGCTTGACCGGCGCCTGATCGGGCAGGCGACGCATGGCCGAGACCAAGGTCCGCGCCGCCTGGAAGGCGAAGGAACCGACGAGCTGCGCCATCGGGAAATTGTCGCGCGGCACCTCGTGCCCGGTCCCCATCGCGAAGTTGCACGAGCCGTTGAGCTCACCGGGGACGTTGGCCGGCACGGTGAAGCCGTCGACGATCCCGGCCTTGCGCGTGCGCTCGGTCAGTTCGCGATGCGCCGCGGTAACCGTGATGAGTTCGCCGACCTGATCCCAGCCGAAACCGACGGCCGACCTTTGCGCGGCAAGCAGGATCGGATCGTTGCTGACGATGTCGTCGTTGATGTACTGATCGACCCAGGCCTGCGGGTAGTCGCTGAGCGCGACGAAATCCTCTGTCACGACGTGTTCGATCATCGTCCCCATCGGTCGCAGATCGACGTGATGGACGAGCGCGAAATGATCGAAATTCATCTCGCGCGTGATGTCCTGCATCAGGCAATGCAAATCGCCGGGCGTCCTGACGCCACGTGAGAGATCAATAAACGACTGTACGTCTTGGAGCTTTGACATGGCAAAGGCTCGGTTTGTGCGACTTGCTGTTGGTAAGGTCCATAATGGCGGTTTTTCGGCCACCACGGCAAGCCTATATTATTCCGAGTCTTACGAGTGTCTGTGCAAAAGAGATCAAAAGTCCCCGATCGGCACAAATGCCGCCCTCAGGCGATGAGTGAAGCGGGCCGAGGCGGCGTGGATCCCCGTCAGGCGGCCATCGGCAGGGTTGCGACCGAGGAAGTCGGCAGGCTCGCCACGGCAGCCGCGTTCTCGTCCATCACCGGATCCAAGGTGACCTGGCCGCTGCGTTCGAGCTTGCCCCAGCCCACCCGCGGCCCGCTGAGCGCGGCGAAGACCGCCTTGAGCACGACGGCGTAGAGCAGCTGGCGATAGCCGAAGCGCTGCATCAGCAGCCTCAGCGCCGGGAAGCCCTGCTCGCGACCGTCGAGGCGATAGGCGATCCAGCCGCAGGCGAGATCGATCGCGGTGAAGGCCGCCCAGAAGCCGAGGATCGTCAGCAGGTCGCCCTGCATCGCCGGCAGGCCGTGGTTGATCACGCGCAGACCGGTGTCGATCAGGCTGGCGACGAGCGCGAGGTCGATGATCGGCGAGATCAGGCTGAACAGGATCTGGAACAGCCAGGCCTGCGGCATGCCGAAGCGGGCGAGCCCGCGCGGCTGGCCGGTAACCAGCGCGCCACGGTGCTTCCACAGGCACTGCAAGGTGCCATAGGCCCAGCGGTAGCGCTGCTTGAACAACGAGCGGAAGGTCTCGGGCGCTTCGGTCCAGGCGATCGCGTCGACATCGCAGGCGACCTTCCAGCCTTCACGCTGGATGGCGATGGTCAGATCCTGGTCTTCGGCCAGGGTGTCGGCCGGATAGCCGCCGACCGCGTCGAGCGCGGTGCGGCGCCAGGCGCCGACGGCGCCGGGCACGACGGTGATCGCGTCGAGCGCCGAGAGCGCGCGGCGCTCGAGCCCCTGCGCGGTGATATATTCGATCGCCTGCCAGCGCGTGACGAGGTTGATGCGGTTGCCGATCTTGGCATTGCCCGCGACCGCGCCGATTGCGGGATCGGCGAACCAGCGCGCGAGCTTGGCGATCGTGTCGGCTTCGAACTGGGTATCGGCGTCGAGCGCGATGACGACGTCGCCCTTGGCGATCTTGAGCCCCTGGTTGAGCGCGTTGGCCTTGCCGCCGTTGGAGATCGTCAGCAGCGTGACGCGCGGATCGATCGCGAAAGCCTGGTCGACGATTTCCGAGGTGCGATCGGCTGAGCCGTCGTCGATGACGATGACTTCGACGCGCGGACCCGTGCTGGCGAGGATGCGGCGCACCGACGATTCGATCACCATCTCTTCGTTGTAGGCGGGGATCAGCACCGAGACGAAGCTCGGCACCAGATGCGGCGCCGGATCAGGCGCGCGATAGCCGCGCGCCTGGCGGCAGGCGAGCACGGTGAGCACGAGCGAACGCGCGATGCCTAGACCGATCGCGGTGAGGAACAACACGAACAGCGCTTTGGCGCCCCCGGAAAGCCCGGCGAACAGACCGCCCGCGCCCTGCGCGACGACCTGCTGCGTCCCCTGCAGCGGCGGCATGACCGCGTCGCGCTCGAGTCCGGCGAGGCGCGAGACCGTGACGAACTCATAACCGCGCGCGCGCAGCTCGCGGATGATCGCGGGCAGCGCCTCGACCGTGGCGGTGCGATCGCCGCCGCTGTCGTGGAGCAGGACGATCTGGGTCGAACGCTGAGCATTGCCCGATTCGACCTGCGCAACGGTCTTGGCGACGATCGTCCGCGCGTCGGTCTCGGACCAGTCGAGCGGATCGACGTTCAGGCCGACCGAGAGATAGCCCATGTCGGCCGCGACGCGCGCGGCGCGCAGCTCTTCGGGCGTGTTGGGATCGGCGTCGCCCAGATAGGGCGCGCGGAACAGCCGCATGGAGCGGCCGGTATAGCTCTCGACCAGCCGCTGCGTGGTGTTGAGCTCGAGCTGGATCGCCGATTCGGGCAGGCGATCGAGATCGGCGTGGGTGGTCGAATGGTTGCCGAGCTCGGAACCCTCGGCGATGATCCGGCGCAGCAGATCGGGTTCGCCCAGCGCATTGGCGCCGGTAACGAAGAAGGTCGCGGCCGCCTTCTCGCGCTTGAGGATATCGAGGATCCGCGGCGTCCAGTCGCGGTCGGGGCCGTCGTCGAAGGTCAGCGCGACGAGGCGGCGGTTATGGCCGGCACGCTGAACCTGGTTGGTCGTCGGCAGCGCTTCATAGCTGGCCTGACGGATCAGCCCGTCGGTGCCAGGCACGCCTTCGCGGCGGCCGGGCTGCGCAGCGCTGGCGAGGCGCAGGACCTCGCCCTTGCCGATCAGCTCGACCGTATCCTGCGTAGGCAGGTGATCGAAGGCCGGCTGGCCACCGCGCGGCGTCGCCAGCGCGGTCCAGAAACCGGGATCCTCGCTGCCGAGGCGCCAGAGCGCCACGCCGCCCGCGCCGAGACGCCGGGCGACCTCGAGCTGGTTCCAGCTGGCGATCGCATCGAGCATCCAGACCTGATGACGGACGCCGGCTTCCTCGTAGGAGAAGTGGCTGTTGCCGGTCTGCGGATCGAACGCCGGGCGCACGCCCGCGGCGACCGCCTTGTCCCAGGCCTGGGCGACGGTCACGCCTTCGGCGCGGCCATGGCCCCAGTCGTAGGCGTAGTTGCCGAGCGCGACCACCGCCTTGTCCTGCCCCACGGCTTGGACAGCCGCGGCGAGATGGCGCGCGAACCAGGGCTGCGAGGCGATCGGTCCGGGCTCGCCGCCGGGCCAGTGCTCGTCGTAGGCCATCAGGAAGATGCGATCGGTGACCGCGGCATAGGCGGCGAGGTTCCAGGCGGGATCGGCGACGGGCGCGGCGATCGTCACGATCAGCCCGCGCGCGGCGAAGCGGTCGTGGATGTCCTTGAGGAAGGCCAGATAGGCGGGATGGGCGTCGGCCGGCAGGTCCTCGATGTCGAGCACCACGCCGGCGGCGCGCTCGGAAATCAGCGTCCGCTCGACCTTGGCGATGAAGCGCCCGCGCGCCGCAGGGTCGGCGAAGAGCCGCGCGCTGTTGCGGCCGTCCCAGGTGCCGGCATCGTCGACATTCTGGATCATCACCAGCAGCTTGGCCTGGCTCTGCCCGTCCAGGACTTCGCGCAGGTGCGCATCGCTCTCGTAACGCCAGGCGTGATCGCGGCCGTGGACGCTGGCGAGGCCCGCGGCGACCCAGTCGAGCTGGTCGACATGGGCGGCGAGCGAGCTGCGGCCCGCCTCGTCCCAGGGCATGTAGAAACCGACGCGCTCGGTCGCGGCGGCGCGCGTCACGGCGGCGGCGGGAAGCCAGGCGCCGGGCATCGAATCGGTGGTAACGGGTCCGGTCGCGACCGGTCTGGGGCGCTCGGCCGCCTGGGCGCTGACGAAGCTGGGCGCGACATGCCGCTCCATGAACAGCACTTCGGCAAGCAGGATCGTCGCGGCTATCGCCAGGACTATGCCTATCGCCCAGGTGGTCGCGCGGACGCGCACGGCGCGACGGCCGCTGGGATCGTGAAAAATCTGGAAGTCCAACGCGCCCGCCACTGCTGGTTTATGTCAGCAGCGCGCTAAGGGATAATGGCTAATTCTCCCTTAACCATCATCCTCGGGAATTGGACTTTTTCGCGGAAAATCAGCTCCAGACGGCTTCGGGCGGCAGGCTCATAAGGATCGCGTCGATGTTGCCGCCGGTCTTGAGCCCGAACAGCGTGCCGCGGTCGTAGACCAGGTTGAACTCGGCATAGCGGCCGCGCCATTCGAGCTGTTGGAGCTTGTCCGCCGGGGTGAACTCCATCCCCATGCGCCGCCGCACGAGCCGCGGGAACACCGCGAGGAACGCCCGGCCCACCGCCTGGGTGAAAGCGAAGTTCGCTTCCCAGGCGGCCTCGTCGGCGCATTCGAGATGGTCGTAGAAGATGCCGCCGACGCCGCGGTGGACCTTGCGGTGCGGGATGTAGAAGTATTCGTCGGCCCAGGCCTTGTAGCGATCGTAATAGCCCGGCCCATGCGCGTCGCAGGCGGCCTGGAATTCGGCGTGGAACTCGGCGGTGTCCTCGTCGTAGGGAAGCGGCGGGTTGAGATCCGCGCCGCCGCCGAACCAGGCCTTGGTCGTCGTCAGGAAGCGCGTGTTCATGTGCACGGCGGGCACGTGCGGATTGGCCATATGCGCGACGAGGCTGATGCCCGTCGCCGAGAAGGCCGGCTTGTCCGCCGAGGCGCCGTTGATCGTGCCGGCAAAGTCGGTCGCCAGGTCGCCAACGACCGAGGAGATGTTGACCCCGACCTTCTCGAAGACCTTGCCCTTCATCAGCCCGCGCGTGCCGCCGCCGGTCTCGCCGGCTTCACCGCCCTCGACCGCGGCACGCTGCCACGGCGTGTAATCGAAAGCCGCATCGCTGCCGGCCTCGCGCTCGATCGCCTCGAACTCGGCGCAGATCGAATCGCGCAGCTGCGCGAACCAGTCGCGGGCGCGGGCGGTGTAGGGAGTCCAGTCGGTCATCGGGACCGCTTGCCAAAACCCGGCCGCTGCGGCAAGGCCGGTGCATGGTTCCCTTTTCGTTCGCTGGTGAGGAGATGCGGCTGGTCGATGGCCGTGCGCTGTTCTGGCCGCGCGAACAGGCGCTGCTCGTCGCCGACCTCCATCTCGAGAAAGCGAGCTTCTTCGCCAGCCACGGCCAGTTGCTCCCGCCCTACGACAGCCGCGAGACGCTCGAACGACTGGCCCTGGCCGTGCGCGAGACCGGCGCCCGGCGGGTCTATGCGCTCGGCGACAATTTCCACGACGGCAAAGGCAGCCTGCGGCTCGAACCGCATGCTGCGGGAATGCTCGCGGCGCTGACCCGCGCGCTCGACTGGGTCTGGATCACGGGCAACCATGATGCCCCAATAGGTCAAAGTGGCGCGGAAGAGATCGCCGGCGGCGCGCTGGCCGACGAGGTCGCCTCGGGCGGGCTGATCCTGCGCCACAAGGCCGCGGCCGGCGAGACCCGCCCCGAGCTTTCGGGCCATTTCCACCCGCGCCTGATGCTCTCGGCGCGCGGCCGGCGGATCGCCCGGCCTTGCGCCGTGATGAGCGAGCAGCGGCTGATCCTGCCCGCTTTCGGCGCGCTGACCGGCGGCATGGATGCGGCCGATCCGGCGATCCTGGCGGCGATGCAGCCGGCCCGCGCGATCGACGCCGTGCTGCCCGCGCGGGGCCGGCTCCTGCAATATCCGCTGTGGCGCGCCGCCGCCTGATCGGCACGGCTTGCATAACGGCCGATAATTCCCACTTTCCTTGCTTGCGCGATTCGATCTAAGGAGCCGCGAAGACGTTTCAGGAGAATTGACTATAGCACCCCCACCCCGGCGCATGATGACCCCGCCCGTCAAGAGCGGGCCGCGCTACAACAATATGATTCAAAGCGACAAAGTTCGCGTCATCGACCAGGACGGTGAGAATCTGGGCGTCATGTACACGCGCGAGGCCATTGAGCAGGCGGCCGGAGTCGGCCTGGACCTGGTCGAGGTTTCGCCCAACGCCGATCCGCCGGTCTGCAAGTTCCTCGACGTAGGCAAGTTCCGCTACGAGGCGCAGAAGAAGGCGAATCTCGCGCGCAAGACGCAGAAGACGCAAGAGATCAAAGAGATCAAGATGCGTCCCAACATCGACGACCACGACTACGACGTGAAGATGCGCAACGTGCAGCGCTTCATCGAGGATGGCGACAAGGTCAAGGTGACGCTGCGCTTCCGTGGCCGCGAATTCTCGCACCAGCAGCACGGCATGAACCTGCTCAAGCGCGTGCAGGAAGACGTTGCCGAAATCGCCAAGGTCGAAGCCTATCCGCGCATGGAAGGCCGCCAGATGCTCATGGTGCTTTCGCCCAAGTGAGCCTGCCTCCCTCTCCCGGCGGGAGAGGGAGACGCGCCGCGCCATGATGCGCGTGCTCCATACAAAAATGAGGACCTATCGTTTCTCGCAGGCGGAACGCTTGACCCTGCGCGCAAGCCGCGCGTAGGAACCGCTAAACAAGAGTTCAAAAGCGGGAGAGAGACATCAGCTACCTGGGCGAATTGCGCGCCGCCTGGCGCCCCCTGCTCGCGGCGACGCTCGGCCTCGCGACCGGCATGTCGATGGCCGGTCCGGTCACCACCGCGCTCGCCCCCTCGCTGATCTCCGGCAATCACTGGTCGCCCGCCGATTTCGCCAAGGTCGGCTCGATTGCGCTGTTCACCTCCTTCGCCTTCCCGATCATTGGCCGCCTCGCCGACGTGCTCGGCGTGCGCTTCACCGCGCTGATCGGCATGACGACCTTGCCGCTCGCCTATCTGGCCTACAGCCTGATGGACGGCGCGCTCTCGACCTACATCGTGATCTTCTTCGTTCAGAGCCTGCTCTGCGTCACCACGACCTCGACGGTCTATACCCGCCTGGTCGTCCAGCACGTCGTGAAGGCGCGCGGACTCGCGCTGGCCATCGCCGCCTCGGGCCCGGCGGTTTCGGGCGTGATCATGGGGCCGGTGCTCAACCATTATGTCGAGGCGCACGGCTGGCAGGCGAGTTATCAGGCGCTGGCCGTCTTCGCCGCGATCGCCGGGGTCGTGGTTTTCCTGCTGATCCCGCCCGAAAAGCGGACGGCGAAAGCACAGGCAGATACCCCCACCCCCAAGAAGCGCCGCGCGCGCGACGACTATCCGATCATCTTCCGCAAGCCCGCCTTCTGGTGCCTGGTCGGCGCCATGCTGCTGTGCAACCTGCCCGCCACGATCATGCTCGTGCAGTTGAAGCTGCTGATGCTGGCCAATGGCATCAGTGGCGAAGGCGCCGGCGTGATGCTGGCAACGATGTCGATCGGCATGTTGGCCGGACGCTTCGTGGCCGGCGTATCGCTCGACCGCTTCCGCGCCGACCTGGTCTCTTTCGTGACCCTGGGCCTGCCCAGCGTGGGTCTGTTCCTGATCGCCTCGACCTGGGACGCCCCTGCGGTGCTGACCTTCGCCGTCTTCTGCATCGGCTTTTCGTTCGGTGCCGAGGGCGACATCGTCGGCTTCCTCGTTGCCCGCCATTTCGGGGTGAACGTCTACAGTTCGGTCATGGGCTTGCTGACCTTCTGCACCTCTTTCTCGACCGCCTCGGGCGCGCTGCTGCTGGGGCTGACGATGGAGAAGACCGGCGGCTACGAGCTCTATCTGGTCATCGCCGGGGTCGGCGTGCTCGTCGGCGCAACGCTGCTCCTGCTGCTCGGCAAGGGCCGCGGCCCCGGCGAACAGGCGCAAGCGATTGAAGAGACGGTGCCGGTGGCCGTGGCGCCGGGTGGAGCGGCCTGAGGCTAGCTCAGCCCTTCCACTCGCGCCGCTCCTCGGCGGCGCGGAGGACTTCGTAGGCCAACTGGAGCGCCTGGAAGGCCTTGGCAGCCTCGGCATCGTTGGGGCGCACGTCGGGGTGCACTTCCTTGGCCTTGCTGCGCCAGGCTTTCCGCACGGCGTCGAATTCGGCGTCGGGGTCGAGCCCCAGCACTTCGAGCGCGCGCAGTTCGTCGCGGCTCCGGCTGCCGTCACCGGGACCGGCCCAGGCGTTGTGCGCCGATTCGCGATAGCCCGAATTGTCGCGCTTCTCGTCGCTCTCGCGCGCCGCGGCCTCTTCGGCGGTCAGGCCCGCGAAATAGTCCCAGCCCGAATTGTATTCGGCTGCGTGCTTCTGGCAGAAATACCAGCGATCGGGGCTGTTGGGTGATTTCGGCGCCGGACAATCGCCGGTATCGGTGCAGCCGGCACGATCGCAAAGGCGGATCTGTGCAGCCTCGCGCCCGGCCTCATAGCCTCGCCAGCGGGGAAAGCCCCAGTCATTGGATCGGCGCGCGCGATTCATCGCGAGGGAGATAGGCGCCCTGCCCAGGGCAGCGCAAGGCTTGAGCCTGCTTCAGGAAAGATTAACGCTCCCGAGGCTACGTGCTGCATTGCAATATCTAGTAACCTACCTTACTATGGTAGGCTGAGCCATTGAGGTACGTCATGAGCAAGCAACTGACCCTGTCGGCAGCGTTCTCCATCTTCATGATGGCGGCCTACGTTCTGCTCGGCACGAGCGCGGTTCGCGAGCCCATGCTGCTTGAGGATTCGACCGCGGTCGAAAGCCCGTTCCAGGTCTCGGTATCGGCGCTGCCCGCGCTCTCGACCTTGCCGACCTTCCTGCGCTGAACGTCAGAAAGCCCTCCCCGCGAGGAGGAGGGCTCTCGAAAATCGGCAACCGCCCGAAAATAGTCAGTCGATGGTGACCGTGACCGCGCGGCGGTTCTTGGCCCAGCTTTCCTCGTCCGAACCGAGCGCGATCGGGCGCTCCTTGCCGTAGCTGACCGTGGTCACGCGCGAAGCGTCGACGCCGAGGCTGACAAGATAGTTCTTCGCCGAATTGGCACGACGCTCGCCCAGCGCGAGGTTGTAGTCGCGCGTGCCACGCTCGTCGGCATGGCCCTCGACGGTTGCACGCTTGGCCGGATACTTGATCAGCCACTGCGCCTGGGTTTGCAGCGCGGAGGCATCGACGCTGTCGATATTGTACTTGTCGGTGTCGAAATAGATCGTGTCCTGGCCGGCCATTTGCTGGACGAAATCAGCCTGACTGCCAGGAATGATGCGGTTCGCGCCGTCATCGGTCTGCGTCGCGACGCCGCTCGGTTCGGGCGGCAGCTGCTTGGGCGCCTTGCTGGCGCAGGCCGACATTGCGAGAGAGCCGGCCACAAGGCAGGCGGCGGCGCCAAATTTCGATCGCCCGAACATCGCGTTCTCCTTTTTCACAGCGAAAACAGTCAAGAAGCTCATGTGTGTAGAGTGTAACACATGAACGACAGGTTGGTGCCAAGAGGCGATGAACGCCTCAGGGCTGAATCGGTCCCCAGGCGGGATCGGACGCATCGGCCGGGGTCGGCAGCTTGCGCTCGTTGCGTCCGGTCAGGTCCACCTGCCAGATCGTCGCCTTGCCCGAGTTCTTCTCCGTGCGGAAAAACTGGATGATGCGTCCGTTCGGCGCCCAGGTCGGCGCCTCGTCCTGCCAGCTATCGGTCAGGTGGCGCATGGATCCGCCGCCCGGGCTCATTACCCCGACGCGCAGGTTGCCGGCGATGTGGGTGAAAGCGATCTGATCGCCGCGCGGGCTCCATTCGGGCGTGGCGGCGCGACCACCGAAGAAGCTGATGCGCTTCTGGTCCGAACCGTCGGCATTCATCACGTAGACCTGCTGGCTGCCCGAACGATCGCTTTCGAACACGATCTTGGAGCCGTCGGGCGAGAACGAACCGCCGACGTCGAGGCCGGGACTGTCGGTCAGCTTGACCGCGCTGCCGCCGCCCGCCGCCGAGATCTTGTAGATGTCGGTATTGCCGGCAATCGCCATCGAATAGAGGATGGTCTTGCCGTCGGGCGACCAGCGCGGCGCGAAAGTCGGATAGCGGTTCTCGGTGATCAGGCGCTGCTGGTTGGTCGACAGATCGTAGACGTAGATGCGCGGATTGCCGTTGAGGTACGACAGATAGAGGATCTGCTTGTAGTCGGGCGAATAGCGCGGGGTCAGCGCGGTCGCCTGGCCGCTGGTCAGGTAGCGGTGGTTGGCACCGTCCGAATCCATGATCGCCAACCGCTTCATGCGGCGGTTCTTCGGTCCGGTCTCGGCAATGTAGGCGATCTTAGAATCGAAGAACGGGCTCTCGCCCGAGAGGCGCGAATAGACCATGTCCGAGCACTTGTGCGCGGCGCGACGCCAGTCGGACGGGCCGACCTGCCAGCCGCCCTTCACGAGCTGCTGCTTGAGCTGGACGTCGTAGAGATAGCAACCGATCGTCAGGGTGCCGTCGGTGTTCTGGCGGACATAGCCCTGGACCAGCATTTCCGCACTGCGCGCCGACCAGACCGGATAGTCGGGCGACTGCACCTGCGGATAGGCGGGTTGCGGCAGGCCGGCCGGACCCGAGGGCTTGAACAGGCCGTTGTTGCGCAGATCGGCGGAAATCACGTCGGACAATGCGCGGCCTAGCGAGGCGGTCGTGCCCGCGTTGGTCTGCGTCGGCAGGTCCTGGTCGGTGGCGAAGGCGGTGATGGCGATGCCCAGGTCCTGCCATGCGGCCTCGTCCGAGACGGTGCCGCTCAATCCACCATCGTCGTCTACGGTCGGGGCTGGCGCTGTCGGCACGACGGGCTGCGGCGTGATCGTCGGCGCCGACTGAGCCCAGACCGGGCTCGCCAGCGCGAGCGCGGTGGCGGCGAGAAGGAGATTACGGATGGTCATTGCGAGAGCCTCTTGTCGAAGCGGATCGTGACCCGCTTCCAGGTGTTGTAATATTCGTCGGGCAAGTCGAACGGCGCCGCGAGCTGAACGGCACGGATCGCCTGCTCGGCATGGCGCGCCGCCTGCGGACGGTTCGCGTCGGTAATGCCTTCCTGGCGCACGACCTCGGGCCGCCCGGCGAGCGAGCCGTCCCGGTTGAGGCTCCAGCGCAGCACGGTGATCAGCTTTTCGGAATCGGCGCCCTCGGGCACCTTCCCCTGCCAGTGCGGCCGCAGCGCGCGCGAGATCGCGCCAAGCAGCGAGGCCGTGACCTGCGGGCCGGCGACCTGCGCCGGTGGGCTGTTCGAGCGCGCCACACTCTGCGCGCCGGGAACGCCCTTGAGGAAATCGTCGCCGACGCGGGTCGCGCCAGCAGGACGCGGATTCGGGCGCGCCGGCGCCGCATTGGGGCGTGCCGCCGGACGCGCCGGGGTGGCATTCGGGCGGGCTGCGGGACGCGCCGGTGCCGCGCTCGGACGCGGCTGCGGGCGCACGGTCGGCTTGGCCACGGGCTTGGGCGGCTGCGGTCGCGAGGTCGGCTTGGGCACCGGCCGCGGCGCCGGAGCCGGTCGTGGTGCGGGCGGCGGCGGAACCGCCTTGGGTTGCGGCTTGGGCGGCTCGGGCTTCGGTTCGGGCGGAGCCGGCTCGGGCTCGGCCGGTGCCGGTTCACCGATCGTCGGCGCAATGTCGGGCGCGGCCTCTGCTGCCGGCTCTGGCGAGGTCGAGGTCTCCGCGACCTGGTCGCTGAGCGTCACTTCGATCCGGTCGGGCGGCATGACCGCAGGCGCGCCGCGCGGGTGCCACAGCAGCGCCGCCACGAGCCCGACGTGCAGCACCACGGCCACGCCCAGACCGATGCGTTCCTCGTTGCGAAGGGCGACCGCTGCCATCGTCAAACCGCTATTCGGGCGCGTCTGAACCGCGGATTACCGCGGGTTCGGTGCCGGTGGCCGTGGTCACCAGCGAGATCGAGGTAAAGCCGGCGCGGTTGAGTTCGCCCATGACCGCCATGGCCCGGCCCCAGTCGATCGCCTTGTCGGCCCGCAAGGTCACCAGCGGCGGCTTGCCGTCGGGTGCCGGCGGCACGCTTTCCAGCCGGTCGCCGAGTTCGCCCGGCGCCACCGGATCATCGTCGATATAGACCTGACCGTCACGCGCGACGGTCACCGTGATCTGCTCCTTCTCCTCGGACAGCGCCTTGGCGCGGCTCTCGGGAAGTTCGACCGGCACGCCGGCCTTGAGCAGCGGCGCCGTGACCATGAAGATGATCAGCAGCACGAGCATCACGTCGACCAGCGGCGTGACGTTGATCTCCGACATCGCCGCTCGCCCGCCGCGTCCGCGGCGGCGACGGCTTCCGCCGCCTCCTGCAAAACCCATCGCCATGCCTCAGCCCTCCAGCTGACGGCTGAGGCTGGCGTGGAAGCGATCGCCGAAGCGCTGAAGGCTGGCCTCGAAGCCGTTCACGCGGTGCGAGAAGCGGTTGTAGGCGATGACCGCCGGGATCGCCGCGAAAAGGCCGATCGCCGTGGCGAACAGCGCTTCCGAAATGCCCGGTGCCACGACCGCGAGCGAGGAATTCTGCTGCTGGCCGATCTGGAAGAAGCTGTTCATGATGCCCCAGACCGTGCCGAAGAGACCAACGAAGGGCGCGACCGAGCCGACGGTCGCGAGGAAGTTCAACCTGTTGGCCAGATTGTCCGCCTCCTGCGCCACGGCGGAATCGATCGCCAGGGTCAGCCGCTGGCGCGCACCCTCGCGATCGACGGACTTGCCCGTGGCCGAGCGCTTCCATTCGGCAAAGCCCGCCGCGGCGATCTTGGCAGAAGGCACGTCGCCACGTCCGCGTTCGTTCTGGAACGCCTCGAAATCGCGCGCTTTCCAGAAATCCTCCTCATAGGCGGCAGAACGTCGGCGCACGTTGCCCATGCGCAGCGAGAAGCCGACGATGATCATCCAGACCCACACCGAGGCGAGGATCAGGCCGATCATCACCACCTGCACGACGAGATCGGCATCAAGGAACAGCTTGACCGGATTGAGCCGCGTCGGCGCGCCGGCCGCGGCATCGACGGCCGTGGTCGTGGCGGCGGCAAGAAGGGAAAGGATCGTCATTGGGGTCCTTCGGAAGCGGGTTCGGGAGCGGAAAGGATGGAGGCGAAAGCATCGAGCCAGGCGGAAGGTTGCGCGCGCGGCCGCCCCGAAGGGCTGACGAAGGCGACGCGCAGCCGCGCCTCGCTGAGCAGCAGGTCGCCCCGCCAGGCCAGCTGGTGCATGCGGCAACTGGCCTTGCGCAGTTCTTCGGCGCGGGTCTCGATCAGCACGGCGTCGTCGAGCCGCGCGGGCGAAAGGTAGCGGATCGACAGGTCGGCGACGGCATAGGCACCCTCGCCCGCCTCATGCGCGGCGCGCTGGTCGATACCGAGCAGGCGCAACATGTCGGAGCGCGCGCGCTCGAACCAGCGCAGGTAGTTGGCGTGGTAGACGACGCCCGAGAGATCGGTGTCCTCGAAGTAGGCGCGCACCGCGAAGCGGTGCACGGGTCCGTCGAAACGGCCGCTGGTCGGTTCGGGGAGCGACGTCATGCGACGAACCGTTTAGACGGCGGGTGACTCCCAGGGCAACCCATGGCGGTCGTCCGGAAGCAAATCAGGCACGATTGGTCGGCGGATCGACCCGCCGAAGGCCCCGACGGGACGATCAATCCCCGATCATCACCCGAAACTGGCGACCGCCGAAGATGTGGACGTGGAGGTGCGGAACCTCCTGGTGTCCGTGCCCGCCCATGTTGACCATCAGCCGGTAACCGGGCTGATCGAGCTCGAGTTCGCGCGTGACCCTGCCCACCGCACGGGTAAAACCGGCGATCTCGGCGTCCGACGCCTTCAGGGTGAAATCGTCCCACGACACGTAGGCCGCCTTGGGGATCACCAGGACGTGGACTGGCGCCTGCGGGTTGATGTCGTGGAAGGCGAACGCGAAATCGTCCTCGTAGACCTTCTTGCTGGGAATTTCCCCACGAAGGATCTTCGCGAAGACGTTGTTCTCGTCGTAGGGCAGACGCGGATCTATCGGCATGGAAACTCCCTCAGGACGTGCGTGAGGCCTTCTCGGCGATCCCCGAAGTGCCCTCGCGGCGCTCGAGTTCGGCAAAGACCTCGGCGAGCGGCACCTGCTTGGCATTCAGCAGGACGACGAGATGGAACAGCAGATCGGCCGCCTCACCCACCAGCGCCTGGCGATCCTCGACCAGCGCGGCGATCACCGTCTCGGTCGCTTCCTCGCCCAGCTTCTGCGCGATCTTCTTGAGCCCCTTGGCGTTGAGCTTGGCGACATAGCTGGAATCGGGATCGGCATCGCGGCGCGCGGCGATCACGGCTTCGAGGCGGGACAGGGTATCATCGGCCATCGCCAAGCCATGCGGCGGCGGCGGCGCGCGGTCAAGCCGGCTTCAGTCGCGGCGCTTGCCCGCGAAGTGCCGGCCGATCAGCAGACCCGCAATGCCGAGCGAGAACAGCGTGATGCCCGAGGGATCGGGCAATTGGATCGAGCCCGCGGCATGAGCCGGCCCCGCCAGCAGAAGACTGACGACGGCCGAGATACCCAAGGTTCGGATCATACCCACACGGTTGTTAACGCAAGCTTCGAGCCAACCGTGCAAACAGGCGGAAAACCGCGACCTTTGATGGTTAACGCAATGGGTGATCGGCAGCCGGCTGTAAGCCCTGCCGACAGTTCAGCCGCGCGCGGGCAGTCCGGCAGCGCGCAGGGCGGCGTGAGCTTCGGCCACCGTGTGCTGGCCGAAGTGGAAGATCGAGGCCGCCAACACGGCGCTGGCATGGCCCTGCGTCACGCCCTCGACCAGGTGGTCGAGCGTACCGACGCCGCCGCTCGCGATCACCGGCACCGACACGGCATCGGCGATCGCGCGCGTCAGCTCGAGATCGTAGCCGGCCTTCGTACCATCCCCGTCCATCGAGGTAACGAGCAGTTCGCCAGCACCCAATTCCGCGAGCCGCACCGCATGCGCGATCGCATCGATCCCGGTTTCCTTGCGGCCGCCGTGGGTGAAGATTTTCCAGCGGCCATCCTTGCGCCGCGCGTCGACCGAAGCGACGATGCACTGGCTACCGAACTTCTCGGCGATGTCCGACACGACCTCGGGCCGCGAAACGGCCGCCGAATTGACCGCGACCTTGTCCGCCCCGGCGAGCAGCAGCGCCCGCGCATCGTCGGCCGAGCGGACGCCGCCGCCCACGGTCAGCGGCATGAAGCAGACTTCCGCTGTGCGGCGCACGACGTCGAGCAGAGTGCCGCGGCCTTCGTGGCTGGCCGAGATGTCGAGGAAGCAGAGCTCGTCCGCCCCGGCCGCGTCATAGGTCTTCGCCTGCTCGACCGGATCGCCGGCATCGCGCAGGTCGACGAAGTTCACGCCTTTGACCACACGCCCGTCGCGGACGTCGAGGCAGGGGATGACGCGGACACGGACGGTCACTGCTTGTTGGCCATGGCGATCGCCGCCGCCAGATCGAGCCGGCCTTCGAACAGCGCCCGCCCGGTGATCACGCCCTCGATCCCGTCGTTGGCATGGACCGCGAGCAGGCGGATGTCGTCGAGACCCTTCACCCCGCCACTGGCGATCACCGGCAGGTCGGTACGGCGCGCGAGATCGACCGTCGCGTCGATGTTGCAGCCCTTGAGCATGCCGTCGCGGCCGATGTCGGTGAACAGCAGGCTGGCGACGCCGGCGTCCTCGAAGCGGCGCGCCATGTCGACGATCGAGACGTCGGAGACCTCGGCCCAGCCCTCGGTCGCGACCATGCCGTCGCGCGCGTCGACCGCGACGACGATGCCGCCGGGATAGGCCTTGGCCATGTCCTTGACGAATTCGGGATCCTTGAGCGCGGCCGTGCCCATGACGATGCGCGACACGCCCAGATCGAACCAGCCGTCCACCGCCTCGCGCGTGCGGATACCGCCGCCAAGCTGGACATGACCGTCGAAGGCTTCGAGGATCGCCTCGACCGCGCCCTTGTTCTCCGCCCGGCCCGCGAAGGAGCCGTCGAGATCCACGACGTGGAGGTATTGCGATCCCTGCTCGGCGAAGAGCACGGCCTGGGCGGCAGGGTTGTCGCCGTAGACCGTGGCACGATCCATGTCGCCTTCGGCCAGGCGGACGACCTGGCCCTGCTTCAAGTCGATGGCGGGAAATACGATCAAGGCTTCCACTCCAGGAAACGTGACAGGAGCGCGAGGCCGAAAGCCTGGCTCTTTTCGGGATGGAACTGCACGCCGACGACGTTGTCGCGCGCGACCGCGGCGACGATCCCACCGCCGTGGTCGGTCATCGCCGCGACGTCGTGACCGGCGTCAGGCACGAAATGATACGAGTGCAGGAAATAGGCTTCGCCCGGCTCGATCAGACCGTCCGCGTGCGGCGGCACGGCGACGTCGTTCCAGCCCATGTGCGGGATCTTGATTGCCGGATCGGTGACCTCGATGCGCCGCACCTCGCCCTCGATCCAGTTGAGGCCTTCGGTCACGCCGTGCTCGACCCCGCGCGTCGCGAGCAGTTGCATGCCGACGCAGATGCCGAGGAACGGCGCGCCGCCGACCTGGACGCGCTCGGTCATCGATTCAACCAGATGCGGAATACCCAGCAGCCCCTCGACACAGGCGCGGAAGCTGCCGACGCCGGGCAGGACGATGCGATCGGCGGCGCGCACGACGTCGGGGTCCGAGGTAACCGTGACGCCCTCGGCGCCGGCTGCCTTGAGCGCGTTCGCGACCGAATGCAGGTTGCCCGCGCCGTAATCGACGAGCGCGAGCACCTCAGCCATTCAGGCCACCCTTGCCAAGAATGCCCTTGGTCGAGGGGATCGCCCCGCCCTTGCGCAGGTCGGGCTCGACCGCCTGCCGCATGGCGCGGGCGAAGCCCTTGAAGATGCCTTCGATGATGTGGTGGTTGTTCTGGCCGTAGAGGCACTCGATGTGCAGCGTGATGCCCACGGCCTGCGCGATCGACTGAAACCAGTGCTCGAACAGTTCGGTGTCCATTTCACCGAGCCGCGGCTGGCTGAACGACGCCTTCCACACGAGCCAGGGACGGCCCGAGATGTCGAGCGCGACACGCGCCAGCGCCTCGTCCATCGGCGAATAGGCCTGGCCGTAGCGGCCGATGCCGGCCTTGTCGCCAAGCGCCTCGCTGATGCACTGGCCGATCGCGATCGCGCTGTCTTCGGTGGTGTGATGCTGGTCGACATGCAGATCGCCGACGATCTTGCAGGTGATGTCGATCAGCGAGTGGCGCGAGAACTGCTCGATCATGTGATCGAGGAAGCCGATGCCGGTCGACACGTCGTAGGCGCCGGTCCCGTCGAGATTGATCTCGACCTGGATATCGGTCTCGTGAGTCTTGCGACTGATCCGGGCGATGCGCGCTGTTGCCATAGGCGCCGGCCTATAGTGACGAGAGCGTGGGAATCAATCCAAACCCGTGAGGCCGCCGCCGACGCGGGACTTGACCCATGACGCCGGGAAGGCCACTTGGATGGCGATGACTGACCAAGTACCCGACAGCCTGATCCCCTACGACGAGATCGTGCAGGAAGCGCTGCGCGCCGTAGTCGGCCGCGTTCTCGGCCAGGTCGAGGCGGGCGGCAGCGTGCTGCCTGGCAACCATCACTTTTACATCACCTTCAAGACCGGCGCGCCCGGCGTGTCGATCCCGGCGCATCTCAAGGAACGCTTCCCTGACGAGATGACGATCGTGCTCCAGAACAAGTTCTGGGAGCTGAGCGTCGAGGAGACGCTGTTCTCGGTCGGCCTCAGCTTCAACCAGGTGCCCGCTAAGCTCGTCGTGCCCTTCGGCGCGATCACCGCCTTCGTCGACCCAGCGGTCGATTTCGGCCTGCAATTCCAGGCAGTTGGCTCGCAGATGGAACCCGAACCGCACGACGATGCGGAGAACGATTCGCTGGAACGCGAGTCCGCACCGCGCGTTACCCCTGCTGATGACGGATCGAACGTCGTATCGGTCGATTTCGGCCGAAAGAAATAAGGGGCGATCCGCCCCGCAAGCGAGGGTGCGATGGCCACTGGTAGGGCGAAGTCGGGCGTGAAGAAGATCGGCAAGGCCGTAACCACAACCGCCAAGAAGGCAGAGGCCGCGCTCGAAAAAGGCCCCAGCCCCAATCCGATGACCAATATCATCATCGCCGACGTCGCGCTGCGCGGCGGCGGGCGGCTGCTGCGCCATATGGTCGAGCGCACCCTGCTCGGCGTGAAATATTCCCCCGACAAGGCCAAGAATATCGTCAAGGGCCGCAGCATGACGCAAACGCTGCTCGGCACGGCCGTGGCGCGGATCGCCACGCGCTCGGTGCCCGGCGCCCTGTTGATAGGGGGAGGGCTGCTCGCCAAGACGCTCTACGACCATGGCAAGCAGCGCAAGGCCGCGGCCGAAGGCGCCGCGGAAGTCGACGATCAAGCCAAGAAGGGCTGACCCTCTCGCACTTCGGCCGTCGCGCCGTCACTTGATTTGCGGGCCGGCTATCGGCATCAGCGGCCATGGCCCAGATTCCCGAAACCCACGACGACACGCTGCACCGGCGCGGCTTGATGTTCATCCTGTCTTCGCCGTCGGGCGCGGGCAAGACCACCATCTCGCGCAAGCTGCTCGCGCATGACGAACGCATGGGCATGTCGGTCTCGGTAACGACGCGCCAGCCGCGCCCCGGCGAGATCGACGGCAAGGACTACATCTTCAAGACCCAGGAGCAGTTCGACCAGATGGTCGAGGACGGGCATTTCATGGAATGGGCCCACGTCTTCGGCCACTCCTATGGAACCCCCAAGTCGCAGATCAAGGCCGGCCTCAAGGAAGGCCGTGACTTTCTGTTCGACATCGACTGGCAGGGTACCCAGCAGCTCTATCAGAAATCGGAAACCGACGTCGTCCGCGTCTTCCTGCTGCCCCCCAGCCTCGACGAGTTGCGCCGCCGCCTGACCGCACGCGGCACCGACAGTGCCGAAGTCATAGCCGGCCGCATGGCGCGCGCCCAGGCCGAGATCAGCCATTGGGACGGCTACGACTATGTCGTGGTCAACGACGACATCGACACCTGCTTCGACAAAGTCGTGCAAATCCTCGCCGCCGAACGCCTGAGCCGCGCGCGCCAGACGGGGCTGATCGGCTTCGTGCGCGAACTGATGCGACCCGAGGTCTGATCCGCTAAAAGTCGGACGGCGCCAAGCAGCACATCTTTCCCTGCCGTTTGGCGCGGGCTTGCATCGCGGGCGGCAGCGCGGCGCACCACGACACGATACCGTCGGACCTGATCGACCGCAGGTATTCGACCGGATCGTGGGCAGCCACATAGGGCGGCAACAGGGCACCGCGATGCTCGGGAAGCCGGCTGTGCATCAGCGGGAAATAGGTCAGGTCGTCGAGCAGCAGTCTCTGCTTCGCTACGGGATCGACGATGCCACACTGGCGCGCGACGGCCAGGGTGTCGCGGCGGATCGCGTCAAAGCCGAAAGGGGTGATCGAAAAGTGCTGCCCCGGTACGTAGCCGGGCGTGCGCGTGCTGGCGGTGAGTGGCGCGCCGTAAATCGCAGTCAACAGGGCCATGCTGACGAGACCGGCAAGGCCGATACCGGCGGCGGCCCAAGTCAGACCCCTTGCAAAATTCGGCCCGCCGTCATGCGTGGACAGGGCCAGCACCACGCCCAGGGTCAGCATCGGCACGGTAAAGGTGGCCTCGTAGACGCCGGTAAAGCCTATCGCACTCCAGCCCAGGAACATCGCCAGCAGCGCACCGGCCAGCAGGAAACGATCGTCGAGCCGCCGCTCACGCCACGCCCGGCGCATCGCGCGCAGCAGACACCAGACCGTGACGATCATTGCGATCGACCACAGCGCCACCACTACCAGGAAGAACGTGAAGGAATCCGCCCGGGTGATCTGTTCTGCGGGCAGCCAGTCCGCCATGGGTGAAGCGCGCGGTGCAACCGTGCCGGGATAGAGGAACAGGCTGAGATTGCCCAAGGCCTTGGTCAAAAGCGGCAGGATCTGGGCGGAGCTGTCCGCGGCGACGATGGCCGCACCCGCGCTTTTCTCAAAAGCCTCGCGCGCGGCGGCATCGTCCGGACACAGGAAGCGGTCGACCCAGTAGTGCCCCGACCAGATGGCTCCCGCGACCAGCATAACGCCTGACACGAGCCGTGGAACGACCGCCTGACGGCCCTTGGCGACCAACAGCAGGCAGACGAGGAACAGCGGCGCCGTGGCCACGCCCTTCACATGATAGCTCATCGCCAGCAGCGACAGCACCAGGATCGCGAGCGAGCGGCGCCAGGCGCTCGCCGTCGTGGTCTCGGCACCCGAGCCGGTGCGCCCTAGGACCAGCAGCAGCGCCGCGGTCCAAGCCAGCATGATCGGCTGCTCGGGCCGGCTCATCACGAGCAGCAGCGGCATCGTGCCAATGCTCAGGAAACCGATCGCGATCGTCGTGAGCGCAATCCGTTCGGGTCCATCGCGACCGGCGCGCCGGACGAGGGCCAAGACCATAGCCGTCCAGACCAGCGCATAGAGGATGCCCGAGAGGCGGACGTAGATCGGGCTGTCAAACAGCGAATTGAAAACCGCCGAATAGTACCGCGCGGGCATCATCCAGAACGGCGGCGACGCGAGCGTGTTCGGGCCGCAGAGCTCGGTGAACAGCTTGTCGACGCCGTCGTAGGCAGCGCGCTCCTGCAGCCGCCAGCCGATCTCGTCGGTGTAGATCGGCAGGACTATCGCGGCGAGGAGCGCGACGACGAACAGGCCGATAACCATGCGCTGCAGCCACTGGAAGCCTTTGAGCCCGGCCCTGACCTCGCCTTCCATACGTCGCTCGCCCCTGCCTTCGCGAAAACCATGCCATCGGGTCCTGACGAGTGCCAGTGCCGATGCGACGATATCCCGTGCAATCACCGCCCGGCCTTGCCGTCCCGCGCGCCAAGCGATAGGCGGCTCAACCTGAAACACCGCGCGGCCGCGCGAAACGTCATGGAGCCTGAGAGCATGTCCGAACTCGAAACCGCGATCGAAGCCGCCTGGGAAGCGCGCGACACCGTCACGCCCGCCAGCAGCGACGTGCGCAAGGTCGTCGACGAGGCGCTGGACCTGCTCGATTCGGGCAAGGCGCGCGTCGCCGAGCCCGATGGCCAGGGCGGCTGGAAGGTCAATCAGTGGCTCAAGAAGGCCGTGCTGCTCTCGTTCCGCCTCAACGACAACGGCCCGATCCCCTATGGCGCTGCGGGCGTCGACGCCTTCGACAAGGTGCCGCTCAAGTTCGAAGGCTGGGGTGAGAACCGCTTCAAGGAAGCCGGCTTCCGCGTGGTACCGGGTGCCGTCGCTCGCCGCGGCGCGCACATCTCGAAGGGCGTCGTGCTGATGCCGAGCTTCGTCAACATCGGCGCCTATGTCGGCGAAGGCACGATGGTCGACACCTGGGCGACGGTCGGCTCCTGCGCGCAGATCGGCAAGGGCGTGCACATCTCGGGCGGCGCCGGCATCGGCGGCGTGCTCGAGCCACTCCAGGCCAATCCGGTCGTGATCGAGGACAACGCCTTCATCGGCGCGCGTTCGGAAGTGGCCGAAGGCGTGATCGTCGGCACCGGCGCGGTGATCTCGATGGGCGTCTTCCTGGGTGCCTCGACCAAGATCATCGATCGCGCCACGGGCGAGATCCACATCGGCAAGGTCCCGCCCTATTCGGTGGTCGTCCCCGGCTCGCTGCCGGGCAAGCCCCTGCCCGACGGCACGCCCGGTCCGTCGCTCTATTGCGCCGTCATCGTCAAGACCGTCGACGCGCAGACGCGTTCGAAGACGGGCATCAACGAGCTGCTGCGCGACTGATCCTCGCAAGACGACCGGGAGGCGGTCGCCCCTCCTCCCGGAACCCCTCTCGCTACTCGCGCGTTTCCTAGAACCCGGCTTTCCGGGACGGAAATACGAGGAGAAGCGAGATGGAACGGCACGGTGACGAAGTTCACATCAACACCGAAGACGCGCGCGGCGGATCGACCCCGCACATCGTCCGCTATGTCCTGCTGATCAGCCTGGTTCTGGTGATAGTAGCCTTGTCGGCGGTCTGGATGACAGGCGCCTTGAATGCGCCTCAGGACAGGCCGGGCGACGGCATCACCAACCAAGCCCCCCCGACCTCAAACTGATCGCAATCCTCGCTCCGCCTTCGCCTAAGCGACGGCGGAGCGAGGATCATCCGCAGAACGAGGATGCCTTTCCGCAATCTCCGCGCGCTGCGCGGCCGACGCCGCTCCCAATCGCTCGATCGCTTCGTGACCGCGCAGCAGTCGATCTATCCGCGTGCGCTCTCCGAACTGCGCGCCGGCGAGAAGCAGAGCCATTGGATGTGGTTCGTCTTCCCGCAGATCGCCGGGCTCGGCCACAGCGAAATGGCGCAAGGCTATGCTCTGGCCGACCGCACCGAGGCCGAGGCCTATCTCGCGCATCCGCTGCTCGGCTCGCGGCTGGCCGACTGCACCGACACGATGCTCGGCTGGGCCGGCCGCAAACGTGCCGAGGCCATCCTCGGCGGCATCGACGCGACGAAGTTCCGCAGTTCGATGACTTTGTTCGAAGCTGCGGGCGGTGGTGCGCGCTATGCGCGAGCGCTCGACGCGTTCTATGACGGCGAGCGTGACCAACTCACGCTCGCCGCCTTGAACTAGAACGTCGTCGGCGATTCGATCGGCGGATCGCCGCGGTGCGCGGCGGCATAGGATTCCGCGCTCTTGAGCACGCGCAGCATGTTACCGCTGGCCACCTTGCCGAGATCCGCTTTCGAATAGCCGCGCCTTGCCAGTTCCGTGAACAGCGCCGGATAGCCCGCGACGTCTTCCATGCCCTGCGTCGTCGTTCCCATACCGTCGAAGTCCCCGCCCAGCCCGACATGATCGATGCCCGCGCGCTTGACCACGTGGTCGATGTGATCGGCCAGTTGCGCCACGGTCGAGCGCGGCGCCGGGTTGGCCTTGACCCAGGCCTCCAGCCCGGTCTTGGCTGCCGCCGGATCGTTGACGTAGAACTCGTCGAGCCGCGCCTTTTCGGCCGTGCGGCGGTTGCCCCAGCCGCGCACTTCGTCGCTGACGTAGGACGGCAGAGTCACGACCATGACGATCCCGCCATTGGCCTTGAGCCGATCGAGCACGCTATCGGACACGTTGCGCGGATGCGAGGCGACCCCGCGTGCGCCCGAGTGGCTGAAAATCACCGGCGCCCTCGCGACGTCGAGCGCGTCGCTCATCGTTGCCTCGCTTACGTGGCTGAGATCGACGAGCATGCCGATCCGCTGCATCTCGCGTACCACGTCGCGACCGAAATCGGTCAGCCCGTCGTGCTTGGGCGCGTCGGTGGCGCTGTCGGCCCAGGCGAGATTGCGGAAATGGGTGAGCGTTAGATAACGCGCGCCGAGCGCATACATCTGGCGCAGCACGGCCAGCGAACCGCCGATCGAGCCGCCGCCTTCCATACCCATCAGCGAGGCGATTTTGCCCGCCTTGATCGCCTTCTCGACATCGGCCGCGGTCAGGCAAAGCGCTAGGTCCTGCGGATAGCGCGCGATCAGCCGTTTGGTCACGTCGATCTGCTCGAGCGTCGCCTGGACCGCCTGCGGCTCGGGCAGCAGCGCCGAGACGTAGACCGACCAGAACTGCGCGCCGACATGCCCCTTGCGCAGGCGCGCAAGGTCGGTGTGCATCGCGATCTCGCCCTTGGCCGGATCGGCAGTGTTGGTCGTGTCGCGGAAATCGAAATCGGCGATCACGTTCTTGCGGCGATCGCGCAATTGCTCGGGCACATCGTTGTGACCGTCCCAGACGGGCGAAGCGCGCAACGCCGCTTCTGCCACCTGTTCGGGTGTCGGCGACGCCTGAGCGCCGGTCGCGATCAAAGCGAGGGCGAGCGAAAGGGCCGTGCCGCGCATCAACCCTCGGCCTCGCGCTCGAACGCGGCCGCGCCGCCGAGCCGCGCCGCCGCCTTGCCGAGCAGCGAGAGCACGATCACCGCGATCGCCGTCGCCAGGATCGCATAGGTGTAGAGCCCGGCGAGATCGTCGCCGAGGCCGAGTTGGGCGAGCGTCGCCTTGATCGCCTCGTTCCAGGCCAGAGCGGCGACGAGGCCGAGGCTGGCGGATGCGAGCGCGATCATCGTCTGGATGAAGGCACGGGGGTCGGTCATGGCTGTCCTCCTGGTTGGGGAAGAACACAGACTATCGCCGCCGCCGCCGCGGGCAAGCGAGCATCGCTCAAGCCGTTGCGGTCTTCGCCAGCATCTCCAGGGCCGCTCTCCGTTCGGCCGGATAGCGATTGCGTGTGATTGCCTCGAGCACGCGGCCCTGCGCCCCACCCGTGCGCGCCGCCACGCGCAGAACATAGGCGGTGCGCTCGGCATAGATCGCCTCGACCAGCGCGCGGTCGTAGTCCGTTGCATCGCGCGCCCTAGCGGCATCGGCTCTCGCCACGGCGGCGACGAGGATGCCAGCTGCGCCGCCGTGCTGGACCGCGACCGACCAGGCGGCATCACGCACCGCTGGATGCCGCGCATCGAGATCGAGCCCGCTGCGCTGGCGCACGGCGGTTACGGCTGGTCGGTAATGGGTGCGCGCGATGAACGCATGCTGCGCCTCGACAAAAGCCTCGGGCTCACGCGCGGCGATCGCCTGCCAGGCCGCGGAAAAGGCCGGCGTCCCTGGCGCGGCGCCGGCAAAGTCGGATCGCCATGCCGCGCCTTCGCCCGTGACGAAAGCCGCGGCCATGCCGGCACGGCTCGACAGTTGCCAGATGCCGTAGGACACGCCGCCGGGATCGCCCCTGCCGCGCGACACGGCACCGGCCCCGCGATCGCCGCTCTCGAAACGCTCGGATAGCGCGCCGAGCCTGTGCAAGCTCGGCGACAACAAGGCCGCGTCGAGCGCACGATCGAGATTGTCGACTTCGTCCTGGCTGAAACTGCGCCCGAGCATGAGGCGCACCGCATCGAAGACCGGTTTTTTGTTTACCATATGTTCCATTTTTCCTCCTTTCGCGTTACGCTTGGCACGCTGTCGAAACAGGACGATGTAGGAAAACGGTTTGTCGGTTGGCATCACGGTTCGAACGCAAGCGGCGGGAGGCCGAGGCCCGAATGTGTGCCTATCCGTGCCGCGATGAATGCATTGCTCCCCCTTTCGGCGTCCGAACTTGCCGACGACCTCGATGCTCGCGGCTGGTCGATTTTGCCCGAACTGCTGAGCCCAGCGGACTGTACCGCCCTCACCGCGCTATACGATGCACCCGCGCATTTCCGCAGCCAGGTGCACATGGCGCGGCACGGGTTCGGCCGCGGCGAATATCGCTATTTCGCCTATCCGCTACCGCCGATGATCGCAGACCTGCGACGCGCGCTCTATGCGCGGCTCGCACCGATCGCCAACCGGTGGCACGAGCGCATGGGCCTGCCCGTGCGCTTTCCCGCCGATCACGGCGAATTCCTCGCGCGCTGCCACGCAGCCGGCCAACGCCGGCCGACGCCGCTGCTGCTGCGCTACGGCCCCGGCGACTACAACTGCCTGCACCAGGATCTTTACGGCGAACACGTGTTCCCCTTGCAGGTCGCAGTGCTGCTTTCCGATCCGGCCCACGACTTCGCGGGCGGCGAGTTCATCCTGACCGAGCAGCGCCCGCGCATGCAGTCGCGTGCCGAAGTCGTGCCGCTGGCACAGGGCGACGCCGTGGTCTTCGCGGTCAACCAGCGCCCTGTGACGGGCAGTCGCGGCGACTATCGCGTGACGCTGCGCCATGGGGTCAGCGCCTTGCGCGCAGGGTGCCGCCACGCCCTGGGGATCATCTTCCATGATGCTGCCTGACCTGTTCGCCACCGACCGTGAAAAAATCGCACTCGATCCGGGCGCCTGGCTGCTCGGCGACTTCGCGCTGGACGAAGCGAGCGCGCTTCTCGCCGAGATCGCGCGGATCGCCGCGCAGGCGCCGTTCCGCCACCTCGAAACGCGCACCGGCGGCACGATGTCGGTGGCCATGACCAATTGCGGGGATGCCGGCTGGGTCAGCGACCGGCGCGGCTATCGCTACACCGACGACGATCCGCTATCGGGTCAAGCTTGGCCGGCAATGCCCTCTCAGTTCCGCGACCTGGCGCGCCGCGCCGCCGAAACCGCGGGCTTTCCGGGCTTCGCACCCGATGCCTGCCTGATCAACCGCTATGCCCCGGGCACGCGGCTGTCGCTGCACCAGGACCGCGACGAGGCACGGCACGATGCGCCGATCGTGTCGGTCTCGCTCGGCGTGCCCGCGCGGTTCATCTGGGGCGGCCAGCAGCGCAGCGACCGGCCGCGGCGGCACAACCTGTTCCACGGCGACATCGTGGTCTGGGGCGGCCCGGCCCGGCTGACCTTTCACGGCATCGATATGCTGCGCAAGGCACATCACCCCGAGACCGGCGACCTGCGCTTCAACCTCACATTCCGGCGGGCGCGTCTTCCCAACCTGGCATAGGTCCTAGTCTTGGCCGGCAGGACGAACAAAACTCTTGCCCCACCGCTGCGATCCGGGAATGCCGGACGGGACACATGGACGCGTTCGACTACATCATCGCCGGCGGCGGAAGCGCCGGCTGCGTGCTCGCCAACCGGCTCTCCGCCGATCCGCGCAACCGCGTGCTGCTGCTCGAAGCGGGCGGCAAGGACGACTACATCTGGATCAAGGTGCCGGTGGGCTACCTCTACTGCATCGGCAATCCGCGCACCGACTGGCTCTATCAAACCGAGGCCGAGCAGGGGCTCGGCGGGCGCCAGCTGAAATACCCGCGCGGGCGCGTGCTCGGCGGCTCGTCGTCGATCAACGGCATGATCTACATGCGCGGGCAGGCGGCCGACTACGACGGCTGGCGCCAGGCCGGCAATCCCGGCTGGGGCTGGGACGAGGTACGACCCTATTTCACCCGCGCCGAAGACCACTACGACGGCGCGAGCGAATTCCATGGCCAGGGCGGCGAGATCCGCGTCGAGAAGCAGCGGCTGCGCTGGGACATCCTCGAAGCCTTCCAGCGCGCGGCCGAGGAATGGGGCCTGCCGGCGATCGAGGACTTCAATCGCGGCGACAACGAAGGCTCCTCGTTCTTCCAGGTGACCCAGCGCAAGGGCTGGCGCTGGAGCGCCTCGGACGCTTTCCTCAAGCCCGTGCGCAGTCGTGCCAACCTCAAGGTCGTGACCGGCGCGCTGGTCGACAGGGTGCTGTTCGAGGACGGCCGCGCGGTCGACGTCGCCTATCGGCTGGGCGACCGGGACCACGTCGCGCGCGCAGACGGCGAAGTGATCCTGGCGGCGGGTGCGATCGGTTCGCCGGCCGTGCTCGAACGCTCGGGGATCGGCGACGCGCATCGCCTCTGCGACCTCGGCATCGCACCCTTGCGCGATATGCCCGAGGTCGGTGGCAACCTTCAGGATCACCTGCAACTGCGCTGCGCCTATCGCGTATCGGGTGTCTCGACGCTCAACCAGCGTGCCGCGAACCTCTTCGGCAAAGGCTTGATCGGGCTCGAATACCTGCTGCGGCGTTCGGGGCCGATGGCCATGGCGCCGAGCCAGCTCGGCATGTTCGTGAAAAGCCATGACCGCTACGCCACGGCCAATCTCGAATACCACGTCCAGCCATTGAGCCTCGAAGCCTTCGGCGGCGGGCTCGATCCCTTCCCCGCCTTCACCGCCTCGGTCTGCAACCTGCGCCCCGAGAGCCGCGGCCGCACCGCGATCAACAGCGCCGATCCCACGGCGAGCCCGAGCATCCGCCCCAACTATCTCGCCACCGAGGAAGACCGCCGCGTCGCCGCCCAGGCGATCCGTATCACCCGCGAGATCGCTGCGCAGCCGGCCATGGCACGCTATCACCCCGACGAGATCCGCCCCGGCCGGGATCACGACAGCGAGGAAGATCTCCAGCGCGCCGCTGGCGCGATCGGCACGACGATCTTCCACCCGGTCGGCACCGCGGCGATGGGCACCGTGGTCGATGCCGAACTGCGCGTGAAGGGTGTCGACGGCCTGCGCGTGATCGACGCCTCGGTCATGCCGCGGATCACCTCGGGCAACACCAATGCCCCGACGATGATGATCGCCGAAAAGGGCGCGGAGATGGTATTGCAGGCCGCGCAATAGGCGCGAGGAGGATTCGCCGATGGTCGAGGCACGTTGGAACGGCGCGGTGATCGCGCGGAGCGACGAGACGGTGGTCGTCGAAGGCAACCACTACTTCCCGCCCGAAGCCGTCGATCAGAGCCTGCTCCGTCCGAGCGACACGCACACGACCTGTCCGTGGAAGGGCCTGGCCTCCTATTACTCGATCGAGGTGGACGGCCAGACCAACAAGGACGCGGCCTGGTACTATCCCGAGACCAAGCCCAAGGCGGATAACATCCGCGGCCGCTTGGCCTTCTGGAAGGGTGTGGAGGTTTCCTAGGCGCCGAGCTCTCGCGCCGCCGCGATCACGCGCTCGGCATAGGCGCGCGGACCTTCGGCGCGCAGGTCGTCGAGCCGCGGCACTTCGACACTGATCGGCAGGTCCGCGGGCAGCGCCGCGATCAGTTCGCGTAGCGGCAGTTCGCCCGCGCCCGGCACCAGCCGCGCGAACATGGCGTCGCGGAAATAGTCCGCGTCGGGCGGCGTGTTCGGCGCATCGGCGAGTTGGACGTAGCCGACCACATCGGTGCCCGCCGCCTGCAGCTTCTCGAGCGTCCCGCCGGTACGGAAAAAGTGCATCGTGTCGAGCAGCACCTTGGCACGGTCGCGGCCGATGCCGTCGATGACCGAGAGCGTGCGCTCGAACGAGTTGATCCCCTCGCAGGGGAAGAACTCGATGGTGAAGGCCATTCCGCGCGCCGCCGCCATTTCAGCCAGCCTGGCGAGCTGATCGGTGGCCATGGCCATGTCGTCTTCCAGGCAGATAGCGTTGAGACGCTGCGCCCCGAGTTCGGCGAAGAGGTCGAGGTCGCCGGCGAAGCGGCTGACATCCTCGGCCGCAGTAGCGCCGAAACCTTCGGCCAGGCCGATCCTGACGCCGGTATCGCGCAAGGCCGCCAGCGTCTCGCGGCGCAGCGCCGGATCGTCGCGCAGCGACCACGCCGGATAGAGCGCGTCGGTGATGCCGTAGCGTTCGAGCGGCAGACCCGAGAGCCCCATCGAGATGGAGGCGCAGCCGAGCTTGCCCGCCAGCCGCACGTAGTCGGCCGGCGGCATGCTGAGCACTGTCAGCATTTCCATGCCCAGACGGTTGGCAGTCACTTCTTCGCTCCCATCGCCGCGAGGATCGCCTCGGGCACGATCGGATTGCCGCGGTCGCCGCTCTCGAACTCGGCGATCTTGGCGCGGATGAAATCGTCGGGCGATTCCGCCCAACGCTTGACCACGTCGAAGGCGACGTCGTCCGAGGGGATCAGGATGCGCCCGTCACGCATACCGTCGGCCAGCACCGTGGCCACGGCCTCAGGCAGCATCAGGGTCGTCTCCTTGCCCGGACCGCGCATGGGGCAGTTTTCGGTCCACGAAGTCATCGTATCCATCACCCCCGTCGCGACCGGCCCCGGGATCAGGCAGGCGACGCGCACGCCCAGCGGCTCGCAATAGAGCGCCAGCGATTCGGTCATCGCGATCACCGCCGCCTTCGAGGCCGCATAGGGAATGCGGCTCGCGGCATAGGGATAGAACCCGGCGAACGAGGCAGTGTTGACCAGGTAGCCGCGGCCGCGCGCGAGAAACTTTGGCAGCATCTGCGTCGTCGCGCGGGCCGAGCCCAGGTAATTGAGCTCCATGATCCGCTGCCACTCGCGCATCGGGACGTCCTCGGGATGGCCGTTGAGAATGCCGCCGACATTGTTCATCAGGATGTCGATCTCTCCCAGCGCGGCTTCGGCGGCGGCGATGGCCGCGGCGATCGATTCCTCCGACATGACGTTTGCCGCCAGACCCACGGCCTCGCCGCCAGCGGCCGCGATCTCCGCCGCGGTCGCCTTGGCCGCATCCTCATCGATGTCGGCCACGGCCAGCCTCGCGCCACGCCGTGCCCATTCGAGCGCGACGCAGCGGCCGATACCCTTGGCGCCGCCGAAGATCAGCGCGTTGGCGCCCGCGAAGGGCGATTGGTCTGTGGACGTCATGAGTTGCTCTCCCGATTTTGCGGGCAGTCTAGAAGCGGGTGCCCACCTGGCAATTGACCGATTCGGACGAACCGTCGCAGTCGGGCCAGATCGTCGCCGGCCTGGCCATGGCATTTTCATATGCGTCTGCCACTATGGCCGCATGGAAGGCAGCGCGGCAGCGATCATCGTGAAACTGGGGCTCGAGCCCCATCCCGAGGGCGGCTGGTACCGCGAAACCTGGCGCGCCGAGGCTGCGCCGGGCGAGCGCGCGAGCGCGACCGCGATCCATTTCCTGCTCGACGTCGGCGAACGCTCGCACTGGCACCGGGTCGATGCTGCCGAGATATGGCTCTGGCACGCCGGCGGGCCGCTGACGCTGTCGCTGGCACCCGAAGATAAAGGTCCGGTGCGAAAGATCACGCTCGGCGGCGAGGTGCTCGCGGGCGAGGAACCGCAGGCGCTCGTCCCGCCCGGCCATTGGCAAGCCGCCGAGCCCGTCGACGGCTGGGTGCTGGTCAGCTGCGTGGTTTCGCCGGGCTTCGACTTCGCCGGCTTCGAACTCGCGCCCGAGGGCTGGGCGCCGGTGCGCTAAGCGCGCGCGAGCAATCGATCGAGCGCGGCGCCGAAGTCCTGGCGGCGCCAGAATTTCAAGAACACCGTATAGATGTGCAGCGAATTGCGTGCGGGATCGACCGGCAGGAACATCGCGTCCTGCGGCCCTTCTGCCTCGACGCATTCGGGCAGGCGGAACAGGATCACTTCGGGGAAGGCCAGCACGCGCGCCACGCCCATCGTCGCCATGTGCAAGGTCAGGTGGAACTCGACCTCGTCCTTGGTCACCCGCGGGCCGCCGTGGGCGTGGTACTCGCTGGCGAACAGCGCAAGCAGTTCGTCGATGTGATGATCCCAGATGTCGTGGTGCGCGGCGCTGAGCCCGCCCCAGAGGATCGAGCCGAACGTGATCTGGCCGACGCGGCCCCAGTCGATCAGCCCCGTATGAAGATCGCCGGCCGCGTCGCGCCAGAAGAAGCAATTGTCGATGTGCGCGTTCCAGTGGCACAGCGCAATGAGATCGCGGTTGCCCGTCAGGTAGCGCTGGAGCGCGGCCTCGTGCTCGCGGATGCGGTGCGCGTCGCGCGCGATCTGCGCATGGAATTCGGGGCTGCGGACTTCGGGCGGCAGTAGCTGCGGCGCACGTTCGGCGAAAGCGAAAGCGCGGTCGAGCTCGGCCTGGAGCCCGGCCGCGTCATAGCGGATGGGATCCGCCGAGCCGCTGACCGGATCGAAGGGAAACACTGCGTCGATATCGGGGGCGAGCCGCCCCGCCTTGTGCGCCGCGCAGAGCCGCGCGAGCGCGGTGACGACCTCGCGGTAATAGGGCAGCGGATCGTCCATCGTCAGGTGATCGAGGCACTTGCGCCGGTGCGGCTCGATCGTGCCTTCGCCATAAGCCACGCGCTCGGTGACGATCAGACCCGTGCCCGTCTCGCCGTGATAGTCGGCGAAATAGGCGCGCGGCACGCGGATCGGAAAGCCGGGCCGGCGCGTCAGCATCTCGAAGGGCACTTCGGACTGCATTTCCCAGCGCTGCCGATCGCGCCGCTCGTCGGCGAAATCGCGCGAGAACTTGACGAAGAGCCGCGTATCGAGCCCCGTCTCGGGCTGCGCATATTCGATCGTCAGGAACAGCTTGTCGCCGGTGCTGCCTCCCCCGCAAGGCACGAATTCGACCACGCGCGTCACCGCATTGTCGTCGCCGATCGCTCCGAAGGCACGAAAGGCCCAGGTCAGAAATTCGGCGCCCGCGGTGCGCAGCGCCTCGGCATGGGCGGGCACGGCCAAACCCGTGTGATCGCCGGTGAACAGGTCCATTCGGTCGGAGCGCGTATCGGTCATGGCCCCGGCACTTGGCAGGCCACGCCGCTTAACGCCAGCCCCGTGCGGAACGCTTGTACCCCCGCGTGCGTTTGCGCGAGGTGATCCGCAAGTTCGTATCGAGGGCGACACCAGGAGAGGCCAATGGCCACCAGCAAATGGTCGCAGGACGTGACCCGGCATTCGAACGCGCTCGACATCGATCGCGACGTCTTCACGCGAACCGACCCCAAGGCGATCGCCGCTTCGTTGAAGCAGTCTGCCGAGGCAAGCCATCGTCGCCGGGCAACCCCGTTCCGGTCGGCAATGTCGATGCTGACCTTCTACATCAACCGCGCCGGCACGGACCTCGATCCCGGTCAGAAGCGTGTGCTCGAAAGCGCCAAGGATGAGCTGCGAAAGCTCTTCGACAAGGCCGGGAAAGCCTAGACTCAGAGCCCCATCACCAGTCCAGCGGCTTCGCGGTCGCATGATCGCAACGGAAACAGCGTGCCCTGTCGCGGAACCAGCGGCCATTCACCATGCCCAACATGCTGGCTCTTGCCCGTGACACTCTCGATCAGCAGCAGCCGATCCACTTCCCAGACAATCGGCTCTATCGGCGTGTCGAAGTCCTCACCCTGCCAGGCGTAGTCGAGCGTGACGTGCGGCCGGGCCTTGCGCTTGCGCTCGAGCCCGGCCCTCGCGAAATCCGCGAGAAGCGTCCGAACGAGCAGACCCGCAAGCCGGGGCGTCCGCCGGCAGACGATTTCTGCGGTGCCGCCACGCTGGCCCTTGGCACGATCGAACACCAAAGTGAAAGGCGCCGCATCGAGGGCTGCGAGCACATGCAGAATTGTCTCGATCGGCCACGCTTGGCCCTCGGGCGCTTCGGGCAGCACCGTCCAATGCAGAACCTCGCGAGGTCGTCGCTTCGACATCCAGGGAAGCCGAGCCATCTGGCCACACGGCACCGATGACGGCTTGGCCATCGCATGCAGGGAATTACCATTCAACATCATGCAACTCGTAGCGACGCCGCCAACGCGGCTCGTTGTTCCCATTATGTTCCTATTGATGGCGAGTCGCAAGGCGTTCCCGGAACAGCCGGCGCATCGGCACGTTTCTTTTACAAATCGCGCTTTCCCGGCGCCCGAAGAGGAGTTTCGCCCATGTGGGGAGCCATCGCCCTTGTTCTAGTCATCCTCTGGCTACTCGGCGCGCTTGCACTCAAGATAACCGGGGCAATGATCCACCTGCTGATCGTGCTCGCGGTTGTCGCGATCGTGTTGCATTTTGCCCGGCGCACGCGGCCGCGCTGACGCGGATTATTCCTCGTCATCACCGGTGTTCACGGTTTCGATACCGCGTGCGTCCCACTTGGGATCGCTGTCGAGCCTCGCCATCACCGTCTGCGCGATCGCCGCGAGGCGTCCGCCGTGCGGATTGTAGGCGACCGGGGCGATGGCGCGTTTCGCCGTTTCGCCCTCGTGGCGACGGATGAGCGCCATTCCCAAGGTCATGCGTAGGCCGAGGTCGAAGGGCGCCATCTCGACCGCGCGGGCCAATCCGTGCAGCGCCAGATCCGGGGGTGCAAGCCCCTGCTCGACGAAGCTGCGATAGTAATAGATCAGCGGCAGCGGATGATCGGGCTCGCGCCTGTTGAGTACGGCGAACGCAACGCGAGCCTTCGAATAGGCTGCCGTGCGATCGGTCGCCGTGGCCGCCTGGCGGAACAGCGACATCCCCTTCTGCACATGCGCGCTGGCCAGAGCGGGATTGCGCGCGATCGCCGCGTCGGCTGCGACGATCGCCTCGGCATCGTTGCCGGCATCGTGCTCGGCTTCGGCCAGTGATGCCAAAACCGCGGGATCCTCGGGAAAGCGTAGCGCGACCGCACGGGCCTCAGGCAACAGGGCCCTGGCCTTTTCCGCGGTGACGCCGCGATGCGATTGCACGCGAACCGCCATCATCGCAGCCTCCCCCGCAGTCAAACGGCGGACTTCGACGGGGCCGATCGCTATCATATCGGGCTTCAGGTTGAACATCATGGTGCGCGACTTGTGGAGATAGCTGTCGAGATCGCGTTCGAGCTGATCGAAGTCTCCGAAAGCCGCGAGCCCGGCTTCGCGCGAGCTCTTGCCCTGCTGCATTCCCTGAAGATAGCGCAGCATCTGGCCGTCGCGCGCCTTGTCGAAGGTCAGATAGTGGAACAGCGCCCAGCTCTTCCCGTAAAACGCATCGTAGCCGGTGCGATCGCGGCGGCGGGCGGCGGGATCGAGCAGTTCGGCCACGGGCACGTCGCGCGCGAAGCCGGGCAGCAGCAGTTCGGCGGCGCGATGCATCGCCGGACGGCCGATCTCGACGGCACCGTCGGAAGGGAAACCCGCCGAGGCGAAGAATTCGGCGCCGCCTTCCGAATACCAGCGCGGCATGGGGAAGGCGCTCGTCGAGATCATGAAGTGATGCGCATATTCGTGGAGCAGCACCAGCATAGAGGGCGCGGGCTTGGCCGTGCCCGTGGCAACGCGCGGCACGATCGCGGCCGAAGCGCCAGCGCGCGGCATGTAGAACCCGCCGACGTAGCGGCTGCCCTCGCCATAGAGCTTGCGCACCTGCGCCTGATTCGACACGACGAAGACGGTGACGCGATTCGACGGGCTCGGCGGCGGCGCGTCGCGCGCGCCGGTCAGAAGCGCCATGGCCGAATGATATCGTTCAAGCTGCTGCGAGAAGGTGCGGATATCGCGTTCGCTGTCGTCAGCATAGACGACGAAATGAGCAGACGACGCCTCGAGCCATTCGGCGCGAGCCGCGGCCGGTGCCGCCGCGATGGCCAACAGCGCCCACAACAATCTCTTCCGCATCGATGCCCCCGCTGCCCTGACGCCCGATGCTATCCGTCCACCAAGCGCTTGGGCAGACCTCCGGCGCAGTCGACTGCTCGGTTCTCGATGTATTTTCGCGCGATAGCCGGCCTCAGCCGCGCGACAACCGCCGGCGATTGGCGCGCACGCCCTCCAGCATGTAGCGCGTGCTGTTGGCCGCGATCGCGATCGGCGTCTTGCCGAGCTTGCCCGTGGCGAGCTTGCCGAGCAGATCCTGCTGTGCGGCGATCTTCTCGCTGACCATCAGCCCTGCCTCGGCCATGGCCTCGGGCCCACCCTGCGCGATGCGCTGCGTACGCAGCCAGATGACCGAGGCCGCCTCACCCCACAGAGCCACGAGGTCACCGCCGAGCATCTTCATATGGCGCAAGGTCCTTTCGTCCATTCCCCGCTATGCGGCCGCCGCCGCTAGGACGCAAGGCGCGCGATCAATGCCTGCGCCGCTGCGGGGTTCCTCACTTTCGCACCGGAAATGAAGAACAGGAAAACTTCGCGCCCGCCCTTGGCCCAGCCGCGTGCAAGATCGGCCAGCCGATCGAGCTCGGCATCGCTGTAGCCGAGTGGTTCCTCCTCCACTGCGCATTGGATGCGCGCATAGGTAAAATCCGCGGTCTGCTGCGCAAAGCGCGGGAATTTCTCGGCCTCGGCATAGACCACGGCGACCCCCGCCTCGCGGCACAGCGCGAAGAAGGCGGGATCGTCGAAGCTCTCGTGCCGCGGCTCGATCGCGTGGCGCAGCTTGAGCCCGTCCTGCTCGGCGGGCAGCAGTTGGAGGAATGCCGCGATGTCCTCGGCCTCGAACTTCTTGGTCGCGGCGAGCTGCCAGAGAATCGGTCCGAGCTTGGCGCCGAGTTCGGTGATGCCCTGCTCGGCGAACTTGGCGATGCTCTCACCGGCCTCGGCCAGGATCTTGCGATTGGTGCAGAAGCGATTGGCCTTGGCGGTGAAGACGAAGCCTTCGGGCACGGCTTCGCGCCACTTGATGAAGCTCGCGGGCTTCTGGCGGCCGTAGAAGGTGCCATTGATCTCGATCCCGGTCAGGTGCTGGCCGGCATAATCGAGCTCCTTCGCCTGGGGCCATTTGTCTGGATAGAAAGCCCCACCCCGCCACGGCTCGTAGGTCCAGCCGCCGACACCCACGTGGATCTTGCCCTGCGCCATTCGCGTCTCCTTCGACCGACCGCACCCTAGGCGGGATCGACACCGCTAGGAAAGCCGGAACCCCTGGCCTTGGCCCCGCGTTCCTTTGGCGGCGGGAGCGTTCGGAGTCGTATCATGCACGCTCGCAGATTGATCCTGTCCGTACTCGCCGGCGGTCCGCTGCTTGGCATGGTCATGGGCTTCGCCGCCGATCCCGAGATGGTACCGCTGCCCGAACCATCGTGGCGGCAGGCCAAGCCCGATCCGATCTTCACCGAGCGCCAAGCCCCCGACATCCCGGTCTTCGCCCCGACTTACGTCACCAGCAATACGTATGCCGACCGCACGCCGAGTTGGAAGCGACGCCCGATCGAATACGGCACCGTCACCGCCCGGGTGCCCGAGCCCGAACCGATTGCCGAAGCGCCCGAACCCGTCGCGCTGGTAATCCGTCCCGCCACCACCCCGCTCGACGAGGCGGCCGAGGCGCGCAACGCCGCCCGGGCCGCGGCTGAAGGCGCGCAGGCCGAACCGCAACCCGCCGCGGTCGAGCCCGAGGCCGAATCTGCGACTATCGGCTAGCCGCGCTTGGGCTTCCTTGCCTTGCCGGCGTTGAGCGCCACGGCCTCGCGCACCAGTGCCTTGAAGGCCTCGGGGTCGACCGTATCGCCTTCGCGAATGTCGATCGCGCGGCGTGTGCCGCCGCCCAGGCCAGCGTTGAACAGGCCTTGCGGATCGTCGAGCGCGGCGCCCTGGGCGAAGGTCAGCTTGACGTAGGCCTTGTAGACCTCGCCCGTGCAGACGATGCCCGCGTGCTCCCAGGTCGGCACGCCCGAGGGATTCGAGGGCTTCACCCATTTGACCGCCTCGACCACTTCGGGATCGGCCTCGTGGATCAGCGCGCGCATGCGCGACAAGGCCTCACCGCGCCAGTCACCAAGCCCAACGAGCTTCGCGTCGATCCGTGCCGCTGGTGTGCCTTCGCTCATTTCCGGGCTCATGCCCCTGCCTCGATGATCTTCCAGCCGTTGCCCGAGGGATCGCGGAAATTGGCATCGACGTTGCCATAGCGCGCGATCGGTTCCTGGGTGAATTCCACGCCCGTCGCGCTGAGCCGTTCGTAGGTCGCCTGGCAATCGTCGACCGCCAGGACCAATGGCGGCATGGCTCCCTTGGCGACGAGCTCGTTCAGTGCCTGCACGGTCGCCGGATCGTGCATCGGCGCCTGCGGACGGAACAGGCCGAGTAGGAAACCGGGCTGTTGCGGGTGCTCGACGGTCAGCCAGCGATAGTCGCCGTTGCGCTGGTCGGTGTGGACCGCGAAGCCCAGCTTGCCGACGTAGAAATCGTGCGCCTCGTCCTGATCCCGCACGTAGAGACCGATAACCTGGATTGCTTCGCTCATGGGACCTCCATCGTTTGTGTCCCGGCGCCTCTATCGTCGGTTTCGAGCCGGCGCTTCTCCGAAACTGCGATTGTGAGGTCGGGCCGATGCGCGGCCGAAAGATAGCAGGCGGGTACCCGGTCGAGCGGCTGTGCGATCGCCCGCTCGCGCGCGCGGAATTCGCCCGGGCTCTCGCCGGTGACGTCGCGGAAGGTCCGGCCGAAGGTGCCAAGGCTGTTCCAGCCGGTCTCGAAGGCTATCGCGGTCACTGCCAGGTCGCTGTCGCGCAGCAGCGCCTTCGCGCGCTCGATCCGCCGCGTCAGCAGATAGCGGTGCGGCGGCACGCCGAAGGCCTGGCGGAACGAGCGCGCGAAATGCGCCTCGGACACGCCGCTGACCGCAGCGAGTCGCGACACCGGCCAGTCCTCGTGCGAAAGCGCGTCCATCCTGTCCCTGGCGCGCAGCAGGCGGCGCAGCAGCAGCGGATCCTGGCTCGCGCTGTCGCTCATAGCTTCTCGCCCGGCAGGACGCTCGCCTGGCGGACCCAGTCGGCGAAGCGCGCCGCGTCGAATTCGCCCTCGCGAATGTCGAGATAGCGGACTTCGGCATGCTTCGACTTGCCCGCAGGGACCGGGTCGAGCGAGGTCCCACGGAAGAAGGTGACCTTCACGTACTTCGCAAAGCAGTGATAGGACAGGAACCAGCCCTCGGCATCGGGTGCGCCATAGAACGACGAGTTCCATTTCACCGCCTTGCACACGCCGGGCACCTCGCGCGCGATGAGGGCGTCGAGCGCCACGCCGAGTTTACGCTTCCAGCCGGGCATGGCCGCAATGTAGCGCTGGACCACGGCGTCGCCCTCGCCTTTGGCGATCTGCGGATTGCCGCCCGAAAGCAGGACGGGTTGCTCTTCGGTCATCGCCTCCACCGGTCTTCAGTCGCGCGCTATTCTACACATTCCCTGGGCCATGCGCTTGCGAAAAGCGCAATTGCTGCGTCGCACAATACAATTGCGCTGCAACGCAACAATGCCATTCTAACCGCACAACATACGGATGCCCGAGGCATTATCCTCTCCAACACAGGATGTATGCCATGTTCCTCAATCTCAAGACCGTGAAGCTCTTCGCACTCGCAACCGGCGTGGTCCTGCTGCCCGCCGCAGCCCATGCCGACGAAGTCGCCTTCGCGCGTGACGGCGTCAGCTACAATTACACGACCGCAATGGTGAACGGCCGTACCGTCATCACCGGCAAGGACGATGCCGGCAAGTCGTTCCGCCTCGTGGTCGGCGAGACGCGCGTTCACGGCACCTACAACGGCACGCCCATCGACCTCGCCTTGCGCGACGTGAAGCGCAGCGTCCAAGCCGTAGCGATGCGCTAGGGCATCCGATCAGACGAAATGGGTGGGCGGGCGACCTCGGTCCCCGCCCTTTCCATCAGACCAGCGCCGCCAGGCCGTCCCACAGCAACTTGCCGCCGAGCAGCACCATCAACACGTACATCAGCCCGTAGAACCGCGCCGGGTCGATCCGTCGCACGAGCCAGACTCCGCCCAGCGTCGAGGCGATCGCCACGGGCACCAACATCGCCGAGGCCGTCAGGTTCTCGGTGGTGAACTCGCCAAGCGCGATATAGGCGGGCACCTTGACCCAATTGAGCACGGCAAAAGCCACCGAACTGGTGCCTACATAGGTCAGATGCGGCAGCCTGCGCGGGCCGACCCAGATCTGGAACGGCGGCGCCCCGGCATGGGCAACCTGGCTGGTGAAGCCCATCGCCACGCCGAACAGCGAGCCGACCCAGCCCGGCGAATTGGTCGCCGCCACGTCGCGTCCGCCACGCTCGACCCACAGCCGCCAGGCGCCGAACACCAGGGTGATTGCGCCGAGCGCGGTCAGCACGGCAGAAACCGGCAGCACCTCGGCAAAGCCCCAGCCGATCGCCACGCCGACAAAGGCGCCAGGCAGCATCCAGGCGACGATCCAGCGATCCCACGCATGGCGGAACGACCAGACCGAGACGACGTCCTGGACGATCAGGATCGGCAGCAGGATCCCCGCCGCGGCGACCGGCGAGATCGCCAGCGCCATGACCGGCGTACCCAAAGCGCCGAGCCCGGCGAAACCGCCCTTGGCCAGCCCCACCAGCGTGACGGAAACGACGGCGGCGAGAATGAACCAGGGATCGTGCAGCATCGCCGGCGCCCTAGCCGAGCCGCGCGGGGCTGTCTGCCCCGGAATTCCGCGGTTCACGAGGTCTCAAGCGAGCGTGACCGGAACTCGACGATCGTCACCCACGATCGCTCTGGCCGATCACTGTCAGCAGCAGGCCTCACTGGAACTTGCGAATCGCTCGCAATACATCAGGCCAGCAAGACATCGCCGACAGGACACAGCCATGACCCGCGACCTGACCAAGACCGCCAGCTTTCTCTCGCTCCACCTTATGGTCGGCTTCGGCGTGGCCTATGCCTTCACCGGCTCGCTCGCGCTGGCCGGCGGCATCGCCCTCGTCGAACCACTGGTCAACGCGGTGGTGTTCTTCTTTCACGAACGCGCCTGGAAGCGGGACGTCGAACGCGACGGGTTGTCGCTGTCCCGTCTGGTGACGCACGATCACGGCGTGAGAGCAGCCGCGTGATGTGGGCAGCGCCCTAGAGGGAAACCGACGCCCCGGCTCCCACCACCGTCGTCCAGGCCCGCACCTCCCACCGTTCGACCAGGCCCTCGATCACGTAGGGATCGCTCGCTGCAAAGCGTTCGGCCGCAATGCTGTCCTCTCCGGCAAACAGCAGGACCGCGCGATCCGCGGGGTCGAGCGCGCCGCCGAGCAGGAGTTCGCCACGCGCGACGGCTTCCTGCGCCAGGGCCAGATGCTCGGCGCGGAACGTGGGCCGGCGCTCGAGGTAGTCGGGGGCGAGGTGGTAGGTCAGCAGGAAGTGTTTCATTCCGGCAGGCTGGCCAAAGCGACGCGCGGCTGTCAATGCCGCGGCGCACAGGAGACACGACGATGGCCGGCGACGACGAAGACTACGTGTTCGACGAGGACAGCGGCGAATGGATGCCGGCCTCCGAACTCGCCACCAAGCGCGCAGCCGCCGACAGGGTCGAGGTGCGCGATGCCGTGGGCAATCTGCTCGCCGACGGCGACCAGGTGACCTTGATCAAGGATCTCGAGGTCAAAGGCGCGGGGCGGACGCTCAAGCAGGGTACCGTGATCAAGTCGATCCGTCTGACCGGGGACGCGCAGGAGATTGACTGCAAGTTCGACGGAATCAAGGGCCTCGTCCTGCGCGCGGAGTTCGTGCGCAAGCGGTGAGGTTCGGTAACGGGCGATCTCGGAACTACGGCTTCGCTGGCCCGGTGAACTTGCGCTTGTCGGTCCAGGCGCAGCCCTGGCGCGTCTCGGTGCCGAGCTGGAGCGTGACCGACAGCGGATAGGTGCGATCGGACATGCCGTCGCTGCAGGCGCTTTCGGTCACGGCCATGTCGAAGGGCTTGCCCGCCACCGCGCCCGAGAAGGCGAGGCCGTTGTTGCCGGCGAAGCGATGGACCGTGACCGCGATGCCCTTGGGCTGCTCGGGCGTCTCGTAGGTCAGCGCCGTACCCGTGACGCTGCCGCCCCAGAACGGTTCGGTGCCGGTGAAGCGCAAGGTCTCGTCGGCACCGACGCCGGTATAGTTGGTCGGCTTCGCCCCGTCGGCCCCGCTGGTGGCGTCATGCGAACCGCCATGGCCGTTGCAGGCGGCGAGGAGAAGCAGCGGGAGGATAGCGAACGAGCGCATCGGAATTCCAAGTGTCGGGGGTGCGGGGACAATAGCCCCCGCACTTCCCCTTTTCCTCAATCGTGGTCGCGATCGCCCGCGCCCATGTAGAGCTCGCGGCCGGTTTCGTCGTAGACCTTGCTCATCTGCGCCATGCCCGCCTCGGCCTCCTCGGCGGCGACGAAGCCGTCGGAGGGCTGGTTCTGCAGCTTGGCGAATTCGCGCACTTCCTGGCTGATCTTCATCGAACAGAACTTCGGCCCGCACATCGAGCAGAAGTGCGCCGACTTGGCGCCTTCGGCCGGCAGGGTCTGGTCGTGGTACTTCTCGGCCGTGTCGGGATCGAGCGACAGGTTGAACTGGTCGCGCCAGCGGAATTCGAAGCGCGCCTTGCTCAGCGCGTCGTCGCGGACCTGCGCGGCGGGATGCCCCTTGGCGAGATCCGCCGCGTGGGCGGCCAGCTTGTAGGTGACGACGCCGACCTTCACATCGTCGCGGTCGGGCAGGCCCAGGTGCTCCTTGGGCGTGACGTAGCAGAGCATCGCCGTGCCGTACCAGCCGATCTGGGCGGCGCCGATGCCGCTGGTGATGTGGTCATAGCCCGGCGCGATGTCGGTGGTCAGCGGCCCGAGCGTGTAGAACGGCGCCTCGCCGCAGGACTCGAGCTGCTTTTCCATATTCTCCTTGATCTTGTGCATCGGCACGTGGCCGGGGCCCTCGATCATGACCTGGACGTCCTGCTCCCAGGCGCGCTTGGTCAGCTCGCCCAGGGTATAGAGCTCGGCGAACTGGGCCTCGTCGTTGGCGTCGTAGATCGAGCCGGGGCGCAGACCGTCGCCGAGCGAATAGGCCACGTCGTAGGCCTTCATGATCTCGGTGATCTCGTCGAAGCGCTCGTAGAGGAAGCTCTCCTTGTGGTGCGCCAGGCACCACTTGGCCATGATCGAGCCACCGCGGCTGACGATGCCGGTCATCCGCTTGGCGGCGAGCGGCACGTAGGGCAGGCGGACGCCGGCGTGGATCGTGAAGTAGTCGACGCCCTGCTCGGCCTGTTCGATCAAGGTGTCGCGGAAGATCTCCCAGGTCAGGTCCTCGGCCACGCCGCCGACCTTCTCGAGCGCCTGGTAGATCGGCACGGTGCCGATCGGAACGGGGCTGTTGCGGATGATCCACTCGCGCGTGTCGTGGATGTTGCGGCCGGTCGACAGGTCCATGACGGTGTCGGCGCCCCAGCGGATCGACCAGACCATCTTGTCGACTTCGCTGGCAACGTCCGAGGCGACCGCCGAGTTGCCGATGTTGGCGTTGATCTTGACCAGGAAGTTGCGGCCGATCGCCATCGGCTCGCATTCGGGGTGGTTGACGTTGCTGGGAATGATCGCGCGGCCGCGGGCGACTTCGCTGCGCACGAATTCGGGCGTCACGTAGTCGGGAATGCTCGCGCCGAAGCTTTCGCCGTCGCGCTTGTATTCGGCGAGGCGGGCGCGGCCGAGGTTCTCGCGCTCGGCGACATATTCCATCTCGGGGGTGATGATGCCGCGACGGGCATAGTGCATCTGGCTGAGGTTGGCGCCGGCCTTGGCGCGCAGCGGACGACGCAGCGCGGTGGGGAACGGCGGGACGCCGCCCGAGCGATCGGGGCCGAGCTGGCCGTTGTCCTCGGGCTTGACCTCGCGCGGCTCGTATTCCTCGACGTCGCCGCGGGCCAGCTGCCAGTCGCGGCGCAGCGGGGCGAGACCGGCGGCAATGTCGATCGTCGCATCGGGATCGGTATAGGGACCCGAAGTGTCGTAGACGCGCACCGGCGGTTCGCCCGAGCTGGGCTCGAGGTAAATCTCGCGCATGGCGACCTTGAGCGGGCCGACGTGGATCTTCTTCGAGCCGCGAATCGGTCCGGTGGTGACGCCGATCTCGAGGCGGGAATTGATGTCGGCCATATGCGCTCCCTCAGAGGCTTAGAATCGAGGGCGAATGGCGGGAACGCTTGCGTAGAGCGGCCCTTCCCTCCGCCCGTGCTAACGGGTTCAGGTTCGACGGGTCGTAGGGCGCGACACCTACCTCTCAGCCGCTTGGCTCCCCGGGGATGGCTGGACAATAGGCTGGTCGGCCGTAGTAGTCCAGCCGCCCCATGACCTTGCTCTACCGCCTCGACGCACACGCCCCGGCGATCGCCGCGCGCTTCGGCGCCAGTTCGCGGAACGATCCCTGGGCGGGCGGTCACGTCGCGCCCGGCGGCTTCGCGCCGGTGGTGACGACGGGGCGCGAGTTCGTCGCCGGGCCGCGGCCGCAGGGCACGCCGACGCGAAGGATGATCCCGCGGGTCTGGGGCGTGCCTCCGCCCCCCTCGGCCGGCGATCCGGCGCGCGGGATCGCGACGGTGCGCAATCTCGACAGCCCGTTCTGGATCGGCAACTTGCGCAACAGCGAGTTTCGCTGCCTCGTGCCCGCGACCGCCTTCATGGAATGGGGAAAGGGTGTCGATCGCGAGGGCAAGCGCCGCCAATACTGGATCGCCTGCGCCGACCAGCCGCTGTTCGCTTTTGCCGCGGTGTGGAAGGACAGCGAAGTGCCAAGCTTCGCGCTGATCACCTGCCCGGCCAGTGCCGCGCTGCGCGAACTAGGCCGCGAGACGATGCCCGCGATCGTTCCCGCCGATCCCGCCGCGATGCACATCTGGCTCAACGGCGGCTGGGACCGGGCACGCGATCTGATCGCGCCCTACCCCTCGGCAATGACGGAAATCCGGGCTTCCCGCGACAAGCTCAAGTAAACTTTAGGTTGGTCAAAACGTGTAGGCGAGACCGCCACCGACGAAGAACTGGCCGCGTTTTCCGCGGATCGATGAGATCGGAGTTTCCGCCGCGCTGCCCTGGAGCCGGGAGTATTGCGCGCCAACGCCGAGCGCGAAGCCGCCGTCCAGGAAATTGCCCGAAAGGTCGATCGCGGTGAAGGCGCCGACGTTCCACTCCTTGAAGCCACCGCGCCCGGCATATTGCGGCAGGCCGCTGGCCGCGCTGCCCGCGGCGTCGATGCCGTAGTTGTACTGCGCGTACTTGCGGTCGACGAATTCGGCGCCGACCCTGGCGCCGATCACCTGGCCCTTGGAGACCGGAGTGAAGTAGGTCATGCCCGGCGCGATCACGCGGCCGCCGCCCTTGCCCGAGATGTCCCAGCGCACGTCGGCGCCGAGCGAAATCCGGTCGAAGGCATTGATCACGCCCTTGAGCGATAAGCCCGCCGAGACGCCGCCTTCGATCACGCCGTCGAGCTTGCCGAGCCGCGCGACCACCGGATCCTTGATGCTACCCGTGCGGTTGGCGCGATAGCGCGCGACCGGACCAAGGTTGAAGCTGAGCCGCTGGCCCTTCTCCTCGGGAATGAAATCGAGCGCGACACCCGCGGCGCGCGGATTGATGCCGATTCCGGCGATCCGTCCGAAGACGCCGCCCGCCGGGGTGATCGTGCGGTTGTCCGAGCCTTCGTAGCTGGGCATCGACACCGCGCCGGCCGCGACGACAAGGAAATCGCCGTCGAACACGCTCGATTCGAGCACGGCGTCGGCCTGCGCCGGGGTTTCGGCCTGCGCGGGGTCGGCCGGGGGGACCACATCCTGCGCAAGAGCGGGAACTGCGGAAGCGGCGAATGCGATGGCGGGCAGGAGGATGCGGTTCATGGTCCTCGCAAGTGTCTGGTGGTGAACGTTCCCGGGCTAACGCGTGAGCCACGGGAAGGTTCGCAATCAGGACAATGCGATCAGGCGGGCTCTTCCTCCGGCGCGGTCGCGGCCCCCTCGCCCAAGCCGCGCTGCATGTAGATGACGTCGAGCCAGCGCCCGTGCTTGCGGCCGACACTGTCGAGCCGGCCGACCTCGACGAACCCCGCCCGGACATGGAGCGCGATCGAGGCAGGCTCGGTCCCCGCGATCAGCGCGATCATCTGTCGCTGACCCGCCGCGGTGCAGGCCTCGATCAAAGCTGCGAGCAGCGCCTTGCCGAGCCCCTGCCCCAGCCGATCGTGGGCGATGTAGATCGCGTCCTCGCAGGTCCGTCCATAGGCCGCACGCGCATGGAAGGCACTCGCATAGGCATAGCCGAGAACCGCCCCTTCGGGATCGCGCGCAACGAGCCAGGGCAGGCCCGCCGCCCGGACCTTGGCCATGCGCGCGGCGATCTCGTCGGCTTCGGGCGGCTCGATCTCGAAAGTCGCGGTGCCATGAACCACGTGGTGGGCATAGATCGCCGCGATCGCCGCGGCGTCGGCCGGGTTTGCTGGCACGATCAGGTAAGAAACGGTCATGGTTCCAACTATCGCGCCCAATTGCCCTTGGGAAGCGGCAGCACGGCGTATCGCCGCGGAGCTTGTGGCGACCAACGCGGTTTCTCTCATGCGGGCGATTTTCGAAATCAGCCCAGACGAAAAGGACAGGACCGATGAAGGCAATCCGCAATTCCATCCTCATGGCCGGCGCGGCACTGGCGTTCACGCTTCCCGCTCTGGCACTGGCCCAAGCGCAGGACAGCGCCGCCAAGAAGGGAGCCGAGGCCTCCGCTGCGCAGGCGCAAAGTCCAGGTGCCCCAGGCTCGGGCGACCCCACGGGCACGACGACGCCGAACGCAGCCGGCCAGAGCCAAACCACCGCAGGTCCGACGACGGTGAGCCCGGGCTCCGCCGATGCCGCGACTGGCACGCCGGATGCGGCCGCCTCTGCGGCGACGAGCGGCCCGGCCGCCTCGGCTTCGCAACCGGCCGACGCCGCAGTCACCCAAGGCGCCGGTTCGCCCGATCCGAGCGCGGTTGCCGGAGCCCCGACCGAAGCCAGAGAATATCCACGCTGCTCGGCGACCGTGACCGACGGCTGCGTCCAGAAGGGCGGCATGGATCGGCCCAAGAGCCGCAATTCCCGTAACTGAGGCAAATTCCGAAGGCTTGCTCCTGCGAAGGTCCTCATAGCCACTCCGAGATTGCAAGGGCGGCTTGCGCAAGGCCGCCCTTGCTTTAAACGCTTGCCGCGATGAGCGAGCGTGACTGTGACATCGCCATCCTTGGCGGAGGCCTCGCCGGGGGACTGATCGCCCTGGCACTGGCTCGGCTTCGCCCCGAGCTGCGAGTCATCGTGATCGAACGCGGCGCGCGCTTCGGCGGCGAGCACGTCTGGTCGTTCTTCGCCAGCGACGTCGCGCAAGATCACGCCTGGCTGGTCGATCCGCTCGTCGCGGCGCGCTGGGACGGATACGAGGTGCGCTTTCCCGGTCATACGCGCCAGCTCGACAGCGGCTATCGCAGCATCGTCAGCGAGAATCTCGACCGCGCGCTGCGCGACGCGCTGCCGGTGGCGAGCCTTCTCGCGAATACCGAAGTGGTCGAGGCCGGACAGGACTTCGTGCGGCTATCGGACGGACGGAGCCTGAACGCGGGCGGCGTAATCGACGCACGTGGCGCTTCCGGCCTTCCGCATATGGCCGGCGGCTGGCAGCGCTTCTTCGGCCAGCTCCTGCGGCTCGATCGTCCCCACGGCCTGACCCGGCCGATCGTCATGGACGCCTGCGTCGAACAGACCGACGGCTATCGCTTCGTCTATCTGCTACCCTTTTCCGAAACCGATCTTTTCGTCGAGGACACCTATTATACCGATGACCCCAAGCTCGACGTCGCCCGCATGGTCGCCGCGCTTCACGCCTATGTCGCCGCGCGCGGCTGGACGATCGCCGAAGTCCTGCGCGACGATCGCGGCGTGCTGCCCGTGATCGCCCGCGGCGACTTCACCCGCTTCTGGCCCGACCCGGCCCGAAACCCTGCGCGCGCCGGTGTCCGCGCTGCGCTGGTCCACCCGCTGACCTCTTATTCGCTGCCCGATGCCGTGCGCTTCGCGTTTCATATTGCGGGGCTGCCGCAGGTTTCGGGTGCGGCGCTCGCTTCGGCAAGCTATGACCATGCCTGGACGCATTGGCGGCAGGGGAGTTTTTACCGGATGCTATCGCGAATGCTGTTTGGTGCCGGCGAGCCACAAAACCGCTTTCGCATGCTGGAACGCTTCTATCGCCTGCCCCAGCCGCTGATCGAGCGCTTCTACGCCGGCCGCTCCACCCCCATCGACATGGTCCGCATCCTCGCGGGCAAACCGCCTGTGCCGGTTTTCGCCGCGCTGGCCGCGCTGACCGGCGGCGGTCGTCCCCTGGCCGACCTGACCTTGACGGATCGGGGAGCCGTCGCATGAAACGCGCCTGCGTCATCGGTGCCGGTTTCGGCGGTCTCGCGCTGGCCATCCGGCTTCAATCCTCGGGTATCGAGACCACGGTGGTCGAGGCGCGCGACAAGCCCGGCGGCCGCGCCTACGTCTGGGAGCGCGAAGGCTTCACGTTCGACGCGGGCCCCACCGTCATCACCGATCCTGCCTGCCTGCGCGAGCTCTGGCAGCTCTCGGGCCGCGACATGGCCGAGGACATCGAATTGATGCCGGTCATGCCGTTCTACCGGCTCAACTGGCCCGACGGCGTCAACTTCGACTATTCAAACGACGATGCCGCGCTCAACAAGGAGATCGCCAAGCTCTCGCCCGAGGATCTCGCCGGCTATGCCGAGTTCCTCGAATATTCGGCAGCGGTCTACGAGGAAGGCTATCTCCGGCTCGGCTCGGTGCCATTCCTCGATTTCACCGCGATGCTGCGCGCCGCGCCGGCCATGCTGAAGCACCAGGCCTGGCGCTCGGTCTATTCGATGGTCTCGAGCTACATCAAGCACGAGAAGCTGCGCGAGGCCTTCTCGTTCCACACCCTGCTCGTCGGCGGCAATCCGATGACCACGAGCTCGATCTATGCGCTGATCCACAAGCTCGAGAAGGATGGCGGCGTCTGGTGGGCTCGCGGCGGCACCAACAAGCTGATCGCCGCGATGGTCAAGCATTTCGAACGGCTCGGCGGCGTGTTGCGGCTCCACGATCCCGTACTCCACGTCCACACCCTGGGCGACCGCGCAACCGAGGTCGAGACCTGCTCGGGCTGGCGCGAGCGCTTCGATGCGGTCGCCTCCAACGCCGACATCATGCACACCTACCGCGATCTCCTTTCGGGCACCGCGCGCGGGCCGCAGATGGCGCGCAAGCTCGCGACCAAGCGCTTCAGCCCCAGCCTGTTCGTCGTCCACTTCGGCGTCGAGGGTACCTGGCCCGGGATCCCGCATCACACGATCCTGTTCGGCCCGCGTTACAAGGGCCTGCTCGAGGACATCTTCGATCACGGCGTGTTGCCGCAAGACTTCTCGATCTACCTGCACCACCCGACCGTGACCGACCCCTCGCTGGCACCGCCGGGCAAGAGCACCTTCTACGCGCTGATCCCCGTCGCCAACCAGGGCAAGCTGCCGATCGACTGGGATACGGTCGGTCCGATGATCGAAAAGCGCGTGCTCGACGAGGTCGGCCGCCGGTTGATCCCCGACATCCACGACCGCATCATCACCAAGTTCCACTATGCCCCGCGCGACTTCGCGCTCGATCTCAACGCCTACCAGGGCAGCGCCTTCAGCCTCGAGCCGATCCTGACTCAGAGCGCCTGGTTCCGCGGCCACAACCGCGACGACAAGATCAAGAACATGTACCTCGTCGGCGCGGGCACGCACCCGGGCGCGGGGATCCCGGGCGTGGTGGGCAGCGCCAAGGCGACCGCCCGGCTGATGGTGGAGGACCTGAAATGAAGCGCCTCGCGGTCTACTGCGGTTCGGCCACCCCCGCCGATCCACGCTATGTTGAACTCGCGCGCGACGTCGGCCGCACCCTGGCCGAGCGTGGCATCGGCGTGGTCTATGGCGGCGGCCGCCTCGGGCTGATGGGCGCAGTTGCATCGGGCGCGCTCCAGGCCGGCGGCGAAGTGATCGGCGTGATCCCGCAAGCGCTGGCTGGCGCCGAAGTGGCCAACACCGACTGCACCGAACTGCGCGTCGTCGACGGCATGCATTCGCGCAAGCTGGCCTTCACCGAGCTATCCGACGGCTTTCTGACGATCCCCGGCGGCGTCGGCACGATGGACGAGCTGTGGGAGGCCGTGTCCTGGGCGCAGCTCGGCTATCACGCCAAGCCCGTCGGCGTGCTCAACGCCTTCGGCTTTTACGACCACCTGCTCGCCTTCAACCGCCATATGGCCGAGGTCGGCTTCGTCCGTCCGATGCACCAGGGCATCATCCTGGCCGAGCCCGAGCTCGACCTGTTGCTCCAGCGCATGGCCGCGCACGAACCCGTCCAGGCGATCTTCTCGATGAAGGCGAGCGAGCTGTGAGCCGCTTGCATCATGGAGCGTAGCGAACTCCTCGCCCACGCCGAGCAGTCGATCGCGCGCGGTTCGAAGAGCTTCGCCGCCGCCAGCCGCCTGTTCGACCGCACAACGCGGGAGCGCGTCTGGCTGCTCTACGCCTGGTGCCGCGCCTGCGACGACTTGGCCGATGCGCAGGACCACGGCGGCGAATTGGGCGACCAGGCCGGCGCAGCCGAACGGCTCGCGACGATCCAGCGACTGACCCACATGGCCTTCGTCGGCGAGCCCACCGGCGATCCGGCCTTCGACGCCCTCGGCCAGCTTTCGCGCGAATGCGATCTGACACAGGCCATGGCGCAGGACGTGATCGCCGGCTTTGCGCTCGACGCGGCGGGCTGGCGTCCCCAGACCGAGGCCGACATGCTGCGCTACTGCTATCACGTCGCCGGCGCGGTCGGGGTGATGATAGCCGCGGTCATGGGCGTGCCCGCGAGCGACGAGGACACGCTCGACCGGGCCTGCGACCTCGGCCTCGCCTTCCAGCTCGCGAACATCGCGCGCGACGTTGCCGAGGACCATGCGGCCGGGCGCTGCTACCTGCCCGCCGACTGGCTCGACGAGGCCGGAATCGCGCCCGAGACGTTAATGGATCGTCGCCATCGCCCCACCCTGGCGGGCATCATCCAGCGCATCGGCGCCCTCGAAACGCGCTACGCGGCCTCGGCCCGGATCGGCGCGCAACGGCTCGGGTTCCGCCAGCGCTGGGCCGTGCTCGCGGCCGCGGGAATCTATGGCGCGATCCTCCGCGAAGCCTTGCGCCGGGGCGAAACGGCCTTCGACGCGCGCATCACGACTTCGTCCGCGGCCAAGCTCGGCTTCGTCCTGCGCGGCTTCGCCGAGGCGCTCCTGCCGGCAAGGAATGGCGGAAAACCGGCACTCTCGCGACGCGAGCTCGCAGCGCTTACGACATTTGGTTAACCGCGCGACCGCGCCCCTTAACAAATCCGAACCGCGACCGTTCTAGGGCTTGAAGCAATCGCTGCATGGGGGATGCGGTTGCGACAGGGATATGACCACTTAGCTACAGGTTCGCACCTATGCCCGCTCTCGCCCAATGCTGGTACACTCGCACGCACGTTCCCGCCGGTCGGAAGTACAAGGAGTCCGATGGCTCGTTGTCGGCCGAGTGCCGCTATTGCCAGAAATCGATCACGAGCTGGAACAAGGGCGCCTGGTATCCGGCGGACGGCTTCAACGTGAGCAAGCTGCGCGACGCGACCAGCGGCCGCTGCCTCTATGTGGTCGATTTCGCCGACGAGTTCATCGTCGCGCGCTATCCGATCGATCACCTCAAGACCGTCGCCCAGGTCCGCGACTTCAAGCTCGAACTGCGCGCGGTCCACGGGCTCGATGAATTCGGCGCGACGCTGGAGATCATCGACACCAAGGAAGCCGCCAAGGTCCACTGACCTCAGTGCGGGTGCGCCAGGATATAGTCCTCGAGCGCGTTCTTCTCCTTGCCGTTCAGTCTTAGGCCCAGCTTCGAGCGCCGCCAGAGCACGTCTTCCGCGGTGCTCGCGAATTCGACGTGGCGCATGTATTCGACTTCGGCCGCGCTGAGGCCTGCGCCGAAGATCTGGCCCAGGTCCTCCCAGCTCTTCGCCTCTCCCAGCCATCGCGCCGCGCGCGTGCCATAGGCGCGGGCCACGCGATCCACGTCCTCCTCGGCCAGAAACGGATAGGCCGCGGCGAGCCCAGCCTTGAGCTTGGGCAGCCCCTTGATCGTGAAGTCGCCGCCGGGCAGCGGCGCGGTCTTCGTCCAGGCACGGCCCGGAAATCCGCCCATGCGCTGCGACAGCCGGTCGACCGCCTCTTCCGCCAGATGCCGATAGGTGGTGATCTTGCCGCCGTAGACGCTGAGCAGCGGCGCGCCTTCCTCCGAATCCGACAGCTCGAGCCGATAGCCGCGCGTTGCCGCCTCGGGCTTGCGCGAGCCATCGTTGATCAGCGGCCGCACCCCCGAATAGGACCAGACGACGTCGGCCGGCGCGATCTTCTGCATGAAATAGCGGTTCACGCCCTCGCAAAGGTAGTCGATCTCCTCGGCGCTCGCCTTGATCGCGTCGAGCGGCCCGGCATGATCGGCGTCGGTGGTGCCGATCAGGGTGAAGTCGCGCTCATAGGGGATCGCGAAGAAGATGCGCCCGTCGGGCAGCTGGAAGAAATAGGCATAAGGGTGGTCGAACAGCGCCGGCACGACGATGTGCGATCCGCGCACGAGCCGCATCGCATAGTCGGGCCGCTCGCCCGCCAGCCGCAGCACGTCTAGCACGGCCGGACCGCCGGCGTTGACGAGGGCGCGGGCGTGGAAGTGGCCGACCTGGGTCTTGAGATCCCAGCCGTTCTCCTCGCGGAAGGCGGCGAGAACCGGAACGCCGGTCAGCACCTCGGCCTCGTGCTCGTAGGCGTCGAGCGCGTTGAGCACGACCAGCCGCGCGTCGTCGACCCAGCCGTCCGAATATTCGAAACCCGTGGCGAAACCGGCCTTGAGCGGCCCCCCGGCCGGATGACGGTGCAGATCGATCGTCCGCGTCGTCGGCAGCTTCCTGCGACCGCCGATGTGGTCGTAAAGGAACAGCCCTAACCGCAGCAGCCACTTGGGCCGCAGGCCTTCGACATAGGGCAGGACGAAGCGCATCGGGTGGATGATGTGCGGCGCGATCTTCCACAACGCCTCGCGCTCGGCCAGCGCCTCGCGCACCAGGCCGAACTCGCGGTGCTCGAGATAGCGCAGGCCGCCGTGGATCAGCTTGGTCGAGGCCGATGACGTGCCGCTGGCCAGGTCGTTCGCTTCGAGCAGCAGCACCTTGAGCCCACGCCCGGCGGCATCACGCGCGATGCCCGCACCGTTGACCCCGCCGCCGATTACCGCGAGGTCGTAGACGGTCTGCATCAAGCCTGCTCGACCTGCCCGTGTAGGCGGCGGAACAGCTTGCCGCGCTCGCTGAACATGACCAGCAGCAGGCAGCCCACGCCCGCAGCGACCAGCGCCACGGCCAACGGGCGCGCCGATCCGTCATAGGCCTGGCCGATCAAGGCGCCGAGCACCGAACCGATCACCATGCGCAGGAACACCTGGAGCGAGGCGGCCGCACCGGCGATCCGCGCGAAAGGCTGCAGCGCAATGGCTGAGAAGTTCGCGGAGATGAAGCCCATCACGCAAAGGTTCAAGGTCATGATCGGGATGAACTGCCAGATTGTCTCATCCTCCCCCGAGGCGAAGAATAGCTGGGTCGCACCGAGGATGATATAGGCGATCACCGCGGCGTGGGACACCCGCCGCGCGCCGAAGCGCATGACGATGCGCGAATTGGTCAGGTTGGCCATGGCCATGGCGATGGCCATGGCGCCGAAGACCAGCGGAAACAGGTCGCCTGCGCCGAAGTGCTCGGCAACGAGTTGCTGCGAGGAGTTGATATAGCCGAACAACGCGCCCTGGATCAGCGCCAGCGCGAAGACATAGCCGATGGCCGAACGCGTGGTGAAGGCGATCCGCATGTTGCCGGCGATCGCGCGCACATCGATCTTCTGGCGGAATTCGGGATGCAAGGTCTCGGGCAGACGCAGCCAAGCCCAGACGAAGACCGCGGCGCCGAGGCCGGCCATGATACCGAAGACCCAGCGCCAGTTGCCGAACAGTTCGAGCACGGCCAGGCCCAGCGTCGGCGCGGCCATCGGCACGATCATGAAGACGACGCTGACCAGCGATTGGGTGCGCGCCATCTTGTCGCCCGAAAAGCGATCGCGGATCGTCGCCGAGCTGACGACGATCATGCCCGAGGACAGCACGCCGGCGCAGGCGCGCATGGCCAGCAGGGCGCCGAACGTGGGGGCCAGCGCCGCAGCAAGGCTGAACAGCACATAGCCGCCGACGCAGACGAACAGCACCGGGCGCCGCCCGAACCGATCGGCCAAGGCACCAGGGAACAGCGAGCCGAGCCCCGAGGCGATCAGGAAGATCCCGATGATCAGCTGACGCTCGTTCGAGCCGTCGACGCCGAGGTCGTGCGACATCACGCCGAGTGCGGGCAGCATGGCGTCGATCGCCAGCGCCTGCAGCGCCTGCAGCGAAGCCATCATCGCGACGAACTCGCGTCCGCCCATGGCGAAAGGTTGGGTGCTGGGGGAGGACATGCCGGGGCTATGTGGCGGATGGGGAGCGCAATGGCTAGGGCAAGCGCCGCAAAAAACCTCGCGAGCGAAGCGATGATCGCTACCTTGACGCCATGAGCGCCGACGACGACCAAGACGATGATGAACTCGCGCCGGGGCTGCGCAAGATCATCCACGTCGACATGGACGCCTTCTACGCGAGCTGCGAGCAGCGCGATGATCCGTCGCTGCGCGGCCAGCCGGTAGCCGTGGGCGGATCGGCCGCGCGCGGCGTGGTCGCGGCGGCGAGCTACGAGGCGCGTCGGTTCGGCGTGCGTTCGGCCATGCCCTCGGTCACGGCAGCGCGGCTCTGCCCGAACCTGATCTTCCGCAAGGCCCGCTTCGACGTCTACCGCGCGGTGTCGCAGCAGATCCGAACGATCTTCCACGACTATACGCCCCACGTCGAACCGCTGTCGCTGGACGAAGCTTATCTCGACGTGACCGACGACCTCAAGGGGATCGGCTCGGCCACGCGGATCGCCGAATTGATCCGCGCGCGCATTCGTGAGGAGACCGGCGGACTGACCGCCAGCGCGGGGGTTTCGTACAACAAGTTCCTCGCCAAGCTCGCCAGCGACCAGAACAAGCCCGACGGCATCTGCGTGATCCGCCCGGGCGAGGGCGTGAACTTCGTCGCCGGCCTGCCCGTGCGCCGCTTCCACGGCGTCGGCCCGCGCGGTGCCGAGAAGATGAGCAAGCTGGGCATCGAGACCGGCGCCGATCTCGCCGCCAAGGACATCGCCTTCCTGCGCGCGAACTTCGGCTCCTTCGCCGACTATCTCTATCGCGCCGCGCGCGGCATCGACCTGCGCCGGGTCAAGGCCAACCGGCCGCGCAAGTCGCTCGGCGCCGAACGCACCTTCGATCGCGACCTGTCGTCGGGTCCGATGCTGCGCGAGGCGCTCGACAACATCATCGAGATCATCTGGGAACGGATCGAGCGCGCCGAGGCCAAGGGACGCACCGTGACGCTCAAACTCAAGCATTCGGACTTCACCACCCACACGCGCGCCAAATCGCTATCACGGCCGGTGGCCGACCGCCGCGAATTCACGCAGATCGGCCACGCTCTGCTCGACGAGGTGCTGCCCCTGCCCCAACCTATCCGGCTGATGGGGCTCACGCTCTCGGCGATGGATGGCGAGAAGGAGGTGGAAGAGCGGCCGGACGGGCAGTTGTCGTTGCTGTAACGAAACCTAGATCCTCCCCTGTAAGGGGAGGTGGCAGTCGCGTCAGCGACTGACGGAGGGGTATCACCGCTAGCGGGACACCCCTCCACCGCCTTCGGCGGTCCCCCTCCCCTTACAGGGGAGGATCTTTATCCATCGTCTTTGCCCTCTCCAACCACCCCGGCAGATCCCTGCGCAACAGCTCCGGCATCGGCGCGGGCAGCGCATCGGGCGCGAAACAGGCGACCTCGACGATCTCGCGGCCATCAGGTCGCGGCGTGCCGGCGAGCCTGCCGGCAACAAGGTGGACCACGTTGGTCGCACCGCTCAACGGCTCCTCGACGACGGCCAGCAGCCAGGCGCCTTCGAGGATGCACCCCACTTCTTCGCCGAGTTCGCGCTCCGCCGCCAGCAGCGGATCCTCGCCGCGTCGCAGGCCTCCGCCCGGCGCCATCCAGTTGCCCGAGCCGTAGGAATGCCGGACCAGCAGCACGCGCCCCGCCGCATCGAAGGCGAGCACGCGGCAGCCGTGGATGCGCGGACGACGCAGCCGCCACCAGACCACGCGCAGCGCATGTGCCAGGCGATAGGCGGTGCGATGCAGCGGCCGGGGTATCAGGTGAAGCATGTCACCGGCTGAGCCGCCGCGGCCAGCAGCCGCGCGACGGGAAGGTCGTTGCCCCCCGCCCCGGCCTCCTCGAACAGCGCACGCTTGTCGGCACCGCGGATGACGAACAGCAGCCGATCCGAATCGAGCAGAGCCGGAATCGTCAGGCTCAGCCGGTCGAACGGTGCCTCGGGCGGCAGCGGATCGGGGGTCAGGCGGCGCAGGCGCGCGGAATCGTCAGCGCGCGGGTCGGTGTTGGGGAACAACGAGGCGACATGCCCGTCGCCGCCCATGCCGAGCCAGACCAGCGCGAAATGCGGCGGCCGCGCATCCTCGGCCAGCGGCACGATCCGCGCGCCCGCGGGTTCGAGCAGCGCGCGGATACGGCCGACGTTGCTCGCCGCGTGGCTTTCCTCGACCACGCGGTCGTCGCCGGGCCAGACGGCGATACGGCTCCAGTCTAGCGGCGCATGCGCGAGCTCGGCGAGGATCGGGAACGGCGTCGAGCCGCCAGGAACGGAGATCGCGACCTCCCCCGGATCGAGCGTCAGCGCGGCTTCGAGCCGCTCGAGCAGCCAGGTGGCGATTTCGACGTCGGACGCGTCGGCGATGATCTCGATTTCGGCCATGACGTCGAGCTTAGCTCAGGACGTCATCGCCTGAAAGAACACGACCAGCGCGGCGAGCAGAAGTACCGCACCCATCGCTCGACGCGCCGTGCGCACGCGGCGATCGGCGAAGGTTTCGGGCAGCAGCCAGCCCGCCGCCAGCATCACCGCAGCCCCGGCGGCACCGCCGATCCCGGCCGAGACCGGCGCCGCGAAAGTCACGGCGATCGCGAAGATCAGGAATCGCGCGGCATCGGTCAGTTGGTGCGCGAGCAGCACGATCGCCAGCGCGCCGAGCGAGGCGGTCGGCTCCTCCATCCGCCGCGTCGCGAAAGGCCACAGCGATTCGCCCGCGGCCAACGCGAGCGCGATCGCCGCCATGACCAGCCGCGCTTTGGGCACGAGCAGGGGTATCGTGAAATAGGCCGCCCAGGCCGCGAAGGCGGCGGTCGCCAAGCTCACGAGAATGCCCGTCAGCAGCACGCCTGGGCGCGAGCCCTGGCGTGCTGACAGCGCCGCCACGGTCGTCTGGTCGCGCGCGCCGAGGCCCGCGACGAGGACGCAGAGAAAGGCGAAGTAGAGGCCGCTCATCGTGCGGGCTTACACGGCGGCATCGGCTCCGTCAGCCCTGGCGCGGCTTCTTGAGCATCACCACCAGCGGCGCCACGACCAGGCAGGCCAGGAAGATCAGCCAGAACGAATCGATATAGGACACCATCAACGCCTGCCGCGAGATTTCGCGGTCGAGCACGGCGATCGATTCGGTGACGCCGAAATCGAAATCGGGCGCGCGCAGACCCATCGCCGGGTTGTCCGGCCGCACCCCTTCCGCCAGCCGCGAATGGACCGTCGCCTCGTTGCGGATCGTCAGGATCTGCAGCGCCGAAATCCACACCGCAGCGCCCAGGTTGCGGATCAGCGAGTTGAACGCCGCACCCTCGTTGCGCAACCGCGGCGCAAGCGTGGCGAACACCGTGATCGTGATCGGCACGAACATCAGGCCGGCGCCGAAGCCCTGGATCACCCCCGAGACGATCACCAGTTCGCTGTCCATCTCGAGCGAGGAGCCCGAGAGCAGCGCCATCGACCAACCGCAGAAGGCCAGGCCGATGAACAGCATGATCCGCGCATCGACCTTGCCGCTGAGCCGTCCGGCGATCGGCATGGCGATCAGGGTGCCGATCCCGCGCGGCGCGGTGACGAGGCCGACGAGTTCGATCGGATAGTTCATCAACTCGGCCAGCATCGGCGCGGTCAGCGCGATTACCCCGTACATCAGCCCGCCGAGGAAGAAGCCGAGCAGGTTGCCGATCACGTAGTTGCGATCCTTGAACATGCCCAGATCGACGAAGGGCCGCGCCGTGGTCAGCGAATGGACGACGAACAGATAGAGCGCTCCCGCGGCGATCGTCGCCTCGATCCAGATTTCGGTCGAGGCGAACCAGTCGCAGATCTGGCCGCGATCGAGCATGAGCTGAAACGAGGCCACGGCGAGCGCGAGCAGCGCGAAGCCCGTCAGGTCGAGCCGCTTGGCAACCTTGTCGCGCGTTTCGTCGAGGATGCCGATCAATCCGACGAAAGCGGCGATGCCGACGGGAACGTTGATGAAGAAGATCCACCGCCAGCTGAAGTTGTCGGTCAGCCAGCCCCCTGCGAGCGGGCCGACTATCGGCCCCAGGATCGCACCCATGCCCCAGATCGCCATGGCCGAGCCGTGCTTCTCGGGCGGGTTGATGTCGAGCAGGATCGCCTGGCTCATCGGCAGCAACGAGGCGCCCATGATGCCCTGGAGCAGGCGGAAGGCGATCAGCTGGTCGAGGTTGACCGCCGCACCGCATAGCACCGAGGCGATCGTGAAGCCCGCGATCGAGCCGAGGAACACGCGCTTGCGGCCGATCCGCCCGGCCAGCCAGCCCGACAGCGGCGTGAAGGTCGCGGCCATGACGATATAGGAGGTCAGCACCCAGGTGACCTGCTCGCGCGAGGCCGAGGTCGAGGCCTGCATATGCGGCAGCGCGACATTCGCGATCGTCGCGTCGAGCTGCGTCATGAACGCTCCCGACAGCGCAAACAGCGTGATGAGGTTGCGGCGCAGCGCGGGGGGATAGGCTTGGTCCATCGGCTGGCGGCGCCTTGGCACGCCCGCCGCGCTTTGGCGAGACGTCGAGTCTGGAACGCGGTCGATCGCCCCGGGCATTGCGCCGACGGTTGCGCGGCTGCGCGGCTGCGTGCAAAGGGGCGGCAACGCAATACGCTTTGGAATCGAACGAAATGGCAAGCGACGGCAAGGAACTTCGCGGCAAGCTGGTGACCGTGCTCGGCGGCAGCGGCTTCTTCGGCAAGCATCTGGTGCAGGAGCTGCTCGCGCGTGGCGCGCGCCTGCGCATCGCCAGCCGCCATCCCGAACGCGCTTTCCGTTCGCGCACCCAGGCCAATCTCGGCCAGGTCCAGTTCCTGCGCGTCGACGTCACGCGCCCGGCCAGCCTGGCCGCCGCCTTCCAGGGCGCCGATGCCGTGGTCAATCTGGTCGGTGCCTTCACCGGTGATCTCGACGCGGTCCAGGGCCGTGGCGCTGGTAAGATCGCGGCCGCTGCCAGCACCGCCGGCGTCGGCTCCTTCGTCCATGTCTCGGCGATCGGCGCCCAGACCGATTCGAAGATCGACTATGCGCGGACCAAGGCCGAGGGCGAGGAGGCCGTGCTCGCGGCCTTCCCGACGGCGACGGTGCTACGCCCGTCGATCCTGTTCGGTCCCGACGACAACTTCGTGAACATGTTCGCGCGCCTGATCGCCACGGTCCCGGCGATGCCGGTCTTCGCGCCCGAGGCGAAGCTCCAGCCGCTGTTCGTCGACGACGCGGCCGAAGCCGTCGCCTCCGCCCTTGCCAATCCCGGCAAGCACGGCGGCAAGACCTACGAGATCGCCGGTCCCGAAGTGCTGACCGTGCTCGAGCTCAACCAGCGCATCGCCGCGGCCCAGGGCCGCGACCGCTGGCTGATCGAACTGCCCGACTTCGTCGGATCGGCGATCGCGAGCCTGGGCTTCCTGCCCGGCGCACCGATCACCAGCGACCAGTACGCGCTGCTCAAGGCCGGCAATGTCGCCAACGGCGCGATGCCGGGCCTGCGCGCACTCGGCATCACGCCGCGCCCGCTCGGCCTGTTCCTCGATCGCTGGCTGGTCCAGTACCGCCGCTTTGGCCGGTTCGGCGCGAAGGCCAAGGCTGGATAACGAGCAGGTCCTCCCCTTGCGGGGAGGATCGAGGATCAGGCGTTCACGTCCGCATAGTGGCTCGGCGGCTGGATCACTTCCATCCGCTCGGACAGCAGCGGCCGGAAGCTCGGCCGGCTCTTGAACACCGAATACCAGCCGCGTGTCTGCTCGTGCGCCGACCAGTCGATGCCGCCGAGGTAGTCGGCCACCGAGATCTGCGCGGCCGCGGCGAGATCGGCCAGGCTCATCGTCGCTCCCGCCAGCCAGGGGCGGTTATCGATCAGATAGTCGATGTAATAGAGGTGCTCGTGCGCCAGCTTCATCGCCTCGCGCAGCATCTTTGAATCGGGTGAAAGCCGATAGACCAGCCGTTTCTTCATCCGCTCGTGGAGCAGTGGCGCGGTGACGTCCCCGTAGAAGTTCTCGTCGAACAGCGCGACCAGCCGGCGAATCTCGGCGCGGTTGACCGCGGTCCCGTTGATCATCGGGTTGCGATCGACGGTTTCCTCGAAATATTCACAGATCGCGCGGCTGTCCGACAGCGTCACGCCGCGCGCGGCATCGTGCAGCACGGGGGTGCGCCCGGCCGGGTTCATCGCCAGGAATTCGTCACGGCCTTCCCAGGGGCTCTCGCGCCAGAGCTCGTAACCGATGCCCTTCTCGCTCATCAGCAGACGGACCTTGCGGCTGAACGGGCACAGCGGAAATTGATGGAGCTGCCACATGCCGGTCGTAATGCCTAAGCGGGTGCGCGGCGTCCACCCGGAGCGAGTCCGGATGGCGGCGAATTCGGGTGGAAAAGTGGCCGGCCCTAGTTCTGGGGAAGCGCGTTCTTCATCCGGTCGATCGCGGCCTGGAGTTCGGGCAGCATTTCGCCGACGGCACCGGCCATCCCGGCGGCGGCCCCCATCGTCTTCGGCACCGTCCGGCCTATGTCGCCGGGCAGGTCACGCGCGCCGGGACCGGCGAGATCGCGCAGCCGCGCGTCAAGCGGCAGATCGTCGGCCCGATCGCTGCCGATCGCGCCCAGGGCGCGTCGCAACGGCTCTATCCTTATGTCGAGCAGGGCTTCACTAAGCGCGGTCAGGGCGACAGTCGCCGCGACCTGGTTGCCCGGATCGGAAAGTTGCTTGGCGACATCGCCGGCCGCATCGTCACGTGCGAAGGCCGGCAGCGGCGCGAACGCGAGGGCGACGAGCGAAACGGTCGAAAGCAGACTGCGGCGCGGCATGAGACGCGGCATGGCAAGGTCCTTCCCGGTGTAACCAATTAACGGGCGAATCGACGAAGGCACGCCCTAGGATAGCCCAGTTTGACCTCGCCTGAACGCGGTCTGCGACAGACGGCAATGAGCCATTGACCGCGGCCCCCGCGCCGATAGAAACCGCACCGCATCACAACAAACGGGAGAGGTTCCATGTTCACGCACGTGGTCGTCGGCAGCAACGACCTTCAAAAATCGAAGACCTTCTACGACGCGCTGTTCGGCGCGATCGGCGGCAATCCGGGCATGGATATGGGCACCCGCCTGGCCTATGCGCACAACGGCGCTAACTTCATGGTGACCAAGCCGATCGACGGCGAGGCCGCGACGCATGCCAATGGCGGCACGATCGGCTTCCAGATGGCCAGTGCCGAGCAGGCCGACGCCTGGCACGCCGCCGGCGTCGCCAACGGCGGCGCGAGCTGCGAGGATGCCCCCGGCCCGCGCGACCTCGGCTTCGCGAAGCTTCACCTCGCCTATCTGCGCGATCCCGACGGCAACAAGCTCTGCGCGATGTATCCGCTCGGCCAGTAAGGAAACGATCTCATGAACCTGCTCAATCTCCGCCTCGGCACCAACGATCTCGCCAAGTCGCGCGCCTTCTACGACGCCACTTTCGGTGCGCTCGGCCTGCCGCCCTCGTCGATGCCGGCCGAATATCCGATCATCATGTACAAGATCCCCGGCGGCCCGAACTTCGCGGTCGGGCCGGCACGCGACGGCCAGCCGGCGACCCATGCCAATGGCGGCACGATCCTCTTCGCCGCGGACAGCGACGAGCAGGTCTCGGCCTGGTACGATGCCGGTATCGCCAACGGCGGCACCTGCGAAGGCAAGCCCGAGCCCAAGCCGCAGACCGGCGGCAAGTTCGGCGCCTATCTGCGTGATCCCGATGGCAACAAGCTGGCCGTCTACCACGGACTGACCATCGGCTGAGCCGACCGGCTACCGGCTTTCAGAACCTCCCCGATCCGCTCGGGGAGGTTTTTCATGAGCGCGACAGCAGAAAGATCGCGTGCTCGGCGCGAAAGTTGGCGACGCTGGTGCCGCGCAGCCGATCGCCCGACAGGTACCAGGCTTCCTCGACCTTGATCCCGCGCTCCTCGACGAAGGCGCGGAAGTCGGAAACGGTCAGGTGGTGGATGTTCGGCGTCTCGTACCAGGCCACGGGCAGCAGCCGCGTCACGGGCATGCGCCCGCCCCACAGCAGCGACAGTCGCACCCGCCAGTGCGCGAAATTGGGGAAGGAAACGAAAGCCTTCCGCCCGATACGCAACAATTCCTCCATCACCTGGTCTGGGCGCATCGTCGTCTGCAAGGTCTGGCTGAGGATCGCATAGTCGAAAGCGCCGTCGGGATAGAAGGCGAGGTCCTTGTCGGCGTCACCCTGGATCACCGACAGCCCCTTGCCGACGCATTCGGCGACGTCGCCCGGATCGATCTCCATGCCGTTGACCTGGCACTGGCGTTCGTCGCGCAGCACCTGCAGCAGGGTGCCGTCACCACAGCCGACATCGAGCACGCGCGTGCCCTTGGCGACGTTCTGCGCGATCAGCGCGAGGTCGGGGCGGAGTTCTGTCATCGGTACACGTCCGGGTCGTCGCGCGTCATCACCCGCTCGGGATGGGGATAGCGCGAGAAATCGTATTGTTCGTAGAGCCCGTGGGCATCGAGCGTGAACAGCGCCCAGCGCCGCAGTCCCTGCAGCCGCGGATGCGCGAGGAAGTGCTCGACCATGACGTGCGACAGCCCCTGCCCGCGGTGCTCCTCGATGACGTGGACGTCGGCCAGATAGGCGAAGGTCGCATAGTCGCTGATGATCCGCGCGAAGGCGACCTGGCGTCCGTCGCTTTGGATCGCGACGCAGAGCGAACCGGCGATCGAGCGCGCGACCGTCTCGAGCGGAATGCCCTCGGCCCAATAGGATCGCGTCAGATAGGCATGGGCGGCAACGGCATCGATACGATCGCGATCGTCGACCAGGACATAGCCCGCGGGGAGCGCTCTCATCGGCTGAGGAACCCGGCGATGACGCGGTCGAGCGCGGGAACTTCCAGCAGAAAGCTGTCGTGGCCGAACGGGGCCGAAAGCTCGACGAAACTGACCTGCGCGCCCGAAGCGTTGAGCGCGTGCACCAGTTTGCGCGAGAGCTCGGTCGGATAGAGCCAGTCGGTGTCGAAGCTGATCACGCAGAAGCGTGCGTCGCTGGCGCGGAAGGCGTCGGCGAGCAGCCCGCCGTGCTCCTCGGCGAGGTCGAAATAGCTCATCGCGCGCGTGATGTAGAGGTACGAGTTCGCGTCGAAGCGGTTGGTGAAGCTCGCACCCTGGTGGCGCAGGTAGCTTTCCACCTGAAAATCAGCGTCGAAACCGAAGGTCTTCGAGGCACGGTCCTGCAGCCGCCGGCCGAACTTCTCGGTCAGGCTGGCCTCGGACAGATAGGTGATGTGCGCAGCCATCCGCGCGACCGCGAGGCCGGCGTCGGGCGCCTTGCCGGTGCCGTAATAGGCGCCCTGCTGCCAGTTGGGATCGGCGGTGATCGCCTGGCGACCGACCTCCTGGAAGGCGATGTTCTGCGCCGGCATCGTCGCCGTGGCGGCGATGACCATGATGCGTTCGGGCAGATGCGGCCAGTTGGCGGCGAGGCTTAGCGACTGCATGCCGCCCATCGACCCGCCGACGACGCAGTAGAGCTTGTCGATCCCGAGCGTGTCGAGCAGCGCCACCTGCGCGCGGACCATGTCGCGGATCGTGATGACCGGAAAGCGCATGGCATAGGGCTTGCCGTCAGGCGCGAGGCTGCCCGGCCCGGTCGATCCCATGCAGGAGCCCAGGACATTGGCGCAGAGCACGAAGAAGCGGTCGGTGTCGATCGGCTTGCCCGGGCCGACCATGCGATCCCACCAGCCGGGCTTGCCGGTCTTGGGATGCGGGCTGGCGACGTGCTGGTCGCCGGTCGTCGCATGCTGGATCAGCACGACGTTGTCGCGTGCCGGGGAGAGCGTGCCATAAGCCTCGTAGGCGATGCGCACGCCTTCGAGCTGCTGACCGCAATCGAGCGGCAGCGGTTCGGTCAGTTCCAGCACTTCGCTGGCGGCGATGACGGCGGCAGTAGCCATAGGATGTGCGGACTTGGGGGAGGTCCCGCCTGCTGTCAATGAGTCAGGAACCGAGCACGGCCTGCGCCGCCAACCGGCCGGTCTGCGCGCCGCCGTTCATGAAGCCCGGCCAGGCATCGGACAGATGTTCACCGGCGAAGACCAGCGGCCCGACCGTGGGGCTCTGCACCGCCTTGCCCGCCTCCTCGAGCCAGAACAGCCCGGCATAACGCGTGAGCTGGCCGGGTCGAAAGCAGGCGTAGGAGCCGCGCGCGAAGCGGTCGTTGCTCCAGTTGGTGCGCCGCTGCCAGGTGGTCGCGGCCTCGGTCAGACCGGGTACCGCCGCGCCGACGACCGTCTCGAAATCGCGGCGCAGGCGCGCGGCATCGTGCTTGGTCGAGGCCGCGCACTGCGCGCCGCCCATGAAGAAGGTCATCAGGCCGGTGTCGCCCGCCACGGTGGTCGCGTCCCAGCCCTCGGCGAAGCCACCGGCCAGCGGCCAGACGTCGCCCGCCCGGCCCATCGAGCCTTCCCAGGGCTTGCCGTGGTAGGCGGCGTTGAGCTTCTCGTTGCGGCCGTTGTCGATCTCGGCCGCGTAGCGCTGCCAGATCGGCGGAAGCATGGCGCCGAAGTCGATCGTGCGCAGCAATGGCGCGGGCACGGTGACGATCACGCGCTCTGCCTCGACGACCTTTCCGCCGGCGAAGCGCAGGCGCGCGCCGGCTTCCGAGGGCCGCACCGATTCCAGCACATGCCCGGTATGCACATGCGGCATCAGCTCGGGCGCCAGCGCTTCGACCAGGCTGCCCGAACCGCCCTTGAGCACGTAGCGCTCGTCGCTCGAACCGATCACGCGCAGCTGGCGGCCATCGACCTGGGGCAGGTTCCAGATGAGCTGGACGGCCGAGGCCTGGGCCGGATCCTGGCCGTATTCGGTGCGCATCGTCGCTTCCATCAGCGCGCGGACATAGGGCTTCACCGCGTTGTGGTGGCGATCGAGATACTGGCTAACAGAGATCGCATCGAGCGCGGCCAGGGCGCCGGCATCGGCATCGATCGCCGCGGCATCGGCGGCAATTGCCGCCGCCAATGGCCGCAGGTCCTCGGCAAGCTGGTCTTCCGAAAGCACCCGGCAATACTGATCGACGAGCAGGGTCCTGCCGGCCAGCGGCGCGCGGTCGATCAGTTCGAGCCCGTGCCCGCGCGCCAGCGCCAGGATATCGTCGTGATCGCCGTTGATGAACTGGCCGCCGTCGTCGGCCGGTACCGGACCGCCGTGATAGGTCGAGACCCGCCCGCCGAGCCGGCTGCGCGCTTCGTAGAGCGTCGCTTCTATCCCCGCCTTGCGCAGATCGCGCAGCGCGATCAGCCCGGCGAGGCCACCGCCGACGATCGCGACGCGGGTCGAGAAACTGGCCGTGGGCAATGGCGCGCAGCCGACCACGGGCAAAGCCGCGCTGGCGGCCATGGCGCCGAGCATCCGGCGTCGGGTAAGCCCGGCCGATGCCGCGATCGCCGGCGCTTGGCCCATGTCTTCCAGGTTAGCCGCGCGCGCCGCGTTCAGCGCCCGCCAGAACAGTCCGTCCGTTCGCATGCTCGTCCCCCAAGCCGTCGCGTCCCGGCGACAGAAAGCATCATTTTGACCGCTCTGTGAAGGTGCCGAAAACGCAGCGCTTGTGCTTTGCGCCAAAGCCGCCCTAAAGCCCGCCGCATGACCGGTCCTCAGCCCAAACCCTGGATCGCCGAGATCCACGCCTACGTCCCCGGCAAGAGTGCCGGCAAGGACGGACGGCCGCTCGTGAAGCTTTCGGCCAATGAGAACCCGCTAGGCACCAGCCCCAAGGCGCTGGCAGCGCGCGCGCAGGCCGTGGTGCCCTCGCTCTATCCCGATCCCGACAGCAATGCGTTGCGCGCCGCGATCGGCAAGGTCCACGGCGTCGATCCCGCGCGGATCATCTGCGGCACGGGTTCGGGCGAGCTGCTGAGCGTGGCGGCGAGCGCCTATGCCGGTCCCGGCGACGAGATCCTCTACGTCCGCTACGGCTTCTCGCTCTACGACATCGCCGCGCGCCGCTGCGGCGCGACGCCGGTGGTCGCGCCCGACAACGACTACGGCACCGACGTCGATGCGCTGCTGGCCATGGTCAACGAGAAGACCCGGCTGGTCTTCGTCGCCAACCCGAACAATCCGACGGGCTCTTTCACGCCGCGCGCGGAACTCGCGCGGCTGCACGCTGGCCTGCCCGCGGACGTGCTGCTGGTGATCGACCAGGCCTATGCCGAATATGTCGCGCCCGAGGACGACGACGGCGGCCTCGCGCTCGCCGAAGAACACGGCAACGTGCTGGTCACGCGCACCTTCTCCAAGGGCTACGGCCTGGCCGGCGAACGCGTCGGCTGGGGCACCGCAGCGCCGGGGGTGATCGACGTGCTCAACCGCATCCGCGGCCCGTTCAACCTGTCCAACAGCGCTCAGGCGACCGCGCTCGCCGCGGTCGAGGATCAGGCCTTCGTCACGCATTCGCGCGAACACAACGCCGCCGAACGCAAGCGCTTCGTCGCGGCGATCGAGGCCATGGGCAACCACGGTATCCGCGCCGTGCCGAGCGAGGCCAATTTCGTCCTGCTCCTGTTCGCGGGCAAGCTGACCGGCGAGGCCGCCTACAACGGGCTGGCCGAGCGGGGCACGATCACCCGGTGGCTGCCGGGCCAGGGCCTGCCGCACGGCCTGCGCATCACGATCGGCACCGCCGAACAGATGGACGTGATCGCCGCAGGTCTGCGCGAGATGGCGGAAGCCGCGCAATGACCTTCCAGCGCATCGCCATCATCGGCCTGGGCCTCCAGGGCGGCTCGATCGGCCTCGCGGTGCGCGAATATCTGCCCGACGCGCAGACCACGGGCTACGACCACCTGCCCGAGACGCGCGCGCGCGCCGCCGAGCGCAGCCTCGTCGACCAGGTCTGCGAGACTGCCGCCGAAGCCGTACGGGAGGCCGAACTGGTGATCTTCTGCGTGCCGCCGAGCGCGATGGGCGAAGCGGCGCGCGCCTGCGCCGATGCGATTCCCGCCACCGCGCTGGTCAGCGACGTCGGCTCGAGCAAGCAGGCCGTCGCCAAGGCGCTGGGCGAGGCGCTGCCGCACCATACGATCATCCCCGCGCATCCCGTGGCCGGTACCGAAAATTCGGGTCCCGACGCGGGCTTTGCCTCGCTGTTCCAGAACCGCTGGTGCATCGTCACCCCGCCCGAACCGAGCAACCTGCTGCTGCTGACCGGCCTCGTCGAGTTCTGGGAAGCGCTCGGCGCCAACGTCGAGATCATGGACGCGCAGCACCACGACCTGGTGCTCGCCGTTACCAGCCACCTGCCGCACCTGATCGCCTATACGATCGTCGGCACGGCCTCGGACCTCGAGGCCGTGACGCAGAGCGAGGTGATCAAGTATTCGGCCGGCGGCTTCCGCGACTTCACCCGCATCGCCGCGTCGGACCCGACGATGTGGCGCGACGTGTTCCTGTCGAACAAGGACGCGGTGCTCGAGATGCTCCAGCGCTTCACCGAGGACCTGACCGCGCTGCAGAAGGCCATCCGCGTGGGCGACGGCGATACGCTGTTCGAGCATTTCAGCCGCACCCGCGCGATCCGCCGCTCGATCATCGCCGAGGGCCAGGACGACGCGCGCCCCGATTTCGGCCGCAGCGATCACGGCAAGATCTGAATTAAAAAAGTGAGACGTTGAAACTTTATCGCGTTTCGGTTCTTCTGGGGCCGAATGGTAAACGGTGTCGCGACAATCAATATCGAGGCGGAACTCGCCTACGATTTCGCAGAACGTACCGACGTTCTGCTCCAGCTCGAGGCCGCGCTGATTCCCGAGCAGACCGTCGAGAAGGCCTATATCGACATCAGCCCGGTCGAGCATTTCGCCCGCGTGCCGGGCCATGACACGATCGGGGATCGGATCTGGCTGCGGCTGCAGGGCCAGTTGCGCGTTCGCTACACCGCGACCGTCGCGATCCATCGTCTCAGCGGGGAATTGCACAGCCTGGCGGTAGTGCCGCCACACCAGCTCCCCGGCGAAACGGTGCAATACATGCTGCCATCGCGCTATTGTCCATCGGACCAGTTCCAGAACTTCGTCGATGCGCAATTCGGCGGCCTCGTCGGCGGCGCGCGGGTCGCCGCGATGTGCGACTGGGTGCAGAGCCATTGCACCTACCAGCCCGGCGTCAGCACGTCGGCAACCACCGCGCTCGAAAGCTTCGTCATGCGCCAAGGCGTCTGCCGCGACTTCGCGCATCTGCTGATCTCGCTCGTCCGCGCCAGCGCGATCCCGGCGCGCTTCGCCAGCGTCTATGCGCTCGGGGTCGAGCCGCAAGACTTCCATGCGGTGCCCGAGGTGTTCCTTGGCGGCGCCTGGTATCTGGTCGATCCGACGGGCATGGCCCAAGCCGAGGAAATGGCCAAGATCGGCGTGGGCCGCGATGCCGCCGACGTCTCGTTCCTCACGAGCTACGGCTGGGCCGAGCTTAATCACCAATCGGTGAGGGTCACGCGCAACTAGGGATTGAGCACGTTGATCGCCACGCGCACGCGCGCCTCGATCTCGTCACGCGGCAATCCCTTGGGAATCGTCTCGCCCACGCGCAGGGTTATCGTCCCCGGGCGCTTCCAGCGGCGGTGATAGAGCCCGCCGCTGTTCACCGCGACGGGGACCACCGGCAGGGCCAACAGCTTGTAGAGCCCGGCGAAGCCAGATTGCAGTTCGGGTCGAGTGCCGTGCGGTACGCGTGTGCCCTCGGGAAAGATGGCCAGGACGCGCCCTTCGGCCACCAGCTTGCGCGCCGTTGTCAGCATCGTGCGCAGCGCCTTGGCGCCCTGGTCGCGCTCGACGCCGACCAGGCCATAGGTCGCCCCCACCAGACCCCAGAGCGGAATCCGCAGCAGTTCGGCCTTGGCGATCACCGCGGGACGGTGGAGCATGTGAGGCAGGTCGATCGCCTCGAAGAAGCTTTCGTGCTTGAGCGCAATGAGCACGCCCTCGGTCGGCAATTCGCCTTCGAGCACGACCCGAATGCCGAGCAGGTAACGCGCACAGACGCGGTGGAACGCGGACCAGCCATCGACCGCAGCGATGAAGGCCCGCCGCCCCAAAGCCAGGGCCGCGAGCGAGCCCAGCACGTAGAACACCGTGCCGAAATAGAAGACGAGATAGAACACCAGGCTGCGCGCCACGTCGCCCGGGCGCGTCCGGTTCGCATCGGCCATCGTCACATCCCTGCCAGTCGCTGAACGCTCCGCGCGAGCAGCTTGTTGTATTCGAGGAACAGGGTGCGGAACGTAGGCTGCGACGGCACTGCGTCGCGGATCAGTTCGACATGACCGGGCAGTTGCGCGCTAAGCTCCATCGCCGCGCGGCGCATGTGCCAGTCTGTCGTCACGAGCCGCACCGAGCGGAACTTGTGCGACGCTATCCAGTCCGCGGTCTCACTGGCGTTCGAACGCGTATCGACCGACTGGAAGCCCAGGGTCACGCAGCAGGCCATCAGCGCAGGCGGCACCTTGTACTCGTGCGCGAATTCGCGCGGCCGCACTTCGCGGTCCACACCCGAGACCAGCAGCCGCTTCGCCCAGCCCTTCTGCAGCGCCTCGAGCCCGCGACCGATCCGTCCGCCACCCCCCGTCAGCACCACCACGGCATCGCTCTTGCCGCCCTCGACCGGTCCCGACAGCGCCACGGCGAACCAGACGAAGCCGAGCAGCCAGACGAGCACCACGAAGGACAGGATTCGGCGGATCATCTGCGCGTCTTAGAGCATCTTGCGCAAAGTGCGCAGGACCGTGAGACGCGCGGTCAGCATCGCCAGCGCGATCGCCGCGATCGGCACCAGGCCGAGCACGATCCAGTCGAACCAGTCGAGCGCGCCGTAGTCGACCATGCCCGCCCCCAGCGACGCGAAGCGTCGCGCCAGGAACAGCAGGACGACCAGCGCAAGCGCCATGCCCAGCAGGCCACCGCCCGCGGCATCGATGCCCGTAGTGCGCTGGAACACGCGCGCGACCTGACGATCGGTCGCGCCGAGCAGATGGACGATCTCGATCGTGTCGCGATTGGCGCCGAGCGCCGAGCGCACCGCGAGCAGAACGGCGGCGGCCAGCGCCAGCGCCAGCAGGGCGACGAGCGCGATCGCCAGCCACTGCAGCGATTCGATCGCATCGAGCACGGGCTTGAGCCAGCGCGACTGGGCATCGACCCGCGCCGCCGGCGCATCGCCACGCAGGGCCGCCTGGATCGCCGCGAGCCGCGCCTCGGTGACCTCGCCGGTGATCCGCGCATCGATCAGCGCCGGGACCGGAATGGCGGCGGCATCGTCGCCCTCGTAGTCGTCGTCGTCATGCCCGGCCTTGCCGCCGAGCCAGGGCTCGATCAGCCCGTCGAGTTCGTCTTGCGGAACAAGCCTTACACTCTCGACCTCGGGCATCTGGCCGAGCCTCCGCACCACCGCCTGCGCTTGGCGCGTGCGCTTCTCGGGGGAGGCCTCGACGACCTGGACGGTGACGCCCCCGCGCAGTTCCGCGCTGGTGGCGTCCGCGGCGTTATGCAGTGCGAGACCGGCAGCCGCGGCGATGACGGTCAGGGCCACCATGATCGCGATCACCCAGGGCATCGGCCCCGACAGGCGCGCCTGTGGGACGAGCTCGTGCTCGCCGACCCCCGACAGCCGCCGCCAGGACAGCACTCGCGCTCCGCCGCCGCTTTCTCCGTTCACGCCTCGTCCTCGCCCGCGCCCGCCGTGGCGCGCTTGGGCGGATAGCGTAGAGCTCCCGTCGGATCGGACAAGCGCCCCTTGTCGAGCCGCATGATCAGCGATTCCGGCACCTTCTTGAGCAGATGGACATCGTGGGTGGCGACCACCACGGTCGTGCCCAGGCGGTTGAGCGCCTCAAACAGCCGCAGCAGCTTGATCGCCATGTCGGGATCGACGTTGCCCGTCGGCTCGTCGGCGACGAGCAGGTCGGGGCGGCCGATCACCGCGCGGGCGATGGCGACGCGCTGCTGTTCGCCGCCCGAAAGCGTCGCGGGGCGTGCGTGCATGCGATCTCCAAGGCCGACCCATTCGAGCATGTCGGCGACGGGCTTGGCGATATCGCGCTCGGGTATTCCTGCGACGCGCAGCGGCAGCGAGACGTTGTCCACCGCGGAAAGGTGCGGCACCAGGCGAAAGTCCTGAAAGACGACGCCGAGCCGCCGACGCAGCGCCGGCAGCCGATCGCGCGGCAGGGTGATCGCATCGGCGCCGAACATGCGGATCATCCCGCGCGAGGGGCGTTGTGCCAGGTAAAGCAGCTTGAGCAGCGAAGTCTTGCCGGCGCCACTCGCGCCGGTGAGGAAATAGAAGCTCCCCGGATAAAGCGTGAACGACACGTCGCTCAGCACTTCCCGGTCGGTGCCGTAACGCAGGCCGACGTTGTCGAAATGGACGATTTCGCCGTCGGGGGCCTGGTTCATTGTGCGGTTTCGATCGGGTCTTCGGTGTCTGGCGAGGGCTATACAGACCTATGCATGTGGAAAAAAGGCCAATGCGGCGTTCCATCCACCGCCTAAGCCTTGTCGCGCATAGGCCTGGCATGTTTAACAATGGCGTCATGATTATCGCGTGTCCCGCATGTTCGACCCGCTACGTCGTTCCGGACAGCGCGATTGGCGTGGACGGACGAACCGTTCGATGCGCCAAGTGTCGGCATAGCTGGTTCCAGGACGGCCCCTCGGCCGAAGCGCTGGTGTCCGGCGCCGATGCGCAGCCTCCGGCGGCAGCTCCGCCTCCTGCTTCGCCACCGCCTGCGTCGTCACCACCTCCTGCTCCGCCGCCTCCGGCACCGCCCGTCGCGCCCGACCCAGTTCCGGCCGCGACGATCGCCACGCCGCCGGCGCCTGCCGACTCTCCCACGGTCACGCCCATCGCAGCCGAGCCCGACGATCAGGCGGCAGAGGGATTGGCCTGGCCGTCGCCCCAAGCCGTACCGGAACCCGAACCCGAGCCGCCGCTCGGCCCGATCGCCGAGGAGACCACGCGGGTCTATGCCGACGAGGGCGGTGACCGCTACTTCGACGAGGCCCGCTCGAGCTTCGAATTCGAACCGCCGTTCAAGCCGCGGCGCAACCGCCTGCGCATGTGGACGATGGCCGCCGCGCTCTTCGCTGTCGTTGCCCTGGGCGCCGTCGCGGTCGTGGCGCGCTATGGCCTGCCCGACTGGATGCCGCTCGCGCGAGCGACATTCGCCGAGGCGCAGCCCGACCTCGTGCTCAACTTCCCGGCCAACCGCCAGGATCGCCGCACGATGCCCAATGGCGCCGAGTTCTTCAGCGCCAGCGGGACGGTCACCAATGTCGGACAGACCCGCCGGACGGTACCGACGATCCTGATCGTGCTGCGCGATGCGCGCGAGAAGATCGTCTTCTCGTACGAAGTCGCGCCGCCCAAGCGCCTGCTGGCCCCTGGCGAAACGATCGAGGTCAACGAAGCCGTGACCGACGTTCCCAAGACCGCTCGGATCGCAGAAATCGGCTGGAAGCCGGGCTGACGGCGCCGCTTCGCCGCCATCGCGAAAACAGCCGGAAAAATAGTCTGCAAACAAGCCGACTCATCGCTTGCAGGCCCCGACTCCCTTTGCTAATGGCCCGCTCCTACCCCACCCGGGCGGCTTCGGCAGCCCGATGATTTAGCGGTCGTGGCGGAATTGGTAGACGCGCAACGTTGAGGTCGTTGTGGGCGAAAGCCCGTGGAAGTTCGAGTCTTCTCGACCGCACCAGGTAGCTTCGAAAAAGCACTGACTTTTGCCTTCGGGCAAGCCTGCCGCGCAAAGTCGCGCAGGCCTGCAGGCTTTGGCGCAACACGGAAATCTAGCTGAAGCCAGAGATCGCACGGTGCCGTGTCCCCCGTGGCACAACGAAATCGCGCGCTCTGCCTGAAAGAATCCGGCTTCACCTGGGGTAATAGGGTTCTGCGCCTGACGCCGTGACATCCAAGAGCGCCCCCTGCCCCGCCCACTCGATCGGAAGGTCGCTCGAAAGGAGCAGCTTGCGCGTCAGGACTTGGGCGGAGCGACGGCAGCGGCAGCCCCATGATTTTTGGATCAAGTCCGGGGAATGCGAAGCGGTCTGGCAAGCTGGGCACGACACCGCCCTCGCGCTTTCCGAACTCATTGAAGCTGAGGCCGGGCGATGCGAGAACAAAGCTCTGCCCAGCACAAGCCCCTGCCCGCACGCCTCGACCTGGTTCGGCGTCGATACGCGCGGAACCTATCCTGAAGCTCGCCTCACGAAACGGCATCCGAATCGGTGGAGGCACTCGCGATGTCCGGCCTGCAGCACTCCCCTGCCTTGAGGCTCACTGAGGATACTCGCAGTGGTGCGCCTGCCGATCGTCGGTCGCGGCAATCAATAGTTCCACTGCACCTGGGTGCGAATGAGGTCGCCCTCCGCTCGGCCGGTGCGCCGCTCGTCCGCTTCGGAGCGCTTCATTTTCGCATAGGCTACCGTCAGCTCCAACGCTTTCCACGGCTGCCACTCAACACCCAGTTCGACCTCGTCAGTTTCCAGACGCGGCGCATTGACCGAAGCCTTCCACCCGCCGCGGTACCTTTGCCAGCGCGCATATGGCATGACAGCGCCAAATGAATCCGTCGGAAGGCGATACATCAACTGCACGTAGCCGCCACTGAGGCGCTTGGTTGCGATCGACAGGGTGGCGGGATCGAATTCTGGCCCCTTGCCCCAGTTCCATTCCGCCTGAATGCCGAATGGCTGGGGATAGAGCATGGCGTGCAATCCGACGCGATTGTCCTTGAACGCCTGCGCGCTCACCGAACCGGTACGCAACTCGGGCAGGACGTCATTGAGCATGCCCGACGCGCCGATCTCGAACACCTGTCCCTCGAGACCGTTCCCGAGACCATCGAGTTCGAACGGCCAGGTCGCGAAGGCGACTTTCATCAGCCCGCGGTTCTGCTCGGTCCGATTGGTGCCTTGGCCGTTGAAGACGCCCAGTCCGAAAGCACCGTAATTTCCGAACAGCTTCTGTCCGTCGTGCGCGAGCCGGTCCCAGATCTTCTGGACAGGCGGAGGCGTGTAGTAGGCGACGACGCCGAGATCGCGCTCGCTTGGAACCGCGCTGTTGATCGCATCGCTGCGGTCGAGCGTGAGGCGGTTCGAAGACGATTGCATGTTCTCCCAACCGAACGGGACCTTCGACTGGCCCAGGCGGACGCGGAACGTCTTCGCCTTGTCGAGGAACACGTCGGCATAGGCGTCGCGCAGTTGGACGAAGCCTTCGCGGCGTTCGGTGCCCGACTGGTTGTTGACGGCCGTCGCAAAATCGGACTGGAGATAGAGCGAAACCCGATCCGACACGTCCCCCTGCAGGACCAGTCGGGTACGGCGTAGCGAAAAACCTCCGCGATCCGAGATCGAAGCGTCGTGGACGGACCGGAGCCGCGACTGCCCTGCCGGCGCAGTGTCGTCACCAGACAGAAAGGCATTGTAGCGCAGCTGCGTGTAGCCGCGCAGCGACAGGCGGTCGTACCAGGCTTTGGGCTTCGTCGCGGGCGACGCGGGGGGTGGAGTGACCGCAGCCACCTGCGCCGGCGCAGGCGCGGCGGCGAGCGATGCATCCGACGGCACAGCCGGGGCCGGCATGGACGCAGGAGCCTGAGCCTGAGCCTGAGCCTGAGCCTGAGCGACCGGGGCATTCCTTTGGGCCGCCAAGGCATTGGTCAGGGCCTGGACCTGCGCCTTGAGCTCGTCGATCTGCTTCTGGAGATCCGCGCTCGACTGTGCGCGTGCGGCTTGCGGTGTCAGCGCAAGCAGGCCCATCGATAGGACGATGCCATGGGAATTCAATACGCGCACGCCGCATTCTCCATCAGTTGCAAGGCGCGCTTATTGCGGTTTCATGACATTTAGATGACTAATAAGTCACATATACGCGACAATCTCGCCCAGCTGCTTCTTATCGTGGGAACACAGGTTCTCTCACAAACCCGAGTTCCAGATTCGCGGAGCGCAATCTCGTTGCACCGGCCGGAATCCACCGCCCCGATCGGAGCAAACTCCTGATCAACCAACCGTCGTTTCGTGTGACTTGGGCCTAGGCCTTAGACGTCCGCTTGGTCGGCACAGACCGACAGGACGGACCTGCCCAGCGGTCCTAGGCAACCGGCCGCCACTCATGGCAACGTGCAACGGCCGCCTGCAAAACCGGTGGCGCGCTCCCATCGCCAGACCTCAAACGCTTCGCCGCGCCGCAGGTAGGCGATCGAAAAGATCCTTTGGCAGCGCCTCGATCGACCGCAGGCGCCGTGTCTCGGACACCTCCAGGCATGAGCTGTACTTCGGCATCTTATGGAGGCGCAGCTGGACGCTGCGGGGATGCGCGCGAGTTTAGCCCCTTGGCGAGT